>OZ252046.1:0-1185000 GCA_965247895.1 Dehalococcoidia bacterium | reverse complement strand
GTAGCCCAAACCGTCCCCCTTGTGGGGGCGGGGTTGTAGGACCGGCGACACGGGAGTGCCGGCACGGATAGCCGAAGGACCTGGAACGGTCCGCCAGAGGGGGTGAGAGCCCCGTAGGCGAAATTCGTGCGGCTCCCGCCGGGATCCTGAGTACCACGGGACACGAGAAATCCCGTGGGAATCCGGGGAGACCACTTCCCAAGGCTAAATACCCGTAACGACCGATAGTGAACCAGTACCGTGAGGGAAAGGTGAAAAGCACCCCGGGAGGGGAGTGAAACAGTTCCTGAAACCGTGTGCCTACAAGCAGTCGGAGCCTGGTGCAAGCCGGGTGACGGCGTGCCTATTGAAGAATGAGCCGACGAGTTGCGTTCCGTGGCAAGGTTAAGCGACGGGAGTCGCGGAGCCGGAGCGAAAGCGAGTCTGAACAGGGCGTTTCAGTCGCGGGATGCAGACCCGAAACCTGGTGAGCTACCCATGGGCAGCGTGAAGCGAGGGTAAGACCTCGTGGAGGCGCGAACCTTCCTACGTTGCAAAGTGGTTGGATGACCTGTGGGTAGGGGTGAAATGCTAATCGAACCAGGAGATAGCTGGTTCTCCCCGAAATGCGTTTAGGCGCAGCCTCGTGTGATGTGCACTGGAGGTAGGGCTCTGGTTGGGCTAGGGGGCTTACCGCTTACCAAACCCATCCAAACCGCGAATGCCAGTGCATAAGAATACGGGAGTGAGACAGCGGGGGCTAAGCTTCGTTGTCGAAAGGGAAACAGCCCAGACCCTCGGCTAAGGCCCCTAAATCCATGCTTAGTGTGAAAGGATGTCCGGTCGCAAAGACAGCCAGGATGTTGGCCCAGAAGCAGCCATCATTGAAAGAGTGCGTAACAGCTCACTGGTCGAGTGATCGGGCGCCGACAATGTAACGGGGCTCAAGCATGGTGCCGAAGCCAGGGGATCGCACCCCCTCGGGGGAGCGGTCGGTAGGGGAGCGTTCCGCGCAGCAGTGAAGCCGGCAGGGTGACCTCCGGTGGAGCGCGCGGAAGTGAGAATGTCGGCATGAGTAGCGTAATTCCGGTGAGAAACCGGGACACCGTAAGCCCGAGGGTTCCTACGCAAGGTTTATCCGCGTAGGGTTAGGCGGGCCTAAGCCGAGGACGAGAGTCGTAGGCGATGGACAGCAGGTTAGTATTCCTGCCCCACCGCGGCTGCGTTCGAGGCAGGAGGGGTGACCTGGAAGGATAGACTGGGCGGGCCGATTGGACATGGTCCGTTCTTCAGCCGTAGGCGTCCGGGGGTAGGCAAATCCGCCCCCGGGTCAAGCGGAGGGCTGGAGAGAAGCGGAGACGTCAGTCAAAGCGACCCGGTTGAGTCCATGCCAGCAAGAAAAGCCTCGCTGCCGAGCAACCGCGGTGCCCGTACCGCAAACCGACACTGGTGGGCGGCGGTAAGTACCGTCAGGTGATCGAGAGAACCTTCGTTAAGGAACTCGGCAATCTCGCTCCGTAACTTCGGGAGAAGGAGCGCCCCGGCCGGTAAAGGACTTCGCGTCCTGAGCATGGCTGGGGCCGCAGAGAGCAGGCCCAGGCGACTGTTTAACAAAAACACAGGTCTCTGCGAACGCGTAAGCGGATGTATAGGGGCTGACGCCTGCCCAGTGCCGGAAGGTTAAGGGGAGCGGTGCAAGCCGCGAACCGAAGCCCCGGTGAACGGCGGCCGTAACTATAACGGTCCTAAGGTAGCGAAATTCCTTGTCGGGTAAGTTCCGACCCGCACGAATGGCGTAACGATCTGGGCGCTGTCTCAACGAAGGACTCGGCGAAATTGAACTGGCCGTGAAGATGCGGCCTACCCGCAGCCGGACAAAAAGACCCCGTGGAGCTTTACTGCAGCTTGGCGCTGGAGGCCGGACTTGGACTGCGTAGGATAAGTGGGAGGCTGTGAACCGTCTCTTTCGGGAGGCGGGGAGCCAACAGTGAAATACCACTCTTCCAGGTTTGTCCTCCTAACCTGTGAGCAAGCATGGGAACAGCGCCTGGTGGGCAGTTTGACTGGGGCGGTCGCCTCCCAAAAGGTAACGGAGGCGCGCAATGGTCCCCTCAGGGTGGATGGCAATCACCCGACGCGTGTATTGGCATAAGGGGGCTTGACTGCGAGACGGACATGTCGAGCAGGGACGAAAGTCGGCCAAAGTGATCCTACGGTCCCGAGTGGAAGGGCCGTGGCTTATCGGATACAAGCTACCCCGGGGATAACAGGCTGATCCTGCCCAAGAGTTCATATCGACGGCAGGGTTTGGCACCTCGATGTCGGCTCGTCGCATCCTGGGGCTGAATCAGGTCCCAAGGGTTGGGCTGTTCGCCCATTAAAGCGGTACGCGAGCTGGGTTCAGAACGTCGTGAGACAGTTCGGTCTCTATCCGCTGTGGGCGTAGGAGGCTTGAGGAGCGCTGCCCCTAGTACGAGAGGACCGGGGTGGACGGACCTCTGGTGTGCCGGTTGTCCCGCCAGGGGCATTGCCGGGTAGCCAAGTCCGGAACGGATAAGCGCTGAAAGCATCTAAGCGCGAAGCCAACTCCAAGATGAGGCCTCCCACTGGGTTAACCAGGTAAGACCGCGGGAAGACTACCCGCTTGATAGGCCACAGGTGGAAGCGCAGTAATGCGTGCAGCTGAGTGGTACTAATGGTCGAGGGCTTGACCCTTCGTCAGGCGCCCTCCGCATTCCCCGCCGTTCCCGCCGCAACCGTCACGCTCAGCTTCCGGCGGACGCCCCCCGGGCGCCCGCAACCGGACCTCCGGAGCCGCTATACTGACCGCTAGGCCGGTTGGACCGGACCCGGAGCAATCCGGAATCGTCGCGGGATGGAGCAGTGGTAGCTCGTCGGGCTCATAACCCGAAGGTCGGGGGTTCGAATCCCTCTCCCGCTACCAAGCAATGACACGGGCGCAGCAGCCGCTGCGCCCGTCTTGCGTCCGCAACCCGATCAGCCCCGGGCCGCCGCCAGCGCGAGGTCCCGTGTGAGTTCCGCCTGACCGGCGTGCTCCGCCATATGCCGCGCGACCACGATCAGCATCTGCAGCCCGCTGATCTCACCCCGGTGTGGATGGCGCCTCAGTGCCGCGAGGTCTGCCTCGGTGAGCTCCTCGAGCGCCGGGGCGATGCGGGCCGAGAGGGCGCGCCACTCGTCCTCGATCACCCTCGCGGAGCGAACGGCGGCGGCGAACTCCGCCTCCCGATCGCGGTCGACCTCGATCCCGCAGAGCACATCCAGCAGCCGGTGCTCCGTCGCGCCCAGGGCATGCGCGGCCAGCACGTACACGCTGTTCGCGCCGGCGGCCGGAGGGCGCCAGTCGAGCGGCACGCCCGCCTCCTCGAGGTCGGAGAGCGCGCCGATGATGCCCTCGATCGAGTGCCTGATGTAGGGCCAGAAGACCTGCGCGGTTTCGCTGCGCGCCATCGCTTGCCCCTCTCGTGGCTGGGCCGTCTTGCTCGCCCGCCCGTCGCGCCGCATACTGCACAGTCCTGGTGGTTAGAGCGCGGTGGAACCACCCGTTCCCATCCCGAACACGGAAGTGAAACGCCGCAGCGCCGACGATACTCCCCGGGCAACCGGGTGCGGAAAATAGGCCACTGCCAGGACTCATGCGAGCCGGTTCCACGCGGGGCCGGCTCGCTCCGCGTCCAGCGACGTTCCAGGTGGCATCGCAACGGCGCGACGGAGCGTGTCGGCGACGCGTGCTATGATCTCGCGGCTGCCCGGCGGACCGTCTCTACGGACCGCCAGCGGCGAACCCAGGACAGGAGGGCCCAGCAGACCTTGACGAACCCCGACACAACGGAGCAGGCCGACCCACCGGGCGGCGCTCCCGCAGCAGTCGCTGCACCAGAACCGCCTCCCCCGCCCGAAGCGACCATCGCACCCGAGCCCGAGCCCGAGGAAGAGATCCTCGACATGGGCGCGCTGCTCGACGCCGGCGAGGCGCCCGAACCGCGCCAGCTGCGTCGCGGCGAGGTCATCGAGGGCCCGGTGATGAGCATCGAGCGCGACGGCGTCCTCATCGACCTCGTCGACATCGGCTCGAAGTCCGAGGGCATCGTGCCCGTGCAGGAGATGCACTCGCTCGGCTCCGACCCGCTCTCCCGGCTCAGCATCGGCGAGAACGTGCTCGCCTACGTCATGCAGGCGGAGACCGAGGACGGCCAGGTCCAGCTCTCGATCGACCGCGCGCGCGGCGAACAGGGCTGGCGGATCCTGCAGGAGCGCTTCGAAAGCGGCGAGATCTTCGAGGCGGAGATCACGGGCTTCAACAAGGGCGGCCTGCTCGCCAACGTCGAGGGCGTCAACACCTTCATCCCCATGTCGCAGGTCGTCGGCGCCAAGCCCGGCAGCGACGGCGCCAACCCGCTCTCCGACCAGGTCGGCCGGCGGCTGCGCATGAAGGTGATCGAGATCAACCGCCGCCGCAACCGCGCTATCCTCTCCGAGCGCGCGGCCATGCAGGAGTGGCGCGCCGAGCAGAAGGAGCGCCTGCTGGGCGAGCTCACCGAGGGTGAAGTCCGCCGCGGCAAAGTCACCTCGATCCGCAACTTTGGCGTCTTCGTCGACCTCGGTGGGGCCGACGGCCTCGCCCACCTGTCCGAGCTCTCCTGGGACCGCAACGCGGACCCGGAGCAGCTCTTCGACATCGGCCAGGAGATCGATGTGTTCGTCATGCGCATCGATCGCGAGAACAAGAAGATCGCGCTCTCCGTGCGCCGCGCCGCGCCGGAGCAGTGGCAGGACCTGATCGGCCGTTACGAGGTCGGCGACGTCGTCCCCGGCGTCGTCACGAAGGTCGTCGCCTTCGGCGCCTTCACGCGGCTGCCCGGGCCCGTCGAGGGCCTGGCGCACGTCTCGGAGCTGGTCGACCGGCGCATCAACGCGCCGGACGAGATCCTGACCGAGGGCGACGTCGTGCCGCTCAAGATCGTGCGTATCGAGCACGACCGGCACCGCCTCGGGCTCTCGCTGCGCGAGGGCCGGCAGGAAGCCGAGATGCGCGGCTGGCGCTTCGACGACCACGGGCGCGTCATGGGCGTCGCCGACGAGGCGCGCGCGGAGTTCCCGAACGAGTGCACGGCCGTGGAGGAGCGCTACGCCGCCCGGCAGGCCGAGGCACAGGCCGCCGAGGAGGCACGCGCCGATGCGCGCGGCCGCCGCTCCGGCGGCGGCGATCAGGCCGCACCGCGTCGCCCGGATGCTCCGCCGATGACGGCGATAGCCGCCGCGATGCAGCAGGCGCGGGAGGAACTCGCCTCCCAGGAAGCGCAGGCAGAGGCCACGGCAGCGGAGGCCCCGGCAGCGGAGGCCCCGGCAGCGGAGGCCCCGGCGGCAGAGGCCCCGGCGGCAGAGGCCCCGGCGGCAGAGGCCCCGGCGGCAGAGGCCCCGGCGGCAGAGGCCCCGGCAGCAGAGGCCCCGGCGGAAGACGCCCCGGCGGCAGAGGCCCCGGCGGCGGAGGCCCCGGCGGAAGACGCCCCGGCGGCAGAGGCCCCGGCAGCAGAGGCCTCGACGGAAGAGGCCCCGGCAGCAGAGGCCCCGGCGGAAGACGCCCCGGCGGCGGAGGCCCCGGCGGCAGAGGCCCCGGCGGCGGAGGCCCCGGCGGCGGAGGCCCCGGCGGCGGAGGCCCCGGCGGAAGACGCCCCGGCGGAAGACGCCCCGGCGGAAGACGCCCCGGCGGAAGACGCCCCGGCGGAAGACGCCCCGGCAAAGGAATAGGAGACGCGCCTGGCGCGTCCCCGGGACGGATCGAAGACCAACGGTTCTACGGCCCGGGTCCGCGCCGCCCCGGGTTTAACTTGCGGGTGACGCGGGCAGAATCGCGCACCTGTCGTCGCCGGTGAGACGGGGACGACGGTCGTGACGTAATCGGGCCACTGTGGGCTGGGCCGGGCCGCCTCCTCGAACGCCGCTCGGGGCCGTGGTAGCCTTAATGGCGCGCGGACGGGAGAACAGGATGGCGGATCGGTTCGACAAGTTCACCGAACGGGCCCGCCGTGTGCTCACGCTCGCGCAAGAGGAAGCGCAGCGCTTCAACCACAACTACATCGGCACCGAGCACCTGCTGCTCGGCCTCGTGCGCGAGGGCGACGGCGTGGCCGCGAAGGTGCTCTCCAACCTCGGCGTCGAACTCAACAAGGTGCGCTCCGCCGTTGAGTTCATCATCGGCCGCGGCGATCGCACGACCAGCGGCGAGATCGGGCTCACCCCGCGCGCCAAGCGCGTGATCGAGCTCGCCGTCGATGAGGCGCGCCGGCTCAACCACTCCTACATCGGCACCGAGCACCTGCTGCTTGGCCTCGTCCGCGAGGGCGAGGGCATCGCGGCCGGCGTCCTCGAGAGCCTCGGGGTGAACCTGGAGCGGGTGCGCGGCGAGACCACGCGCATCCTCGCGCAGACGCAGCCGCAGGGCGCGGCCGCGGCCGGCTCCGGCGGTCGCCAGTCCGCCCGCACGCCGACGCTCGATCAACTCGGCGTGGACCTCACCGCCGCCGCGCGCGCCAGCCAGCTCGACCCGGTGATCGGCCGCGAAAACGAGATCGAGCGCGTCGTGCAGATCCTCTCGCGCCGCACCAAGAACAACCCTGTGCTGATCGGCGAACCGGGCGTCGGCAAGACCTCGATCGCCGAGGGCCTCGCGCACCGCATCGTGCAGGGCGACGCCCCCGAGACGCTGCTCGGCAAGCGCATGCTCACCCTCGACATCGGTTCGCTCGTGGCCGGTACCAAGTACCGCGGCGAGTTCGAGGAGCGCCTCAAGAAGGTGATCGAGGAGATCCGCTCCGCCAAGAACTGCATCCTCTTCATCGACGAGCTGCACATGCTCGTCGGCGCCGGCGCCGCCGAAGGCGCCGTCGACGCCGCGAACATCCTCAAGCCGGCGCTCGCCCGCGGCGAGCTGCAGGCGATCGGCGCCACCACCCTCGACGAGTACCGCAAGCACATCGAGCGCGACGCCGCGCTCGAGCGCCGCTTCCAGCCCGTGCGCGTCAACGAGCCCTCGACCGAGGAGACCGTAGAGATCCTCAAGGGCATCCGCGGCGCCTACGAGGAGCACCACAAGCTGAAGATCAGCGACGACGCGATCAAGGCCGCCGCCGAACTGTCCGCGCGCTACGTCGCCGACCGCTTCCTGCCGGATAAGGCGATCGACCTGATCGACGAGGCGTCGGCGCGCGTGCGCATCCGCCGCCACTCGACGCCGCCCTCGGTGCGCGACGCGACGAAGGGCCTCGAGGCGCTGCGCCGAGAGAAGGACCAGGCGATCGGCAGCCAGCAGTACGAGTACGCCGCCGAACTGCGCGAGCGCGAGGTGCGCCTGCAAGCCAAGCTCGAGGAACTCGAGCAGGAGGTCCAGAGCGAGCGCGAGGGCAGCGAGCTGCTGGTCAGCGACGAGGACATCCGCGATGTCGTCTCGATGTGGACCGGCATCCCGCTCACGCGCATCGCCTCCGAGGAGACCGCGCGCCTGATCGAGATGGAGCAGTTCCTGCGTGATCGCGTGATCGGGCAGGACGAGGCGATCAGCGCCGTCGCGAAAGCCGTGCGCCGTGCGCGGGCGGGGCTCAAGAACCCGAAGCGCCCGATCGGCGTGTTCATGTTCCTGGGGCCGACGGGCGTGGGGAAGACCTACCTCGCGGAGACGCTCGCCGAGTTCATGTTCGGCTCGAAGGACAACATCGTCCGGCTCGACATGTCCGAGTTCATGGAGAAGCACACCGTCTCACGCCTCGTCGGCTCGCCGCCCGGCTACGTCGGCTACGACGACGGCGGGCAGCTGACGGACCTGGTGCGGCGGCGCAGCTACTGCCTGATCCTCCTCGACGAGATCGAGAAGGCGCACCCCGACGTCTACAACATGCTGCTCCAGATCTTCGACGACGGGCACCTCTCCGACGCCAAGGGCCGCAAGGTGGACTTCCGCAACACCATCATCATCCAGACCTCCAACGTCGGCTCCGACCTGATCCGCAAGGACAGCCGCTTCGGCTTCAACACGGCGAGCGACGACGCCAAGACGGCCGAGCAGATGTACGAGCGGATGAAGGACAAGGTCACGGAAGAGATGAAGCGGGTCTTCCGGCCCGAGTTCCTCAACCGCATCGACCAGTCCGTCGTCTTCCACGCGCTCGCGGAGGAGCACATCCGCCAGATCGTGGACCTCGAACTGAAGGACGTGCGCGACAACCTGCGCGAGAAGGACATCACCCTTGAGGTCGAGAAGGCGCTGCTCGACCACCTCGGGGTGGAGGGCTTCGACCCGGTGTTCGGCGCGCGGCCACTGCGCCGCGTGATCCAGAACGAGGTCGAGGACCGTCTCTCCGATGCCCTCCTTGAGGGCGAGTTCTCCGAGGGCGACGCGATCCGCCTGGACTACGTCGACGGCGAGGTCACCGCGGAGAAGATCGCCAGCGCCCCACTGCCGGAGCCCCCGGAGCCCCCGGCGGCGGAGGAACAGGAGCCCGTCCTCACGCCCTGAGCGCGCTGCCGTTCAGCCGTTTCGCAGTCCATCTGTGAGGGCCGCCGTGAGGCGGCCCTCGCTTCGTCCGGAACCCGCTGCCTTGCTGGTGTTCGGATGAGGGGAACGACGTCCCGGCCTGAGCCCCAGCGCCGACCGGCCCCTTCCGGCGCCCTCTCTCCCTCGTCTGCGGGGGGCTGCGCCCCCCACGCCCCCATCCCGGAGGAGCGTGCGCTGGGGCTTGCCGTTGACGCGGGGATACCCCGCAGGGCCGCTCGGCCCACCCACCCGCCCTCGGTCTTTCTGTGGGGGCGGAGCCCCACGCCCCCGCCCGGATCGCCCGCCGGCCGCCGCGAGACCGTCCGGCTCCCTCTCTTGGGGGAGAGACAGGGGGTGAGGGGGAGACTCCCGCGCGCCCTCGAAAGCCGCGGGGGCGCAGCGCCGCCTCGAGGGGCGGACCCTCCCTCACCCGGTCCCTCTCCTCGTCTGTGGGGGGGCGCAGCCCCCCACACCCCCATCCCGGAGGTGGGAGACTGCGCACGGTCGTGTCGTAGACGCGAGGGGTACCTCGCAGGGCCGCTCGGCCCACCCACCCGCCCTCGGATTTTCTTTCTTGGGGGCGGAGCCCCCACGCCCCCGCCCGGATCGCCCGCCGGCCGCCGCGAGACGGTCCGGCTCCCTCCCCTGGGGAGCGGGCGTGGGTAAGGGGCGCTCCCTCAGCTGCGGGGGGCCCTGTGGGGTATCTCCGCGTCCGGTGAAGCCGCCCCCACGCCCCCGCCCGGATCGCCCGCCCGGCCGCCGCGAGCCCTCCGGCTCCCTTCGGAGGTCGCGGACTGCCGCCCGCTACGGGCGCTCCGCTACCCGGGCGTCCACAGCCCGCCGCGCTGTCTCCTGCAGCCCGGCGAGCGGCTCCCCGCCGGCCAGGGCGATCCAGTGGTACTCGAAGCGCAGCCCCCGCTCGCTCGCCGAGCCCACTGGCTCGCACTGCCAGGAATCGGGCAGCGGCGCCGAGGGCGTCATCGCGAAGCAGTGCCAGCGCTGCGGCCCGGGCGTGCCTGACCCCGGCACGGCCTCGTGCTCCAGCGTGGCCACCGCTTCCCAACCCTCGAGCGGCAGGCCGCTCTCCTCCAGCACCTCGTGCGTGACGGCGGCGAGCGGGGTCTCGCCAGCCTCGACGGCGCCGCCCGGGGCCTGCAGCCTCGCCTCGGGCTGACCGGCGTGCTCGAACGCGAGCAGCTCCGTCCCTGCCGCCCCTCGCGCAGCACGAAGCCGTATGCCTTGTCGATCACCGGTCGCAAGGCCCGGCTCGGGCTCGGCAGCGCTGTCGTCGCGTCAGGGTGCGCGCGCCCGCGTGGACGGATCCGGCTGCTCGGAGAGGGGGAGGCGAGGCAGGGCGCGGTGGGCGTAGATGCTCTGTAGCAGGCCGACGGCAATGAACGTCGCGAGCAGCGCCGTTCCGCCCTGAGAGATGAACGGCAGTGGCAGGCCCGTCGCCGGGAAGAGCCGCACGTTCACCGCCATGTTGAGGATCGCCTGCGCCAGTAGCAGTGCGGTGAGCCCGGACGCCAGCAGCCGCCCGAACGGATCGGGCGCGTGGCGTGCGGCTTCCAGCCCCCGCCAGCCGATCAACCCGAACAGCACGAGCAGGGCCAGCGTGCCGATCAGCCCCAGCTCCTCGCCGATCATCGCGAACACGAAGTCGCTCGAGCGGGCAAGGATGCCGTAGAGGTGCGACTCACTGCCGCCGAACAGGCCGCTGCCGGTGATGCCGCCCTCGGCAAGCGCGGTCTCCGCCTGGCGCAGCGTGTACCCGGTCCCGAGCGGATCGCGCTCCGGGTTGAGGAATACCGCGATGCGCTCGCGCTGGTAGTCCGGTACGGCCAGTGCGAAGACCAGCGGCATCAGTCCCGCGAGCCCGGCGAAGAGTCCGCCGATCGTGCGCAGCGGTACACCCCAGACCACCACGACGACGAGCCAACCCACAGTGAAGACCAGCGCCGTGCCGGTATCCGGCTGCGTCAGCACCGGCAGCAGCAGCCCCACGAGGAGAGCGAACGTGACCAGCAGCGCGGGCAGCCTCGGCGTCCTCACGCTCGCGTAGGCCGCGAGCGCGAGCACGAGCGCGAGCTTGGCGAACTCCGCAGGCTGGAACGTGGCCCCTCCAACGGAGAGCCAGCGCCGCGCCCCGTACTCGGTTTCGCCGGCGACGACCGCGAGCAGCAGCAGCCCGATGGCGACGATGTACAGTGCGGCGCTCCCCTGCCGCAGGAGCCGGTAGTCGAACCGCGCCGCGAACAGCATCATGGCCGTCCCGGCGATCGCGATCACGGCGTGTCGCAAGGCGGCGCTCGTAAGCAGCGGATGCGGCGGCTCGCCGAGGGTGGCCGAGTGCACGCTGACCAGCCCGAACGCCGCGAGCAGGACGACGGCAGCCCAGAGCGTGATGTCGCTGCGCTGCAGCGGCCCGGCGATCGCCTCCCGGATCACGGCCGTACGCTCCCGACCGTGGCCTGGCTCCAGTACCAGTCGTCCTCCGGGCTGATGTCCATCCCGAAGTAGGCCGTGAGGATCTCTTTCGCGACCGGCCCGGCGTGCGTCGCGCCGACCCCGTACTCGAGGTAGACGACGATCGCGACCTCCGGGTCGTCGTAGGGCGCGAAGCCGATGTACCAGCCGTGGGAGGCGAGCAGCCCATCGGCGTTCCGGCTGCCGAACTCGGCCGTGCCGGTCTTGCCGCCGATCTGTGTGTCGGTGGGCTCGCCGCGCCAGGCGGTGCCGCCCGTGTCGGCGGCACGGCGCAGCGCCTCGCGCACGACCTCCAGATGCTCGCTCTCGATCGGCACGGTGGCGGCGACCTCGCGCTCGAAGGGGATCGTGCCCGCGGCGGTCCGCAGCCCGTGGCCGATGCGCGGTACGAGCAGTTCGCCGCCGTTGGCGAGTGCGGCCATCGCGACCGCCATCTGTAGCGGGGTGACCTCCAGGTAGCCCTGCCCGATGCCCATGTTGTAGCTGTCGCCCAGCACCCACGGCTCCCCGATCACCTCTTCCTTCCACTCCGCATCGGGGACCAGGCCGGAGGACTCCCCCGGAAGGTCTAGGCCCGTCGGCGCCCCGAAGCCGAACGCGCGCGCGTACGCGGCGACGCGTTCCACCCCGAGACCTTCGAAGTGCTCGTCATCCTGGTCGTAGCCGCCGGCCAGGTAGTAGTAGTAGACGTCCGAGGAGCGCGTGAGCCCGCCGTAGAAGTCCAGCAAGCCGTGTGGCGCCCAGTCCCTGTAGGTGTAGACCACCGTCGGGTCGTAGATCGAGCGGATGCTGAGCGCGCCGCTGCTGAAGATCCTGGTCTCCGGCGTGGCGACGCCCTCCTCGAGCGCGGCCGCGCCGACGAAGGGCTTGAAGATCGAGCCGGGCGCCGGCGCGGCCATGTACGCGCGGTGCACCAGCGGGCGGGTCGCGTCGCTCAGCAGCGCGCCGATGCCCTCTCCGCGCGAGTGCCAGGCGAAGGCGCTCACGTCGTACGAGGGGTAGGTGGCCAGCGCCAGCAGCTCGCCGCTGCGTACGTCCAGCAGCACCGCCGCGCCCGATCGCGAGAGTTGCTCCGGGTCCCGCTTCTCGACGTCGACGGCGTACGCGAGCCCGTGCTCGATGCCCTTCGCGAGCGCCTCGGTGGCCGCACGCTGCATCCGCAGGTCGATGCTGAGCACGAGATCCGCGCCCCCGCGCGCCGGGTCGGCGCCGAGGCTGCGCAGCTCGCGGCCGATCGGATCGGCGATGACCAGCCGCTGGCCGTCCTCCCCGCGCAGCTCGGTCTCGTAGGTCAGCTCCACGCCCGAGCGCCCGACGAACGCGTCGAGCCGGTACCCGGCGTCGAGGTAGGCGTCTGCCTGCTCGGCGGTGATCGGCCCCACGTAGCCGATCATGTGCGCGAGCAGGTCGCCGCCGCCGTAGACGCGCCTCGGCGCCGTGCGCACCAGGGCGGCGGGCACGTCGGCGAGGGACGTGCGTAGTGCAATCGCCTCTTCGCGTCCGAAGCCCTCGCGCAGCGTGAGCGGCGCAAGCGGGTCGATCTCCGCCAGCGGCTGGTTGAGCGCCTGTTCGATCGCCGAGCGGGGGACGAGGCCGATCCGCTCGATGGCGCGCAGCGCGGCCAGCCGCGCCGTCGGCTCACTCGGCAGCTCGCCCGGGACGAGCGCGAGGGAGAAGGTGGCGACGTTGTGAGCGAGCACAAAGCCGCTGCGGTCGGTAATCAGCCCGCGCAGCGGCTCGACGGGGATGCTGCGCACGAACTCGCCGCGCACGGTGTTCGGTGAGCCCTCGGGGAGGGCGGCGGCGGCGGGCACCTCGCCGTAGAGCTGGAGCCGGACAAGCTGCACGGCGAGCACGATCAGCAGGAGCGCGCCGAGGGCCTGCATCGCACGGAGACGCTGGTCGCTCACTCGAACAGCCCCCGTTGTGCCGTGGGGTCCGGAGCCGGCCCGCGTCGCAGCGCCCACGCTCCGCCGGCGAGAATCGCGGCGAGGGCGAATGCGGCGGCGGCGCTCCAGGCCGCGCCCTCGAACAGCTCGTTCTGCTGCTGCGCGGACAGCGCGGCCAGGCCGCTGGAGAACCGCAGCATCGCCTGGAACACCAGCACCCCGAGCGCGGCCGCGACCGGCGCCAGCAGGAGCCGCTCCCAGTGCCGCAGCGCCGCGGCAGGGAGCAGCAGGGCGGCGGTCGGAAGCATCGCGAGCAGGAACCAGCCGGCGCGCTCCTCGGACGCCACGCCCAGCACGACTGCGGCGAGGAAGGCCGCGGGGACGGCCTCGCCGAGGCCGCGCGCGGCGCCCCAGCCCGCGATCACGGCCAGCGGCAGCACGGGCGCCGCGAGCGGCTGATCGATCCAGACCGGCGTGGCCCCGAGCTGCAGCAGCGCCGCGCCGACGCCGAGCAACGTCGCCACACACGCGAACAGCAGCCGGACCAGCAGCGCGCCGGGCAACTCGGTCACTTGGCGGTTCCCGTTCCGGACGCCGTCCTCGACGGCTCGGTGACCACGAGCACGTGCTCGAGCCGGTCGTACGTCGCGAGCGGCTCGACGCGGATGCTCGCGAACAGATCCTGCCCGCTGCGATCGACCTCCGTCACCTGCCCGGCGAGCAGTCCGCCCGGCAGACCACCGATCAGGGCGGACGTGAGCACGAGGTCGCCCTCGCTGATCGGATCGCCGATCGGGGCGAACTCCAGCCGCAGACCGTCCCGGCTCCCGGTGAGCGCCGTCTGCGTTCGCGTGGACTGCACGACGGCCGCGATCGCGGACTGCGGGTCACTGAGCAGACGCACACGCGCGCGCTGCTGCTGTACGGAAGAGACCAGGCCGATCAGCGTCGCGCCGCTTCCCAGTACCGGCTGCCCCTTGCGCACGCCGTCGCGCGCGCCGCGATCGATCACGATCACGTCGCGCCCGGGCGCCGGATCGCGCAGCACGACCCTCGCCGCGAGGGTCGCGCCTACATTCCCCGCACCGGCGGCGGCCGTCAGGTCGGCCAGTTGACCGCTGCGGATCACGGACTCGCGGAGGCTTGCATTCTCCGCCTCGAGGCGCGCGATCTTCCGGCGCAGCGCGGCGTTCTCGTCGCTCAGGTCGTCAATCCGGTCTCCGTGCTGTGCGGCATCGGAGAGGGTGCGCGCGACATCACCGGCGGCGCCGATCAGCGGCGCGAAGATCAGGCCGCCGCGCTCCTCGAACCCCGCCGCGCCCTGCGCGCGCGAGCCGGCGAGCAGGGCGCCCGCGAGCGTCAGGAGTGCGATCAGCCAGAAGGCGTGGCGTATCACAGCCACGGGTATGCCCTCCGCACGATCCGATCAGCAGTGAGGAGCACGAAACGCAGAGATCAGACCGTTAGAACCGGCGAAAGTGTGGTGTCGGCGTCCGTTCACCAGCCGTGGCTTAGTCTACCAGATCGCCTCTGTGCCGAGTCTGTGGCGAGCCTCGTGGCCGCGCGTCAGCGTACGGGGCGCCGGGCGCTGATCCTGGCCTGCACCTTCAGCAGCGTCGAGGCTTCCTCGAGGGTCTCGGCGCACCCGCGCACGACCGAGCGAAGCGGGTCCGCGGCCACGTACGTGGGGAAGCGCGTCTCGGCGGCGATGCGGCGGTCGAGGCCTTGCAGCAGCGAGCCCCCGCCCGCCATCGCGATGCCGTGCAGCATCAGGTCGGCGACCAGCTCCGGCGGCGTGCGCTCGATCGTCGCCTGCACCGCGTGCACGATCTCGCTCGTGATTGGCGACAGCGCGTCCCGCACCTCGACCGTCGAGACCTCGACGGACTTCGGGAGCCCGGTCGCGAGGTCGCGGCCGCGCAGGTCGACGTGGCCTTCCTCTTCGAGCGGGTAGGCGGACCCGGCTTCGATCTTGATCGACTCCGCGCTGCGCTCGCCGATCAGCATGTTGTGGACCTGCCGCGCGTACTGTATCAGTGCCTGATCCATCGCGTCGCCGGCCGCCCGTACCGATGTCGAAACGACGATGCCGCCGAGGGCGATCACGGCGACCTCGCTGGTGCCGCCGCCGATGTCGATGATCATCTGTCCGGCGGGGTTCATGATCGGCAGCTTGGAGCCGATCGCGGAGGCCATCGGCTCCTCGATCAGGAAGCAGGAGCGTGCGCCGGCGGCGACGGCGGCATCGTGGACGGCGCGCTTCTCCACCTCCGTCGCACCGGACGGGATGCCGATCACCACGCGCGGCTTGGGGATACCGATCCCGAAGCGCTCGTGCACCTGGCGGATGAAGTGCTGCAGCATGCGCTCAGTCACCCAGAAGTCAGAGATCACGCCGTCTCGCAGCGGACGGACCGCCACGATCGTCGAGGGCGTGCGCCCGACCATCAGCTTCGCCTCGTCGCCGATCGCGAGCACTCGCTTCGATACCGTGTCGATCGCGACCACGGATGGCTCGTCGACGACGATGCCGCGCCCGCGCACGAAGACCAGCGTGTTGGCGGTACCGAGGTCGATGCCGATGTCGTGCGAGAAGATGCCGAGGAAGCTGGAGAGGGGGTTGAAGGCCACGACGTACCCTTTCGCGGCGTCTCATCCAGAGGATGCCGAACACGCGACGCCAGGTGCGCCGGGCGAAAGGGAAGGCCTGCGGGGCCCCGCCGCAGGCGACCGCAGGCTCAGTATAGCCTGCTGCGCGACGCTCGTGCGGTGGGCCACGAAACCCAGCTTGTCCTAGCTCTCGCCCTCCCAGCCGCGCTCGACGAGGCGAGCGACGAACTCGTCCTCGCTGAGGATCGGCGTCTCGAGCTCCTCGGCCCGCGCGCGTTTGGCGCCGCCGCCGGCGCCCGCCAGCAGGTAGTTGGTCTGCTTGCCGACCGCACCGCTGACGCGCCCGCCCAGCTCCTTGATCAGCGCCTCCGCCTCGTTGCGCGCCCAGCGCTCGAGGCGGCCCGTCACCACCACGACATCGCCCTCGAGCGGCCCGCCGCGCGCCGAGGTGTCGTCGTCCATGCGCACCCCCGCCTCGGCGAGGCGGGCGATCTCCGCCGCGTTGGCGTCGTCGTCGAGGTACTCGCGCAGCGCCTGCGCGATGATCGGGCCAACGTCGTCGATCGCCTCGATCTCCTCGACGCCGGCCGCACGCAGGTGCGCCATATCGCCGAAGTGCACCGCGATGTCGCGCGCGGTCTCGGCGCCGACGTGGCGGATGCTGAGCGCGACCAGCAGCCGCCGCAGCGGCCGCTGCTTGCTCGCCTCGATCTGCGAGAAGAGATTGGCGAGCGTCTTCTCGCCGATGCCCTTGAGGGCGAGCAACTCCTCGCGGCGCCCGTGCAGGGCGTAGATGTCGGCGGCGCTGCTGATGAACCCGAGCTCCGTGAGGCTGGCCGCGAGCTTCTCGCCGAAGCCCTCGATGTCCATCGCGCCGCGCGAGGCGAAGTGCTCCACGGTGCGCGCGACGCGCGGCGGGCAGCGCAGGTTCGGGCAGCGGGCGCTCGGTCCGTCCGTGACGACGGGCGTCTCGCAGACCGGGCAGCGCTCCGGCGCCTCGAACGGGCGCAGCTCGTCCTCGCGGCCCTCGCGGGCGGCGAGGACGGGGCCGACGACCTCCGGGATCACCTCGCCGGCGCGCTGCACGATCACGTCGTCGCCGATCAGCAGGCCCTTCGCCTGCACCTGCTCCGCGTTGTGCAGCGTCGCCACGCTCACGCGCGCCCCGCCGACCACCACCGGCTCGAGGACCGCGAACGGCGTCAGCGCGCCCGTGCGGCCGACCGAGACCTGGATGTCGCGCAGCCGCGTCACCGCCTGCTCGGCCGGGAACTTGTACGCCGTCGCCCAGCGCGGCTCGCGCCCGACGATCCCGAGCTGCCGCTGCTCCCCGACGTCGTCGACCTTCACGACCACCCCATCGATGGCGTACGGCAGCTCGTCGCGGCGTCGCACCCAGTCCTCGCAGAACGCGACGGCGTCGTCGATGCCCTCGAAGCGCCGTGCGTGCGGGTTGATCGGGAAGCCGGCCGCGCGCAGCCATTCGAGGGCGCCCCACTGGCTCGCGGGCGGCGCGGCGCCCTCGGTCCAGCCGCGCTGGTAGACGAACAGCTGCAGGCGCCGCTGCGCCGTCACCTTGGGATCAAGCTGGCGCAGCGACCCGGCGGCGGTGTTGCGCGGGTTCATGTAGAGCGGCTGAGGCCGCTTGCCCTCGGCAAGCTCGGCGTTGGCGCGGGCGATCTGCGCGTTGAGGCGATCGAACTCCTCACGCGAGAGGTAGACCTCGCCGCGCACCTCGAAGGCGGGCGGGATGTCATCGCCGTGCACGCGCAGCGGGATGGCGCGGACGGTGCGCAGGTTCGCGGTGATGTCCTCGCCGCGCAGGCCGTCCCCGCGCGTCGCGCCGACCTCGAGCGCGCCGTCGCGGTAGACCAGCGAGATCGCGAGGCCGTCGATCTTCGGCTCGCAGACCAGCGCGACGCTCTCCACCTCCAGCAGCCGCAGCACGCGTGCGTACCAGGCGCGCAGCTCGTCGCCGTCGAAGGCGTTGCTGAGCGAGAGCATCGGTTCGCGGTGCTCCACCACGTCGAAGCCCTCGGCGACCGCGCCGCCGATCCGCTGGGTCGGGGAGTCGGGCGCGATCAGCTCGGGGAAGCGCGCCTCGAGGTCCACGAGCTTGCGGTAGAGGGCGTCGTAATCTGAGTCGCCGATCTGCGGATCGTCGAGGACGTGGTAGCGATGTTCGTGGTAGCGGACGAGTGAGCGCAGCTCCTCGATCTCGCGTTGCGCCGCCTCGTGCGCCCCTCTGGGCTCGGGCGTGGTCATCGTGCTGAGTATATAAGCGCGGGCCCTTGATAGAATCGGATCGAGGCGCATTGGGGCTCATCAAGGAGATCCGGGTATTGGCTAAGGTTGTCATCGTCGACTACGGAGCGGGCAACCTGCGCAGCGTGGCGCGGGCAGTCCGCCACGGGGGCGTCGAGCCCGTCATCACGTCGGACCCCGAGGCCGTGGACCGCGCGCGGG
Source organism: Dehalococcoidia bacterium (assembly GCA_965247895.1). Taxonomy (GTDB): domain Bacteria; phylum Chloroflexota; class Dehalococcoidia; order UBA2979; family UBA2979; genus VXMT01. The sequence continues at coordinate 1,167,021 of OZ252046.1, read as the reverse complement.
CCGTGATCCTGCCCGGCGTCGGCGCCGCCGCCGACACGATGGCCAACCTGCGCCGCGCGAAACTCGTCGAGCCGCTGCGCGACTACATCGCCGCCGATCGCCCCTTCCTCGGCGTCTGCATGGGAATGCAGGCGCTGTTCGACATCTCCGAGGAGGGCGGGGAGCACGAATGCCTCGGCGTGCTGCCGGGTCGCATCGTGCGCTTCCCCCGTGGGCTGACGGTCCCGCACATGGGCTGGAACACGCTGCGGATGGAGCGCCCGCACCCGGTCCTCGAGGGTGTCGAGGACGGCGCCTACGCCTACTTCGTGCACTCCTACTACCCGCGCCCCGACGATCCGGGGCTGACGATCGCCAGCACCGAGCACGGTGTGTCGTTCGCCTCGATCGTCGGGCGGGACAACATGATCGCGACGCAGTTCCACCCTGAGAAGTCCGGCGCGTCCGGTCTGCGGATGTACGCGAACTTCCTGCGCCTCGCGCTCGATGGCGGCTCGATCGCGCCCGAGGCGGCGGCCAGCGCCGGAGGGAGCGCCTGATGGAAGTCATCCCGGCGATCGACATCCGCGGCGGGCAGTGCGTGCGCCTCAGCCAGGGTGACTACGACCGCGAGACGGTGTTCGACGATGACCCGGTCGCCGTCGCCGTGCGCTGGGCCGCGCTGGGCGCGCGCCGCATCCACATCGTGGACCTCGACGGCGCACGCGCGGGGCAGCAGGTGAACGCCGTGCTGGTGCGGCGCATCGTGCACACCGTCGGCGCCGCCGTGCAGACCGGGGGCGGCATCCGCGACATCGAGACCCTGCGCGCCGCGCTCGATGGCGGCGTGAACCGCGTGGTGCTCGGCACCGCCGCCGTCCGCGACCCGGAGCTGCTGCGCGAAGCCGTCGCCGTGGCGCGCGGCCGGCTCATCGTCTCCGTCGATGCGCGCAACGGCATCGTGCAAACGCAAGGCTGGACCGAGGGCAGCGACGTCGATGCAACCTCGTTCATCCGCCAGCTCGCCTCGGTCGGCGTCGAGCGCATCGTCTACACGGACATCGAGCGCGACGGCGTGCGCGGCTCCCCGAACTTCGAGATGTACGAGGCGCTGGTCTCGGACACCTCGATCGCCGTCATCGCCGCCGGTGGCGTCAGCACGCTCGACGACCTGCGGCGGCTCTCCGACTGCGGCGTGGAGGCGGCGATCGTCGGTCGCGCCCTCTACACGGGCGAGGTCTCGCTCCCGGAAGCGCTGGCCGTCGCATGACGCCGGCGATACCAACGCCGAGGGCGGAGCGCTGAGCCGATGCTGACGAAGCGCATCATCCCCTGCTTCGACGTCGACCGCGGGCGCGTGGTGAAGGGCATCTCCTTCGTCGAGCTGCGCGACGCCGGCGACCCGGTCGAGCTTGCGTCCTCCTACGAGCGAGCCGGCGCCGACGAGCTGGTCTTCCTCGACATCACCGCCTCCTCCGACGGCCGGCCGAGCGTCTACGACATGGTCGCGCGCACCGCGGACCAGGTGTTCGTGCCGTTCACCGTGGGCGGCGGGATCCGCTCCCCCGAGGATGTGCGGGTGATGCTCGAGATGGGCGCCGACAAGGTCTCCGTCAACACCGCCGCCGTCGAGCGGCCCGAGCTGATCACCGAGGGCGCCCACGGCTTCGGATCGCAGTGCATCGTCGTCGCCATCGACGCCAAGCGCCGCTCGGCCGACAACCCCGCTGCGGGCTGGGAGGTCTACACCCACGGCGGCCGCACCCCGACCGGCATCGACGCGCTCGCCTGGGCGCGCGAGGCGGTCGAGCGCGGCTCCGGCGAACTGCTGGTGACCTCGATGGATCGCGACGGCCACCAGACCGGCTACGACCTGGAGCTGCTGCGCGCGATCAGCGACTCGGTCGAGGTGCCGGTGATCGCCTCGGGCGGCGCGGGCACGCCGGAGCACCTCTACGAGGCGCTCACCGAGGGCGGCGCGGAGGCCGTGCTCGCCGCCTCGATCTTCCACTTCGGCACGTACGACATCGCCGACCTCAAGCGCTACCTCTCGGACCGCGGCATCCCGATGCGGCCCGTCGAGGACGTGGACGACGAGGGCGGCGCGGACGAGGGAGACGGGCGTGATTGACTCTTCCGAGGTTCGGTACGACGCGCAGGGACTGATTCCGGCGATCTTGCAGGACCACGTCAGCCACGAGGTGGTGATGCTCGGCTACATGAACGCCGAGTCTCTGCGCCAGACGCTCGAACTCGGGCAGGCCGTGTTCTGGTCGCGCAGCCGCCAGGAGCTGTGGCACAAGGGCGCGACCTCCGGCGACTACGTGCGCGTCCTCGAGATCCGCACCGACTGCGACAGCGACGCGCTCGTGCTGCAGGTCGAGCTGCTCGGCGGGGCCGTCTGCCACACGGGAGCGCAATCCTGCTTCGTGGAGCCGGACGGCGCCGGGCCGCGCCTCGTCGGCTCGCCGGCCGCCTGACGCGAGACCGTCCGTGAGCGGCCCGCCCTTCGCCGTCTCGCTCGTCATCTTCGACATCGACGGCACGCTCGTGGACTTCACGGGTGCGATCGACGCCGGCCTCGAGGCGGTCGCGAGCGAGGTCTCGGCGCGCGCCGGCGGCGTCGCGGTGGATCCGCGACAACTGCGGGCCCTGCGCAACGAGGTGGGGCGCGATCCGGAGTGGCGCGGCCGCCGGCTCGTCGCGATCCGGCGCGAGTCGTTCCGGCGCATCCTCGACGCGTTCGACATCGACGAGCCGCGGGCGCTCGACGAGGTGCACGACCTCTACTACCGCGTGCGCGACAGGGCGACGACCGTGTTCCCGGATGTGGAGGCCGTGCTCGCCAAGCTGCGCGCCCGCGGCCTGCCGTTGCTGGCGGCTTCGAACGGCAACGTCCCGCTCGCCTCGGTCGGCCTCGACGGCTACTTCGGCGCGACCCACTACGCCGAGGATGTCGGTCTCTCGAAGCCGGACCCGGCCTTCTTCGCCACGGCCGTGGAGCGCATGGGCGGCCGTCCGGAGACGACGCTGGCGATCGGCGATCGCCTCGACAACGACTACCACCCGGCGCGCGCCGCGGGCCTGCACGCCGTACTCCTCGATCGCGCCGACCGCGTCGAGGACGCCTCGATCCTGCGGGTGCGCTCGCTGAGCGAGCTGCCGGGGCTGCTGACGACCGCCTAGCCCGGCTCGCCCTCGCTCGCGGCGGGCGCGGCGCGCTCCTCCTCCTCGAGGACTGCTTCGAGCGAGGCGATCGCAACCTGGATCTGTGCGTCGTCCGGCGGGCGCGTCGTGAGGTGCTGGAGCGCAATGTTGGCGGAGAAGAGCGCCTGCACGATGGGCTGGTCGAGGCGGCGGCCGGCGAAGCGGATCGCCTCGTAGGCGACGGCGGCGATCAGCGGGATCAGCGCCAGCCGCGAGGCGAAGCGCCACCACAGCGGCTCCGAGCCGACGAGGATGAACGCGATCGCCGCGATCACGGCGACGGTCAGCAGGAACGATGTGCCGCAGCGCGGGTGCTCCTTGGGGAAGCGCCGGATCGCCTGCACACTCAGCTCGCGGCCGTGCTCGAAGGCGCTGATCGTCATGTGCTCGGCGCCGTGGTACTGGAAGACCCGCACCACGTCCTGCGAGCGCCCGATCAGCCAGATGTAGCCGATCAGCAGCCCGATCCGCAGGACGCCCTCGAAGGCGATCACGAGCGGCCCGGGGAAGCGGCGCTCCAGCCACGCCGTCGCCACCACCGGCCCGGCGAAGAAGAAGGCCAGCGCGACGAGCAGCATCAGCGCGAGGAACGCCCAGCCCGTCGCACCCAGCGGCTTCGCCTCGCCGTGCTCGTCCACCTCGTCGCTGGCGACGGCCGAGGACCAGGTGAGCGCGGAGATGCCGAGCGCGAGCGTCTCCCACAGCACCAGCACGCCGCGCAGCAGCGGCACGCGCCGCAGCCTGGCGCTGTAGATCCCGCGGAGCGGCCGGCTGCGGACGGCGATCTCACCGTCCGGCTTGCGCACCGCCGTCGCGACGGCGTGCGGCCCGCGGATCATGACGCCCTCGACGACCGCCTGGCCGCCGTAGTTCGCCCTCGCCGCGATTGCCGGACCCGTGCTCGCGTTGCTCACGCGCGCAGCCTACGACGCGCGGGCCGAACGGTCCGCAGGGGCCCCGGCCAGGACAGCCTAGGAAACTGCCGCTTCGCTCCCGGATTCCGAGGGCTCCCCCTCGGGGAGGTGGCGCGCCGGCATGAACCTCGCGATCAGCACCGAGCCGATGATCGCCACCCCCGCCGCGACGATCACGGCGACGCCAAGCGCGTCGGTGAAGGCCGTCCGGGCCGCTTCCACCAGTCCGCCGGCGACCCCGGCGGGCAACGTGGACGCAACCCGGGACGCGGCGCCGACGGAGTCACTCGCGGCCTCGGCGGCCTCGGGAGGCAACCCCGTGACGGCCTCACTCATCCTGTCGCCGTACACGGTGTTGATGATGGAGCCGATGACGGCCACGCCGAAGGCGCCCGCGACCTGCCGCGTCACGTCGTTCATCGCGGAGGCGATACCGGCGTTGGCCTCCGGAACCGCTCCCATCACCGAGTCCGTCGACGGCGCCATGACGTTGCCCATGCTGAACGCGAGCAGGAAGAAGGTGAGGCCGACCACCAGGTAGCTGGTATCCGGCTCCCAGAAGCTGATGCTCAGGAGGACGGCAGCCACTCCCGCGAGGCCCATCGCCACCACCTTGTTGCTGCCCAACCTGCCGACCAGGCGATGGCTCATGCCGGCTCCGAACGCCATGCCCAGGGCGATCGGCACCATCCTCACTCCGGCCTCCAGGGGTGTGTGGCCCTGAACGAACTGGAGGAACTGCGTCATCCCGAAGATCATGCCGAACAGGGCGAAGAACCCGATCGAGATCGCGGCCGCTCCCGCGGAGAATCGCAGGTTCCTGAAGAACGCGAGATTGAGCATGGGGTGGTCGGTCTTGATCTCCCGGTACATGAACGCGGCGACCAGGGCCGCGCCACCCACGAAGCCGGCGATGGTCACGCCATCCGTCCAGCCACGCACCGGGGCCTCGATGATCGAGTAGACCAGCGTTGTGATCGCCGCGATGGAGAGGACGGCGCCCGGAATGTCCAGCGGCCTCGGGTGCGGATCCCGGCTTTCGGGGATGAGCGCGAGCCCGGCCACCAGGGCGAGTCCGACGATCGGCACGTTGACGAGGAATACGGAACCCCACCAGAAGCGCTCAAGCAGCAGGCCGCCGGTGAGGGGGCCAAGCCCGACGCCCAGTCCGGCGACCGCAGCCCAGACGCCGATCGCCTTGCCGCGCTCCTCCCTCGGAAACACGTTGGTCAGGATCGACAGGGTGGACGGCATGATCAGCGCCCCGCCGATGCCCAGCAGGGCGCGCGCGGCGATCAGCTGTGCGCTCGATTCGGAGTACGCGGCGAGGAGGCTCGCCAGGCCGAACACGAGCAGCCCCGCCTGCAGCGCGCGCTTGCGCCCGAAGCGGTCGCCGAGCGAGCCCATCGTCAGCAGCAGACCGGCAAAGACGAGGATGTATGCGTCGACCATCCACTGCAGCGCGGTCGCGGTCGCGTCGAACTCGCGCTGCAGGGTGGGGATGGCGACGTTCAGGATGGTGTTGTCGAGCCCGATGATCAGCAGGCTCATCGACAGGATGACGAGGGTCCACCAGCGCCTCCGGTACGCGGCGGATGGCGCCGGGGCCGAGCCTGAGTCCGTCATGGAATGGCCTCTCTGGTAGCGGGGCTACGGTAGCGCGATCGGCTGGCGCGCGGCCGCAGGCCACGAACGACCGAGGCGGAGAGACAGCAGGGGAACCGCGGTCGCGGGTTGGACTGGCGCTATTCGGCCTGCTGCGCGCGGGCGTAGCGACGCCGGAAGCGCTCGACCTGGCCGGCCGTGTCCACGATCCGCTGCTCGCCCGTGAAGAACGGGTGCGAGCTGGCGCTGATGTCGACGCGTACGACGTACGCCTCGACGCCGTCGACCTCACGCCGCTCCTCCGAGGTCATGGTGGAGCGTGTCAGGTACTCCTCGCCGGTGGAGATGTCGACGAAGACGACGTAGTCGTACTGGGGGTGGATGCTGGCCTTCATTGCCGCCCGCTACCCTTCGGCCGCCACGGGCAGGATCGAGACCTGCTTGCGCCGGCCCTTGGCGTAGGGGCTGAACTTGACGAGGCCGTCCACCTGCGCCCAGAGCGTGTGATCGCGGCCCACGCCGACGTGCCGGCCGGGGTGGAAGCGCGTGCCGCGCTGCCGCACGAGGATTGAGCCGGCGGTGACGAGTTGGCCGTCGAAGCGCTTCACGCCGAGCCGCTTCGCGTTGGAGTCGCGGCCGTTACGGCTGGATCCCCCGGACTTCTTGTGAGCCATCGCGCTGTCCTCGCTTCGCTCGCTACGCGCTCGCGCTGATGCCGGTGATGGTGATGCGCGTGTGCTGCTGCCGATGCCCGCGCAGCTTACGCTGCCGCGTCTTGTTCTTGTACTTGAAGACCGTGACCTTCTTGCCGCGCGTGTGCTCGTCGACGCGCGCGGCCACCGAGGCGCCCTCGACCGTCGGGTCGCCCACGGTGATCGCATCGCCGTCCGCGACGAGCAGCGGGTCGAACTGCACCTCGCTGCCCTCGGGCAGGTCGAGGCGCTCGACGGCGAGGCTGTCACCCTCGCGCACGCGGTACTGCTTTCCGCCGGTGCGGATGATGGCGTAGGAGATGACGGTGTACTCCGGTTGATCGACGCTCTGTGTCGGCGCTGGCGTGTAGTGATCGCAGGCTCGACCGTTACGATCCTAGGCAGGCCCGGGGCGGAGCGTCAATGAAGGCGCGCCGGCGGGCGCTACGGGCGGAGGGCTGCCCTGGAGTTCCTCGACGTCATCACCGCCCCGTACGACCTCCTGAACTGGATCGCCGACCAGATGTTTCTGGCGGCGAACGACCTGTTCGACCGCTTCGGCGCGCCCGTGGTCTTCGTCTCGGCGCTGATCGAGGCGACGGTCGGGCTCGGGCTGATCTACCCCGGTGTGATCCTGATGTTCCTCGGGGGCGCCTTCGCCGACGATCAGGGCACGCCGATCGGCCTGATCTGGGTGCTTGCGATCCTCGGCACGATGCTCGGCGACACGATCTCCTACGCGCTCGGGCGCTGGGGCGGTGGCCGGCTGGAGCGCTCCCGTTTCGGCAAGCAGCTGCGGATCGGGCGGATGATCGTCGGCGGGAAGGCCCTCTGGCTGATTCCCTTCTACCACCTCAACAGCTGGACGCGGACGCTGGGCCCGTTCGGCGCGGGCGCGATCGGCATGCCGCTGCGGATCTGGATGCCGCTCGACTACCTCGGCGCGATCATCGCCAACTCGGCGTGGGTCGGCGCCGGCTACTTCCTCGGGCAGGCGGTGCTCACCCCCGAGGGCAAGCTCGATGAGCACCCGGCGTTGCGCATCGGCCTCGGCCTCGGCGCGGCGATCTGGTTCGTCGTCGCCCAGCGCGAGTTCCTCAAGAGCTACCGCAACGCGATGCGCGAGGAGCGGGAGTCGGCCGGGACCCCCGAGCCCGCGACAGCCGTCGCGGAGCCGTCACCCGAGGCGTAACGCCGCGCGTCAACCTGCCGCGACAGGTGCACTGACTGGACAGGGTTGAACGTGTCGTGCGCGGGAGGCGGCTACCCGCCGCCGGACGGCGGCGCGGCGCTGGACTGGCCCCAGGCCAGACCCGGCCGGCCCATCGGCTCCGCCTCCAGGTCCTCGCCCGCGTCGGCGCCCGCGGCGTCCTCGGGCGGGGGCGCCGACGGCTCGGGCGGCGGCTCGCGGCCTTCCGCCGGGCCGAGCAGCCGCTGCAGGTCGTCGCCCTCGAGCGTCTCGACCTCGATCAGCGCCGCGGCCACCTCGTCGAGTTTCGCGCGGTGCTCGCGCAGCACGGCGCGGCAGCGCTCGTGCGCATCCTCGACGATGCGGCGCACCTCCTCGTCGATCTCCTCGGCGGTGCGTTCGGAGTAGTCGCGCTGCTCGGCGATGTCGCGTCCGAGGAAGATCATCGAGTCGCGGCGGCCGAAGGTGCGCGGGCCGAGCCGCTCGCTCATGCCCCACTGCGTGACCATCTCGCGGGCGATGTGCGTGACCTTGCCGATGTCGTCGTGCGCGCCCGTGGTCGGCTCGCCGAAGACCATCTCCTCGGCGACGTGTCCGCCGAGCGCCTGCGCCATCAGCGCCTCGTAGTAGGAGCGGTCCTGCAGGCGGCGGTCGTCGGCGGGCATCGAGCGGGTGAAGCCGCCGGCCATGCCACGCGCGACGATCGTGACCTTGAAGACCGGGTCCGCCTTGGGCAGGAAGTGCCCGGCGACGGCGTGGCCGCCCTCGTGGTAGGCGATGATCCGCTTCTCCACGGGCGTAATCACGCGCGACTTGCGTTCCGGGCCGCCGATCACGCGGTCCACGGCCTCGTTGAGATCTTCCATCCCGACGCGCTTCTTGTTGCGCCGCGCCGCGAGGATCGCGCCCTCGTTGACGAGGTTGGCGAGATCCGCGCCGGAGAAGCCCGGTGTCTGCCTCGCCACCGTCTCGAGGTTTACGTCGGTGTCCAGCGGCTTGCCCTTGACGTGCACGTCGAGCACCGCGCGGCGGCCCTTCACGTCCGGCAGGTCGAGCGTCACCTGGCGGTCGAAGCGGCCGGGCCGCAGCAGCGCCGGGTCCAGGATGTCGGGTCGGTTGGTCGCGGCGACGACGATCACGTTCGAGCTGGAGTCGAAGCCGTCCATCTCGACCAGGATCTGGTTCAGCGTCTGCTCGCGCTCGTCGTGCGAGCCGCCGAGGCCCGCGCCGCGCTGGCGCCCGACCGCGTCGATCTCGTCGACGAAGACGATCGCCGGGGAGTTGCGCTTGGCCTGCTCGAACAGGTCGCGCACGCGGCTGGCGCCGACGCCGACGAACATCTCGACGAACTCGGAGCCGGAGATCGAGAAGAAGGGCACGCCCGCCTCGCCGGAGACGGCGCGGGCGAGCAGCGTCTTGCCCGTGCCGGGCGAGCCGACCAGCAGCACGCCGTGCGGGATGCGCGCGCCGAGGGCTGCGAACTTCTCCGGGAACTTGAGGAACTCGACGATCTCGGCGAGCTCCTGCTTCGCCTCGTCCTGCCCGGCGACATCGAGGAAGGTGACGGTCGGCGTCTGGCCGGTGGACATCCTCGCCTTGCTGCGGCCGAAGGACATCGCCTGGGAGTTCGAGCCCTGCGCCTGGCGCATCATGAAGATCAGGATTCCGCCGAAGAGGATCAGCGGCAGGAAGTTGAAGAACAGCCCGAAGATACTGCCGAACTGACTCGGCCCGCCGACCTCGATCTGGACGGCGCCCTCGCCGGTTCCGACGGCGACGCCGCGATCGCCAAGGATCTCGGCGATCGAGGTGCCCTCTTCCTTGCGCGAACTGAGCGGCTCGCGCTCGCCCTGCAGGTGCACCTCGAGCGTATCGCCGGAGACCCTGATCAGATCGACGTTGCCGGCCAGGGCCTCCTCGACAACCTGGGAGAGCGGGATGTCACGCGAGTTGGAGGATGGGCGCAGGAACATCACGACGGCGAGGATGACCGCGCCGAGGATGATCACGTAGATGAAGGAGTTGCGCATCCAGCGGGATTTCATGGTCCAGGGCCGCTCCTCGCACTCGCGCCGGGCCGCCCGGATCGGTTCGCAGGCTGCGGGCCTGGCCCGTGCAGCGCCAGATCCAGTGTATCACCGGCCCCGCTTGGGGCCCGGCCTCTCCTAACAGATAACTTGCCTGATCGGTATTGCCGCGCCTAGCATGCGGCCGTGGCTGCCGTACTTGCCCGTCCGCGCCGCACCTCGAAGCCCACGTGGCAGGTTGAGAACGCGCTCTGGCGCGAGGGCTGCGAGCGCGTCGCCGGCGTCGACGAGGTCGGGCGCGGGCCGCTCGCCGGGCCGGTCGTCGCCGGCGCCGTCGTGCTGCGCTACTCGCGCGCCGGCTGGGTCCGGCGGCTGCGCGACTCCAAGCTGCTCGACGCCGCCTCCCGCGAGGAGCTCGCCGCGCAGATCCGCCGCCACTGCGACTACGGCATCGGCGTCGTCTCCTCGCACGTCATCGACCAGCTCGGCATGACCGCCGCGACCCGGCTCGCGATGCGCCGCGCCGTCGAGCAGTTGGACCGCGCGCCGGACGCGCTGATCGTCGATGGCCGCGAGGTCGTCGAGTGCGAGACGAGGCAGCACGCGGTGATCGACGGGGACGCGCTCTGCCCCTCGGTGGCCGCGGCGAGCATCGTCGCGAAGGTCGCGCGCGACCGGATGATGGATCGCCTCGACGCTCGCTTCCCCGGCTACGGCTTCGCGCGCAACAAGGGCTACGCCACCGCCGAGCACCGCGAGGCGCTGCGCCGCCTGGGACACTCCAGCGTGCACCGCCTACTCTTCGCCCCGGTGCGCGAGGTGCTGGCGAGCCCTTCGCCCCGATGACGAGGGCGACCGACCGGCTGGGGCGCTCCGGCGAGCGCCTCGCCGCGGACTACCTCAAGACGCGCGGCTACCGGCTGGTCGATCGCAACGTGCGCCGCCGCGAGGGCGAGGTCGATCTGATCGCGCTGCAGGGCGGCACGCTCGTCTTCGTCGAGGTGAAGCTGCGGCGGCCGCGCCAGGCAGGACGCGCAATCGAGGCGCTGAGCGCGCGCAAGCAGCGCCGCCTGCGCGAGCTGGCTGCGGCCTACGGCATGGAGCACCCGGATCTGCCCGCCGACCAGCGCATCGACCTCGTGGCCATCGATCTGGCTGCGGACGGCTCGGTCGCCTCGTTCCAGCACATCCGCAGCGCCGTGGAGGGGTGAGGCGGGGGCTCGGCGCGGGGCAGCCCGGTTAGCTGTCCCGCAGGATGGCGGTGATCTCCTGATCGCTGACGCGCTCGGTAGTCAGGCCTTCCTCGATGGCGCGGGAAAGGGCGGCGTCTTCCGCCTCCTCGGTGGGGTGCACCTGCTCGTCGACGGTCACGGAGACTTCCGCGCCCTCTTCGAGGCCGAGGGGCTCCAGAGGCTCGAGCTTGCCGCCCGTGAACCTGGCCCTGACGCTCCGTAGCACCATCGTCGCCTCCCCGGTCAGGCCCCATCATCGCATCGCCGTGGCGCGCGTTGGCTCCGCAGCGGCCTGCGGGGGCTGTTGCGGCGACGGCGTGGGGCGCTACACTTTCTGAACCATGCCTATCTACCAGTACGACTGCGCGAACTGCGAACAGAGCGTCGAGATCTTCTTCCGCTCGGCCTCGGCCGCGAGCGAGCCGAGCTGCCCGGAGTGCGGCGGCACGCAGCTGACGCGCCTGATGTCCGCCTTCGCCCGCGTGCGCAGCGACGCGCAGCGGCTCGCCGATGTCGACTTCAGCGGGCACGAGGCCGCCCTCGAACGCGGCGACGAGCGCGGCTTCGCGAGGTGGGCGCGGGAGGCCAGCTCCGAGTACGACGAGGTGCTCGGCTCCAACTACCGCGAACTCGCCGAGAAGGCCGAGGCCGGCGAGGACCCCGTCGAGCGGATCGACGCCGGCTACACCTTCCGCCACAGGGTGGCTGAGGCGAAGGCGAAGAAGAGCCTCGGGAACCCGGACTAGCCGTCTGCCGATCTACGAGTACCGCTGCGAGGAGTGCGAGGGCCTGACCAGCCTCTTCGTGCGCTCGATGCGCAGCGACCCGGCGGCGCCCGAGTGCGAGCACTGCGGCTCCGGCCGCACGGCGCGCCAGATCTCCTCCGTTGCCCGGCTCAGGACGGACAAGGACGTGATCGACGAGTACGGTGCGCCCGGCCTCGGCGGCCGGCCCGAGGACCACTACCGCGACCCGCGCCAGATCGGGCGCTGGGTCGAGCAGCGCTTCGAGGAGTACGGGATGGACCTGCCCGACGAGACCCGCGACATGATCGACGCGGCCCGCGAGGGCGAGCTGCCCGACTCCGTGCAGGACGCCTGAGCGCCATGCCCTTCGAAGGAGCCGACTTCGGCGCCGATCTGGCGCGCGCCGTCGAGGAGATACGCGCCGACCTCGAGGCGATGAACGCCGCTCGCGAGGTCGCGTTGCCGCTTTGCCGCGGCGCCGTCCGCTCCTCGGCGAACTGCATCCGCGCCGTGCACCGCGGCGACATGGAGACTGCAGCGAGCCTGCTCGACGAGGCGCGGGCCGCGCTCGTGGAGGCCGCGACGGCGACACGCGATATCCCGCAGATCGCCCACGCCGGCTTCGTCCACGACGCGCAGAAGGAGTACGCCGAGGCGGCGATCACGCTCGCGCTGATCGCCGGTCGTCCGCTGCCGACACCGCAATCGCTCGGTGTGCGCGGCGTGGGCTACCTGCACGGCCTGGCCGAGGCGATCGGCGAGCTGCGCCGCCACGTGCTGGACTCGCTGCGCGCGGACGCCCTCGAGCGTTGCGAGGCGATGCTCGATCGGATGGACGAGATGCAGTCGCTGCTGGTGACGATCGACTACCCGGACGCGATGACCGCGAACCTGCGCCGCGCCACGGACGTGACGCGCGGCATCATCGAGCGCACGCGCGGCGACCTCACGCTGGCGGCGCAACAGCAGCGGCTCGCGAGCCGGCTCGACGCCCTCGAGCGGCGCGGCGCGGGCGGGGGAGTGGGCGGCTCGGCGGAGTGCCAGCACTGAGGCCCGTTTGACCGGTCTGGCAGAATGCCCTGGCTGTGACTCATATTGCATAGGCGCTATCGCGTTTTAGCAGACCGTGCTATCCTTTCTGCCCCTAGCGCGTGCGTAGAGCGCGCGCGAACATGCCCATCGGCGGGCCTCATCGGCGGGCTCGAGACGCATGGAGTGGAGGCGACATGGAGATCCTCTGGATCGCGATTGCGGCAGCGCTGATCGCGCTGGTATTCGCAGTCGTGGCGGCTCAGCGGATTCTTGGCGAAGACCAGGGCGACGAGACGATGCGCTCGATCGCCGAGCAGATCCAGGTTGGCGCGGCGGCGTTCCTGCGGCGTGAGTACTCCTTCATCGCCGTCTTCGTCGTCGTCGTCGCCGTCATCCTGGCGCTGTTCCGCGACCTCGACGTGCTCGACAAGCTGGACGGCGGCAGCGGACAGTTCACGGACTTGCCACGCTTCGCGATCGCCTATGTCATCGGCGCCATCGCCTCGGCGGCGGCAGGCTACATCGGGATGTTCATCGCCGTGCGCGCCAACGTGCGCACCACGGCGAAGGCGCGCGAGGGGCTGAACGCGGCGCTGCGCGTGGCCTTCTCCTCCGGCTCGGTCATGGGCATGACCGTCGTCGGCATCAGCCTGGCCTGCCTCGCGGTGCTCTACCTGATCTTCCAGGACGTCGGCCCGCTGACCGGCTTCGCCTTCGGCGCTTCCTCGATCGCGCTGTTCGCGCGCGTCGGCGGCGGCATCTACACGAAGGCCGCCGATGTCGGGGCCGACCTCGTGGGCAAGGTCGAGGCCGGCATCCCCGAGGACGACCCGCGCAACCCCGCGACCATCGCCGACAACGTCGGCGACAACGTCGGCGACGTCGCCGGCATGGGCGCGGACCTGTTCGAGTCCTACACCGGCTCGATCGTCGCCACGATGTCGCTGGCGACCATCGCGATCGTCGGGATGGGGGCCCGCGACGTCTTCTTGCCGGGAGCGGACGACTTCGCGGGCGACGCGTTGGTGCTGCCGTTCCTCGTCATGGCGATAGGAATCGTCTCCTCGATCATCGGCACGTTCCTCGTGCGCACGAGCGAGAACGCGACGATGGGCCGGCTGCTCTGGGCGCTGCGCACCGGGATCTTCTCGGCGGGCGGGCTGGTGCTGGTCGGCACGCTGATCGCGGTGACCCTCATGGAGCTCAAGTACGACCTGTTCTGGGTCGTGCTCGTTGGGCTGGTTGCCGGCCAGATCATCGGCACGGCGACGGAGTACTACACGGCGTTCGAGTTCTCGCCGACCAAGAAGCTGGCCGAGCAGGCGGAGACCGGCGCGGGCACCGTGATCATCGGCGGCCTCGGCCTCGGCATGCTTTCCACGGCGATCCCGCTGCTGACGATCGTGGTCGCGATCGGCATCACCTTCGAACTGGCCGGGCTGTACGGGATCGCACTCGCCGCGGTTGGCATGCTCTCCACGCTGGGCGTGACGCTTGCGAGCGACGCCTACGGGCCCGTCGCCGACAACGCCGGCGGGATCGCCGAGCAGGCGGCGCTGCCTCCCGAGGTGCGCGAGCGCACGGACGCCCTCGACAGCCTCGGCAACACGACGGCGGCGACGGGCAAGGGCTTCGCGATCGGCTCCGCCGTGCTGACGGCGATGGCGCTCATGTTCACGTACCAGCAGGTGATCAGCGCGGGCGGCGCCGAGATCTCGTTCGACCTGCTCGACGTGACCGTGCTGGCGGGCGTGCTGATCGGCGCGCTGATGCCGTTCCTGTTCGCCGCGCTGACGATGGCGGCGGTGGGGCGCGCAGCCATGGCGATGGTCAACGAGGTGCGCCGCCAGTTCCGCGAGCACCCCGGCATCATGGACGGCTCGGAGGAGCCGGACTCGGCCCTGGCGGTCACGATTGCGACCAACGGGGCGCTCCGCGAGATGATTATCCCCGGCACGATCGCCGTGGTGGTGCCCGTCGCGGTTGGCATCTTCATCGGGCCGCAAGCGCTCGGCGGGCTGCTCGCGGGCTCGATCGCCGCAGGCGCGCTGCTCGCGCTGATGATGGCGAACGCAGGCGGCGCCTGGGACAACGCGAAGAAGTACATCGAGGCGGGCGCGCACGGCGGCAAGGGCTCGGTGGCCCACGCTGCCGCCGTCATCGGCGACACGGTCGGCGACCCGTTCAAGGACACCTCGGGCCCATCGCTCAACATCCTGTTGAAGCTGATGGCGATCGTGGCGGTGGTCTTCGGGCCGCTGTTCATCTAACGGATCGTCCAGTCGTCTAACCGAAGAGGCGGGGGTGACGGAGCAAGCGGGGGTGTGATGGGAGAGGCACGGTGCCTCCCAGGCTGACCGTCCGATGACCCACACCGCCGGGATTCCCTGGCCCGGCGGTGACACCTCGCCCGCGCATGGGGGAGCGCGGTCGCGGCAGAGACCGGCTGCCCCGTCGGTCGCAGGATCGCGCTCTACGAATTGCACGCGTAGACACGCTCGACACGCCGCGCCAGGTGATCGCCATGGCTAGGCCGCGGAGGCAGCCGTGGACGTGGGCCGCGATCGTCGGCTCGGCTCTCGTGGTGACTGTCACCCTCTACGCGTTCGGCGAAGCGCGCGCCCAGACGTGCATCGACTACCAGGTCACCTCGCTCGGCGGCGATGCGGCCTTCACGAACGACTTCGTGTACCGCACTTCCCCTGGCGCCGCCACTCAGTACCTGAACCTCACGAACCGGGACCAGGGGGACACCGCTTCCTTCCGAAGCAACCAGGGAGTCGACTTCGGGATCTACGTTCAGTTCCTGGCCGAGGAGCGCTGGGATCCCCTGCCCAGTGGTCCGGAACTCTGGTTCGAGGACTGGGACGACGACGACTATGACGACGCCGGGATCAGGGTAGTCACCTCCTCGTGTGCGCCGCCTCCGCAGCCCACGCAGGCGCCGCGACCGCAGCCCACGCAGGCGCCGCGACCGCCGCCGCCGCAGCCCACGCAGGCCCCGCAGCCTCCGCAGCCCCTCGACGACGGCGTGACGCTCGACGACGGCGTGACGCCCGACGACGGCGTGACGCCCGACGACGGCGTGACGCCCGACGACGGCGTGACGCCCGACGATGGCGAGACGCCAGACGACGGCGAGACGCCCGACGACGGCGAGACGCCCGACGACGGCGAGACGCCCGACGACGGCGAGACGCCCGACGACGGCGAGACGCCCGACGATGGCGAGACGCCCGACGATGGCGAGACGCCCGACGATGGCGAGACGCCCGACGATGGCGAGACGCCCGACGATGGCGAGACGCCTGAGCCGACCCCGACAGCTGAACGCCCGAGGCAACCCCGACAGTTGAGGCAACGCCCGAGCCGACCCCGACAGCTGAGGCAACGCCCGAGCCGACCCCGACGGCTGAGGCGACGCCCGAGCCGACCCCGACAGCTGAGGCAACGCCCGAGCCGACCCCGACGGCTGAGGCAACGCCCGAGCCGACCCCGACAGCTGAGGCGACGCCCGAGCCGGCGCCTGCCGCGACGCCGGCCGGGCCCGCCCCTCCGGCTGCCGGCCACGGGCCACCCCCACCGCGCCACCGGTAACACAGGGCAGCTCTTGATGACGGTTTCGGATTCGGGTGCGGATGTCCGGATCGGGCGGTACGGCCCGGCGTTCCGGAAGTGACGCTGGCGCGGCTGGCGCCGAACTGGGTGCCCCGCGCCATGACCAACGCGAACAGCAGGCGGCCTGTCGTTGAGGGCAGTGCGGGGCGGTGCTACGCTCCCTTCCGTCCACCAGCGCCAGGCCAGCACACGACGTAACGAGGAGTCACCCCGTGACCGAGGCCGCACTCGACGCCTCCACAGCCGCCTCGGTCCAGCTCGAGACGCTGGTCTCGCTCGCCAAGCGGCGCGGCTTTGTCTTCCCCTCCGCGGAGATCTACGGCGGCTTTGCCTCCACCTACGACTACGGCCCGCTCGGCGTCGAGATGAAGCGCAACATCCGCGACCACTGGTGGCGGCGGATGGTCCAGGAGCGCACCGACATCGTCGGCATCGAGGCGGCGATGATCACCAATCCGAAGGTCTGGCAGGCGTCGGGCCACGTCGACAGCTTCGCCGACCCCCTCGTCGACTGCCTCGCTTGCCGTGCCCGCGTGCGCGCGGACCACATCGAGGACAACACGTGCCCGTCGTGCGGCGAGGTCGGCCGGTTCACCGAGGAGCGGCAGTTCAACCTGCTGTTCCGCACCTTCGTGGGGCCCGTGCAGGACGACGCCGCGGTCGCCTACCTGCGGCCCGAGACGGCGCAGGGCATGTTCGTCAACTTCGAGCTGGTGCAGCAGTCGACGCGGCGGCGGCTGCCCTTCGGCATCGCGCAGATCGGCAAGTCGTTCCGTAACGAGATCACCACCGGCCACTTCACCTTCCGGATGCTCGAGTTCGAGCAGATGGAGATGGAGTTCTTCTGCGACCCCGCGGATTCGATGGAGTGGCACGAGTACTGGAAGCGGGAGCGGCTGAACTGGTACGTGTCGCTCGGCGTGCGCCCGGAGCGCCTGCGGCTGCGCGATCACACACCCGACGAGCTCTCGCACTACTCGCGCGGCACCTCCGACATCGAGTACCTCTACCCCTGGGGCTGGGGCGAACTCGAAGGCATCGCACACCGCGGCGACTTCGACCTGACGGCGCACGCGAGCGCTTCCGGCAAGTCCCTGACCTACTTCGACCAGGAGCGCGGCGAGCACATCGTCCCGCACGTCGTCGAGCCGGCGGCGGGTGTCGATCGCATCCTGCTCACGCTGCTCGTGGACGCCTACGACGAGGAAGTGGACGCGCGCGGCGAGAAGCGCGTGCTGCTGCGGCTGGCGCCGGACGTGGCGCCGACGACGGTGGCGGTGCTGCCGCTCTCCCGCAACGAGCGGCTGGTCCCGACGGCGCGCCGCGTCTGGGAGCTGCTGCGCCCGCACTTCCGAACCCAGTACGATGACTCGCAGTCCATCGGCCGCCGCTACCGGCGGCAGGACGAGGTCGGCACGCCGCTCTGCGTGACGGTCGATTTCGAGACACTGGACGACGAGGCGGTTACTATCCGGGAACGCGATACGATGTCGCAGATTCGCGTACCCCTCGACGGCGTCGTCGAGGCGCTGCGCGAGCGGATCGAGGCGCTGCGGCCGGTAGTGCAGGAGGCGGGGGACGAGTGAGCGACGAGCAGGGCCGGAACGAGCTGAAATTCCTGCACACCTCGGATGTGCACCTCGGGGCCTACGACCACAGCAAGGCCGAGCGAACGATGCAGCGCCGCCAGGAGATGCACGACACCTTCCGCTCCGTGATCGACCTGTCGATCACGGAGCGCGTCGATTTCATGGTGATCGCGGGCGATTTCTTCGACAACGCCCGCGTCCAGGAGGACACGATGCAGTTCGCCGGCGAGCAGCTGGCACGCGTGCCCGGTCCGGTGATCCTGCTGCCGGGCAACCATGACCACGTCGGGCCCGGCTCCGTCTACGACCGGCTGGACCTCACGGAGCTGGCGCCCAACCTGCGCCTGATGCGCACGCCCGAGGGCGAATCCGTGATGCTCCCCGATCTCAGCGTCGAGTTGTGGGGCCGCAGCCACACCGAACTCGACCCCAACTTCCGCCCGTTCGAGGACGCGCCCGGGCGGGGCAATGCGGACTGGCACATCGGCGTCGGGCACGGTCACTTCCTGCACCCGATGTCCGCCGACCACAGCTCGTACCACATCTACGAGGACCACTTCGCGGTGCTGGACCACGACTACTTCGCGCTCGGCCACTGGGAACAGCAGACGCGCGTCGCCGCCGGCGAGGGGCTTGCCGCCTACTCCGGCGCGCCGGATGGCCTGGCGGGCCACACCGGCGGGCGCGTGCTCATGGTCCACCTCGAGCGCGACGGTACCGTCCGGCTCGAATCGCACCCGCTGCGCGAGGGCGCCGAGCGCATGGCGCACGACGATATCCCGATCCTCGAGGGCTCGCCGATGCCGTCGCGCTAGCACTCGCTGGCGTTCGCGCGCATGAAGAAGCGCCGCGTTCGCGGCGCTTCCTTGCGGTGGGGGTCTGTCGACGGGGGGTGAGGCGCCCGTTCCTCCGC
Source organism: Dehalococcoidia bacterium (assembly GCA_965247895.1). Lineage (GTDB taxonomy): Bacteria > Chloroflexota > Dehalococcoidia > UBA2979 > UBA2979 > VXMT01. The sequence continues at coordinate 1,148,278 of OZ252046.1, read as the reverse complement.
CGCTGCGGATGGGTGCTAGGCGGGGACCTTCTCGCGCGCGGCGGCGGGATCCTGGAACCAGAGCACGTTGATCTCGGCGAAGGCCGACTGGTCGTCGGGCAGATCGTCCTCGGCGTAGATCGCGTTCACCGGGCAGGCCGGCTCGCACGCGCCACAGTCGATGCACTCGTCGGGGTCGATGTAGAGCATCCGGTCGTCACCCTCTTCGAAGTGGATGCAATCGACCGGGCAGACATCGACGCAGGACTGGTCCATGACGTCGATACACGGCTGGGTGATGTAATAGGTCATCCCGCAGGGCGTCCCTTCATGCGGTCCGGTTACCTCGATTCTAGGTTCGGGTCGGCATCGGGACAAGGGACAACCCGTCGGGCATCGCCGCGCTCACTCCCTGCGGCGCCGCCAGATGCGCCGCCAGAGGCTGCGTTTTCCCCCGGACGGCGCGTCAGCGGAGCGGGCGCGCTCCGCCGAGGCGGCGCGCGCGGCCTCCAGCTGCGCCGCGGCTTCGCGGACGGCCGCGTCGAGGCGGCGGCGCAGCATCACCCCCTGCGAGGCGAGGTCGAGCGCGCCCCCCTCCTCGGCCGCGTGGTCGGGGAAGAGGCGCGCGAACGCCTCGGCGAAGCCGGGGACGACCGAGCGGCCTTCGCTCAGCTCGAACTGCTTGAGCTCGTTGACCGTCCCGTGCAGCGCCTCCCCGAGCCGTGAGAGCTGGTACGCCGTGACGTCGATCGACGTCACGGCGTAACCGAGCTGCTCCTCGAGCTCGGGCTGGAGCGGTCCCAGCCCGTGCTCGTGCGGTTGCAGCGTCGCCGCATCCAACTCCGACCCCGGCCGCCCGAGGTGGTAGACGACCGCCAGCGCGGCGAGGCGCGCGTCGTCCGGCTGGAGGCGTATGGTGGTCATGGAGTACCGTTCAATCAGCAGGCGGGCAGCGCCTGCGCCAGCGTACAGCGCTTCACCTGCGCGAGACGCGAGAGGGGAAGAGCGATGACGGCCGAAGCAGAACTGGACATGACATGGTCGGCGCTGAGCGATGAGGAGCCGGCGGCGCGGATTTCCGGGATGCTGCAGCGCTTCGATGCCATGGCCGGCCTCGACCAGGCCACACGCGAGCAGCAGGCCGAAGCGATGATTCGCGCCGAGTACGCGCTTGGGGATGAGCAACTGGCCGACTTCACGGAGAGCCGCCTGCGCTCGTGGCTGAGCCTCGCGGCTGACAATCTCCCGGAAGCGCAGGACGTGGCGAACGCCTACAACATGGCGTTCGAGCGCGTGCCGGGCGCGATCGCGATGCGCCGCGCGGCCCTTGTGCACACGGTCGCGCGTGACCGGCTCACGCCGGAGGACATGGACGTGCTCTTCGAGCTGATACCGCGTCTCGTCGCGAACGTGCCGCGGGCCAGCCAGGAGGCCGTCGAGCACGCGGCCGAGCTCGCCCGGAAGGCGGCGGGCGAGCCGGTGGTGCGTCGCCGCAAGCCCTGGTGGAAGTTCTGGTAGCGCGCTGAGCGAGCCGTCCTACGCCCGCGCTGCCGCCCGCGCCGCTGCCTTGCGCTTGCGCGAGGGCGCGCGTGGCTTCGCGCCATTGTCCGACGGCGGGGCCGCGCCCTCCGGCTGCAGCTGGATGGTGGTCACAGGCCTCGGGGTCAGTTCGCGTCGGCGGAGGCAGTGTCGCTTACGTGCATAGCGATGGCGGTCGGCCTTATTCGAACGGGTCGTGAAAGACTGCCTCGACGGCGCGGAGGTTGCGGGTCGACAGGGCGACTACCGTGTCCTCGGGCCTGTCCGCGTGTAGGGGAGCGGGGCTCTGGTCGACTGACGAAGACTTGCTGACCGCCTGCAGGACGATATCGCGGCCTCCGTCATCCCTCGCGTGATTACTGATCTTCGATAGAATTCCCCAGTATGTCTCGCCGGTCTCGAGGACGGCGCGGACGAAGGTCGAAGGTAACCCCTTCTCCTGCCTGAGACCGACAAGGCCACGTGTCCACACGTCCTCCGCAGAAGCGCCCCTGCGTCGCCGCGTACGCTCGAGCACCTTGCCGAGGGGATCAAACCAGCCGGGTAGTGCCACGACAATGCAGTGCAGGACGAACTGCGCGCTGAAGATCCCGGCGACGCGTGCGGGATGCGCTTCCAACGCGGCGTGGTACCCAGCGTCGCGGATTTCCGCGGACGAGACTCCGGCTAGCAGTGGAAGGTCGGGGGAGAACCCAACGACCACGGCATACAGTCCGATCTCACAGGTGAGGATGACTGTTGCAAATGCCGTGCTGAGAAGCACGAGCTCCGCGTCGGATACCTGCTTGATCGGAAACGGGGTCAACTCCCGGGAGACGTAGAATCCGACGAAGCCGGGGACGATGAATGTGGCGACGACCACGGCCGCTTCAAGGGTCGTCGGCACGGACTACTCTACCGCTTGCTCGGGGCGTCCCCTGCCGGACGGTGGCGCGGTGTTCGCGACCGGTTCGCTGCCTTGGGTGGGCTTCACCGTCGCGAACGGGTTCATGTTCGTCGGCTTCCTCGGCGCCACGTCGCCGAGGTCGATCGTCTCAACTCCCCTCCGCCCGGCCTCCCGCAAGTCGACCATCTTGTGATCCGGAGTGCCGTTCGGTTTGGCGTTGGCGTTCCTTCGCTTGCTCAATGCATACCTCCGGTCTGGCCCGGCTATTAGAACCTGCGTTCGGTAGTATAGCGGGGGAGCTGCCGCGCTACGCCCGCGCTGCCGCCTTCCCCGCGCGCTTGCGCTTGCGCGAGGGCGCGCGCGGCTTCGCGCCGTTGTCGGACGGCGGGGCCGCGCCCTCCGGCACGACGCCGTGCTGTGCGAGGGTGGCGCGCAGGTAGCGGCCCGTCGCCGAGGCCTCGATGGCGGCGACGCGCTCCGGGGGGCCCTCGGCGATCAACTCGCCGCCGCGCTCCCCGCCCTCGGGGCCGAGGTCGATCAGCCAGTCCGCGTTCTTGATCACGTCCATCTGGTGCTCGATCACGATTACCGTGTTGCCCTGATCGACCAGCCGCTGCAGCACGCTCAGCAGCGCCTCGATGTCCGCGAAGGAGAGGCCCGTGGTCGGCTCGTCGAGGATGTAGACCGTGCGGCCGGTGGCGCGCCTCGATAGCTCCGTTGCGAGCTTGACGCGCTGCGCCTCGCCGCCCGAGAGCGTGGTCGCCGGCTGGCCAAGGCGGATGTAGCCGAGCCCCACGGCGTGCAGCGTCTCCAGCTTGCGCTTCGCGCGCGGGAAGGCGTCGAAGAACTCGAGCGCCTCCGTCACGGTCATGCGCAGCACCTCGGCAATGGTGTTGCCGCGGAAGCGGATTTCGAGGGCCTCGCGGTTGTAGCGGTCGCCGCGGCAGACCTCGCAGGGGACCGTCACGTCGGGCAGGAACTGCATCTCGATCTGGTTGTAGCCGTCGCCCTTGCAGGCCTCGCAGCGGCCGCCCTTCACGTTGAAGGAGAAGCGGCCCGGCTTGTAGCCGCGTGCCCGCGCCTCCGGCACCGTCGCGAACAGCTCGCGCACCACCGTGAACAGCCCCGTGTAGGTCGCCGGGTTCGAGCGCGGCGTGCGCCCGATCGGCGACTGGTCGATCACGACTGCCTTGTCGACGTGATCGAGGCCCGAGATGCCCGCGTGCGCGCCGGGGCGTTCGCGCGCGCGGTGCAGGTCGTGCGCGAGGCGCTTCGCCAGGATCTCGTTGACCAGCGTCGACTTGCCGGAGCCGGAGACGCCGGTGACACAGATCATCGTCCCGAGGGGGAACGCGACAGTGAGCTGCTTGAGGTTGTGGGCGCTGGCGCCGCGCACGATCAGCGCCTCGCCGCTGCCCTCGCGGCGCGTCTTCGGCATCGGGATGTTGCGCTTGCCGGAGAGGTACTGCGCGGTGATCGACTTGCGGCTGCGCATCACCTGCTGCGGCGTGCCCTCGGCCACCACCTCGCCCCCGTGCTCGCCCGCGCCCGGCCCGAGGTCGATCAGGTGATCGGCGGCGAGCATCATCGCCTCGTCGTGCTCGACGACAAGCACCGTGTTGCCGAGGTCGCGGAGGCGCGTCAGCGTGCGGATCAGCCGCTGGTTGTCGACCGCGTGGAGGCCGATCGAGGGCTCGTCGCAGACGTAGAGCACGCCCATCAGCGCCGACCCGATCTGCGTGGCCAGGCGGATGCGCTGGCCCTCGCCGCCCGAGAGCGTCCCCGAGGCGCGGTCGAGCGTGAGGTACTGGAGACCCACGTCGCGCAGGAAGGTGAGCCGGTTCTCGATCTCCTGCAGGATCTGGCGCGCAATCTGGCGCTCGCGCGCAGACAGCGGCGAGTCCTCCGCGCGCAGCCGCTCGATCCAGGCGAGCGCGTCCCCGACGGACTCGCGGACGGCCTCGGAGATCGAGCGTCCGTCGACGGAGACGGCGAGCATCTCCGGCTTCAGCCGCGCGCCGCGGCAGGCCGGGCATGGCGCCGCCACCATGTAGCGCTCCAGGTCGTTGCGCACCCAGTCGGACTCCGTCTCGCGGTAGCGGCGCTCGAGGTTGGGCAGCACGCCCTCCCAGGAGATCGCGTAGTCGCGGTCGCGGCCTCGGCGGGTGCGGTAGGAGACCTGGATCTGCTCGGTGCCCGCGCCCTCCATCAGCGCCGACCACTGACGGTCGTCGAGCTTATCGAGCGGCGTGTCGAGGTCGAAGCCGTAGGACCGGCCGAGCGCCTCGAGGCGGCGGCGATACCAGCTGAGTGTGGTGCTGAGCCGCTGGTACGGGAGGATCGCGCCCTCGTTGATCGTGAGCTTCGGGTTGGGCACGACCAGCTCCGCGTCGAGCTCCATGCGCATGCCGAGGCCGGTGCAGGAGGCGCAGGCTCCGTGCGGGCTGTTGAAGGAGAAGTTGCGAGGCTCGATCTCGCCCACCGAGTAGGGCGGGTGCGTCGTGTTCGGACAGGCGAAGTGCTCGCTGAAGGTCTCCTCCGGGCGGTCCTCCGGCGCGAACTGCAGGATGCCCTCGCCGAGCTTGAGCGCCTGCTCCACCGAGTCCGCGATGCGCTGCCGGGTCGCCTCGGCGTCCTCCGCGTCGGCGGCGGGCGTGACGAGGCGGTCGACGACGACGTCGATGTCGTGCCACTGGTAGCGGTCGAGGTCGAACTGCTCCTCGATGTCGCGCACGACGCCGTCGACGCGCACGCGTACGAAGCCGGCGCGGCGGATCGCGTCGAAGACCTGCTCGTGCTGCCCGCGGCGGTGGCGCACGACGGGCGCGAGCAGCATCGCGCGCGTGCCGGGCGCCTCCGAGAGGATCGCGTCGACGATCTGCTGGATGGTCTGGCGGCGGATCACCTGGCCGCAGTGCGGGCAGTAGGGGACGCCGACGCGGGCGAAGAGCAGCCGCAGGTAGTCGTAGATCTCGGTCACGGTGGCGACCGTGGAGCGCGGGTTCTTCGAGACGCCCTTCTGGTCGATCGAGATCGCGGGCGAGAGGCCGTCGATGTAGTCGACGTCCGGCTTCTCCATCAGCCCGAGGAACTGGCGGGCGTAGGCGGAGAGCGACTCTACATAACGCCTCTGACCCTCGGCGTAGATGGTGTCGAAGGCGAGCGAGGACTTGCCAGAGCCGCTGAGCCCGGTGATGACGACGAGGCGATCACGCGGAATCTCGACGGAGATGTTCTTGAGATTGTGCTCGCGTGCCCCGATGACGGCGATGCGGTCGGTCGGCAGAGGCCACCTCGATTGCGTGGTGGGGAGGGCGTCGAGCGGAGCGGGCGGCGCCCCTCGGCGGTACGAAGGGGCGTTCGTTGCCATCGTAGCGCCGCGCCTGCGGCGGCGCCAGCGCGCGGGGGCGCGTTACGCAGGCGCCGGAGGCTCCTCGTCGCCGAGAACCGCCCCGAGCGCCTCGCGGTCTGCCACATCGACTCGTGCCTCGCCGCCACTCCAGGTTGGCAGTGGCGGTAGCACGTCCGGCGGTGGCGGAGCGTCATCAAGAACGCGGCGCAAACCCGCCTCGACGAGGGCGGACACGGTCGTCTCGCGCCGGGCGGCTTCGTCGCGTATCCGCTCCAGAAGGGCGTCGTCAATGTTGAGAGTCGTCTTCATGGGGAGACCATACGCAACCCCGCTCACGCAAGCGCCGGAGGCTCCTCGTCGTTGCCGAGTTCGCCGAGGTGGCGGCGCAGCTCCGCCTCGATCTCGCCCAGGTGATCCTCGGTGATGCCCATCGAGGACAGCGTTTCGCGGATCAGGCGCTGCACCTCGTCCATCTCGCGGCGCAGCAGCGCGTCCGCGATCTCGAGCTGCGTCTCGACGGCGCGGAAGCCCTCGCGGCGCGGCGTCGCGTCCTCCATCGCGAGGATCGTCGCCATCAGGCGCGTGAACAGCGTCGAGGTGCGGGCGATGCGCACGCGGTCATCGGGATCCTCGGGGAAGTTGCCCGTGACCGTGACCTTGAGGCCGGTGCTGGTGTCGGTGGCCACGTACTGGTTGGGCATGGGCTCCGCCGCGGCTCGCTCGCTCGTCCCGCGCATGGTAGCGCGGGACGAGGTCGGCGGCTGCTCCCCGCCGGGCAGGGGGGCTAGAATCCGCTCGCGCGCGCGATCACGCGCGGGAGGGGGCCGCGATGAAGCTCGGGCTGCAGGCGCCGATGGGGGACGACTGGCGGGAGACGCTGGAGAAGGTGCGGATCGCCGAGGACCTCGGCATCGAGCACATCACCGGCGGCGGCGAATCCTGGGGCCCCTCCGCGATCCCCTGGCTCACGCTGCTCGCCGAGCACACCGAGCGCGCCACGATCCTGCCCTCAATTCTCAACGTCTTCTCGCGCAGCCCGGCGACGCTGGCGCAGGAGTTCGCGCGGCTCGAGCAGATCTCCGATGGGCGGATGGTGCTCGGCCTCGGCTCCTCGGGGCACCTCGTGATCGAGCACTACTTCGGCGTGCCGTTCGAGCGGCCGCTGCGCCGCATCCGCGAGTACGTCGAGATCTTCCAGATGCTGATGGCGGGCGAGCGGCTGGAGTACGAGGGCGAGCTGTTCCAGTTGCAGCGCGGCTTCCGGCTGGACTACCCGCGCGTGCGCGACCGCGTCCCCGTCTGGATCGCCGCGATCACGCCTCGCTCGATCCGCCAGACCGGCGAGATCGCCGACGGCATCCTCCCGATCCACTGGCCGACGCGGCTGCTGCCGCAGTTGCGCGAGCAACTCGCCGAGGGCGCGAGCAGCGCCGGCCGCGACGCCTCCGCGATCACGCTCGCCCCGTTCACCAACGTCTTCGTCCTCGATGGCAACGCGGACGAGGACGAGCGCAAGTGGATGGCGGCGCGCAGCCACGTGCACCACTACGTGAACCGCATGGGCGACTTCTACTGGCGGATGCTCACCCGCGCCGGCCACGAGGACGAGATCGCCGCCTCGATGGCGGCCTGGGGCGAGCGCGACCGCGAGGCCTCGCTGGCCGCGCTCAGCGACGAGATGATCGCCGGCATCCAGGTGATCGGTCCGATCGAGCAGGTGCGCGAGCACCTCGCCGAGCGCGCCCGCCTCGGGGCCGACGTGCAGATGCTCTACATGCCAGACGGCGACCCGCGCGAGGTTGGCCGCGTGCTGGAGTCGCTGCTCGCCTGACCCGGCGGCGTCCGCGGCGGGCGCTAGAGCGCGCGGAAGGTGCGCTTGCCCTCGACGCGCACGATGTGGCCGAAGCCCGGCGCCGGGAAGTGGCAGGCGGCGACGAGGTCGCCGTCGGCCTCCAGGCGCTCCAGCAGCGCCGAGCGCGTCTCCGCGCTGAGCGCGCCGTCGCTGTCGAAGCTGGGGCTCCAGGCGGTCTCCTCGGTCTGCGCGGGGTGGTGCATCACGTCGCCGAGGATCAGCGCCCGCTCGCCCGCCGAGGCGATCACGAAGCTCTGGTGTCCGGGCGTGTGGCCCGGAGTGGGGATCGCCGTGATCTCGTCGGTCAGCGCGTACTCGCCGGATACGAGGTCCATCACGCCCAGCGCCTCGAGCGGCTCGATCAGGGCGGTGACGTGCAACTCGTCGCGGAACTGCTCCCAGTCCGCCTGCGGCACCTCGTAGCGCGCGTTCGCGAACGTGGCCGCGCCGCCCTCGCCCACGCTCCAGCCGACGTGGTCGCCGTGCAGGTGCGTGAAGACGACACGCCCGACGGAGTCCGGCTCGATGCCCTGCGCGCGCATGTCCGGCACGAGGTTGCCCGTTGCGCCGCCGAGGAAGTCAAAGGGCCCCTGCCCGAAGCCGGTGTCGATCAGCAGCGTCTCGCCGCCGGAGCGCAGGGCGTAGCACTGCGCGTTCGAGCGCCACAGATCGACGCTCTCGCCGGAGTCCGGGTACTGCTCGAAGTACGGGGCCCACTGCTCCTCGCTCACCTTCGGGAAGACGTTGGCGAACGGGAATCCCAGACTGAGGTCGAGGAGCTGCACGATCTCGACGTTGCCCACCGTGATTGAAGCCATCTCAGCCTCCGTACGCGCGCCCGAATCCGCCCGTGATGGCGGCCGGGCGCATCCTATCGAACCGCGAGTCAGTTCGCGCGGGCGCGCCGCCGCGCCGGCGTCGACTCCTCCTCGCGGCTGGGCAGCGCGATCACGGAGCGCGAGGGCATCACGTCTTCCTTGCGCTGGTTGAACACGGATCCCTCGACCTGGATGCAGTGCTCGCCGTCCTCGTCCACGAACTTGCGCGTGATCGTGTTGCTGAACGTCATCGCGTCGCCGAGGTAGACGAAGCGGCGGTATTCGCAGGAGTTGTGCTTGATCCAGGCCTCGTCGCCGAGCGCGTGGAGCAGCGACTGAAGCTGGTAGGACTGCCGCGCCGCGCCGAGGTCGTAGGCGCCCGGCAGCCCGGCGGTGCGGGCCGCCTCGTTGTCGAAGTGCACGATCTCGATCGGCTCGCGCGCGTTGCTCGCCGGATGCAGCATCCCGAGCGCGGGGGTGTCGAGGATGCCGCGGATCGAGCGCGAGTAGCCGTCGAGGATGCCGCGCGCGGAGAACCAGCAGATCATGTCCCACATCCGCAGCGGCCCCTTGACCAGCGGCTCCAGCGCGGTCCCCTCCTCGACATCCTCCCACCAGAGCGGCTCGCGCCCGCGGATCTGCTCCGGCTCGCGCGCCGATGCCTCCTCGATGGCGAGCCGCTCCTCGTCCGTCCAGGGGTGCGGCACCTCGAGGCGGGTGTCGCGGCCCTTGCTGCGCGTGCTGCTTCGCTCGACGCGCAGGTTGCGCACGTGCGAGCGCGCGACGACTTCGCCGCGCTGGTTCGTCCACTCGCCGCGGTAGTGCTCGATGATCGAGCGCGCGGCGAAGCGCGACTCGTCCCGCTCCTCGATCTCGTCGAAGACGATCGAGGTGCGGATCGTGTCGCCCTCGTAGACGGGGGCGAGCAGCTCCCAGGCGGTGCCGATGTTGTAGCCCATCACGCCGCGCAGCCCGTGCATCGCGTTGCCGAGGTGGATGCGGTAGAGCGCGCCGGGCGGCGCGATCGGCGCACCGTACGGCCCGGAGGCGGCGTACGCCGCGTCCTGCCAGAGCGGGTTGGAGTCCCCGATCGCGCGCGCGAAGATCTCAATCGCGGAGCGGTCGAGCAGGCCCTCGGCCTCCCAGCTGCGGCCGAGCCGCGCGCGGTGGCGGTCCAGCATCTCGTCGCTGAGCACGCCTTCGACCGCCCAGCGCGGCTTCTGCTCCGTCATCGGTGGTCTCCCGTCCGTCCGCTAGCTTTTCTCTGTGTCGCTGTCTCGGCGGATGCCGCAGGTGACGCGCGCCTTCGCGTTGATCGCGCCGTCCGAGGCGTCACGGATCTCGACGTCGCCGACGGCGAGTCGGCCGCCGCGTCGCAGCAGCCGCGCCTCGGAGATCGTGCGCTCGCCGCGCGCCGCGGAGAGGAACGAGATGCTCAGCTCCAGCGTCGGCCCGGTCTGCTCGCCGGGCCGCAGCACCGTGCCCGTGCAGAGCTGCATCGCCGCGTCCGCCAGCGAGGCGACGACGCCCCCGTTGAGCGAGTTGCGGACCCCGCGGAGCGGCTGCGAGGCGCGATCGACGCCCAGCCGCGCGTAGCCCTCGCTGACCGCCTCGATCTCGATGCCGAAGGCGGCGAACAGCGGTCCCTCCCGCCACTCGGCCGCGAGCGCCGCGATCGCCTCGGTCGGCGTGTCCGCCTGGCTCACGAGGCCCCCGCGACCGGCCGCAGCGAGTAGGTGGTCAACCCGCGCGCGACCAGTTCGCCGCCGGGCGCGTGCGCCTCGATCTCCAGATGTGCGGCGTAGTCCCCCCAGTTCGCCACACGCGCGCTCACCTCGACGGCGTCCGGCAGGCCGTCGGGAGGCCCGATGAAGGAGAGGTGCAGCTCGGCGGTGCCGTTCGCGAGCTGCACGTCCTCGTCGCGCTGCGCGTTGACGGCGGAGATCGCCGCCAGGTCCGCGGCGATCGTGAGCGAGCTGCGGTACAGCAGCTCGTCGGCGTCCTCGGGGCGGTCGACGCGCATGCGCGCGTAGCCGCGCTCGACGGTGTCGCCGCGGATGCCGAGCCGCCGCAGGATCGGGCGCTGCCAGTTGCGCAGCCAGTCGTCGAGGTCAGGAACGGGCACGCTGCTCCCTCGGGCGTTACCTGCCCAGGCCGGATTGCTCCGCGAACTCCCGGATGGCGGTGATGTGCTGCTCGGGCGAGTAGTCCAGCTCCATGGTGCTGTAGTGGAGGTGCGTGACGCCCGCCGCCTGCTGGCGCTCGGCCAGCTCGAGCTGCTGATCAGGATTGAGGCCCACGGCGTGCAGGTTGCTGCTCAGCCCCAGCGTCGAGGGGTCGCGCCCGGCGGCGCGGGCCGCGGCGTAGAACTTCTCGGCCTCGCCGGCGACCCGCTGCGGGTCGCCGCGGTAAGCGCGCGGGACGTGCCAGCCGTCGGCGAGGCGGCCGGCACGCTCGACGGCGATGTCGGCCATCGCGCCGATCCAGATCGGGATCGGGCGTTCGGGCAGCGGCTTGAGCCCCGCCTTGGTGACGCGATCGAAGCGGCCCTCGAAGGTCACGACGGGCTCGCTCCAGAGCCGCCGCAGCAGGCCGATCTGCTCCTCCATGCGCCGCCCGCGCGTCCCGTAGTCCTCGCCCAGCGCCTCGAACTCGACGGAGTTCCAGCCGACCCCCACGCCGAGGATGAGCCGCCCACCGCCCGCGAGGATGTCGATCTCCGCGCACTGCTTGGCGACGAGCGCGGTCTGCCGCTGGGGCAGCACCAGCACGCCGGTCATGAACTCGAGGCGGTCGGTCAGCCCGGCGAGGTAGCCGAAGAGCACGAACGGCTCGTGGAAGGCGCTTTCGTGCGTGTAGGGCGGTGTGACGTGTCTCCCGTAGGGGCCGACCCAGGCGTCGCCCTCGGGGCGCTCGGGGTGCGCGCCGAGGACGTGGTCGTAGGCGACGAAGCGGGTGTAGCCGAGATCCTCGGCGGCCTGCGCGAAGTCGCGGATCGCGATCCGGTCGTTGCCGATCTCGTTCGTGGGGAAGACGACGCCCAGCTCCATCTCCGGCTCCGTTCCGCGCCAGCGATGCGGCGCGCCGGGATGGTACCGTAGCCGCGGCCCGCGGGGGCCGTGATGTCCGCGAGGCGCGCTCGCGGACCGTGCGCGAGAGGCGGGGACGGTGCTGATCGGGCATTTCACGGAACGGCCCTACCAGGACGAGGAGCACGGCTTCTTCGGCTCCACCACGCGCGAGGCCTACTTCGACCTCGGACTGAGCAACAAGGACTACGACCCGCGGCTCGGGGCGCTGCTCTATCACCGCTACCTCGACGAGAAGCTCGCGGCCGAGGAGGCCGGGTTCGACGCGCTGATGCTCAACGAGCACCACAGCACACCCGCCTGCATGGGCGGCGTGATGAACGTGGAGGCAGCGATCCTCGCGCGGATCACCACGAAGCCCAGGATCCTGCTGCTCGGCAACATCCTGCCGATCTGGGAGGACCCGCTCTGGCTCGCGGAGTCGCTGGCGGAGATCGACATGATCTCGCGCGGCCGCCTCGTGACCGGGTGGGTGCACGGCTCGGGGCGCGAGAGCGTCTCGCACAACGCGCAGCCGCCGTTCAACCGCGAGCGCTTCGAGGAGGCGCACGACTTCATCGTCGCCGCCTGGACGAGGCACGGCCCCTTCCGCTGGGAGGGCGAGCACTACAACTACCGCTACGTGAACCCCTTCGCGCGCCCCTACCAGAAGCCCCATCCGGCGATCTGGATTCCCGGCGGCGGCAGCAAGGAGAGCACGGACTGGGCCGCCGCGCACCGCTACCCCTACGTAATGCTCGCGACCGCACCCGAGGCGACACGCCAGTCCTTCGAGTTCTACGCCGAGCACGCCCGCGAGCACGGCTACGAGGCCGGCCCGCAGCACCGCGGCTATCTCTTCAAGGTCCACGTCGAGGCGACCGACGAGCTGGCCTACGAGGTCGGCCGCAAGTACATCCAGGGGCCGCCGAACCCGTTCCTCGAGGGCAACCAGGGCGGCGTCCATCGCTATCTGCAGAACCTGCCGGGTCTCGCGCCGCGCAACCGCACGATGCCCGCCGCCGCGCTCAACCGCGCCACCGCCTACTCGCGCGGCCTCGCCCCGCCGCCCGAGAGCGGGACGCTCTCGACGATCGAGCGCTCCGCCGGCACCTACGAGCAGCAGGTCGAGCGCATGACGATCATCGCCGGATCGCCGAAGACGGTGATCGAGAAGCTGCGCTACATCCTCGAGCTGCTGCGCCCGGGCTCGATCATCCTCTGGGACGGCGAGGGCGCGATGAGCCACGAGGATGCGATGCGCAGCATGAAGCTGATGGGCGAGGAAGTGCTTCCCGCCGTCCGCGAGATCGGGCGCGAGCTGGAGCTGCACAGCCCCTTCGAGGTTGATCCCGTGACGAACAAGCCCGTCGAGCCAGTCGCGACGTAGCGGCTGGCGAGGCGGAGCCGCCGCAGGCGAGGCCGCTGGATGCGCGGGCTACGCGCGCAGGGCGTCGAGGTCGAAGTCGTCCGGCACGGGCACGACGACCGAGCAGCGAGGCAGCTCGACGGTGCGGGTGATGTGGCCGCGGCCCGTGAGATCATCGGCCAGCAGCACGTCACCGGCGCCGAGCTGGCGCTTCGAGCCGTCGCCGCACTCCATCTCGGCGCGGCCGGCGACGGTGATCACGAACTGACGGCGGGGTGCGTTGTGGAAGTCCATCTCGTTTTCGACGGAGGCCTGGCGCATGCTGATGCTGTCCGCCGGGAAGTGCTGCGTGCGCATGCCGAGCCCCATCGCCTCCGGGAACGCGATCTCGATGTCCTCGAAGTGGGATTCCCCGTCGTCGCCGGTGTAAACGCGCGTGATCCGCATCGCGATGTACCCCCTCGCTGCCTCTGTGTTGCGCCGCGCGCCATGCTAGCAGGCGCGCGATCGGACCCACGATGAGCCTCGCCGACGCGCTGCGCCGCCGCCGCTCGATCCGCGGCCTGGCGGGACCCCCGCTCAGCCGCGAGGAGATCGCGGGCCTCGTCGAGCTGGCGCTGCTCGCCCCAGCGCCGCACCACACCCGCCCCTGGCGCTTCGCCTCGATCTCGCAGGGCCGCCGCGCGGCGCTGGCCTCGGCGATGGGCGCGGCCTGGGAGGCGGACATGGTCGCCGACGGCCTCGACGAGGCCGTGCGCCGCCGCGCCCTCGAACGCTCGCGCGGCCGCATCGAGGGCGCGCCGACGCTGTTGCTCGGCTGCCTCGTCGGCGAGGGGCTCAACACTTACCCGGACGAGGAGCGCACGCGCGCCGAGTGGACGATGGCGGCGCACTCGTTCGGCGCGGCGCTGCAGAACCTGCTGCTCGAGGCGAGCGAGCGCGGGCTCGGCGCCTACTGGATGGCCGCGCCGCTCTACACGCCGGACGAGGTGCGACAGGTGCTCGACCTGCCCGAGGACTGGCGACCGCAGGCGTTCATCGCGCTCGGCCGCCGCCGCGCGGACTACCAGCCGTTCGATCGCCCGTCGCCCCACCTCGGCGGCAGCCTGATCGAGCGCTGAGCGGGCGCGAGCCGCGGCGCCCGGAGTGCTACGCTCACGCGCGCGACGGAAGGGGGGCGCGCCGATGCTGCACAGCCTGATGAGCGACGACCATCCCCTCACGCTCGCCATGCTGTTCGAGCGCGCCGCGACCCAGTTCCCGGACAACGAGCTGGTCAGCCGCTTCCCCGACGGCCGCATCCACCGCTACCGCTACGCCGACTTCGCGCGCCGCACGCGCAAGCTCGCGAACGCCCTCGCCACGCTCGGCATCGAGCCCGGCGACCGCGTCGCGACGCTCTGCTGGAACGAGCACCGCCACCTGGAGCTCTACTTCGCCGTGCCGATGAGCGGCGCCGTCGTGCACACGCTCAACGCGCGCCTGCACGCCGATGAGCTGACCTACATCGTCAACGACGCCGCGGACCGCGCGCTCTTCGTGCACAGCTCGCTGCTCGAGGCCTTCGAGGAGATCCGCGACCGCGTCTCCGTGGAGCACGTGATCGTGATCCCCGACGACGGCCCGACGCCCGAGGGCTACCGGGACTACGAGGAGCTGATCGCGGACGAGTCCGAGGCGTTCGAGCCGCCGCCGCTGGACGAACGGCAGGCCTCGGGGATGTGCCACACCTCGGGCACCACGGGCCGCCCCAAGGGCGTGCTCTACAGCCACCGATCGACGTCGCTGCTGGCGATGATGAGCTGCATGACGGACACCGTCGGCGTCCGCGAGCGCGACTCGATCCTGCCGGTGGTGCCGATGTACCACGCGAACGCCTGGGGCCTGCCCTACGCCGCGACCTACGCGGGCGCGAAGCAGGTCTTCCCCGGCCGTGACCTCAGCGCTGAGAGCCTGCTCCGGCTCTTCGCGGACGAGGGCGTCACCCTCACCGGCGGCGTGCCCACGGTGTTCCTCGATGTGCTGCGCATGCTCGACGAGCGGCCCGGCGAGTGGGATCTGTCCTCGATGCGCTCGATGCTGATCGGCGGATCGGCCGCCCCGCCCTCGCTGATCGAGGGCTTCGACCGCCACGGGCTGCACGTCACGCACGCCTGGGGCATGACCGAGATGAACCCGCTCGGCAGCATCGCAAACCTCAAGCGCGCGCACGACGGGCTCGACGAGGCTGGCACGCTCAAGGTCCGGGCGCGCCAGGGCCACGCGCAGCCGCTGATCCAGTTCCGCCACGTCTCCGACGACGGCACGGTCCAGCCCTGGGACGGCGAAGCCCTCGGCGAGCTGCAGGTGCGCGGGCCGACGATCGCGCGCGCCTACTACGGCGTCGAGCGCGCCGACGACTTCGCCGGCGACGGCTGGTTCCGCACGGGCGACATCGTGACGATCGACGAGCACGGCTCGATCCTGATCGCCGACCGCGCGCGCGACGTGGTGAAGTCCGGCGGCGAGTGGATCAGCAGCGTCGCACTGGAGAACGCGCTGATGGCGCACCCCGCCGTCGTCGAGGCGGCCGTCTTCGCCGCCGAGGACGAGCGCTGGGGCGAGCGCCCACTGGCCGCCGTCGTACGCGCCCCGGACGCGAGCGCCAGCGACGGGGAGCTGCGCGCCTGGCTCGAACCTCAGTTCCTGCGCTGGTGGCTCCCCGCCGGGTTCGTCGCCGTCGACGAAGTGCCGAAGACCTCGACGGGCAAGTTCGACAAGGCCGCGCTGCGGGAGCGTTACGGGCGGCGGCTGATCGAGGGCGCGGAGTAGGGACAGCAGCGCCGTGGACACGAGAATCCTCGACTGGGACGACGTGCAGGGCCTGCTGGCGGGGTTGAGCGACCGTCTCGGCGAGGGCTCGGTGGTGTGGGGCGTGCCGCGCGGCGGCAGTCATGTCGCCTCGATGCTCAGCGTGCGCGGCGTGCGCGTCGCGCTCTCGCCCGTCGAGGCGACGGTCGCCGTCGACGACGTGATCGACACCGGCCGCACGGCCGAGCGTGTGCTCGACCGCTACGGCATCGAGACGCTGGCGCTCGTGACCCGCCACGAGGGCGAGCCGTACTACCTCTTCCCCTGGGAGCGCGCGGAGCTCGATGCCGGGCTGGACGCGGACGCCCGCGACCACGTAACGAGGCTGCTGCTGCTGCTCGGCGACGAGCCGCAGCGCGCGGAGTTGCAGCAGACGCCCGATCGCGTCGTCGAGTCGTGGAAGACGCTGTACGCGGGCTACCGCTCGGAGCCGGGCGAGCTCAAGGCGTCGCTGCACTGGTTCAGCGAGCGCACGCCCGAGATGATCGTCGTGCGCGACATCTCCTTCCTCAGCACCTGCGAGGAGCACCTGCTGCCCTTCTTCGGCACGATCGGCGTGGCCTACCTGCCGAACGACCACGCGCTCGGCGAGAGCAAGCTGCACCAGATCGTCAGCGTCGTCAGCCGCAAGCTGCAGAGCCAGCAGCGGATGACGCGCGAGATCGGCGAGGTCGTCTTCGACGCCGAGCGCACGCGCGGCGTCGCCGTGCGCTCCCGCGCCACGCACCTCTGCTTCGCCGCCCTCGGCGCCGAGCGCGAGGGCGTGACCGTCGAGGAGACGTGGCTGTCCGGCGCCTTCGAGACGGACCCGGCAACCCGCTCCCGCTTCCTCGAGGCGATCGGCGACGCCCGCGACGGCGTCAGCGACGGCGGGGAGTAGACGTGGGAGCACACGCTCTGCGCAACATAAGAGGATTGGCGAGGTAGCCTGATGGACATAACTGAGCTCTCGATCGAGAAGGAGTCGCTCGCTGGGCTGCTCGATGAGGCGGGTGACGGCAGGACGCAACTGCCCGACTTCCAACGGGGCTGGGTTTGGGACGACGACCACGTTCGGAGCCTGCTTGCGAGCATCTCACTGGGGTACCCGATCGGTGCCGTAATGATGCTCGAGGCGGGAGGCGAAACCGTCCGCTTCAAGCAGCGCCCCATCGAAGGGGTGTCGGTGTCGGTCACGGTTGATGCTGAGCGCTTGATCCTCGATGGGCAGCAGCGGCTCACTTCGCTCTTCCAATCCCTCCGCCTTGGCAGACCTGTCCTGACTCGAGACCAACGTGGTCGGGGGATCGAACGCTGGTATTACGTCGACATGCGGCAGGCGCTCGACCCGACTGCGGATCGCGAAGAGGCAGTCACCTCGCTCCCCGCAGATCGGCAGATCAAGAGGTTCGGCAGGGACATCATTGAGGACTACTCGACTCCTGAGCGCGAGTACGAGGCGATGCTCTTTCCTCTTGGGAAGGTGTTCGACGCAGATGACTGGATGATGGGCTTCCAGGAATTCTGGGGCTTCGACAAGGAGAAGATACAGTTCTTCAACGCCTTCAACCGCGAGATTGTCAAGCGGTTTGAGCAGTATCAGGTACCTGTGATCGAGCTTGGCAAAGACACACCGAAGGAGGCCGTTTGCCAAGTCTTCGAGAAGGTGAACACCGGCGGTGTGACGCTCACCGTGTTTGAGTTGCTGACGGCGACCTACGCCGCAGACGACTTTCAGTTGCGGCCTGACTGGGAGGAACGGGAGCGTACGATCCACTCTCAATCGATCCTCGCAGGTGTCTCCAATACGGACTTCCTGCAGGCGGTCACGCTGCTCGCGACGCAGGAGCGTCGGAATGCCGCTCTCCGAGGTGGGACTGACGAGGAACGTGCGCCGGGCATCGGGTGTAAGCGGGCGGACATGCTGCGGCTGGATCTGGCCGAGTATCAGCGTTGGGCTGATCCCCTCATGAAGGGCTTCGAGCGCGCTGCCAGGTTCCTCCACTCGCAGCATCTGTATGACGCAAAGTTCCTGCCCTACGGCAGCCAGCTGATACCGCTCGCTGCCATCCTCACGGTTTTGGGCAACGATTGGGAGCCTCACGCCGCCAGAGAGAAGCTTGCACGGTGGTACTGGTGCGGGGTTCTCGGAGAACTTTACGGGGGTTCGATTGAGACTCGGTTCGCCCGCGATCTCCCCGACGTTGCGAACTGGATACGGGACGGCGGGGCTGAACCGGGCACGATCTACGACGCCGAATTCGCGTCGGCGCGGCTGCTCACCCTTCGCACGAGAAACAGCGCCGCCTACAAGGGGGTGTACGCGCTGCTCCTGCGCGAGGGCGCTCGCGACTGGATGACGGGCGAAGAATCGTCGATACAGAGTTACTTCGACGAGCGCATCGACATTCACCACATCTTTCCTCAGAAGTGGTGCGGTGATCACGGGATTGAGCCGGCCCGGTGCGACTCGATCATCAACAAGACGCCACTGACGGCGGGAACCAACCGCAGCATCGGCGGCCGCGCACCCAGCGAGTACCTGGAGAGGATCGAGTCGGGCAACGTTCCGTCCGGTGTTCTGGACGGCTATCTCCGGTCGCATCTCATTGAACCAGTCCACCTGCGCGCCGATGACTTCGACCGTTACTTTGCCGCTCGCCAGTCCGCACTCCTCGACGCCATCAGAACAGCTATGGGCAAGCAAATCGTGTCGGACGATGCCGAAGAAGCTGACGAATTGCCCGCCGAGTACGAGCTCGTGCAGCAAGACAGCCTCGTGTCGGAGGACCTCACCGCCTGAGCCGCCCCTACGCGAACCCGCGGCGCGCGAGGAAGCGCGGGTTGCTGACTCGCGTCGCGCCGAGCGCGCGCGTGCGCAGCCAGGTGGCGAGGGCGGCGCGCTCCGGGCCGGCGTCGTAGCGGCCGGCGCGGATGGCCGAGGCGAGCCGCGCCTCGGCGTCGCGCAGTGCGGCGCGGACATCCTCGTTCGCGGCGGCCGCTGCGCCCTCGATGGCGGCGAGGGCGGCGAGGGCGCGGCGGGCGGGCCCCTCGCCCGCCTCCAGTTCGCGCGCGGCGATGCCCATCGCGTTGTCGGCCATCAGCAGCGCGTAGCGCTGCGCGCCTGGGACGTGCGGCGCGAGGTCGTCCATCAGCGCGCCGCGGGCGGCCTCGAGCAGCGCCGCGCCGTCGAGCGGATCCGCTGCGCCGGGTGCGTCCGCCGGGGCCGGCGCGGGCGACGCCGCGGCGTCCGCACCGCTGCCGTAGTCGCCGCGCTCGCCCTCCTCGATCAGCGTCAGGATCTCCACCTCGATCTCGTCGACGATGCGGCCGGTGAGCGCCAGTTCGAGCGAGGGCTGGCGTCCGCTGCTGTGGCGCTCGCCCTGGTGGATCGCGATCACGGCCCAGCGCACGTGCGCCATCACCTCCCAGTAGTGGAGCGCCCTCGGAGGCAGCTCGCGCCCGTAGCCGCGCTCGAAGTCGGCGAGGTCGCCGAGCCCGCCGGCGCGGCGGTCGTAGCGGTTGAAGCGCCAGCAGCGGGCGCTGAACCAGCCGACGTCATCGAGCGGATCGCCCCAGCGCGCGAACTCCCAGTCGAGCACCCCGTGCAGCCCGCCCTCGCCGACGAGGAAGTTGCCGGTCCGGTAGTCGCTGTGGACCAGCACGAGTCGCTCCGTCTCGGGCGCCTCGCGCTCCAGCCAGCGCAGGCCCCACTCCATGGTCGGCCGCGGCTTCGGATGCGCGTCGAGGGCGGCCCGATACTCGGCGACGGACGCGAGCGCCGGGCTTGGCTCGGGAATGGGCAGCCACTCGAGGCCGGGCCGGCCGGGCTCGATCGTCTGGATGCGCGCGAGCTCCTCGCCGAGGCGTTCGAGCAGCGCCGGACGCGGGCCGCCGAGCGTGTCGTCGCGCACGAGCAGGTGCCCCGCCGCGACGCCCTCGACGAAGCGCGAGATGGAGAAGGCGCGACCGAGCACGGAATCGTCGGCCTGCCAGAGCGGCTCCGGCGTGGCGACGCCCGCCTCGAAGGCCGCGCGCACGATCGAGAACTCTTCGGCGACGCTGTGGCTCTCCTCCATCCGCGCGTCGCCCTCCGCGCGCAGCACGAGGGCGACCGGCTCTCCGCTGCCCTCCAGGGGGCCGCCCTCGAAGGTCGCGTCGATGCGCCAGTGCTGGTGGATCGCGCCACCGGTGAGGGGCGTCGGGTCGCCGATGCTCACGCGCTCGGCCCCGGCCGCCGCAGCCAGCCAGCCCGCGAGGGCGGCCAGTACAGCCTCTTCAGCGAGGTCGAGCGGCGCAGCGGCGGAGCTCACCGCCAGCTCCAGAAGTCGTGCTGCTCGTCCATGTAGAGCCGCGCGAGCACCATCTTATGCACCTCGGAGGCGCCGTCGACGAGCCGCGCCTGGCGGGCGTAGCGGTACATCCACTCCAGCGGCGTGTCCTTCGAGTAGCCGCGCGCGCCGCAGAGCTGGATCGCCGTGTCCACGGCGTTGTGCAGCGTCTCCGAGACGTGGATCTTCGCCATCGAGACGTCCTGGCGGGCGAAGTCGCCCTGGTCGAGCCGCCAGGCCGCCCGCATCGTGAGCAGCCGCCCGACCTCGATCGCCATCGCGATCTCGCCGAGCATCCACTGCACGCCCTCGTGCTCGTGCAGCTTCTGCCCGAAGCTCTCGCGCTCGCGCACGTAGTCGGCGGCGATCGACATCGCGCGCTGCGCCATGCCGAGCCAGCGCATGCAGTGCGTGAGCCGCGCCGTCCCGAGGCGGATCTGCGTCGCCTTCAGCCCCTCGCCGACCTCCATCAGGCGCTGGTCGTCGGGGACTACGAGGTCGTCGAAGCGCAGCTCGCAGTGCCCGCCGTGCTCCTCGGGGCCCATGATCGGGATGCGGCGCTCGATCTCCCAGCCGGGCTGGTCGGCATCGAAGAGGAAGGCCGTCAGGCCGCGCCGCTCGTCGTCGCTGGTGCGCGCGACGAGGATGAAGTGCTGCGCCTCGCCGGCGCCGGTGATGAACCACTTGCGCCCGTTGATGCGCCACTGGTCGCCGTCGCGCTCGGCGGTGGTGAGCATCATCGAGGGGTCCGAGCCGGAGCCCGGCGCGGGCTCGGTCATCGCGAACGCCGAGCGCACGCGGCCCTCGATGATCGGGTCGAGCCAGCGCTCCTTCTGCGCCTCGGTCCCGACGCGTTCGAGCAGGATCATGTTGCCGTCGTCGGGCGCGGCGCAGTTGAAGCTGACCGGCCCGAACAGCGAGCGGCCCATCTCCTCGTAGCAGGCTGCCATGCCCGCCACGCCGAGGCCGAGCCCGCCCCGCTCGCGTGGCATCTGAGGCGCCCACATGCCCTGCGCCTTGACCTCGCCGCGCAGCTCGCCGAGCAGGTCGAGGCGGATGTTCTCGTGCTCGTCGAAGGAGTCGGGGTCCGCCTCGAGGGGGACGATGCGCGTCTGTGTGAAATCGCGGATGCGCAGACGCAGTTCGTCCACCTCCGGCGAGAGCGTGAAGTCCACTGCCTGCCTCCTCGCGAGTGCCTGCCGCCGCGAAGATAGCGCAGCACGCCCTCGCGCGGTCGCGGCGCCCTCGGCAGGGCCGGGGCGCGAACGTACAATCACAGGGCGCATGAGCGCGCCGGAGGGGCGCGAGGAAGCCGGCGATGACGAACCCCTACCGCGAACTGCCCGCGATCGAGCGGCTGCTGACGCACCCGCGCGTCGCCCCGCTCGCCGAGCGCCACGGCCACGAGGCGATCGTGCGCGTCGCCCGCGAGGTGCTCGACGACTACCGCGCGGAGATCGAGCGCTCCGGTGCGCTCCCGGAGCAGTCCGCCGCCGAGGCGGTCGCCGATCGCGCCGCGAGCCTGGAGCCGAGCCTGCGCCGCGTGGTGAACGCGAGCGGCGTGATCATCCACACCAACCTCGGACGCGCGCCGCTCTCGCGGGCGACGATCGCCGCGATGGCCGCCGCCTCCGAGGGCTACTCGAACATCGAGTTCGATCTCGACGCCGGGGAGCGCGGATCGCGCTTCAGCCACCTCGCTGATCTGCTGGCGAGCGTCACAGGCGCGGAGGCCGGGATCGCCGTCAACAACAACGCCTCGGCGCTGCTGCTCGCGCTCTCCGCGCTGTGCGCAGGCGGCGAGGTGGTGATCGCGCGCGGGCAGCTGGTCGAGATCGGCGGCGGCTTCCGCATCCCCGACGTGATGCGCCAGTCCGGCGCGACGCTCGTCGAGGTCGGTACGACGAACCGCACCTACCTGCGCGACTACGCCGAGGCGATCAGCGAGCGCACCGTGGCGCTGCTGCGCGTGCACGCCTCGAACTTCCGCGTCGTCGGCTTCACCGAGGAGACACCGCTCCCGGCACTGGCGTCGCTCGCGCGCGAGCGCGGGCTGCTGCTGCTCGACGACCTCGGGAGCGGGGCGTTGCTCGATCCTCGCGAGTACGGGCTGGCCGAGGAGCCGCTGGTGCGGGACTCCGTCGCGGCCGGCGTGGACGTGGCGCTGTTCTCCGGCGACAAGCTGATTGGCGGCCCGCAGGCCGGCGTCGCGGTCGGGCGCGAGCGCGCGATCGCGACGATGCAGCGCCACCCGCTGGCGCGCGCCGTGCGCATGGACAAGGCCTCGATCGCCGGGCTGGCCGCCACGCTGGGCCACTACGCGCGCGGCGAGGCCGTCGAGGAGATCCCGATCTGGCGGATGATCGCCGCCCCGCTCGACGGGCTGCGACGGCGCGCGCGCCGCTGGGTGCGGGCCTGCGCCGGCGACGCGGACGCCTCCGTCGGAGTGGCGCGCTCGATGGTCGGCGGCGGCTCGCTGCCGGGCGAGGGACTGGAGTCCGCCGTCTGCGCGATCGCCGCGCCGCCCGGCGGCGCGGACGCCTTCGCCGCCGCGCTGCGCCGCGCCGACCCGCCGATCGTCGCGCGCATCGAGCGTGGCGCGGTGCTGCTCGACCCGCGCACGGTCGCGCCCTCGGACGATCGCCACGTCGCCGACGCGCTGCGCGCGCTCTGCGGCCCCGATGAGGGCGACGTCGGCGGCAGTCCGGAGGATTCCGCTGGACGATAAGGCGCTCGCCGTCCTCGAGTTCCCGGCGATCCGCGAGCGGCTCGCGCGCGAGACCTCGTTCGCCGCCGGACGCGAGCTGGCGCTGGCGCTGCGCCCGGTCGCCGACCGCGAGCGCGCGGTGCGGCGGCAGCGCGAGACCGCCGAGGCGGTCCGGCTGCGCACCCTGCGTGTCGATGTCGGCCTCGGCGGCGTGCGCGACGTGCGGCCCTCGGCACAGGCCGCGGGGCGCGGGCAGGTGCTCGCCCCCTCGGAGCTGCTGGAGATCGCGGACCTCGCGAGGGCATCGACGCGGCTGCGGCGCACCTTCACGCGCACGCGGCAGGAGACGCCGCTGCTCTCGACGCTCGCCGGCGGACTCGCGGACCTCGAGGCGCTGCGCGGGCTGATCGCCGCCGCCGTCGACGAGCGTGGCGAGGTGCGCGACTCGGCGAGCCGCGAGCTGCAGGCGATCCGCCGCGAGCGCGACGCCGTGCACGGCCGCCTCCAGCAGCGCATGGAGGCGCTGCTGCGCTCCGCCTCGCTGCGCCCCTCGCTGCAGGATCCGATCGTCACGCTGCGCGATGGGCGCTACGTGCTGCCCGTGCGCTCCGAGGCGCGCAGCGCCGTGCCCGGCATCGTCCACGACAGCTCGGCGTCCGGCGCGACGATCTACGTCGAGCCGCTCGCGGTGATCGACCTCGGTAACCGCTGGCGCGAGCTGCAGGCGCAGGAGCGCCACGAGATCGAGCGCATCATGCGCACGCTCTCCGAGGCCGCCGGTGAGGCGGAGCACGAGCTGGTCGACGCCGTCGAGCGGCTCGCGCGCCTCGATCTCGCGCTGGCGAAGGCGCGCCTCGCCGAGCACCTCGGCGCGGCTGACCTGACCGAGGCGGGGAGCGACGCGCCCTGGCTCGTCGAGGCGCCCGCGGCGCTGCGGCTGGTGGAGGCGCGGCACCCGCTGCTCGAAGGCGAGGTCGTGCCCGTCACCATCGAGGTGGGCGGCGAGACGCGCGCCCTACTGATCACCGGACCGAACACCGGCGGCAAGACCGTCGCGCTCAAGACCGCGGGCCTGCTCTCGCTGATGGCCTTCGCGGGTCTGCCCGTGCCGGCCGACAAGGGCACCCGCATCCCGGTCTACGACGCCGTCTTCGCCGACATCGGCGACGAACAGTCGATCGAGCAGTCGCTCTCGACGTTCTCGGGTCACGTCACGGCGATCATCGACATCCTCGAACGCGCCGGGCCGCGCTCGCTCGTGCTGCTCGACGAGCTGGGCGCGGGCACCGACCCGACCGAGGGCGCCGCGCTGGCGATCGCGATCGTCGGGCGGCTGGTCGAGGCGGGCGCGACGCTGATCGCGACCACGCACCACAGCGAGTTGAAGCTGTTCGCGCACCGCGAGGCGGGGGTCCTCAACGCCTCCGTGGAGTTCGACCTGGAGACGCTCGCGCCGACCTACCGGCTGCGCATCGGCGTGCCGGGCCAGTCCAACGCCCTCGCGATCGCCGAGCGGCTGGGCATGCCGGGCGCGATCGTCGAAGCAGCGCGCGAGGGGCTCTCGCACGGCCAGCGCGACCTCGAGGCGGTGCTCGGCGATCTGCGCACGCAACTCAGCGCCGCCGAGGACCGCGCCGCCCGCGCCGCCGCCGACCGCGACGCCGCCGAGGAGCTGCGCGGCGACCTCGAGCGGCAGCTCGCGACGCTGGCCGACGAGAGCGAGCGACTGCGCGCCGAG
This sequence comes from Dehalococcoidia bacterium, assembly GCA_965247895.1. Taxonomy (GTDB): domain Bacteria; phylum Chloroflexota; class Dehalococcoidia; order UBA2979; family UBA2979; genus VXMT01. Next base: position 1,123,810 of record OZ252046.1, on the reverse strand, counting down.
TCGCACGAGCGCGTGCGCGAGGAGGTCCGCGACGCGGAGCGGATGCTGCAACGCGCGCGCCGCGAGGTGGAGTCGGCGCGCCTCGAGCAGGCGGCGGCCGACCTCGAACGCGCCCGCGAGGCCGTCGCGGCGCTCGCCCCGGAGCCGCCCCCCGAGCCGCCGCCACCCGGCGAAGACTCCCCCTCCCCGCGGGAGCGGGTTGGGCTGAGGGCTCCGCGCACGCTGCCGGCGCCGGAGATCGGCTCGCGGGTCTGGCTGCGCGGCATCGGATCGCCGGGCGAGGCGCTGAGCGAGCCGGACGCGGCTGGCGAGTTCGAGGTGCAGCTCGGCGCGCTGCGCACGCGCGTGCGCCTCGTCCAGGTCGAGCGCATCGAGCAGCCCGACGGCAAGGTGATCGTGGCCATCCACACGCCGCCCGCGCCGAGCGCCCCGGAGCAGATCGAGATCCGCGGCCAGATCGTCGCCGAGGCGCTGCCCTCGGTGGAAGCGTTCCTCGACGACGCCGCGCGCGCCGGGCGCGCGCGCGTGCGCATCATCCACGGCAAGGGTACCGGCGCGCTGCGCCGCGCCGTGCGCGAGCTGCTCGCCGGCCACCCCCTGGTCACCGGCTACGAGAGCGGCACGTCCCAGGAGGGCGGCGAGGGCGTCACCGTCGCCCTCCTCGCCCACGTCCGGTAGCTGCAACGTCCGGCACGCTGTCCGCCGGGTTGTCCTGAGTGGACCCTGTTCGTTTCGAATGAGATATACCTGACGAGACATCTTCGGCCGGGAGTACCTGCGTCTCGCGCCGCGTAGGCGAGCGGTGGGCCGGGACCGGTGAAAAGCACGACGCTGGGTACTATCCCTCCCACGCTGCTGGTGCTCCTCGGAACACTCGTCATCCTGTTGGCCGACGCGCCAACGGCCCTGCACGCGCAGTCCACACCCTCGATTTCGATCGAGCTGTCACCGGGTCAGCACGTCCCGCACACGGTCGCCCTCACGGGTGAGGTGACCCTGAGCAACCTGGCCCCTGCTGACTACTCGACAGTGACACTCCGCGCCGACGTCACGGGGCACGAGGATCGGACGAGCCACTGCTACGGCGAGGATACCGGCAGCGACATCGAACTCGCGGTGGACGAGAGTCTGGAGGCAGTAACGCTCAGGCTGTTCAAGCCCTGCACGAATGCCCCAGGCGGGTTCGGAACCTACGACTACCGGCTCGATATCAGCGTATCCAGGGCCAATCCGATGCAGCCCGGCGACACCATCGAGCTGGCGTCGCTGGAAGTGGACTTCCTGGTGTCGATATACCTGACTCCCGGGGAGCTGACCCTTCCGCCCCCTGATCCCAGTGCGCTGGCCTGGTTTGACCCGGATCCCAGAACTCCCGCGATGTACGTGGGAGAGTGGCGCCAATTCCGCTTCCGCACGGACATTGCCAGGTATGCCGAAGACCATCTGAACGTGTACGTGGACGCCGGCGATCCGGGTGACTTCGTTGCAAGATCGGGCGAAGTTCCTCCTCCCAGCAGCGCCGAGGAAGCCTGCAACGACTCGCATCCAGCGCAGAACTGGCGTCGCGCCATCCATCAGGCTCTCTGGGTTGTTGCCTGCAGGCCGGGTCCGGCAGTCTTTTGGCTGAGGCACGAGACCCTGGGCGTGCCGCCCCTCTACTCGTACGAATTCGAGGTCTACGAGGCCGATGACGACACCGATGACCGTGACGGCGGGCCGATTGGCGGAGGCCCGGCTCCCGGCGGTGGAGCCGCGCCTCTGCCATCCGGACCCACCCCGAGCGAGGCCGACTTCGGCTGGACCGTCGACAGGGACATCGACGCGCTCGACGCCGGGAATGACGAGGCGACGGGCCTCTGGGGCGACGGCGAGACAATCTGGGTGGCGCAGAACAGCGACGGCGGCGGCGACAGCGTCTACGCCTACGACCTCGCAAGCGGGGAACGCCTCGAGGAGCGCGAGTTCGAGCTCGACGGCGCCAACCTCGCCCCGCGCGGGCTCTGGTCCAACGGCGAGACGATCTGGGTCTCCGACAGCGGCAAGGAGAAGCTCTTCGCCCACGACCTGGAGAGCGGCGAACGCCTCCCGGCGGGCGACATAAAGCTCAGCGATGCGAACGACGACCCGCGCGGCATCTGGTCCGATCGGACGACGATCTGGGTCCTCGACGACAGAGACGAGAGCGTCTATCTCTACGACCTCGTGAGTGGCGAGCAGACGGCCGTCTACGAACTCGACTCCGCCAACGACGACCCGCACGGCATCTGGTCCGACGGCGTCGGCGTGTGGGTCTCCGATGGCCGCGCGAGGAAGCTCCTCGCCTACCGCCTCAAGGACGGCGCCCTCGTCCGCGAGGGCGCCGAGGACTTCAGGAAGCTGACGCCCGCGCGGAACAACAGCCCGCGCGGCATCTGGTCCGACGGCGACGTGATGTACGTCGTCGACGCCGCCGACGCCAGGATCTACAGCTACAACATGCCGGACGCTGCCGACGCGCGGCTCGCCTCGCTGACGCTCAGCCACATCGATATCGGCGAGTTCTCGCCCGGCCGTACGGAGTACACGGGCATCCTCAGCGGGGGCGCGGGCAAGACCGTGATCGAGGCCTCGCCGGTCCAGCCCGGGGCAACGGTTGCGATCGTGCCCAGCGACGTGGACGGCGACCTGGAGAACGGCCACCAGGCGGGCGTGGACGCGGGTACCGAGGTCACGGTCACGGTGACCTCGGAGGACGGCAGCCGGAGGCGGGTCTACCGCGTGCGCGTCGAGGTTCCGCTGTGCCTGGACGGCCTCGGCGAGGACTTCGGCCTCGTGACCTACGAGGGCGGCGACATCGCCCGCCTGGAGGCCTGCGCGCGCAGCCTCTCGGTGGCTGCCGTCTACGGCTGGGACGGCGCCGCCTACGTGTCGTACATCCTCGATGCGCCGGCGTTCGTCAACGAGGCGTTCGTGGCGCTATTCGAGGGCGGCATCTCTCACGGCACGCAACTGCTCGCCCGCCACCCCCTGGTCACCGCCTATGAGAGCGGCACGTCCCAGGAAGGCGGCGAGGGCGTCACCGTCGCCCTCCTCGCCCACGTCCGGTAGCGCAGCTCCGCACCCCTCTGGACCCGTCGGATGGGTTGCACCGCGCTCCCGAGCCTCCGGCGGGAACTGTCCGGCCCTCTCTGCCGTCCTACACTCATCGGGACGTACGGCAGCGGACTGGAGGGTCGCGTTGGCTGACCCACACGCCGGCAGCAAACGCATCGCCCGGCAGCTGGCCCGCGGATGCACGGTTGCGTTGGCGCTGATCGCCATCCTGACGCTCTCGTGCGAGGGCGGCGAGGAGCCCTCGCCACCCTCGCCGGTGACGCCCGCGCCGACCACCACCACGGCGCCTGCGGCCACCGTGACTCCTACCCTCACCCCGACGGCTGCCGCAACATTCACGCCAGTCGCGACAGCGCCGCCCACGGCCACCGCTCCCGTGCCAGGAGAGCCGGTAGATGGAACGGCGGCACCAGCGCCAACCGTTACCGAACGGCTCGCGCCCACCCCTGTCCCGACCGCCACCGCGCCGCCCGCTCCGGCGACGCCCGAGCGAGCGGATCCCCCAATACCGCCACCAATTGAGTCCCCCTTGGGCGCGCCTCTCTCTCCGGTGTTCGACGTGCCGCCCGGCGTTTACAAGGCGATCACAGTGGGGGGTACGCACGCCTGCGCCCTGACGGAGGGCGGCGAGGCTGCCTGCTGGGACATCGCGAGGGGCGAGCCGCTGGAGACGCCACAAGGCCCCTACACATCCATCGCGGCCCGTCGTGACGCCACCTGCGCCATCACGAGAGGCGGCGAGATCGTCTGCTGGGGCGGGTCGGGTAGCTTGCTGGGCGTGCCGCCCGGCCCTTACACCTCGTTCAGTTGGGACTCGTGGCACTCCCTTGGCGACCACAACTACTCCTGCGCGCTGGCGGAGACCCGCGAGATCGCCTGCTGGCTGTCCAATAGCTCAGGCGAGAGTACAGAATTGATTCTTCCCGACCCTCCCATCGGACACACGTACACGGCGATCAGCGTGCGGCACGCGTTCTTCGGCTGGGCCATGTACTCCCTGACTGTGTGCGCCCGCACCGCTGCGGGCGACGCTCTCTGCTGGCAGCGAGGCTCTGCGCATTCGACCGTGTACGAGCCGTCCGTTTGGCTCATTCCGGGAAACTATGCGACGGTCGCTGTCTCGGGGAGGGACTTCTGCGGACTCACGGTCGAGGGTGAGATTGAGGGCTGCGGACTGCCCCCAAGCGACCGTACGATCCGCTACAAGGCGGTGAGTCCGGGCGAAAAGCACGTATGCGCGGTCACCGATGCCGGTCGCCTCGAGTGTTGGACCCACGGGACCGGCTGGATCTTCCAGGGCGAGCTGTTTGTGATGAATCCGCCTGCTTCCTCGACGAGCCGCTACACCGAGGTCAGCGTGGGCGGTTCGTACGCCTGCGCGCTCACGGAGGACGCCGAGGCTGTCTGCTGGGGCAGGCTGGAGAACAAGCTTGCGCTTCCTGATCCCGCTCCCGGTCCCTACGTCGCCGTGAGTGATGGCTACGGCCACACGTGCGCCCTCACGGAGGACGGCGAGGCCGTCTGCTGGGGCTGGAACAACTTTGGCCAGACCGGCCACACGGTCACGCCGAGGCCGCTACGTCACGCCGGGCCGCTGCTATCCACGCGGGATACTCACGAGCACCACGCGGGATGAGCACGCGCATCCACTGGAGCGGACGAGCTCGTCTGTTGGGGATTGGGTCTTCCTCCATTCGAAGGTAACCGACCGACATGCTCCACCACGGAGGCAGGGGAAGCGGTCTGCTCGAACGGCAGCGACAGCTGGTCACCGGACCTCCCGGACGGTCGCTATGTGGCCATCAGCGCCGGGCTTCGCCATGGCTGCGGGCTTACGGATGGTGGAGAAGCCCGCTGTTGGGGCGCGTTTGAACTCACAACGCGTGACGGAGGAGGGGACTATGACTACGGGCCCGTGGATCCCTCACCCGGCCGCTACACGGCCATCAGTTCCGGCTGGTACCGGACCTGCGCCCTGACTGAGACCGGCGAAGTGGTGTGCTGGGGCGACACCGGCTACGAGATGCGGCCGGAAGATTCTCCCTACTAGAGCCGATCGGCCTGTCGGTCACCAGTTCGTGCCGGCCGTGCCAGTCCCCACCACCCGAGGCGTGGCAGACCGCAACGAGGAAGGCGCGGTCGGCGGCTACCCCTCCCGACTCCGGGGTCGTGTCTCGTCCCTACCGCCCGCGCACCCGCCCCTCGCGTTGACGCTACCGGGGCGCGGGTGGACGATGATTCGGCCCATCACGCCGACCTGAATCCCCACCCCCGGAGGCACCGTGAACCTGCGTACGCCGGGTCCGATTCCCGTTCCCGCGGAAGTCGCACAGGCGGGCGTGGCCCCGATGATCAACCATCGCGGGCCGGAGTTCGCCGAACTGATGGCGGCCCTCGGCGAGGGTCTGCGGTACGCCTACCGCACCGAGAACGACGTGCTCGTGCTGACCGGCTCCGGCACCTCCGGCATGGAGGCCGCCGTCGTCAACCACGTCTCGCCGGGCGACCGTGTGCTGGTGGTCACCGTCGGCGTCTTCGGCGAGCGCTTCCTCGAACTGGTCCGCATCTACGGCGGCGATCCGGTGCACCTCGCCTTCGAGTACGGGACGGCCGCCGACCCGGCCCGTATCGACGCCGCCCTCGCCGCCGACGGCGAGATCCGCACAGTGCTGGTCACGCACAACGAGACCTCGACCGGCGTGACCAACCCGCTCGAGGAGATCGCGCAGGTCGTCCGCCGGCACGACCGGCTGCTGATCGTCGACGCGATCTCGTCGCTCTCCTCGATCGCGGTGGAGACGGACGCGTGGGGCCTCGACGTGGTCGTATCCGGCTCGCAGAAGGGCTGGATGGTCGCGCCCGGCCTCTCTCTGGTGAGCGTCAGCGAGCGCGCCTGGGAGGCGCAGGACCGCTGCACGACGCCGCGGATGTACCTCGACCTGCGTCGCGCGCAGCGCTCGATGCAGGCGGGGCAGACACCGTGGACCCCGGCGATCTCGCTGATGTTCCAGCTGCGGCAGGCGCTCTCCATGCTGCGCGCCGAGGGCATCGAGAACGTCTGGGCGCGGCACCACGACACCGCCGAGCGCGTCCGCGAGGGCATCCGGGAGCTTGGCCTCGATCTCTACGCCGCCGAGGGCGTCCGCTCCGACACCGTGACGGCGATGCTGCCGCCGGATGGAGTCTCCGCGAACGAGCTGCGCGCGATCGCCCGCTCCGACTTCGAGACCGACTTCGCCGGCGGCCAGGCCAGCCTCGGCGGCAAGATCATCCGCTTCGGCCACCTCGGCTACACGACCGGGGAGGACGTGCGCGGCGGCCTCGACGCGCTGCGAGGCGGCCTCGCGAAGCTCGGCCACGCCCCCGTGGCCGCGGCGAGCGGCTAGGGCGCCGACGCCACGGGAGGCTCGATGGCGACCGTCCTCGTCGCGGACCAGATCGCCGAGCAGGGCATCGCCCGCCTGCGCGAGCGCCACGACGCCGTCGTCCGTACCGGCCTCAGCGAAGACGAGCTCGTCGCAGCCGTCGCCGATGTCGCGGGCATCATCGTGCGCAGCCAGACCCGCATCACCGAGCGCATCATCGAGGCCGCCCCGCAGCTCGCGGTGATCGGCCGTGCCGGGGTCGGCGTCGACAACATCGACCTCGAGGCGGCGACGGCGCGCGGGGTGGTCGTCGTCAACGCGCCGCTCTCCAACACCATCTCCGCCATCGAGCACGCCTTCGCGCTGCTGCTCGCTGTCGCCCGCAACGTGCCGCAGGGTCACGCCTCGTTGCGCGCTGGCCGCTGGGAGCGCAGCAAGCTGCAGGGCGTCGAGCTGGCCGGGCACACGCTCGGCATTGTCGGCCTCGGGCGCATCGGCACGGGGGTGGCGCAGCGTGCGCGCGCCTTCGAGATGCGCGTGGTCGCCCACGACCCGTTCGTCTCCAGCGAGCGCGCGGCCTCGATCGGCGTCGAGCTGGTCTCGCTAGAGGCGCTGCTGGAGCAGTCCGACTTCGTGACGCTGCACACGGCGCTGCACGAGGAGACGCGCGGCCTGATCAGCAGCGAGCAGCTCGCGCGCATGAAGCCGGGCGCCTACCTCGTCAACACCGCGCGCGGCGCGCTCGTGGACGAGCAGGCGCTGCACGAGGCGGTCGAGGGCGGCGTGATCGCCGGCGCCGCCATCGACGTGTTCAGCGAAGAGCCCGCGATCGGCAACGTGCTCACGACCACGGAGGGCGTCGTCGTCACGCCGCACCTCGCCGCCTCGACCGCCGAGGCGCAGGACCGCGCCGCCGTCGACGTGGTCGACGAGGTGCTCGCGGTGCTCGCGGGGCGGCCCGCCCGTTTCGCCGTCAACGCCCCGCTCGTCGATCCGGAGACGATGGCGATCATCGGGCCCTACATCGACGCCGCCGAGGTCGCGGCCTGCGTCGCCTCGCAGCTCCAGGGCGGGCAACTGGCGCAGCTGCGCATCGACTACCTCGGCGAGATCGCGAACCACGAGACGGGTCCGCTGCGCGCCGCCGCCATCGTCGGCGTGCTGGAGCGCGTCTCATCCCGCAAGGTGACGATCGTCAACGCCGACCAGGAGGCGCGCGAGCACGGCATCGGCATCGTCGAGGACCGCGGCGCGGCTCGCGAGCCGTACGCGAACCTCGTGGTCGTGCGCGTCATCTCCGAGAGCGGCGGCACCAGCGTCGCCGCGACGCACACGCAGGCGGGTGTGCGCATCGTCGGCATCGACGGCTTCGAGGTCGAGATCGCGCCCGGCGCGGCGCCCTACGTGCTGGCGCTCGAGAACGTCGACCGGCCCGGCATGGTCGGTCAGGTCGGCGGCCTGCTCGGCGAGTGGGCGGTCAATATCAACTTCATGTCCGTCGCCAGCGGCGACGGGGGCTGGGCGCTGATGGTGCTCGGCATCGACCGCCCGCTCGACGCCTCCGAGCGGGCCAACCTCGAGGCGCTCGACGCGATCTTCAGCGTGCGGGTGATCAACCTCACCTAGCCGCCGGACCGGTCAGTCGAGGCGGTTCAGGACCATGCCCGTCGCGAGCTTCGGGTAGAAGTACGTCGCCTTCTGCGGCAGCACGTCGCCCGAGCCGGCGACGGCGATCACCTGGTCGATGCGCGGCGGATTGACGAGGAAGGCGAGGCGGTTCGCGCCGCCCCGCACCCACTCCCAGGCGTGCCCCGCGTCCTCGCTGAACTGCACGCGGCCAGCCCTCAGCTCCGCCGCGTCGATGCCGAGCAGCGGCTCGAGGATCGCCTGGTTCAGGATCTGCACGTCGAGCGAGCGGGACGCCTCGGACCAGTCGGCGGGCAGTTGCGCGTCGATCGCCTCCGCTGAGCGTGGGCGCAGCAGGTGCAGGCCGCCGCCCGGCAGTCCGATCAGCCCGAACGTGCCCGGCTGCGACGCCTCCGCTTGCACCTGCGCCCAGAGCCGCATCGCCGCTCCGCTGTCCGTCGGGGTGGCCGCGTCAGAGACGCGCGACGCGAGCGGCTCGACGACGTAGAGCTCCTCGAGCCGCTCGATCAGGTCCCCTGCGAGGTCCACGTCCGGGACCAGCCGGTGAGTCGGCAGGATGTCGAGACCGGCGTCGTTCTCCGGAACGAGGCAGGCGAGCATCCAGCGGCGGCCCTCCTCGTCGCGATCCTCGAGGTGGCCGAGCGCCGTCTCGTAGCGGTGGTGGCCGTCGGCGATCAGGACCGGCGCGGCCGCGGGCGCCTCCACCAGCCCCGCGATCTCCGAGGGGTCGTCGATCACCCACAGCCGGTGCTCGTCGCCGCGGCCGTCCGTGGCCGCGAACGCCGGCTCGCGCGCGGCGGTCTCGGCGAGCAGCGCCGAGGCCGTGTCCGTGTCTCCGCTGGAGATCACGAGGATCGGGCTCACGTTCGTCCGGGTCGCTTGCAGCAGGGCAAGCCGCTCCGCCTTCGGGCCGGCCATCGTGCGCTCGTGCGGCAGCACCTCGCCGTCCTCGAAGGGGCTCAGGCGCAGCCGCGCGAAGTAGCCGCGGCGCACGCGGCGTGGACCGTCGTCGCCCTCGAGGCGGGTACGCTGCTCGTAGGCGTAGAGCACGGGCGCCGAATCGCGCAGCAGCACGCCCTCGGCCTCCCAGCTGCGCAGCGCTTCCGCGGCCTCCTCGAAGCGCCCGTCGTCGCCGCGAGGCGCCTCGACGTGCGCGATGTTGTGCGGCGAGCGGGCGTGCAGAGCCGCCACGTCGTCCTCGCCGACCACGTCGTAGGGCGGGGCGATGACGGCGTCAGGGTCCACGCGCGATGGGTCGTAGCGGAGGCCGCGGAACGGGGCGATCTCGACGATGGGGCGCCTCCTCGGGTTGTAGTGGGGTAGCCCGTCCACGCGGGCCGCGGTTAGGCTGCGGCGGAGCGGTCCGCCCGGCCGCAGCATGGCCGCCCGGAAGGTACTTGCCGATCACGCTCGAGCGCTACTGCATCTTCTGCCGGATCATCGCCGGCCAGGCGACGGCCGACGTGTTGCACGACTCGGAGCGGGTGATCGTCTTCCGCAACCAGCTGCGCTGGGTGCCGATCATGCTGCTCGCCGTGCCCAGGGAACACATGACGCAGCAGCAACTCTGGGAGAGCGATCTCCTCGCCGAGGTCGGCCGCATCGCCTCGGAAGTGGGCCGCGAGCACTGCCCGAATGGCTACCGGCTGGTCTCGAACGCGGGCTGGGAGGCGAAGCAGTCGCAGGAGCACGCGCACATCCACGTGCTGGGCGGCACGTTCCTCGGCGACTACGTGAATCCCGGCAGCGGATTCTGGTAGGCGGCGCGCGCGAGGCCGCTCAGCGCTGAGCCGCGCGCTCCTCGGCGACTGCGGCGACTGCCTCGCGCTGCGCCACGAACAGCTCCGCGATCCCCGCCCCGGCGAGCGCCACGACGCGATCGAGGTCGCCTCGCGAGAACGGCGCGTGTTCGGCGGTGCCCTGCACCTCGACGAGCTTGCCGGTGCCGAGCTGCACGACGTTGAAGTCCGTGTCCGCGCTCGAATCCTCGTCGTAGTCGAGGTCGAGCAGCGCCGAGCCGCCGCTGAGGCCAACCGAGATCGCCGCGACCTGCGTCGTCAGCGGGGAGGCGGCGAGCGCGCCGCCTCGCTCCAGCCAGTCGATCGCCAGCGCCAGCGCCACCCAGCCGCCGGTGACCGCCGCGGTGCGGGTGCCGCCGTCGGCCTGGATCACGTCGCAGTCGATGGTGATCGTCTGCTCGCCGAGCCGGTCGAGGTCGAGCGCGGCGCGCAGCGAGCGGCCGATCAGGCGCTGTATCTCCTGGGAGCGTCCGCTCTGGCGGCCCTCGCGTGCCTCGCGGCGACCGCGCGTGTGCGTCGCGCGCGGCAACATCCCGTACTCCGCAGTCACCCAGCCGGAGCCGGTGCCGCGCAGCCAGCGCGGCACGCCGCGCTCGACGCTGGCCGCGCAGAGCACGCGCGTATCGCCCATCGAGATCAGCGCGGAGCCCTCGGCGTGCCGCAGCACGCCGGTCTCGATCGACAGCTGCCGCAGTTCCTCGAGGCCGCGTCCGTGCCGCCGGCTCACCATCGCTGGCCCCCATTCGTTGCCATCGAGTCACCCTAGCACGCGATCAGCGCGAGCTCCGCAGCCACAGCCGCTCGCCGTCGGAGCGCAGCGTCACGTCGCCGTGCTCGTCGGTGCGGTAGAGCACGATCGCGGCATAGCGCGCGACCACCTCCGCGTGCGGGTGGCCGTGCGGGTTGCGCGCCCCGACCGAGGCGATCGCGACGCTCGGCTGCACCGCCTCCACGAACCGCTCGCTCGACGACGTGCGCGAGCCGTGGTGCGGCAGCACCAGCGCGTCCGCGCGCAGATCGAGCCCGCTCGAGGCGAGCCACTGCTCGGCGGGGGCCTCGATGTCTGCGGGTAGCAGGATCCGCCGCTCGCCGATCGTCACCAGCAGCACGAGCGAGCGGTTGTTGGCGCCGCGGTGCGCGCGGCCCGCCGTGACGACCGGCGGCGAGAGCACCTCGATGGACGTGCGGTCGCTGAGCCGGATGCGATCGCCGATGTCGAGCGCCCGCGAACCGCCGTCGCCGTCCTCCGGGGCCACCGCGGCGAGCGTCTCCGCGCTGCCGAGCAGCACGCCGATTCGAAGACGCCGCCGCAGTTCCGCGAGCCCGCCCGCGTGGTCGCCGTCGCCGTGCGTGAGCAGCACCGCGTCCAGGCTGAGGCCGTCGAGGACGCGCGGCAGCGCCGTCAGCACAGCGCCATCGGCCGGTCCGGCATCCACCAGCACGGCGGAGCCACCGTCGCGCACGAGGATCGCCTGCCCCTGGCCGACATCAAGGACCGTCACGCTCGCGAGCCCGTCCGAGGGCGTCAGCACGGCCAGCCAGAGCCCGGCCGCCGCCGTCGCCAGCGCGACCGGCGCCGCGAGGCGCGCCCGCTGCCCCGGGAGTGCGATTAGCGTCGCTCGCCGGTTGAGCAGCCAGACGAGGCCAGCGAGCAGCGCGAACCAGCCTGCGCCGGCGAGGGGCGGCGGGCGCAGCTCGACCGTCGCGAGCGGCAGCGCCGCCATCGCCTCGACGGCGGCGACGAAGGCGGCGGGCGCGAACACACCGGCGACCTCCACGAGCCGCGCGACGGGCTCGATCCAGCCGAGCAGCGCGGCGAGGACGGCGACCAGCACGGTCGCCTCGTAGAGCGGCGCGACGACGACGTTCGCCGGCGCCTGGAGCAGCGGCAGCGTCCCGAAGGCCGCGGCCTGCACCGGCAGCACCGCGAGCGAGGCGCCGATGGCGACGGCGGCCGCCTCGGTAAACCCGGCCGCGAGGCTGCCCGGCGCGACGCCGAGGCGGGCGAGGGCGCGGTCACGCAACGGCGGCGCGATCAGCAGCACGCCGACCGTCGCCGTCGCGCTCAGCTGGAAGGCCACGTCGCGGATCAGCAGCGGCCGCAGCGCCAGCATCAGCGCGAGCGCGTAGGCGAGGTAGATCCAGGAGGGCGTGCGCCGCCCGCTGATCGCGGCGATCGCGATGCCGACGGCCATGATCGCCGCACGCACCACCGGCGGCTCCGCGCCCGTGAGGACGACGTAGCCCGGCAGCAGCGCGAGCGCGATCAGCGCTGCCTGCCGCCTCGCGACCAGCGCGCCGAGCAGCCCCACCGCCGTCCCGAGGAGCAGCGCGATGTTCTGCCCGGACACCACCAGCAGGTGCGTCGTCCCCGTGCGGCGCAGGTCCTCCTCCAGCGCCGCCGGCATCGTGCGCTGCCGCCCGAGCAGCATGCCCGCCGCCAGCGACGCCTCCGGCTCCGGCAGGGCGCGCTCGATGTTGCCGAGCGCCCAGCGCCGCAGCCCTCGCAGCGCGTCGACGATCGCGTGCTCGGCGTCGCGTTCGAGCAGCGTCCAGCGCTGCGGGTAGGCGGCGACGGCGTGGATGCCGCGGCTGCGCAGGAACGTCGCGTAGTCGAACTCGTCGAAGGCGCCGGGGCGCTCGACTTCCAGCGTCGCGGCGAGGCGGTCGCCCGCCCGCAGCGGCTGCAGCGGGGAGGGCAGCCTGAGCCGCAGCCCGCCCTCCGCCGCCGCGCCGTCGATCGACTCGACCCGCAGATCGAGGCGCGTGATCGCGCCCGAGACCCGCGGGTCGGAGCGCACGACGCCCGTGATCTCGTGCACCCCCTCGAGGCTGGCGAGCGGCGGGGGAGGGCGCGAGTCGGCCTCGCTGCCCCGCGCATGGCCGGCAGCCGCGAGGGCGATGACGGCAATCAGCAGCAGCAGCGCACGCGTGGAGGCCCCGCGCCGAAGGCGCACCAGCGCCACCGCCGCGCCGGCCGCGAGCGCCGCCAGCAGCGTCGCGGTCCACGGCCCGCCGATCAGCGCGCCGCTGATGCAGCCCGCGATGAACGCCGCCGCCGCCAGCGGCAGTGCGGGAAGCCGCCCGCTCACCGCGCCGCGATCATGTCGCGGATCGCCTCGTAGACGTGCTCCGGGATCGTCCCGCGCGCCGTGAGATCGTCGGTCGTCGCGTAGGGACCGGCGCGCTCACGCTCAGCGACGATCGCCGCCGCGTAGGCCGGACCGATGCCGGGGAGCGCGTCCAGTTGCTCGAGGGTGGCGCTGTTCACGTCGAGCAGCGCCACCGCCTCTCCGATCCGCGGGACGTGCACGGCGTCCTCGTCGACGACCCGGCGCGAGAGGTTGAGCGGCGCACTGTCCGCGTCCGCGGCGAGCCCACCCGCGAGGGCGATCACATCGCTGACACGGTCGCCGGGCGAGGCGGTCACCACCTGCGGCTCAAGCACCGCGCCGGAGACGTCGACGCGGATCTGATCGATGCCCGGGGCGGGATCACGCAGCTCGATCTCGATGCCGCGCTGCTCGCCCGGCCGCAGCGCGAGGACGGCGAGGGCCGCGACGATAGCGAGCCCGAGCGCGATTTGGAGCGCCGCGCGCGCTCCCGGCAGCCCGCGAAACCTCTGGAGGTGCGACACGCGCCGGGGGCTACTCCTCTTCCTCGAGCAGTTGGCGCAGCATCTCCTTGAGGCGCGGCGCGCGCTCCAGTTCCTTGCGCAGCGGCCGCAGCTCGCGCTCGTTGATGATCAGGGAGCGGCGTTCGAGTTCGCCCTCGGGGTCGTAGGCGGCGAAGCGGATCGCCATCTGCCCGGCCTTCTCGCCCGTCTCATAGCGCATCAGTTGCAGCGAGGGCGCGTGCAGCCCGCCCTCGATCGCCGCTTCCTCGATGATCCTCCCGCCGCCCCAGAGCAGGTTGAACGGGCGCGGGATTCTCCGTTGAGCCATGGTGCATCCCCTCCGCTGCTCGTCGGGCTCCTCGCGTGCCTGCCTGCAAGGCGCGGCGGCGCGTAGCATAGCGCGGGCGGCGCGCCAACCGCGCTCCCCCGCAGCTCACGCCCGAGGAGAGATTCGCTCCGGTGACAGCTTCAAGCGATCGCGCCGCCGACCCCGCACGCCTCACCGCCAGCGAGGCCGCGCGCCGCATCGCCGATGGCTCGCTGACCTCGGAAACACTCGTCCGCGCCTGCCTTGCGCGGATCGAGGCGCGCGAGCCGCTGGTCCAGGCCTGGGCGGCGCTCGATCCCGCAGACGCGCTCGCCCGCGCGCGGGCGGCCGACGCCGCGGCGCCCGCCGGGCCGCTGCACGGCGTGCCGTTCGGCGTGAAGGACATCTTCGACACCGCCGAGCTGCCGACCGCCTACGGCTCCCCGCTCTACGAGGGCCACCAGCCGGCCAGCGACAGCGCCGCCGTCGCCGCACTCCGCGAGGCGGGCGCGCTGGTCCTCGGGAAGACGGTGACGACCGAGTTCGCCTACCGCACGCCCGGCGCGACGCGGAACCCGCACCACCCGGATCACACGCCCGGCGGGTCGTCCAGCGGCTCCGCCGCCGCCGTCGCCGATGGCATGGTCCCGTTCGCCCTCGGAACCCAGACCGGAGGATCGACGATCCGTCCGGCCGCGTTCTGCGGCATCTTCGCCTTCAAGCCGACCTACGGCTTCGTCAACAGCGACGGCGTGCACCCGCTGGCCACGGCGCTCGACACCGTCGGCTGGTTCGCCCGCAGCATCGAGGATCTCGCGCTCGTCGGGGCGGTGCTCAGCACCACGCAGTCGGCGGCGCTCGACGCGCCCTCGCAGCCGCTGCGCATCGGCGTCGTCCGCACGGTCGAGTGGGGGCGCGTCTCGCCGGCAGGGCAGCGCGCCATCGAGGAGACGGCGGCGGCGATCGCGGCGGCGGGCGGGCAGGTCTCCGACCTCGATCTGCCGGCCGAGTGCGACGGACTGGGCGGGGCCTGGGACGTGATCGTCGCCGCCGGAGCGGCGAGCGCCTTCGCGCGCGAGTACCGCGAGCAGCGCGACGGGCTCAGCCCGGCGCTGCGCGAGCTGATCGAGGCCGGTCGCGCCCTCGGCGGCCCCGCGCGCAGCGAGGCCGAATCGCTGGCCCTGCACTGCCGCGCGGCGGTCAGCGAGACCTTCGCGCAGGTCGACGCCTTCCTCACGCCGAGCGCGCCCGGCGAGGCCCCCGCCGGCCTTTCCTCCACGGGCGACCCGCTCTGCAACCGCGTCTGGACGCTGCTGCGCCTGCCCTGCGTCGCCCTGCCCAGCGGCACGGGCGAGGGCGGTTTGCCGATCGGCGTCCAGCTCGTCGGACGGCACGGCGGCGACCAGTCCCTGCTCGAACTCGCCGGTGCTGTCGCCGATCTGCTCCCGCCGCCCGCGTTCCCCGGCGACGCCGAGGCCTGATGCCGCCCTCACCCCAGCCTTCTCCCGTGGGGAGCCGGGGCGGGACGCCCTCGATAGCTGCGCCTGCGGCGCCCGATCCGGCGGGGGCGTGGGGGGCGCAGCCCCCCACAGAAGGAAAGTCCGAGGGCGGGTGGGTGGGTCAGAGCCGCGCGCAGCGCAGGCTCGTCCGGGATGGGGCGTGGGGGCGCAGCCCCCACAGGAGAGACGCGCTCGGCCTCGGAGGCTCGTTGCCCCTCGGAAGTCCGGCGTGCCCCTCACCCCAGCCGTCCCCCGCGGGGAGCGGGGGCGGGAACGCGCCACCGGGGCCTGACGCCGCCGCTTCCCAGCTCTCTCCCTCGGGGAGAGAGGGCTGGGAAGCGGCGGCGCGTGTTGCCCGTTTGGCGGCATATACTGGATGGCAGCCGACACACCGAATGACACCGGACCAGCAGGAGCTAGCGGTGACTCCCCGCCACTTTTCTTCGATCCTCGATCTCTCGCCGGACGAACTCGGCGATCTGCTCGACGCGGCGCTCGCGATCAAGCGCGACGGCTGCGGCCCGGCGCTCGCCGGGCGCTCGCTGGCGCTCGTCTTCGAGAAGCCCTCGCTGCGCACGCGCGTCTCCTTCGAGGTCGCGATGCAGCGGCTCGGCGGGCGTGCGATCTACCTCGGGCCGCAGGAGATCGGCCCCGGCGAGCGGGAGCCGGTGCGCGACATCGCGAGGGTGCTCGGGCGGATGGTGCACGGCATCGCCGCGCGCACCTACGCGCACGACACGGTCCTCGAGTTCGCGGAGTGGGCCGGGGTGCCCGTGATCAACGCGCTGAGTGACAGCGAGCATCCCTGCCAGGCGCTCGCCGACCTGCTGACGCTGCGCGAGCGCTTCTCGTCACTGCGCGGCCTGCGCATCGCCTACCTGGGCGAGGGCAACAACGTCGCGCGCTCGCTCGCCTACGCGAGCGTGCTCGCGGGCATCGAGCTGCGCTGCGCCTCGCCCGAGGGCTACGGGCTGAGCGACGCCGACGTCGAGCGCGCGCAGGCCGCCGCCGGCGGCGGCCGGGTCGAGCGCTTCGCCGATCCCGCGGAGGCAGTGCGCGATGCCGCCGCCGTCTACACGGACGTGTGGGCCTCGATGGGCGACGAGGACAAGCTGACGAGTCGCCTCGAGGCGTTCGAGGCGTTCCGGGTCGACGAGCAACTGCTCGACGCCGCACCGCCCGACGCGCTGGTGATGCACGATATGCCCGCGCACCGCGGCCAGGAGATCAGCGCCGGGGTGATGGAGTCGTCGCGTTCGGTGATCTTCGATCAGGCGGAGAATCGCCTGCACGCGCAGCAGGCGCTGCTCGCCTGGCTGCTTGGTGGCGGCGCCGGCTGATCGCAGGCTGCGGGGATCGCAGAGCCTTCCCCTGCGCAGTACGGACGGTCTGAGGGAGAGGCGTTCAGGTGCCGGAAATCCCGGACGGCGTACGCGATGTCGCCGAGCGCCTCGACGCGGGCGCGGTCCTCGACATCCTGCTGATCGCGGTGGCGATCTACTGGCTGCTGCTGCTGCTGCGCGGCACCACCGCGATGACCGTGCTGCGCGGCGTCTCCGTGCTGCTCTTCGGCACGTTCCTGTTCGCCCGCATCTTCGACCTGACCGTCGTCAACTGGATCCTCGAGCGGATCATCACCGGTCTCGTCATTGGCGTGGCCATCGTCTTCCACCCGGAGATCCGCCGCGCCCTGGAGCGGCTGGGACGGACCGGCTGGCGACCCTCGCTCGTCCGCGCACACCAGGAACAGAGCATCGAGCACGTCGTCCGGGCGGCCCAGCGGCTCTCGCGGCTGTCGCATGGGGCGCTGGTGGTGATGGAGCGTGAGACGGGGCTGCAGGAGGTGATCGACACCGGGGTGTCGCTTGGCTCGGAACTGACGCCCGAGATCCTCGGCAGCATCTTCGCGCCCGGCACGCCGCTGCACGACGGCGCGGTGATCGTGCGCTCGAACCGCATCGTCGCCGCCGGTTGCACCTTGCCGCTCTCCGATGCCCCGCTCCCCGCCGACCTCGGCATGCGCCACCGCGCCGGCCTCGGCATTACCGAGGGCAGCGACGCCGTGGTCGTCACCGTCTCCGAGGAGAGCGGCGCGATCTCGCTGGCGTCGCAGGGCCGAATGCTGATGGATCTGGACGAGGAGCGGTTACGCTCGCAACTCCGCCGGATGTTCGCCCTGGCCGGTGCCGATTCGTCCGCCGAGCTTCCATCGTCCGACGGCGCCGCGTCCCGGCACGAGGCTTCCTGAGATGGCGCGCTCGCACTTCCCGCGCTCGCCGCTCACCGACCTGCGCGAGATGCTCGCCGGCTTCTGGTGGCGCGCCTTCAACTCGGTGCGGCGAACGCCCGGCCTGCTGCTGCTCTCGATCGGGCTCGGGATCGCGGTCTGGTACTTCGTCACGGATGAGGAGAACCCCACCCGCAGCGGGCTGTTCGCGAGTCCGATCGAGGTGGTCGCCGTCAACGTCGGGCGCGAGGTCGCCGTCGCCAACGCGCTGCCGTCCGCGAGCATTCGCATCGCGGGGCCCGAGGATCGCTGGGACAGCCTGACCAGCGCCAACTTCCGGGCGATCGTCGATCTCAACGGTCTCAGCGCGCGGGAGCAGACCGTGCCCGTGCACGTGGAGGTCAACGATGCGCGCGGGGTGCGCGTGATCAGCGTCGATCCGCCGGAGATCCTGGTGAACCTCGAACAGATCGTGACGCGCGAGATCCCGGTCGCTGCGCGCATTGTCGGCACCCTGCCCCGCGGCTTCGCCGCCGGCGAAGCCGTGCCCGACCCGGCAAACGTCGAGGTGTCCGGCCCGGAGTCGCTCGTCGATCTGGTGGTCAGCGCCGGCGCCGACATCAACGTGACGGGACTGACCCTCGGACTCTCGCAGTCGCTCCGGCTGGTCGCCCGTGGCGCCGGGGGCGGGGAAATCCGCGGCATCACGATCGTGCCGCCCAATGTGCGTATCGACGTCGCGATCGAGCAGACCATACTCACCCGTAGCGTGCCGCTCGACGTCGAGCTGCTCGGACAGCCGGCGCCCGGCTACCGCGTGGACGGCGTCCAGATTCAACCGGGCGTCTTCATGGTCGAGGGAAGCTTCGAGGTGCTCCAGGCGATCGACAGCCTCAAGCTTGGCCAGGTGCTGCTCGACGGCGCGCGCGCGAGCCTGAGCGTCGTGCGCTCGCCGAGTCTGCCGCCGGGGGTGAGCGCCATGTCCCCGGAGGATGTGGACGTGATCGTCTCGATCGCGCCGATCCAGGGCTCCACTGCCATAACGGTCGTCCCGAGGCTGACTGGAGTGCCCACTGGCCTCAGGGGCGCGCTCGGCCAGCTGGTCGTCACCGTCGTGATTGAAGGAGATCTGCCGATTCTGAACGCGCTCGACGCCCGCGATCTCCGCGCCGAAGTCGATGCGAGCGGCCTCGAGGCCGGCGTCTCACAGGTCGATGTGCTGATCGAGGCGCCGCCGGGCGTTCGCGTGCGAGAAGTGCGACCCCCGCTGCTTGAGCTTACGCTTGAGGCGATCGCGACACCGACGCCTACCCCGACGGCAACCGAGGCCGTGCCGGAAGCCACTGCGGAGAGCGACGAATGACCCGGGAAACGCAACTGGTCGCGATCGTCGGGCGTCCGAACGTCGGCAAGTCGGCGCTATTCAACCGGCTCACGCGCTCGCGCCGCGCGCTCGTCGAGCGCCTCCCCGGCACCACGCGCGATCGCCAGTACGGCAACTGCCGCTGGCGCGGCCGCGAGTTCCGCATCGTCGACACCGGCGGCCTCGAGGGCCCCACGGACGACCCCTTCGACGCACCGATTCGGGAGCAGGTCGGGCAGGCGCTCTCAGAAGCGGCGCTGCTGCTGTTCGTCGTCGACGCCGCGAGCGGGCTGACCGCGGCGGACCGCGCGATCGCGGGGCAGTTGCGCCGCTCCGACCGGCCCGTGCTCGTCGTCGCCAACAAGAGCGACCGCCGCGAGGCGCGCAGCAACGTGCACGAGGCGCACGCGCTCGGCCTCGGCGATCCGTTGCTGATCTCCGCCTACCACGCCGAAGGCATCGGCGATCTGCTTGACCTCGTGTTCGAGGCGCTGCCGGAGGCGCCGGACGAACCCGACGCCGGCGAAGACGGCGCGCTCCCGCTGCGGATCGCGATCGTCGGGCGTCCCAACGTCGGCAAGTCCTCGCTGGTGAACACCATCCTTGGCGAACAGCGGGTGATCGTCTCCGAGGTGCCCGGCGCGACCCGCGACTCCATCGACTCGCCGTTTGCCTGGGAGGGGCGATCGATGGTGCTGATCGACACAGCGGGGATCCGCCGCCGCGGGAAGATCGGGCGTGGCGCGGAGCGTCACTCCGTGCAGCAGGCGGAGCGCGCGATCACGCGCGCCGACGTGGTGGTGCTGCTGATCGACCCCTCGGAGCCGATCGCGGCGCAGGACACGCACATCGCCGGGTACGCGATCGAGCGCGGGACGGGGCTGGTGCTCGCCGTCAACAAGTGGGATCTCTCCGAGCCCGGCACCGACCGCCACCAGTTCGCCAAGCGCATCGACCACCGCTACCGCTTCGCGCCGTGGGCGCCGGTCCACTTCACCTCGGCGCTGACGGGCGACGGCATCCCGGAGCTGTTACAGCTCGCGATTCATGTCGAGGAGGTGCGGCAGCGCCGCGTGCAGACCTCGGAGCTGAATCGCGTGCTGCTGCGTGCGGTGGCGCAGCACCCGCCCCGCTACCAGGGGCAGCGGCGGCTCAAGGTGCTGTATGTCACGCAGGCCGAGGTGGCGCCGCCCACATTCGTTTTCTTCGTGAATGATCCAGAGCTGCTCCATTTCGCCTATCGTCGGTTCCTGGAAAACCGCATCCGCGACGCCTTCGGGTTCGAGGGGACGGCGATCCGGATGCGTTTCCGCAGCCGCACGCCGGAACAGGTGGGGGCCCTCGCGTGATTGCCGCTCTGCTCGTCCTCGTCGGCTACCTGATCGGCTCGATCCCGTTCGGCGTGCTGGTCGGCCGCATCTACAAGGGCGTGGACGTCCGCGACTACGGCTCCGGCAAGACCGGCTTCACCAACACGCTGCGCTCGCTGGGCTGGGGCGCCGCGCTGATCGTCATGGTCGCGGACATCATGAAGGGCGTCGTGCCGATCCTGATCGGGCGCTTCGTCTTCGACGACCCCTGGGCCGTGGCCCTCGGCGGCGTCGCGGCGGTGGCCGGTCACATGTTCCCGCTCTTCGCCGGCTTCCGAGGGGGCCGGGGCGCGGCGACCGCGTTCGGCGCGTTCACCGCGATCGCTCCCATCGCCGGCCTGGTGCTGATCGTCTGCGCGGTCATCGCGCTGGCGGCGACGCGCTACGCCTCGCTGACGACGGTGACCGCCACGGCCGCGGGGTGCCTCGCGGTCGTCGTGCTGGTCGCCGCCGGATGGCTGCCCCCGCACTATCTGCTGTTCGCCCTCACGGTGACCGCCTCGATCGAGCTCAGCCACATCCCCAACATTCGCCGCCTGCTCGCCGGCGTGGAGCCGAAGCTCGGTCAGGGCGGCTCCCCGCGTACGGGCGGTGCCTGAGCGCGAGGCGGCCCCGGCGCCGATCCGCCGGGCCGCTGTCGTCGGGGCCACCGGCTGGGGCGTGACGATCGCGATCCTGCTCGCGCGCAATGGCGTTGCGGTCACCCTGCTTACGCGCAGCCACGAGGAAGCCGAACGCCTGCGAGTCGACGGCCAGCTCCATCGCCTGCCCGGCGTGACGTTCCCGCCGGGCCTCGCGATCTCCCCGGACCACGCCGCGCTCGAAGCCGCCGACTTGATCTGCTTCGTGGTGCCGTCGCAGACGATGCGGGAGAACGCCGCCGCCCTTGCGGCGCATGTGCCGCCGTCCACGCCGCTGCTGTCCGGTTCGAAGGGCATCGAGAGCGAGAGCGGGCGCCGCATGACGGAGGTGCTGGCCTCGCAACTGCCCGGACGGCCGCTCGCCGCGCTGTCCGGGCCGAATCTCTCGCGCGAGGTTGCCGCCGGCCTGCCCGGCGCGACCGTGATCGCTTCCGCCGCCTCCTCGCTTGAGGCGATCCGCGCGGCGTTCCACAGCCCCTCGTTCCGCGTCTACACCAGCCGCGATGTCGTCGGGGTCGAGTTCGGGGGAGCGCTCAAGAACATCATCGCGATCGCGGCCGGCATGGTCGACGCCTTCGGCTTCGGCGACAACGCGAAGGCCGCCCTGGTCGCGCGCGGCCTCGCCGAGATCTCGAGGCTCGGCGTGGCCGCCGGCGCCGAGCCGCTGACCTTCCAGGGTCTGGCCGGCGCGGGCGACCTGATGGCCAGCTCCTACAGCCCGCTCGCGCGCAACCGCCGCCTCGGCGAGCTGATCGGCGGCGGCGCGAGCCGCGCGGACGCCCTCGCCAGCATCGGCGAGACCGTCGAGGGCGTCACGACGACGCCGGCGGCGTTGCGTCTCGCCGCGCGCCTCGGCGTCGAGCTGCCGATCGCCGCTGCGCTGCAGGCGATTCTCGACGAGCAGATCTCGCCGCAGGAGGCGCTGGCCGCGCTGCTCGAGCGCGATCCGATGTCGGAACTCGCCTGATCGCCGGGCCGCTGACGATGGGCGCTGCTAGACTCCCCCTCGGAGATCGCCCATGAGTCCTCCCGATACGACGGACGGCGCCGGAAGCGACGGCGATCCGTTCGCCGATGATCGGCAGCGCGAGTACCCGGCTGCGGCGGACGTGCTCGCCGCGATCGCGGACGAGATGGCGCCGATCCCCTTCGCCGATCTGCCCGCGCTCAGCAACCCCGACGACGCCACCGCCGGGCGCGCCTTCGCGCTCTGGAGCCAGCTGACGCCGAACCGTCGACGCGACTTCCTCGCGGCGCTCCAGCAGCTGGCCGACGAGGAAGCGACGCTCGACTTCGAGCGCATCCAGATCTCCGCGCTGCACGACCCGGACATCGCGACGCGCATCCTCGCGATTCGCGGCCTCTGGGAGAGCGAGCGCCCCGAGTACGCCGCGGTGTTGCTCGACATCGCCGGCGACGACGCCGAGGCGAGCGTGCGGGCCGCCGCCGCCGCCGGCCTCGCCAGCTTCGTTGTCAGCAACGAGTTCGGGATGCTGCCGCTGGAGCTGGGCGAGCGGATGCTCGACACGCTGCGCGACCGCATCGAGGACGTGACGGAGGAGGACGAGGTGCGCGGCACGGCGCTCACCGCCCTCGGCGCTGCCTCGGAGGAGTGGGTCGCCGAGCTGATCGCCGAGCACTACGAGACGGGCAGCACGCGGATGCGCCTGGCCGCAGTGGCCGCGATGGGCTGCCACGGCTCCGACGACTGGCTGCCCGTGCTGATCCAGACCTTCGAGGACGAAGACGAGGACGTGCGCGCCACCGCCGCGATCTCCGCCGGCAACCTGCTGCTCGAGGCCGCCGTCGAGCCCCTCACGCTTCTCCTGGAGGACGAGGAGGAGGAGGTGCAGGTGGCTGCGATCCGCGCCCTGGGCGAGATCGCAGGCGACCGCGCCGAGCAGATCCTGCGGGATCTGCTGCGCAGCCCCGAGCCGCACATCGCCGCGGCGGCGGAACGGGCCGCCGAGGAAGCGCGGATGATGTCGGTCGATGCCGACGAGGAATCTCCGCTGTCGTGGAGCGACGACCCATGAGCGCTCAGGACGGGGCGCGCGAGATCTGGTCGGCGGGCGGTGTCGTCTACCGGCGCGGCGGTCCGTCCGGCCTCGAGGTCGTACTCGTCGCGCGGCCGCGCGAGCGCCTCTGGGCGCTGCCCAAGGGCAAGCCCGAGCCCGGCGAGAGCGTGAAGCAGACGGCGCTGCGCGAGGTCAGCGAGGAGACCGGGCTGCGCGTCGCCATCGACGGGGGCGAGCCGCTCGGATCGATCAGCTACTCGTACGACACGCCGCGGAAGGGCGGACGCGTCAACAAGGTGGTCCACCACTACCTGATGCAGCCGATCGGCGGCGACATCGACGGCCACGACGGGGAGCACGACCTGGTCGAGTGGTACGACGCGCACGAGGCGTGCAAGCGCATGACCTACGGCAACGAGCGCGCGATCGTCGAGCGGGCGATCGAGGCGCTCTGCGCCGACGGGGCGCCCCGATGACGGCCACCGCGCGGCAGGTGATCGCCGAGGGCCGCCTCGTGCGCCTGCGCGAGAAGCAGATCGAGGACGCCTGGCGCGACTACACCTGGCGCAAGGACCGCGAACTCGCCGACTACGACGCGACCCGGCCGATCACGATGACCTTCCGCGCGTACAGCGCGACGATCTCGGAGGAGCTGCGCCGCCCCTCCAAATTCCGCCGCACCTTCGCGATCGAGGACCGCGAGAGCGGGAAGCACGTCGGCAACGTCATGTACTACGGCTACGACTCGTACCTCGGTGAGGCTGAGCTCGGCATCACGATCGGGGACCGCGCGTACTGGTCGCGGGGCTACGGCAGCGAGGCCGTACGCTGCCTGCTGGGGCACCTCTTCGGGGAGCTGGAGCTGCGGCGCGTCTACCTGCACACGCTGACCAGCAACGTGCGCGCCCAGCACGCCTTCAGCCGCGCCGGCTTCCGCCGCCTCCGCTCCGTCCGCCGCGACGGCTACGACTTCGAGCGCATGGAGGTCAGCCGCGAGGAGTACGCGCTGCAGGAGTGCGCCGCTTCGGGCGAGGGTGGGCAGGAAGGCGGCGACCCCGCGAGCGCGGCGGGCGCTGGCGCGCTGTAGGGGCCGGTGCTACCTTCTCGCTCGATGCCGGACCGAGCGGTTCGGGGGCCCGTTGGCGGGTCGCGGCGTCCCCGTCCGGGGGACGCGCAGCCCTCTGGCGGGGACCGCTGAGGAGCGCGCCCGGGTGATTCCAGAGCAGTTCGGACGCGTCGGGGTACTGATTCTCTTCGGCGTGCTCTTTCCCGCGATCCCGCTCCTTGCCTCCTACGGCATCTACCTGCTGCGCCGCCGGCCCAGCAACCCCGACCCGATCAAGCACGCCACCTACGAGTGCGGCGTCGAGTCCGAGGGCAACGCCTGGGGCCAGTTCAACGCCCGCTACTACCTGTTCGCGCTCGGCTTCGTGATCTTCGACGTGGAGGTCGTCTTCCTCTATCCGTGGGCGCTGCAGCACGGCTTGCTCAATACGGATGCGCTGTTCAAGGCCGCGATCTTCGTCGGCGTGCTCGCCTTCGGCCTCGCCTACGCCTGGCGGCGCGGCGCGCTGGAGTGGCGCTAGCGTGCCGGCCGGCCCTCGGCAGCTGAGCGGCGAGGCCGTCGCGGCGCCCCTCGCCGCCGCCGTCCCGGACGCCATCCTGCGCGCGACCGACGAGTGGGTGGAGGTCCGGCCCGAGCGCATCGCCGACGTGCTACGCTTCCTCCACGACGACGCCGACCTCGACGCGCGACAGCTCAGCAGCCTCTGCGCCGTCGACCGCCATGACCGCTTCGAGGTCGTCTACCACCTGCAATCGCTCGACCAGAACCACCAGATCGTCGTGAAGGCGATCGTCGGCGAGCACGAGGAACCCTCGCTGCCCAGCGCCTACGGCGTCTACAAGGGCGCGCTGCTGCAGGAGCGCGAGGTCTACGACCTGATGGGCATCCGCTTCGAGGGCCACCCGGACCTGCGCCGCATGTTCCTCTGGGAGGGCTACCCCGGCTTCCCGCTGCGCAAGGACTTCCTGCAGATCCCCGAACACCACCCAGGACTGCCGAAGTTCCCCTTCGAGGAACCCGGAGTGCAGGCGCGATGACGGTGCTGCGATGACCGCCGCGACCGAGCCCTACGTCCTGAACATCGGGCCGCAGCACCCCTCCACCCACGGGGTGTTCCGGCTGCGCGTCGTCATGGACGGCGAGCGCATCCAGGATGTCGAGATGGTCATCGGCTACCTCCACCGCTCGATGGAGAAGCTGGCCGAGGAGCGCACCTACACGCAGAACATCCCCTTCACCGACCGCGCCGACTACCTGGCGGCGATGAGCGGGAACCTCGGCTACTGCCTCGCCGTGGAGCGGCTCGCGGGCGTCGAGGTGCCGGAGCGCGCCTCCTACCTGCGCGTGATCTTCGCGGAGCTGCAGCGCATCGCCAGTCACTCGATGGCGAACGGCACCTTCGTCAACGACGCGGGCGCCTGGCAGACGCCGCTGATGTACATGTTCCGCGAGCGCGAGCGCATCCTCGATCTGTTCGAGATGACCTGCGGCGCGCGCCTCACGACCAACTACATGCGCATCGGCGGTGTCGCCTTCGACCCGCCGGACGAGTTCTACCCGGCGATCAACTCGCTGGTCGACGAGCTCCCGGAGCGCATCGAGGAGTACGCGGAGCTGCTGGTCGACAACGAGATCCTGCTCGCGCGCGGGCGCGGCGTCGGCATCATCACCGCCGAGGACGCGATCAACGGCTCGCTCGTCGGGCCGATGCTGCGCGGCTCGGGCGTGCCCTGGGATCTGCGCAAGGCAGAGCCCTACTGCGGGTACGACCGCTTCGACTTCGAGATCCCGGTGGGGCGGCGGGGCGACGCGTACGACCGCTTCCTCGTGCGCCTCGAGGAGGTCCGCCAGTCGACGCGGATCATCCGCCAGGCGCTGGACGCGCTGCCGCACGGGCCGCACAAGACGGAGATCCCGCTCGCGCTGCGGCCCGATCCCGGCGAGGCGTATGCACGCGTCGAGGGCCCCCGCGGCGAGCTCGGCTTCTACGTGGTCTCCGACGGCGGCTCAGCGCCGTTCCGCTTCCACATTCGCGCGCCCTCGCTGATCAACCTCTCACTGCTGCGCGAGATGGCGATCGGCGCCTCGCTGCCGGACGCGATCGTGGCGCTCGGCTCCATCGACATCGTCGTCGGGGAGATTGATCGATGAGCGCGCTGCGAACTGGCAAGCGGCTCCCGCAGCGCGCGGTCCCGCGCGCGCTGATGGTGCTTGGCGCGGTCGCCGCGCTCGGCTTCCTCGCCGTCAACGCCGCCATCGGCTACGTCGTGATCGACGGCCAGCTCGATGGGCACTGGTACGACGTGCGCGATCTCGGCATCGGCGTCGAGGCGCTGCGCGAGTGGCTGGACGATCGCAACGCGCAGCAGCCGGGCATCCTCGACTTCCTCGGTCAGCACTGGATCTCGTACGCCGTCACGGCGCTGCTTGGCGCCACCGGCATCCTTAGTCTCGTCGGCGGCGCGCTGCTGATCCTGATCTGGGTCGAGCGGCGGCTGATCGGCCGCATGCAGATCCGCCGCGGACCAAACCGCGTCGGGCCCTTCGGCCTGCTGCAGCCGGTCGCCGACGCGCTCAAGCTGATCCAGAAGGAAGTGCTGATGCCGCGCGGCGCGGACGCGGCGATGTTCTTCCTCCCGCCCGCGATCATCTTCATCCCGATGATCGTCGCCTGGGGACCGATCCCGTGGGGCGGGCAGATGGCCTACCTCGACCTGCACGTCGGGGTCCTCTTCCTGATCGCCGTCAGCTCGCTCACTACGCTCGCGATCTTCATGGCCGGCTGGTCGTCGAATAACCACTACGCGCTGCTCGGCGCGATGCGCACGATCGCGATGATGATCTCCTACGAGATCCCGCTCTCCCTCGCGCTGCTCTCCGTGGTGCTGCTCAGCGGCTCGATGCAGCTCTCGACAATCGTCGAGTGGCAATCGACGCACAACGCGTGGTTCGCCGCGCTGCTGCCGCTGGCGATGCTGACCTACTTCTTCTCCGCGACCGCCGAACTGAACCGCACGCCCAACGACATCGCCGAGGCGGAGTCCGAGATCGTCGCCGGCTTCCACACGGAGTACTCCGGGATGAAGTTCGGGCTCTTCTACGCCGTCGAGCTGGGCAACGCGCTCCTCGTGGCGGCGCTGACGGCGACGCTCTTCCTCGGCGGCTGGTCGCTGTTCGGCCTCGAGGAGTGGATACCGGGCTACCTGATCCTCCTGGCCAAGATCTCGGCGGCCTACTTCCTGCTCGTCTGGCTGCGAGGCACGTTGCCGCGCTTCCGCCTGGACCAGTTGATGCGCTTCGCCTGGCAGTTCCTGATCCCGCTCTCGCTGCTCAACGTGCTGATCATCGCCGCCGAGGCGTCCCTGTTCGCGCGCTGGGAGGTCGAGGGCATCGTCAGCCTCGGGCTCTTCGCGATCGTGAACTGGGCGGCCGCCGCCTTCCTCTTGCGCGAGTGGGCGCGCCGCCTCGGCTACCGCCCGGAGCACGAGGCAGTCCGGCGGCCGGTGCTCACCCAGGACGTCGGCGGGATGCAGGCGGCGCGCAGGCTCGGCGCAGCGGAGCCCGGCGTGCTGGAGATGGGGACGGGGGCCTGATGGACTCCGCGGGCATCATCGTCGCCTTCTGGCTGCTCTCCGCGATCGCGGTGGGCTCAGCCGTCGGCGTCTTCCTCGCGAGGAACCTGATCCACGCCGTCGCGCTGCTCGTGCTCTCCTTCGTTGCCACCGCGGGGCTCTTCCTGACGCTCTCCGCGGACTTCGTCGCCGTCGCGCAGGTGCTGATCTACGCCGGCGCGATTCCCGTGCTGATGGTCTTCGCCGTGATGCTCACCCCGCTCGCGGGACGCGACAACGGCAACTCGCTCTACGTCGTGCCCGGCGTGCTGCTCGGCGGCGCCTTCGCCTTGGTCGTCTCGATCATCGCGATCGATGCCGATTGGGGCGCGCTCAGCGGCGCCGCGCTCGCGGGCCAGTCCTTCGCCACCACCGCCGACGCGATCGGCGACGCGCTGCTCGGGCGCTACGTGCTCGCCTTCGAGGTCGCCTCGGTGCTGTTGCTCGCCGCGTTGATCGGGGCGATCGTGCTGGTCCGAGAGGACGAGCCGGCATGAGCGTGGAGCTGGCGCACTACCTGACCGTGGGCGCGATGATCTTCGGCGCCGGGATCGCCATCGCGCTCTCCAAGCGCAACGCGATCGCGGTGCTGATGGGCGTCGAGCTGATGCTCAACGGCGTCAACCTCACCTTCCTCGCGTTCTCGCGCTTCGGCGGCGCCTTCGCCGGCGGCGACGCGCCGCTCGCGGGCCACGTCTTCGTCATCTTCGTGCTCACCGTCGCCGCCGCCGAGGCCGCGGTCGCGCTCGCGATGGCGGTGTTGATCTACCGGCGGCGCGAGACCGTCGACCTCGATCGCATCAACCTGATGCGCTGGTAGGGCGGAGGGGCGTATGTGGGTGAAGTTCATGGACGCGCCCGACGGCTACGCCGCAGCGATGTGGTGGGAGCTGTTCAACACGGAAGCCGTCGCCGTGCGCATCGTGCCGCCCCTCGAGATCGGCCCGATGTCCGCGCCCCGCGAGATCTGGGCGCCCGACGGCAAGACCCACGTCGCCCGCGAAGTGCTGAACAAGATCTAGCGGCGATGCGCACACCCGGAAGCCCAAGACAAGCTGGCGAGGCCTGATGCTGCTCGGTCAAGTCCCCGAAGCCGTCGTCTGGGCGATCTACTTCGCCCCGGTCGCCTCGACGCTGCTGATCACCGCCGGGCTGATCGCGCGGCGGCTGTTCGGCGTCCAGCGGCTGCGCGACGAGTGGGCCGGACGGCTCACCATCGCCGCGATCGGCATCGCCTGGCTCGCCGCGCTGTGGGCGCTCGACAGCTCGATCGGGGCGGACGGCGAGGCGCTCGGCTTCCACCCGCACGAGTGGCTGACGCTGTTCGACCTGCACATCGAGATGGGCGTGAGGATCGACGGCCTCTCGGCGATCATGGTCGTGGTCGTGACCAGCGTCTCGCTGCTCGTCCAGATCTACTCGGTCGGCTACATGTACGGGGACAGCGGGTACGCCCGCTACTTCGCCTTCATGTCGCTGTTCACCGCGGCGATGCTCGGGCTGGTGCTCGCTTCGAACCTGCTCCAGCTGTTCGTGCACTGGGAGCTGGTCGGGCTCGCCTCGTACCTGCTGATTGGGTTCTGGTTCCACCGTCCGGCGGCGGCGGCGGCCGCGAAGAAGGCGTTCATCGTCACGCGCTTCGGCGACTTCGCCTTCCTGCTCGCGGTGCTGCTGATCTGGGGCAAGGCCGGCACCTTCGACATCCACGAGATCAACGAGCTGGCGCTCGCCGGCGCGCTCTCCGCGGCGGTGCTGACGGGCTTCACGCTCGGCCTGCTCTCGGGCGCCATCGGCAAGTCCGCGCAGTTCCCGCTGCACATCTGGCTG
Source organism: Dehalococcoidia bacterium (assembly GCA_965247895.1). Lineage (GTDB taxonomy): Bacteria > Chloroflexota > Dehalococcoidia > UBA2979 > UBA2979 > VXMT01. Next base: position 1,094,361 of record OZ252046.1, on the reverse strand, counting down.
CCCGACGCGATGGAGGGCCCGACGCCGGTCTCCGCGCTGATCCACGCCGCGACGATGGTCGTCGCCGGCGTCTACCTGATCGCGAGGATGTTCCCGAGCTTCGAGGCCGCTCCGGCCGAGATACTGGACCTCGTCGCCTACATCGGCGGCTTCACGGCGCTGCTGGCGGCGGTGCTCGGGCTGGTGCAGACCGACATCAAGCGGGTGCTCGCCTACTCGACGATCTCGCAGATCGGCTACATGGTGCTGGCGCTGGGCGTGTTCGGCTACGTGGCGGCGATCTTCCACCTGTTCACGCACGCCTTCTTCAAGGCGCTGCTCTTCCTCGGCGCGGGCTCGGTCAACCACGCGACGCACAGCTTCGACATGCGGCGCATGGGCGGGCTCCGCTCGTACATGCCGATCACCTACGTGACCTTCGTGATCGGCGCACTCTCGCTGGCCGGCGTCTTCCCCCTCGCGGGGTTCTGGAGCAAGGACGAAATCCTGCTCGACGCCTGGAACCACGACAAGCTGCTGTTCGTGATCGGCGTCTTCGTCGCCTTCATGACCGCGCTCTACATGTTCCGCGCGATCTTCCTCACCTTCTGGGGCGAGTACCGTGGCGGCGAGGAACCCGAGGCCGGCGGCTACCACTCGACCGTTCCCCACGAGTCCCCGCCCTCGATGGCGTTCCCGCTGCTGATCCTCGCCGTGCCGGCCGTCCTCGCCGGCCTGTTCGCTCTCGGCGGCGGCTTCACGCAGCTGATCGAAGGCTCGCTGCCGGCCGAGTTGCGGCACGGCAAGCCGCACATCGAGGGCATCGTCGTCGCCGCCTCGCTCGTCGCCGCCCTCGCGGGCATCGGCGTCGCCGCCGCGGTCTACCTCTACCGCAAGCCCGCCGCCGAGAACATCGCGGCCCGCCTCGGCCCGCTCCCGGGCGTCGTGGAGCAGAAGTACTACCTCGACTTCCTCGCCGAGACGGTCGTCGTGCGCTGGATCCTCAACGCCGGGTTGCAGCGCATCGCCGAGCTGTTCGACCGCTACATCGTCGACGCGATCGCGAACGGGATTGGCACCGGGACGCGACTCGCGGGCGATGCGTTACGGCGCTCCGAGGCCGGCTACGTGCAGGCCTACACCTCGTTGTTCTTCATCGGGGTCGTGATCGCGGTCGTGGCGGTCGCGGTCCTCGGCACTGACGTGGTGGGCCGCTGATGCTGTCCGTCTTCGTGCTGCTGCCGGCCGTGGGGGCCCTGATCATCGCCACGCTGCCGCGCGCGCGCACGGGCGACGCGCGCTGGATCGCGCTGTTCTTCAGCACGATCACCTTCGTCCTCGGGATCGTGATCTTCGCCCGCCTCGACCACGCCGCCGAGGGCTACCAGCTGGTCGACCGCTTCGACTGGATCCGTGCGGGCGACACCGGGTTCGCGGTGCAGTACGTGCTGGGCGTCGATGGCCTCTCCGCGCCGATGGTGCTGCTCACGGGGCTGCTCGGGCTGGCCTCGGTGCTGGTCTCATGGCGCATCGACAAGCGGGTCAAGGAGTACTTCGCCTGGCTGCTGATCCTCGAGACCGCCGTCGCCGGGGTGTTCCTCTCGCTCGACCTGATCCAGTTCTTCTTCTTCTGGGAGCTGGAGCTGCTCCCGATGTACATGCTGATCAGCATCTGGGGCAGCGGACGGCCGCGCTACAGCGCGATGAAGTTCGTGCTGTTCACCATGGCGGGCTCCGCACTGATGCTCGCCGGCTTCCTCGTGCTCGGTTTGCAGGCGGGGACCTTCGACATCGCGGCGCTCACCGCCAACCCACCGACCGAGGCGCTGGTCCCGCTCAGCTTCGTGTTCTGGCTGATCATCGCCGCCTTCCTCGTCAAGCTGCCGGTCTTCCCGGTGCACAGCTGGCTGCCCGACGCCCACACCGACGCACCGACGGCGGTCTCCGTGATGCTGGCCGGCGTGCTGCTGAAGATGGGCGGCTACGGCATCCTGCGGATCGTGCTGCCGATCCTGCCCGGCGAGGCGCAGGACTTCCGGGTCATCCTCGCACTGATCGCCGCCGTGACCGTGATCTACGGCGCAATACTCACGCTGCAGCAGCGCGATCTGAAGCGGCTCGTCGCCTACTCCTCCGTCTCGCATATGGGCTACGTGCTGCTCGGGGTCTCGGCGATGGGGGCCGCCAGCCTCTCCGGCGCGGCGCTGCAGATGTTCTCGCACGGCGTCATCACCGGCCTGCTTTTCATCGTCGTGGGGCTGATGTACGACCGTACGCACACGCGCCAGATCTCCGACCTCAGCGGGTTGCTGCACCAGATGCCGCTGCTCGGCCTCGTCGCGATCATCGCGGGCTTCGCCGCCCTCGGATTGCCCGCGCTGAGCGGCTTCGTCGCCGAGTTCGCGGTCTTCGCCGGATCGCTGCAGGTGCACCCGGCCGCGACGATCATCTCCGTCTTTGGTGTCGTGCTGGCGGCGGGCTACATCCTCTGGGCCGTGCAGCGCGTCTTCACCGGCCCCGCCGACGAGCGCTGGACCGGCCTCGGCGACGCGACCGAGTGGTGGGAGCTGGCCGCGATGGCCGCGATGCTGGTCTTCGTGATCGGCGTCGGCGTCTACCCGAGGCTGCTCACCGACGTGGTTGAACTCGGCATCGAGCCGATCGCGCTGATCGTGCAGGCGGCCGCATGAACTGGTACGAACAGATTCACTACATCGGCCCGGCCTTCGCGCTGCTGCTCGGCGCGGGCGTCGTGATGACGGCGGACCTGATCGCGCCGCGCCGCGCGCCCGTCCTCGCGCTCACGATCCTCGTGCTGCTCGTGGCGGGCGTCTGGGCGATCGTGCAGGCGGCCTCCGGTATCGAGGGCCCCGCGCTTTCGGGCGCGGTCGTCGTCGACCGCTTCTCGCTGTTCTTCACCTTCCTGCTGATCGGCGTCTCGCTGGCCGTCGTGATCGCCACCTCCGAGGGCCTCTCGCGTGTCGAGCACCGCCCGGAGTTCTTCGCGCTGCTGCTGACCGCGACCGGCGCGATGGTGCTGCTGGCGCAGGCCAACGACCTGATCGCGATCTTCGTCGCGCTCGAGACGACCTCGATCGCGCAGTTCGTGCTGGCCGGCATCGCCCGCGACGACCGCTCCTCGGAGGCGGGGATCAAGTACCTGCTGAGCGGGGCCGTCGCCGCCGCCGTGCTGCTCTACGGCTTCGCGTTCCTGTTCGGCCTCTCCGGCACGACCTCGCTCGAGGGCATCGCCGCCTTCGTGCAGGCCGGGTCCTCCGAGACGCAACTGGCGCTCGTGCTCGGCTTCGTGCTGGTTGCGGCGGGCCTCGGTTTCAAGATGTCGATCGCGCCCTTCCACGCGTGGGTACCGGACGTCTACGAGGGCTCGCCGACCACTGTCACCACCTTCCTCTCGGTCGCCTCGAAGGCAGCGGGGTTCGCGGTGGCGCTGCGCATCTTCTACGGCGGCCTCGGAGGCGGCGACACCTTCATCGCGGAGCACTGGGCGGCGCTGATCGCCGTGCTCGCGGCGGCCTCGATGATCTTCGGCAACGCCGCCGCGATCCTGCAGACCAACGTGAAGCGCCTGCTCGCCTACTCCTCGATAGCGCAGGCGGGCAACATCGCGGTCGGGCTCGCGGCGGTCGCTGTGGGCAGCGTCGCCGGGCCCTCCTCGGTGCTCTTCTTCCTCGCTGCCTACGCCGCGACGAACGTGGGCGCGTTCCTCTGCGTGATCGTCGTCTCCGAACGCATCGGCGTCGAGGATCTGAGCGGCTACGCCGGCCTGATGAAACGATCGCCGATCGTGGCGGGGGTGCTGGCGCTGTGCCTGCTCTCGCTGACGGGCATCCCGCCGGCCGCGGGCTTCTTCGCGAAGCTCTACGTCTTCAACAGCGCGGTCCAGTCCGGCCACGACTGGCTCGTCTGGCTGGTCGTGATCGCCGTGCTCAACTCGGCCGTCTCCGCCTTCTACTACCTGCGCTGGCTGCGCACGATGGTGCTCGACGAGCCCGAGGACGAGACTCCGTTCCACGCGAGCACGCCGGTCCAGGCGCTACTCGGCCTCGCCGCCCTCGCTGTGCTCTTCTTCGGCCTGATCCCCGCGCCGCTCCTCGGCGCCGCCCAGCGCGCCGCCGAGGCCCTCGTCATCGTCGCTCCGTAGCGCCGAGAGAGCGCGCTGCGCGCGGCTCTCCCCACCCGCCCGCCCTCGGAGTTTCGTTCTGTGGGGGCTGCGCCCCCACGCCCCCGACGGGTTGGCAGCGCGACGGAAGCCCCGAGGGCGAGCGCGAGTCGTCTATGGGGGGCTGCGCCCCCCACGCCCCCATCGCGGACGAGCACGCGCTGCGCGCGGCTCTGGCCCGCCCGCCCGCCCTCGGAGTTTCGTTCTGTGGGGGCTGCGCCCCCACGCCCCCGACGGGTTGGCAGCGCGACGGAAGCCCCGAGGGCGAGCGCGAGTCGTCTATGGGGGGCTGCGCCCCCCACGCCCCCATCGCGGACGAGCACGTGCTGCGCGCGGCTCTGGCCCGCCCGCCCGCCCTCGGAGTTTCGTTCTGTGGGGGCTGCGCCCCCACGCCCCCGACGGGTTGGCAGCGCCCCTGCGGCCCCGAGGGCGAGCCCGTGTCTTCTGGGGGGCAAAGCCCCCACACCCCCGCCGGATCGGCAGCGGTACCGCAGCTCCGAGGGCGCACCTGGTGCCCGGGACAGCGACCGCGCTGAGGGGCTACGCGGCGCATCGCGCTGCTGCGAGGGCGCACGCGACTGGCGAGGCCGCTGGGGGGTGTGGGGGGCCCAGCCCCCCACATGGAAGAACAATCCGGGGGTGGGGGGTGGGCTAGAGCCGCGCGTGGGCAACCCGTTCCCGAGGCGCCTCGAAGTCTTCGAGGGCGGCCTCGTCAGTCGCCGTGCTGGCCGTGGCCGCCGCCGGCGGCGTGGATCTCGCTGCCCAGGACGGCCTCCTCGCGCTCACGCATCGCGACGGCGTCCTCTGCGGCGTCGTGGTCGTAGCCGAGGAGGTGCAGCAGGCCGTGCAGCACGACGTGGTGCAACTCCACCTCGAAGGCGAGGCCGGCGTCCTCGGCCTGGCGGCGCACGGCTGGCGTGGAGACGGCGATGTCGCCGAGGAACGGCGGCGGCTCGTCGTCGCTGTGGGGATCGTCGCTCGGGGCCGTTTCGCCCTCCTCGGCGGGGAAGGCGAGCACGTCAGTGAAGTCCTCGATGCCGCGGTGCTCGCGGTTGAGCCGCAGCAGCAGCTCGTCGCCGGCGAAGAGCAGCGCGACGGCGGCGGCGTCCAGGCCTTCGCTGACGAGGGCGCCCCGGATCATCGCGCGCACCGGCCGCACGTCGAGATCGCGCGCCGGGCCGTCCACTTCGATCGAGATCTGGTACGCCATGGATCGAGGGTACAGGGGGCCACGGTTGCGCGCCGCGAGCGGGCGCGATGGCGGCGGGACGGGTGACGGACGGCTGCCGGCGCGCCGCGCTGCTACACTGACCCGGCGGCGACGGCCGAGTCCCCCGGTCGGCGCATGGGGTGTCGGTGAGCCAGGAAGTCCTCTACCGGAAGTGGCGTCCGGGCGGCTTCGACGAGGTCGCCGGACAAGACCCGATCATCACGACGCTGCGCAACGCGGTCGCCGCGGGCTCGCCTGCCCACGCCTACCTCTTCACCGGCCCTCGCGGCACCGGCAAGACCAGCACCGGGCGCATCCTCGCCAAGGCCGTGAACTGCGAGGCCCCTCGCGCAGGCGAGCCGGACAACGCCTGCAACTCCTGCGTCTCGTTCAACGAGGGCCGTGCGCTCGACCTGATCGAGCTCGACGCGGCCTCCAACCGCGGCATCGACGAGGTGCGCGCGCTGCGCGAGAGCGTCGGCTACGCCCCCAACGCGGGCAGCTACAAGGTCTACCTCGTGGACGAGGTCCACATGCTGACGGACGCGGCCTTCAACGCCCTGCTCAAGACGCTCGAGGAGCCGCCCGCCCACGTCATCTTCGTCCTCGCCACCACCGAGCCGCACCGCATTCCGCCGACGATCAGCTCGCGCTGCCAGCGCTTCGACTTCCGCCGCGCCTCGCTGCCCGCGCTCGTCGAGCGGATCGGCGTGATCGCGGAGGGCGAGGGCATCAGCGTCGCCGAGGGCGGTCCGGAACTGATCGCCCGCCAGGCCGGCGGCTCCTTCCGCGATGCCGTGAACCTGCTCGACCAGCTCGCCGCCTACCACGGGCGCGAGCTCGACCTCGAGGCGGTGCAGCTCGGCCTCGGGCTCGTCGTCGACGACCGCACGACGGCGCTCGCGCGCGCCACGGTCGGCCGCGATCTGGCGGCCGGGCTTGCGCTGCTGTCCTCGGTGCGCGACGACGGCATTGAGGTGCGGGCGTTCATTCGCGAGGTGGTCCTGACGCTGCGCACGCTGCTGCTGCTGCGCGCGGGCGCGCGCGACGAACTCGGACTCTCCGACGCGCAGCTCGCGGAGTTGCGGCCGATCGCCGAGGAGACCCAGGCCGCGGACATCGTCGCCGCCCTGCGAGCGCTCGGCGAGATCGACTTCGCGGGCGACGCTTACGACGCGCTGCCGGCGGAGATCGCCTTCGCCTCGTTTGCCGTCGGACTGTCCGCGGAGGCCGACGCCCTCGCGGCGCCGGAGCCTGCGGCGCCCGCTCCCGCAGCGCCGGCCCGGCCCGCGCCACAGGCGCCACAGGCGCCACAGGGCCGCCGTGAGGCCGCTCCGCGCCGCGAACGCCCGCAGCTCGCGCCACAGCAGCCGCCCGCCCCTCGCCCGCCGCAGCCGCGCGCCGAGCCGCCAGCGGCGGGCGCTCCCGCGGCCGAGGCTCCGCAGCGCGCCGCCACCTCGCCCGCGCGCCGCGGGCCGCCGCCCCCGGTCCTGCCCGAGGGCGAAGCCGCGTCGCCGGAACTGGCCGCTTTGCGCGAGCGCCACGCGGAGATCCGCGATGGGGCGCGCGCCGCGCATCAGACCGCCGGCGCGCTGCTGAACTCGCGTTGCTACATCAAGAGCTTCGAGGGCGACACCGTCGAGATCGGCTTCCAGTCGAAGCTGCTGGTCGAGAAGGCGCTCGGCGATCCCGACGTGCTCCAGGCCATACGCACCGCCGTCGGCGGCGTCGCCGGCCGCGAGGTCAAGGTCGTGCCGGTCGTCTGGGAGGTGTTGCAGAGCGCCGCGCCGCCGCGCGCCGCTGCCCCGGCTGCCGCGCCGCAGCCCAGCGGGCCGCCGCCCGCCGCTGCCCCGGGTGGCGCACCGCCGCCCGGCGGGTCGCCGCCCGCCGCGCCGCCCGCGGAACGCGGGGGCCACCTCTTCGAGGAGGCGCGCAGGCTCGGCGCCGTCCCCGTCGAGGAGTAGCGGCTGCGTGCGGCTCCTCCCCGGACACACAGCGCGCACAACGGCGCAGCCCCTCCCGGAGCGACGATCGTGACGCTGCGGCAGGACGTTGGCGGATCCTCGATCTCGCGCCTCGTCGAGGGCTTCCGGCGGCTGCCCGGCATCGGTCCGAAGTCCGCGCAGCGCCTCGCCTACCACGTGCTGCGCTCGCCGGCGGGCGAGGCGCGGGACCTGGCCGAGGCGCTGATCGAGGTGAAGGAGCGCACCGTCTTCTGCTCGCGCTGCCAGCAGATCAGCGACGGCGATCCGTGCCCGATCTGCCTCGACGGCCAGCGCGACCGCAGCATGATCTGCGTCGTCGAGGAGCCGCTGGACCTCGTCGCGATCGAGCGCACGCAGGGCTTCCACGGGCTCTACCACGTGCTGCACGGCGTGATCTCCCCGGCCGACGGCGTCGGCCCCGAGGACCTGAAGATCCGCGAGCTGCTCAGGCGCCTCGACGGCGTGGAGCCGAGCGTGGACGGCGAGGAGCCCGCGGCCTCAGCGCCTATCCCCGTCTCCGAGGTGATTGTCGCCACGAACCCGAACCTCGAGGGCGAGGCGACGGCGATGTACCTCGCGCGGCTGATCGAGCCGCTGGGCGTGCGGGTTACGCGGCTGGCGCGCGGGCTGCCCGCCGGCGCGGACCTCGAGTACGCGGACAACGTCACGCTCGAGCGCGCCCTCGCCCACCGCCAGCGCGTCGAGTAGCGGTCCAGGGCCGCGCGAGATCGCAGCGGGCCGATTGACATACGCTCCTGGCCTTGGGAGACTCGCCGCCGCCGCAAGACACCCGTCCGGGCGCAGGCGTGCGCCGGTGAGAGCAGGGCGCGGACTGGCATGACGCAATACATCATCAAGCGCCTGCTGGCGGCGATCCCGACGGTCTTCTTCGTCACGGTGCTCGTGTTTACCTTGATGCGCCTGATCCCCGGCGACGTGGTGCAGAAGCTGGCGATTTCCGACGGCGGCGGCGTTGTCAACGAGGAACAACTGAACGCGCAGCGGCGGGCACTGGGGTTGGATCGCTCATGGCCCCACCAGTACAAGTGCTGGGCGCTCGGTGATGCCTTCAACAACCTCCCGGGTCTGGGCGAGTGCGAGGGCGCCGGGCTATTGCGCGGCGACCTCGGCAAATCGCTGCGCGCCGGGACCTCCATCAACAGTCTGATCAAGCAGCGGTTGCCGCTCAGTCTGGAGCTTGTGCTGCTGGCGATCCTGCTGGCGCCGGCGCTCGCGGTGCCGCTGGGGATCATCTCGGCGGTGAATCAGGACCGCCCACTCGACTATGCGTCGCGGCTGTTCACCATCTTCGGGCTCTCGGTGCCCGACTTCGTGTGGGGAACCCTGGTCATCCTCTTCCTCACGGTCTACATCGACGAAGCGACGTTCGGGCTCCTCCAACCGTGGCTGCCGCCATCCTACGAACCGATCTTCGAGAACCCGTGGGCCAACATCCAGGCGTTGATCCTGCCGGCCGCGATCATCGGCTACCGGCTCTCGGCAATCAGCGCCCGCATGATGCGCTCCACGATGCTGGAAGTGCTGCGCGAGGACTACGTACGCACGGCCCGCGCCAAGGGGCTCGCGGAGCGCCCGATCATCTTCAAGCATGCCTTGCGCAACGCCGTGATCCCGGTGCTGACGATCATGGCCGGCCAGATCGCGTTCGTGTTCGGCGGCACGGTGATCGTGGAGCAGATGTTCCGCTTGCCCGGGCTGGGCCGGCTCACGCTTGAGTCGGTGAGGATCAGCGACTACCCGATCGTCCAGGCGACCGTGCTGATCATGGCGATCGTGTTCGTCCTCGTGAACCTCGTGGTCGATCTCGCCTACGGGCTGATCGATCCGCGCATCCGGTACTCGTAGCAAGGAGCGGTGCGTGGCTGAGCAGACTGCGGCAGTCCCGGCAGTGCGCGAGTTCGCGGGCGGGAGGCGGCACCCCGCGCTGGACGCGACGATCCGCATCTTCAGCTCGCCGGTCGGCCTGGCCTCTGGAGTGGTGCTCGCTCTGCTGGTGCTCGGCGCCGTCTTCGCCGACATCGCAGCGGATCCGTATCAGTCTTCCAGGGACGTCTTTGCCGCACCGAGCGTAGGGCACCCGTTCGGGACGGATAACCTTGGCCGGGACCAGATGTCGCGTGTACTGCAGGGCGCGCGGATTTCGCTCTGGGTGGGATTCCTCGCGACCACCGGCGGCTGCTTCATCGGTGCGGCCTGGGGTCTGATCTCGGGGTTCGTGGGAAGCTGGCTGGACCTCGTCTCGCAGCGCCTGGTCGATGCGATGCTGGCGATTCCCGGTATCGTGCTGGCGCTGTTCTTCGTCTCGATCTTCACTCCGGGCGTGACTACCGGGATCGTCGCGATCATCCTGGTGATCATCCCGTTCAACGCGCGCGTGATTCGCAGCGCCGTGCTTGCGGTGAAGGAGAACGTGTACGTGGAGGCAGCGCGCGTGATCGGCGCCGGCCCCGGCCGGATCATGCTGCGTCACATCCTGCCGAACGTGGTCGCCCCGATCCTGATCATGATGTCCACCGTCCTCGGGGCGGCGATCCTGATCGAGGCGAGTCTCGCGTTCCTCGGCATGGGGGCGCAGCCGCCCGAGCCGTCCTGGGGGCTGATGCTGAGTGGCACAGGGCGCCAGCACATGGAGCTGGCGCCCTGGATGGCGATCTTCCCCGCGGTCGCAATCAGCGTCACGGTGCTGGCCTTCAACCTGCTGGGCGACGTTGTCCGCGACGTGCTCGATCCGAGACTGCGGGGTTCGCGCTAGCGGGCGGAACGCTTGACGGAGTTCTGCCGCGGAACCCCGCGCCGGTGCTAGCAACATGCGTAATCCAGTGACGTGGGCCGGCACTTGCGCAGTGTAGAACAGAACCTTAGGGTACCCCGGAGCGTACCGTGATCAGCGCAACTCGCACGCATGCGGGAGGCGCCCGCGATCCAGGAGGGGCCATGACAAGGCAGAGCACTGAGCAACAGAGTTGGTCTAGGTTCATCGGGTCTCGCGTCAGCCGGCGCAGCGTCATCCGCGGCGGCGTCATCGGCGCGGCCGGCCTGACCGCTGCAGCGCTGATCGGCTGTGGCGACGACGACGACGCGGCACCCGCGCCCACCGCGGCGCCGACACAACCGCCGTCGACCGCAACGCCGATCCCGACCGAGGCGGCGGAGCGGCGGCCTGCGGGCTACGACGAAACGCCGACGTACGACTACATCCAGAACGAGCCGGCGTACGACTACATCGGGAACGCCCGGGCGGACGGCGCGCCCTTCGCCTACGGCTGGAAGGATCCGGACAAGGCGCCGGTCCGCGGCGGCATCCTCACCTATGCGACGTCGCTGACCCATTCGCCGTTCGACAACGTCACGAGCGGCGGCGGCCTCACGCAGTCGGCCAACACGATGGTCGGCGACATGCTCGTCGGCTATCACCACGGGCCGGACTTCAACGTCTACCAGATGGAGCTCAACGCGGACTACGGGCTCGCCCTGAGCTGGGAGGTCGCTCCGGACGGGCTCACGCTCACCTTCCCCTTGCGCGACGCGAAGTTCCACAACGTGGCGCCGGTAAACGGCCGCTCGCTGGTGGCGAGCGATGTCGCGCAGCACTACGCGCGCATGCAGGCGGGGCGCCAGGCCGGCCTGCTGCTCGGCCTCGACAATGTTGACGCGGTCGACGACAACACGGTGCGCTTCAACATGGAGCGGCCGAACGCGGACATCCTCGTCGTGGCCGGCAACCGCGAGTTGCCGATCTACCCGTCCGAGGTCTACGACCAGGGCATCGAGAAGACCACGCCAATCGGCACCGGTCCCGGGATCTTTGACCCGGAGAACACGGTCCTGGACCAGCGCATGGTGTTCAAGGCCAACCCCGACTACTGGGGCGGCGCGCCGTACCTCAACGCGTTCCACTTCGACACCGTCCAGGATCCGGAGACGCGCAAGGCCGTGTTCCGCACCGGACACGCGCACTACGGCCTGCCCACCGTGCGGACCGAGGAGATGGACGGGCTGTGGGAGAGCGTCCCGGGCATGAACGTGATGAGCAACCCGTCGCTGATGGGCATCACGATCTTCGCGGTGAACTCCAACGTCGCGCCGTTCGACGACAGGCGGGTGCGCCGCGCCCTCAAGCTCGGCATGGACGTGGACCGCTACCGCGCGATCCGCTACCCGGGCCAGAGCTTCCCGGACTCCCTGCCCGCGTTCGGCTGGCCGTTCTACTCCGACCAGTACCCGGGCCGCTCAGGGTTCGGAAGCACCGGCCCATACGACCTGGCCGAGGCAAAGAAGCTGATCGCCGCCGCCGGCGTCGAGGAGGGGCACAAGGTCCGTCTCCGCTCGCCGTTGGGGTTCTCCGGCCTTGGTCCGGACACGGAGCTGGTCTTCGAGGACATGCGGGAGATCGGTTTCGAGCCGGAGCTGCTGCCTGCGGACGGTACTGAATTCGGCGACCAGTACTACCAGCAGGGCTTCTCCGACCCGGCGCGCCGCAGTTCGGAAATGATCCAGGGCTGGTCGACTGCGGCCCCGACGGCGAACGGGTACTTCTGGGAGAACATCCACTCCCAGTCCTCGACGCAGCACTTCAACATCGTCGACCCGGTCCTCGACGAGCTTGCGGACAGCCAGTTCGGTGAGTTCGATTTCGAGACGCGGCGCGAGGTCTTCCTGAAGATCCTCGAGCAGATGGGCGAAGAGGCGTACTGGATGGACAAGGTGCCGGCCTCGTCTGGCATCTTCATCGTCCGGCCGGAGGTGCGGCACGTCCGCTTCCACGGTCCGTACATCGGCATCCACAGCTTCTGGGACTGGGGCTACGCCTTCCACAAGACGTGGCTGGACAACGAGAACCTGGATCAGACTCTCACCGTGGACCTCCGCGGCGGCTAGAACCCCAACGAGGCGAGAGAAGCGGGAGCCGGCCTTCGGGCCGGCTCCTTCGCTTAACCTGTAACCCATGCCCGCGCGCGCCCCCCGTGTCACCCGCAGCGAGGCGGTGGTGATCCGCCACCGCCGCTTCGGCGACAGCGACCGCATCGTCACGCTGCTCACCCCGGCGCGCGGGAAGATCGACGCGATCGCCAAGGGCGCGCTGCGCCCGCGCAGCCGGCTCGCCGGGCACCTCGAACCGCTCACCCACGCCGAGGTGCTGCTCGCCCACGGCCGCAACCTCGACATCATCACGCAGGCGCAGACGATCGAGGGCTTCGGCGCGATCCGCGACGACCTCGATCGGCTGAGCCTCGCGCTCTACCTGCTGGAGTTGGCCGATCGCCTCACCGTCGAGCACGCCGAGGCCGACGCCGTCTACCGCCTGCTGCTGATCGCGCTGCTGCGCCTCGCGCGCGGCGACGGGCAGCAGATTGTCGCGAGGTCGTTCGAGCTGGGGCTGCTCGATGCGACGGGCTTCGGGCCGCAGTGGCGCGACTGCGCCGCCTGCGGGGAGGCGGTCTCGCCGGACGCGCCGGCCTGGTCACCGCTCGCCGGAGGCGTGATCTGCGCCGCCTGCCGGGCGTCGCATCCGGAAGCGGGGCCGATCGACCTCTCCGTGCTGAAGGTGCTGCGCTTCATCCAGCAGGAGCCGTACGAGGAGGCAGCGCGGGTGCGTCTCACCCCAGAGCTCGCCTCGGGCCTGGAGTGGGTGATGCACGAGCTGATGCGCTCAATGGCCGAGCGCGACCTGGGCAGCGCGCGCTTCCTCTCCGAGGTGCGCCGGACGCCTCGCGTAGCTGCCGACGACGAGGCGGCGGGGGCCCCGTCGGAGGCCTCGGCATCCGTCAAGCAGGAGCCCGCGTATACTGAGCCGGACAGTTTGAACACCTGACTGACGGATCGAGGAGACGCGGCATGCCGCTCTACGAGTACTACTGCGAAGGTTGCGACGGGATCTTCGAGCTGATTCGCCCCGTGCGCGAATCCTCGGACCCGCAGCCGTGCGTCGTCTGTGACGGTGACGGCCGGCGCCTGATGCCGACCGAGGTGCACGCGTTCACCATGCGCGGCGGCATGCCGCGGCGCATCCCGGACCAGAACCTCTACTGGACGCCCAAGGGCCAGTCCACGAAGCCGATGCAGACTAACGATGTGCGCAAGATGGAGCCCTTCCTGGTGAAGGATCCGCGCATCGTGCCCGCCGCCACGAAGGCCACGCCCGAGGAAGTCGCCGCCCGCAAGGCCGCGGTGCAGGTCCGTGAGCGCGTCAAGGGCAGCGGCTCACGCGGCCGCCGCCGCGCTCGTGGCGAGGGCAAGGGCGCTTCCTAGCTCCGGCCATCGCCGATCGAGGTTGCCGCGGCCGCTCAGCTGCGGCGCGTCAGCACGTACTCCGTCAGCGACTCGAAGGTTTCGCGAGGCTCCCCGCCGGGGAGCGCCTCGATCGCCTCGGCGGCTTGCGCCGCGAAGCGCTGCGCTGTCTCCAGTGACTCGTCGAGGAGGCCCGACTCGCGGATCTCGCTGATCGCGCGCTGCAGGTTGGCGCGCCTGCGTGTACCCGCGAAGGCGCGCCGAATCGGGTTATCGTCCGGGTAGCGGTCCAGGTAGAGCAGCGCCGGCAGCGTCAGCGTCCCGGCGAGCAGGTCGGAGCCGACCGGCTTGCCGAGCTCCTCGGCCGTCGCGCTGAAGTCCAGCACGTCGTCGACGACCTGGAAGGCCATGCCGAGCTGCTCGCCGAAGCGGCGGACCGGCTCGATGAACGGCTCTGGCGCGCCGCAGACGATCGCGCCGCCCTCGGCGGCGGTGGCGAAGAGCGAGGCGGTCTTGCCGTGGATGCGATCGAGGTAGCGGCGCACGTCGGCCGAGTACTCGTAGGCGGCGAGGTCCTGGCTGATCTCGCCGCGCGCCATCACGCGGAGCGTCTCGGCGAAGTTGCGGACGACGCGCAGGTTGCCCGTCTGCGCCACGAAGTGGGCGGCGTGGGCGAACATGTAGTCGCCGAGCATCACGCTCGGCCCGTTGTTGAACTGCGCCGCCGCCGTCGGCCGCCCCCGCCGCTCGTCCGCCTGATCGATGACGTCGTCGTGGACCAGCGTCGCCGTGTGCAGCAACTCGACGCTCGCCGCCATCGGCACGAGCAGGTCGAGGTCGTAGCGCCCGAGGCGTCCGGCCAGCAGCGTCAGCGCCGGCCGCAGCCGCTTGCCGCCGCTGCCGAGCACCGCGCCCAGCATCTCGCGCAGCCACGGGAACTCGACATCGCGCAGCGAGTCCAGCAACTCGTCCACGCGCGGGAGATCGTCGGCGACGGGGCCGTAGACCTCGAACTGGCTGGCCGGCGCGGTCATCGAGGCAGCTCGAAGCCGAACAGCCGCGCGGCGTTCTCCGCCGTGACGCGGGCCACCGTCTCCGGCGTGTCGCCGCGCAGCTGCGCGATGAAGGCGATCGTCTCGAGGATGTAGGCGGGCTCGTTGCGCCGGCCGCGGTGCGACTGCGGCGACAGCGCCGGCGCGTCCGTCTCGACCAGCAGCGACTCGAGCGGCGCCGTCCTCGCGACCTGCTGGCGCTGGGTGCCGCCGGGGTAGGTGACCGGGCCGGGGATCGAGAGCAGGAAGCCGAGCGCCCGATAGCGCTCGCCGAGCTCGGTGTCGCCGGCGTAGCAGTGCATCATCCCGATCTCGCGGTCCGGACCCAGGTAGCGGCCCGAGTGGCGCGCCCACTCCTCGATCACCGCGTACGACTCCTCGTCCGAGTCGCGGCTGTGGATCACGACCGGCAGCGAGGCCTCGCGCGCCAGGTCGAGCTGGTAGCGGAACGCCTCGTACTGGATGTCGTGCGGCGAGAGATTGCGGTAGAAGTCGAGGCCCATCTCGCCGAGGCCGACGAAGCGCCCGCTGTGCGCCTGCTCGCGTAGCTGCTCGCGCTGCTCCGGCAGGTCCTTCGCGCGGTGCGGGTGCAGGCCGGCGACGGCGTGGACGCGCACGTCGGCGGCCGCGAGGGCGTACGCCTCCTCGCTGCTCGGCGCGCTCCCGCCAACCTCGACGACGGCCGACAGGCCGGAACCCCAGGCGCGCTCCATCACCTCGTCGTGGTCCTCGTCGAACGCGCCGGACCAGCTGTGTGCGTGCGCGTCGACGATCGGGGCGTCGAGGGGGCTCATGGCTACTCGTCCTCCGTCGTGCGCTCCGTGCCTCTGCCGCCCGGCCTATTGGCCGAGCCGCGCCTCTTCTTCCTCGACCAGCGACGTGTCGAGCTTGCGGAACAGCGGCGTGGGCTCGGGCAGGGCCGTGCCGGGCGCGACCGGGGTGCGGGTCCAGCCCGCCGCCTCGATATCGCCCTCGCAGCCGGCGAGCGCCCAGGCGCGCGGCGAGGTGAAGGGCAGGAACGGCTGCAGCAGCGTGGCCAGCCCCGCGATCGCCTGGATCGCCGTCGAGAGCGTCTCCGCCGCCGATTCGCGGTCCTCGCGGATGGCCACCCAGGGCGCGCGCTCGTCGAGGTAGCGGTTCGCCTCCTGGGCGACGCTCATCGCCGCCTGCAGCGCCGCACGCAGGCGCAGGCCGTCGATGTGCGCGCCGACCTCCTCGAAGGCCGCATCGACGCGCGCGAGCAGCGCCACCGACTCCGGCGCGGGCGGCGCCTCGGCGCCGGGCATCCGCGCGTCGAAGTGCCGCCGCGTCAAGGTGAGCACGCGGTGCACGAGGTTGCCCCAGCGCGCGACCAGCTCGTCGTTGTTGCGGCGCACGTACTCGGCCCATGTGAAGTCCGTGTCGGAGGTCTCGGGCATCATCGCGGTCAGTCCGTAGCGCAGCGGGTCGGGGTCGTGGCGGTCGAGGTAGTCGGGCATCCAGATCGCCCAGTTGCGAGAGGACGAGGCCTTCGAGCCGGAGATGGTGACGTACTGGTTGGCGGGCACGTCGTAGGGGAGGTTGAGGCCGCCGTAGCCGAGCAGCATGGCCGGCCAGATGGTGGTGTGGAAGGGGACGTTGTCCTTGCCCTGGAAGTAGACGGTGCGCGCCGCCGGGTCCTTCCAGAACGCCTCCCAGGCGTCCGGCTGCCCCGAGCGCTGCGCCCACTCCTTCGTCGCCGAGAGGTAGCCGATCACCGCCTCGAACCAGACGTAGATGCGCTTGTCGTCCCAGCCATCGAGGGGTACGGGCACCCCCCACTGGATGTCGCGCGTGATCGCGCGGTCGTGCAGCCCCTCGCGCAGCAGGCCGAGCGTGAAGTTGCGCACGGCCGGCCGCCAGTGCGTCTGCGGATCGACCCACTCGAGCAGCTGATCGTTGAAGGCGCTGAGCCGCAGGAAGCAGTGGTTCGTCCGACGCGGCTCCGGCGTCGCATCGGAGAGGCGTGAGCGCGGCCCGATCAGCTCGAGGGCGTCCATCGTGCGCCCGCACTGGTCGCACTGGTCGCCCCGCGCGTCCTCGTAGTCGCAGTGCGGGCAGGCGCCCTCGACATAACGGTCCGGCAGGAAGCGTTCGGCCTGCGGGTCGAACAGCATCGTCATCTCGGCCTCGTAGATGTAGCCGCGCTCGTGCAGCCGCAAGAACAGGTCCTGAGTGACGTCGGCGTGGTTCGCCGTGCCGGTCGAGGTGAACAGGTCGAACACGATGCCGAAGCGCTCGAAGGTGTCGAGGAAGGAGGCGTGCGCGCGCTCGCTCACGGCCTCGGGCGTAGTGCCCTCCTCCTCGGCGCGGATCGTGACGGGGGTGCCGTGGACGTCGGAGCCGGAGACCATGAGCGTGCGGTCGCCGCGCATGCGGTGGTAGCGGCAGAAGATGTCGGCAGGCAGGTATGCGCCGGCGATCTGGCCCGCGTGAAGCGAGCTGTTCGCATAGGGCCAAGCTACCGCGGCGAGGACCGTCTCAGCCATCGCTGGAATCGTAGCACTTGCACCCCGCACGGCCACCTGCCGCCGTGCGGGCGGCGTCGGGTAGGCTGAGTGCCGGTGAAGCTCACGATCATCGTCCCGGCCTTCAACGAGGAGTCCTACCTCGCAGCGACCCTCGATTCCATCGAGGCCGCCGCCGCCCACCTCAGCGCCCACTCCGACGCCGCGATCGAGACGATCGTCGTCGACAACAACAGCGAGGACGGGACCGCCGCCATCGCCCGGGCGAAGGGCGCGACGGTCATCGACGAGCCGCTGCAGGGGCATCGCGCGAGCGCGCAACGCGGGAGCGCGCCATGCCGAGGGCGACGTGCTCGTCTTCGTCGACGCGGACGTGATCGTGCCGCCCACGCTCCTCGATGCGATCCACGCGGCGCTGAGCGACCCGGCCTGCCTCGGAGGAGGCGTGGACGTGGACTACCGGCCGCGCCGCCGCTCCGTCCGGCTCTACCTGCGCGCCTGGCGGCTGCTCGCGCGGCTGACGGGGATGGCGCAGGGCGCGACGCAGTTCTGCCGCGCGTCCGTCTTCGAGGAAGTCGGCGGCTACGACGAGACGGCGTGGATCGGCGAGGACGTCGACTTCCACTGGAGTCTCAAGCGGCTCGCGAGGAAGACGGATCGCACGGTCGCGTTCATCCGCCATCCGCGCGTCCGGCCCTCGGCCCGCCGTTTCGACAAGTGGCCGCTGTGGCGGATCCTGGTCTGGACCAACCCGCTCTTCATCGCGCTGTTGCGCCGCCGCAAGGCGGTCTGGCGGGGCTGGTACACGCACGAGGTGCGGTAGTGCCGCGTGCAGACAGCGTGACCACGCCGTCTGCTACGTTCGCCTCATGGCGCTGAGGGACATCTTGAGGAAGCTCGCGCCCGTGGGCCTGGCCGTGCTCGGCTTCCTCGCGTTTTTCGCCGGGGCAGCCGAGGGCGAGAGCTACGCCGAAACCACGGCGTCCGTCGAAGTGCGCGTCTGGCAGCACGTCCGTGACGGCCGGAACATCCACATCAGCGCCCGCTCGGCGGACGGTTCGTGGAGGACGCTCGGGGCCAGTTCCTTGCCGCTCGATGACGGCCTGAGCTCCTCGGGTCGCTATCGCTACGGAGACATCGCCCTCGATGTGCCGCTGCGGGCGTCCACGCTGGGCGTCGATGTGCGGGTCTGGCAGGACGTCCGGGACGACCGGAGGATCTACATCAGCGCTCGCGTCGCCGGAGGGTCGTGGGACACCCTCGGGACGATCCGCCTGCTGCTGGACGACGGACTCTCGAGCACCGGGCGGTACCGCTACGGTGATATCCGCCTCGATGCTGGACTGTCCGGGAAAGGCGTCGTGTCGCTCGCCGGACTTGCGGGTGACCACGGCTACCGTGACGGGCGCGGCGACGATGCCCGCTTCGGGTGGCGGGCCGAGACCGAGTTGGGGATGACTGTCGACCACGACGGGAGCGTGATCGTGGCGGACTTCCGCAACCACGCGATCCGCCGCATCTTGCCCGATGGGACGGTCACGACGATCGCCGGCGGGAACGGACAGGGCACACTCGATGGCCCCGCGGAAACCGCTCGGTTCAACGGACCGAGCGATGTCGCCGTCGATTCGCAGGGCTCCATCTACGTTGCCGAATGCTGGGCTCACCGTATCCGGAAGATCACCACCGACGGGATGGTGACAACGGTGGCCGGGGGCGACCACCCCGAGGACGCGCCGTTGCGGCCCCGTGATGGTCGCGCCGCGGACGCCCTGTTCGTCGCGCCGTGTGAGCTTGCGCTCGGTCCCGTGGGTGACCTCTACATCGGGGAGCAGATCCGGATCCGGCGACTCTCGCCATCGGGCCGGGTCTCCACGTTTGCCGGAGGGGCAGGCCAGGGCTATCGGGATGGCCCGCGAGAGTCCGCGAAGTTCGGCCGCTTGCAGGACATCGGCGTGGACGCCGAGGGCAACATCTACGTGATCGATACGAACGCCTATGTGCCCGGGAAGCCCGGGCGGCACTCCATCGTCCGGAAGATCAGCACGAGCGGGTGGGTCTCGACCCTCTACCGGAGCGACCCGGCACCGGGCGGCGGCTTGCTCGCCCTTCCCCGCGCGATCGCGGTCACGCCCGAGGGCGACGTCTACGTCTCGAACACGGGGGGCAATCAGATCGTGAGGATCGCCGGACGCCACAGGCTGGCGCCGGTAGCCGGCACGGGTGAGGCCGGCTACCTCGACGGCCCTCCCGACAAGGCGCTGTTCGATCAGCCGGGAGGGCTGGCTGTTGCCCCCGGGGGCGCACTCGTTCTCACTGATCAGCGCGGCAGCATGGTTCGTATGGTCGTCCCGGATGCCGACGGGAGATTCGCAGCCGTGGGGCAGGCTGCGACTGTCGTCGTCCCGCGGCTGGAGGGCGTGCGCGTCAGCCCGTTCGCCGGGCAGGGCGGGTTCGGCCGGTACCCGTTCCTGGGCATCGATGGCTTCATGAACGGGCCCGCACGCGATGCACTGTTCAGCTTCCCCCACGGGATCGCGCTGGAAGCGGATGAAAGCATCCTTGTCGCCGACACGCGGAACCATGCGATCCGCCGCATCTCGCCCGATGGCCGCGTGAGGACCGTGGCCGGCAAAGGCGAGGGGAACCGCGATGTCGCGCGATGAGGCGCAGTTCTCCTGGCCGCAGGCCGTCGCCGTCGATGCCGATGGCGTGATCTACGTCGCCGACACCGGGAACGGGCTCATTCGCAGAGTCGCCTCCGACGGCGCCGTGACGACGGTCGGGAGCCGTGAGCGGACCTTCATCGAGCCCACCGAGCTGGCCGTCGATCCTGAAGGCAATCTGCTGCTTAGCCAGTTGAGCAGGGGGTCCGTGCTTCGCCTCTCGCTCGACGGCGAGGCCTCGGTTGCAGTGGACGCGGGCAATGTCTTCATGCGCGGGCTCGCCGTGGACGACGAGGGGACCGTCTTCTACGCGACATCAAGAGGTTCGAAGACGACCATACGGAAGATGGATGCAGACGGCGCCGTCTCCACGCTGTTCGAGGACCGTCCCGGGATCTATGGAGGCGTCCTCTCGGGTTCAGTGACCGGCCTCGCCCTGGCGCCCGATGGAATGCTCTGTGTCGCCGACCGGCAATACGGACAGGTCGTGCGGATCTCCCCCGATGGGGAAGCCGCGATCGTGGTCGGGCCGGATTCCTTCAATGATTCCCCTCATTTCGACCCGGCGGCGATCCTCATCACCCCGGAGGGCGATCTGCTCGTCGCGGACTCGGGCATGAGCGTGATCTGGAAGATCACCCTCCCGAGCGAGGAAGAAGGGGACTAACCCACGCTGGGCGAGGCCCGAATCGCGGCTCCCGAGGGCCGCAACGTTGACCCTCGATCCGGCGGGCTCTACCATTCACAAAAGCAGGGTGACCGTGGCGGGACCCATGCGACAATCTGGCAATCGACGGCCTCGGGCGCACCCCGGGCAAGACCCCTCCCCAGTGGCGGGGTCTTTGTGTATGCGCCCCACGCGCCTCATGCGCCCTCCCCGGTCGCTGTGCTCGCCGCTCGGCGTCATCTGAGCCACCATCGACTGGGGAGGGATACGAGGATGACGGCAGCGCAGCGCAAGAGTCTCGAGCGTGCCTGGGGATTCGACGACGTCGCCATCGTCCCCGGCGCCGTCACCACCAACCCCGATCTCGTTGAGGCCGCCCTGACGCTCGGCGAGCACACCTTCCCGGTCCCGATCCTCGCCTCGGCGATGGACGCCGTCGTCGACCCGTCCTTCGCCGCCGCCCTCACGAAGGCCGGCGGCCTCGCCGTCCTCAACCTCGAGGGCGTGCAGACCCGCTACGAGGACCCAGCGGGCATCTTCGAGGAGATCGCCGCCGCCAACCTCGAGCACTCGACCGAGATCATCCAGCACGTCTACTCCCAGCCGATCCGCGAGGAGCTCGTCGGGCGTCGCATCGAGGAGATCATCGAGCGCGGCGGCATCGCCGCCGTCAGCGCCACCCCGCAGAACACGAAGCGCTTCGCGCCGATCGCGAAGGACGCGGGCGTGAGCTTCTTCGCCGTGCAGTCCACCGTCACCACGGCCCGCCACGTCTCACGCTCCCTGCGCGGCCTGCGCCTCGACGAGCTGGTCGAGCAGATCGCTCCCATCCCCGTGCTCGTCGGCAACACGGTCGACACGGGGGCGGCGATGGAGCTGATGGAGACGGGCGTGCACGCGCTGTTCGTCGGCGTGGGGCCGGGCGCGGCGTGCACCTCGCGCGAGGTGCTGGGCATCGGCATCCCGCAGGTGAGCGCGACGCTGGACACGGCCTACGCGCGCGACCTCTACCACGAGCAGACGGGCCGCTACGTGCCGATCATCACCGACGGCGGCATTCGCACCGGCGGCGACCTCTCCAAGTCGATCTGCGCGGGCGCCGACGCGGTCATGATCGGCTCCCCGTTCTCGGCGACGAAGGAAGCCCCGGGGCGCGGCTACCACTGGGGCATGGCGACCCCGCACGCGGAGCTGCCTCGAGGCGTGCGAGTCCACGTCGGCCAGCCGCGCACGCTGGACACGCTGCTCTTCGGCCCGACCTCGCGCACCGACGGCACCGAGAACCTGGTGGGCGCCCTGCGCACCTCGATGGCCACCTGCGGCGCCCTCACCATCCCCGAGTTCCACGCCGCGCGCATGGTCATCGCCCCGTCGATCAAGACGGAGGGGAAGATCTACCAGCTGGCGCAGCAGACGCCGGGGTAGGGCAGGGTGCCGAGGCGGCTGACTGCCGTCATGTGTCGAAATCCCCGGACTCCGACTCTGCCTGCATGGAACTCGCGATAAGCTCCTCAATCGAGTCGATGAGGGTGTGGTGTTCCGGGTGAAAGGCCTCTGAGTAGGTCAGCAAGGCTTCGCATACGAGTAGTGCTGTAGGGCCGAGAATGCCGTCGACTGCGACCGCGCGCTCTGACCCGGGTCTGTACCCTTTCCTGGTCTTTCGTAGGTGGAACCTCAATAGGTCGCTCCAGTCCCCGTGGACGGCGGACGAGGGGATGAGCTGCATAGAGACCAGGGCGAGATAGGCATCTTCGCCTTCAAGGGCCTTCAGCCTCTGGAAGTAGGTTCCCCCCCACTCGCGGCCGCTCTCCCTAACCGCACGCATAGTCGTGTCTGAATCGTGCACGTAGCGCTGGACGCTGGCTTTCATGCTCTTCTCGATCGGCATCTCACCAGCGCCACGTTCCCTGACCCTCTTCTCAATCTCGTCGAAGAGCGCTACGTCAGCGTGGAGCGCGGCACGTACGAATCGGGAATACGCTTCGAGATCATCTTTCAGGATCAGATACCTGACGTTGATTGCCGATTCAAAGATCATTCTTGTGAGTGCGAATACAGCCTCACCGTTTCCATTCGTCTCCGTCAGGCGGAGAACGGAAGTCATGAGACCTCTTGCCCGGAGTAGGAGACCAAGATTGATGGCCTGCCGCCTGTCCCACTCATCGGGACTGAGGTCAATCAGGTCGGCGATCAGGTCGATGACGTCGCGATAGGTGGAGATCTGGGCTGCGTAGTCTCGGCCTTCGGACACTTGTCCCCCGTTGGGCAAAGCAGCGCGGTTGCTCGAGCTGGTCTCCCCGCACTCCGGCGCCCAGCCTAGACCAAGGTGGCCTGACTTCGCCGCTGGGTGCGTGATCCATCCCAAGCCACCTGTCAAATGCCCCCGCCGCACCTCCAGCACCCGCCGGTTCCCCGGCCAGATTACGGTACGCCTCGGCGCCACCACTGTAGAGGGCTGACGTGAGCCAGAGGCGACGAGCGGGAATGGCGGCAGAGTGGGCGATAGGCCAGCCTACGTCGCGGAGACGAGGACTCCGACGGCGGCTACGCCGATCACAGTGGCGGCGGCCACCATCGAACCGACCCGGACGAGGAGCCGCTGCTCCATAGCCGCCATCGAGTGCTCAAGAGCTGCGACGGACAGGTCGAGCTTCTGGTCGAGCGCGACAGTCCTCTGGTCGAGCTTCTGGTCGAGCGCGACAATCCTCTGGTCAATCTTCTGGTCGAGTGCGTCGATCCTCTGGCCGAGCTTCTGGTCGAGTGCGTCGATCCTCTGGCCGAGCTTCTGGTCGAGGGTGTCGATCCTCTGGTTCACGGTGGCGATGTCGTCCTTGGTCGCGAGGTTCTCGTTCATGCCGTCGGCGATGGTCGAGATGAGGACGCGGGCCTGCTGCTCGCTGAAGCCCGCTTCTTCCTGCAGGCGCGTGGCTGCCCTCAGGGTGTCGAACGATACCGCCATAGCACAATCATGGCCCCTCCCCGCGGAGATGACAAGCCGGACTGCCCCTCAATACCCCCGCCGCACCTCCAACACCCGCCGGTTCCCCGCCAGATCGCGGTGCACCGTCGCCTCCCCACCGCCGAGGGCCTCCGTGACCCAGTCGGCGACGAGGGCGGACTGGCCGCCGCCCAGTTCGAGCAGCACGGCGACCGGGCCGTCCGCGAGGTGGTCCGGGAGCTGGGCGGCGAGGCGACGGACCAGCTCGAGGCCGTCCTCGCCGCCGTCGACGGCCAGGCGGGGCTCGCCGGCGCGGATCTCGGCGGGGAGGCGCTCGTACTCCTCGGTGGGGATGTAGGGCAGGTTCGCGGCGACCACGTCGAGCGGCTCGCCGATCGGCTCCAGCAGGTCGCCGGCGAGCAGCACGACGCGCTCCATCAGCCCCAGCCGCGCGCGGTTGCGGCCCGCCCAGTGCAGCGCCTCCGTCGAGGCGTCCGTCCCGAAGATCTTCGCCGAGGGCGCGTGACGCGCGATCGCCAGTGCGACCGCGCCGCTGCCCGTGCCGGCGTCGGCGACACGCACGATGCGGCGGGCGTTGGGGTGCTCGCGGATCGCGGCTAGCGAGGCCTCGACGAGCGTCTCGGTCTCCGGGCGCGGGATCAGCGCGCCGGGGCCGACCTCGAAGGTCAGCCCGTGGAACTCGCGGCGGCCGAGGATGTAGGCGAGCGGCTCGCGCGCCATGCGACGCCGCAGCAGCGCATCGAAGCGGGAGCGCGCCTCGGGCGGCGGCCGCTCGCGGCCCGCCGCGATCACCTGCGCGCGGCTCAGCCCTGCCGCCTCGCCGTAGAGCAGGTCGGCTTCCAGCCGCCCCTCGTCGAGGCTTTCCGCGGCCCAGATCGCGACCAGCCCGCGCGCCGCCTGCAGCAGCAGCGCGCCGACGGTGCCTCCGGGGTCGTGCTGCTGATCCCGTTGCTCCGGCCGCCCGCTGAGCGCCATCGAGGCGCCCGTCAGGCCCGTAGGGGCTGCTGTTGCTGCTGGAGGAGCCGCGACTGCTCCTCCATCGCCACGGCGTCGATCAGCGCGTCGATCTCGCCGTCGAGGATGCGCGGGAGGCCGTGCTTGGTGAGCCGCACGCGATGGTCGGTGACGCGGTCGTCGGGGAAGTTGTAGGTGCGGATCTTCTCCGAGCGGTCGCCGGTGCCGACCTGCGAGCGGCGCACGTCGGCGACCTCGGCGGCGGCTTTCGCGCGCTCCAGGTCGTAGATGCGCGCGCGCAGCACGCTCTCCGCCTTGGCGCGGTTCTTGGCCTGCGAGCGCTCGTCCTGGCAGATCACGACGATGCCCGTCGGCTCGTGCGTGAAGCGCACCGCCGTCGCCACCTTGTTCACGTTCTGCCCGCCCGCGCTGCTGGCGTGGAAGATGTCCGTCCGCACCTCGGACCAGTCTATATCGACCTCGACCTCGTCGACCTCGGGCAGCACGGCGACCGTGGCCGTCGAGGTGTGGATGCGGCCCTGCGACTCGGTCTCCGGGACGCGCTGCACGCGGTGCACGCCGGACTCGTGCTTCATGCGCCGGTAGGCGTCCCGGCCGGACAGCTCGAAGGTCATCTCGCGGTAGCCGCCGGGACCGGCCTCCGAGGTGTTGAGCACCTCCAGCCGCCAGCCCTGGCGCTCGGCGTAGCGCTGGTACATGCGGAACAGGTCGGCGGCGAAGAGCGCGGCCTCCTCGCCGCCCGCGCCGGCGCGGATCTCGATGATCGCGTCCTTCTCGTCGGCGGGGTCGCGAGGCAGCAGCGCGAGCTTCAGGTCTTCCTCGAGATCCGCGAGCAGCGGCGTCAGGCGCTCCTCCTCCTCGCGGGCGAGTTCGCGCTCGTCCTCGTCGCCGGAGCGCAGCAGGTCGCGCGCGTCGGCGAGGGCCTCGCCGGTCTCGCGGAAGCGGCGTCCGAGATCGACGATCGGTTCGAGGCGCGAGCGTTCGCGGGCGAGTTCGGCCATGCGGCGGTGGTCGGACACCACCTCCGGATCGCTGAGGAGCTCCGTGAGCTCCTCGAAACGCGCCTCGATCTCCGCGATACGTTCGTGCATGTGACTAGGGTAACAGGGGCCGCGTACGCGAGCCCGCGAGGGGCCCGGTGCTACGATGTGTGGCAGCGGATCGAGTGCGGAGGCCCCGATGGCAATCACTCCGGCCGAGGAAGCCCGACGCATCAAGCGGCATCCTGGCATCGTCTTCCGCGACGGGGCCACGGGACGCCGCCCCGCGACGGCCGACGGGCCGCAGGTCTGGGTGCTGGCGCGCATCTTCCGCGAGCAGCCGCTCGACGGTGAGGCAGCCATTGAGGCCGCGGCTGCGGACACCGCCGAGCAGATGGAACTCCCGACCGGCGTCGTGCTGGCGGCTATCCGCTACTACCTCGAGTACCGCGACGAGATCGACCACTGGATGCGCGACCTTGATGAGTACTCGGAGCGGGCCTACGCGGAGTGGCGCAGTAGGCAGAGACTACCCGCCGGTTGAGGCTGCTGATCGACGAGATGTGGCCCCGGTTCGTCGCTCGGGCCCTGCGGGAGCGCGGGCATGATGTGACCTCGGTCGCGGGGAACCCCGACCTGAGGACCAGGCCTGACTCCGCGATCCTGGCGGCGGCCGTCGCCGAAGGGCGAGTGGTCGTTACGGAGAACGCTAGGGACTTCCGCGAAATGGGATTGGCGGAGCTGCAAGCCGGCCGCACGTACCCCGCATTCATCTTCACGGACAACGAGCGCTGGCTCCGCACGCGATCCGGCACCCGCGCGGGAGGCCGCCTCGTGAACGCGCTCGACGCTCTCCTGAGCTCCGGCGCAACCATTGAGGGCGAGCACTGGCTCGCTCCGCCGGACTGAGACCGGGGGACCGCGAGCGGGAGCGCGCGCGGCCGCCGGTGCTACGATGTGACGGCGAGATGCATCGCAAGCAGGAGACCACGATGGCCAGCCGGCGAATCTCGATAGGCCTGGACGGCGACTCCCTCGAACGGCTCGACGAGCACAGCCGGGAGATGGGGGAGTCACGCTCCGCGGCAGCCGAGCGGCTGATCGAGGAGGGGCTGCGCATTGCGCGGCACCCGTGGGTCTTCTTCCGCACGGGGCCCGCCGGACGGCGCGCCGTGCTGATGGGTGGTCCCGATGTCTGGCAGGTCGCGGGGTACTTCCTCGATGAGCCGATGGACAGCGAACAGGCGATCGAACGTGCGGTCGACCACACCGTCGAGTTGATGGGCCAGCCGCACCATCTAGTGCGGGCGGCGGTGCTCTACTACCTCGACTACCGCGACGAGATCGACGCCTGGATCCGCCGTAACGACGAGGAAGCGGAGCGGGCCGAGGCCGAGTGGCTCCGGAAGCGGGAACCGCTCCGCGCTTGAAGCTGCTTCTCGACGAGATGCTGGACCCAGCCATCGCCGAACGCCTGAGTAGGCGGGGCCACGATGTGGAGGCGGTGGCGGAGCGCCCCGACCTGCGGACCCAGCCCGACTCCGTGATCCTGGCGGCTGCCGAGGACGAGGATCGTGTGATTGTGACCCAGGATCTCGGAGACTTCCGCGTGCTCGCGGCAACCGAGGCGCGCTCAGGCCGCCCTCACCCCGCGCTCATCCTGATAAGCGGACGGAGTTGGCCGCGCGCCAACCGGCGCACGCTCGGCCGTCTCGTGAACGCGCTCGACGCGCTGCTCACCTCGGGCGTTGCCATCGAGGGCGAGCACTGGCTCGCTCCGCCGGACTGAGACCGGGGGACCGCGAGCGGGAGCGCGCGCGGCCGCCGGTGCTACGATGTGTGCGGCGACGTGCACGGCGTGCAGGGGACAGCGATGGCGATCACGCTGGCCGAAGAGAAGCGACGGATGAAGCAACATCCGGGCATCGTCTTCCGCGAGGGGGCTACCGGCCGCCGCCCTGCGCTTGCTGATGGCCCGCAGGTCTGGGTTCTTGCCGGCATGTTTCGGGAAGACCCGCTAGACAGCGACGAGGACATCGAGCGCGCTGCGGCGAGCACCGCGAAGCATATGGAGTTGCCTTCGCGCGATGTCTTGGCGGCGATCCGCTACTACCTCGACTACAGCGACGAGATCGACGAGTGGATACGCGACCTTGAAGCGTACTCGGCGCGGGCCTACGCGGAGTGGCGCAGTAAGCAGAGACTGCCCGCCGGTTGAGGCTGCTGATCGACGAGATGTGGCCTCGGTTCGTCGCTCGGGCCCTGCGCGAGCGCGGGCACGATGTGGCCTCGGTCGCGGAAAACCCCGACCTGCGGACCAGGCCTGACTCCGCGATCCTGGCGGCGGCCGTCGCCGAAGGGCGAGTGGTCGTTACGGAGAACGCCAGGGACTTCCGCCCCATGGCCCTGACAGAGCTGCGAGCCGGTCGCCCATATCCGGCGTTCATCTTCACGGATGACCAGACCTGGCTCCGCACTCGTTCCGGTACCCGCGCGGGAGGCCGTCTCGTGAATGCACTCGACGCTCTCCTGAACTCCGGCGAGGAAGTGGAGGGCGAGCACTGGCTGGCTCCGCCGGACTGAGGGCCGCGCGCTGCGGCGCTGCTACGATGCCAGACCGTGCGTGAGTCGCGACACTCGCTCGCGTCTGGAGGATGACCTTGCAGCTCCCCGCTCCCCAACCATTCAAGCTCGAACTCCGCTGGCTACAGGCACAGGCCTTTCGCTGGTGTGAGCGGGACGACGGCTGGTACTACGGCTTCGTAAAGGGCCACCTGATCAAGGTGCGTAACTCTGGAAACGGGATCGAGTTCCGTAGCGAGGTTGCCGAGGAGTCCCTGGCTGCCGATGTCGAGCGCTACTTCCGCCTCGATCAGGACATCACCCCGGTCCACGATGCGCTGCGCCGGGCGGGCTTGGGCGAGTTGGTGGACGAGTGCGGCGGCATGCGGATTCTGCGGCAGGATCCCTGGGAGTGCCTGGTCGCCTACATCTGTTCCCAGAACAACAGTGTCGAGCGCATCACTGCGATCGTGAACAAGCTCGCGAGGTGCTACGGCAAATCCCACACGCTCGATGGCGTGACCTGCAACTCCTTCCCATCGGCTGACCGCCTGGCGAAGGTCGACGAGAGAGAACTGGAGCCGATGCGATTGGGCTTGAGCCGCGAGAAGCGGATTCTGACGTTCGCTCGGGACGTGGCTGGACGCGAACTGGACCTGGACGCCCTCGCCCGCCTGCCGTACAGGCTCGTCAGGGGCGGGCTGATGAACTACGACGGCATCGGTCCGAAGATTGCCGATTGCGTTTGCCTCTTCGCCCTCGACAAGGGCGAAGCGTTCCCCGTGGACAGGCATATCGAGAATGGCCTGGAGGCGCACTACGGGATGAGCTACACAGCGGGTGCGAAGAACGCGAGGCTCTTCTCGTGGACTAGTGTCCTGAGTTGTTAACGCGATAAACAAGCGGGTATGATGTTGGTACAGCGGGGTGTTGCCCGTGTGGGGCAGACGCTGGAGTGTCATGAGTACCCGACTTGGCCGGCCGACGGTGGCGGTTGTACTGAGCGACGATGAGCGTGAGACGCTGGAACGGTGGGCGCGCCGACCGACATCGGCTCAGGCGTTGGCGCTGCGCTGCCGGATCGTGCTCGCTGCGGCAGAAGGGACCCCGAATACCGAGATCGCCGCGGCGCTTGGTTGCCATCCGGTGACCGCGGGCAAATGGCGCAGACGCTTTGCGCAGCGGCGGCTCGATGGACTGAGCGATGAGCCGCGCCCCGGTGCACCGCGCACGATCAGCGACGCCCAGATTGAAGCGGTGATCGTCAAGACACTGGAAGAACAACCGCACAACGCGACGCAGTGGTCGACCAGATCGATGGCCGCCGCGGTGGGGATGTCGCAGACGGCGATCTCCAAGATCTGGCGCGCCTTTGGCCTCAAGCCACACCTCGTGGAGCACTTCAAGCTGTCGCCGGACCCGCAATTCATCGACAAGGTGCGCGACGTGGCTGGACTCTATCTCAACCCACCGGAGGCAGCGGTCGTCTTGTGTGTTGACGAGAAGACCCAGATCCAGGCACTCGACCGCACCGCCCCGATGCTGCCGATGATGCCGAGCGTTCCGCGACGCCAGACCCACGACTACGTCCGTCACGGCACCACCAATCTCTACGCGGCGCTTGACGTCGCCTCGGGCCACGTGATCGCGGACATGATCCCGCGACACCGTGCCCGGGAGTTCAAGCAGTTCCTCACCCTCATCGACCGCAGCGTGCCCGACGAACTCGCGGTGCATGTCGTGTTGGACAACGTCGCCACGCACCGCACCCCGGAGATCCAGCGCTGGCTCCGGCGTCATCCCCGGTTCACGTTTCATTTCACCCCGACCTACAGCTCTTGGATGAACCTCGTGGAGCGCTGGTTCGCGGAGCTCACCACCAAATGGCTCAGGCGCGGCACTCATCACGGCGCCGCTGACCTGATCCGTGCAGTGGAGGCCTGGGTCGCCGACTGGAACGAGCACCCGCGCCCCTTCATCTGGCACAAGACCGCCGACCAAATCTTCGACAACCTCACCGGATATCTCAATCGCATTCCCAACTCAGGACACTAGCAGGGTGCTGAAGAAACGCCTTCCGGGGGTTTGGAGCGGTGCCGGGCTGCTTGAAGCGGCCTCCGGGTTCGTGATCGTGGCCTCCTGACCTGCCCCCGGGCGCCTCTGAGGGCTCCCTGGCGGGGCGGAGGGCGCACTGCGCCTACGCCGCGGCGGTCTCAAGCGTGGCCATGCGCACCAGGTTGTAGGCGGCAGCGGTGAGCTCCAGCCAGCCGCGGTTGCGCTCGCGGCCCACGAAACGCAGCTTGCGCCCGCCGCCCACGGTCTTCAGCCAGCCGAAGACCTGCTCCACGATCTTGCGTCGCTTCTGACTCTGCCTGTAGCCGCGATGCCGCGTGGTGCGCCCGTCCACGGCGCTGCGGCGGCGGCGGTCGTGCTGCGCCACGTGCGGCGTCACGCCGCGAGCGCGCAGCGCCGCCACGAAGTCGCGCGTGTCGTAGCCGCGGTCGGCGCCCAGCGTCCCGCAGCCGCTCACGCTGCGCTCCAGCATCGTGACCGCCGCCTCGCGCTCGGCGTACCCGTTCGCCTCGGTCAGCTCCACGTCCAGCACCAGGCCGTGACGGTTCTCGGTGAGCAGGTGCCCCATGTAGCTCAGTTTCGCCGTCTGCCCCGACCCCTTCGTGTACAGCCGCGCCTGCGGGTCGGTGCCGGAACTATGCGTATCGCGGCTGCGCCGCCGCCCCCGGAAGTCGACATCCGGGTTGCGTCCGCCCGGGGGTGGCTCCTGCTCGTCGCGCGGGCGGTAGCTCTTGAGCGAGGCCCAGGCCTCCAGCAGCGTCCCATCCACCGTGAAGTGCTCGGCGGAGAGCAGCCGGCGCCGCTTCGCCTCGGCCACCACCTCGGCGAAGAAGGCGCGCGCGACATCGGCAGCGAGCAGGCGCTCGCGGTTCTTCGAGAAGCTGGAGGCGTCGAACGGCTCGTCTGAGATGTTGAGGTCGAGGAACCACTTGAACAGCAGGTCGTAGCGCAGCCGCTCGCAGAACTGGCGCTCGCTACGGATCGAGTAGAGCGCGATCAGCAGACTCGCCTTGAGCAAGTGCTCGGGCGGGATCGAGGGCCGGCCGTGCTTGCTGTACATCGTGCCGAACAGCGGCGAGAGCCGCTGCAGCGCGGAATCGACGATCGGCTTGATGCGGCGGATCGGGTGGTCGTCTGGGATGAAGGAGTCCGGCGTCACCGCCAGCAACATGTTGGTCTGACGCTCAGCATCGCCTCGCATGGGGCAGCCTCCAGGCTATGCCCCCGCCGCCAGTCCTATCCTGCCAGACGACCGCCCCTTTTTCATCACCCTGCTAGTGTCCTGAGTTGTTAACGCGATAAACAAGCGGGTATGATGTTGGTACAGCGGGGTGTTGCCCGTGTGGGGCAGACGCTGGAGTGTCATGAGTACCCGACTTGGCCGGCCGACGGTGGCGGTTGTACTGAGCGACGATGAGCGTGAGACGCTGGAACGGTGGGCGCGCCGACCGACATCGGCTCAGGCGTTGGCGCTGCGCTGCCGGATCGTGCTCGCTGCGGCAGAAGGGACCCCGAATACCGAGATCGCCGCGGCGCTTGGTTGCCATCCGGTGACCGCGGGCAAATGGCGCAGACGCTTTGCGCAGCGGCGGCTCGATGGACTGAGCGATGAGCCGCGCCCCGGTGCACCGCGCACGATCAGCGACGCCCAGATTGAAGCGGTGATCGTCAAGACACTGGAAGAACAACCGCACAACGCGACGCAGTGGTCGACCAGATCGATGGCCGCCGCGGTGGGGATGTCGCAGACGGCGATCTCCAAGATCTGGCGCGCCTTTGGCCTCAAGCCACACCTCGTGGAGCACTTCAAGCTGTCGCCGGACCCGCAATTCATCGACAAGGTGCGCGACGTGGCTGGACTCTATCTCAACCCACCGGAGGCAGCGGTCGTCTTGTGTGTTGACGAGAAGACCCAGATCCAGGCACTCGACCGCACCGCCCCGATGCTGCCGATGATGCCGAGCGTTCCGCGACGCCAGACCCACGACTACGTCCGTCACGGCACCACCAATCTCTACGCGGCGCTTGACGTCGCCTCGGGCCACGTGATCGCGGACATGACCCCGCGACACCGTGCCCGGGAGTTCAAGCAGTTCCTCACCCTCATCGACCGCAGCGTGCCCGACGAACTCGCGGTGCATGTCGTGTTGGACAACGTCGCCACGCACCGCACCCCGGAGATCCAGCGCTGGCTCCGGCGTCATCCCCGGTTCACGTTTCATTTCACCCCGACCTACAGCTCTTGGATGAACCTCGTGGAGCGCTGGTTCGCGGAGCTCACCACCAAATGGCTCAGGCGCGGCACTCATCACGGCGCCGCTGACCTGATCCGTGCAGTGGAGGCCTGGGTCGCCGACTGGAACGAGCACCCGCGCCCCTTCATCTGGCACAAGACCGCCGACCAAATCTTCGACAACCTCACCGGATATCTCAATCGCATTCCCAACTCAGGACACTAGGGACAAGTTCGGTTCCAACGCAGGCTACGCCGGTCAACTGCTGTTCCTCGAACAACGCGAGAAAGCCACCTGACGCGCCTTCCGACGCTACCCGCCCCGCACAACCGCCACCGCATCGCCTACCGCCACCTCGCGCTGCTCGCCGTCGGTGGCGAGGGGCTTGAGCTGGACGACGCCGCGGGCCACGTCGGGTTCTGCTCCTTGATGCATGTGGTCCCCGCTCGTCGCGGGGGCCCTCTGGCAGCGTCGCCAGGGTGCCGGGAACCGCTATGGCCCGGGGCCCCTCCGTCGTCGCATCTCCCTGTCGATGAGGTGACGGACTCTCGCCTCAAGTCCCGCTACGAAGCCGGCGTAGTCGTCCAGCGACTGGACCCTCGTCGCGGGTGGCTCGCGACCGTGGACTGCTGTGTTCCTGATGTCCCGCAACTCTGTGATGAGTTCCAGTTCGTCTTCCGTGAAGAGACTCTCGTCACCCGACAGGCCCAGCGGTGGGGCGAACCCTCCCGCTGTCACACGACCCCCGGGGTGCCTCAGCTCGGCCAGCCGTTGTAGCTGTCGTTCCAAGCGAAGCCAATGTAGGAGGACTTCGTGGGGCTTCGAATCAAGTGGAGTCGGCTCGTCCAGATTGGCTTTCGCGACTAGGTCGCGGAGCGTGACAGCGGAGGCGTTGAGTTCTCTCGCTCCGATGACCTCCGAGAGGCGGGCATTAGACCGATCGGCTAGCCTCATCTGCGCGCGGACGGATCGGTTTGGGTCTCCGACAACCACGGAGAATCCGGCTGCCCTGAGCCCGCTTGCTATGCGTCGCGCGGCAGCCTGCCCATCCGGATCGGCAATCGCGAGGTAGATGTCCGGTCCGGCCTGCGTGTATTCCTCCGGTGCCTCAATGCCGCGCGCGCGCAGGTTGAGCAGCGTGCGCTCGATGCCCGTCGCGAAGCCGGTGCCGGGGGTCGGCGGGCCGCCGAGCAGCTCGATCAGCCCGTCGTAGCGTCCGCCTGCGCCGACGGTCGCCTGCCCGCCGGCCTCTCCGTCCTCCGGGGGCGGCTCGAACTCCCAGACGGTGCGCGCGTAGTAGTCGAGGCCGCGCACGATGCTGTGGTCCACCTCGTAGGCGACGCCCGAGGCGTCGAGCAGGGAGCGCACGGCGGCGAAGTGCTCCGCGTCCTCGCTGGAGAGGTGGTCGAGGATGCTCGGCGCTTCGCGCAGCGCCGGGTGGGCGGCGTCTTCCTTCGAGTCGAGGATGCGCAGCACGTTCGTCTCGAAGCGCCGCTGCGAGTCGTGGGAGAGCGTCTCGAGGTGCGGGCGGAGGTGATCGCGCAGGTGCTCGGTGTAGCCGCGGCGCGTCTCGGCGGTGCCGATCGAGTTGATGCGCAGCACGAGGTCCTTCAGGCCCAGTTCGCGGAAGATCGTGTGCTGCAGCTCGATCGCCTCGGCGTCGGCGGCGGGGGAGGGGTCGCCGATGCACTCCGCGCCAAACTGCCAGAGCTGGCGGTAGCGGCCCGCCTGCGGGCGGTCGTAGCGGAACATCGGGCCGAAGTAGTAGAGGCGCACCGGCTGCGGGCGGCTGGCCATGCCGTGCTCCAGGTAGGCGCGGCAGACGGACGCGGTGCCCTCGGGGCGCAGCGCGAGCTGGCCGCCGCCGCGGTCCTCGAAGACGTACATCTCCTTGGAGACGATGTCGCTCTCGTCGCCCGAGGTGCGCGCGAAGACGCGCACGTCCTCGACGATCGGGGTGTTGATGAGGCGATAGTCGAAGGAGCGGGCGACGCGCTCCGCGGTGTCGCGGACGAAGCGCCACAACGCCTCGTCCTCCGGCAGGAGGTCGCTCATGCCGCGCGGCGCCTGAAGCTCCGCCATCGTGCCCTCCGGGGCCGAACTGCCTGCCCCAAGCCTACGACCTCGCCGCGGCTGGCGCAGTGTTCCGGCGCGCCTCGGAGGGTCATGCGTTGCGGCGATGCCACATTCGGCATACGCTCACAGCCTATGACCGGCGACGGACGCAGCGCGCAAGGCATCGCGATCCGCGACCACCAGGCCGGGCATCACGACGGCTCGGCCGAGTTGCTCGACGTGCTCCGCGGCTACCTCCCGGACGACCGCGTCGAAGCCGTCCTCGAGGCTTACAGCTACGCCGCCGACTGCCATGACGGCCAGACCCGCAAGTCCGGCGACCCCTACATCGTCCATCCGGTCTCGGTCGCTCGCCTCGTGGCGGGGTTGAACATGGACGTGCACACCGTCCAGGCGGCGCTGCTGCACGACGTGATGGAGGACTGCGACGTCAGCGCCGGCGAGTTGAGCCGGCGCTTCGGTGCGGAGGTGGCGAGCCTCGTCGAGGGGGCGACGAAGATCGAGCACCTGCCCTCGGCGGATGTCGCCCTGCGCGCGCGCAAGAGCGCGGAGGACGCCGAGACGCTGCGCAAGATGCTGGTGGCGATGGCCGAGGATGTCCGCGTCGTCATCGTCAAGATCGCCGACCGGCTGCACAACATGCAGACGATCGAGTTCCTGGACCCGGAGCGGCAGGTCGCGATCGCGCGCGAGACGATGGACATCTACGCGCCGCTCGCCGGACGGCTCGGCATCTGGCAGATGAAGTGGCAGCTCGAGGATCTCGCGTTCCGCGTGCTCGAGCCGGAGCACTACCGCCGCGTGGCCTCCACGCTCGCCTCGCGCCGGGCGGAGCGCGAGCGCTTCGTGCGCCGCGTCGAGCGCGGCCTGCGCGAGGCCCTCGAGGAGGCGGGCATCGACGCCGACGTGACGGGGCGCGTCAAGCACCTCTACTCGATCCACCAGAAGATGCAGCGCTACTCGGCCGATGGGAAGTCGCTCGACCAGATCCACGATCTGCTCGCCGTGCGCGTCCTCGTCGACACGGTGGGCGAGTGCTACCACGCGCTCGGCGTCGTCCACCAGACGTGGCACCCGATCCCGAACAGCTTCGACGACTACATCGGCAATCCCAAGGAGTCGCTGTACCAGTCGCTGCACACGAGCGTACTCGGCCCCGGCGCGCGCCCATTTGAGGTGCAGATCCGCACGCGCGAGATGCACGAGGTCGCCGAGTACGGAGTCGCTGCCCACTGGCGCTACAAGGAGCACGCCGGCGCGCGCGACCGCCAGTACGAGGAGCGCATGGCCTGGCTGCGCCACCTGATCGAGTGGCAGCAGGAGGCATCCGGCACCGAGGACTTCCTCGACTCTGTGAAGACGGACGTCTTCCGGGATCAGGTGTTCGTGTTCACGCCTCGTGGCGATGTGCGCGTGCTGCCGGCGGGATCGACGCCGATCGACTTCGCGTACCGCATCCACACGGACCTCGGGCACCACTGCACCGGCGCCCGCGTCAACGGGCGGCTGGTGGCGCTGGGCACGAAGCTGAGCAACGGCGACGTGATCGAGATCGTCCGCGGGCGGCGCGACGGCGGGCCCTCGCGAGACTGGCTGAATCCGGAGCTCGGCTACCTCGGATCGAGCCACGCTCGCCAGAAGGTACGGCAGTGGTTCCGGCGGCAGAGGCGCGATGAGAACGTCGCGAAGGGCCGCGAGCTGCTGGAGCGTGAGCGCAAGCGCATGGGCATCGCCGAGGCGCCCGACGGCCTCCACCGCGAGTTCCACTACGATTCGTTCGAGGACATGCTCGCCGCCATCGGCTACGGCGACGTCTCGCGGCAGGCGCTCGGCCAGAAGCTTGCCGATCGCCTGCCCGAACCGCCCGCGATCAGCAAGCGGGCGCTCTCGACGCCCTCGGTCCGGCGCGGTCCGCCGAACGTGCGCGTGCTCGGCTCGGCAGGGCTGCACGTCACGCTCGCGCGCTGCTGCGGGCCGCTGCCGGGTGACGACATCATCGGCTACGTCACGCGCTCCCGAGGCGTCACCGTGCACCGGCGGGACTGCCACAACACCCGCAGCGGCGCCGAGGCGCAGCGCTTCGTCGAGTGCGACTGGGCACACGAGGGCGAACTCTACGCCGCCGCCGTCGAGGTCCAGGCCTGGGACCGCGTCGGACTGCTGCGCGACATCAGCACGCTCGTCGCCGCCGAGCGGGTGAACATGGTCGCCGTGCGCACCGAGCACGACGATCGCATGACGACGGTCCACCTCACCCTCGAGACGGAGGGACGCGCCCAGGTCTCGCGCCTGATGAGCCGCCTCGACAGCGTGCGCGGCGTGGTCTCGGTGACCCGCTCCGAGGCCTGACCCCGCGGTGAGTCCTCCCCCTGCGAGGGGGTTGCCAGGTATCGAACGTGTGTGCTACAACCGTGCCATGGCACTGGCAAAGGTTCGCAGCGGAGCAGTGGTAGGCATCGACGGAATTCCCGTCGATGTCGAGGTGGACATCGGGAGCGGGTTGCCCGCGTTCCAGATTGTGGGGTTGCCGGACACGGCCGTGCAGGAGGCGAAGGAGCGCGTGCGCGCGGCGATCCGCAACGCGGGCTTTGAGTTCCCGCTGAGGCGCATCACCGTCAACCTCGCGCCCGCCGACGTGCGCAAGCAGGGCCCGCTCTACGACCTGCCGATCGCGGTCGCGATCCTCGTCGCCTCGCACCAGGTGCCCAATCGCTTTGAGGAGATGGCGCTGCTCGGCGAGCTCTCGCTCGACGGCCGCCTGCGTCACGTCAGCGGCGTGCTGCCGCTCGTCTCGATGTGCGCCGACCATGGCATCGGCACGGCGGTGGTGCCGCCCGAGGACGTCGCCGAGGCGCGTCTCGCCGAGCTGGTGGACGTGCGCGGCCTCGCCACCCTCTCCGACCTGCGCGGCGCGCCGGACGACTGGCCCTGCGAGGACGACAGCAAGGAGCCGGACGAGCTTCCCGATCCGGCCTTCGACCTCGCGGCAGTGCACGGGCAGGAACACGTCAAGCGCGCGATCGAGGTCGCCGCCGCGGGCGGGCACAACATCATGCTGCAGGGTCCGCCCGGCTCCGGGAAGACGCTGCTGGCGCGCTGCGTGCCGGGCCTGCTGCCGGAACTGACCGCGCCCGAGGCCCTCGAGGTGACAAAGGTCTATTCGGTCGCCGGCATGATGGGGCGGGACCGGCCGTTCATCCGTCAGCGGCCCTTCCGCTCGCCGCATCACACCATCTCGCACGCCGGCCTCGTCGGCGGCGGCAGCGTGATCCGGCCGGGCGAGATCTCGCTGGCGCACCGCGGCGTGCTCTTCCTCGACGAGTTCCCGGAGTATCCGGGGAGCGCCCTCGAGGCGCTGCGCGAGCCGCTGGAGGCGGGATCGGTCACGATCTCGCGCGTGCGCGGCTCCGTCAGCTTCCCCGCGCGCATCCTGCTCGTCGCGGCGATGAACCCCTGCCCCTGCGGCTACTACGGCGACAGCCGCCGCTCCTGCTCCTGTCCGGAGGCGACCGTCTCCCGCTAC
Organism: Dehalococcoidia bacterium; assembly: GCA_965247895.1. GTDB lineage: Bacteria > Chloroflexota > Dehalococcoidia > UBA2979 > UBA2979 > VXMT01. Next base: position 1,056,505 of record OZ252046.1, on the reverse strand, counting down.
CAGCGCCGCGTCTCGGGACCGCTGCTCGATCGCTTCGACCTCTTCGTCGACGTGCCCCGCGTCGAGTACGAGGACCTGACGCGCGCGCCCTCGGGCGAGTCGAGCGCGGCGGTGCGCGAGCGGGTGGAGACGGCGCGAGCGAGGCAGCGCGAGCGGCTGGCGGAGGCCGGCGTCGCCTCCCACGGTGCGCTGACCAACGCGGAGATGGGCCCTCAGGATGTGCGGCGCTTCTGCCAGCAACGCCTCGAGGCGGGCGCGGAGCCGCTGCTCGCGGCGGCGATGGAGCAGATCGGGCTCTCCGCGCGCGGCTTCCACCGCGTGCTACGTGTGGCCCGCACGATCGCCGACCTCGATGGCGTGGACGAGATCTCCTCCGCGCACCTCGCCGAGGCGATCCAGTACCGTCGCAAGGGCCGCGAGTAGGCGATACTGCCGCCATGGCGCTGCAGCCCTTCCGCATCGACTTCGGCGAGGCCGCGATCGCGGACCTCCAGCAGCGCATCGACGCGACGCGCTGGCCCTCGATTCCGTTCGCCACCGGCTGGTCCGCCGGCACCGACGACGACGTGCTGCGCGACCTCGTGCGCTACTGGCGCAGCGAGTTCGACTGGTTCGAGGTCCAGGACTCGCTCAACCGCCTCACCCACCTGCGCGGGCCGGCCGGCGACACGGGCGAGGCGCTGCACTGCGTCGTCCTCGGGCAGGGCGGCGAGAGCCGCACGCCGCTGCTGCTGTTGCACGGCTGGCCGGGCTCCTTCATCGAGCTGCTGCCGGCGGCGGAGCTGCTCGCGCAGGGGGCCGACGGCGCGCCCGGCTTCGAGGTCGTCGTGCCCTCGCTGCCGGGGTACGGGTTCTCCGAGGCGGCCCGGGAGCCGGGGATGCACCCCGGGCGGATCGCGGAGCGGATGCACGCGCTGATGACGGAGCTGGGCCACGAGCGCTACGGCGTGCAGGGCGGCGACTGGGGCTCGATCGTCGGCGCGCGGCTGACGCACCAGCAGCCGCAGTCCGTGCTGGGGCTGCACCTCAACTTCCCGGCCGGACTCGTGCAGGCGCCAGCGGATGCAGAGCCCTCGGCCGAGGAGGCCGAGTGGCGTGAGCAGATGGCGGAGTGGCGCGACCTCGAGGGCGCCTACGGCCACATCCAGGGCACGAAGCCGCAGACACTCGCCTACTCGCTCAACGACTCGCCGGTGGGGCTGCTCGCCTGGATCCTCGAGAAGTTCCGCGCCTGGAGCGAGCCGCGCGAGCTGTGGGAGATCTTCGACCGCGACGCGGTGCTGGCGAACGTCACGCTCTACTGGCTGACGGGCACGGCACTGTCCGCGGCGCGCACCTACTACGAGAGCCGCCGCGAGTCGCCGCCGTTCCGCGCATCGTCCGCTCCGCCCGTGCCGATGGCGTTCGCGCGCTTCCTCGGCGAGCCGTGGACGGCGCCCCGCGCGGTCCACGAGCGCTCGTACCGTCTCGTGCGCTGGAGCGAGCCGCCGCGCGGCGGCCACTTCGCGGCGATGGAGCAGCCGGAGCTGTTCGCCGCCGACGTGTCGGCGTTCTTCGGCGAGATCGCCGCCGGCGAGGCGTAGCGCCGGCGAGGCGTAGAGCGCGAGGCCACCGGCGCGTCAACGCCGCGCGGTTGCCGTCCGCGAAGTCCGCTCCCTACACTGAAGGCCATGCCCTCGTAGCTCAGTGGATAGAGCACCGGCCTCCGGAGCCGGGGGCGCAGGTTCGAGTCCTGCCGAGGGTACCAACCCTGTAAGGGACTTCACGGATGCAGTCCCCCCGGAGGGATTGACTCGGCGTCCTCCATCCCCGGCGTTGGAGTCCACGGACCGGGCGTTCTGCGACCGAAGCAATGATCGGGGCGGACAACACGCCCGCAGGAGACAAACGTAAGAACGCAGCGACCACTGAGCGGCGAGGAGGAGCGGGTGCGCCTTGAGGGCCTGCGCGTCCTCGCGCGCATCGTCGCGCGCCACGCTCTAACTCACCCGGACCACGACGCGAAGGGCTCCGCCGAACACGCAACCGCCTCGCCGCAGAAGACCGGACCGCCCGACGACCCCGCGGCATGAGGCGCTACCCCCCCTGACCCTGACGGATGGTCAACGGGAGTCTGGACGACATCGTGGATCCAGTCGCGGGCTGCCTGGACGGCCTTCGTGTCGCTTGTGGCGAGGCGCTGTCCTCTACGAGACCGGCAGCGGCGTCAGCGCGATCGAGATCAAGTCGGGCGCGACCGTGGCTTCCGACTACTTCACCTCGACCAACCGCGTTGGCGAGCTCCTCCCGGACGTGTGGACGAGATGCAGGCGATGATCCGTGAGGCGCTCCTCTTCCACATCGAGGCCCTGCTAGAAGATGGCGAACCGCTGCCGGAGCCGAAGATGTCGATTGACGAGGCCATCGCGCACCACATCGAACCCGTCCCCAAGGACGTGCTCAGTTCCTACACCGAGTTCGGCAAGCCCGCCCCGACGATCTCGACCCGGTTCGAGCTGGTCGAGATCGAGGTTCCAACGCCGCAACTCGAGACCGTCTAGGTCTCGACCGCCTCGCCGCCGGTAGGGTTCGCCCGCCTGACTCCACCGACGTCGAGCTTCCGTCGCTCAAGGTGGTCGAACCGGGCATCGATCCCGACGATCCGTGGTCCGACGACGTGCTCGATCGCAAGGAGATCGCGGACCTCCTGACCGGCATCTTGTGAGGGCAGGAAGCGCCGTTCGTCATTAGCGTGGATGGCCGCTGGGTCACGCGGAAGACGTTCCTGCAGTAGTGAGAAAGCCCCTGGTGGGACGGAGTTCACGGCGAAGGGGATGCCCTCACTTCTTCAGGGGAAGGCTCACAGTCACGGTTACGCCCTGCCCAGGCCCGCCACTTGTTGCGGTGGTTGTCCCCCCATGCGCTTCGACTATTCCTCGCGTGATGGCCAGGCCCAGACCCGTGCCGCCCCTCCTGCGACTGCGGGACTCGTCAGTGCGATAGAAGCGGTCGAAGACGTGGGGAAGGTCTTCGGCGTGAATGCCGATCCCGTCATCGATGATCGAGATGGCCAGCGCCTCGTCGCCTGCCAACCCCGCCCTCAGCACGATGTTGCCGCTGGCCTCGGTGTAGTGAATCGCGTTGCTCAGGACGTTTCCCAGCGCCCGGCTCATGTGCGCCCGGTCGAGGTCCATGTCCGGGAGGTCAGCGGATATTTGCAGCGACAGGTCAACCTGCCGGTTCCGAGCCTGTGGGCGCCAGCGCTCGACCTCCGCGGCGAGGAACTCATGCATCGAACTTGCCTCGAGCGTGAGCCTCAACTCGCCATAGTCGGTCTCCGCCAGGGAGTTCAGATCAATGACGAGACCGCGTAGCCTGTCGACTTCCTGGATAATCTGGTCGGACGCGCGCTCAGGGGTCTGAAGTCCATCGCGCAGCCCTGTTGCCTCCAGCTGTATGACGCTCAGTGGCGTGTTCAGCTCATGAGAGACATCGTTGATCAGCCGTCTGCGCAGGTTGTGCTGAGTCGTCAGGGTGGCCGCCATCCGGTTGAAGGCCGCACTCATCCGTCCCAACTCATCCGAGGATGTGACCGGGAGCCGGGCCAGGTCCCCCTCCGCAATCGCCTGGGTGGCCTCCGTCAAGGCCGTGACGGGCGCCGTGATGCGCCTCGACAACCAGGCGGCCAGCAGCACGGCAACGCCAATGGTGAGGACTCCGCCAATGAGCGTGATGAACAGAAGCGCGTTGAGGAATCCATGCGACTCGGTCGACAGGAACTCACTGTTCACATCCACGTAGACGTGGCCCACGGGCTGATTCGTGGTCAGGTTGAACACCGTCTCGCGATGCCCGTCCAGATCGGGTACGGCTGTTCCGGGTAACAGCTCGGACAGGTTGTCCGTCACCACACGCCCATCGATGCCGGTGACGACGACCCGTACCGGATCCTCGTGGAAGAGCTCGAAGGATTCCCCCTCACCTTCTTCGTGCCGCTCCCCCTCCGGTGCTCCATCGTAGATGTATCCGGCCTCGGACAGCGGTCTGTGCACCGTCCCCCAGCTACCGGTAGTGGTGTACTCGAGGCTCAGCCTCCTGGCCAGGTGGCTCGCCTCGTCATCGCCGATCTCGCTCACGAACGCACCCAGGCGGGACTGCGTCGTCCAATAGCCGACGGCAACGCTGACCGAGACGGTGAGAGCGATGGCAAGGACGATCGCACCCATGATCCGCCAGCGCAGTGACATCACTCGTCCTCGACCACGAACTTGTAGCCCGCACCGTAGATGGTCTGAATGGGCTGGCTGCCATGGCGGCCGATCTGCTTACGCAGGCGAGCGACCTGGCTGTCGATGGCGCGGTCGAACCCGTGGAATCGGCGGCTTGAGGTCAGCGAGATGAGCTGATCACGGCTGAGCACCTGGTTGGGGTGACGCATGAACGTCGAGAGCAGAGCGATCTGCGCCTGGCTCAACGTCACGGGTTCGTCATTGACCGTCACGGTCCGCGTGGTCTCGTTCAGAGTGATGTGGTCGCACGTGAGGACCTGCTGCACTCTGCCCTTGGCGCGGCGAAGCACGGCGTTCGCGCGGGCAACGACCTCCTCCGGATCGAAGGGCTTGACGATGTAGTCGTCGGCGCCGCTATCCAGTCCGATGACTCGCTCGGCGTGGCCGTCTCTGGCCGTCAACATGATGATCGGAACGTCCGACTCCCGGCGCAGGATCCTGCACAGCTCCACGCCGTCGAGACCAGGAAGCATGAGATCGAGGACGATCAGGTCTGGAGTGAGCTGACGGGCCAGGGCCAGACCGGACTCGCCGTCGTGGGCAACGTCGGCGGAGAACCCGGCGCGCTCAAAATACAGCTTCACCCAGTTCGCGATCCTCGGATCGTCTTCGACTATCAGTACTGTGCCGCTCACAGCGAGTCCTCGATGGGGCCATCCTCGACGCGATGCCTCACGGGGAGACCGCGGCTCCCTGGCGGATACGCCTACGGGCGGATGATCTCACGAGGAGTCTCGACGTCTCCACTCGGTGGACTCCATCGGCTCTAGTCGCCACCCGAGCGCTCGCCGCCACTACCGTGTTCGCCGCTTGACTCCTCGCCGTTGCCATGCTCCCCGCCCGACTCGCTCCCCTCACCTCCCCCGCCGACCTCGGCATGTGCCGTCCATCCAGTGAAGGATGCCGACGTCGCAGGCAGGTTGATCGAGAGCACCTCGCCCGGAGCCATGTCCGTCGGAGTCGTCGGACCGAGTTCCGTGCCGTTGGAGAGGTGGACTTCGACCCTGACCCGCCCCAGGACGCCGTTGGTCGTGTTCTCCACAGTTCCGTTGAAGGAGTTGCCAGGAGCGTCGTACTTCAGGATCAGTCGGGCGCCGCTGCGAACGGCGTCATGGGTCTCATCCAGTCCCAGGGCATCGGCGCCGCCACCTTCTTCGCCATCGGAGCCGCCACCTTCTTCGCCACCGGCGCCGTGCTCACCGCTGCCTTCGCCACCTTCTTCGCCACCGGCACCACCACCCTCTTCGCCACCGGCGTCGCCACCCTCTTCGCCACCGGCGTCGCCACCCTCTTCGCCACCGGCGTCGCCACCCTCTTCGCCACCGGCGCCGCCACCTTCTTCGCCACCGGCGTCGCCACCCTCTTCGCCACCGGCGCCGCCACCCTCTTCGCCACCGGCGCCGTGTTCACCGCTGCCTTCAGCACCTTCTCCTCCTGTCTGGGCCGCTGGGCCAGGGCCGTCGCAGTCAAAGACCTCCATGTGAACGACGTAGCCATCGAAGGAGACTCCCGCGAGTTCTGGTTCGCCGGCGACAGTCAGGCTGGACGCTACTTCCTGTCCCGGGCTCAGGTGTCCCAGCTTATCGGGGCCAAGCTCTCCCACGGTCTTCGTTCCCGACTTCAGGTGAGGTTCCGCCTGTACGTAGCAAAGGGTGCTTGCGAGCGTGTTCCGCACCGTTCCATGGACGGACTGGGTTGCCGGATCGTACTGCATGGAGACGGCCAACCCGCCGAGGACACCGCTCCACGCCTGTCCGAGGGGCGTGATCGGGCTCGACATGGCGGCTTCTCGGCTCTCTCGACCGCCCTCGGAACGAGAGCCGTGTTCACCGTTACCTCCACTCCCTTCTCCACCTGACCTGACCCCTTGAAACGGGACCGCCGTTGATGAGAGTCCTTTGGCCCGCGAAGGTGGGCGGAGGAGGACATCACGGTGAAACGACGCAGGCACACGCCTGAGCAGATCGTGCGCAAGCTGCGCGAGGTGGAGCGGCTGCTCGGCGAAGGGCAGACGATCGCCGAGGCGGCGAAGCAGGTCGAGATCTCGGAGCAGACCTACCACCGCTGGCGCAACCAGTACGGCGGGATGAAGGCCGACGACGCCAAACGGCTGCGCGAGCTGGAGCGCGAGAACGCGCGGCTGAAGCGGATCGTCGCCGACAAGGAACTCGAGATCGACGCGCTCAAGGAGATCGCCCGGGGAAACTGGTAAGCCCGTCGCGCCGGCGCGAGGCGGTCTGCATGTTGCAGGACCGCCTCGAGTTGTCGGAACGGCGGGCATGCCGGGTCACCGGCCAGCACCGCTCCACGCAGCGCCGCCTCCCGGCGCGCGGCCGCGGCGACGAGGCGCTCAGGACGGAACTACACGCCTTCTCGCGTGGCCACCCCCGCTGGGGCTACCGCCGGGCCTGGGCGACGTTGCGCGAGGAGGGCTGGGGCGTGAACCGCAAGCGGGTGCAACGGCTCTGGCGCGAGGAGGGGCTGCGCGTCCCGCTGAAGCGACGCAAGCGTCAGCGCCTGGGGGACTCGGCGCAGCCCGCCAGGCGGCTGCGTGCCGAGCGGCCGAACCACGTCTGGGCGCTGGACTTCCAGTTCGACCAGACCGCGGACGGGCGGGTCCTGAAGCTGCTCAACATCGTCGACGAACACACGCGGGAGGCGCTGGCGGTGGTGGCCGCCAGGCGCATCAACGCCGACGCCACCGCCGCCACGCTCGAGGGGATCGTCGCCCGGCGCGGGACGGCGCCTGCGTACATCCGTTGCGACAACGGGCCCGAGCTCACGGCCAACGCCTTGCGCGACTGGTGCCGGTTCAGCGGCACCGGCAGCAGCTACATCGAGCCCGGCGCGCCGTGGGAGAACCCGTACGTGGAGTCGTTCAACGGCCGGCTGCGCGACGAGTTCCTGGCGGTCGAGCAGTTCGACAGCCTGCTCGAAGCGCAGGTGCTGATCGAGGACTGGAGGATCGAGTACAACACGAAGCGCCCGCATAGCAGCCTGGGCTGGCTTGCCCCGGCTGCCTACGCCGAGCGCTGGGAGGCTCAGCAACACGCTGGACTCTCATAGGCGGTGGTCTCGCGAAGGGGGTCCGGTCACACCGCCATGCTCATCTCCAGAGTGGCCACCCTCTCGCTCGGAGCTGGCCTGGCTTGCGGTGGAGCGCTTGGAATCCCCGCTGTCCCCGGGTCCTGTGCCAGCGGTACAGCCGCTGATGATCACCGCAGCGAGTATGGCCCCCAGGACCGACCCGGCCATAGACTTGTTCGTCAGCGGATTCTTGCAACTCATGTGGTTTCGCCTCTTTCGTGAGCTATCTGTGAGACCTGCTCACGATGGCGGTGAAATGTCGCAAGAATGTGTCGCCGGGAACCGTCCTGCTCTTGAACGGACGCCGTGAGGCTCAGAGGTGAACGAGACGCTGCGGGTTCGCCTCTCGGGGCCCGCCTCTTCGCCTACCAGATCTGGACCCCTCAGCGATGACCCTGACGACGGTGAGCAGTCCCGCGCCTACAGCCGATGCGAGTCAACCCGGCGCGGCAGAGCGATAGCAGTACGGCCTCTGGTCGCCAGTCGCGATCGCAGGCTGGTTCACCCTCAGAAAGTCAGCACCACGTAAAACTTGGCGCATCCCTTTTCGCACGAGCGGGTCGTCATGCCTTCCTTGCTCGAGTGGTGAGAAACCGGCCGTCGGCGCTCTCCGAGGGTAGAGGCGGGGGCGGGACGAGTTCAGGGCCGGGAACCAGACCCAGCGAAACGCCGGAGCCGCAGCCACGTCCCGCAGGCAGTGCCGATCGAGCGCTTGCCCTACCTGCTCTGGAACGACACGCGCATTAACCCGAATCCACCGAAGAGGAGGGCGCGAGCGGCTGCGGTTGGGTGCTCCGCTGTAGCTGGGACAATGGTTTTGTACGAATCACGTACCAGCCACAGGGAGCACCCATTCGATGCTAGCAACGAGCGACCCCGACCGGATAGACATCGCCTTCGACGACCACCGCCTGGTGGCCGATGCGGGGCTGCTCCTCCCGGCCACGCTCGCCCAGCATCTCGGTTTGCAAGAGCTCGCCGACAGCTACCTCGACCTCGGTGACGCGCCGGGGCGGGCGAACACCGGCGACAAGCTGCTGACCCTGGTCGCCTCGGCGCTCGCGGGCGGCGAGTGCATCGACGACGCCGCTGCGTTGCGCGCCGGCGGGACGGCGAGCGTGCTCGGTTGCACCGTCAAGGCGCCGTCCACCCTCGGGACCTTCCTGCGCAGCTTCAGCTGGGGCCACGTCCGCCAGCTCGACCGCCTCAGCCGCGAGTTGCTCGCCCGCAGCTGGGCGGCCGGAGCGGGACCGGGCGCGGCGCCGTTCACGATCGACCTCGATTCGACGATCTGCGAGACCTACGGCCTGGCGAAGGAGGGCGCCCGGCACCACGGCTACACGGGCGTGCGCGGCTATCACCCGCTGCTCGCGGTGGCGGCCGGGACGGGTGACGTGCTGATGGCCCGGCTGCGCGAGGGCCGCGCCAACACCGCTCGGGGGGCCGCACACTTCCTGCGTGAGACGGTGGCGCGGGTGCGCGAGGCCGGGGCGAGCGGGCAGCTCACGATGCGCGCAGACAGTGGCTTCTACAACCACGCCGTCGTCGCCGCCTGCCGCGCGCTCGATGTCCGCTTCTCGGTCATGATCCGCCAGCAGCCGAACGTACGCACGCTGATCGAGGCGATCCCGGAAGAGGACTGGACGCCGATCCCGTACTGGCTGCCGGGCGGCGCTGCTGTCGCCGAGACGACCTACACGCCGTTCCAGCACAAGGAGGGTGCCACCCCGGTGCGGCTCATCGTGCGGCGCGTCAAGCCGACGCCCGGCTCACAGCTCGCGCTCTTCGTGAACTACAGCTACCACGCCTTCATCAGCGACCGCGCGGGGGAGATGATGGAGCTGGAGGCCGGCCATCGCCGTCACGCCGAGATCGAGAACGCGATCCGCGACCTCAAGTACGGCGTCGGGCTCAACCATCTGCCCTCGGGCCGCTTCGCCGCGAACGCTGCCTGGCTCGCGGTGCAGGTGATCGCGCACAACCTCGCTCGCTGGACGGCGCGGCTGGGGCTCGGCGAGGGGATCGTCACCACCAGGACGCTCAGGCGGCGCTACTTCGCCCTCGCCGGACGGCTCACCCACTCGGCCCGGCGCTGGACCCTGCACCTCGCGAAGCGCTGGCCCTGGGCCGGCCAGTGGGCAGCCGCGCTCGCGCGGTTACGGGCGCTACCGCTCCCGGCCTGACGCCCGCTCACAGCGCCGACCCGGCTCCGAAGCTCGCGCCAGCATGCCCGCGCACGCCTCGCGCACCCTCGCGCCGGCGCCCTCAGCGCCCCCGAGCGGCGCTGAGCGACGGCTCCTCGCTCCGGCCCGCCCCCGGCATCGCCCGGCGAACGCCGGCACGCCCGCCGAACGCTCCGGCAGCCCGGCAGCCCGCCCCCTCAAGCTTCGATCGGTGGATTCGGGATTAAGCGCGACGAGCATGGGCGCGCGTGGGATGCAACACTCACTGGAAGCTGCACAATCTGAAAGTTCTACTTGCAATGTGACCCGCTAGCCGCAGGTCGGCAGCTGATCTGCTCCTTCGCGCATTACCTGGCGCCTACTGCTTACGGCCACCACGGCGTCAGACTTCATCGGACGGTCGTTCCAGGCGACGAGCCTGCGATCGGTCGGCTCGTGGAGGCCGGCATCCTCACGCAGGTGACCGTCGGACGACGAAACCGTGCGTTTGAGGCCCCCGAGCTCATCGAGACGGCCACGGCGCTGGAGCGGCAGCTGGGGCGCCCGAAGGAGGCACGCTCGTCTCGGAGCCGAACAAAACGCGTCCCCCCGGGGCGCCCGGTATACGTCGGCTCGGATCTTTCCCCTCGGGCAGAAAAGGCGCGTCCTCCCGTATCGGTTCTCGGAAGACCTCGAATTCACGGCTCTTGAGGATGGGCTAGGAGCGGTGCTGGCGGCGATTGAGCGCGTGTTGGACCGCGTGAGCCAGGAGTTCGGTATCCGCGCTGCCGCGGCCCGCCCGTGTGTGACGGCTTTCTTGTCGCCGGCGGAGACGGTGATCTGGACTCAGTTGGGGTTACGCGACCTGGAGCCCCAAGACCTCGAGTGCGTGAATCACGTGGGGATCGTCGGGCTGGACCGGTTCGGCATCGAGCACGTGTAGCGGCTCGGGCGAGTCTGACGCCGCTTCGAAGACGGCCCAGTTGGATGTACCGTCGTCGAGGCGAGAGTGGTAGCGGAATGCCGGCGAGCGGTTCGGCTCCGGCAGTGCGGCACTCGTAGATGAGCCGCGAGATCTCCTGGGTGAAGCCACGCGGAGCTGTGAGGCGAATCGCGGCTGCATCGATGTCCGTTAGGCCATGATGAATCGCTCTGCCCGCGAGGCGCGCGCGTACCAACGAGAGCGACGCGGCCGTGCCGATGTCCGCGTAGGTTCCAATGAGTTCGGCCACACCCATGAGCCGGTTGTCGAACCACTCGCTCGGAACCGTCCCGGCTGCAATCGGGTCGTCCGGGCCTTCGATCTCACTGAGCCCGGCGATGACGGCGAGGTCCGGGCGGAACCGGGCAAGTGTCTCGAGCAGTGCGCCGAAGCGGGTCGAACTGGCGTAGAGGACGCGGTACGCCCCCTCGGGATCGTCCCAGCGTTGCCGAAGGTCCCGTCACGACTCGCCTGGCTCCAGTCGGGCCATGCCCAGGGGTCGGGAGCGCGACCGAGGCGGAAGACCGGACCGGCGGGGGCCACGGTCTCCAGATCGCAACTCATCCGCCGGCGAGAAAAGCGCGCGCGGCGCCGATCACCTCGGGGCCCACCTCGTCGAGATCGCCCTCGCGGAGCAAGCGCAGTGGGGAGCGGTCGCCGAGTTGCGGGTTGAGGCCCTGGAACCAGGCCTGCGCGATGGCGGCCGAATCCGCGGCGGCGATCGGCGCGGCAGCCTGCAGGGCGGTGCGCAGCCGCCGTTCGACATCGGCACTCGGCTTGCGCGAACCGCCCGCCCACTGGTGGACAGCGCGCGTTTCCTTGACGGAGCCCAGGTAAGCACAGAGCCTGGGGCCGAGGATATCGCGTACCTCGCGAACTACTTCCGGGAAAGTCGAGCGGGTGGCACGCGCATGAGCTTCGAAGTCCGGGCGGGCAACGGGTATCGTTGTCACTAGCCACCTCCTCCGTCTGAACAGAGTGTACCACTCGATCCCACCTTGTATCACATGACGATCACAAGTCGCTGCGCAGCACAGAGCGTTGCTGAGTCGTCCAGAGTTCCATCCACTACCGGAGCCTCGCCCGGATGGCGCAGAGGTCCTTGACGGCCCCTCTGGACTAGAGAGATCGAGGGGTGGCGCGGCGTTTTGCCAAACTTGCTAGCGTTGCATCATGAGCACGATGAACATATCGCTTCCCGCGGCCCTCAAGTCCTTCGTGGACCAGCAGGTCAGGGCCCGCGGCTACAGCTCGTCAAGCGAGTACGTCCGCGAGTTGATCCTCAAGGACCAAGATCGTCAACTCCTGCGCGGCCTGCTCCTCGAAGGCGCGGCGTCGCCGCCGACGGTCACCGCCGATGCGGACTACGTCAGCCGGCTTCGCGATCGGGTCGGCGAAGCCGGTCAGCGGTGAGCAGGAGCCGCTCGAGGACTGAGCATCGGCGCCGCGTGCGACGGGCCTCAACGAGAGCTCCAGATACAACCTGGTGCACCCCTTTTCGCACGACCGCAGCTTCATTACCCATGCTCTTGCACCGGTGCGAAAGAGCCTGGGCAGCAGTGGGGCCTCGCGTAGGGCGGTCGCTCTACCCGTTTCGTGGAGGCAACGCCGCCTCCCACGAGTAGCGCGGCCGGCGAGGTGCTTGAGCCGGGGGAAACGGGCCTCGTTAACGCGGCGCTCGCGGCGCGCCTCGCGGTCGTCGAGTTCGGCCCTGGAGCACCTCGGCGAGGTGGGCGAGATGGGTGAGCTGGTCGCGCAACGCGGCCTCGGCGCACGGTGGGGAGGTGCAGGGCCCGGATGGTCGCCTTGACCGTCAGCGCCGCCCCCTGCTCGGTCACGGGCGCGCTCATCGGGCGCTCGCGCCGAGCAGCCCGTCGTAGCCGGTCAGGGCCGTCGGCGCTGCGGTGCGCCTCAATGGCCACGGGCGACGGGTCCGCCGACCCCAGGCGCTCGACCGCGGCGAGCGCGGCGTGCACCGAGGCGAAGGGCAGGTCGCGGTGCAGCAGCGGCATGGCGGTAGCGCCCGGCCTTCGGGCCGTGCGAGGATTGAGGCGCGCCGACCGAAGCGAGATACAAGGAAGCGCCACCGCGAGTAGCGCGCGGTCTCTTGGGCGTCCGCTCATAGCGGCACGACCAACTCGAAAGTTCGTAGTACGGTCTCGTTAGGTGTACCAGCGCTTCCACTCACTCTCCCGATATGACGGCCGCGGGACCCCTCGCGACCTCGATCGCAGGCGGCCTTCGGGGAGTCTCAGGTAACGGAGCGGCCGCAGTCGCTCGGGTCGGGATAGAACTGGGCGCAGTAGGCTCGATAGGCGGCAATCTCGCCGTCGGAGCGGTTAAGGCGCGGTGCGGACAGGTACTGCTTGCGGCTCCAGATCACCACGTCCTGGCTGACGTCGTGCCGCTGCTCGGACGCCATGAGCTTGTTGATGATCGGGGCGCGCAGCCTCGGCGGGAGGAATCCCAGGCCGACAATCCGCCGCTTCGGGTTGCGTATCTCCCGTACCTGCGAGGCCAGCGACAGGTCGATGAGTGTGCCGTCGACAGGCGTCGCCAGTACCCACATACGCATGTCCATGGGAATCGAGTGCTCGCGGATCTCGACGAACGAGTAGCCCAGCCCGTAGACAGTGGCGCTGGCGGAGAATCCGAGGTTGAGGGTCGCGATTCCGGCGATCTTCCGGGTAGTCCGGAAGTCCCAGCGGCTCTCGAGACGGGGGCCGTCCACCGTCGCCGGATCGAAGCGGTCGACATTGTCGTAGCCATGCACGTAGCGAAGGTGGGCGAGGTCCGCGGAGTTCTCCGTCGTCTCCTGGGGATGGCCGGGGAAACGGAGGGTCTGGATCTGGTGGCTGCTCCAGCCGGTCTGGTCGGGCTGGTCCGCGGGCAGGCTCCATTGCGGCTCCCGCCCCTCGATCCCCCACCACGCGAAGATCAGGCCGCACACGTCCTGTGTCTGAAAGACTCGCAACCTCGCGGACCTGGGTGGAGGGGCATAGGGAGTATCGACGCACTGGCCGCTTGCATCGAACTCAAAGCCGTGGAAGGGACAGACGAGGCGGCCAGCGCATACGCGCCCCCCCGCGTCGGGCCCCAGATCGGAGCCCAGATGCGGGCAAACGGCCTCGGCGACGCAGACGCGCCCGTCCTCGTCACTCCAGGCGACGATGTTCTCGCCCATCCACGTCTTCTGGATGAGCCCGGCCTTCTGTACGGCCTGACGGCTCGCGACGAAGTACCAGCCTGGAGGATCTCTACGACCATACCCGGTCGCATATGGCGACCGGGGAGGTTGGAGACGTGCTCCCCGCGTTGAGCATGTGCCGGCAATTGATCAACGCAGAGATCTCGCCACTGTCGCTCAGCGTTGATTCGCAGGACATCATCGACGATCTGATCAAGTACAAGACACGGGCGCTCAGCACTCACGTCCTGAATGTCATGCCCAAGTTCATGCTGAAAACCCCGGGAATGAGGCGCCGGGCGAAGAGCATCGGAGTACTGCTGGAGCGCGTCGAGAGTGTCCACACGCCCGCCCAGCGGGCCGGCTGCCCTCGCGATCTCGCGGATGACCTGCTCAGCCTGCACACGAGCGATCCGCAGTTCCTCCCGGAGTCGAATCTCCGCTTCGCGCTCTCGGCGCCGCTGATTGCCAGCGTCTACCTCGGCGATGCGCTGAGCTTCGCGCTCTACGCCATGGCGTCACAGCCCGAGTTCTACGCGAGGATCCAGCAAGAGGCCGACGCCCTGTTTGACGGCGGCGATCCGGCTCGCAAGGACTTCACCGAGGACTCGGTCGACGTCACGCGCCGCTTCATCATGGAGTCCATGCGGATGTACCCGATCGTCCCGATGTCGGTGCGGAACGTGATGAATGCGTGCGTGGTCGAGGACTACGAAATCCCGGAGGGGTCACGGATCTTCATCGCCCAGGCAGCCGCGCACTACATGGACGACGTCTTCCCCGAGCCTACGTCATTCGACATTGACCGCTATCTGCCCGAGCGCAACGAGCACCTCAGCCCCGGCTACGTCCCGTTCGGGCTGGGCACGCACACGTGTCTCGGCAACCGGTGGATGGAGTTGCAGCTGGCGGTCAACCTGCTGCTGCTGGCGCACCACTTCACGATCGAGGTGTCACCCGCGAACTACAAGCTCAAGATCAATCCGTTCCCGTCGCTGTCTCCGAAGAAGCTGAAGTTCGCCATCTCCGAGCGGAGGCGCGAGTTCCCCGCCTGACGCGCCGCGAGGCCGGCCACGCCATCGAGGTCGGCGGCCCGTAACGCCGCTCCCCCGCTTGCCGTCTACGCCGAGCCCTGCCCGTGGCGCTGGTGCACGGCCTCGATCGCCAGGTCGAGCTCATCCGCCATGCGGGTCACCATCGAGCGCAGCCGCATGTTCTGGTACGCGCCCCAGACCGTCATCGCCGGCGGCACCAGCACGACGGAGACGATCAGCGAGTACAGGATCGTGATCGCCGCCGTGATGCCGAACTGCTGGGACGCAGCCAGCGGCGAGGCGATCAGCACGCCGAGCCCGAGCGCCGTCGTCAGCGCAGAGCCCAACAGCGCCGAGCCAGTAGTCGCGAGCGTCCGGATCGCCGCTTGCTCCGGGTCGCGCAGGCGGGAGAACTCCTCGCGGTAGCGATGGATCACGTGGATCGTGTAGTCCACCCCGATCCCGATCGAGAACGCCGTGATGATCGACGTGACCAGTGTGTAGGGGATGCCCAGCAGCGCCATCGTGCCCAGCACGGAGATGAGGACGAGCACGATCGGCCCCACCGCGATGAACGCCAGCGCCGGCTGGCGCACCGTCGCCCAGAAGAAGATGGCGAGGACGCCGATGGCCACCGCGACGGTGGTGCTGATCGCCCGTGTCTGCGAGTCCGTGATCTCGTCCGTGACCGTGATCGAGATGATGCTCAACGAAGTCGCCGTGACAGCATCGTCGTCGCCGGACCAGAGCTCGTCGATCTGCTCCTGGATCAGCTTGGTTGCCGCGGGATCGTGCGAGTACGCCGGGAACTGGAGCAGCATTGCGTCGCTGCCCGCCGGATCGTTGACCAGACTGTGCGCAACGGCGGGATCCCTCGCCTCGAGCTTGTCGAGAAAGTCCTGCATCAGCTCCGGATCGAGTTCCAACCCCGCGGATGCCTCCCGGAAGAGCGCTGCGAGCTCCGGGTCGTACTTGTCGCCGGGCTCCCCGCTGTCCTCGGTCCAGTCGCGCACGAGCAGCCCGTACGACACCTGGATCGGTCCCGCTGCCGCCTGCGGGCGACGCTGTTCGTCCTCGAAGGCGGTCGTGAGATCGCGCAGGTTCAGAAGCGTGCGGGTTTCCGAGGCCTCGGCCTTCACGAGTACGCTGGCGATCTCCGTTGAGCCGCCGACGGCTGCGTCGAGGGTCTCCAGATCCTTCAGCACGGTCCCGTTGCTGGGCAGGATGTCGCGGATGCTGAAACCCGACTCGAGCCCCGTGGCCGCGAACCCGAGCCCAGTGGTCACCGCGATCACGGCGACGAAGTAGGGCGCCGGCCTGCGCGTGACCGACCTCCCCAGCACCTCCGCCACACGCCCGATGCCGGGCAAGGCGTTCGAGACCGAGCGAGGCTGCGTCAGCGTGCCGCGCGACTCGCGCCGCCGGTCGATGATCATCCGGCCCGCCGGAAGCAGCGTCAGCATCACGATCAGGCTCAGCCCCACGCCCAACCCCGCGACGATGCCGAAGTCGCCAATCACCGAGATCGGGGAGAACAGGCTCGCCAACAGGCTCACGATCGTCGTGACGGCGGCCAGCGTCAGCGGGATGGTGACGTGTTGCAGTCCCATCCGCACCGCGGTCACCACCGGACCGCCGGCAGCTCGTTGCTCGCGGTAGTGCGAGACGGCCTGGATGGCATAGTCCACCGTGAGGCTGATCACGATGATCGGCACCAGCGCGGTGAGCGAGCTCGGCGGGCCGATCAGCTCCAGCCCGTTCGGCCCGAGCCAGCCCTCCGCCCCGACGATCCAGATCAGGGACAGGAGCAGCCCCAACAGCGTGAGCAGCAGATCCGAGAGCGTGCGCAGGAAGACCAGGAGCAGCGCCGCGATCAGCAGCAGCGCCAGTCCGATCAGGGGCGCCATCCCTTCCTCGGTGGCCTTCCGGTACTCATCCTCGACCACCACGGGCGACACGCTGCTCACGCGCAGGGGGCCTTCAGCCCCGGCCGCCAGCTGGTTGATCTGCCGCTCAGCGTCCTGAACTCTCTCGTCGCCCGTGTCCCTCAGGCGGATGGTGGCGATCGCGACCGGCGTACCGTCCGTATCGGTTCCGGTCATCGCCGCGAGCGCTCCGTCGATCTCCGGGGCGGCGCCGCGGGCGGAGTCGATGTCCGCCTGCGCGACCGATTCGAAGCTGTCCACCCCGAGCACGGCCTTGAGCAGCAAGGTGGGCGCCACGATCGGGTCGCGGGGCGCCAGGAGCTCCCCCACGCCCGGGTCGCTGACGATGCCATCGAGCAGGGCGTCCATCTGGGCGAGCCCGCCGGGGGTAAGTGCCTCCCCGCGGAAGATCAGTGTTGCGACGATGACGTCGCTGGAGTCCCCGAAGAGGTCATCGATCTCGTTGATCGCGTCGGCGACGGCGTTCCCGCGGGGGAGGAACGCCAGGGCTGTGCCTTCCACCACCGGCGCGCGCCGCCCCGCCCCGGCGGCGAGCACAACGGTAACGACCACGAGGACGGCGATCGTGAGCCACGGCCGGACCGTGACCAGCCAGCTCAGCCGGGGGAGTAGCTGGCTCATGGCGTACTATTCTATCTGACGAAAGCAACGGGACGCGGGCGCCCGCCGGCGCGAGCGGCTCCGCCGGTATGACTCACTGCCCCCTGCGACCCTCCGGACCTCTCTCCGATGTCGATCCTGCCGCCAGTGCCTGTGCAACGTGGAGAACGGGACGACTGTTCGGCGGCCAGCGGACCTGGCGGCGGAAACGGACGCGAGGCAGTCGCTCGCCTCGGCGCTCCCGTCGGCTTGAGGTGCGCCGACACACCAGCTGGCGCTGATGTTCCGCGAAGCGCCCAGCGGCGCTCGCGATATAGATGTACCTATGTGAGGGTACAATGTCACCTGTTCGCGGCTGAGGCTAGGCGGTGTATTTGAGGGTAGGGATGGCCGCCAGGCTCTAGAGTGTCTGCAACTTTATCGTCTTGTTGAGGCTCAAACGAGAAAGGTGCGATCACACCATGGCCGCGAGGTGGATTCGGTGAGGCCATTCGGCCAGTGACGCCGCCGTGTCGCAGCTGTGGTCGTGGTACCAGATTCGGGGCTGGGTTTGCTGAAGGCTGACTTCAAGGTCCTGCACGACTGGATCCGGCCGGGCATCGGGCTCGATCCGTACGGAGTGCGGTACGCCGCGACGATTTCAGTCTGGGTCCGCTGGTCAATGGCGATCGGCTCTGCGATTGTGATGTGGTACCGGCCGATCTTCACGTATTCCACCTACGTGCCGTACCTGCTCTTGCTGGTTCTGCTGGTGCTGCTCAACGGCTCAGTGCACTACCGGCTCGTCTCGAACCGGGTCGTGACATGGGGCTGGGGTAGTGGCTCTCAGCGCCATGGATATCGCCCTGATCACGGCCAGCACTGTCGTCAGGGGATTCTTCGAGACGTTCTTCTTCCTGTCGTACTATCCAGCGCTCGCAATGTTTGCTGTAGTACTCGCTTCTGTTCGGCCAATTATCATTTGGACGACAAGTGTCGCCGTCCTCTACACCGTCGTGAGCCTGACTGTTGGATCTGGCCTAGACTTGATGCGAGTGATGAGAAGGTGCTGTTCGCCAGGTTGGTCGTGATGTATGCCGTTGTCCTGTGCGTCAGTCTGATCACGCGGTTCGAACGGATCAGGAGAAGAGCGGCGGTGGAACGGGAACGGGCGCTGCTGCAGGAGCGAATCGAACTCTCGCAGACGATTCACGACACGACCGCGCAGACCGCCTACATGATCGGATTGGGCCTGGACACCGCAATGGATCTGGCCGGCGATTCGAACGCGGAACTGACCGCCACGCTCGCGTCGACCTCGGCGTTGTCGAAGGCGGCGATGCTGGAATTGAGGCGCCCGATCAATGCGAGCCAGATCTTCGAGGGCAGGGATCTGGGGCGCGTGCTCGAGTCGCACGCCGCGACGTTCACGACGATCACGTCGGTCCCCGTCGAGATGACGGAGTCTGGTGCCGAACCACCGCTGACCACGGAGATCCGGACCCGGCTGTTTTCCATCGCGCACAACGCGCTCACGAACGCACTTCGGCATGCTCGCGCCCGCAGGGTCGAGGTCAGGCTCGACTTTGAGGCGGACCGGGTTCGACTGTCCGTCACAGACGACGGGGTTGGACTCCCCGACGACTATGCCGAGCGCGGCCGCGGCTTCAACAGCATGAAGGCGGATGCCGAGCGACTGGGGGGTCGGCTCACCGTGGAAATGGGCGGACGGGGAGGAGGAACAATGGTGACTTGGCTGATTCCGTCTGAGCGGGATGCCCGCGATGACTGAGATGTCTCCAGCCAAACGGATCAGAGTCATGCTGGTGGACGACCATCCGATCGTGAGGGACGGCTTGCAGGAGGTGCTGGAACGTTCGGGCGACTTCGAGGTCGTGGGGCAGGCCGGAGATGGAGTGGAGGCAGTCGCGACGGCGGAGGGTCTGGATCCCGATGTCATCGTCATGGATGTGATGATGCCTCACAAGGACGGTGTCGAGGCCTGTCGGGAGATCATGGATCTGCTGCCTCACACACGGGTGTTGATGCTCACGGCATCGACCGAGGAAGACGCGGTTATCGAGGCGGTCGCCGCAGGCGCGATGGGCTACCTGCAGAAATACTCCGGGAAAGAGGAGCTGCTGGCCGCTGTTCGGGCGGTTGCCGAGGGCCGGCTGCGGATACCGGACGAGACCGTGAGGCGGGTCTTGTCGATCATCCGAAGCATGCCGGAACTTACAGGCCGGCGTGGTTCGGACACGTTGACCACGCGCGAGCGGGAGATACTCACGCTGTTCGCCAGCGGCAAGTCATACGCGCAAATTGCCGAGGTCAAAGGCAACAGCCCGGTGACGATCCGGAATGCCGTCTACCATATTCAAGGCAAGCTGGGAGTCAGGACGAAGCAGGAAATCGTGGTATGGGCCGTGCGAAATGGCCTGCTGGACGACGTGGAGCTGAGCAGCTGACGCGACCGCTCCGTGATGACACTCGCACGCCAACTCCACGGTAGACCGCTCTCGACAGGGGAGCCGCGGCCGCACAGCACTCTCGTCCGCGTGGCAGTCAGTCCGGGGAAATGGCGTCCGCTCCCGGCCATTCGCCAAGTCATGAGCACCACGCCCGTCAGGTATCTTCGTTGGTTTGAGTACAGTTCAAACATACCGTTCTCATGCGGTAACAGATCGCTCATCTGATTGATGACTATGAACCTTACCGAAGACTGACTTGCGGGCTAAGCTTTCGTTAGGCTCCACATTCGACCCTGCCCTCGCATCGCACAGGCGGTTGGCCGTTCCCGGGGGCCTGGTACGGCCGAGCTACGCGCTCCCGGTACTGGAGGGACGATGAGTAACGACGAACATGTGCCGTCTCAGGACACAGAGCAGCACGAATTGGTGGAGCGTCTTGCCGATGCTGCCGAGTACCTGAATCGTCAGGTGCGCAGCGATCATTTGGAGGAATGGCAGGGCCTGGAGATGACCATCCCCCAGGTCAAGACCATGATGCTACTGGGAGAGATCGGCCCCTCGCGCATGGGGACGATCTCCGGCCACCTCGGCAGCGCCCTTTCCGCCACGACGAACATCGTGGACCGGCTGGTTGAACGGGAGCTTGTTGAGCGCGTCTCCGACCCGAGCGACCGGAGAGTCGTGATCTGCAGACTCACCTCCCAGGGGCAGGAGGCGACGGACGGGTTCTGGCGTGTCGGGCGGGAGCGTCTCCTGGCGGTCGTCGAAGTCCTCGATCAGGAACAGCTGGCCCTCGCGGTACGGGGCCTGGAGACCCTCCGCAACGCCGAGGAGACGATCCAGGGCAGGCTCAGCGCGACGGAAGCTCCCGGCTAGCGGTACTCCACGGGAAGGTTCTCTTGCAGGCGGGGTGAGACAGTCCCGCCTGCGCCGGCGTGCGATCGGCGTCATCCACCTCGTTGAGGCACGAGCCATGTCCCCGGCGCTCCGAGACATCGAGGCGTCGATCGCCGATTCGCTGGAAGCGCACCGCTAGCGGCGGCCTCTACCGTTCCGAGGGTTCGTAGTAGAGTCGTCCGAGGACGCCAGGGCGCCTACGCCGGCGCCACGGAAGCGCCGCCGTCGAGGCGACACGAGGCGCGAGCGCGGCGTCGCGAACCCGGGCACGAGGGCAGGAGACGCGCGTGAGCAACGATCGCCGCAGGCAGCGACGCCGTCAGCGACAGCGCGAGCGCCGCAGTGGATTGCGGGGCTACGAGCCAGCCGGCGCGGTGGAGTTCCCCGGAGTCTTCGGCTGGCTACAGCGCCGCCAGCGGGTACTCTTCGCGGTCGGCATCCTCGTGCTGGTCGTCAGCCTCGGGGGGGTCTTCATCACCTCGCAATTCGGGAACCAGACGCCCGGCGCGACCGCCACGCACGAGGCGACGCCGACCGAGGCGGCTGCCGCCACGGCGGAGGCGACAGAGACGGCCGAGCCAACGCCCGAGCCGACGCCTACGCCCGACGCCGACGGGGTGCTCCGTACGTACAGCGCGCCGCCGGCGATGGAGATCGATCCGGCCAACCGCTACGAGGCGCTCATTCGCACGGAACGCGGCGACATCCGGGTGGAGCTGCTGCCGCAGGAGGCTCCGGGCTACGTCAACAACTTCGTCTTCCTGGCCCGCAACAACTTCTTCGACGGGCTCACCTTCCACCGCGTGCTCCCCGGCTTCGTTGCCCAGGGCGGCGACCCCACGGGCGGCGGCGCCGGCGGGCCCGGCTACGACCTTGAGGAGGAGACGAACGACCTGCCGTTCGATGCCGGCGTGCTCTCGATGGCGAAGTCCAACAGGGTGAGCGGCTCGCAGTTCTTCATCACGCTGGCCCCCACCCCGCATCTGGAGCCGGACTTCACGGTCTTCGGCCGCGTGATCGAGGGCCTCGATGTCGCGCGCTCGCTGACGGCGCGCGAGGCCGCTCCCGGCGCGCCGCCCGCGGACCGCATCCTCAGCATCGAGATCACGGAGACGCCAGGCGGAGGCGAGTAGCGTGGCGCGCCGCTACGAGGCGCCCGAGCCGATGGGGCTGGCCGAGGGCGACACCTGCCGCGCGTTGCTCGAAACCGCCCAGGGCGCGATCACGATCCGGTTGCGTCCCGACCTCGCGCCGCAGTCCGTCAACTCGTTCGTCTTCCTCGCCCGTGAGGGCTTCTACGACGGCACGACGTTCCACCGCGTCATCCCCGGGTTCATCGCGCAGGGCGGCGACCCGACGGGACGCGGCCATGGCGGGCCCGGCTATCGCCTGCCCGACGAGCTCTCCGCCGAGCCGTTCGGGGCCGGCGCGGTCGGGCTGGCGAACTCCGGGCCGGGCAGCAACGGCTCGCAGTTCTTCATCGCGCTCGAGGACGCGTTGCACCTCAGCGAGCGCTTCACCTACCTCGGCAGCGTCGAAGAGGGCCTCGAGGCGGCGCGCGCGCTCACCCTGCGCGACCCCGCGGGCGAGGGCGAACTGCCACCCGGTGACCTGCTGCGTTCGGTGACGATTATCGAGTCGCCCGAGGGCGGATCGGGCGAGGGCGCGTAGCAACGAACGCGGCCATGGGGGCGGACTAAAGCCAAGCGCGCGAGCGGGGTGGTCTGGCGACCCCGATCGGATTCGAACCGACGATCTCCACCGTGACAGGGTGGCGTGTTGGACCGCTACACTACGGGGCCGCTCGCCAATCGATGGTAGATGCGAGCGCCGAGCAGGGTCAATCACCCGAACGCGCCGCGAGGGCCAGCGCGGCTTCGGAGGCAGCCATCCCGTACTGCGAGCGCCACCCCGACACCGAGACCGAACTGCGCTGCGGACGCTGCGATGTCGAGATCTGCCCGCGCTGCATGATCCACGCGCCGGGCGGCATCCGCTGCCCGGACTGTGCGCAAATGCGCCGCCCGCCGATGTACGAACTGGAGACGTCGCACTACCTGCGGGCGGGCGGGGTCGCACTGCTCGGCGCCGTGGCGGTGGGCGTGGCCTCGGCGCTGCTGCTGCCGCCGCGGCCGGTCGGTGGCCTGCTGCTGTTCGTGATCGCACTGCTCGCCGGCATGGGCGCGGCCACCCTCCTCGCGCGTGCGTTCGATGCGGTGACGAACCGCAAGCGAGGGCGCGCGCTGCAGATGATGGCGGCCGGCGCGATCGTCGTGGCGGCGCTGCTGCGGCTGCTGGTTTCGGGCGATCTCGATCTGATCACACGGGACGCCAGCGGCATCGTCTTCGCGGTGATCGGAGCGATCGTCGCCTGGAACCGCCTGGCGTAGCGGACGGGCGGTACCGAGCCCGGCTAGCGAAGCCGGTCGATCAGCACGAGCAGCACCAGCAAGGCGCTGCACACCCCGCTGATCATCGCGATGCGCCGCAGCTCCTGGCCGAGGAACGGCGCGTCGCGCTCGATCAGCCGCCGCGGGCGCTCGGTGGCGGCCGCCCTCGCAGCGCGGGCGCCGGGAACCGGCGGCCCGGGCGGAGGCGGAGCCGGTGGCAGCGTGCGCCGCGGTCGGTTGCGCTGCCTGCGTGAGCGACGGGACATGACGCCTCCGGTTGCCTCTCCGCGAGTGTAGCGGCGGGCTGCCGCTGTGGGCTATCCCGGCAGCGCCGGACCGGGCACGCGGCAGCCGTACGCTCGAGCCGCATTGAGGAACGCGTCGGTCACGGCGTCGGGGAGTGGGATCTCGCCCGGCGACCGTTCGTCCTCGCGATCGATGCCGTGGTAGTCGGAACCGCCGAGGGCGAAGAGGCCCAGCCCCTCGGCGAGCGCGGCCAACTCGCCGACGAGCTCCGGCTCGTAGCTCTTGTAGTAGGCCTCGAGGCCGAACGCGCCTGCGGCCGCCAGCTCCGCGGCGACGCGCGGGTAGTCGTCCGTGAACGAGGGGTGGGCGAAGACGGCGAGACCGCCCGCCTCGCGGATCATCGTGATCGCCTCGGCGGGGGCGAGTTTCGCGCGCTCCGCGTAGGCGGGGCCGTTGCGCCCGATGAAGCGCTCGAACGCCTCGTCGAAGCTCTCGATGTGCCCGGCCTCGAGCAGCGCCTGGGCGATGTGCGGGCGGCCGACGGAGGCTTCGCCTGCGAGTTCCTGCACCCGCGACCATGCGATCGGTGCGCCCAGCCGCTCGAGGGCGTCGATGATGCGCTGCGCGCGGTCGATGCGCCCCCGGCGGAACTCCTCGAGCTGCTCGATCAGCTCAGGCCGCTCGCGGTCGACGAAGTAGCCGAGGATGTGCACCTCGGTGCCCGGTACGTCGCAGGACAGCTCGACGCCGGGCACGAGCGTGAAGCCGGGATGGCGGGCGGCCGCGGCCTCCGCCTCGGCGAGGCCGTCGAGGGTGTCGTGATCGGTCAGCGCCATCACGCGCACGCCCCCGCTCGCCGCGAGGTCCACGAGCTCCGCCGGCGTGAGCAGGCCGTCGGAGCACGTCGAGTGGGTGTGGAAGTCGCCGCGGCTCACGAGGCCGCCGTCACCACAGCGGGAGCACGCGATCGACGCGCTCGATGCTGGTCGCCAGGCCGCTGGTGCTGTCGATGTCGATCAGCACGGAGTTGAAGACGCCGTCCTCGCCGGAGGCGACCGGCAGGCGGGTCGGCATGCCGGTCAGGAAGCGGCTGATCACGGACTCGATGTCGTCGCCGATGACCGAGTCGCGCACGCCGACCATGCCGAGGTCGCCGACGGCGGCGGTGCCTTCGGCCAGCAGCCGCGCGTCCGCCGTCGGTACGTGGGTGTGCGTCCCGACGACCGCGGCGACGCGCCCGTCGAGGTACCAGGCGAGCGCCTGCTGCTCGCTCGACGCCTCGGCGTGGAAGTCGACGACGACGCTGCTGCCGGGCTTGAGGCCCGCGAGCAACTGGTCGGCGGCGCGGAACGGGTCGTCGACGACGGCGGGCATGAAGACGCGGCCCATCAGGTTGATCACGGTCAGCCCGCCGATCGTGCAGATGCCGCGCCCGGGAACCACGGGCGGGTAGTTGGCCGGCCGCAGCACGGGCCAGTCGCGGTTGAGGGCGGGCACGAACTCGCGCACGTCGAAGATGTGGTTGCCGGAGGTGATCACGTCGACGCCGGCGGCGAACAGCTCGTTGGCGGTGCGCTCGGTCAGTCCTCGCCCGCGCGCGGCGTTCTCGCCGTTGGCGATCACGCGGTCGATGGCGAGCGAGTCGCGCAGCCCGGGCAGCGCGGAGCCGACGATTTCGCGGCCCGGCCGGCCGACGATGTCGCCGACCATGAGGACGCGCACGGGCTAGCGCGCGATCGCGCTGGCGCGCGTCTCGCGGACGACCGTGACGCGGATCTGGCCGGGGTACTGCAAGGTCTCCTCGACCTTGCGCGAGACGTCTCGTGCGAGCCGCGTCGCCCCGAGGTCGTCGACCTCCTCGGGACGGACGAGCACGCGGATCTCGCGCCCCGCCTGGATCGCGAACGACTGCTCGACGCCGTCGAAGGAGTTGGCAACCGCCTCGAGGGCTTCGAGGCGCTTCACGTACTGCTCGATCGAGTCGCGGCGCGCGCCGGGGCGGCTGCCCGAGATCGCGTCGGCGATGATCACGATCAGCGCCTCGGTCGTCTCGGGTGCGATCTCCTCGTGGTGGGCGTGGATGCAGTGCACGATCTCGTCACCGACGCCGAAGCGGCGCGCGATCTCCGCGCCGAGCGCGGCGTGCGTGCCCTCCATCTCGCGGTCCACGGCCTTGCCGAGGTCGTGCAGCAGCCCGCCGAGACGCACCGTCTCCACGTCCGCGCCGATCTCGTGCGCGATCGCAACCGCGAGCCACGAGGTCTCGACGGAGTGGCGCAACTGGTTCTGGCCGTAGGAGTAGCGGAAGCGCAGCTTGCCCAGCGTCTTCGCAACCTCCGGGTGGAGCGCCGCAACCTCGGCATCGAGGAGCGCCTGCTCGCCGGCCTCGGTCACCATCCGGTCCACCTCGCTGCGCGCCTTCTCGACGGCTTCCTCGATGCGGCTCGGCTGGATGCGCCCGTCCTGCACGAGGCGTGCGAGCGCTACGCGGGCGATCTCGCGCCGCACGGGGTCGAAGCCGACGACCGTGACGACCTCGGGCGTGTCGTCGATCAGCAGGTCGCAGCCGGTGGCGGCCTCGAAGGCGCGGATGTTGCGGCCCTCGCGCCCGATGATGCGGCCCTTCAGTTCGTCGGAGGGGATCGGGACGACGGAGACCGTCGCCTCCGAGGTGATCTCGGAGGTCATGCGCTGCATCACGGTCGCGAGGATCTTGCGTCCGCGTGTGTCGGCCTCGGCCTTGGTGGCGGTCTCCATCGCGCGTACGCGGCGCGCGGACTCGTCGCGCAGCTCGGTGTCGAGGCTGTCGAGCAGCAGATCGCGCGCCTCCTCGGCGCTCAGTCCGGCAATCCGCTCAAGCTCGTTGCGGAAGACGGACTCCTGCTCGCGCACCCGCGCCTCTTGGGCCTGGAGGCGCTCCTGGCCGGCTTCGAGTTCCTTCTCGCGGCGGTCCAGGCCCTCGGCGCGGTCGCGGATGGACTGCTCGCCGCGCTCGAGGCCCTCGGCACGGCGATCAAGCGACTCCTCGCGCTGCTCGAGGCGGCGCTCGACGCGGGCGGCCTCGCGCCGCTCCTCGCGCAGTTCCTCGTCTGCCTCCTCGCGGTAGCGGAGGCCGGCCTGGTCTGCCTCCTCGCGGTAGCGGAGGCCGGCCTGCTGCGCCTCGAGTTGCAGTTCGCTGCTGCGGTTCTCCGCCTGCTCGCGGATGAGGTTGGCGGCCTGCTCGGCGCGGCGGCGCAGGTCGCGCGCGCCGAGGCCGAGGACGGCGTAGGCGACGGCGAAGCCGATCACGAGAGCGACCACGCCCACGAGGGCGCTGAGGACGAGTGGATCCATGGGATGGCCTCGATTCGAGACCCGCGCCTCCGCCGAAGCGGGTCGCGAGACATAAGTCGGCATCTGCGGCGTGGCGGCATCGCTGAGGGGCCAGTAAGCGCCCGCGCCGTCGATGGGCACAGTCTAGCACCGCGCATGGGGGCGCGCTCTCCGAGCGAGCGCTACGGGCGGGCGTGGGCCGATTCGTGGGTGCGTTCGGTCTGCAGTTTGGCGCGGGCGCGCTGGCTCGTTCCGGGGTCGAAGCCGCGGCGCGCGAGTGCAGCCACGAGGCGCTGCGCCCGCTTGCGGGCGGCTCGCGGGTCGCCATCGGCGCCGGCGGCAGGGAGCCGCCGCAGGGCGATCCGCGCAGCCGCGAGGGCGGCGCGATCGTCGTCGTGCTCGTCCGTGGCCGCGACGGCGATCTCCGGGGAGATGCCGTGCGAACGCAGTTCGCGCTGCAGCATCCGCGCGCTGCGCACGAGCGATCGCGGGCGCTCGACGTAGGCGGCGGCCCAGGCGCGGTCATCGACATAGCCGAGGGCGCGCAGCCGCGTCAGGGCGCTCGCCGTCGCGGCGGCGGTGAAACGCCGTTCCAGGCGCTCGCGGAGATCGTGCTCGCTGCGCGAGCTGCGGCTGAGCAGCCACAGCCCGCGCTGCACGGCCTTGCGCGGATCGTCGCCGAGCGCTGCATCGCTGCTGCGGGCGGCGCGGCGGCGGCGGGCCGGTGCTCGCGCGGCCTGCGCCAGCTCAGGCATCGATCGGCAGCTCGGTCAGGGCGGGGGCGCTTGCGGGAGCCTCCGTGGGCGCCTCGATGGGCGCCTCCGTGGGCGCCTCGATGGGCGCCTCGATGGGCGCCTCGATGGGCGCCTCGATGGGCGCCGCGATGGCCGCGCCGCCGGCGCCGGGCAGGCCGGCGGCGGCGCGCACGCTCGCCTCGAGCTCGTCGGCGAGCTCCGGGTGCTCGCGCAGGAACGCCTTCGAGTTCTCGCGTCCCTGGCCGAGGCGCTGCTCGCCGAGCGAGTAGTAGGAGCCGAGCTTCGTCACGATCTCGTGCTCGACCGCGAGGTCGAGGAGGTCGCCGGAGCGGCTGATGCCGTGCTCCTCGGGGGTGAACATGATGTCGAACTCGGCCTGGCGGAACGGCGGCGCGGTCTTGTTCTTGACGACCTTGCAGCGCACGCGGTTGCCGATGATCGTGGAGCCCTGCCTGAGCGACTCGATGCGGCGGATGTCGATCCGCACGGAGGAGTAGAACTTGAGCGCGCGCCCACCGGGGGTGGTCTCCGGGTTGCCGAAGACGACGCCGATCTTCTCGCGCAGCTGGTTGATGAAGACCAGGGAGGTGTTCGAGCGCGCCACCGCGGAGGTGAGCTTGCGCAGCGCCTGCGACATCAGCCGCGCTTGCAGGCCCGGCAGCGAGTCCCCCATGTCGCCCTCGATCTCCGCGCGCGGCACGAGCGCGGCGACGGAGTCGACGACGACTACGTCGATGGCGTTCGAGCGGATCAGCGCCTCGCAGATCTCGAGTGCCTGCTCGCCGGTGTCGGGCTGGGAGATCAGCAGTTCGTCGACGTTGATGCCACAGGCGGCGGCGTACTCCGGCTCGAGGGCGTGCTCGACGTCGATGTAGGCGGTGGTGCCGCCTGCGCGCTGGCCCTCCGCGATGATGTGCTGGGCGAGGGTGGACTTGCCGGCCGACTCCGGCCCGAAGATCTCCGTCACGCGCCCTCGCGGTATTCCGCCGATGCCGAGGGCGATGTCGAGCGAGAGGGCGCCGGTGGAGATGGCGGAGACGTTGAGCGCGGCCCGGTCGTCCCCGAGGCGCATGATCGCGCCCTTGCCGAAGTCCTTGGTGATCTGGTCCAGCGTGCGGTCCAGATCGTCGCGGCGCCGCTGCTCCGGATCGGCTTGCTTGCTCGGTCGCTTGCCGGTCTGCTTGCCGGTCTGCGTGCTGCCCATGGAGCGATCCTTCCGCGTACCCTGCGCCTCTATCGTGTCACTGTTTGTGGTACGCGGGGAACAATAGAACGCAGGTTCTATAGAGTCAAGCGCCCCCGGGAGGCCCCGAGGAGGCCCGATGGAGACCGTCCGGCTCTCGGTGCGCCTCACGCCTCGCGCCTCCCGTGAGGAGATCGCGGGCTTCGAGGGCGAGACGCTGCGCGTGCGCGTCACGGCGCCGCCGGTCGAGGGCCGCGCCAATCGCGCGCTCGTGCGCCTGCTCGCGAAGCGCCTGGGCGTCCCTCGCGGCGCGGTGCGCGTGGTGACGGGGCAGACCTCGCGCCGCAAGGTCGTCGCCATCGCTGGCCTCGATGGGACGGAGCTGCGCCGGCGCCTCGGGGGTGTCTGAGTCAGCGACGCGGATCAACCGGGAGGTGCGGACAGATAGGGGTTCGGGAACAGTAGCTGCTGGATCAGGACGATGATCGCCATCGCGACCCACGGTGTCACGTCGAACAGCCCGCCCTGTGGAATGACACGCCGCAGGGGCTGCACCACCGGGTCCGCGATCGCGCTGAGGAAGCGCAACAGCGGCGGGTTCGCGTGCTCATGGTTGACCAGGAGCCAGCCCAGGAGCGTGCGGGCGAGGATCGCGACCCAGAGCACGGTCAGCAGCAAGTCCGCGATCTCGAGCAGCACGTCCACCCGGTAGCCATCCCCTGTCCGGTCGCGATGACGTTCACAACGGATGTTACATGTCGTGGACGCGCCCCCGCGGGTCCGGGCGCGGCGAGGGAGGGGCGATCGAGGCAGGGCTAACCCGGCTGGGCGCTAGACTCGAGCACGCTCTGGATGACGATGATGATCAGGATCGCGACCATCGGCGTGATGTCGAATTGGCCCACGCGCGGCACCACGCGGCGCAGCGGCCCGAGGATCGGCTCCGTGATCGCGTCGAGCACCTTCACGATCGGGCCGTTCTGATCGATCGGGAACCAGCTCACGATCGCGCGCGCGAAGATCGCGAACCAGAGTACGGTCAGCAGCGTACTCACAATGTCGACGAGTCCAGTCATTCCGCTTCCCCCAGATACAGCGCCCTCGTGAACGCCGCCTCGATCGCATCGTCGACGGCGGCGCGAAGGCCGGCCGCTTCCAGCTCGGAGAGCGCCGCTGCGGTCGTTCCGCCCGGCGAGGTTACGGCGTTGCGCAGGGTCGCTGCGTGCTCGCCGGTCGCGATCGCGTAGCGGGCCGAGCCGGCGACGGTCGCCAGCACCAGCTCGGTCGCGTCCGGCCGCTTCATGCCGAGCCGCACCGCCGAGTCCACCATCGCCTCGATCAGCAGATAGACGTACGCGGGGCCCGATCCGTGCAGCGCCGTTGCGAGGTCCACCGCCTCGTCGTCGGCCACCTCGACGACGGCGGTCGCGACGCCGCTCAGCACCTCGCGGACGCGGGCGAGTTGTTTGTCGCTGAGCTCGGGGGCCGCGAGGTAGACGGCGGCGCCCTCGCCGATGGCGGCGGGGAGGTTCGGCATCACGCGCACGGAGGCGCGGTGCCCGCTGTGGCGCTGCACCTCGGCGAGCGGGGTGCCGGCGGCGATCGAGACGAGCACCGCGTCCGCCGGGATCGCGCCGGCGAGGCTGCGCGCCGTGGCGGCCAGGTCGTCCGGCTTGACCGCGAGCAGCACGAGGTCCGCCCCGATGCAGGCGCTCTCCGGGTCGTCGGTGACGCGCACGCCGTGCTCCGCGAGCGCGAGGCGGCGATCGGCGATCAGCTCGGCGACGGCGATCGCGGACGGCGCGGCGACGCCGGCGCTGAGGATGCCGCGCAGGAACGCCTCGCCCATGAAGCCGCCGCCGATGATCCCGATTCGCACGCTGCTTCCTCCGCCTGCCGCTACGTGCCTCGCGCTCCGAAGATCACGCGCCCGAGCCGCACGACCGTCGCGCCCTCCTCGACGGCCACGATGTAGTCGTCTGTCATACCCATCGAGAGCCCCTCGAGCCCGTGGGCGTGGGCCAGTTCGCGCAGCTGCCGGAAGACGGGCCGCACCTGCTCCGGGTCGTCCACGAGGGGCGCGACCGTCATCAGGCCGGCGACCGCGATGTGAGGGCGGTTGGCCGCCTCCCGCAGCAGTTCCGGAAGCTCCTTCGGAGAGATCCCGTCCTTCGAGGCCTCGTCGGCCACGTTGACTTCAAGGTAGCAGGGTAGCGGTCCGCGCGCGGAAGCGCCGCTCGCGGCATCGAGGCGTTCGGCACGCCGCTCGATCTCGTCGGCGAGGCGGACCGAGCCGAGCGAGTGCAGCGCGGCGATGTGGGGCAGCACGCCGCGGACCTTGTTGCGCTGCAGCCGCCCGATGAAGTGCCAGCGCGGCGCGAGGCCGCGCGCCTCGAGCGCCTCGGCCTTCGGCAGCAGTTCCTGCGCGCGGTTCTCGCCGATGTCGGTGAGCCCCGCGGCGAGGGCCTCCTCGACCAGCGCCGGCGGATGCGTCTTGGTCACGCCGACGATCGTGACCCCGGCGGGGTCGCGGTCGGCGCGATCGCAGGCCGCGGCGATGTGCTCCCGCACGACGGCGAGACGCGATGCGATCGAGGTGGCGGTCGCGGTCATGCGGCAAGGCTACGCCCCGCGGACGGCCAGCCGCCAGACACATGCCCGAAACGCAAACGTCATCGCGCCGCCACACAACCGTTAACGCCTCGTCATCTGCGCTCGCGAGACTGCACTGCGAGGCGACGTGGTCACTTCCGTCGGGGCCGGATGGCCTGGGGGAGCGCACCGCCGCAGCGCCGCTACCGATCGAGGGTGAGTACCTGCCGGGCGGCGAACGCCGCCCGCAAGCCGCTCCGATGCCCGCCCCTGCCACCACCGTCCCGCGATCGCCGTGCCTGTTGCTCGCGCGCGGAGGCGAGCCTTCCCTCCTCCACGTGGCCGCCGTTCCAGAGGTATGGGTGGCCTCGTGAGGCTGGTGCTAGCGTAGCGCCGCGTGCGGTCGAAACTGCGTCCGCGATGATGGGGATCGCTTGGCTGACGCCATATCCAACATCGACGAGGTTGCGTGCCCGCCCGCCCTGCGGATGCTTGACTTCGATTTGGAAGGGGTCGCTGCCTGACCGTCCAAGCTTACGGATCCCGAGGCTGGAGTAGAGTCCACTGGCTGTGCCGAATTGCTCGATTTGATCCCTAAAGTCCGATGCATCGCTGCTCTCAAGCAGTCGCGCGAGCATCATTGGGGTGTGGCTGCCTTCGGGGTCGCGAATCTCCTTGACTGGCTCATAGGTTCGTTGAGGGCTCGTGCGGATCGGAGCGAACGCGGACGGTCGGGGCTCGGTTTGGAAGAACATCGACTCCTGGATGGCATCAATGAGCGGATGCGAGCGCCAGTCGAATTCCTCCTGAGGCAGGTCGGTGCTTCCTTCCTCTTCGATCCACACTTGGAAGCTGGCGAGGAATGCTCCAAGGCCCCTGGGAGTGAGGGCTCGCAACCACTCGTCCACCCTTATCCTTCGCTCACGGAAGGTCTTGTCACCCGCCGAGAACTGAGCCACGGGCTTGGCACTGTCCAAGTCCTTAAGCTCCAATACGTTGCCGCCGGACGAAATCGCGAACAGCGAGATCGCTGGTTGAGCCCTGTCCGAGATGAAGTGTGCCTCGATCCGCATCTCAAGGCTCGCCGCTTCTGGTTGCCTTCTGGGCGCACGTATCAATCTGCTGCCGGTGGACCTGAACCGCTGACCAACCATGAAGCTTCTGGCCCGCCCGGTCCGGCCGCCCCGGTAGTTCGCAATCTGGCCGTAGCTGCCGAGGTGGAATGGCGGTTCGTTGAAGTCCGGCACGGTCCGGTCATGCGCCGCTCGAACGGCGGCAAGGAAGGAGGTCTTGCCGGTGCTGTTCTCGCCCACAAGCAGCGTGAGCGGGCGGATCGGGACTTCGTTCCGGCCGGCGAAGCAGCGGAAGTCCTCGAGGATCAGCGTGTCCATTGGTCAGCAGACGCCGCAGAGCTTGCAGCCCACCTCCGGCGGGGGGCAGGCGATGGTGCGGCGCACGCGCTCGTGCTTGTCCATCTCGCGCAGCAGGAAGCGCTCAGTCATGCCGACGTCGACGACATGCCAGGGCGGGGCCTCGCCTGCCCACGGGCGCGCGCCGTCCAGGCCGTGCTCGCGGATCGCGCGCTTGTAACTCCCCAGCGAGGCGTCCGGCATCTCCGCCAGCATCCCCGCGAGCCGGCCATCGGCGCGCGAGAGCACGTCGTCGATGCGCGCGGTCTGCGGTGAGTCGCTGCGCAACTCGATGCCCGAGGCGAGGTGCTGCTTGAGGATGCCCTGGCGCGCCTTGATCACCTCGGGCGGCATCTGCGTCTCGTACTGGTAGGCCGTCCACGGCTTCGGTACCAGCGGGCTGACCGAGAGCACGAGGCGCGTGCCGTGGCCCGCCGCGTCCAGGCGCTCCTTGATGCGGTTCCCGAGCTGGGCGAGGGCGTGGACGTCGTCGTCCTCCTCGCCGGGCAGGCCGATCATGAAGTAGAGCTTGAAGCGCGTCAGCCCGGCCTCGCCGACGAGGGCGGCCCCGCGCAGGACCTGCTCCTCGCTCACACCCTTGTTGATCGCCTCGCGCATCCGCTCGGAGCCGGCCTCGGGCGCGACGGTGACGGTCTTCGTGCCGCCGCCGGCGAGCACGCGCAGCACCTCCGGCCGCAGGTTGTCGACGCGCAGCGAGGAGATCGAGACACGCCCGCCCAGCTCAGCCGCGCCGGTCACCAGCTCCGGCAGCTGTGGGTGGTCGGCGACCGCGGCGCCGAGCAGCCCGACCCGCTCGCTGTGCTCGAGCGAGTGCTCGACGACGCCGAGCAGGTCTTCGAGCGGGCGGTAGCGCGGCGGGCGGAAGACGTAGCCGGCGATGCAGAAGCGGCAGCCGCGGCCGCAGCCGCGCGCGCATTCGATGAGCGTCATGTTGGAGAGCTCGGTGTCCTCCGTGAGGATCGTCGAGTAGGCCTCGGTGGCGCCGATGTCCCCGACCCACTGGCGCTCGACGGGTCCGAGCGGTGGGCGCTCCGGGACGTAGACGCCGGGGATCGCGGCCAGCTCGTCGAGCAGATCGTCGCGGCCGCCGTAGAGGCCGTCCTCGAAGGCCCCGGCGAGCGAGGGGACGATCTCCTCGGCCTCGCCGATGATGGCTGCATCGAGGAAGGGCGCGACGCCTGCGGGGTTGGTCAGCATGCAGGCCCCGCCCGCGATCACGAGCGGGTGGCGCCCGTCGCGCTGCGAGGCCCAGAGCGGGATGTTGGCGCTCTTCAGCGCCTGCACCATGTGGAAGTAGTCGTACTCGTAGGAGAGCGTGAAGGCGAGTACCGCGAAGTCGCCGAGCGGGCGCTGCGACTCCATCGAGACGATCGTGGGCGGGCGCTCCGGGGCGCGCTTGCCGCGCTCGGGCGGGTCCACGAACGCGCGCTCGCAGACGAAGTCCGGATACGCGTTGAACAGCGAATAGACGGTCTGCAGCCCGAGGTTCGACATCCCGATGTAGTAGGAGTTGGGGTAGACGAGGGCGATCGGGATGCGTCCGCCCCAGTCCTTGCGCACGTAGCCGCGTTCGCGGCTGAGGCGCTGGCGGGCGATGACGCGTGGATCCGGCATGCCAAGAGTCTAGCGCACGCCGTCGCTGGGCGATGCAGCGCCGCGTCAGCGCGGCGGGTAGAGGTCGCTGAAGTCGCGATCGTCGCGGCGATCGCGCCTCGCGATCCAGACGAGCCCGGCGGCGAGCGGGATGAGCGGCAGCAGGGCGAGCAGCGGGTGCGTGGAGAAGAGGATGAAGGTCGCGAACACCAGCGCCAGGACGGCGGCGATAGCGAGCAGCGGGGGGATCAGTACCGAGAAGACGATGCGCGTCAGCATCAGCGTCTCGCGACAGCCGCCGGGCTCCGGCCCCGAGTGTTGTTCGTACATGCCGACAGGATAGGCGCTTGCCGGCTTACGGCAGCGCGAGGGCGCACACGCGCGTCACGGTCAGCCGGCGTCCTCCTCGCCACGGGCGGCGCGCCGCTCGGCGTAGACCATGATGCCGAACGAGGGCAGGAAGGCTGCGAAGGCAACGAGCGCGGCGAGCACGAAGCCACCCAGCAGCAGCAGCAGCCCGACCGCCAGCGCGAGCGACATGCCGAGGATCGAGCCGATACGCACGACGAGTACGTAGGGCGGAAGCGTTTCCTGCATGGCGTTCGCCGATCCTCCGCTTGCGAGGGCCCCTCGCGGGGCTGTTGGCATCGATGTTGGTCGGGGTGCGCAGATTTGAACTGCGGACCTCTGCGCCCCAAACGCAGCGCTCTACCAGGCTGAGCTACACCCCGAAGCAGCACCCCGCAGGGTGTGATCCGACGCTACGGCGGGCAGCTTGGACACGTCAACGCCTCGCATGGAGGCGCACCCGCGCTACCCCCGTAGCTCGCGCCAGCCGAGGTACCAGAGCCCCAGCGCGACGGCGAGCCCGAAGATCACCCCGCCCGCGAGGGCGGCCCCGGCGCTGTCGACGTCGAAGAAGCGGTACAGCACCCGCATCGCGGCCCAACCCCACGCCGCGCCGGCGAACGCTCCGGAGAGCAGCCAGAGGGCTCCGCCCAGTGCGACCGAAGTACTTCGCATCGTCGTCTCCTCGCTTCAGTCGCGGCGGCGCGCCGCCCCGACGATCTCGTCGAGGCGCTCGACGCCCTCAGCGTCGCACCAGGCGCGCAGTTCGTCGAGCACGCGCCAGGGCGCGCCCGGGTCGGTGAAGGTTGCCGTGCCGACCTGCACCGCGCTCGCGCCGGCCATCAGGAACTCGACGGCGTCCTTCCCGCCCATGACCCCGCCCGAGGCGATGATCGGGAGGCTGGTGACGGACGCGGCCATGTAGACGCAGCGCAGGGCGATCGGCTTGATCGCCGGTCCGGAGAGTCCGCCGAAGATGGTCGCGATCGCCGGCCGGCGGCGCTCGATGTCGATCGCGGTCGCCGGCACGGTGTTGATCAGCGAGAGTGCGTCGGCGCCGGCCTCCTCGCAGACCTCGGCGAACGGGCGGATGTCGGTGACGCTCGGGGTGAGCTTGACCGCGAAGGGCAGCGTGGTGCTGCGGCGCACCTCGGCGACGACCTCGGCGGTGAGGTCGCAGTCCTGCCCGAACTCCATACCGCCGACCTCGACGTTGGGGCAGGAGACGTTGACCTCAAGGCCGGCGACGCCGGGGACGCCCTCGAGGCGGGCGGCGAGCTGGCCGAACTCGCGGACGCTGTCACCCATGATGTTGACGAGGACGGGCGTGTTCCAGCGCGCCCAGGCAGGCGCGAGGTCGCGGATCAGCGCGCCGACGCCGACGTTCTGGAAGCCGATCGAGTTGATCATCCCGGCCGGCGTTTCGACGGTGCGTGGCTGCGGGTTGCCGCGGCGCGGGCGCAGCGTCGTCCCCTTCGAGATCACGCCGCCGAGCGCGTTGATGTCGAAGCGGCGCGCGAACTCGATGCCGTTCGAGAGGGTGCCGGAGGCCGTGAGGACGGGGTTCTGGAGCAGCAGCTCCTGCTTGCCGCCGCGGCCGATGGTGAGGCTGAGGTCCATGCGCCGCCTCGCTCCGGGTGCGCTCATGATACCCGGCCCGCGCCCGGACCGGAGGCGGACAAGGAAACGGCGCCCCCGGATCACCGGGGGCGCCGCGCCTGTTCGTCCCTGCGCTGGGAGGTCAGTCGCGCACGATCTCGTCGGAGAGCACGGAGGTGTCCGGCCGGGGGAGGCTCCGGAGCCCGCTGATGGGAGGCGTGCTCAAGGTGTTGGACTGCTCCCACATCACGTTCTCGGTAGCGTTCGCGAAGTTCCGAGTTAGTCCGCAGCGCTTGCAGAAGCCGGCGCTTTCGCGCCCGCTCGGGGACTCGATCACCCAGTGGTGCACGCAGGCCATGCGCGGAGCCGCGCTGGTCTGTACGTCGTTCCCGGTCTGTGCTGCCGTAACCATCGTTCCTCTGCCTTCCCGCGGCGCCGGATTGGTCCCCCCAACGGTTCCCCGACGCCTCACTACCCGTACCTTGCGGTCGCTGTGTGCACGTGGCGCACCAGAGACATAACCCTAAGGCGTGACGCCTCTGATGTCAAGCTTAAGTGCACTAAAATGCTGGAAAACGCCGATAAATACCCCCTTCGCCTCGCGCCTCACCGGCATCGCCGGTTACGCGGCCCAGGATCACGCGCCGTGCCGCTGCCCCATGGGGAGCGGGCGGCTATACTGGAGCCGAGGCCCCAATGCCAGGGCGTCCAACCCCGTAGGGAGGCGTGACGCGATCCCGGGAACAGCCCTCGACCGTGTCCCCTGCATCCCGCTGCCTTCCCTGTTGGCGCCTGCATCCTGGCTGGCGCGCATTCCGTACCTGTATATGGAACGCTCGCGGCGGCTTCTTGGTTCCCACCAGGTTGGAGTAACTTCCAAGAATTTGCCCGGATCTGGGCCCGGCCACGAGCACTTGCGCAGCGTGAGGACATAACGTGACAAGTCCCGAGGCCGTGCTGGCCGCTCTCTCCGAGGTCCGCGATCCCGAGCTGCATCGCGACCTCGTGTCGCTCAACATGGTGCGCGACCTGGCCGTCGAGGGCGCTACTGCGTCCTTCCGCCTGGTGCTGACCACCCCGGCCTGCCCGCTGCGCGAGCAGATCGATGTCGACGTGCGGGCCGCCCTCGACGCCGTTCCCGGCATCGACAAGGTCGAGATCGAGTGGGACGCGGAGGTGCGCGGGCAGGCGAGCCGCGAGGGCGGCCCCGAGCCGGTCACCGGCGTCAAGAACCTGATCGCCGTCGCCTCGAACAAGGGCGGCGTCGGCAAGTCCACGGTCGCGACGAACCTCGCCGTCGCGCTCGCGCAGCTTGGCGCGGCGGTCGGCATCGTCGACGCCGACATCACCGGCCCGAACATCCCGACGATGCTCGGCATCGAGCAGGGCAGCCTCGCCGACGGCCAGCAGGGGATGCACACCATCGAGGCGCACGGCGTGCGGGCCGTCTCGATCGGGTTCGTCCTGCCGAAGGGCACGCCCGTGGTCTGGCGCGGCCCGATGATCGGCTCCGGCGTGCGGCAGCTGATCCACGACGTCGACTGGGGCGAGCTGGACTACCTGATCGTCGATCTGCCGCCGGGCACCTCGGACGCCTCGATGTCGCTGGCGCAGCAGGCGCCGGTGGCGGGCGTGGTGATCGTCTCGACGCCGCAGCGGGTGGCGATCGAGGATGCAACGAAGGCGATCGGGATGTTCGACCGGCTGGGCGTCCCGATCTTTGGAATCGTGGAGAATATGACATCGGACATTTTCGGCCGCGGCGGTGCGCGCGCCGCGGCGGACGAGCTGGGCGTCGAATTCCTCGGCGAACTGCCGCTCGCGGCGGCGGTGCGCGAGGCGGGCGACAGCGGCGTCCCGCTAGTCGTCGCCGCTCCGCAGTCCGAGGAGGCGAAGGCCTTCGTCGAACTCGCGGAACAGGTTGCGGCCCGCTGCTCGGTGCTGCAGTACGCAGGTGACGCGGGGGTGGCGGCGTGACCGCCGATCGCCCGGACGACCCGGCCTCGGGCGAGGGCGCTCGACGCCGCGGGACGCGTGGAGGCCGCGGCCGCCAGCGCGCCGCCGACGCTCCCGAGAGCGGCGGCACGTTCAACGACCCGCGGATCGCCGGCCGCCGCCCGGCCCGTTCCGCCGAGGCCGAGGCGGAGTCCGCGCCTGCTGCCGAGGCCGCGGCCGAGCCGGAGGCGAAGGCCGCGCCGAAGCGCAAACCGCGAGCGAGGGCGGCCTCGCGCGAGACGAAGGCCGAGACCGAAGCCGAGGCGACGCCCGAGGCGACGCCCGAGGCTGAGGCCGAACCGAAGAAGCGCGCCCCGCGGCGCCGCCGCGCCGCGGCAGCCGAGGAGGAGGCGACGCCCGAGCCCGCCGAGGCTGAAGCGGAGGAGGAGGCAAAGCCCCCGGCCCGCCGCCGCGCGAGCACGCGCAAGACGAGCGCGGCAAGCAGCCCTGACGCCCCGGACGCAACCGGTCTCGCCGAGGAGATGCGCGCGCTGCGCGAAACGCTCGCCACGCAGTCGCAGGCGCTGGACGCCCTCCGCGAAACGCAGGAGCGCTCGCTCCGGCGGTTGCGCCTCGCCGTCTTCGTCGACGTGCCGAACCTGGTCTACGGGGCCGAGCGCGGCGAGGGCGGCCCGGACGGCGCGACCGTGCACATGGGCAAGCTGCTCGCCTACCTCAGCGAGGGCCGCGAACTGATCCGCGCGACGGCCTACTCACCGGTCTCGGACGACCCCGGGGAGCCGGTGGAGCGCCAGCGTTTCGTCGAGCCGTTCGTGCGCCACGACTACCGCATCGTGACGAAGCCGATGAAGCGCTTCGCCGACGGCTCGGTGAAGGGCAACTTCGACGTCGAGATGGCGCTCGACATGGTGACGATGGCGGACCGCCTCGACGTGGTCTCGATCGTCTCCGGCGACGCCGATTTCGCACGCGCGGTCGAGCTGCTGCAGACCAAGGGCGTGCGCGTCGAGGTGGTCGCCTTCAGCGGCAGCACCTCGATCGAGATGCGCGCCCTCGCCGACCAGTACATCGACGTCGCCACGATCCTGGACCGCGTCGGGGCGTAGGCCGCCTCACGTTACTCGCCGGCGTAGTCGGCGAGAGCGACGATGGCACTCCCGTGCGCAGTAGGGGCCACGCGGCGCACGAACTTCATATCGGCGGTGACCAGGCGCGCGCCGAGCCGATGAGCAAGCGCGAGGTACATGCAGTCGTACGCCGCATGATCCAGTTCAATGGCGATGCGCACTGCGTCGGCAAAGATCTGCTCGTCGTTCGCCCAGTGGAGGGGTAGTCCCTGAACAGAGTCTGCGAGGACGCCCGCTGCTGCGGGCTCGATCTCGCCTCTATCTACCTTCTGCCAAAGGGCATTAGCGACCTCCGCCGCCATGACGCGCGGTGCGTGCAATTCGGACTCGTCCTGCAGCAAGCGCGCGGCTTCCCGCCCTTGTACTTCATCCACCAGCCACTTGACGGCGATGTTGGCGTCCACCACCACTTGCGTCATGTGGCGTGCCCGCGGTCGTACCCGCGATCGCGCGCTTCCCGGATCAACTCCTCGGCGGGAGTGTGCCGTCTGCCGGCGGTCAGGGCGCGGAGTTTCGTCGAATAGTCGAGAAACGCCTGCTTCCTTGCCTGGTAGTCATCCTCGGCGACGACGCGTTCGAGGATGTCCCGCAGCTCGGCTTCCAGCGAGCGGTCGTTTGCAGCCGCTCGCTCCTTGAGCCGCTGGACGACGGCATCATCCAGGCGTCGTACGTTCACCGTCGCCATGTCTCGGCTCCCTAGGGTGTGCTATCACGATGATAGCACGGAGCGCGGCGCACGTGTCCCGAGCCGCGCTATTCCTCGTCCTCGTCGGCGCGTCGGGGCGGGGTTTCGCCGGGGTAGCTGACGGAGCGGGGGCCGCTGCTGCCGCGGCCGACGAGGGCTTCGTTCGTGGCGAGGGCGGCGATGAAGGCGCCGCCCATCAGCCCCGCCCCCGCGCCGAACAGCCAGCCGAGCAGCGCCGGCTGCGTGCCCGAGACCACGCCGCCGATCAGCGCGCCGGCCACGAGGCCGCCGAGGAGCAGCACGGCGATCGCGATCTTTCCGACCATCAGCTGCCGCGCATCAGTAGACGTCTCGCAGGTCGAACATCGGGCCGTCCGTGCAGCAGAGCCGGACGCCGCCGCGCCTGGGGAAGACGGCGCAGCCGTAGCAGATACCCATCCCGCAGGGCATCGTCTCCTCCAGCAGGGCCTGCACGGGCTTGCGCAGCCCGGAGCGCCTGAGCACCCCGAACATCGCCTCGAACATCGGGTTCGGCCCGCAGGCAAAGGCCTGGTCGGCCCAGGGCAGCAGCCGCTCGAAGGGCGCGGTCACGAGGCCGCGCTCGCCCAGCGACCCGTCCTCCGTGGCGACGACGACCTCGACGGCCTCGGGCAGCAGCCGCGGCGGGAAGATCCCGGCCTCGCCGGCCGCACCGAGGACGAGCGTCACCTCGCGGCCCTGCGCGACCAGCTCGTCGGCGAGCCAGACCAGCGGGGCGCAGCCGATCCCGCCGCCGACGAGCAGCATGTGATCGACGCGCTCGCGCGGCTCGTAGCCGCGTCCGAGCGGCCCGACGACGCGGACCGCGTCGCCCGGCGCGCGGCGCGCG
The DNA here is from genome assembly GCA_965247895.1 of Dehalococcoidia bacterium. Lineage (GTDB taxonomy): Bacteria > Chloroflexota > Dehalococcoidia > UBA2979 > UBA2979 > VXMT01. The sequence goes on along the minus strand of OZ252046.1, from coordinate 1,015,808 downwards.
AGCCAGTCCGTGCCGCGCCCGACGACATCGAAGAGCAGGGCGAACTCCGGCCCTCGGCGGCCCTCGCGCAGGCGGTGGAACGAGCAGGCGCGGCCGAGCAGCGGGTCGTCGTACTCGCCGATGTAGGCCATCACGAACTGGCCGGGCGTGGCGTGGCGGAACTCCTCGGGCATCGTCAGCCAGAGGATGTGCGTCTCGCCGTAGAGGCGGGCGGACTCGGTGACCTCGACGGTGGCGCTTCTCATGCCGGCAGACCCGTCGCGTGGTAGAGCAGGCCGCCCGCTCCGCAGAGGACCAGCCAGGCGTACGAGGGCAGCAGCGAGCGCAGCAGCACCACGCCGCTCGCGATGAGCACGATGGCGCTCAGCGGGTTGGCGTCGAGGCTCGTGAGCAGCACCACGGCGGCCCCCGCGATCGCGCCGAAGACCGCGGCGGCGACGCCGTCGAGGAAGGCGCGCAGCGTCTCGGACGCGGAGAGCCGGTCGAGCAGGCGCCCGAGCGAGATCGCGAAGACGAACGCGGGCGCGAAGATCGCGACCGTCGCGATCAGCGCGCCCCACCAGCCGCCTGCGGCGTAGCCGACGAAGGTGGCGGTGGTGACGATCGGCCCCGGTGTCGCCTGCCCGATGGCGATTGCGTCGAGGAACTGCGACTCGGTGAGCCAGCCCCGCGCGACGGCGTCGGGCTGCAGCAGCGGGATGATCACGTAGCCGCCGCCGAAGAGCAGCGCCCCGGCCTTGAGGTGAATGAGCGCGATCGGCACGACCTCGGGCAGCGTGACGGCGAGCGCGGGCAGCGCCAGCGGGAGCAGCGGCGCGGGGAGGGCGACCACAGCGCGCTGGAGTCGCTGTCGCGGTCCGTGCTCGCTCGCGAGCAGCGCGACGACGCCCGCGCCGAGCAGCGCGATCACCTCCCAGCGCGGTGCGAGCAGCGCGATCGCGAAGGCTGAGGCCGCGAGGACCATCGACAGCGGGTTGCGCGCGGCGGGGCCGCGCAGCCGCCAGGCGGCGAGCGCGACGAGCACGACGACGGCGGGACGGATGCCCGCGAACAGGTCGTCGGCGCGCGGCGTCGTGCCCCACTGGAAGTAGGCCCAGGCGAGCACGGCGACGGCGAGCGCGGCGGGCAGGATGAAGGCGCTGCCCGAGGCGATCGCCCCGGGCACGCCGCGGCGGCGGTAGCCGAGGTGGATCGCCATCTCGGTGGAGTTGGGGCCGGGCACGAGGTTCGTCGCGGCGAGGGCGCGCGCGAACGTGTCGCGGTCGAGCCAGCGCCGCCGCTGCACGAACTCGTCCTCCATCATCGCGACGTGCGCCGCCGGGCCGCCGAAGGCGGTGGCGCCGAGACGCCCGAACTGCCCGAGCAGCCCCGCGAGCGAGCTGCGGCCGGACGCCGCGCCGCTCATGCCGGCGCGCTCCCGGACGCCGGCGCGGCGGGGGGCTGTGTGCCGGGCAGCCCGTCGATGGCGGCGTTGAGCAGCGCGCGGACCGCGAACAGGTCGCGGCAGACGGCGGTCGCGCCCGCCTCGCGCAGTTGCTGCTCGCTGCGAATCACCGTGACGCCGACACGGACCGCGACCCCGGCCGCGAGGGCGGCCTGCATGTCCTCCTCGGTGTCGCCGACGTACGCCGCGTGCTCGCCCTCGACCGCGAGCTCCGCGAGGGCGTGGAGCAGCGGCTCCGGCAGAGGCTTCATGATGCCGGTCGTGTCGCGCCCGACGATCGGGCCGAAGTGGTCGCTCCAGCCGAGGTTCGCGATCAGCGCGCGTGCGCCCGCCTCGAGCTTCGAGGTGACGATGCCGAGCGGCAGCCGGGCCGCGAGGTCATCCAGCAGCTCGCCCGCGCCGGGCAGCGGCGGCGTGTCGGGCATGTAGCGCTCGTAGTAGTTCGGCAGGTAGAGGCTGTAGAGGCGCCCGGCCTCGGCCTCGTCGACGCCGATGGCGCGCCGGATCACCGATTGCATGTCCGGCCCGAACTGCGGCAGCAACTCCTCGGGGCTCGTGCGGTAGCCCTGCTCGCCGAGCGTCTCGGCGAGCGCCACGGCGATCGAGTGCATCGAATCGGCGAGCGTGCCATCGAGGTCGAAGAGCACGGCGCCGAGCCGTCCCGGCCGGCTCTCGGGCGTCATCCGTGGTGGCCGTCCCGGTAGTCCGCGAGCGGGCGGACGTTGTAGGAGCCGGGCGAGGAGAGCCCCTGGATCGAGGCGCGCGCGGTGTCCAGCGAGGTGAAGCAGGGGATGCGCATCTCGGTGGCGCTGCGGCGGATGTGAAAGCCGTCGCGCAGGTGCGAGGGGCGGCCGCCCTCGAGCGTGTTGATCACCGCGCCGACCGAGCCGTCGTTGATCACGTCGACGACGTTGGGGCGGCCCTTCGAGAGCAGCTTGGTGACGAAGGTGACGGGAAGGCCGAGCTCGCGGATCAGCGCGGCGGTGCCCTCGGTGGCGAGGAGCTCGCAGCCGGCCTTGTGCAGCGCGTGAATCAGCGGCACGGCCTCGGCCTTGGTGCGGTCGGCCAGCGAGAGCAGGAAGGGCGTACCGGGTGCAACCGCGAGGTCGGCCGCCATCGCGGCCTTGCGCATCGCCGCGTCGAGGTCGTGGTCGATGCCCATCACCTCGCCGGTGGACTTCATCTCCGGGCCGAGGAAGGTGTCCACTCCGACGAGCTTGGACATTGAGAAGACGGGCGCCTTGACGGCGACGAGCGCGCGGTCCGGGACGAGGCCCCCCTGATAGCCCTGCTCGGCGAGCGAGTGGCCAAGCATGACGTTGACGGCGAGCGGCACGAGCGGAATGCCGGTGACCTTCGAGATGAAGGGCACCGTGCGCGAGGAGCGCGGGTTCACCTCGATCACGAAGACGCCGGGGCCCTGCGGGTCGGCCTCGGGCGCGACGACGTACTGCACGTTCATCAGCCCCCGCACGCCGAGCGCGAGGCCCATGCGCGTGGTGTAGTCCACGATCGCCTCGCGCTGCTCGCCGGAGAGGCTTTGCGGCGGATACACCGCCATCGAGTCGCCGGAGTGCACCCCCGCGCGCTCGACGTGCTCCATGATCCCGGGGATCAGCACGGCCTCGCCGTCGCAGACGGCGTCCACCTCCACCTCGAGGCCTTCGAGGTACTTGTCGATCAGGATCGGGCCGGAGCGCTCCTCGAGCGCGGCCTGGAAGTAGCGCTCCAACTCGCTCTCGTCCTGCACGACCTCCATCGCGCGCCCGCCGAGGACGTAGGAGGGGCGGACGAGCACCGGGTAGCCGATCGTGTCAGCGGTCGGCACCGCCTGGTCGAGCGTCTGCACCGCGACGCCGGGCGGCTGCGGGATGCCGAGGCCGGAGACCAGCGCCTCGAAGCGCCCTCGATCCTCGGCGAGGTCGATCGCTTCGGCGGAGGAGCCGGCGATCGGCAGCGCGGCGAGCTGCAGGCGGCGCGCGAGGTTGACGGCGGTCTGGCCGCCGAACTGGACGATCGAGGGCGGAGCCTCGCCGCCGCCGGCCTCGTTCTCCAGCAGGTCGCGCACGGCCTCCTCGTCGAGCGGCTCGAAGTAGAGCCGGTCGGAGGTGTCGAAGTCGGTGGAGACGGTCTCCGGGTTGGAGTTGGCGAGGATCGACTGGACGCCGGCGGCCTGCAGGGCGTGGGCGGCCTGCACGGAGCAGTAGTCGAACTCGATGCCCTGGCCGATGCGAATCGGGCCGGAGCCGATGACGAGCATGCGCTCACGGCCGGGCTCGGGCACGGCGTCGTTCTCCTCCTCGTAGGTGGAGTAGAAGTAGGGCGTGACGGCGTCGAACTCGGCGGCGCAGGTGTCGACCATCTTGTAGACGGGCCGCAGGCCCCACTCCTCGCGCAGCGCGCGCACCTGGTCCGGCAGGCGGTCGGCGAGCGTGCCGATCACCGCGTCGCTGAAGCCGAGGCGCTTCGCCTGGCGCAGCAGCGGCGGCGTCAGCTCCTCGGAGAGCAGCCGCCGCTCCATCGCGACGATGCGGGCGAGGCGTTCGAGGAACCACGGGTCGATCCCGGTGTTGCGGGCGATCTCGAGCGGCTCCGCGTCGCGGCGCAGCGCGGCCAGCAGCAGCCAGAGGCGGTCGTCGGTGGCGGTGTCCGGCGCGGGCGGATCCGCGCCCCACTCCCGGTGCTCCCAGAGGATCGAGCGGCCGCCCATTTCCAGCGAGCGCACGGCCTTCTGCAGGGCCGCCTCGAAGGTGCGGTCGATCGCCATCACCTCGCCGGTGGCCTTCATCTGCGTGCCGAGGCGGCGGTCGCCGAAAGCGAACTTGTCGAACGGCCAGCGCGGGATCTTCACGACGCAGTAGTCGAGCGCGGGCTCGAACGCGGCGGTGGTGCGGCCCGTGACCGAGTTCGCGATCTCGTCCAGGCGCTTGCCCGCCGCGATCTTGGCCGCGACGCGCGCGATCGGGTAGCCCGTCGCCTTCGAGGCCAGCGCCGAGGAGCGCGAGACGCGCGGGTTGACCTCGATCACGTGGTACTCGGGCGCCGAGGCCGACTCCGCGCCCGCCCAGGGCGTCACGTCCGGGCGCGGCGCGAGCGCGAACTGCACGTTGCAGCCGCCCTCGATGCCGAGCGCGCGGATGATCTTCAGCGCGCTGCTGCGCAGCATCTGGTAGTCGCGGTCGGAGAGCGTCTGCGAGGGCGCGACGACGATCGAGTCGCCCGTGTGCACGCCCATCGGGTCCAGGTTCTCCATGTTGCAGATCGTGACGCAGGTGTCCGCGCCGTCGCGCATCACCTCGTACTCGAGCTCCTTCCAGCCGAGCAGCGAACGCTCGACGAGCACCTGCGTGATCGGCGAGGCGGCGAGCCCGCTGCGCACGATCCGCTCGTACTCCTCCGCTGTATGCGCGATGCCGCCGCCGGTGCCGCCGAGCGTGTAGGCGGGCCGCACGACGAGTGGGAGGCCGATCTGGTCGCGCGCGGCGATGGCGGTGTTCCAGTCCTCGACGATCTCGGACTCGGGCGAGGGCTCGCCGATCCTGTGCAGCAGCGAGCGGAACTGCTCGCGGTCCTCGGCGAGGCGGATCGACTCCAGCGGCGTGCCCAGCAGACGGACGTTGTAGCGATCGAGCACGCCGGCCTCGGCCAGCTCGACGGCGAGGTTGAGCCCGGTCTGGCCGCCGAGCGTGGGGAGCAGCCCGTCCGGGCGCTCCGCCTCGATGATGCGTTCGAGCACCTCCACGGTGAGCGGCTCGATGTAGACGATGTCGGCGACGTCCTCGTCGGTCATGATCGTCGCGGGGTTGGAGTTGGCGAGGACGGAGGTGATGCCCTCCTCGCGCATCGCCTTGCAGGCCTGGGTGCCGGCGTAGTCGAACTCGGCGGCCTGGCCGATCACGATCGGGCCGCTGCCGATGATCAGCACCTTGCGGGGCTTTTCCGGGTTGCCTGACGGCTCGCCGGGGGGCGCGGGGGCGTCGGATGCGGTCGCGGGGCTCAGTTGTGGTAGCCCTTCCGGTGGTCCTTGCCGAAGAGGATGATCTCGGCAACAACGTCGGGGTCTGAGAAGTGGATGTCGGGGTCCGGTGCGATGCGCCCCATCTTGATGTGGCTCACCGGATACTCGCCCAGATCGGCATCGAGGTGCGGCGTAATCGCCTCGATCACCCGCGCGCGGTCGCCCTTACCGGTGAAGTAGGCGAAGGGGATCTCCGGCACGAAGGCGTCGGCGTCGCCGGTCTCGATGCCTGCCTCGCGGAACACCTGGTAGACCTTCGGCACGCCCAGCGCGATCAGGCGGCGCGCCTCGCGGAAGACGAGGCCGTCGTCGACGCCGAGGTAGAGCGCGTCCAGCCCCGCCGAGACGCCGCCGATGCGGATGCTGAACGGCTCGATGCGGTGCAGGCGCGGCGCCGCGTTCACGTAGAACGTCTCCACCTGCGACCAGTAAAGATCGGCGGCGCGCAGGAACCCGACCTGCACGGCGGTGAGGTGCAGGAAGCTGGCTGGAGGCAGCTCCACCTCATCGAGGCCCTCGAGCGCGTCGAACAGCGGCTGGATGCGCTCGCCCAGGTCCGGGTAGTCCTTGCCGACGGGCTGGAAGAAGCTGATCGCCGGACGCCAGTCGAAGGACTCCTCGGCCCACAGCTCCCAGTAGCTGGCCAACGGGCCGTCGCCCGAGGTGAACGCCTCCCAGTCACGCTGGCGCTTGGCGGCGTAGTGGCTGGTGTCCGGGGTCGGGGTGGCCTGCTCGCTCACGGGTTACTCCTCCGCTGGCAGCACGAAGTGTGCGCCGGGGTTGGCGAGCGGCACGAGCGCGCCGATCGACGACAGGTACGAGAGCGCCGGCTCGTTATCCTCGGGCAGGCGGGCGCGGATCGCCTGGTAGCCGCGCTCGCGCGTGAACGCCAGCGCCTCCTCGGCGAGCACGGTCGCGTAGCCCTTGCGGCGTTCCTCGGCGCGCACCCAGGCACCCAGCGAGCAGTCCTCGGAGGCGCCCTCGAGCGGCTCGACGACCGCGAACGCGAGTAGCCGCCCGCCGTCCTCGATGACGAAGACGGCGGCTCCGCCGTCTTCGTCGCCCAGCCAGGCGTCGCGCACCTCGTCCGTGCTGAGCGCGCGGTCGAAGGCGACGGGCTGCGGCTCCTCGATCAGCTCCGCGATGATCGCGGCGATCTGGACGTCGTCGTCGGGCACCGCTCGGCGACACATAGGCTGCGACTCTGCGGCGGCCATCAGCGGCTCCCCTCGTCGCGCACGGTCTCGAGGAAGCGGTCGAACAGGAACTCGGTGTCGTGCGGTCCCGGCGAGGCCTCCGAGTGGTACTGGATCGTGAACAGCGGCAACTCGCGGTGGCGCAGGCCCTCGACCGTGCCGTCGTTGAGGTGCACCTGCGACACCTCGACGGCCGCCTCGAGCCCGTCGCCGTCGACGGCGTAGCCGTGGTTCTGCGAGGTGATGTAGACGCGCCCCGTGGCCTCGTCGCGCACCGGGTGGTTCGCGCCGCGATGGCCGAACTTCAGCTTGTAGGTGGACGCCCCGAAGAGGCGGCCGAGCACCTGGTGCCCGAGGCAGATCCCCATCAGTGGTGTGCGCCCGATCAGGCCGCGCGAGGCCTCGACGACGTGATCGAGCAGCATCGGGTCGCCGGGGCCCGGCGAGAGCAGCACGCCGTCCGGCCCGTGCGCCAGCACGTCCTCGGCGCTCGCGGTGCTCGGTACGGCGGTGACGCGGCAGCCGCGGCGGCGCAGGTGCCGCATGATGTTGCGCTTCACGCCGAGGTCGACGATGACGATGTGCGGGCCGGGCTCGTCGCCGTTGCTCGCGCCCTCGCTGAACTCGTAGGGGACCGGGGTGGAGACCGCGGCGACGTAATCCTCGGTGCCGTACATCGGCTCGCTGTGCAGCCGGGCCAGCGCCTCCTGCGGCGACTCGTCGCGCGTGATCGTGCCCATCACCACCCCGTGCGAGCGCAGGTGGCGGGTGAGCGCGCGCGTGTCGATGCCCGCGATGGCCGGGACCCCTGCCTCGGCCAGGTAGTCATCGAGGCGGCCGCAGCTCTGCCAGTGCGAGGGCAGGTCCGTCAGCTCGCGGACGACGAAGCCGCGCACCTGCACGCGGGCGCTCTCGTCGTCGCTGGCGTTGACGCCGTAGTTGCCCTGCAGCGGGTAGGTCATCATCAGGATCTGGCCGCCGTAGGAGGGGTCCGTAAGCGCCTCCTGGTAGCCGGTCATCGAGGTGTTGAACACCACCTCGCCGGTGCCGACCACGGGCGCGCCGAAGCCCTCGCCCTCGAAGACGCGGCCGTCCGCGAGCACGAGGCGGGCGGCCGGGCGCGTCATTGCTGCCGGACCGTCGCTCACAGGGCGACCCCCTCCAGCGTATGCACGACGCGACCGCCGTAGACGGTCGCCAGCACGCGCCCGCGCAGCTCGCGGCCGGCGATCGGCGTGTTCCTGCCCATCGAGGCGAAGTCCTCGGGCGTCACCGTCCAGGTGGCGTCCGGGTCGAGGATGGTGACGTCGCCGACGGCGCCCGGCGAGAGGGTGCCGAGACCCCCGAGGCCGGGGCGGCGGTCCAGACCCCAGGCGCGGACGGGGCCGGCCGTGAGCCGCTCGATCAGCGTCGGCAGATCGATGCGGCCGTCATGCACCAGGCTCATCGACAGCCCGAAGGCGGTCTCGAGGCCGCTGATGCCGGGCGCGGCGAGGTCGAACTCGATCTCCTTGTCGGAGATGGCGTGCGGCGCGTGGTCCGTCGCGATCGCATCGATCACGCCGTCGCGCAGCGCCTCCACGCAGGCGGCGACGTCGCTGTGCGCGCGCAGCGGCGGGTTCACCTTGGCGTTGGAGTGGTAGCCGATGCTGCGGTAGCCGTTCGCGCCGCTGTCGCTGTTGGCTCGGGTGTGCGAGTCCGAGGGCGAGAAGCCGACCTCCTCATGGGTGAGGGTGAGGTGGTGCGGGGTCACTTCGGCGGTGATGTGCACGCCGCGCTCGCGTGCGGCGCGGATCAGCGCGACCGAGCCGGCGGTCGAGACGTGGGCGATGTGCAGGTGCGCCCCGGCCAGGTCGGCGAGGGCGATATCGCGCGCGACGAACGTCTCCTCGGCGCTCGCGGGGCGGCCTCGCAGGCCGAGCCGGGTGGCGACCCAGCCCTCGTGCATCTGCCCCTCGTCAACGAGCGTCGGGTCTTCGCAGTGCTGCGAGATCGGCAGCCCGAAGGCGCCCGCGTACTCGAGGGCGTGGCGCATCAGCCGCGCGTCGGCGACGGCGTCGCCGTCGTCGGAGAGCGCGACGACGCCGGCCTGCGCCAGCTCGCCGGCGGGCGCGAGTTCCTTGCCGGCGCGGTCGCGCGTGATGCAGCCGAGCGGCAGCACGCGCACGGCTGCGTGCTCCTCGGCCTGGCGCAGCACGGACTCGACGGCGGCGCGGCGGTCCAGCGGCGGGTCCGTGTTGGGCATCGCACAGACCGTGGTGAAGCCGCCGCGCGCGGCGGCGGCCGTGCCGCTGGTGATCGTCTCCTTGTACTCGAAGCCGGGCTCGCGCAGGTGGACGTGCAGGTCCACGAAGCCGGGCGTCACCACCAGCCCCGTCGCGTCGATGCGGTCCGCCTCGATCACCGCGTCGCCCTCGTTCGGCCCGACGCGGGCGACTCGCCCGTCGACGATCACGATGTCGGCGATGCTGTCGCGCCCGAGGGCGGGGTCGATCACGCGGCCGTTGTGGATGGCGAGCGTGCTCACAGGGTGGCCTCCCCGGCACTCGCGGCCGCCGTGTCGCGGCCCAGCGCCAGCAGGTAGAGCAGCGCCATGCGCACGGCGACGCCGTTCGTGACCTGCTCCTCGATCATCGAGCGTCCGCCGCCGGCGACCTCGCGGGCGATCTCGATGCCCTCGTTCTTGGGGCCGGGGTGCATCAGCAGGTGGTCCGGGTGCGCCCGCGCGAGGCGCTTCGCCGTGACCTGGTAGTGCAGCGCGTACTCGTGCAGCGAGGGCAGGAGTCCGCCCTGCTGCCGCTCGCTCTGGAGGCGCAGCGCCATCACGACGTGCGCGCCCTCGATCGCGCGTTCGATGTCCGTCTCGACCTCGACGTAGGGGAGTGCGGACTCGGCGTGCTCCGGGCGGTCGCCGGGGCGCAGGCCGCGCGGCAGCAGCGTGGGCGGCCCGCAGACGACCACCTCGGCGCCCATCGTGGAGAGGCCCCAGAGGTCCGAGCGCGCCACGCGCGAGTGGGCGATGTCTCCGACCATGACGACACGCAGCCCTCGCAACTCGCCGAAGTGGCGGCGAATCGTGTAGAGGTCGAGCAGCGCCTGCGTGGGGTGGGCGTGGGCGCCGTCGCCGGCGTTGACGATCGCCGCATCGGTGTGCCTCGCGGCGAGGTAGGGCGCGCCTGCCGAGGCGTGGCGCATCACCAGGATGCCGGCGCCCATCGCGCGCAGCGTCCGCACCGTGTCGATCAGCGACTCGCCCTTCTGGACCGACGACGTGCTGGCGCTGACCGACAACACGTCCGCGCCCAGCACCTTGCCGGCCAGCTCGAAGGAGGCGCGCGTCCGCGTCGAAGGCTCGTAGAAGAGGTTGACGATGGTGTGGCCGCGCAACGCGGGCACACGCGCGATGCGCCGCTCCAGCACCTCGGCCATCTGCCCCGCGAGCTCGATCACCGTCTCGATCTCGTCGGCCCCGAAGTCGTCGAGGTCCAGCACGTGGCGGTGACGCCACGGGCCGGGCATGGGCGCGGTCGCGAGCGGTTCGCCGCTCCCGGGGAGCAGCGGCGCGGCGCTTGGGGCGCCGCTGCTCTCGTGCGTTTCGGTGGTCACGATCCATCCCTTCCGGGGATGACGACGACGGCGTCGCGGCCGTCGACCTCGTCGAGCAGCACTTGCACCTGGTCGCCGCGCGCGGTGGGGATGTTCTTGCCGACCACGTCGGCGCGGATCGGCAGCTCGCGGTGCCCGCGGTCGATCAGCACCGCGAGGCTCACGCTGTGCGGGCGTCCGAAGTCGTTGAGCGCGTCGAGGGCGGCGCGCACGGTGCGGCCCGTGAAGAGCACGTCGTCGACGAGGACGACGTTGCGGCCCTCGATGTCCGGCAGCTCGCTGCTGCGTGGCACGGTGCGCAGCCCGCGCGAGGCGAGATCGTCGCGGTGCAGCGTGATGTCGAGCCTGCCGAGGGGCGGCGCTGCGCCCTCGAAGCCGCCGATCAGGGCGGCGAGGCGCTCGGCGAGAACCGCGCCGCGGCTCTGGATACCGACGAGCACGAGCCGATCGAGCCCGCCGTTGCGCTCGATGATCTCGTGCGCGAGGCGCCGGGTGGTGCGCCCGATGCCGTCGGCGTCGAGCAGCGGCCCGCCCGCGCTGGCGGCCGTCGTGTCCTCGCTGCGCGCGTGTTCGAGCTGCTCAGCCAAGGAGGCGCCTCCGCGATCGGGCGGGGAGCTGCTGGTGGGCAAAAAAAGCCCCTCCACGTTCCGGGGAGGGGAAACGATGGTGGGACGTGGCGCGTCCCGCTACGGCAAACGTCAGAGCATTCATCTACTGCGTCCTTCCCGGCCTCGCCGGACCGGCTTAAAGAGCGCCTGCGATTGCTGACGCGCATCGTACCACCAGAGCGCGCCAGCGCCCAATCGCCTGCGAGGGGGGCGGCGGCTACTCACGGCGTGCGAGGCGGGAGCCGGGGCCGGTACGGACCAAGTATGGCCGCCACGTGTACCTGGGGTGCGCGCGCCCCCGCGTGGGGGCATGCTGCGCCCATGACAACACGGCTCGAGGTGGCGCTGCTGCCCTCGGAGGCGGCCGCGATGGAGGCGGATGCCTTCCTCGTGATCGACGTGCTGCGCGCGACGACGACGATCGCCACGCTGTTCACGCGGGGTCTGTCTGACCTTCTGGTCGTCGACACGATCGAGGCCGCACGGGAGGGGGCGCGGGCAGAGGGACGCATCCTCTTCGGAGAGGTCGGGGGGCTACCGCCGGAGGGGTTCGACCACGGCAACTCGCCCGCGGAGGCTGCCACGCTGGAGCTGCGGGGGAAGCGGGCGGCGCTCTTCACGACAAACGGCACGCTCGCGCTCTGCGGTGTGGCGGGCCGGGGCGAGGCAGCGGCCGCATCGTTCGCGAACGGAGGGGCGACGGCGCGCTGGGCGGCCGGGTACGAGCGCGTGGCGCTCGTGTGCGCTGGAGGGTCGGGAGGGAGACGGTTCGCGCTGGAGGACTTCGCAGCGGCGGCGCGACTCGTGCGGCTGATCGCGCGGGAGAGTCCCGGGCTCGAGCTGGGGGACGCCGCGCGCGTGGCGGCGCAGGCGAGCGGTACCGAGGGCGGGATTACGCCCGAACTCCCCGAGCGGACGGACCGGAGCGCACGCCTGGTGGCGGGCGCGAAGTCCGCGCGCGCCCTGAGGGCGCTGGGGCTGGACGCCGACATCGCCTTCGCGGCGCGAGAGGACAGCTCGGCGGCGGTCCCGCGGGTGGTAGAACACGGGGAGGGCTGGGCCCTGCTGCGCGACGCGCGCTAGCCCGATCCTTCCCGGCGCGTCGCTACGCCGCGCGCATGCCCGACGACGCCGGCAGGCGTTCCGTTCCCCCGGAACCCGGCAAAGACGAAACCATCACCACAGCGCCACCCGCCGGCGCAGCGTTCCGCACGCGCCGCTCCGGGGCCGCCGCGTGGGGCCCTCCGCCGAAGCACTCGGCTCAGAGGATCGACTGCCGCGACGGCCGCTGATGAGGGCCGCGGCCCGCCGAGGAGCCCGCCCGGCTACTCCTCGCCGTCGCGCTGCTCGCGCAGGAAGCGCTCCAACTCGTCGACCATGTCCTGGGCGTCGGGGAGGCTGGCGCCGCCTTCCGAGGCGGCCTCGTCTGCCTCCGCCTCTTCCTGCTCCTCGATTTGCTCCTCGATGCGGCGTGCGTACTCGGCCATCGCCGGGTTCTTCGCGATCTCGGCTCCGACGTGTGCGTCGAAGCGGGCGGCGAAGACCTCCAGGTCGTGCAGGCTGAGGTCGAGCGCGAGGCTGGGGTTGAGCTGCTCGAGCAGGGCGAGCGCGCCCAACGACGAGGACGCTCGCCGTCAGCGCGGCTGCGAGCAGAAGCGGAGCAGTGAACGAGCGACGACTGATCCGCATCTGCGTGCCCGTCCTCCCGGGGCGGCTATACGCCGCCGCTGATGGGCAGCCGCTCGCCCTCGAGCTGCACGCCGTCCGATGCCCAGCGCAGGTAGTCGGCGCTGGCCCAGCCCTCGAGGCCGTCGGCGGTGCGCACGTGCATCCACGGAACGTAGTCGTAGTAGTCGACGGTGTAGCCGTCCGTGTCCGCGATGACGCCGTTGGGGAGGCAGGTCACGACCGCAGCGCGGAGCGATGGCTCGTCGCGCAGGCGCAGGCAGCTGTCGACGACCACCTCGACCTGCAGCCGGTCCTCGAACGGCGGCGACTCGATCACGGGGGCGAGAGGCGGCGGGCCACTGTAGTCCCCGCCACACCCGCAACGGCCGCCGGGGACGATCGACACCCGGACCCGCAGCTCGTCACGCGTGCCGGTCCACGAGCCGGAGATGCCGGGGTACCCGAAGAAGGGAGTGCTGGTCTCGACGAAGTGCAGCGAGGCGAGCGTTTCCCCCTCATGGTCCCGGACGGTGACCCTTCTCCGGTTGTGGTCGATCCGGTACTGCGGTTGCGTCGGGGCCGGGGCCGGCTTGGCGATCGCGGGAGCCGGTTTGGCGCTCACGCTCGTCGGTCGCGGCGCCTCGCTCGCCCACTGTCCGTCGAGGGTCACGAACCGCGTGCCCCGGCTGGTGCTCATGGAGACGCCGGAGCTGTCGGGAAGCCACCGGCCGGGGCCGTCCACGCCCTTGACGCGGTAGACCTCGTCGCCGGTGGTCGTATCGAGAATGGAGACGGCCATGAGTCGAGCGCCCCACGCGGTGCCGCTGGCGCCCGTTGCCGTAACCGCCGTCAGCCAGCGGCCATCCGGGGAGATGCGGCAGTCACCTCGGCCGTACAGCGGCACGACCGGGACAGAGACATCGAGCAGCGTCGCCCCGTCCCAGCCGTAGTGCATGACGTGGCAGGAGTCGGGGCCCGCAATCGCCACCTCGATGGCCGAACCGAGGGAACTCAGCCGGTACAGCCCCTCGCTCCAGGTGTTCGTGGTCCCCGGCAGCAGCTGCGTTGCGGCCGGCTCGAAGGTCCCGACGGCCTCCTCGCTGAAGTCGAAGAAGTGCAGGGAGGAGTGCAATCCTCCGTCACGCTCCCGGCCGCGCACGACGAGCGAGCGGTATTCGAAGTTGAGCCACTGGAGCTGGCCCTCCTGCCCGTCGGGGATCGCGAACTGCGCCACGGGTTGCAGCGCGCCGTCCGTGATGACGAAGAGGTCGCCACCCTCGTCCGCCAGCCGGAAGAGCAGCCGCCGCTCGCTGTCCGATCCCCACCGTCGCAGCGGAGGCGCGTCCCATTCGAAGGTTCGCTCGGTCACGCGGTCGTGCCGGAATCGATCGAAGGAGAGGAAGCGGTTCCCCGGCGAGAGACTCACACCGGCGGATACGAAGCCATCCATCGAGTCCGCTGCGGCTGCTTCGACGGATGCCAGCACCCACCCCTCCACGGCGCCCGTCTGCACGTCCAGCAGGTAGAGCCCGACCTCCTGGGAGACGACCTCCCCCGCCGCGCAGCGCACGTAGCGGAGACCAGCAGCCGCGAGCGCCTCGGCGGTATCGACCTCGCGAATGCCGAGGTCTTCGCGGCTGACCAACCCGGTCCCCATTGCAGCCGCGGCGGGGGTGGATGTGGCTGCCTCGGGGGAAGCGGTTGGTGGGCAGAGCGTCGGAGTCGCGGTCGGCGCGGGCGTGGCCGTGGCGGTGGGCCTCGGCGTGGCCGCCGGCGTGGGCGTGGCCGAGGCGGTGGGCGTCGGGGTGGCGGTCGGCGCGGGCGTGGGCGAGGCGGTGGGCGTCGGGGTGCCTGTCGGCGCGGGCGTGGGCGAGGCGCTGGGCGCCGGAGCGGCTATCGGCGCGGTGGTGGGCGCGGTGGTGGGCGTCGCGGAGGCGGTCGGTGCAGGCGTGGGCGAGGCGGTGGGCGTCGCGGTGCCTGTCGGTGCAGGCGCGGGCGAGGCTGCTTCGACTGACGTGGCGGTGGCCGCCGGTGCAGGCGTGGCTGGCGGCAGAGGCCGGTCGTCCGCTCCGCCGCTGCATGCAACGAGGACGCTCGCCGTCAGCGCGGCCGCTAGGAGGAGGGAGGGCGAGAACGATCTGAGAATGATCCGCATCGGGCTGTCCCATCCCCCCGCTGCGATGCGGGGTGTGATGGGTTCTTGACGTCGCCGGCGGGCGTGCGGTTCCAGATCAGGCTGCCCGGGTGCATCACGGGGCGCTTGAGTGCTGTGTCCAATGCGGGGATTGGGTGCGGGCGGAGTCCAGGGACGGCGGCCGCGCGGGCGAGCGGCTCTGTGCTATTCCTCGTCGCTGCGCTGCTCGCGCAGGAAGCGCTCCAGCTCGTCGACCATGTCCTGGGCGTCGGGGAGGCTGGCGCCGCCGTCCGAGGCGTCCTCGGCCTCGGCAGCGTCCTCTTCCTCCTCGAGCTGCTCCTCGATGCGGCGGGCGTACTCGGCCATCTCCGGGTTCTTCGCGATCTCGGCTCCGACCTGTGCGTCGAAGCGGGCGGCGAAGACCTCCAGGTCGTGCAGGCTGAGGTCGAGCGCGAGGCTGGAGTTGAGCTGCTCGAGCAGGGCGAGCGCGCCCTTGGGGTTCGGCGAGGCGTTCACGTAGTGCGGCACGTTCGCCCACATCGAGGCCGTGCGGTAGCCGGCGTCGCGGAGGCGGTTGTTGAGCACGCCGACGATCCCGGTGGGTCCCTGGTAGCCCGTCGTGCGCGGAGGCTCGAGGCCAAGCTGCTCGCGCAGGTCGGCGTCCTCGGAGCTGCCGGAGACGCGGATCGGGCGCGTGTGGCTCGCCTCCGCGAGCAGCGCGCCGAGGGTGATCACGGTCTTCACACCGAGCGCTTCGCAGCACTCCATGATCGTGTCGGAGTACTCGTTCCAGGAGAGGTGCGGCTCCACACCCTCGAGCAGCACGAGGTCGGGCGTGTCGCCCTCGCGGCGCCGCGACGAGAACTTGTTCTGCGGCCACTCGAGGATGCGCTCGCCGTTTTCGAGCTTCACCTTGGGGCGGGCCTGGGTGAAGTCGTAGAAGTACTCGGGGTCGATGTGTGCGAACGCCTTGGAGCGCCAGCGGCGCAGCATGAAGCGGATCGCGCCGGTCGCGGACTCGCCGGCGTCGTTCCACCCGGTCCAGGCCGCGATCAGGATTGGCCGGTCCAGTTCCTGCTGTTCGTCGAAGATGAGGTGTGCCACGAGGGCAGGATAGTGCCTCTCCCGTGCGGGCGCACAGTACCGGTGCGTGGTCCATGCTATTGACACCGCGCCCGGCCCTTCGCTACGAACTGCGGAGCCGCCGCCGTGGCGCGCGTGCAGAGGAGTGACTCGATGAGCGAAGACTGGACGCAAGCCTGGCAGCCCACGGTCGATGTCGTCGGGCAGGACTTCTCCGGCGGCATCGAGTCGACCGCCATCGACGCGATCGAGCGCGCCACGATCCGCCGCTACTGCGAGCCGCTCGAGTTCTCGTGCCCGCTGCACTACGACGAGGAGGTGGCGAAGGCGCAGGGCTACGCCGGCATCCTCGCGCCGCACAGCGGCGTCTCTTCCACCTGGATCGACCCCGGCATCTGGCGGCCGGGCGAGGGCACGCGCTACCCGCTGGCGCACCCGCACGTCGACATCCCGCGTGTGCGCGGGCCGGTGATGCCGGAGCCGCCGGACCCGCCGACGACGGCAGGCTTCGCCACCGACATCGAGATCGAGTACCACCAGCCGCCGGTCGTCGGCGATCGCCTCACGGTGAAGGGCCGCGAGCTGGTCTCCTGCCTGCCGCGCGAGACGCGCGTGGGCCGCGGCGCGTTCATGATCTGGCAGCGCCAGGTCGTCAATCAGCGCGGCGAGCTGGTCGCGCTGCTGCGCAACGGCGGCTACCGCTACGTCGCCTTCGAGACACCTCGGCCGTCCGCCTCGGCGCCTCCGCCTCCGGAGGACGACGCCGCCGAGGCCGAGGAGGAGGATCTGCTGGCGATCCGCAACGTGCAGGTCGGCGAGGCGAGCCCCGTCGACTGGTCGCAGCAGCGCTACTTCGAGGACGTGCAGGAGGGCGACCCGGTCCCGCCGATCGCGATCAACGTCACGATCGCCCGCCTCGTCGTCGAGGCCGGGGCAAACCGCGACTTCAACCAGATCCACCACAACAGCCCGGTCTCGATCGCGACCGGCGCGCCGGAGATGTACGCCAACAACGGCTTCATCCAGGGCTGGTGGGAGCGCTGCGCGCGCGAATACGTCGGGCTGGCGGGTCGCTTCAAGAAGACCGGCCCGTTCCGCATGAACATCTTCAACGTCGTCGGGGAGACCGTGACCACCCACGGCGAGGTCAAGCGCAAGTGGGTGGAGAACGGCGAGCACCTGGTGGAGCTGGAGATCCGCTCGGAGATGTCGCAGGGCGTCTCCGTCGGTCCGGGTCCGGTGGTCGTCGCGCTGCCCTCGCGCGCCGCGTCCTGAGGCCGGCGTGAGGATCGGCATTCTCAGCGACACGCACGTCCCCGAGGCGCCGCGGATCTTCCCCGAGATCATCGAGGCGCTGGAAGGCGTCGACCTGATCTTCCACGCCGGCGATCTGGTGGTCGCGCGGGTGCTCGACGAACTCGAGCAGATCGCGCCGATCTATGCCGCCGAGGGCAACCACGACCCGCACCTGAAGGATGACCCGCGCATCGAGCCGGTCCACTTCCTCGAACTGGAAGGCTTCTCGATCGCGCTGTTGCACATCTTCGAGCCGCTCAACTGGGAGTTGCAGCGGCTGCTCAACCAGTACCTGGGCGGCGCGCGGCCGGACATCATCGTCTGCGGCGATACCCACTACGAGCGGATCGACTGGCTCGAGGAGATCCTCGTCGTCAATCCAGGCAGCGCGACGCTGCCGCGCAACATGAGCCCGCGCCTCGGCCACGTCGCCTACCTCACGCTCGAGGCGGGGAAGCCTCCGCAGGCGGAGATCGTGGACCTCGCCGCCGACGACTGGCGCGAGCAGGTGCAACGGATCGCCTCGCCCGCGTAGTGGCGCGGCCGTCAGCGGCATGCCTGTTTGGGGCGGCGCTGGTAGGGTGAATCTTCACGGGTACATGAGCCACCTGGGGCGGCTGCGCGCCGATCCGGCATGGGTGCGCGCTCTGCCTGCCTCCTCGGCGATGCGCCCGCCCGCACGGGGGATCCGATGCTTGCCCGGCTCGGCGTCTGGTGTTTCAGCAATCCGCGCAAGACGCTCGCGGTCTGGGTCGCGCTGATCGCCGCGGTGGTCGTCGCGATGTTTGCGGTGGGCTCGCGGTTCGATACCCAGTTCGACGCACCCGCATCCGATAGCCGCAACGGACGGGAGGTGCTCGAGGAGCACTTCGGCGAACTCGCCAGCCGCGCCAGCGGGGCGATCGTCTTCCGCGCCGAGTCCGGTGTCCACGACCCGCAGGTGCGCGCCGCCATCGAGCAGATGCTGGAGGAGGTCGCGGCGATCGAGGGCGTGACCGTAAGCAGTCCGTACGCGCCGGAGGGACTGCATCAGATCAGCGCCGACGGCCGCATCGCGTACGCCAACGTGAACTTCTCCCCGGATGTCGACTTCGGGCGGGCATCGGAGATCGGAGCCGGGATCGGCCGCTTGCGCCGGATCAGCCCGGCCTGCAGGTTGAGATCGCCGGTGACGCGCTTGCGCAGTTCGAGACGCCCGAGTCGGAGTTCATCGGCCTCGCCTTCGCCGTCGTCGTGCTGATTCTGGCGTTCGGCTCGGTGCTGGCGATGGGGTTGCCGATCGCAGTGGCGGGCGCCGGCGTCGGCGTCGGCGCGGCGCTCACCTCGCTGCTCTCGAACCTGCTCGCGATTCCCGAGTTCGCGGTGTCGATCGGCGCGATGATCGGGCTCGGCGTCGGCATCGACTACGCGCTGTTCATCGTCAGCCGCTACCGCGACGGGATCCACACTGGCGGCGGTGGACCGGTGTGGCCGCTCTCCCGGGCGATGGACACCGCGGGGCGCTCCGTCATCTTCGCCGGGACGACGGTGGTGATCTCGCTGCTTGGCATGGTCCTGGTCGGGCTTCCCTTCGTGACCGGGCTGGCCATCAGCGCGACGCTGACGGTTGCCGCGACGATGATCGCGTCGGTGACGCTGCTGCCCGCGCTGATCGGGTTCGTACGCGAGCGTATCGAGATCACGCGCTGGCGAGGACTGATCGCCGCCGGGTTGGGGGCGATGGCGCTGCTCGGCGTGGGTCTGGGGTTCCGGCCGCTGCTGCTGGGCGTGCCACTGGCGCTGCTGGTGTTGCTGGCCGGGTCCGTGCTGCCGCCGCTGCGAGCGATTGTCCCGCGCCGCGCGCCGCGGCCGCTGCAACGCACGCTCGCCTGGCGCTGGAGCCGGCTGGTCCAGGCGCATCCCTGGGTGGGGCTGTCCGTCGGAGTTGTGCTGCTGCTGACGCTGGCCGTCCCCATCCCTTCCCTGCACCTCAACTTCCCCGACGAAAGCAACAACCCCGAGGAGACGACGACGCGGCGCGCCTACGATCTGCTGGCCGAAGGCTTCGGGCCCGGCTTCAACGGGCCGCTGATCATCACCGCCCAGCCCACTGTCGCGGAGGACCGCGCGGCGCTCGAGCCGCTCCTCGTGGCGCTCGGCAACGCCGACGGTGTGGCGCTCGCGACCGGCCCGCTGCCGAGCGATCTCTCCGACCCCGCGAACGCTTCCGCCTACCTGATCGAGGTCGTCCCGGAGACGGCCCCGCAGGACGCGGCAACGTCCGACCTGGTGAGGAATCTGCGCGGCGAGGTGGTACCGTCCGCCGTCGCCGGCAGCACGCTGGACGTCAACGTCACCGGCTCGGTGGCATCGAGCATCGACTTCACAACCTACCTGTCCGGGCGCACCCCGCTGTTCGTCGGCGCGGTGCTCGCGCTCTCGTTCGTGCTGCTGATGGTTGTCTTCCGCTCGATCATCGTGCCGATCAAGGCCGTGCTCATGAACCTGCTCTCGATCGCGGCGGCCTTCGGCGTGGTCGTGGCGATCTTCCAGTGGGGCTGGCTGGGCTCGCTGATCGGCATCGCCGGTGGGCCGATCGACCCGTTCATCCCGATGATGCTGTTCGCCATCGTCTTCGGGCTCTCGATGGACTACGAGGTGTTCCTGCTCTCACGCGTGCGGGAGGCGTACCAGCGCACGGGCAAGGCGATCGACTCCGTCGCCGACGGGCTCGCCTCGACGGCGCAACTGATCACCGCCGCCGCCGCGATCATGGTCGTCGTCTTCGGCAGCTTCGTGTTCGAGGACTTCCGCACGCTCAAGATGTTCGGGCTGGGCCTCGCCGTCGCGGTGTTCCTCGATGCGACGGTGGTGCGGATGCTGCTGGTGCCGTCGACGATGGCGCTGCTGGGCGAGCGCAACTGGTGGCTGCCGGGCTGGCTCGATCGCATCCTGCCGCGGCTGACCGTCGAGGGGTAGTCGCCCGAGGCCAGGCGGTCGACCTCCGATTCCACACGGGCGCGTTCCCAGGACCAGTTCAGCCGCGCCGATGCCGGGATGCCTGCATTGGCGATACCGGGTAGGCGCGTGTACAATACTCAGGCGGTGGGGGATAGTCCGTAGGGTTGCCCCTTGGTGCCTCGCGTCCCCTACGCTGGCAATGACTCGCAGCACCCGGTGCACCTGTGCGCCGCAGACCCTCGCGACGCGGAGCAGGTCCACGCCCGCGTCCCCGCACTCGCGGGCAACAGCACACTGCGAGGCGCCTCGTGAGCCGCTGGCTCCTCGTCGTCGCGGTCGCGGTCGCCATGTTGGCCGTGCAGCAGACGGCCCTGGCAGTGGATGTGCCGGCGACACCGGTGGATCCGGAAGCTTGCGACGACGGCGTCATTGTCGAGGATGCCGCGGACAACGCCGAGCTTGTCGCTGATTGCAGGGTCCTGGCGGGGTTGAAGGAGACGCTCGAGGGCACCAGCAACGTCCGGCGACGGCTCGACTGGAGCGCCAGCAAGGAAATATCGACGTGGGAGGGGATCACCGCCGGGGGCTCGCCCAGGCGGGTGACTTCGATAATTCTGGATTCGGGCGGTGGCACTCCTACGACGCCGCCCCGGCTAAACGGGAGGATGCCGGCAGCCATCGGGGTGCTCACGGGTTTGGTCACGATAAACCTGAAGCAGAACCAGCTGTCCGGTCCGATCCCTCCGGAACTCGGGGACCTTCCGAATCTGGTAACGCTCAATCTCAGTTACAACAGGTTCAGCAGTCCACTCAACTACGACGACCCCCGGAATCTGTACTACGAACCCGGGATCCCGTCGGAGCTGGGGAAGCTCAAAGAGACGTTGCAGCACCTGGATCTAGGGGGAAACAACCTCGACGGCGACATACCGTCGGAGATATGGGACCTCACGGAGCTGCGCACGCTGCGTCTCCACGGCAACAAGAACATCCACGGTGGACTCGGCCTCACGGGAACGATCCCGGCCGAGATCAAGAACCTCACCAAGCTGATGACGTTGAGCCTGCATGGGAACAGATTCTCCGGGCCCATACCGACAGAGATCACCGAACTTTCTGAGCTGGGATCCTTGACGCTTTATGGGAACGGGTTCACGGGGACTCTCCCACCGGGACTTGGCAGCTTGCCGCTCACGGACGTGGACTTGCGTGACAATCTGCTCACGGGATCGATCCCATCGGAACTCGAGAAACTGCTGCCCGGACTGCGAAGGCTGAATCTTGGCGCCAACGCATGGACAGGCTGCGTGCCGCCGCTCTTGCTCGATGTCGAGACCACCGACCTTCGGTTCATGGTCGACCCCGACAACTTCGAGTTCTACGGCCTCACCGTCTGCGGGTCGAGCACCAACACCAACGCGCCGCCGTCGATCTCCGACGCGACCGTCGACGGCGACACGCTCACACTGACCTACAGCGAGGCGCTCGACACCGGCTCGCAGCCGGACCCGGAGGACTACACCGTCACGGTCAACGACTCGACGAGTGACCACGTGGTGACCGCCGTGGTGGTCAGCGGGAGCACCGTGAAGCTCACGCTCGACCCGGCCGTGGTGGCGAGCGACATCGCCCTCGTGAGCTACACGCCGGACGAGAGCCCGGTGCAGGACTCCGAAGGCGCCGACGCGGTGGCGCTCAGGGACCACCCCGTCACGAACAGCACCCAGCCGGACCCGCCCGTCTACGTGCACCTGAGCGGCGTCGTCAACGGCGACACGCTGACGCTGATGTACAGCGAGGCCCTCGACCCGGACTCGGAGCCGGCGACGACCACGTACACGGTGACCGCCGACAGCACGACGCACACGGTCAGCGACGTCGAGATCAGCGAGGTGACCGTAACGCTGATGCTCTCCACGCCCGTGTTGGCTGGCCAGACCGTGCGTCTGAGTTACGACGTGCCGCCCTCGACGGATCCCCTGCAAGACCTGGACGGGGAAGACGCGGCGCCGCTCACGGACGTTCCCATCACGAACAACACCGACGTGCCCCGTCGCTTGTCTCGACCAATGACTCGGCAGTGGTGGACGGCGAAACGCTGACGCTCACCTACAACAAGGCGCTCGATGAGGCCTCGGAGCCGGCGTACACGGTGAAGGTGGACACCGTGCCACGCGCGGTGAACACCGTGTCGGTCAGCGGGATGACGGTGACGCTGACCCTGGCGTCGGCGGTCGTCGGTGGCGAGCCGGTCACCGTGAGCTACCAGCCACCGCAGACGAGCCCGCTGCAGGACGACGACGGAACTCCTGCGGGGACGCTGACCGATCTCCCCGTCAAGAACATCACCAACAACAGCCCGACGTTCAGCACGCCCGGACTCACCGTCGCGGAGAACACGCAGGCCGTCGGGACGGTGGTGGCCGAGGATCCCGATACCCAGGACAGCGTTACCTTCATCCTCAAGGCTGCAGTTCCCGAGGACGACGGGCGGATGTTCGCGATCACCAGTGCCGGAGTGCTGTCCTTCAGGGCGGCGCACGGCGCGGACTACGAGGATCCCCGCAGCGTCGACGACAGTAACGTCTATCGCGTGACGGTCATGGCGATGAGCGGGAGCGGTGACCGCGAGAGCATGACGATCGAGCAGATCACCGTCACGATCACCAACGCCGAGGACGACGGCCAGCTCCTCTTCTCCTCGGAGCAACCGCAGGTGGGCACGGCGCTGCTCGCAACCGTGGACGACCCCGACGGCGGCGTGTCCGTCACGACATGGACCTGGGAGAAGTCCCCGGACCAGGTCACCTGGACGACCCTGACGCATCAGACCACGCCGAATACCTCATCGTCCTCGTACGCGCCGGTCGCGGACGATGTCGGCGACGTCATCCGCGTCACCGCCGACTACACCGACGCGGTGACCGGTGCCGACCAGGTCCAGCGGACACTGAACGCGGTCCTCGCCGAGCCGACCAGCAACAACGCCCCCACCTTCCCCTCGAGCGAAACGGGACAGCGCAGCGTGCCGGAGGAGACGGCCCCGAACGTGAACATCGGGCTCCCGGTCATCGCCACCGATCCCGAAGGCAAGGTGCTGACCTACAGCCTCAGCGGTACGGACGGAGACTCCTTCGCTATCGTCCCGCTGTCCGGCCAGTTGCGGACCTCGACCTTCCTCGACTACGAGGAGAAGTCGAGCTACACCGTGATTGTCACGGCGACGGATCCGTCCCTCGCGACCGCCGAGATCACGGTGACGATCACCGTCACCGACGTCATCGAGCACAACTGGGACAACCCCGGGAACACCGGCGGGAACACCAACACCGGTGGCGGCACCATCCCCTTCATCCCCTTTACCCCCATCGGCCCCACCCCGAGCGACGAGGACTTCGAGTGGCACGTGACGGGTGACATCGACCTCGATCCCGCCAACGACGATCCGACGGGTCTCTGGGGCCGCGGCGAGGTGCTGTGGGTGGGCCAGAACGGCGACGGCGCCAACGACGGCGTCTTCGCCTACGACCGCTGGAGCGGCGACCGCCTTGAGGACCTCGAGTTCGAGCTCGCCGAAGACAACCGCGCCCCCCGCGGCGTCTGGTCCGACGGCGAGACGATGTGGGTCTCGGACAGCGGCCAGGAGCGGCTCTTCGCCTACGACCTGGAGAGCGGCGACCGCGTCGGGGATGCCGAGTTCGTTCTGTCCTCCAGGAACGGCGATGCCCGCGGTATCTGGTCGGACGGCGACGCCATGTGGGTGCTCGATGCCCGCAGGGACATCATCGTCAGGTATGACCTCGCCAGCGGCGAAAGCCTCGGCGAGTTCGCGCTGGCGAGCGCGAACGACGATCCGCAAGGCATCTGGTCCGATGGCGTGGCGATCTGGGTCTCGGACGACGGGGAGCGGAAGATCTTCGCCTACCACCTCGAGAACGGCGGGCTCGCTCGCGAATCCGACGAGGACTTCACGGAGCTGAGGGGCGCCGGCAACAACAGCCCGCGCGGCATCTGGTCCGACGGCGGCCTGATGTACGTCGTCGATGCCAACGACGACAAGATCTACACCTACAACATGCCGGCCGCGTTCGACGCGCGGCTCGCCTCGCTGACGCTGAGCGACGTCGAGATCGGCGAGTTCGCGAGCTACCGCACCGAGTACACGGGCATCCCCGCCGATGGCGCGACCGAGACGACGGTCACGGCCGTGGCGGTGCAGGACGACGCCACGATCGTCATCGCGCCCGACGACGCGGACGGCAACGCGCGGAACGGGCACCAGGTCTTGCTGGACGGCAGCGAGATCACGGTCACGGTGACCTCGGAGGACGGCAGCCGGACCAGGACCTACCGCGTCCAGATCGAGATTGTGGCGGTTGTCGAGTCGCCCGTCGAAGAGCCCCCGGTCGTCGAGCCGCCGATCGAGGAGCCCCCGGTTGTCGAGCCGCCGATCGAGGAGCCCCCGGTTGTCGAGCCGCCGATCGAGGAGCCAGTAGCCGCGGAGCCTGAGGGCGAGTGCCTGATTGGCCTGACCGAAGGCCGCTTCGACCTCACCATCTACACGGGCGGGAGCCTGGCGGAACTCAGGGACTGCATGCGCGAGTTCGAGTTGATGGCGGTCTGGGACGATCCCGACGGGGAGTGGGTGCCGCTGCTGATCGGCGGGACCGAGCTCGTGAATCGCCCGTTCGTCGCGTTGTTCCCCGATGGCGTTCCCGCCAGCACTCCGTTCGTCGCCCAGCGCGCTCTGCCGACGCCCACCGAGGCGCCGGTAGTCGCGGAGCCCGAGGGCGAGTGCCTGATTGGCCTGACCGAAGGCCGCTTCGACCTCACCATCTACGCGGGCGGGAGCCTGGCGGCGCTCAGGGACTGCATGCGTGAGTTCGAGTTGATGGCGGTCTGGGATGATCCCGAAGGGGAGTGGGTGCCGCTGCTGATCGGCGGGACCGAGCTCGTGAATCGCCCGTTCGTCGCGTTGTTCCCCGATGGCGTTCCCGCCAGCACTCCGTTCGTCGCGCAGCGCGCTCTCCCGACGCCCGCCGAGTGCCTGATCGGCGTGAGGGGAGGCCGCTTCGATCTCACCATCTACGCGGGCGGGAGCGTAGCGGAGCTCCAGGAGTGCATGCGCGAGTTCGAGTTGATAGCGGTCTGGGACGACCCCGAAGGGGAGTGGGTGCCGCTGCTCATCGAGGGGACCGAGCTCGTGAACCGCCCGTTCGTGGATCTGTTCCCCGAGGGCGTTCCTCCCAGCACACCGTTCGTCGCCCAGCACGATCTGCCGATGCCGACCCCGGCGCCCACCGCTACGCCGGCCCCGGCGCCCACCGCCACGCCGGCCCCGGCGCCCACCGCTACGCCGGCCCCGGCGCCCACCGCCACGCCGGCCCCCACGCCCACCGCCACGCCGGCCCCCACGCCCACCGCCACGCCGGCCCCCACGCCCACCGCCACGCCGGCCCCGACGCCAACGCCAGGTACAGGCGTGGCGCCGGATACGCAGGCCCAGCCAGTGATCGGCAACACCGGCGGCGACGGCGTCTCGCACCGCACCGACTGCGCTGCTGAGGCACGCGTCTCCGCGGTAGGCGGCTGGTCGGACGGCGCGGAAGTCGAGGTGCTGGGCGAGGGCCGCGGGCGCTGCGAGGGCTGGCTCCTGGTACAGGCCGACGATGCCACCTCGTGGGTGCACACGGACTACGTTCTCGGGTTCTCTCCCGCCGCCGCGGGCGAGCAGACCGGGCGAGCGATCGGGAGCACGGGCGGCGATGGCGTCTCGCACCGCAACGAGTGTGCCGATGCCGCGCGCCTCTCCGAGATCGGCGGCTGGGCAGACGGCACGGAGATCGAGGTGCTCGCCGACGGCCGCGGGCGCTGCGCCGGCTGGCTCTGGGCGGAGGCCGACGGGGTCACCTCGTGGGTGCGCGAGGAATACCTGCTCGGGCCCGCCGAGGCTGCGCCGACGCCGAGTGCCACGGACGATGAACCGGCTGCGGATGAGACCCCGGCTGCGGACGAGACCCCGGCTGCGGACAAGACCCCGGCTGCGGACGAGACCCCGGCTGCGGACGAGACCCCGGCTGCGGACGAGACCCCGGCTGCGGACGAGACCCCGGCTGCGGATGAGACCCCGGCTGCGGATGAGACCCCGGCTGCGGATGAGACCCCGGCTACGGAGGACGCTGCCGCCACGCAGATCCGGTGGGTGATCGGGAACACGGGCGGCGACGGTGTCTCGCACCGCAACCGGTGCTCCGACGACGCACGCCTCTCCGAGATCGGCGGCTGGTACGACGGCACGGAAGTCGAGATACTCGAGGAGGGCAGCGGCGACTGTGCGGGCTGGCTGCGTGTGCAGGCTGGCCGCGTCAGCTCGTGGGTGCGAGAGCAGTACGTGGTCGAGTCCAGCGGCATGGCCTCGGCGCCGGAGATCTGGATGGTGATCGCGAACACGGGCGGGGACGGCGTCTCGTACCGCAGCGCCTGCGCCGATGGCGCGCGGGTGTCCAAGATCGGCGGCTGGTCCGACGGCACGGAGGTCGAGGTCCTCGAGGAGGGCAGCGGCGACTGCGCCGGCTGGCTGCGTGTGCAGGCGGACGGCGTCACCTCGTGGGTGCGCGAGCAGTACGTGGTCGAGTACACCCCCGGATCGGGTACGGGCGCCGGAGACTAGCGAGGGCCGCGATCCGGGCAGAGGTCGTGCCGCGCCCACGATTCGCCTCACGCATCGACAATTGCGTTTTCCGGAGTCCGCGCGCTGCGTCTCGCCGATCCTTTAGAATCCTCACCCCGTACACCGGTCGAGGGGTGTGCGTGTCGCGTCTCCCGAAGCCGGACAGGAAGGGCTGCAATCATGGCGGTCGAGGCGAGGACGTATGCCCGGCTTGCGGCCAGCTCGGCAATAGTTGCTCTGGTTCTCCTGTTCGCGCATCTGGGTGGCGCGGTTCCGGCAGCCTCGGGAGCCACCTGCAGTCTTGACCCTCCTCAACCCGGCTGCGGCGTCACGACGGGACTCTGGTCCGACGGCGAGACGCTGTGGGTAGCCTGGAACGGAGTCGGGGCCGACGACGGCGTCTTTGCCTACGACATCGAGAGCCGCGAGCGCCTCGAGGAGCTCGACTTCAAGCTCGCCAGGCGCAACGTGGCCCCGCGCGGCCTGTGGTCCGACGGCGAGACGGCCTGGGTCTCCGACAGCGGGCAGGACCGGGTCTTCGCCTACGACATGGAGACCAGGACGCCGCTTCCGGAGCGGGACATCAGGCTCGACGAACGCAACGCCCACGCCCGAGGCATCTGGTCCGACGGCGACACGATGTGGGTGCTGGATGGCGGCACGGACAGTCTCTTCAGCTACGACCTGCGACCGGGGAAACGCTCGGCGTCTACTCGCTCGATCCGGCCAACAACGACCCGCACGGGCTCTGGTCGGATGGGTACGTGATCCTGGTCTCCGAGAGGGGCAGCGCGAGGTTGTTCGCGTATCAGTTGCAGGGAGACGACCTCGTGCGCGTCCGTGACGAGGAGTTCAGGGTCCGCAACGAGAACGGAGAGACGCGAGGTCTCTGGTCCGATGGAGGCCTGATCTACGTCGGCGACCTCGCCGACGACCGCGTCTACTTCACCACCGAGCTGCGCGCGAGCGCGGACACCCGCCTCGCCCTGCTGAGACTGGTCGGCGTCCAGATTGGCGACTTCACAAGCAGCCGCACCGGCTACGAAGGGGTCGCGACCGGCCGCGTAGTCATTGATGCACGCGCCATGCGGCCGGGAGCGACCGTGGTGATCGCTCCCGATGACGCAGATGGGAATCCGGAGAACGGGCATCAGCTGGCGCTGGAGGAGATCGCGGAGATCACGGTCACCGTCACCTCCGAAGATGGTCATCGCTCGCGTGTCTACCGAGTGCGAATCATGCACCCTCCAGGCCGCGAAGATGCAGCGGAGCCGGTCGAGACGGCGGAGCCGGTCGAGACAGCGGAGCCGGTCGAGACAGCGGAGCCGGTCGAGACAGCGGAGCCGGTCGAGACAGCGGAGCCGGTGGCGACAGCGGAGCCGGTCGAGACAGCGGAGCCGGTCGAGACAGCGGAGCCGGTCGAGACAGCGGAGCCCGACGAGCCAGCGGAGCCCGACGAGCCAGCGGAGCCCGGCGAGCCAGCGGAGCCCGACGAGCCAGCGGAGCCGGTCGAGACAGCGGAGCCGGTCGAGACAGCGGAGCCGGTCGAGACAGCGGAGCCGGACGGGACGCTGGAGCCGGACGAGCCGGCGGAGCCGGTCGAGACAGCGGAGCCGGTCGAGCCGCCGGATCCGGGGCCACGCAGGCTGATCGGCAACACGGGCGGCGAGGGCGTCTCGCACCGCAGCGACTGTGCCGAGGATGCGCGAGGCTCGGACGGCGGCGTCTGGCCGGACGGCACGGAGGTCGAGATTCTCGCTCAGGGGGTTGGGCGCTGCACGGGCTGGCTCTGGGTGCGGGCGGACGCCGTCAGCTCGTGGGCGCGCGCCGAGCAGGTCGTCGACTCGGGCGGTGTTCCCGCGCTGGCCCCGACGATCTGGTGGCTGATTGGGAATACCGGCGGCGACGGCGTCTCGCAGCGCGACGACTGTGCCGATGATGCGCGACGCTCGGACGGCGGCGGCTGGCTGGACGACACGCAGGTCGAGGCGCTCGCGCACGGGGTTGGGCGCTGCGTGGGCTGGCTGTGGGTCCAGGCGGACGGCGCCAGCTCGTGGGTGCGGGGGACGTATCTGGTCGAATTCGCGGCGCCTGCGGCAGTGGGGCCGGAGGCTCTGAGGATCATCGGGAATACGGGCGGCAGGGGTGTCGCGCACCGTATCGACTGCGCCGATGGTGCACGACTCGTCGGCGGCTGGCTGGACGGCACGGAGGTCGAGGTACTCGGTCAGGGAGTTGGGCGCTGCGTGGGCTGGCTCCTGGTGTCGGCCGATGGCGTCACGTCCTGGTTGCGCGAGGAGTGCGCGCTCAAGGCGCCCGAGCTCCCGAGTGCGGGCACGGGAGGCTCCTGAGTTCGCTGCGGCGGGTCGCCGGAGACCGGCGCCCGTCGCTCGGCCCGGGAACCGGACACTCTCAGGATTGTGCCGCCTGACGAGCCTGCCGAAGTCCCCGGCCGCCGTGCCATGCTCGGGGGCGTGAGCCGTCGTGGCTCCCGCTCAATATATAAGAGACATAATCTGGCTCCCCGACGTGGACTCGAACCACGAACCTAGCGGTTAACAGCCGCTCGCTCTACCAATTGAGCTATCGGGGAGCGGCGAATCCAGTGTGCGCGATGGGGTAGAGAGCGGCAAGACGCTCGACGTCACGCGCACAGGCCGCCGATGCGCCTCCGCCGGTGTCCCTCTACAGTGCTCGCGACAGGCGCAGCAGGCCGCACGACGTGCGCGCGAGAACGGGAGGCGATGATGGGCCGGCTCGACGATCGGGTCGCGATCGTGACGGGGACCAGCCGCGGCATCGGCAAGGCGATCGCCGAGCTGTTCGCCGCCGAGGGCGCGCAGGTAGCCTGCGTCGCGCGCACGCTGGAAGAGGGCGATCACCGCCTCGAGGGCTCGCTGCGCGGCACGATCGAGGCGATCGAGCAGGCGGGCGGAACCGCAATCGCCGTGCAGGCGAACGTCGGCAGCGAGGAAGGCTGCGAGGCGATCGTCGAGCAGACCGTGGACGCCTTCGGGCGCGTCGACGTGCTCGTCAACAACGCCGCGATGACCACCTACCACCCGCTCACGGAGTTCCCGCTGCGACGCTGGAAGCTGGGCTTCGATGTCAACATCCACGCGCCGTTCTACCTCTCGCAGCTCGTCCTGCCGGGGATGATCGAGCGCGGGCGGGGGGCGATCTGCAATATCTCCTCCAGCTCCTCGGGCGGTCCCGGGCGCGGGCCCTACGCCGAGCAGGAGCGCGTCGATGCGGGGACGATGTACGGCGCCTCGAAGGCGGCGCTGGAGCGCTTCACGCAGGGGCTGGCCGCGGAGCTGTGGCCGCACCGCATCGCCGTCAGCGCGCTCTCGCCCTCGAACCTGGTGCCGACGCCGGGTGCGACGGCGAGCGAGTTGGGGCCGGGTGCGAACCTCGATGCGGCGGTCACGGAGCCGGTCGAGCACATGGCGCATGCGGCGCTGTGGCTCGTCTCCGAGCCCGCCGAGCGTGTGTCCGGGCGCGTGGTCCACAGCCAGCCCTTCCTCGTCGAGTGCGGCGTGATCGACCACGCCACGGGCGGCGGCGTCGAACGCCGCGGCTCGGCGTTCTCGGAGACGTAGGCGAGGGCGGGCGCGGACGGCCCCGGGGCGCTACCCCGCGGGGCGGAAGTAGGGGAGCGTGGTCTCGTCGTTGATGGCGTGGAAGACGACCTCAACGGGGAGGCCGATGCGCACGTCCTCGACGGCGACGTCCACCAGATTCGTCAGCATGTACCAGCCCTCTTCGACCTCGATGATCGCCGAGGCGTATGGGGTATCGAAGCTCGGCTGTTGCGGGCGGTAGACCATGGTCCAGCTGTAGACGGTGCCCTTGCCGCTGCTCTGCACCCACTCCAGGTTCTCGCTCTGGCAGTGCGTGCAGGCCGGCTGCGGGATGAAGACGTAGCCGTCGCAGTCCTGGCAGTGCTGCACCATCAACTCACCGCGCTTGCAGCCCTCCCAGTGCGGCTCGGAGATCGTGGAGGGAGTCGGGAGCGGGATGCCCTCGGGCTGCGGCTGGAGGAGTGCTTCGCTGGTCATACGGGCTCCTGACGTGGCTGACGCGCTGGCTGGCTAGTAGATCGGCGACGAATGCGTCGGGTCGCGCCCGAGCAGGATATCGTCTGCGGCCCCCCTGACGCGATCCCTCTCGCCCTCGGGGTGGGTGAGGATGTAGAAGCGCTCGTCCCGGATCGCCTGGAAGACCAGCTCGCCGACCTCGCTCGGGAGCAGGTAGCCGGCCGCGGCCTCCTCGACATCCTTGCCCTCGCGCTCCAGGTGTTCCGCCATCATCGGCGTGCGGATGCGGCCCGGACAGAGCACCGCGGCGCGCAGCTTCGACCCCTCCGCGACGAGGTCGTGATGCAGCGACTCGCTGAGCGCGATCACGGCGTGCTTCGTCGCCACGTAGGGCGAGATGCCCGGCCGTGACCCGAGGCCCGCCGCCGAGGCGGTGTTGACGATGCAGCCCTCGGAGTCCTGCGCGAGCATGTGCGGCAGGAAGGCGCGGATGCCGTGGATCACCCCGCGCAGGTTGATGTCGATCACGCGCTCCCAGTCCTGCCGCGAGACCTCCCAGATCGGCTCGTCGGAGGAGTTGACCCCGGCGTTGTTGCAGAGCACGTGGACCGCGCCGAACTCGTCCAGCACGCGCCGCGCGAGTTCCTCGACCTGATCGGGATCGGCGACGTCGACCGGCACGCCGAGGGCGCTCGCGCCGCGCTCGGCGAGGCGCGACTCGGCCTCCGGCAGGGCGTCCTCGTTGATGTCGGCGAGGACGACCGTCATGCCCGCGGCGGCGAAGCGCTCGGCCATGCCGAAGCCGATCCCGCTCGCCCCGCCGGTGATGACGGCGACTTTGCCCTCGAAGTCCTGCATCTCGCCTCCGCTGCCTGCCCCTACACGTGCGCTTGAAGGCGTGCGCGCGCCGCGTCGACGAACCGGCCGAGCGACGCGACACTGCGGCCGGCCCGGTAAAGGTTCATGCCTTCCGCGATCTCCGGCCCGTACTCTACTCCGCCTAGGGGTGCGGGCGCCCCGCTCGACAGCGCGATTGAGCGCAGTTCCTTCTTGAACTCGTCCTTCTTGCAACGAATGTCCGGTATAGCAGAGAGACTTGGCGTTTGGAGTAACTGCTGCAGGAGCACAGGATCGGCGAGGTACCAAATCTCGATGTGCGGGTCCGGCTCGGCGACGATGACGTCGCCCTCGTAACC
Source organism: Dehalococcoidia bacterium (assembly GCA_965247895.1). Lineage (GTDB taxonomy): Bacteria > Chloroflexota > Dehalococcoidia > UBA2979 > UBA2979 > VXMT01. The sequence goes on along the minus strand of OZ252046.1, from coordinate 983,909 downwards.
TTCGAGTTCGCATGCGCGGTGGACCTGCCGATCGCGCTCACCTCGCGAGCTGCAGTCCGCGTCAATGCCAACGACGATCAGATCGGGCCGCGTGGGGCTGCCAGTCCTGATGTCGGCGAGCAGTCTCCGCAGGCCGCTAATCGTACGGCCGTCGCCTCGCATCGGTGTTAGTTCCTGCTCGGCGAGATCTACAACTTCGTCTCGCGCAATCCTCCGAAAGAGTGGTGGGACGAACTGCGCATGCGCGTTGTCTTCAAGGACGTACAGAACTCGCACCTAGAGGAAGTCGCCCCGCTCGATGCGCGCAGAGAGCGGCGAAACCGGCGTTGGCTGATTCTCGTCGAGGGCGGCCGAGATCTCGAGGTCCTCAAGCAACGGGAGTGCGCGGTCGATTTCCTCGAAATTCGTGACACCGTTCTCCTTGTAGCAACGAAGGGTGAGCGACTCGTCTCCAGAGAACATCGCGGGAAACTGTGCCGAATGGGTGTTGATTATGAACTGGGTTGTGTCGTCACGAGACGCTTCCTCGAACAACGAGGCGATCCACGAGAGGCGGGCAGGGTGTACACCATTCTCCGGCTCTTCGTAGCCAATGACTGCTGCGGGCTCCGGAGAGTTGGTGATGCCGATCAGGGCCAGGATACGGAGCGTGCCCTCCGAGAGTGCGCTCGCCTCGAAACGTACTCCCCGTTCGATGACATAGAGGCGGAGGCGCCCTGACTCCGTGGTCGAAACGCCGACACGTTCGATCCCCGGCAGCACGCCGCGCAGGGCGCGGTTCATCGCGTCGAACACGCGCGAGTGCTCCTTCTCCATGGTGTTGTAGAACGCCGCGAGGTCTGATCCATCGTGAGGTAAGCGCCTAACCTCCCGCAGCGAAGAGTCTTGGCGCATGGCCTCGGGCTCGAGATAGTAGGTTCGCCACGAGGCTAGTTCATGACGGAGCGCCACCAGGTGGGGGTGATGCGGCGCGTAGTGCGGGAGCGACACGACAGTTCGATCCATCCCGAGGTCGTGCTCGAAGGGGTGGCTCTGGCGCTCGAGGCGCAGCGAAAGCCGCTTCACGCCGCCGGACTTGTTCTCGGCTGATAGGAACGGACGACGCGACTGCTTCTCACCTAGGTCCACATTCAGCGCGTGCAGCGACTCGTCGATCACTTGCAGGACTCCTGAGTCGGTTCGGATCTGCATGTCCAGTGAGTAGCGCAGGAGCGTCTCGCGGACGAGGGCGCGCGAGGGCTCGTAGCCCTCGCGCGCCTCGTTAATGGTCCGGTTCACCTGATTCACCGTGGCCTTCGACAGCTCGACGTCAACGTCCAGGCGGAACGATGCACTCGCGCGCGTCATGAGGCCTTCGATGCCTGTCTCATCCAACGTGAACGAGCGCAGAGGCTCGCCACGGTGTTCCATGAACGCGGATTGAAGGTCGCCTTCTACCGTGCGGCTGAGCAGGCCGATCGCGTCGAGGAGATTGCTTTTGCCGGCGGCGTTCGGCCCGATGACGATGGTCAGCGGATCCAAGCGCAGGTTGACATCCTGCAGTGACTTGTAGCCTTGAATCGCGATGCGCCGAATCATGGCTACATTCTACGCGCTCGCGCCTGCGCGGGCGGCGACGGCCTCGGCGCGGGTGAGCAGTGCCGGCGTGCGGAGTTGCTCGGCCATCGCCGCGAAGTCGGGCGTGGGGCCCGCCCAGCGCAGCTCCTCGACGGAGGCGAAAACTTCGGCATCGGTGCGCAGCGTGGCGAGGTCGCGGAAGAGGAAGGCGAGGTCGCGCTGCTCGGCCAGCGTGGCGGCCAGCTTCTGCGCGCCGCGTACCTTGATGTCCCATAGGTCGGCGTGGGTTGGGATTGCCTCGATGTGGCCGTAGCGGGCGAGCACGACGGCGCTCGACTTCGCGCCCCAGCCCGGCAGGCCGGGGAAGCCGTCCGCGCTGTCGCCGACGAGCGCGAGGTAGTCCGGGATCGCGGGCGGGGGCACGCCGAAGCGCTCCTCGACGGCCGCGGCGTCGCGAGTCTCGCGCTTGCGGCGGTCGAGCTGGACGATCTTGCCGCCGACGCACTGCGCCAGGTCCTTGTCCGGCGTCGCGATCACGACGCGGCGCACGGAGACGTCCTCGGCGGCCCGGACGGCGGCGGCCGCGAGCGCGTCGTCAGCCTCGAGGTCGACCATTGGCCAGACGCGCACGCCGAGCGCCCGGAGCGCGTCCTCGAGCGGCGCGAACTGCCCGGCGAGGGCCGGGTCGATGCCCTCGCCGGTCTTGTAGCCCGGCCAGAGGTCGTTGCGGAAGGACTCGACCACGTGGTCCGTCGCCACGCCGAGGTGAGTGACGCCCTCGGCGAAGAGGCGGAGCACCGACTCGAGCACGCCGACGACCGCGCCGGCCTCGCGGCCCTCGCGGTCGCGGTGCGAGGGCACCGCGTAGAAGTGGCGGTACAGCTCGTAGGTGCCGTCGAGGAGGTAGACGTCCATCGCCGCCAGCGTACGCGATCGCCGCCGGGCGGTTCCGGAGCCTCGTTGCCCCTCGGGATCAGGGCACGAGCATCGCGCGCGAGATCCGGGTCTGGCGCTCGTTCCACTCTGCCTGGGAGAACGCTTCGTTGACCTCGGCGAGCGGGTAGTTGTCGGACACCAGCTTGGTGTACGGCCGCTTGTCGAGGTTCTTGACGAGCATCTCCATCATCACCGGCAGCAGGTGCGGCCGGTACATTGAGGAGCCCATGATCTTCTTGCCGCGCAGGATCGTGGACGGGTCGATGGCCACCGTGCGGCCTCGCACGATGTCGCCGATCTCGATGAACGTGCCGCCGTTGGTGAGGTACTCGAGGCCCTCGACCAGCAGCTCCGCGCGCCCGACCAGCTCCATCACGTAGTTCGAGCCACGCCCGTCCGTGAGCTCGAAGATGCGGTCGCGCCGCGCCTCGAGGCTGTCGTATTCGTCGATGTTGATCGTGTGGTCCGCGCCGAACTCCTCGGCGAGCGCGAGGCGCTCGGGGATGCGGTCGAGCACGATCACGCGGTGCGCGCCCATGTCCTTCGCCATCGCGGTCGCGTTGAGGCCAAGGCCACCCGCGCCCTGGATGACGAGGTAGTCGCCCTCGCCGAGGCCGCTGCGCAGCAGGCCCTCGGTGACGGTGCCCATCGCGCAGTTGATCCAGCCGAGTACGGAGTCGGGCAGCTCGTCCGGCACCTTGTAGACGGGGTGGTTGGCGGGGATCCAGAAGTAGTCGGCGTAGGTGCCGGTGAAGTAGGGCCAATCGCCGGCGACGCGAGCGCCGATGCCGGCCTGGCGGTCTGAGCACCAGTTGTGCTCGCCGCGGCCGCACTGGTAGCAGTTGTTGCAGGGGAAGATCGCCGCGTACATCACGCGGTCGCCCTCCTCGAGCGGGCGGCCGAGCGAGTCCGTGGTGCGGCCCGCGCCGAGGCTCCAGACGACGCCGGTGCCCTCGTGGCCCATGTTCTTGCCGGAGGGCGGGAGCGGGACGTTGATCTGGTCGCCGCGCCAGGTGTGGAGGTCGGAGCCGCAGACACCGGCCTGCGTCATCCGCAGGATCATGCCGCCCGGCTCCGGCTCGGGGACCTCGTACTCCTCGATCGTGAACGGCTCGTTGTACTCCTTGACGACGACGATGCGGCCGGTGGTCATGCGCTACTCCTCCGTGGTGCTTCGCGGTCCGCATGATACGCGGCCCGCACGGTTCGCAGTGTGGTAGGCGGCGCCGAGGTGTTGGTGCGGGCTCGGCCGGGCGCCCGGCGGCTCAGGGCTCGAGCTGGTGGACCATCACGATGTCGCCCTGGGTGCGGTAGCCGAGCGAGCGCAGCAGCGCCATGCCGGCGTCGTTCTCCTCGTTGACCATCACGTAGATGATCCGGTTGCCGGCGCGCGCGAGGTGCGCGTGGGCCTCCACGAAGAGCGCCTGCGCGACGCCGCGGCGGCGGCGCGCAGGGACGACGGCGACGTGGTAGACGTACGCCCGCCAGCCATCGACCGTGGCGACGATCGCGCCGACCATCGCACCTTCCTCCTCGGCGACGAGCGCGATCGCGCCCGGGCTCGTGATCAGCGTGTCCCACTCGTCCTCGTCGACGGTTTCGAGGCGGGACTCGTCCCAGAGCGCCTGGATGCGCTCGTGGTCGCGCAGCGTGGCGCGGCGGAACTCGAGGCGGCTCGGCAACTGCGCCTCGATGTGCCGGATCGGCAGCTCGAAGCGCTGCTCCACCTGCTCGATCAGGTCGAGGCGCAGCCAGCGCGAGATGCTGGCGGGCAGCGTGCAGAGCAGCAGCTCGTCGTAGGCCCCGGGGTGCTCGTCGAGCTCGTCCTCGATCGCGAGCAGCGGGGCGGCGTCGCCGATGGTGGTGCGCTCGACGGTGACGCCCGCGCGCTCCAGCAAGCTGCGCGCCTGCTCGGCGCGTCCGCGCGTGACGGCGTCGAACGGTCCGCCCCGCACGTGCGAGGGCAGCAGCGCCGGCAGCAGCAGCACGAACGTCGAGCCCGGGTGCTCCTTCGACAGCTCGGTTGCCGTCGAGACGAGTTCGAGGCTGGTGGCGGTCTGGTCCGCGACGATCAGGTAGCGAGGCATGGCACCCTCCTTTTCGGAGGGTACCAGTGCGGGAGAGTAGCGTGCACCGCCGGGCGAGCCGGTCAGCGTTCTGCGGCCTCTCCGCTGGCGCTGGCGTCGCTGCGCTGACCCTCGCTGCTCGTGGGCACGTTGTAGTGCGCCCCGACGCGTGCGCGCCGGAACTCGCCCGCAACGGCGAAGATCAGGATGCCGCCGAGGGCGCAGACGATGCCGAAAGCGATCTGCGCGGGCTGCACGCCGACTACATCGGAGAGGAACCCGGCGCTCGCCGCGCCCGCGGTCATGAAGGCGCGATCGAGCGTGAGCACGCCGAAGACGCGGCCGCGCATCTGGGCGGGCGCGGTCTGCAGCAGGGCCGAGCGCGAGAGCGCCATGTAGCTGGTCTGCAGCGCGCCCAGCAGCGCCAGCATCGCGAACGGGATCACGAGCCCGGTCGGTCCGGGGATGTAGCTGGTCAGCGAGAAGATGACCAGCACCACGCCGAAGACGGTGGTGATCATCGGCAGGATCGCACCGAGGCGATCCGGCTGCCGGTTGGCGATCAGCAGCGAGGCGAGCAGGGCGGCCGCTCCCATCAGCGCGGTCATGCCGGCGAAGCCGGCGCTGCCGATGTTGAAGACCTTCTCGGCAAAGAGCGGCGAGAAGACCTGCAGGAACGACATCCCGAACATGAAGTAGATCATCGAGAGCAGCAGCACGCCGCGAATCGAGGCGTGCGAGAAGCAGTAGCGCATGCCCTCGATCAACCCGCCGGCGAGGCCGCTCGCGCTGCGGGTGACGGCGCTCGTCATCGGTGTCGTCTGCAGCAGGTACGTGGCCGCGACCGGCACGGTGTAGACGGCGGCGATCAGCGCGAACGCCCCGGTCGCGCCGAACACCGCGTAGAGGATGCCCCCGCTCGCGGCCCCCAGGATGCGCATTGAGTTCTGCGTCGCGCTCATCAACGCGACCGCGTTCGTGACATGCGTGTCGGGAACCACGGAGGGCACGAGGCCCATGCGCGCCGGCTGGTCGAACGCCATCAGCGTGCCCCGGACGACGCTGTAGGCGTACATGTGCCAGAGCTCGAGTAGCCCGAGCGCGAGGATCACGGCGAAGGCGATGTTCAGGACGAACGTCGCCGCCTTGCCGATCAGCAGCACCTGGCGGCGGTCGAACGAGTCGGCGATCACGCCGGCCCACATGCCGAAGATGAACTGCGGAACCGTTCGCACGGCGAGCACGCCGCCGACGTGGCTCGCCGACCCGTCCGTGAGATCGAGGACCAGGAAGGGCCGCGCGGCCTGTTCCATCCAGATGCCGGCGGCGTGGCCGGCCTGGCCGAGCCAGAGGTAACGGAAGTTCGTGATCTTGAGGGAGGCCCAGGTACCCGGCCGCTCCGGACTCCGCAGCGTCGCGGAATCGAGTGCCGCGCGGGCGCCCGGGGCGCGCTCGTCGCTCAAACGGCCTCCCCGGCCCCGCGTATGGCGCCTCGCGAGCGACGCTGCGCGTCCATCGGCTCGCGCGAACGGGGCGTGGCCGCAGCGTAACATGCCCCCGTTGCGGCTCCCGTGAGGCGGTCAGTCAGCCCCGATCTCCGACAGCGCTTCGAGGATGCGTGCGCGCTCCGCGGCGGTGGCGGGCCGTGGGCGGTTCTCGTCCGGATCGATGTATGCAGGCCGGAAGCGAACTCGCGGAGGGGCGGCGCTGCTGAGCTCGACAATCGCGACGACGGTCGCGAACGGCCCCTCGCCGAGCGTCGCGAGATCGTCGCGGTCCAGGTCGAAGACGAAGTTGCCGAGGCCGTAGAGGATCAGCGCATTCCCGCGGCGCTCCCACGGCTGCAGCGTGTGGGCGTGATGGCCGATCACCAGCGAGGCGCCCGCATCGGCGGCGGCCGCGGCCAGTGCGCGCTGCTGCTCGGTCGGCACGGCGTCGTACTCGGTCCCGAAGTGGAAGACGACGATCACGAAGTCCACCGCGGGCGCGATCGAGCCGACCGATGAGGCCACAGCCTCGAGCTCGGCGCGGGCGACGCCGGGCGCGTCCCCGTCCGCGAAGACCGAGGACGCTACCCCTCTGAAGCCGAGCAGCGCGACGAACGCGCCATCCGCGGCCAGGATCAGTGGCGCCTCCGCCTCGCCGCGATCGAGGCCCGCGCCGAAGTGCGCGACGCCGAGCGTGTCGAGCGCGTCGAGCGTATCGAGCAGCCCCTCGGTTCCGAAGTCGAGCGCGTGATTGTTCGCCAGCGAGACGGCATCGAAACCCGCGGCGGTCAGCGTCTCGGCGAGCACCGGCGGAGCGCGAAAGGTGTAGTACTTGTCGAGCGGTTGCCCGCGCTCGGTGAACGTGCCCTCGAGGTTGCCGATCAGCAGATCGCTCCCGGCCAGCAGCGGCGCGATCCGCTCGAACGGGTAGGCGGGGCCGAACTGCTCCATCAGCGTCACGATGTCCCGCGCGAACATCAGGTCCCCGACGGCGGCGACGGTCAGCGTGATTGGCTCTTCGGTCGGCGCCACCGCGGGTGTCGGTGTGGCCGTCGGCGTCGCGGACGGAGCCGGCGAGGCGGCGCGCGGCGTGGGCGAGGCCGTCGCAGCCGAGGGTGACGTCGCCGCCGGGGTGGCCGCCGCCGGGGCGGGTGTGGACGGAGTCGCTGAGGCCTCGCGATCCTCGCCGGGCAACAGCCCGCCGCAGGCGGCGAGCAGGAGCAGCAGCGCGGCGAGCGCCGGGCCGCAGGCTCGCCGCAGGCTCGCCGCAGGCCGGGCCGGGCCACGAGGCGGACGCTAGAGGTTGTGCTCTCCCACGAGATCCTCGTCGTAGACGATGTTGCCGGTGTAGCTGCTCGCGTCCTGCTCGCAGATCCAGACGGTCGCCTTGCCCATCGCGTCGGCGGTCTCGAAGTCGAGGTCCGGGTTCTCCGGGTCGTTCTCGAAGAAGAGATTGCCCGGCGTCCTCACACGGCCGTTGGGCGAGAGCACGTTGACGGCGATGTTGTCGGCCTGCAGCGCCATCGCCTGGCGCTGCGAGAAGTGCTCCAGGCCGGACTTCTCCGGCCCGTACAGCAGGTCGCCAACACGGGCGATCTGTTCCTCGGTGTAGGGGCCGACGCCCGGGAAGGTCGAGCCGCGCGAGGAGACGTTGATGATGTGCCCGCCGCCCGCCGCCTGCATGTGCGGCACCACGGCGCGCATCGAGACGATCGGGCCGACGAGATTGATCGCGATGCTCAGCTCGATGTGGCGCTCGCGCGCATCGACGATCCCGCCCGGGATGAAGATCGCGGCGTTGTTGACGAGGATGTCGATCTGGCCCCACTCGGCCATCACCTGGTCGACGGCGCCCGTGATGCTCTCGATGTCGCGCAGGTTCATCACCACCGGGAGCGCCGTCCCGCCCTCGGCCGCGATCTCCGCGCTGACCGAGTGGATCGTGCCGGGCAGGCGCGGGTCGGTGACCTCGACGGTGCGGGCGGCGACGGCGACCTTCGCGCCGGCGCGGGCGAGGTACTTCGCGACGTCCGCGCCGATGCCGCGGCTGGCGCCGGCGACGAGTGCGACCTTGTTCTCGAGCGACATGTGCGGATTCCCCTCGTGTTCCCCTCGTGGCTTGGTCACGGGTGTCGTAACGTCAGGCCCGCAGCGCGGGCGAGACCTGCGACAGCATATCGGGATGGGGCCGCCGCTGTCCGGCATCCGGGCTGAGCGGGTGGCTTGAATATGCATGGGAGGGACGAAAATGGCTGAGGGCGGACAGCTCGAAGGGCGCGTCGCGGTGGTCACCGGGGCCTCGCGCGGCATCGGTGAGGCGATCGCGGTGCGCTACGCGATGGAGGGCGCGCGCGTCGCGCTGGCCGCGCGAACCGTGAACGAGGGCGACCACCGGCTGCTCTCCGGCAGCCTCAACGGCGTCGTCGCGCGCATCGAGGCGGCGGGCGGGGAGGCGCTCGCGGTGCCCTGCAACCTCGTCTCCGCCGAGGATCGCGAGCGCCTGATCGAGACGGCAGAGGCCGAACTCGGTCCGGTCGACATCCTCGTCAACAACGGCGCGGTGACCTGGTACAACCCCACCGATGCGTTCCCCGCCGAACAGGAGCGCGTGATGTTCGAGATCCAGGTGCACGCCGCCGTGCACCTCTCCCAGCTGGTCGCGGCCGGGATGCGCGAGCGGGAGCGGGGGGCGATCGTGAACATGTCATCCGGCGCCGCGCTGCACTCGGAGCTGGGCACGGAGGGCAGGGGCAGCACGATCTACGGCATGTGCAAGGCGGCGCTGGAGCGCTTCAGTACCGGGTTCGCGGCCGAGCAGCCGGCGATCGCCGTCAACGCGATCCAGCCGGGACTGATCGCCACCCCGGGCGTCGAGTACTTCGGGCTCATCACGGAGGCGAACAAGGACCGCGTCACCCCGGTCGAGCACGTCGCCGAGGCCTGCCTGCGGCTGGCCGTCACGGAGCCGTCGATGATCAGCGGCCGGATCGTGACGACCGCGGAGATGCTCGAGGAGTTCGAGCTGACGCCTGCGGATCTGCCGTAGCGGCGCCGGCGGCGCCTCCTAGCCCTCGCCGCGCAGCGCTCGGCGCAGGGCGTCCTGCTGGTCCGCGGACCAGCGCTGCGAGATCGGCGAGTCGGGGACGCTGTTCGACGATCCGTGGAAGGCGATCGGGTAGACGTGCAGCTCGGTGCGCACGCCCGCGGCGAGGAGCGCCTGCGCATACGTGACGTCTTCGTCCATGAAGAGGTCGAGCGCGCCGACGTTGATGTAGGCGGGCGGCAAGCCCTCGAGGTTGGTGGCGCGCGCCGGCGCGGCGTAGGGAGAGACGTCGTCGCCACCGTTGTTGCCCGCGAGGTAGGCGCTCCAGCCGACGAGGTTCTTCTGGCGGTTCCAGAGCCGCAGGTCCGTGATCGTGTGGCTGCTGTTGCTGATGTTGCGGTCGTCGATCATCGGGTAGACGAGCAACTGGAAGCAGACATCGATCTCGCCGCGGTCGCGCACGAGCAGCGCGAGCCCGGCGGCGAGCCCACCGCCCGCGCTCCCGCCGCCGATCGCGATCCGCGCCGGGTCGATCCCCAGCTCGTCGGTCGATGAGGCGAACCAGCGCAGGCCGGCGTAGCAGTCCTCCAGCGGTGCGGGGTAGGGGTGCTCCGGCGCGAGCCGGTACTCGACCGAGGCGACGAGGATGCCGAGGTTGGCGGCCTGCTCCCCGCAGAAGCCGTCGCTGTTGTCGACGCTTCCGAGGACCATCCCCCCGCCGTGAATCCAGTAGAAGGCCGGTCCGCCGGGGGCGAGGCCCTCCGGGCGGTAGAGCCGCACCATCACGTCCGGCGCGCCGTCCGGGCCGGGCGCGTAGTGGTCCTCGGTCGTGACGCCCTCGGGCAGGGGCTGGCGCTCGCGCAGGGCTGCGCTGGCGCGCAGCGACGCGACGGAGCCGGCGACATCGTCGACGTCGAGTTCGCGCACCTCCATGCCCTGGTAGGCCTCCAGGTGCATCTCGTCCAGCCGGCTTGCGATGTCGATGCCCCGATCCGCCATGGTTCGCCCCCTCGTGCCCGTGCGTGCTGCCTCGCGCGGATGGTACCGCGCCGCGCGGTCCTCAGACGACGAGGCCAGCCGAGGTGTGAATCGTCTGCGCGGTGATCTGGCGGCTCTCCGGCAGGCAGAGGAAGACGATCGCCGCGGCGACATCGGGCGGCTCGGCGGCGCGCCCGAAGAGATTCGAGAGGTGCCCGTCGCGCGCGTCCTCGTCGATGTCCCTGTCGCCTGTCATGCCCGTGCGGGTCAGCCCCGGCGCGACCGCGTTGACGTTGATGCCGTACGGCGCGAGGTCGGCGGCGGCGCTGCGGGAGAGTTGGACGATCGCCGCCTTCGAGCTTGCGTAGGCGACGTGTGAGCGCGCGCGGAACGCCGAGCTGGAGCTGACGTTCACGATCCGCCCACCCTCGCCGCGCTCGATCATGTGCCTCGCCACCTCCTGCATGAGCAGCATCGGCGCCTTGAGATTGACGACGTGGACGCGATCCCAGTCCGCCTCCGCCAGGTCGAGCAGCCCGCCGCGCGCGCTGATCCCGGCGCAGTTGACGAGGATGTCGATGTGCCCGAAGGCGTCCAGCACCTGGCGCACGACGCCGGGAATGCCGGCGGTGTCGGCGAGGTCGTAGGGGAGCGTCAGCGCCTCGCCCGAGAGCGCCTCGGCGGCTGCGGCGCTACGCGCTGCGCCCTCGCCGTCGCGGTCCAGCACCGCCACACGCGCGCCGCGCCGCGCGAGCTCCTCGACCGTGGCCGCGCCGATGCCGGAGGCGCCTCCGGTCACGAGCGCCGCCTTGCCCTCGAGTGTCTGTTCGCGGTCCTGCTCCGTGTCGGTCATGGCCTGGCTCCTCTCGTCATCGCCGGGAGGGTAGCGCGCCGGCCGCTCCGAGGGCGTCGCGGTCCGCTAAAGTGGCCGCAACGAGCGTATTGGAAGGGAGGCAGGCGTGCTGCTGGCAGGAAAGAACGCGGTGGTGACGGGCTCGACGCGCGGGCTGGGGCGCGCCTACGTCGTGGGACTGGCCGAGGCGGGCGCGAACGTGGTGGTCAACGGGCGCAATCCGGACCAGTGCGAGGCGCTCGCGCAGGAGATCAACGCCGGCCCCGGCGGCAACGCCGTGACCTTCGCCGAGAGCATCGCCAGCTGGGATGCGGGCGAGCGTATCGTCGAGACCTGCATCGAGGCGTTCGGGAGCATCGACGTTCTCGTGAACAACGCGGGGATCGTGCGCGACCGCATGATCTTCAACATGACCGAGGAGGAGTACGACGAGGTGCTGGCGACGAACCTCAAGGGTCACTTCGCCTGTACGCGCTTCGCCTCGCGGCACATGCGGGCGCAGGGGAGCGGCCGCATCATCAACATGACCGCCGACAGCGGCCTGAGCGGCTACACGGGCAACTCCAACTACTCGGCGACGAAGGGCGCGATCGCCACGATCACGCGCGGCTGGGCGCTGGAGCTGATCAAGTACGGCATCACCGTCAACGCGATCTCGCCCTCGGCGGAGACGGAGATGACCGCGACCATCCCCGACAACATTGGCGACATAAAGGGCGCGCGAGGCCTCACGCACGGCGGCCGGGCCGCGACGCGCACCGGCCAGCCCGAGGAGTGCGCCCCGATCGTCGTCTACCTCGCGAGCGACGAGGCGCAGGAGATCACCGGGCAAATCTTCGGCATGGGCGCGGACCGGCTCTCGCTCTACTCGCACCCGGACCCGAAGATCCGTATCTTCCACGAGGGCGGGTGGACCGTGGATCTGGTGCGCGAGCGCGTCCCCGCGCTGCTGGTCCCCGCCCTCGAGTCGATCGAGTTGCGGGTCTAGCGGGGGAGTGCGGTATCGCGAAGATTGTCAGGCGTGCACAGCGAATTCGGACGGCGCGGCGTCGCCGGCGGCCGTCTGATCGGGAGGGGACTGCTCTGTCCGATGGAGGGTCGCACCGGGAAGCGTGGCGCGTGGTGGCGCACTCCAGCATGGTTGTGTTATGGACGGTCTCCCCGGTGTGAGTAAGTCTCTTGGCGTATCGGTAGCACGGGCATGGCATGGTGGGCCGTCGCGTCACAGGACGGACCGATTTCCCCCCTGCTGATTGTGTTAACAGGTGGGCGACCTTGAACGCAGAACGCATCTTCGCACTGCTGAGCCCGGCGCCGTTCGGCGTCTACGCGATGTCCCTGGACCAGACCATCCTGTTCTGGAACCCGGAGGCAGAGCGGATCCTCGGCTTTTCGCCCGAGCAGGTCGTCGGGCGGCGGTGCTACGACGTGGTGGCGGGGCAGGCGCCAGGGGGCTTCACTCCCGCATGCGTGGAGGGCTGCCCCTCGATCACCGCTCTGAGGACCGGTGGAGTTCCGGGCGCTGCCACCATGCAGATGCGCTCCGCCTCCGGGGAGCACAAGACGGTCAAGCTCACTCCCATGGTCGCGGTCTGTGCCGACATGGACGCGCCCCTGCTGGTGCACCTCTTCGACGATAGCCCCGAGGCCGGGCGCACCACGGACGGCATCAGGAGCGAGCTGAGCGAGCAGGGAGTCGAGATCGTCTCTGGCGCTCCCGTCGATGCAGCGGACCCGGCCGACACCATGCCGCTGACTGCGCGCGAGCTGGAGGTGCTGCGTCTGGTGGCGCTGGGCCGGGAGACGCAGCAGATAGCCGACGACCTCGGCATCAGCCTGCACACGGTGCGCAATCACGTCCGCCACTTCCGGCGCAAGCTGAACGCAACGACGAAGCTGCAGGCGGTCCTCACCGCCATGCGCATCGGCATCCTGGGGTAGCTGTAGCCGTCCGGCCAACGGGACTGCCCGCGAACCCTCGAGCGCGCGCGATACGAGTCGCTCGAGGTCAGTCCCGTCCCCTGATTACCGCCCCTTGAACTCCGGGTTGCGTCGCTCGATGAAGCTCGCGACGCCCTCGCGGAAGTCGTCGGCGGCGAAGAGCCGGCCGAGGTGCCCGTAGACGTGGTCGACCGTCGTGTCGAAGCCCTCGTCGAGGCCCTGGCGCATCATGCGCTTGGTCGCCTGCACCGCCATCGGCGCGTTGGCCGCGATCTCCTGGGCCCAGGCCATCGTCTCGGTCATCAGCTCAGCGTCCGCGACGACCCTGTTCACGAGGCCGTACTCGAGGCACTGCCGGGCGTCGAGGTTGCGGCCGAGGAAGAAGATCTCCGCGGCCTTCCCCCAGCCCACGAGGCGTGGGAGCAGCCAGTTGCCGCCCGACTCGGGCAGCACGTTGCGCTTCACCATCACCGGCGCGAACTTCGCCGACTCGCCCGCGATGCGAATGTCGCAGAGCAGCGCGAGGTCCATCCCGTAGCCGGCGGCGGCGCCGTTCACGGCGGCGATCACCGGCTTGTCCATGTGGAACAACGTCGACGGAGGCGTGCCCCGCGTGTCGAACAGCTGTGGCGCCGGGCGCTCGCTCGACTCGTCGTTCAGCGCAGCGGAGCGGTCGACCAGGTCGAGGCCCGAGCAGAAGCCCCGGCCGGCCCCCGTGAGGATGATGCAGCGCACCTCCGGGTCGCGGTTCGCGGCGTTGAGCTGGTCCACCAACTCCCGCAGCATCGGTCCGCTGATGGCGTTGAGCCGGTGGGGCCGGTTCATGGTCAGGACGAGGACGTGGCCATCGCGTTCTGCCAGCAGCTCGTCGGTCGTGGTTTCGGCGGTCGTCATCCTGGTCTCCTCGGCTGGACCCGCTCGCTATCGCGCTCGCGTCCTCGCTGGTGCGTCGGCGCGAGTATCGGTACGCGCGCGCACCCTGTCGAGGACGCGGTCGTCGCGAAAGCGCGGCCCGGGACTACCCTGCTGCCTCGGCGGGCAGCCGCTTCGGCGGCGGCTCACGTGAGGCGAGGATCGCGAGGGCGCCCGTGAGGTAGGCGACGACGAACGCCGCGAACACGCCGTCGTACGAACCGACCGCGTCGAAGTACAGCCCGCCGAGGATCGGCCCCAGCGCCCCGAAGACGATCGTGAACGGCGCCCCGACGCCTCGCACGGCCCCGATGTGCACGCGCCCGAAGTACGTCGCCCAGATGAACTCGCTCAACGGCACCGTGCCGCCGAACCCGAAGCCCCAGAGGAAGAACCCGAGGAACATCAGCGGCAGCGCGCCCAGCTGCGCCGCGACGAGCATGGTCACCACGCCCGTCGCCGAGATCGAGAGCGCCGTCGCCGAGAGGTAGCGGGCGTGCACCCGCTGCAGGCAGTAGCCCCACACGAACTTCGAGCTGAGGTTCGCGCCGCCGTTGACCGCGAGCGCCAGCGCGGCCTCGGCGCGCGTGAAGCCGTTGTCCGTCATGAACGGAATGGCGTGCACCAGCACCGCCGAAAGCGCCAGGATGTTCAGCCCGTAGCCGACGACGAGGAGCCAGATGGCGGGCGTGCGCAACGCCTCGCCGCGCGTGTAGGAGTTCGCGGCGTCGCGCGCCTGCGCCTCGGCCGCGAGGCGGTCGATGTCCGCGGTCGCGCCGGGCTCGAGGCCGTCCGGCAGCAGCCCGTAGTCCTCGGGTTGGCGGCGCATCACGAGGGCGACCGGCACGACGATCGCGAACACGACCACGGCGAGGATCGCGTAGGCGTCGCGCCACCCGGCCGAGTCGACGATGCGTGTCATCGTCAGCGGCATGATCAGCCCGGCGAACGAGATGCCCGAGGAGCCGAGCGCGATCGCCCATCCGCGCCGCACGACAAACCACTTCGAGAGCGTCGCGTTTACGACCAGCGGCCCGACCATCGAGAGGCCGGCGCCGCCGGCGATCATCGAGAGCGCGACGAACTGCCACAGCTCCTCGACGCGTGACATGGCGAGGAATGCGGCCGCGTAGATGCAGGCGCCGGCAAGCATCAGTGGCCGCGCCCCGTAGCGGTCGACGAGCGGCCCGAGCACGAAGCCGGCGACGCCGCCGAGCAGGAAGGCGGAGGAGCCGCCGAGCGTGTACTCGGCGGCGGTCCAGCCGAGGTCCTCGGTCATCGGGCGGAGGAAGACGCCGGCGATCCCGCCGCCGGCGCCCATCGCCGCGAACTGCGCGACGACGGCCCCGACGACGATCCACCAGCCCCAGAAGACGCCGCGACGCCTCCCGGCGGGCAGCGGCGGTGATCGCGGCTCGTCGTCGTCCACGGGGGCCGCGGGCTCGCGACTCATGGCGGGAGCATAGCGCCCGCGCCGCATCGCCCGGCAGGGCGGCTACGATGTTCGTCGAGGCCAACCCGCACCGCACGCTCGCGGGCGCGCTCTACCAGATCGAGATGCGGCTCAAGAAGAAGGTGCAGCCGTGCCGACCAAGCGATGGCGGGACAAGTACCAGGGGGAATTCGGCCCCGTTCGGGAGTCCGACATCGCCCGCGCCCCGCCGCCGGGGAACAGCCCGGTCCGGCACGCCCACGAGGACGATGAGTGGCTCTACGCCGTCCACGAGCACCCCGGCGGCGCGGAGCCCCATGAACACGAGTGGGACGAGGACTGACAGCGGCCCCCGGACCTACGAGGCGGGGAGCCCCCGGTGAGAGCCGGGGGCTCGTCGTGGTCGGGTGCCAACGAGAGCGCTCCACGCCGCAGCGACTTGGCTATGACCCTGAAGCGGTAAGGTCCGAAGGGAGGCCTCCAAGCAAGGACCTGACGAACTCCAACGCTTGAGGCCTGTGACGGAGCACCTTGCGGACATTCCGCTCGTATGCCGTCCGGTTCGTGAACCCGAGTTGTCGCGCGATCACTCCCCGGACGTTGCCCGGCTTAATCGGGTAGTGCTTCATGATGTACTCGAGATCGTTGTCGTCGATCGCTCGCTCCAGATCTGCACGCGGATCTTGTGGTAGGTCCGTCATGTCGATCTCAATTCGGACAGACAGTTCTGCCGAGATAGCCTCTCGTCCAGGGATTCGTTCGAGGATAGCTCGGCGCACCATCCTCTCAAGAGCCCGCGTGGCCAAGCCTTCCTTTTGCTTGGCTATCTCTTCGATGGCGGCTGCGCGAGCTGCCGTAACCTTGTCCTCTGGGCTCTCGTATAAGTGTTCCGCTACCTCCCTCTGGATTTTTGGATGGTAGTAGATCGATTCCACGGAGTACACCTCCAGCGGGTACACTCCAGTCTTGCGTAAGGCTGACACTTCATCGTCTGCGCGGCCATCCCGATCGATAATACCGAAGGCTTCCATCCAATAGAGCGCTTCGGACCCGCGGATCGCCCTAACCGAAGATTCGACTGCCGGATACCCACCCTTGGGCACGACGTCAATATCGTTCTCGCTGGAGAAGGCGATACGGTAGAGCTCAATATCGAGGCTACCATCCACGCCTTCGACGAACAAAATCCTCTTGCGCGAGCTCAATATATCCCTCGTGATATCCTCGTCTATGGCTTCGCCCTGCGGAAGGAGCTTCGCATCCCACCCGATAGCTTGCCCGTTGCTGAATTGACAAGCCGTCAAGAGAATGACTCTGGCATCCTCTTCCTTGCTCGGAAGTGTAATGTCGTGTGTGGCAATTACAAACGAACAGTCGGCTCGCTCCGCAATGAGCGACGAAATCAGCCTTCCTGAAATGGACCTATGCAGATGCCTCTCAGGCTCATCCAACAGGAAAAGCGTTCCTTGTTCGGTAGTGAGGATGGTTGCGGCAAGTAAAAAGGCATTGCGCTCACCGTCCGATAGTTGTTCGATACTATACTCTTGTCCGTGCTTGACGGCTCGGAGTTCCTCACCATTGTGAGCGCTTATTGTGATTGGAAGACCTGATGACTGTAAGAGCGAAGAAATCGTTCTCAAGTGCGACGGACGGTTCCTTGATATCTTCCGCGCACGTTTGGGCTTCCCGCGATCAATCGCAATCGCGATGTCGTGATCTCGCGCGGCCTCAGCTGCCAGCAGCTCCGCTATGGACAAGCTGACTCGCGCGCCAGAATAGTTGTCGCGGAACCGGGCGTCAGCACGGGTGGTCCCTTGTCTTATATTCCGTTCTGTCTGTTCCTTGTCGCGCGAGTTCATAGTAACGGAGTTAGATTCCATCCATGTTTGACGATTAGCAGGTATGAATCGCGCTCGCGCGTTGTGCTCGTTATTGAGGTGATGTATGAGAGTTGATTTACCTGTTCCATTCGCACCCATAACAAAGATGGATTCACCAGTTTGTATTGTGATGCTCAAAGGCTTTCCAGATAGCCCAGGTATAGTGAGGTCTATAGCGCCGTCTATTGTGCTCACTGTGCCAGCACCTCAGTCGTGCAGCAGCTAAGCAAGCTCTCCATATCGACCTCCCCAGTCGCGGCTGCTCGTTGAACGAGACTCGCTCTTCTAGCTCGTCCGGGCGGCTCCTACCCCCTGCGCCCGCGCTCCGTACCGGACAGCGTTCATGGACAGCTTGTCCAGTACGGCCCCGAAATCGTATACGGCGTATTGGCTGGGGACCGAGGATTCGAACCCCGACCTACTGATCCAGAGTCAGCTGTCCTACCATTAGACGAGTCCCCAGCGGACCTCTCCACCCTAGCAAAGCCTCGGCCAGTGGTCACGATCCCCCGAGGGCGCGCCGTGCGCCTCGAGGCTGCCGCTCAGGCGGGGTAGGCGGCGCGCAGGGCCGCCTCGGCGGCGGCGAGGCGCTTGAGGGAGGGGGCGGGGCCGACGATCTCCATCGTCTCGAAGAGCGGCGGGGTGATGCGCTTTCCGGTGACGGCGACGCGACAGAGCATGAAGAGGTCGCCGGCGCGCACGCCCAACTCCTCGGCGAGCGCGCGCAGTGCGGCCTCGAGGGTCTCGGTAGTCCAGTCGCTGCTGAGCGGCTCCAGCGCCGTCGCGACGGCGGCGAGCGCGGGCGCGGCCTGCTCCGGCTGCTTGCGGAAGGAGCGCCCGAGGAACTCGTCCGGCTCGGCGACGGGGACGTCCTCGGCGAAGAAGAAGTCGGTCAGGCCGGCGACCTCGGAGAGCAGCTTCACGCGCTCGCGGATCAGCGGGGTGAACTGCGCGACCAGCTCGCGGTCGGCCGGCCGCTCCACCGAGTCCGGCAGGTCGCGGTCGAGGCGCTCGGCGAAGCGCGCGGTCAGGTCGGCCTCGGGAAGCTGGCGCATGTAGACGCCGTTCATCCACTCCAGCTTCTCGCTGTTGAAGGCGGCGGGCGCGGGGTTGAGGTCGGCGAGGTCGAAGGCGGCGGCCATCTCCTCGCCCGAGAGGATCTCGGTCTTGTCGTCGATCGCCCAGCCCATGATCGCGAGGAAGTTGAGCAGCGCCTCGGGCAGGTAGCCCTGGTCGGCGTAGTCGAGCACGGACTGCGCGCCGTGGCGCTTGGAGAGCTTGCCCCCGTCCGGCCCGAGGATCACCGGCGTGTGCACGAAGATCGGCGGCTCGTAGCCGAGCGCCTCGAAGATCCGCACGTGGCGCGGCGTCGAGGGGATCCACTCGTCGCCTCGGGTGACGTGCGTGATCGCCATCGCGTGGTCGTCGACGGCGTGGGCGAGGTGGTAGGTGGGGAAGCCGTCCGACTTGAGCAGCACGAGGTCGTCGAGCAGGCGGTTCTCGTAGCGGATCTCGCCGCGGATCAGGTCGCTGAACGTCGTGACGCCCTCGCGCGGCATGCGGAAGCGGATCACGTGCGGCTCGCCGGCGGCGGCGCGCTCGGCGGCCCGGGCGGCGTCGAGGTCGCGGCAGGCGCCCTCGTAGCCCTGCGGCCGGCTGGCGGCGCGCTGGCGCTCGCGCATCGTGCGCAGGTCGTCCGGGGTGCAGAAGCAGCGGTAGGCGTGGCCGTCGCGAAGCAGCGCCTCGCTGGCGGCGTGGTAGCGATCGAGGCGCTGCGACTGCACGTAGGGGCCGTAGTCGCCTCCGGCCCCGGGGCCTTCGTCCCACTCGAGGCCGAGCCAGCGCAGCGAGTCCTCGATGCGTTCGACGGAGCCCTCGACGGCGCGCGACTGGTCGGTGTCCTCGATGCGCAGGATGAAGGCGCCGCCGTGGCGGCGGGCGTGCAGCCAGGTCCAGATCGCCGTGCGGATGTTGCCGACGTGCGGGTCGCCGGTGGGGCTGGGCGCGTAGCGGACGCGGACGCTCATAGCGGGCCTCCCGTGCCGGACGCCGCCAGCGGCTGCGCCTCCACGCCGTGGTCGGCGCGCAGCGCGTCGATGGCGTCGCTGAGGTCCTGCGGGAGCGGCGCCTCGAACTCGCGCCACTCGCCGCTCGAGGGCAGGCACAGCCCGAGCCGGCGAGCGTGCAGCGCCTGCCTCGCGATCCGCGGCGAGGGCCGGCCGTAGACGCCGTCGCCGAGGATCGGGTGGCCGGTCGCCTGCAGGTGGACGCGGATCTGGTGCGTGCGGCCGGTGAGGATACGGACTTCGAGCAAGGCGGCCTCCTCGCCGTACTGCTCCAGCACTCGGTACTCGCTGAACGCGGAGTCGCCGCGCTCGACGACGGCACGGCGGGTCGGGTTCGCCGGGTCGGGGCCGAGCGGCGCATCGATGTGGCCGCGGCGCGGCTCGACGACGCCCTCGGCGATGGCGAGGTAGATCTTGAGCGTCTCGCGCGCCTTCCACTGCGCGCGCAGCGCGTCGCGCGCGGCGGCGGAGCGTGCGAAGGCGATCACCCCGGAGGTGTCGCGGTCGAGGCGGTGCACGAGGCCGGAGCGCGTCCCGCCGATCTCCTGCACCTCGGGGTAGCGGGTGCGCACGGCGTGTATCAGGGTGACCGCCGGTCGGCCCTGCACGGGATGCACCAGCAGCCCCGCCTGCTTGTCGATGATCAGCGTGTGCTCGTCCGAGAACAGCACCTGGAGCGGCACGTCGAGCGCCATCGCGTCGAGGTCCGGCTGCGCCGGGAGCCGGACGGTGATCGCGGTCCCCTCGGCGACCTCGCGGCCGGCGTGGGTCCGCGGCTCGCCCGCGACTTCGACGCGGCCCTCGTCGATCAGCCGCCGCGCCTGGTTGCGCGAGAGGTGCACGAGCTGCTCGGCGACGAGCCGGTCGAGCCGGTCCGTGCGCGCTGCGGCGAAGCGTTCCTGCTGCATCAGGCGCTCTCCGGCTTGCTGCCGGGACGGAAGAGGGAGATCACGGCGAGCGCGAACACGCCGACCACGATCGAGGAGTCGGCGATGTTGAAGGAGGGGTAGTGGGTGGGGTCGATAAAGTCCGTCACCGTGCCTCGGAAGAGCCGGTCGATCAGGTTGCCGACCGCGCCGCCGAGCACCAACGCCAGCGCCGTCTCGTAGAGGCGGTCGCCGGGCGGGGCTGCGCGCAGGAAGATCAGCACGATCATGGCGCCGAGGATCGAGCTGGCGATCAGGAACGGGCCTCCATCCTGCAGGATCCCGAACGCGGCCCCGGAGTTCTCGACGTGCGAGATGCGGATCAGATCGAAGCCCTCGGGCCAGGTCTCGCCCTCGCTCAGCCAGGCGCGCACGAGCGCCTTCGTCAGCTGGTCGAGGATCACGACCGCCGCGGCGATGCCGGCGAAGCGCCGGAGCTGCCCGCGCATCGCGCCCGGACGCGCGGCGTCCTCGTCCGATCCGGTCGCGGCGACGGCCTGCTCCATGCCTCCATCCTATCGAAGGGCGCCGTTGCGGTCCGTTCGCCCTCGCCTCTGAGCGTGCATCCGCTACGATGGCTGTGAGCGGCGCGCGCGAGCGCGCACGCCCCAACTGAGGACCATTGACGAGACGTCAGGGTGAGGAGCAAGCCGTCGTGACGACAAGCAATCTGCCCGGCCGCAAGCCGGTGCGCCCGCCCGAGGATCGGCTCCCGCCGGGGCAGCGGCTGACGGACGGCTGGCCGGTGCTGACCTACGGCTCATCGCCGCGCATCGACCTCGCGACCTGGGAGTTCCGCATCTTCGGCCTGGTCGAGGAGGAAGTGCGCATCAACTGGGAGGAGTTCAACGCGCTGCCGCAGGCGGAGGACACCTCGGACATCCACTGCGTGACCACCTGGAGCCGCTACGACAACCACTGGCGCGGCGTGCGCTTCACCGACGTGATGGCCCTCGCCAAGGTGCTGCCCGAGGCGAAGGAAGTGATGTTCCACTCCTACGGCGGCTACACGACGAACGTGCCGCTCGACGAGCTGCTGCACGAGGGCGTGCTGCTCGCGCACACGCACGACAGCAACCCGATCGATCGCGACCACGGGGGTCCGCTGCGCGGAGTGATCCCGCAGCTCTACTTCTGGAAGAGCGCGAAGTGGGTGCGCGGCATCGAGTTCCTGCCCGAGGTGCGCCCCGGCTTCTGGGAGATGTACGGCTACCACATCCACGGCGACCCGTGGAAGGAGCAGCGCTACTCCTACCAGTAGGCCGCGATCTGTCCGCTCTCCCTCTGGAGACCTTTGCGAAAACCCCGTTCCGAGGGCGCTCCGGCTCCCTCTCCCCTCGCGGGAGAGGGGATCCGAAGGCGCGCCCTCGAGGCTGTGTTCCGGCTGCCGATCCGGGCGGGGGCGTGGGGGCGGAGCCCCCACAGAAAGAACATCCGAGGGCGGGTGGGTGGGCCGGAGCCGCGCAGCGCGCTCGTCCGGGATGGGGTGTGGGGGGCGCAGCCCCCCGGCAGGCGACACGCGATCTGCCTCGGAGTCCCCCTCACCCTAACCCTCTCCCGCCAGGGGAGAGGGGATCGGAGCGCCCTCGGGGGGGCGACAGCCTAGACGAAGACCCGCGAGCCGGGCTGGCGGACGTTGCCGGTGCGGCGCGCCTCCGCGGCGACTGCCGCGGCGACGTTGCGCGCGACCGCCTCGTTGAAGACCGAGGGCAGGATGTAGTCCTCGTTGATCTGGTCGTCGGGGATGACCTCGGCGATGGCGTGGGCGGCGACGAGCTTCATCTCCTCGGTGATGCGCTTCGCGCCGGCGTCGAAGGCGCCGCGGAAGAGCCCGGGGAAGCAGAGCACGTTGTTGACCTGGTTCGGGTAGTCGGAGCGGCCGTTGGAGAGCGCGTGCCCCGACGCACCACAGCTATGGCCCCGTGCTACGATCCCGGTCTATGGCAATGACTCCGGCGACTACTCCCGTCGTCCAGGCCACCGGCCTGTGGAAGCGGTTCGGCGACCGGATAGCGGTACAGGATGTCTCCCTGTCCGTGCGGCCCGGCGAGATCATCGGACTGGTTGGCCCGAACGGCGCCGGCAAGACCACTACCATCCGCATGCTCCTCGACATCATCCGGCCGGACGCTGGGGATGTGGCGATATTCGGTGCCGCCGTTACCCCGGAAACCCGTGAACGTATCGGCTACCTCCCGGAAGAACGCGGCCTCTACCGCAATCTCCGGGTCATCCCGAACCTTCTCTATCTGGCCGAACTCAGAGGTGTCTCCCGGGAACCCGCTCTACGCCGTGCCAACGAACTCCTCGAACGTCTCGGGTTCGAGGAGCACCGGGACAAGAAGGTCCGCGAACTCAGCCGGGGACTCGGCCAACTCGTGCAGTTCGCGGCGACGCTCATCCATGATCCCGCATTCGTCGTACTCGATGAACCGTTCAGCGGGCTGGACCCGATCAACGTGCGACTCATGAAGGACATCGTCGCTGAGCGGCGTGCCGCAGGCGTCGCCATCATGTTCTCAACCCATCAGATGACGGACGTCGAGGAACTGTGCGACCGCATCCTGATGGTCGACGACGGCCGCCTCGTGCTCGAAGGCCTTCTCACCGAGATCAAGCGCCGCTTCGCTGGTAGCGAGGTCTTTGTCGCGAGCGACCGGGCGTCGGAGGCGATTGACGGAGTGCTCGGGTCCCGGCGGGAGGGTTCCGGATACGTGCTCAAACTTGCAAGCGGCCACCCCCCGGAGGCGGTGCTGCGGACACTGCTCGACCGCGGCGCGAAGATTGACCGGTACGAGTTTGCAACGCCGAGCCTGGAGGAGATCTTCCTTCGAGTCGTCGAGGACCGTCATGCGTAAGACATGGCTCGTCGCGCGGCACGAGTTCTCCGTCACCCTCGGCCGACTCGCCTACCGCATCTTCGTCGCTTCAGTCCCCGTCCTGGCAATACTCGGCCTCGTCGGCGCCGCCGTATTTCAGACGGTGAGGTCTGACACGTCCGAAGAGGACACTCCTTCCGCTATTCCCCCCGAAACGTTCATGTTCGGCTACGTCGACCTCACAACTGGCGAGGACGGCCAGCCGCACTTCACCAGGTTCCAGAGGCAGGGCAGCACGGTCTTCACGGCGTACCCGGACCGGCAGACAGCCACAGGCGCGCTTCTTGAAGGACGGATCGAGCGGCTCTTCGTGTTTCCCGCAGACTACCTGGAGACGGGGACGGTGGTGGAGGTTCAGGAGGAGAGCGCCGGGTTGTTCGGCTCCGGCCGACGGGATGGCGCTCTTCACCGATTCGTCGTCGAGAACCTGACATCCGGACAGGTCGACTCGGAGCGGATCGAGCGCATCATCACGCCCTATCGACTCGTGATTGATGAAGTGACCGAGTCGGGTGCGCCCGCCGATGAGGACTCTGACGTGGCCGACAGCCTGCTCTTCGTCGCTGTGAGCTTATTGTTCGTCGTGTCGGCGCTCACCGCGTCTGGCTACCTGTTGCAAGGTCTGTCCGAGGAGAAGGAGAACCGCATCATGGAGGTGTTGCTCTCCTCGATCGAGCCGGAGCATCTGATGCTCGGAAAGCTCATCGGGCTGGGAGCCGCGAGCCTCTTGCAGGTGGCAGTCTGGGCCGTATCTGGCGTCGGTTTCCTACTCGCACTCGGCCGCATGATCGGGGCGCCCTCCGAGTTGACGCATGTACCTTCGGCCGGGTGGCTCTTTATTGCGTTTGCCTACTTCCTCCTTGGTTACGCTCTCATTGGCACGTTGCTGGCTGCCATCGGGGCGGTCACCACCAACCAACAGCAGGCGGGGAGCATCACCGCGTTCGTGATGCTGCCTGCTATCGCTCCGATGTGGTTCCTGCCCGCCCTGCTGGATGACCCCGACGGGACGCTTGCGAGGGCGCTCAGCTTCGTCCCGATTACTGCCCCAATGGCGAGCCTCATGCGGCTGAGTCTCGGTGGCATGGACGGCTTGGAGGTCTTCGTTAGTCTCGCTGTCCTCTCCCTCAGCGTGGCGATCGTCGTTTGGCTCACGGCCCGCCTCTTCCGGGCTTACTTGCTGGCGTACGGCCAGCCACCCAGGATGGGCGACCTGCTCCGTACGCTGCGCGGCAGCTAGGCTGCCCTATCTCCAGAATCCGGCGACACATCCGGCTGCGTGTCGGGACCATTCGAGCGGCTGGTATGGGCGCAGTCTGAGTTGTAGTGGCGCGGGTCGCGTTCGACATCGCGAAGGAGCCCGATCCGGCTCGGGATCAAGTGGCGTGCGAGGGACGGCGCCCGCCGCATCTAACGAGACTGGACAGGCTAGACGAAGACCCGCGAGCCGGGCTGGCGGACGTTGCCGGTGCGGCGCGCCTCCGCGGCGACTGCCGCGGCGACGTTGCGCGCGACCGCCTCGTTGAAGACCGAGGGCAGGATGTAGTCCTCGTTGATCTGGTCGTCGGGGATGACCTCGGCGATGGCGTGGGCGGCGACGAGCTTCATCTCCTCGGTGATGCGCTTCGCGCCGGCGTCGAAGGCGCCGCGGAAGAGCCCGGGGAAGCAGAGCACGTTGTTGACCTGGTTCGGGTAGTCGGAGCGCCCGGTGGCGATCACGCGGGCCTTGCCCTGGATCAGCTCCGGCATGATCTCCGGCTCCGGGTTGGAGAGTGCCAGCACGATCGCGTCGTCGGCCATACTGCCCACCTGCTCCGGCGAGAGCATGCGCGGGCCCGACAGCCCGAGGAACATGTCCGCTCCGCGCATCGCCTGCGTCAGGTCGCCGCTGAAGCCGTCCGGGTTGGTGTGCTCGGCGAACCACTCCTTCGCCGGGTTCAGGTTCTCGCGGCCGGGGTAGACGGCCCCGGTGCGGTCGAAGCCGATGATGTCGCGCACGCCGTAGTTGAGCATGATCCGAGCGCAGGCGATCCCGGAGGCGCCGACGCCGAGCACGACGACCTTCAGGTCCTCGGGCTTCTTGCCGACGATCTTGAGGCTGTTGATCAGCGCCGCGAGGACCACGACGGCGGTGCCGTGCTGGTCGTCGTGGAAGACCGGGATGTCCAGCTTCTCCACGAGCCGCTCTTCGATGTCGAAGCAGCGTGGGGCGGAGATGTCCTCGAGCAGGATGCCGCCGAAGCCCGGCGCGATCGCCTCGACGATGTCCACGATGCGGTCGGGGTCCTTGGTGTCGAGGCAGATCGGCCAGGCGTCGATCGAGCCGAAGCTCTTGAAGAGCATGCACTTGCCCTCCATGACCGGCATCGCCGCCTCCGGGCCGATGTCGCCGAGGCCGAGCACCGCGGTGCCGTCGGTGACGACGGCGACGGTATTGCGGCGCGCGGTCAGCGCCCACACCGAGTCCGGCTCGTCGTGCACCATCATCGAGACGCGCGCGACGCCGGGCGTGTAGACATGGGAGAGCTCGGCGTTGGTGCGGATGTGCACCTTGTTCGCGATCTCGATCTTGCCGCCACGATGCAGCTGGAAGGTGCGGTCCGAGGCGCGCTGCACCTCCACGCCGTCGAGGGCGTCAACCCGGTCCACGACCTCGCGGGCATGCACGGCGTCGCGGCAGAAGACCCGCAACTCCCGGACCATGTGGTTGGGGCCCGCCTCGTAGATGTCGATCGCGCCGATGTCTGCGCCGCACTCACCGATCGTGGTGGCGAGCATGCCGAGCTTGCCGGGCGAGTTGGCGATCCGCACCATCATCAGCAGCTGATACCCCGATATGGGGCTCTCGTACTCATCGACGATGCGGGCTTGCGGAAGGATCGGATCGCTTGTCATATGGCTGCTCCTGGCTTAGAGCCTCGAATGGTGCGGCACGCGGCGCGTGCGCGCCAGTGCCGCAGCGCGCGAGCTACGCACCCAGTGCGGGAGATTCCGAGGGGCGTCGCGCGGTCGAAGCGGCCTCGCGGCGTGCGGGGGCAACTGCGCCCGGTCCTTGGTATGCTCGATCAGCGCTCGCCCCCATCGTCTAGGGGACCAGGACGCCACCCTTTCAAGGTGGAAACAGGGGTTCGAACCCCCTTGGGGGCACCAACGTTCACAGGCCTTTTCGGCCGCATGCGTTCGTTCAGTCGGCTCGAGTGGGGCCATCCTGGGGCCATCCTGGGGCCAATCTGGGGCCAATCTGGGGCCATTCTGGGGCCATTCACCTGATCAAGTGGTCAAGCGCCTCGGCCGCAGGGCCCTATTGCCCCGGCAACATGTGCCCGTAGATATCCATCGTGAACGACGCGGACGCTTGCCCGAGCCGCCGCGAAACCGTCAGCAGGTCGGTGCCGGCCAGGATCGACTGGCTCCCGGCCGTATGCCGCAGCGAGTGAAGTCAAGTGTGCGGGGCGTCAGCGCGGCCGCCTGCTCGGTCATGGGCGTGCTCATCCCGTGCTCGCGGCGAGCAGCGCGTCGTAGCCGGCCAGGTTCGGCTTCGGGCGGTCGAACCGCCCAAGTTGTCCTATTCCCGACGCCGCTCTCCCGGCGGCCGTCGGCGATGCGGCCCGCCTCGATGGCCACGAGCCCCGGGTCCACCGCGCCCAGCCGCGTGACCGTATCGAGTGCTGCGTGCCAGCGCTGGCCTCTTTGCCCTGACTACGAGCTCAAGGCCGTCTGCATGGCACACGAAGACACGGCGAGGGCCTCGGCCGCCCAATTCGGCGCCGAGCTGACGTTCCACGACATCGATGACAGGGTGCAGCGTCCGGACATGGACATCGTTGTCGTCCCGGTGCGCGTGCCGCTGCACCACCCCTGTGATCGCGACCCGAGCGCCCGGAGAGCAGCCACTAGCAAGCGTGCCGGAGACGGGCTGAGGAGGACTCGCCCTCACCTTCGGGTTGGCCTATGCGCTGCTGGAGTTCCCTGGGCGCGTGCCGTGAAAGGCTGGTGGTGAGCATCAATGGGACTTGATTCACCGAAAACTTCACGGGTTTGAGCAAAGTTTCACGTATTTATCACGGATATGCATCGATTGAACGACACGACCGTGCTAGGTTGCCCTAGCTAGGCGCCCACGGGGGCGCTTCTTGCGGGGGGGAACCGTCGTGACTTCGGCGCAGATCACCGGTTCCACTTTCCGCGCCGTGCTGCTCCGTGGCGTGCTCGCCGGACGGCTTCCGGTGCCAGGGGCCGCGAGCCTGGCCGGCTCGCTGTTCGCTAGCCACCCGCCGGATCGCGCCTGGGCGCAGGCTGCCCTGAGCCGGGCGATGTGCTCCGGCAACACGGTGGGCTGCTCCCGGCACGAAGCGCGGGTATGAGCGCCACTCTGCCGCGTTCCGCAACCCTGATAGGCATTGTGCTGCTTGTTGTCGTGTTTGCAGCCCTGAGTGGTCGTGTCGCATCGGTCTCCGCCCAGACCGCCACCGTGAGTGCCGGCACAGTGGCGAGCAGCGCCCGGACCACCGCGACCGCCACCGCGACGGTCAGTGGGATGGGAACGTTCTATCTGCGGCTCTCTCTCCATGACAAGGACGACTGGGGAGCGTTGTTGTGGACCGCCAACGCGTCGCAAGCGGGGGACGTGACCTTCAGCCTCACGGCGTTGGCGGCGAACGCCTACTACGACATCGAGGTGTCGGCGGACTCGACCTTCGCGACCGGCGTCGAGAGCAGCACCTTCCAGAACCGGCCGGCGCATCTCGACATCACGTTGGCCGGAAGCGACCTTCCCACGGGCATCGCGGGAGACGCCAACACGCTCTGGGTCATCTCCGACGGGTTTACTCTTGGCACTTCGACGACGATTCTCGCCTACAAGCGCACACCGGCCGCCCAGCACGGCGACCGCGACACGGCGAAAGACATCACCCCAGGCCTCGGCAACCACAGCCCAGGGGGCCTCTGGTCCGACGGGACCTACCTGTACGCCGTGGACCGGTCCCAATTCCGAGCCTACGCCTACCAGCTTTCGGACGGCTCCCGGCAATCGAGCAGGGAATTCAGGCTCGCCCGCGGCCACTCCGACGCGAAGGGCATCTGGGCCAACAGCGACACGTTCTGGGTCGTTTACCCTCAGCACGACGCCTATGCCTACGAACGCCCGTATGGCGGACGCGACACGGCGAAGGACATCACCCTGCACAAGGACGGCAGCTACGCCCTGAGCGGCATCTGGTCCGACGGTCAGACGATGTGGGCGGTCGACGGCCGGGACCGGATGCTCTACGCCCTCGATCTGAGGGTCGGCATCCCGCTGCCGCACCTGAATATCCCGCTGAACACCGCTCACGCCAATGCTGTCGACTCACTGGGAGCCAGCGACATGTGGGGAGACGGGGAGTATCTCTGGATCCTGGACGGCCGCCGCAGCGGATCGAAGGTCTTCGCCTACTACCAGCCGAAGCCGGACCCGAGCGTATCCGCGCTGTCCCTCGTCTCCGCTACGCAGACCGCCGCCACCATTCGCGCCGACATCAGCTACCCCAACCCCAGCAAGACGGTGTACCTGCGTTACCGCGAGCCCTTCACCGATGCATGGTCCACGACCAACGCGACAGGCGGACAGACCATCGACTTCACGCTCTCCGGGGCGCGATCGGCGCCGCGCCTCGTGGTCCAGGCCTCACTCGACAGCACCTTCGCCGACGGGACCGAGGTCACCGCGGAGCTGCTGGTGCGGCCGGCGCAGCGTGACCTTGCCCTGGTCGGGATCGGGCAGATGCGCGGCATCGGGACCGACGGCGCCACCCTGTGGGTCGTGTACGACAGGGCCACGGGGGGCAGCGACCGCGTCGACGCCTACAACCTGAGCAACAAGGGCTTCGTCAGCTCGAAGAGCTTCGTGCTCGACGGCGAGAACGCCGCTCCACGCGGCGTCTACGTGAACAGCGGCACCTTGTGGGTAGTCGACGAGCAGGACGACAAGGTGTACGCGTATTCGCTCTCAGGCAGCCCCTTCGGAAGGCTCGACACCGCGAAGAGCTTCGAGATAGCGCCCGAGAATGGCCACCCGAGGGGGGTGTGGTCCGACGGAACCACGATGTGGATAGCAGGCCACGTCCGGGAGCACGTCTTCGCCTACAACATCGGCAGCACCGGTACCTTCGGAGCGCGCGACACAACGAAAGAGGGCGACCTCGCCACCTCCTACATGCAACCCAGGGGCATGTGGTCCAACGGGTCCGCGCTGTGGGTCGCCGACGACGCCCTGGACAGGATATTCGCCTATGCCCTGGGTACCGCCGGTGTCGGCGATCGGCAGCCCCCCCGGAGATACAACTGGCCCGCGAGAATGGGGCGCCGTGGGGCGTCACCTCCAGCGGGAACACCCTCTGGGTGGGCGATGAGGCGAAGGTCAAGATCTATGCCTACGACCTGCCGGCTGCGCCAAGCGGGAACATCACCGGCGTGGAGTTCGGCGAGACCGGACGAACGACGGCGAGCGTGACAGTCACCATCGCCAATCCCGGCTCGACGGAGCAGACGGTTGCTCTCAAGTACAGGGCCCAGCCCGACGGCGCCGACCTGGTGACGAGCAAGATGACCAACGGCACCTCCGTCACCTTCGACTTGACGGGACTGACTGCGGACACGCTCTACGCCCTCCTCGTCACCCTGGGTACCGATGTCAAGCTTCGTACGCCTGGGTTCAAAACCCAGTCCGAAAGTGAGCAACGAGGTCACTTCCTGAAGACGGGGGTTGTTGCCGCATACGAAGCAGACGACCCATGGGTGCGCGAGCTGTACGATTACATGCGGCGTTTAAACACTCCAATTGGTGCAACAGTCTCCGACAGCAGGGTCTTCCTGGATTGCAGTTCGAGAAGAATAGGGACTCTGGTTGCCTGTGAAGTCACTCGCGTTGACATTGGTAATAACGCCGCATCTGACACAGGCGTCTATCTCCATGAGCTGGGCCACGTCTACAATGCCGGAGCGCGGCTTATGGGACGAGACTCCGAGGGTCGCGGCATCGCGTGGCTCTACTTTGCAGACCTCGTAGCGGGCGGAACCGGCTGTCAGATCCATGAGCTCTATGCCGATGCTGTCGAGAGCGGCACCGTGGCAAGCTCTCTTTCGACGTACTTCCCTCCTTGTTCCAGAACAGGAGATACGCCCTCTGCAACTACACTGACCATGATCAACAGCGTCCTCGCCAAGACAATGCCGGCCTGGTTCGACACAACCTACGAGGACGACACCGTTCCCTATGACACCTCAACGGATCCGAAATACGACAAGCAGTACGACCTCGAAAAGGTGTGGACTGATGTCAAGGGCGTGGGGGCATGGAAACACGCGGCTGCGTTCGCGTTGCGGAACGCATTCGGGGCCTACTGCGATCGGCAGCGAGCAACGGAGGCCCTGTACGGCAGGGCCCCCACCCGCAATCCATGGCGAGCCGGCGGCTGCGTCCCCCAGGCTCCCGCAGCGGTCGCCCTGGCCGCGGACGGCCGGGTGACCTGGGAGAAGCCGGCCTACGACGGGGGTGAAGCCATCACCGCCTACCGGGTGGAGTGGAAGGATGCGGACCAGGAGTACGACGACACCCGTTCCGCGAAGATCACCGATGTTTCGGGGACTCTCGCCCACCAGACGACTGCCACAGCGCCCGGCTCGAGTGTGCGCGTCTCTGCCGAAAACTATAACAACATCGGCGAGGCCGCCGAGCAGATGCAGCCCCCCGTGGTGCCCGGAGTGCCGGGGGTTTCTTCCGTGACCGCCGGCGACGGGGAGCTCGCCGTGCAATGGAGCGCGCCCGCCTCCAACGGCGGCGCCGCCATTACCCGTTACGACGTGCACTCAATCCGCACCGACGCGACGGACAAGGCCGACGCCAACTGGGACGAAGTGATCGCCTGGACCTCGGGCGACCTGGAATACACCATCGCGGGGCTGACCAACGGCGTCTCCTACGACGTGGAGGTGCGGGCAGCCAACAGCGCCGGCGACGGGGACTGGTCGGACACGGGCACAGGCACCCCCCTCTCCGCGGACGCCACCCTGAGCGCGCTGTCACTGAGCGGGGCAAGGCTCAGCCCCTCCTTCGACACTGAGGTCACCTGGTACACGGCATCCGTCGGCTACACCGTGACGGGGATCACGGTGACCGCGAGCGAGAACGATGCCGGTGCCGTGGCTACGCTCGTAGGTCGCGTCGACGCCGACACCAATGCCGACGGTTACCAGGTGAACCCGTCGGTGGGCCAGAACGTCATCACCATCAGGGTGACAGCCGCGAACGGAAGCACCAGGACCTACATCGTGACGGTGACCCGTACGAGGCAAGACACCTCGCTGACCCCCCCGGCGAGCGATCCCGTCGCGCCGTTCCCATCGACAGCGACCTATGACGTCGAGTTCGAGGGCAAGTGGTACGCCAAGGTCACGCCTGACGGCGTTCCCGGCGGCGCGCACTTCTCCCGCCTCGCCGGCGCCGTCCACAACGCAGGCGTGAGCTTCCTCGCGAGCGGCGGGACGGCCAGCGCCGGGGTCGAGTCGATGGCGGAGGACGGAACGATCACGACCCTGCGGAGCGAGGTGCAGACAGCCATCGGCGCCAACCCGGCCACGGCGCTCAGCTTGTTCCAGGGCAGCACGGACACGGGCGGGGTAACGGCCACACAGAGCCTCAACCCCACGCTTGCCACCACCCACCCGCGCGTCACGCTGGTCACGATGGTCGCCCCCAGCCCCGACTGGTTCGTGGGCGTTTCCGGCCTGCCCCTGCTCAACAGCAGCGGCCGCTGGCTGCGCTCCCACACCGTCAACCTCTACCCGTGGGACGCGGGCACGGAGGAAGGCACGGGGTTCTCCCTGGGCAACGCGGCCACCGACCCGCAGGGGGTCATCACGAGCATCCGGGGAACGGGCAAATTCTCGACGGAGCCGATCGCGACTCTGTCCTTCGCGCTCCAGTCCGTCCGCACCACGCGCACCGTCGAGGAGAACACGTCGCGGAACAGGAACATCGGCCCGCCGGTTACGGCCGCGGCCACGGACGGCTCGACCACGTACACGCTCGGCGGAGCCGACGCCTCATCGTTCGCGATCGTCGCCACCAGCGGCCAGCTGCGGACGGAGAGCGCCCTCAACTACGAGACCAAGGACAGCTACGAAGTGGAGGTCACGGCCACGGATGCGAACGGCTCAGCGGTCACGAGGGTCACGGTGGATGTCACGAATGTGAACGAACGGGCGATGCTCGGCCTCTCCTCGCCGCAGCCGCAGGTGGAGGCGCCGTTCACGGCGACACTGACCGACGCCGACATCGTGCAGTCGACGACGTGGAAGTGGGAGCGGTCGACGAGCCGGGGGAGCGGCTGGCAGCTGATCAGCGGCGCCACGGCTGACAGCTACACGCCGGTCGTAGGCGACATCGGTTACTACCTGCGCGCCACCGCCACGTATAGGGACGGATACAGCCCGGACACGGACATAAGTATCTCCGCGGTCTCGCGAAACCGTGTCCAGGCCAAGCCGCCCGTGAACACCGCCCCGGAGTTCCCCGCTGCGAACACGACGCGCTCCGTGCCCGAGGACGCAGGGGCCACTGCCACCGTCGGGGAGCGGGTGGTGGCCGACGACGCCGAGGACGCAGGGAATCTGAGCTACACGCTGACGGGCTCCGACAAGTTCACGGTGGACAGCGCAACCGGCCAGATACGGGTGGCCGCCAACCCCATGTTCGACTACGAGACGGTGCCCTCGCACACCGTCACCGTCACCGCCACCGACCCAGGGACACTCAGCGACACCATCATCGTGACGATCATGGTGACGAACGTGAACGAGCCGCCCAATGCGGACGGGGACAGCGCGTCCACGCACGAGGACACCTCGGTCATCATCTACGTGCTCGACAACGACAGCGACCCGGAAGGCGAGCAGAGCGAGTTGCGGCTGACGGTGGTCACCCAGCCGCCCAACGGACGCGCGACGGTGAATGAACCCACAAACCCGGGCGACGACCGCACGATCACCTACAGGCCCAACGACAACTACGACGAATCGGACACGTTCACCTACCGGGTCACGGACACCGGCAACCTCACCTCCAATCTGGCGACGGTCGAGGTCGACATCTACGCGGTGAACGACGTCCCCACGTTCGCGTCGCCGACCGCAACTCGCCGCGTGTCCGCGAGCGCGGAGGCTGGCGCCAACGTCGGTGCACCCGTCGCCGCCACAGACGTGGACGGCGACCTTCTCACCTACCGCCTTGGCGGCACGGGTGCAGCCTCCTTCACGATCGACGAGTTCACCGGCCAAATCAGCGTGAGCGACCAGGCCAGTTTCAACGCCGGGGATGTCTACATGGTCACGGTGTTTGCCAACGACCCCGACAGCGTCCTGGTGCGAGTCGAGGTGACCATCACCGTCACGGCCGGGCCGGTTGGCCCACCCGTCATCATCACCGGCGGTGGTGGCGGCGGCCCCTCGGGCCCCACGCCCAGCGAGGTCGACTTCGAGTGGACCGTGACTCGCGACATCGAGGAGCTCGACTCGGGCAACGACTGGCCGACGGGGCTGTGGTCGGATGGCGCGGTGCTGTGGATCGCCGAGAACGGCCAGGGCGCCGACGACGAGGTCTACGCCTACGATCTCGCGACGGGGCAGCGGCAGGAGGCCCGCGAGTTCGAGCTGCACGAGACCAACCGCGCCCCTCGAGGCTTCTGGTCGGACAAGAAGACGGTCTGGGTATCCGACAGCGGGCGCGACCGCCTCTTCGCCTACGAGCTGGCGAGCGGCGAGCGCGACGAGGAGCGCGAGCTCGAGCTGCCGCGCGACAACCGCGACCCGCGCGGCATCTGGTCCGACGCTGAGACCATGTGGGTGCTCGACGGCGGCCGCGACCGCCTCTTCGCCTACGACCTGGAGAGCGGCGCGCTGCTCGGCGAGTACGCCCTCGACTCAGCCAACGACGCCCCCCACGGCATCTGGTCCGACGACATCACGGTCTGGGTCTCCAACCACGACCCCAAGCGCATCTTCGCCTACCGCCTGCCGGCGCCCGGGGGCCCTGCGGCCGAGGACGCGGAACCACAGGACCTCGTGCGCGTGCGCGACGAGGAGTTCACGAAGCTGAGCAGGGCCTCCAACAACAGCCCGCGAGGCATCTGGTCCGACGGCGAAGTGATGTATGTCGCCGACGAGAGCGACGACAAGGTCTACAGCTACAACATGCCCGACGCCATTGACGCCCGCCTCGCCTCGCTCGCGCTGAGCGGCGTCGAGATCGGCGAGTTCGAGAGCGGCAAGAGAGCGTACGAGGGGGTCTTTGAGGACGACGCAACCGAGACGACGGTGGTGGCCGAGGCGGCGCAGCCCGGGGCGACCGTCGACATCGACCCGTCCGATGCCGACGAGGACGCCGAGGACCACCAGGTGGCGCTGGAGGGGGTCGGGGAGATCACCGTCACCGTGACCTCGGAGGACGGCAGCCGCATGCGCGCCTACCGGGTACGGCTCGCCGAACCGGCGCCTGCGGCGGACTGCCTGCGCGGCGCTGTCACCGTCGGCTTCAGCCTCGTCGTCTACGAGGGCGGCAGCATCGAGGACCTCGAGGCCTGCGCCCGGGGCCGCAACGTCACCGCCGTCTACGCGCTGCACGAGGGCGACCACGTGTCCTACGTCCTCGGCGCACCGGACCTTGTGAACGCGCGCTTCGGCGAGTTGTACGCGGACGGCGTTCCGTCGCTGACGCCGCTGATCACCAGAAGC
The DNA here is from genome assembly GCA_965247895.1 of Dehalococcoidia bacterium. Classification (GTDB taxonomy): domain Bacteria; phylum Chloroflexota; class Dehalococcoidia; order UBA2979; family UBA2979; genus VXMT01. Next base: position 949,184 of record OZ252046.1, on the reverse strand, counting down.
GAGGGACCGCCTTCCGAGGCCCCCGCCGGCAGCGAGGTCACGGAGCCGTGGCCCGCCTGCCTGCGCGGCGACGTCAACGTGGGCTTCAGCCTGGTGGTGTACGAGGGCGGCAGCGTCGAGGAACTCGCGGCCTGCGCGGAGGGCCTCGGCGTCACCGCCGTCTACGCGCTGCACGAGGGTGCGTATGTCCCCTACATCCTCGGCGCGCCGGACTTCGTGAATCGGGTCTTCGCCGAGCTGTTCGCGGACGGCGTCCCGTCCGTCACCCCGCTCGTCGTGAAGCGCGACGGTCCCTGAGCAGCCGGCGCCGACCGCGTCGCGGCAGCCAGCCGACAGCGGCCCTCATCCCAGCTGTTTCCACCTCGGACGCCTCACAGGCTCGAAGGGCAGCGTTTGGCAGTACACCGCGATCGACATCGCCTCCGCCTGGGCTGAGCTGCACGTCACCCCGCGCAACCCGTCTGCGAAGTGGACCTCGCAGCTCGCCCGCCGCGTCGCCTCAGACCTCTCCGCCCGCGGCTGGGAGCTGGATACGGTGATGACGGACAATGGATAAGAATTCCGTTCGCGCCAGTTCGGCGAGACGGTCGCCGCGCTCGGCGCCCGCCAGCGCTTCACCCACGCCGGGAGGCCGCAGACCGCCGGCTGCGTCGAGCGGGTGCAGGGCACGACCTTGGCCCAGTTCACCCGGTAGTCCGTCGGTTCGGCGTGCGGCGCCGCGGGAGCCTGCCATCTGATCACCAGTCCACCGGAGCCTTCACTTATCGCGGTCACTTCGCCCGGGGCGCCCGGCACGGGGTGTGGCGGTGGGCGCCGGAGTCGGCGTGGGTTCAGGGGTAGGCGTTGCGGTGTCTGGCTGGGTGTTGCCGACGCAGGATGACAGCTGATGGAAACAAGAGCTTCATGATAGGGCTCCTTGCATAGCGAGCCTGCGTCTTGATGCCCACTAGAGCCGAGTTGAACTATAGGGGCTTAGAGGGACTCAACAAGAGTCATATGCACTGCGTTAGCAGGGTTTTCCGGAAGCACCGAAGCGTGCATGTTGGTAGGTCTTTTGCACCTTCGCTAGCGCTGGTTTGTATCGTCGTAAACGAGTGCTATGGGATAGGGCGTTTGTAACAGGTTCGATAGGTGCAAATGCCTACTCACGACGGGGTACTTTGTTATCTCGACCGGGTGGTGAGGAGGAGGTAGGTTGGGGTGCGGAGAGTTCCGGGCTCATGCCGCACATGGAAGTCCAGCTATCCCAATGCCGAGGACGGTTCCGGATGAGCGTGTCCGACCCCGCTGGGACTGCAAGCGAAGAGTGCGCCGGCCGATCCGTGAGGGTGCCTCGGACCGGCATGCGCGCCATCCGCGAGCGGGCCCTGCGGGCCGTGGAGGCCGACCCGGACGTGATGCTCTTCGCCGCGCAGGTCTCGGTCTGGATGCGCTGGCTCGTCGGGCTCGCCGCCGTGCTTGCACTGGCCTATCGGCCGGAGCTGTGGTTCGACGCCCACAAGGAGTACCTGGTCCTGCTCGCGCCGCTGGTAGGGGTCAACGGCTTCGTCCACTACCGGCTGCGGAAGGAGCGGGCGATGTCGTGGCGCTGGCTGCTCCTCCTCAGCGCCATGGATATCACGCTGATCACTGCCTCCGTCATCATCGGCGGCGAGTTCCACCTCTTCGTCTACGTGGCCTACTACCCCGCCCTCGCGCTGTTCGCCGTCGTCTTCACGTCCCTCTGGCTCTCTCTCACCTGGACGACGGTGGTCGCCGCCAGCTACGCCGTCGTCAGCCTGACGCTGGGCGCGGGTCTCGACATCGATGCCGGCCAGGAGAAGGCTCTGCTCGCAAGATTGGCGGCGATGTATGCGGTGGTCGGATGCGTCAGCCTGATCGCCCGGTTCGAGCGGATCAGGCGTCAGGAGTCCGCGGAACGGGAACGGGAGCTGCATCGGGAGCGCATCGAGCTCTCCCAGGCCATTCACGACACGGCCGCGCAGACGGCGTACATGATCGGCCTGGGGATACACAGGGCGATGAAGCTGGCGGGGGACTCGAACGAGGAGCTGACCGCCACGCTGGCGGCGACCTCGTCGCTGTCGAAGACGGCCATGTGGGAACTGAGGCGCCCCATCGACGAGGGTCACCTCTTCGAGGGGAGGGAGTTGGGCCGCGTGCTCTGGTCGCACACGGAGACATTCGAGAAGATTGCAGCGGTCCCGGCCGAGATGGTGCAGTCCGGGACCGAGCCGGCTCTTCCCGTGGAGACCCGGGCTCGCATCTTCTCCATCGCCCACAACGCGCTCACCAACGCCTTTCTGCACGCCCACGCCAGCAGGGTCGAAGTTGGGCTGGACTTCACGGCCGATGGCATCAGGCTGTCCGTCTCGGACGACGGGATCGGCCTGCCCGACGACTATGCTGACCGCGGCCGCGGCTTCCGGGGCATGCGGGCGGACGCCGAGCAACTGGGTGGCAGGCTCATCGTGGAGACGGGCGGACGGGGCGCGGGGACGACGGTAACGTGCGAGATGCCCTATCGATAGCGACAGTGACCGGACCCCCTTCGCGAGACCACCGCCTATGAGAGTCCAGCGTGTTGCTGAGCCTCCCAGCGCTCGGCGTAGGCAGCCGGGGCAAGCCAGCCCAGGCTGCTATGCGGGCGCTTCGTGTTGTACTCGATCCTCCAGTCCTCGATCAGCACCTGCGCTTCGAGCAGGCTGTCGAACTGCTCGACCGCCAGGAACTCGTCGCGCAGCCGGCCGTTGAACGACTCCACGTACGGGTTCTCCCACGGCGCGCCGGGCTCGATGTAGCTGCTGCCGGTGCCGCTGAACCGGCACCAGTCGCGCAAGGCGTTGGCCGTGAGCTCGGGCCCGTTGTCGCAACGGATGTACGCAGGCGCCGTCCCGCGCCGGGCGACGATCCCCTCGAGCGTGGCGGCGGTGGCGTCGGCGTTGATGCGCCTGGCGGCCACCACCGCCAGCGCCTCCCGCGTGTGTTCGTCGACGATGTTGAGCAGCTTCAGGACCCGCCCGTCCGCGGTCTGGTCGAACTGGAAGTCCAGCGCCCAGACGTGGTTCGGCCGCTCGGCACGCAGCCGCCTGGCGGGCTGCGCCGAGTCCCCCAGGCGCTGACGCTTGCGTCGCTTCAGCGGGACGCGCAGCCCCTCCTCGCGCCAGAGCCGTTGCACCCGCTTGCGGTTCACGCCCCAGCCCTCCTCGCGCAACGTCGCCCAGGCCCGGCGGTAGCCCCAGCGGGGGTGGCCACGCGAGAAGGCGTGTAGTTCCGTCCTGAGCGCCTCGTCGCCGCGGCCGCGCGCCGGGAGGCGGCGCTGCGTGGAGCGGTGCTGGCCGGTGACCCGGCATGCCCGCCGTTCCGACAACTCGAGGCGGTCCTGCAGCATGCAGACCGCCTCGCGCCGGCGCGACGGGCTTACCAGTTTCCCTTCGGGCGATCTCCTTGAGCGCGTCGATCTCGAGTTCCTTGTCGGCGACGATCCGCTTCAGCCGCGCGTTCTCGCGCTCCAGCTCGCGCAGCCGTTTGGCGTCGTCGGCCTTCATCCCGCCGTACTGGTTGCGCCAGCGGTGGTAGGTCTGCTCCGAGATCTCGACCTGCTTCGCCGCCTCGGCGATCGTCTGCCCTTCGCCGAGCAGCCGCTCCACCTCGCGCAGCTTGCGCACGATCTGCTCAGGCGTGTGCCTGCGTCGTTTCACCGTGATGTCCTCCTCCGCCCACCTTCGCGGGCCAAAGGACTCTCATCAACGGCGGTCCCGTTTCAAGGGGTCAGGTCAACAGGAGGAGTCCAGATGTCTTCCCAGGGACGGATCAAGGTGATGCTGGTAGACGACCATCCCATCATGAGGAACGGCTTGCGGGATGCGCTTGAAGCTACTGGGGACTTCGAGGTCGTTGCGCTGGCGGCTGACGGAGTCGAGGCGGTGCGGACGGCGCAGAGCGTTGCGCCCGAGGTCATCGTCATGGATGTGATGATGCCGAACAAGGACGGCGTCGACGCCTGCCGGGAGATCCTGGACCTGCTCCCGGACACCCGGGTGCTGATGCTGACGGCCTCGACCGCCGAGGATGCGGTCGTCGAGGCGATCGCTGCCGGCGCGACGGGCTACCTGCAGAAGTACACGGGGCCGGAGGAGTTGGCGGATGCCGTTCGGGACGTGGCTCGGGGCCGCTTCTCCATGCCGGCCGACTCCCTCAGGCGGGTCTTCGCCGCAATCCGCGGCCGGCGTGGGCTCACCGCCAACCGGGCCCTGGAGGCGTTGACCGCCAGAGAGCGGGAGATCCTGAGGATGTTCGCCGGCGGCAAGTCATATGCCCAGATCGCCGAGGCGAGGGGAAACAAGGCCGTGACCGTCAGGAACGCGATCTATCGCATTCAGGACAAGCTGGGACTCAAATCGAAACAGGAGCTGGTGGTCTGGGCTGTGCGAAGCGGTCTGCTGGAGGACGTGGAGCCAGGCAGTTGACCTCCCGGTCCGAGGTCTCGATGGCGTGCCAGAGCCGGTCCATCCGGCGGCGCACCTCGGCCAGCTCCGCCTCGATACTATCGAGCTTCGCCCGCTCCTCGCGGGCCGCGCCGTCCATCTCCTTGTCGACGGGCCGCACGAGGTCGCGGATGTTGGACTCGGTGAGGATGTACTCGCGGATCTGGTCTATGGTCAGCCGCTCGAAGCGCTTCGCGCTGAGGCGCGGGGTGTCACAGGTGCCGCTGCCCCGCTTCAGCAGGGACTGGCAGACGTAGTAGCTGAACTTGCCAGGCTGGCTTTCCGACGCGTCGCCATTGTCGGCACTCGCTGTGAGCGGCGAGTCGCTCTTGGCGACCAGTGGCCTTACCAGGGGCAGACCTTCGGCGTGCAGCTCGAAGAACAACCGGTTCACGAAGTCCGGGGCTCCGAGGATGTAGGGAACGAACTCACCTTCGTTCAGTGTGTAGAGGGCGGTGATGTCCAGGCTTCTTGCGCAGGCCTCCAGCTCCTCAACGCTGCCGCCCTCGTAGGCGACGAGGCTGAAGCCAACCGCGATGTCGCCGCGAAGGCAGTCCGGCCAACTCTGTGGTGCATCGCCGTCGCTCGTGCCGTCGCTGCCGGGGTACGGCGACGCCGGTCCGTTGCTCCCAGTGAGCAGTGGCGTAACAGCCGGGATGCCGTCGGGGAACAGCTCGCGAAAGGAGCGGTTCACGAATTCAGGCGCTCCCAGGATGAACGAGATCCAGACACCGTCGTTCAACACGTAGAGCGCCACGACATCCCGGCTTTCTGCGCAGGCCTCCAACTCCTCACGCCATCCGCGGGGACTCCCGGCTGGCGTGGGTTCGACAAACTGTGAAAGTTCGAACCGTGATCCTTCACATGACCGGGTCAAGGGTTGCCTCGACCTCTTCATCGGCGCCGGGGTGCACGGATGTGCCCCGCGGTACGCCGCTTCCTGTACGAGCAACCTGCTGCCCGTGCCACTGGATATGAGCGGGGACCAGCTTTCCCCATTCCCGACGCCAGCCCTCAGTGGTCCCGGGGACGGCCGAACGATCTCAGGGCGTGGGCAGCCGCAGTCTGAAACGCCTTGAGTTCGTCGTCGGTCAGGCAGTCGAACAGCCTGAGGCTGTCGGCGGAAATCTCTTCAAACTCGCTCTGGCTCATAGTGGAGGGGTCATAGGTGCCTACTTGTGCCAATTCGAGGAAATGGGGGTGCTCGGTGGTGAAGGCCCCGAGGCAGCTGCGGGACTCTTCGCTCAGCCCGCCAAGCTGGATTGAAAGGCCGGTAACGACGATGCGTTCGTAGGTTTCGGCCGTCAGGCACGGCGTTGCCTCGGAAGAGGTCTGCCCGGGCTGGCGGGATCCCAGGAGGGCCTCCAGCTGCTGTCGCGTGATGCCGAAGGCCTCTGTGACGCACGTGATCTCCTCTTCGGTGAAGGCGGGCAGCATCGACGCCCCGCAGCGCCTCCCAGTCGAGCTGCTCGAAGGTCTTGAGGTCCGGGAACCGCGCCTGGCGCAGCAGGCGCGTTACCGCGCCGTCGCGGCGGGTCAGCACCTCGCCATCGAGCAGCTGCAGCAGGAACTCCTCGTAGTCCCACCCGTCGTGGGTCGCCTGGCGCACGAGCTCGGGTAGTGGCGGCGGACCGAGGGCAGCTTCAGCTCCCGGCAGTGCGCCTTCGAGCACCGCCGTGCGCGCCGCGTTGCTCACGGCGCCGCCGCCGCGAGCAGGCGGTCGTAGCTGGCAGCGGAGGCGCGCTCGACCTCGTAGCCGCGCAGCGTCTCCGGCACCATCACCGCCGCCGGCGGCTGGGCCGCGGCGAGCAGACGCTGCACGGCGCCTGCGCCAAGGTTCCGCTGGCGAGTGCCTGCTCCAACACCTCTGTGTTATATCTGTAGATATTAGGCACCGTCGGTGCATGCTTGTAGAATTCACGTACAAGCGCGTTGCCGAAGGGGGCGCTTCCACGATGTCGGCCGTGCGGGCAGAGGCACAGGTGACGGGATGAAGCAGGGCGCCGGAAGGTGCCTCGCCGTGCTGGTGCTGGCCGTCCTCGCGGTCATCTTGATCGCCGCGCCGCCGGAGCACCGGGCCGAAGCACAGGGCTCGAACACACCCGCCACCGGGGCAGTCACCATCACGGGCACGGCCCGCGTGGGCGAAACGCTGACGGCCGATCTGTCGACCATCGCCGACGCGGATGGCTTGACCAACCGCAACTTCATCCTCATCTGGATGGCGGGCGCCACCAGCGATCCCTCCGAGGCCACCATTCGCCTCTTCTCCGACGAGGAGCGCTACCGGGTGCATCCCGACGACGCCGGTCTGATGATCATGCTCGTCGCAAGCTTCGCCGACGACGCCGGCAATCCCGAAGTGGTCGTGAGCGCGCCAACGGCCGCGGTGGTGCCCACCGTACCCGGGCCCCCGATGAACCTCACCGCCTCCTCGAAGGCTCAGGGCAACCTGACCGTGCGCTGGCAGGCGCCCTTCTGGGGAATCCAGGACTCGCTCGCCAGCCGTCTCAGCCTGGGCGACGGCGGGTCGGACATCACCGGGTACAAAGTCCAGTGGAAGCTCTCGACGGGGAGTTGGACGGTCCCCACCGACATCTCCGAAGAGACGGCGACCGGGGAGACCCACACCATCACGAACCTCACCGGCGGTCAGACGTACACGCTGCGCGTCATCGCCACAAACGCGGTGGGCGACAGCGAGCCCTCCAGGGAGCTCACGCGGACGATCAACCGCTTTCCCACCGGCGCCCTCACCCTCACGGGAACGCCTCGGGTAGGTGAAGTCCTGACAATCGGGACTTCCGGCATCACCGACGGGGACGGCTTGACGAATCCGGGCTTTAGCTATGGCTGGCTCGTCGAACCAGAGCCCCCGAACTACATCCTCAGCCGCCTCTACAGCCAGCCCAGCTGGCTGGTGCGTCCCGTCGATGTCGGACGGACCATCGAGGCGGTGGTGTTCTTCGTAGACGACGCCGGCTTCAACGAGACTCTTCGCAGCACGCCGACAACCGTGGTGGCGCCCTCCTCCCCCGACCCGCCCCGGAATCTCAGGGCCTCACCGGGCGGAGGGGGCGCCTTGAACCTGGAGTGGGAGGCCCCCACCTGGAGCCTGCCGGCCTGGCTCAACGGCGCGACCGATATCGGCGACGGTGGCTCTCCGATCACCGGCTACACGGTGCAGTGGCGGGAAGCCGCCGGCGGTTGGGCCAATCCCGCCGATGTCTCCCAGGCGGTGGTGACCGGCCGCACCTCCCACACCATCCCCAACCTCACGAATGGCGTGCCCTACGCCATCAGGGTCATCGCCACCACCGCGATCGGCGACAGCGAGCCCTCGGCGGAGGTCGAAGCCACCCCCAGCCTCGCCCCGCCGCCGCCCATCCTGCCGCCCATCGGGATCGGCGGTGGTGGCGGAGGCCCCTCGGGCCCCACGCCCAGCGACGAGGACTTCGAGTGGAGCGTCACCCGCGACATCGAGGAGCTCGATCCCGGCCACGGCAGCCCGTCCGGCCTCTGGTCCGACAGTACGACGCTGTGGGTGCTCGAGAACGGCGACGGCGCCGACGATGCCATCTACGCCTACGACCTCAAGAGCGGCGAGCGCGTCGAGGAGCACGAGTTCGACCTCCACGACACGAACCGCGCCCCCCGCGGTATCTGGTCGAACAGCGTCACGATGTGGGTCTCGGACAGCGGCCAGGATCGGCTCTTCGCCTACGACCTCGCAAGCGGCGCGCGGGACGAGGACCGCGAGTTGGAGTTGCCGCGCGACAACCGCGACCCGCGCGGCATCTGGTCCGCCGCCGCCACGATGTGGGTGCTGGACGGCCGCGCCGACGCGCTCTTCGCCTACGACCTCGAGACGGGCGAGTTGCTGGGCGAGTACGAACTCGCCTCGGCGAACAGTGATCCGCGCGGCATCTGGTCCGACGGCGTGAGCGTGTGGGTCTCTGACGACCGCGCCAAGCTGCTCTTCGCCTACCGACTGCCCGCCCCCGGGGGGCCTGCGGAGGAAGAGGCAGAGGCCGTGGCGCTCACGCGCGTGCGGGACGAGGAATTCTCAACGCTCCCGCGCGTCTCCAACAACAGCCCGCGCGGCATCTGGTCCGGCGGCGGCGTGATGTACGTCGTCGATGCGAGCGACGGCAAGGTCTACAGCTACAACATGCCCGACGCCATCGATGCTCGCCTCGCCTCGGTCACGCTCAGCGATGTCGAGATCGGGGAGTTCGCACCCGGCCGCACCGAGTACGAAGGCGTCGTAGCACGGGGCGTGACCGAGACGACCGTCGAGGCAGCAGCGGTCCAGGACGAGGCGACGATAGCCATCAAACCCGCCGATGCCGACGGAGACGCCGAGGGACGCCAGGCCGCGGCCGCAGAGGGCGCGGAGGTCACGGTCACCGTGACCTCGCCCGATGGGAGCCGGACGAAGGTGTACCGGGTGCAGCTCAGCGAGCCGGGACCAGCGGCCAGTTGCCTGCGCGGCGCCATCGGCGCCGGGTTCAGCCTCGTGGTCTTCGAGGGAGGCTCGCTCGAAGACTTCGAGGCCTGCGCACGGAGCCGCCACGTGACGGCGGCCTACACCCTCGACGGCGGGCAGTACATCTCCTACATCCTCGGCGAGCCCGAGTTCGTGAACCGCTCCTTCCGCGCGCTGTTCCCCGACGGCATCCCGGCTGTCACGCCACTGGTCACTGGGAGCGACGGACCGGCGTCGCCGTACCCCGGCAGCGACGGCACGAGCGACGGCGATGCACCTCAGAGTTGGCCGGACTGCCTGCGCGGCGAGATAGCCACGGGCTTCAGCCTCGTGCTCTACGAGGGCGGCAGCGTCGAGGAGCTCGACGCCTGCGCGCAGAGCCGCGATGTCACGGCCGTCTACGCGCTGCACGAGGGTGTGTATGTCCCCTACGTCCTCGGCGCACCGGACCTTGTGAACGCGCGCTTCGGCGAGTTGTTCGCGGACGGCGTCCCGTCCGTCACCCCGCTCGTCGTGAAGCGCGACGGTCCCTGAGCAGCCGGCGCCGACCGCGACGCGGCAGCCAGCCGACAGCGGCCCTCATCCCAGCTGTTTCCACCTCGGACGCCTCACAGGCTCGAAGGGCAGCGTTTGGCAGTACACCGCGATCGTCGTCGCCTCCGCCTGGGCTGAGCTGCACGTCACCCTGCGCAACCCGTCTGCGAAGTGGACCTCGCAGCTCGCCCGCCGCGTCGCCTCAGACCTCTCCGCCCGCGGCTGGGAGCTGGATACGGTGATGACAGACAATGGATAAGAATTCCGTTCGCGCCAGTTCGGCGAGACGGTCGCCGCGCTCGGCGCCCGCCAGCGCTTCACCCACGCCGGGAGGCCGCAGACCGCCGGCTGCGTCGAGCGGGTGCAGGGGCACGACCTTGGCCCAGTTCACGAACGGCCAGGCTAACTGGCGAAGGTCCGGGGGTGTAAGTCCCTCGTGTTGAAGGGAGGAGCCAACCACAACACTCCACGAGTCATGCGCGGGTCATTGTGAAGTGGCCCGTGAAGCGTTGACAGTGGCGCGTGCGGGCGGAGCTATAGAGCACCGAAATCGGGTTTTCTGGAGCGCCGAGACTGTGTGGATGGTCGAAGGCGAGATCGGCTGCGACGAAATGGGCGAGACGCAGTCGGGCTCCACGGTGTCGATGGAACTCAGGCACGTACGTAAGACCTTCGTTGGGACCTGGGAGGGCTCCGCGTCGTCCCGGCGTGTCGTACGCCGGGACCGCATCGGGGAGGGAGGCAACCGTAGCCGATGACGCACGATACGGAGCAGTCTGACGGGGACATAGTAGCGATGAAGGCGGCGAACAAAGGGGCGCGAGCCCCTGCGGAGTCGCTGGAGCAAAGGACCCCGACCAAGAGGAATCGGCAACGCACGGGCACGGTCCGGACACAGGGTCGGGGAGCGGTGACACCCGGTGCGGAGCGGATACGGCAGTTTGCAAAGGAGAATCCGGGGGAGCAGCTGACCGCGCTGCTGCACCACATCACGACGGAGACGCTGGAGGCAGCGTATCTCGCGCTGAAGCGGGATGCGGCCGCGGGCGTGGACGGGATGACGTGGCGCGAGTACGGGGACGAACTGGCCGAGCGGCTGCTCGACCTGAAGGACCGCGTACACAGTGGAGCGTACCGGGCGGCCCCGGTCCGGCGGGTAGAGATACCGAAGCCGGACGGGGGCATGCGACAGCTGGGTATTGCCTCGCTGGAGGACAAGATCGTCCAGCGGGCGGTGGTGGAGCAGATCCTCGATCCGATCTACGAGTCGGAGTTCTACGGATTCAGCTACGGGTTCAGGCCGGGGCGTTCGGCGCACAACGCGCTGGATGCGCTGGCCTACGCGGTGGAGCGGCGCAAGGTCAGTTGGGTAGTGGAGGTGGACATCCGCCAGTACTTCGACAGCATCGACCGGGAGCAGCTGATGCAGTTCCTGGAGATGCGCATCGGGGACCGGCGGGTGCTACGCCTGATCCGGAAGTGGCTGAACGCCGGCGTCATCGACGCGGGGCTTGCGGTCGACTTCGTGCGGGGGACGCCGCAGGGGGCGGTGATATCGCCGCTGCTGGCGAACGTGTACCTGCACCACGTGCTCGACGGCTGGTTCGCGCGACAGTGGCGGCCGCGGGAGGCCCAGGGCGAGGTCTACATCGTGCGCTACGCCGATGACTTCGTGCTGGGGTTTGAGTACCGCAGCGATGCGGAGCGGTTCAGGGAGGCAATGCGGGAGCGGTTCGCGAGTTTCGGGCTGGACCTGCACGCGGAGAAGACGCGCCTGTTGGAGTTCGGGAGGTTCGCGAGAGCGGACCGTGCGAAGCGCGGAGAGCGGCGTCCTGAGACGTTCGACTTTCTCGGGTTCACGCACTACTGCCGGACGACGAGGAACGGGGGTTTCGGACTCGGGCGCAAGCCGGTAGCGAAGCGAGTGCGCCGCACGCTCAAGGCGGTGAAAGCCGCCTTGAGGAAGCGTATGCACGAGCAGCCGGTGACGACGGGGACATGGCTTGGGCAGGTGCTACGTGGGTGGCTTGGCTACTACGCAGTTCCGGCCAGCTACCCGGCGTTACGCCGGTTCGGACGCGTCTTGAAGCGGCTCTGGCTGCGTGCTCTCCGTAGGCGGTCACAGCGTGACCGCTTCTCGTGGGAGCGACTCGATGCGTTGCGCCGGGGGTACTGGCCCCCCGCGACCATCCTCCACCCGTGGCCCGCCCAGCGATTTGCCGTCACGTACTCGAGGTAGGAGCCGTATGCGTTCACGCGCACGTACGGATCTGTGCGGGGGGTGCCGGGTAACCGACATTTCTACCGCGAACACCAGGGAGTCCACGTGGGCAACATCTACGTGGCGAACAAGGACCCTGGCCTGGAGTTCAGCACCGCAGACGAAGAGATCCTGGTGATGTTCGCGTCGCAGGCGGCGCTGGTGATCGCCAACGCCCGCAGGCATCGGGACGAGCGGCGCGCCAGGGCCGACCGGGAGGCGTTGATCGAGACCTCACCGATGGGCGTGGTGATCTTCGACGCCCGGCGGGGCTCGCTGGTCTCCTTCAACCGCAAGGCGGCGAGGATCCTCGAAGGCCTGCGCACGCCCGGCCAACCCGTCGAGCAACTCCTGGAGGTGCTGACCATCCGCCGCGCCGACGGGCAAGAGCTACCCCTGGAAGAGTTTTCCATGATCCAGGTCCTGACCAGCGCGGAGACGGTGCGGCCGGGGAGGTCGTGTTCGAGGTCCCCGGCGGCCGCAGCGTGACCGTCATGATCAACGCCACGTCCAACCACTCCGAAGGGGGCCAGTTGGAGTCGGTGGCCCTGACCCTGCAGGAGATGACGCCGCTCCAGCGGCTGGAGCGCATGCACGCCGATTTCCTCGGCATGGTGAGCCATGAGCTGCGGGCCCCGCTCAGCTCGATCAAGGGTTCCGCGGCAACGCTGATCGAGTCGGGGGCATCGCTGGACCTGGCGGAGATGGACCTCTTCTTTCGTATCATCGAACAACAGGCCGACCACATGAGCGGCCTGATCACCGACCTGCTCGACATGGCCCGCATCGAGACCGCCAGCCTGTCGGTGTCCCCGGCGCCATCGGAGGCCGGCGTCCTGGTGGACCAGGCCAGAAACATGTTCCGGAGCGCAGGCGGCCGGAACGACATCGGCATCGACCTGGAGCCGGACCCGCCCCTGGTCATGGCGGATAGACAGCGCAGCGTCCAGGTGTTGGGCAACCTGCTGTCCAACGCTGCCCGGCACTCGCCGGACTCATCGATCATCAGCGTGGCCGCCTCGCTGGAAGAGAGCCACGTGCTGTTCTCGGTGACAGACGAGGGCAGTGGCCTGTCCGCCGAGTTGCTGCTCCACCTGTTCAGGAAATTCTCCAGAGTCGACGGAGACGAACGGGGCACGGACCTTGCGGGATCCGGCCTGGGACTCGCCATCTGCAAGGGGATCGTCGAGGCGCACGGAGGCCGCATCTGGGCGGAGAGCGAGGGTCCGGGGCAAGGGGCACGGTTCACGTTCACGCTACCGGTGGTCGATGATGCCGCCCGGGCCGAACTGTCCGTGCCGGCGCGGCCAGGCGCCCGCCCGCCTCGAGCGGACCGGGACCGGCCGCGCGTCCTGGCTGTGGACGACGACCCGCAGGCCCTGAGGGCCGTCCGGGACGCGCTCACGGATGCCGGCTACACGGCGGTGGTGACGGGTGACCCGGATCAGGTGGGCCGCCTTGTGGACGAAGAGGCGCTCCAGCTGGTGCTCCTGGACCTCGTGCTGCCGGGTGTCGACGGCATCGAACTGATGCGAACCGTGCCCCAGCTGTCCAAAGTGCCCGTGATCTTCCTGTCCGCCTGCGGCAGGGACCAGATCATCGCGCGGGCCCTGGAGGCAGGGGCCGTCGACTACATGGTCAAGCCCGTCTCGTCCACGGAACTGGTGGCGAGAGTCCAGGCGGCCTTGCGGCGGCGGGCTGCGCCCGAATCGGGCGAGCCGTCCGAGCCCTACCGGCTGGGTGATCTGACCATCGACTACACGGAGCGCAGGGTCACGCTGGCGGGGCGCCCTGTCCCGTTGACGGATCTGGAGTACCGCCTGCTCTTCGAGCTATCGGTCAACGCGGGCCGGTTGCTGGACCACCAGCATCTGCTGCAGCGGGTCTGGGGGATGGGACACGCGGGTCACTCCGGGCCGGTGCGCACGGTCATCAAGAATCTGCGGCGCAAGTTGGGCGATTCCCCGGACGATCCCACATACATCTTCAACAGGCCGCGCGTCGGCTACCGGATGCCGCTGGGCCAGGGACAGGTCGGCGCCGCGCAGGGCGGCACGGCCTCGTTACCCACCGCGCGAGTGTAGCGTCGAGTACCGGCGCCCGAGGCCTGAATTGGCGCGAGCGCCTGTGTCAGCTGCCGCGAGCTGACGGAGTCCATGCGGCGAGCGCCGGCCCCGCCCGAGACCCGTCACTCCGGTCCGTCTGCGATCGTGTCCCGGGCCTCCGTCTCGCCGGCGTTGACGATGATGCGGGCGTCACGGAGCGTGCGGTGGCGGTCCTCGAGTGGCAGCCGAGCGAGGTCGCGGAGGCGCGTGCGGGCGGCCGCCGGCCCTCGCTCGCCTGCGACTCCGCGCGGCGCATCAGAAGCGCCCGTCAGCCGCCCGGCGAGCGAGACGTCTCGCTCGCCGTCGCGATCCGCCCCCGGTTCCTCCTGGGCTACGACAGCGCAGACCGCGCCTACACCGGCCGCCGGACCCGCGGCCGCACCCCTGAGAGCGTGATCGGCAAGGCCAAGGTATGGTCCTGCCGCGCAGCACGATTTGTCGCCGGATCTCGGAGATAGGACAGGCTAGTGTCCTGAGTTGGGAATGCGATTGAGATATCCGGTGAGGTTGTCGAAGATTTGGTCGGCGGTCTTGTGCCAGATGAAGGGGCGCGGGTGCTCGTTCCAGTCGGCGACCCAGGCCTCCACTGCACGGATCAGGTCAGCGACGCCGTGATGAGTGCCGCGCCTGAGCCATTTGGTGGTGAGCTCCGCGAACCAGCGCTCCACGAGGTTCATCCAAGAGCTGTAGGTCGGGGTGAAATGAAACGTGAACCGGGGATGACGCCGGAGCCAGCGCTGGATCTCCGGGGTGCGGTGCGTGGCGACGTTGTCCAACACGACATGCACCGCGAGTTCGTCGGGCACGCTGCGGTCGATGAGGGTGAGGAACTGCTTGAACTCCCGGGCACGGTGTCGCGGGGTCATGTCCGCGATCACGTGGCCCGAGGCGACGTCAAGCGCCGCGTAGAGATTGGTGGTGCCGTGACGGACGTAGTCGTGGGTCTGGCGTCGCGGAACGCTCGGCATCATCGGCAGCATCGGGGCGGTGCGGTCGAGTGCCTGGATCTGGGTCTTCTCGTCAACACACAAGACGACCGCTGCCTCCGGTGGGTTGAGATAGAGTCCAGCCACGTCGCGCACCTTGTCGATGAATTGCGGGTCCGGCGACAGCTTGAAGTGCTCCACGAGGTGTGGCTTGAGGCCAAAGGCGCGCCAGATCTTGGAGATCGCCGTCTGCGACATCCCCACCGCGGCGGCCATCGATCTGGTCGACCACTGCGTCGCGTTGTGCGGTTGTTCTTCCAGTGTCTTGACGATCACCGCTTCAATCTGGGCGTCGCTGATCGTGCGCGGTGCACCGGGGCGCGGCTCATCGCTCAGTCCATCGAGCCGCCGCTGCGCAAAGCGTCTGCGCCATTTGCCCGCGGTCACCGGATGGCAACCAAGCGCCGCGGCGATCTCGGTATTCGGGGTCCCTTCTGCCGCAGCGAGCACGATCCGGCAGCGCAGCGCCAACGCCTGAGCCGATGTCGGTCGGCGCGCCCACCGTTCCAGCGTCTCACGCTCATCGTCGCTCAGTACAACCGCCACCGTCGGCCGGCCAAGTCGGGTACTCATGGACACTCCAGCGTCTGCCCCACACGGGCAACACCCCGCTGTACCAACATCATACCCGCTTGTTTATCGCGTTAACAACTCAGGACACTAGTTCCTCGCTGCGGCGTCCGGGTCCGAGCTGGCTGAGGCCTGACCGTCGCTCCTCGTGATGAGCGGCGTGACGGCGGGGACGCCGGCGGGGAACAGCGCCACGAACTGCGCGTTCACGAAGGCCGGGGCTCCGAGGATGTAGGGCACGTACTCGCCGTCCCGCAGGGCGTAGACGGCGCTGACGTCGCGGCTCGCTGCGCAGGATGCGAGCTCCTCGACGCTGCCGCCCTCGTAGAGCACGAGGCTGAAGCCGCTGGCGATCCCGCCGCGCAGGCACTCCGGCCAGGGCTCGATGTCGCCGGAGCCGGCGGCCGGGTCGGCCGAGGGCGGCCCCTCGCTCTTCGCAATGAGCGGCGTGAGCGCGGGGAGGCCGTCCGGGTAGAGCTCGCTGAACTCGCGGTTCACGAACTCCTGCGCCCCGAGGATGTAGGACACGTACTCGCCATCGTGCAGCGCGTGGAGGGCCGTGACGTGCCGGCTCTGCGCGCAGGTCTCAAGCTCCTCGACGCTGCCGCCCGCGGAGACGACGAGGCTGAAGCCGCTGGCGACGGCGCCGCGCAGGCAGTCCGCCGCGGGCGCCGGTTCGGCGAGCCGTACTCGGTAGACGCGCGTGCGGCTGCCGTCCTCCGAGGTCACGGTGACCGTGATCTCGGCTACACCAGCGAGCGCCACCTGGTGCCCGTCGGCGTCCTCGTCGGCATCGGCGGGCTCGATCACGACCGCCGCCCCGGGCTGCACGGCCTCCGCCACCACCGTCGTCTCCGTCACGCCCTGTGCTACGACGCCTTCGTACTCGGTGCGGCCGGGCGAGAACTCGCCGATCTCGACATCGCTGAGCGCCAGCGAGGCGAGGCGGGCGTCGATCGCGTCGGGCATGTTGTAGCTGTAGACCTTGTCGTCGCTCTCGTCGGCGACGTACATCACCTCGCCGTCGGACCAGATGCCGCGCGGGCTGTTGTTGGAGGCCCTGCTGAGCTCCGTGAACTCCTCGTCGCGGACGCGCTCGAGCGGGATCGCGTCCGCGTCCTCGGCCGCCGGGCCCTCGGGCGTCGGCAGGCGGTAGGCGAAGAGTCGCTTGGGGTCGTGGTTGGAGACCCAGACGGTGACGTGGTCGGACCAGATGCCGTGGGGGTCGTCGTTGGCGGCGTCGAGGGCGTACTCACCCAGCAGCTCGCCGCCGGCGAGGTCGTAGGCGAACAGCGCGTCGGCGCGGCCGTCCAGCACCCAGATCGTCTCGCCGTCGGACCAGATGCCGCGCGGGTCGCGGTTGTCGCGGGGCAACTCGAGCTCGCGCTCCGCGACGCGCTCACCGCTCGCGAGGTCGTAGGCGAAGAGGCGGTCCTGGCCGCTGTCGGATACCCAGACCGTCTCGCGGTCGGACCAGAAGCCGCGCGGCGCACGGTTCGTCTCGGCGAGCTCGAACTCGCGCTCCTCCACGCGCTCGCCGGACTCGATGTCGTAGGCGTAGACCTCGTCGTCGGCGCCCTGGCCGTTCTCGGCGAGCCACAGGGTGGCGCCGTCGGACCACAGGCCGGTCGGCCAGTCGTTGCCGCCGTCGAGCTCCTCGATGTCGCGGCTGACGGTCCACTCGAAGTCCTCGGCGCTCGGCGTGGGGCCGCGCGGGGCGACGGGACCCGTGATGATGATGGGTGGGCGCACCGGCCTGGCCCTGACCGTGATCGTCACCACGACGGTCGCCATGCGGTTCCCGTCGTCGGCGGTCACACTCACCGTGTGGGTGGGCTGGCTGGCGTCCAGCACGGCCCCGGGCGCCACCATGATCTGCCCCGTGCCCTCCTCGATCTCGAAGTCCGTGGAGCCGGACAGGCTGTACGTGAGCGTGTCATTCTCGTCGACGTCCATCGCCGTCACGGGCGCGCCGACGTTGTCGCTAGCCTCCGCGCGTTCGGACACGCTGCGCGTCGCGGTCGGCGACGCGAACGTGGGCGCGTCGTTCACCCAGTTGACCGTGATCGTGACTCTCGCCGCGTCCGTGAAGCTGCCGTCCGAGACCTGGTAGATAAAGCTGTCCGCGCCGTGGTAGTCGGCTCTGGGCGTGTAGATGATCGTGTTGTCGGCTTGCGCCGTGGCGGCGCCCTTGCTCGGCCCGCTACGCACGCTTACCGTCAGGTCGTCGCCCTCGGGGTCGGTGTCGTCCGTGAGGACGGTGATGGTGGTCGCCTCGTCCTCCTGTGTCGAGCGGGCGTAGTCTTCCGCCTTCGGCGCCTCGTTTACACCCGTGATGTTGATGGCGACATCGACAGTGTCGGTTCCACCGAAGTCGTCGTCGGCTGTCACGGTGACGCTGAAGCTGGTCCGACCGCTCTCGAAGTCGAGATCCGCCCCGGGCGCAACCTGAATCTGGCCGGTAGTGCTCCCGACAACAAACTCGTTCGCGCCAGTCAGCGAATAGGTGAGCGGGTCACTCTCGCTGTCGCTGGCCTCTAGCGGACTGCCGACGTTCCTCCCCGGAGGCGTGTTTTCGGGGATCGAGAGGTCGGGAACCGTATCGGGGAACACCGGCGGCCTGTTCGACATGCGAACGTTCGCGGTGGTGAACTCCGTCGTGGCCTGTAGAGGCTCGGCCGAACCGTGGCCATCGATGTAGTTGGCCGTGACCCGCAGGTAGTGGTTGCGATCCTCTCCCGTCGGGACGTAGTCAGCCCTGCTGGCTCCGCTGATGGCCATCCAGCCGCTGCTGCGGCTCGTCGAGCGCTCCCAGGCCCAGGTGGTGCTGACGACGTTGTCGGGGTCCGCCAGCGTGGCCACTATCTGGAGGTTGATCACGGGTGTCCGCTTGTCGAACTTGAGCTTGCCGGGCTCGTCCACATTCGTCACGTTGACGGTCACATCGACG
The DNA here is from genome assembly GCA_965247895.1 of Dehalococcoidia bacterium. Classification (GTDB taxonomy): domain Bacteria; phylum Chloroflexota; class Dehalococcoidia; order UBA2979; family UBA2979; genus VXMT01. The sequence goes on along the minus strand of OZ252046.1, from coordinate 930,803 downwards.
GCGCCGTCCAGCGTGCCGTCGTTGGCGTTCACCGTGACCAGGTGCTGGGCCCCGTCTGCCTCGTAGTCCGGCGGGCTCGCGAAGGCGAGCTTCCCCGTGTTCTTGTCGAACGCGAAGCGCCCGGCATCCGCGCCGCTCAGCGCCGCGGTCTGGTCTTTGCGCGCCCAGTTGGTGGTCTCGCCATCGGGATCGCGCTTCGTGTACGTGCCGAGCGTGCCCGTGTGGCCCTCGTTGACGGTGATGGTGGCCGGACCACCGACGATCGGAGGCTCGTCGACTCTCAGAACCGTTACGCGCACCTTCAGCGCGCCGACGAAGTTGTCCGCGTCGGAGGCCCGCACCGTGACCTCGTACGTGTTGTCGCGGTTCGCGTCCGCGCGGGCTTCGAAGTCGGGTGGCGCCACAAAGCGCAGCTGGCTGAACTCGTCCAGTTCGAAGTGCCCCGCGTCCGCACCTCCGAGAGCCTCCCACGTGCTACTGGCACCCTCCGGATCCTGTGCGCTGTAGCGCCCCACCGAGCGGGTGTCGTTCTCATCGAAGGCCGTGTTCGCCTCGCCGCGGATGGCGGGCGGCTCGTTGACGGGCGTGACGGTCACGGTCACGGGCAGTTCGCCGATCTCGCCGCCCTCGTCCCGCGCCCGCACCGTCACCTCGTACGTGTTGTCCCGCAGGGCCTCGAAGTCGGGGGGGTTGCTGAACGTCAACTCGCCGCTGTCGCTGAAGAAGAAGAAACCGGCGTCGTCGCCGGTCAGCGGCAACCAGGTGACGGCCTTGTTCTCCGGGTCCGTGGCGCTGTACCTGCCGACCCGGCCCGTGCCGTTCTCCGCGTAGTCGATGGCGGCATCGCCTGTGATCCCGGGGGGCTCCTCTACACCCTCCACCATGACGGTGACGCGGATCGAGTCGTCCGTGGCGGTGCTCGCCGCGCCGGCGCGGTCCTTGCCATCGTGGACCCGGACGGTCACGGCGTGGCTCGAGGCGGCCTCGTGGTTGAGCGCGGCCTCTGTCTGCAGCTGGCCCGACGTCGCGACGATGTCGAAGAGGTCATCGCCGCTGCCCAGGGAGTAGGTCCGGGTGTCGCCCTCGTCGTCCCTCGCAGCAACGGGATCGCCGATGTTCACGTCGGCTGCTGTGTTCTCGTCCACGCTGCGCCGGCCGGTCTCGGTTCCCGGGAACTCGGCGGCGCTGTTGATGTCCTCCGGCGTGCCCTTCCTCGCGGTCGTAGTCCACTCGCCCTCGGTCCTGCTGTTCCTGGCCCGCACCTGCACGTCGTACTCGACGCCGTCCTCGAGGCTGCGGATCACGTAGCGCAGGTCCCCGTTTCCGGTCGTCCAGGCGTTCGTGAGGGGGGTCCAGAACGGGTCGGCCTTGTCGGCCGCATCCTCCCGGATGTAACGCACGTCGTAGGACGTAATCGGACCGGCCCCGACGTAGCCGGGCTCGCGCCAGGAGACGGCGAGCCCCAGGTTGCGGGCGGCGACCGTGAGGGAGGTGGGCTGTCCCGGGATCACGCTCTCGGTCTCCACCGAGGAGGAGTCGGACCAGGGACCGGCGCCGGCGTCGTTGACGGCCCGAATCGCGACCAGGTACTTCTTCTCGCCTTCCAGGCCGGTCACCGTGTCCTGCAGGCTGCTCGTGCTTCCAACGTTGGTGACCTCGGTCCATGCGCCGGCGGAGAGGTCGTCCTCGAGGATGTAGCGGAGGTCGTACGAGGTGATGGCCGGGCCGCCAGTGTCAACGGGGGCCGTCCAGGAGACGGTCAGGGCGCCTGGTCCCGGAACGGCCGGCTCAGCCTGGACGTAGCCGGGCATGAACCCGTGGCCGTAGACCTTGAGTTTCCACGACTTGAGCGTGCCCGTGTCCAGGTTGAGCTGGTCGCTGACACGCAGGGTCCAGGTTCCGGCGGCGTTCTCGCCCAGGTGTCGGGCGGAGCCGAAGCGATGGGTACCATCAAATGCTCCGGCAGCACGTGGTTCCACAAGCAAGAAAGAGGCGGGAACGGAGAGGACGGAGACAGCGCCCGTGGGCGACACCAGTTCGATCTGGAGGTCCCGGAACCACGTGTGTTCCAGCTCAACCTCAATCTCGACGAACTCGGCGAATCCCACATAGGAGTCCAGGGTCAGGGCGCTGGTTACTGTCGAGGGGTCGCCCATCTCGGGAGCATCGGGGAGCGCGAGGTTCAGGGCGCCCGACTCGGATTCGATGCTGCGCATGGTGAGGGGGACGTTCGTCCAATCGTTGGCGAGGGTAACGGCAGCAGCGGCGTCGACCATGCCGAATCCGTACTCGTGGTTGAACTGGTAGCGCTCGCTCGTCGAGCCGTACTTCAGGGCGCCCGTCTGCCATCCGCTGTTGGCAGCGTCATTCTTGCGTGCGGACGCCGCGAGGATGAGCTTGACGTCGCGCCAGGTGAGGTTGGTGTTGGCGGCCCGCACGAGGGCCGCCACGCCCGACACGATGGGCGTGGCGGCGGAGGTTCCGCCGAACGTATCGTCATAACGCGAGAGGGTGTCGGTGCTCGTGATTTCCGGCAGATCAGGGTCCACGCTGTCGGATGGAGCGCAGATCCACAGGTTGGCGCCCATCTCCGAGTAGCCACTCCGGACGTCGTCGTAGCCGACCGCACAGACAGCGGTGACGGCGTAGAAGTTCGCGCGGCCGTCGAGGTTCGAGTTGTCGAACTGTAGATGTCCGTTACCGCCCGCCCACGCATAGAAGGTGCCCTTGCCCCCGTAGCCACTCGTGACGCCTCGCTCGACCGCCAGTTCCCAGGCAGCGTCGGGGGTCCTCGGTACGCCGTTGTCGGTGAAGCCCCAGCTGTTGTTCGATACAGCCGTCTGCTGCGCATCTTCCGAGCGGTACATCGCGTCGGCCGCGCTGTCGGAGACGACGCTCCCCAGGGAGGTCAGGTTGTAGGAGAAGATCTTCGCTCGGGGCGCCACCCCACGGACACCGAGGGTGTTGTCGCGTGCCGCAATGAGGCCCGCCACAAACGTCCCGTGCTTCTGGAGGGGGTCGGAGACGCTGCCCCGACCGGAGTAGTCGTGATTGCGCGCCGCGAGGACGTTAGCGATCAGATCCTCGTGATCGGTCTGCAACCCGTCGTCGACGACTACCGTGTTGATCCCTTCCCCCTTGTTGCCGCCGGCCCAGACGCTCTCGACGTTGATGTCCTGCATGGCGCCCCCGTCGAACTGGCCGGTGTTGTTGAGGTGCCACTGGCATCCGTACCAGGGGTCGCTCTGAGGCGTCGTCAGACCGGTGCACCGCTCGAGCACTGGGCCGTAGTACGACACGCCTGAGTCGAGCAGGTACTTCCCCCGGGCGCCGCTGATGCGAATGTGGTACGTGCCCGCATCAAGATGCCCCCAGATCCAAAAGCCGACCTCCGGTTCCCCGTGCGCCGTATAGAGGGCATTGGGAATGACGGCTATCGAGACCGTGGCCCCCTGGTCGTCCAGGACCGTTGGCGTCAGTGGCAAACGCGTCCCCACGAGGTTCAAGGCGTAGATGTACACGTAGGTGTCCACCGCCAGGGTGAGGCGGAAGTAGTCCCGGTCGCTGCTCGAGGTTATTTCGCCGGTCTCCGGTATGCGAAGGGTGAGGGGAGCGGCCGTCGCAGTCGTGCTCCCCGGTTGGGCCGATGTCCGCACGTGGAGGGTGTAGGGCCCAACGTCAAACCGGCTGGAGGTGGTGACTCTGATGAACCAGTTACTGGGGCCCGTGAGGCGGGCTCGGAACGCGAAACCGTTGAAATTCCCCGCAAGCCCGCTGTCGTCGTTGGTCAGAGCCGCGGTCCCGGTGGTGAACAGCAATTCGCCGACCGTGTCCAGATCTCCACCGAAGATATCGTTCGTGCCCACCGCCGTGATCCAGATGTCGGCCGTGGTGGGCACGTGGAGCCTGAAGACGTCGGTATCGCCGTTCTCACCGCCCGTGGGGCCGATACGCCCCGGAGTAACTGAGCCCGGGGTGATTAACGTCGCGAACTGGACGGAAAGGTCGTCGCGGGGATCGCCCACTGTCCGGGCGTGGATGGTGTACGCACCCGCGGACCGTTCGTTGAAGCTGCTGACCCGGACGTAATAGGTACCTCTATCGACCTCCCTCCGGATACCGAAGCCCAGCGGTGAATCCAGGAGAGTCCCATCATCGTTGCTTTTCAGGAGCTCGCCGTCTGAGTCCAACAGCTCACCCACGGTGTCGAGCTCGCCGGTGGCATAGACCCAGAGGTCGCCATCGGCCGCAAGCGTGATGCTGAACACGTCCACGTCCGTCGCCGGCTCCAGCCGGCTGGGCAGCGACGAACCCGGGGACAGCGCCGTCGCCGTCGCCCTGGTGCCGCCGTGATCGTTCGTGGCGCCCGTCAAGGGTGCGGACCAGGGCCCGTCGCCGTTGGCGACGGCGCGGACCCCCACGTCGTACCCCACCCCATCGGGCAAGTTCCGCAGCTCGTACGTCAGGCCGCCGCCACCAGTGGTCCACCTGTCTTCCTTCAGGGTCCAGTTGGCATCCACGGTCTTGTCCGTGGCGCTGCTGAGGATGTAGTGCACGTCGTAGGCGGTGATGGTCGCCCCGCCGGTTTCCGAGGGCGCGCTCCAGGAGACGGTGAGCGTATTGGTGGTGGCGGTGAGCGAGGTGATGGTGGGCGCGCCGAGCGTGGTCTGCGCGCCCACCTGTCCCGCCCCCAGCACGACGCAGAGGGCGGCCAAACCCACAAGCAGCGTGGGCCATCTCACCGCAGGGAGACCTCCGTACGCCAGTTCGGACTGGAGATGAGCACGCCTTCCTGACCTGCTAGCCGGTTGGCCAGATTGAGCGAGGGGAGCCCGGGCTCCGTCTCCACCAGGAAGCCGTTGACGGCAAAGTCGCGCCCCTGCACGCGGCTCCCGTCGATACCGTTGTCGGAGAAGAATCGAGTCACCCGGGCGTCATCCCAGGCGGCGTCAAGCGCCAGCAGGACACCGCCGGGTAACGTCATCAGGTCTCCCACCTGGGAGCGAAAGACCGGCTCCGTGTCCATGTCCTCGTGGCGAGGCTGCCTCTGGACGATGCTGCTCTCGCCATCGTCTCGCGCGACGATGTCGTCGTTCGTGTTGAGGGAGGTGGGCTGAGCGACGAGGTCGAGTTGCAGCCGCACGCGCTCGACGCGGTCGCCATTGCTCCACGTGTACTCCTGCCCCTGCGTGGAGGCATCTGGTGTGGCAGCGCCCTTGGTGACCCTCGCGAGGCCTGTCGGGGTGGCTTGAGGCCGTTCCGCTTGAAGTTCCGTGACTCCCCCATCCCGCTCGGCGCCGCCGGAGGCGGCCGGCTCCCGGGAGCGTTCGCCCGGCTTGGGGGCGCCGGCGTTGGGGGTTGCCGTGGCGGAGGGCTCCGGGGTCTGCGTTCCACGGGCGTCCGCCTGGGTGGGGCTGGCGGTTGGCTCTGGCGTGCGGGTGGCCTCGGCTTGCGCCGAGGCCGAGCCGCCGGCGTCGCGGACGGGCGTATCCGGAGCTTCCGGCGTCGCTTCCAGGGTTGGCTGGGGGGAGGCGGTCGGTGGCGGCTGCGGGGCGGCCGGGGATGCCTCACAGCTCGCGAGCAGGAGCAGCGCCACTCCGCCGGCGGCGAGGCGCCGGGCCACCCGAAGGCGCATAGGATCCGACACGGGAAGAACTCCCACCATGCGGCGGATAGGCTACCAGACAAACGGTTTTGGTACGTGTAAACCGGCCAGATATAGTGTAATATCGTGTCATAGACGTGTAACGCGGTGTATCGAGACTCTGGCCGCAGTCCCGGAACGAGCGCGCCGGTCCCCCCGCTGAGCGGACCGGCGCTCGGCTGAACGCCTCCCGGATCGCACCCCGGTCGAAGAGGTCGTTGCGCGGCCCGCGGCCCAACCTCTCGTTCTTCCGTGACTCGCGGGGCCTGGAGCGCGGCCTCCGGTACGAGACTGGCCCCGGTATCGAGGCAGTCGAGTCAAGTCCGGGCCACCGTGGCTTCCGACTACTCTGGGTCGATCAACCGCGTTGCCGACGTGCTCCCCGGGGATCGTCAGACCGTCGTCTACGGGGGCACGACGCATCAGTCCCGAAGTGACTGCGAGGTGGCGCCGCCAGCCGGATTGGAGCGTGTGATCGCAGGATTCGATGTCGCTGCGCGGTGAGACACAGCGACCTCGCTATCCGCGGAGGTACCTCATCCACGCTTGCTCCCGGTGGCCCGCCCAGTCCGCGCGACCACGCCGGTGGCGTCGCCGCCGCCGTCCTTCCCGAAGTGCGGGCTGGAAGGCTATTCTGGCGTCCCCGCGATGCGGTACCCGACGTACGGCTCGCTCACAATGTAGGCCGGGTCACTTGAGTTGTCCCCGAGCTTCCGGCGCAGCCTCGCCACGATGTTGCGCACCGGTCCCGAATCGCGGGAGTGTCCCGCTCCCCAGACTCGGTGCAGCAACTGGCGATGGGTCATCACGCGACCGGCGTTGGCCGTCAGTTCCGCCAGCAACCGATACTCTTTGGGGGTCAACTCGACGCGGCGCCCGGCGATGGTCACCAGTCGCTGGGCGTAGTCCACGGTCAGTTCTCCCAGCGAGTAGGGTTCGGCCGGCTCGGCTAGTTCCGGCACTGCGCGCTGGCGCAGGGCGGCGCGAATCCGCGCAGTCAACTCGGTCGGGGAGAATGGTTTGACCACGTAGTCGGCCGCTCCGGCGTCAAAGGCCCTGGCAATGGTCTCGTCCTGGCCGTAAGCGGAGAGGAAGATGACGGGCGCCCCGGTGATGGCGAGGATCTCCTTCATCAACTCGATGCCGTCAGTGCCCGGAAGCATCAGGTCGAGCAGGACGCACTGGGGCTTTTGCTCCTCGACCAGGCGCGCGATCTTCTCCGGGTCCCCGGTCACGATCGGGACATAGCCCGCCTTGGAGAGCACGTCGCGGATGTAGCGGAGCGCTAGCGGGTCGTTGTCGACGGCAAGCACGCGCGTTTGCCGTCCGCCGGTCTGCCGCTCGGGAGGCGGCCCGGTGGTGGGCGGTGCGGAGGGCTCCTCGGCGATCGGGATGGTAAAGGTAAAGCGGCTGCCCAGTCCCGGCCCATCGCTTTCCGCCCAAATCCGGCCCCCGTGCCCCTCGATGATGCCCTTGCAGATGGCGAGGCCGAGGCCCGACCCCTTGGGCTCGCGGCCCGGGTACTCGCCGTCTGGCCGGGAGAACTTCCTGAACAGCTGCGACGGACGCTCGGCCTGAAGTCCCGCGCCGTCGTCGGAGACAGCGAACGTGACAAGGACTCCGTCGCGGGCTGCGGCGATGCGGATCGTCGACAACTCTGGCGAGTAGCGAGCGGCGTTGGAGAGGAGGTTGCCGATCACCTGGACGATGCGCCGCCGGTCGGCCATGACAGAGGGGAGGTCCGGCTCAACATCGATCTGGAGGTCGTTGCGGCCGCCGGAACTCTGGAAGCGGTTCCGCGCCTCGTCCACCAGACGGGCCACGGCGACCGGCCCGGACGCGACGTGGAGCGCGCCGGTCTCGATGCGCGCCACGTCGAGCAGATCGCTCAGGAGATCCCGCATGTGGTCGGCCTGCTCGTCGATGATGCGGTGGAATTGACGCATGACGGCAGGGTCGAGGTCGATGGACTGATCGAGGAGGGTGGTGGTGGATCCCTTGATCGAGGTCAGCGGCGCCTGCAGTTCGTGGCCCACCATGCCCAGGAACTCGGTCCGCAGCCGCTCCAGATCCTCGAGCGGAGTCAAGTCCTGGAGGGTGACGACGAGGGACTCCAGTTCGCCCTCTTCGGAGCGGATGGACGTAGCGTTCAGCAGCGCGGTGACCGAGCGGCCATCGGGAACCCCGATCACGATCTCCTCGGCGCGAACCGTCTCCCCCGGGCTGAGCGCCTGGGCCACGGACAGTTCCTCCAGGGAGACCTCGCTGCCGTCGGCGCGGCGGAGGGTCAGGACGCGCAGGAGTCCCTCCGGGGGCTCGTCCGGCTCGTGCAGACCGCTGACGATTCTTGCGGCCTCGCGGTTGAACGACACCAGCGTCCCGGTCCGTGCGTCGAACACCACGACCCCGACGGGAGCGGTCTCGACCAGCGCTTCGAGGTCGGCCCTGGCCCGTCGTTCGTCGCGGCAGCTGCGGGCGTTGGCGATGACCAGCGCCGCCTGGGAGGCGAACACGACCAGGGTGTCCTCGTCATCGGGCGTGAACTCCTGGCCGTGTTCCCGCGTTGCGAGATAGATGTTGCCGGCGGCGTCTCCGCGGTGGCGGATCGGTGCAGCAAGGAAGGAGCCGACCGTTGCGGGCGGACGGAAATCCGGCAGGCCCGCGGCCCTGGCATGGTCCGCGAAGTCGCGGACGCGCAGCGCTCCGGGCAGGTTGCTGAGGTATTCGGAGAACCTCAGGCTATCGGGCGTCTCCCACAGTTGACGGGACTGCTCGGGAGTGAGTCCGGAGGCGAGGACGTTCTCCACCTCGCCTGCGCCGTCAATAAGGGTGATGACGCCGAAGCGCGCGCCCGTGAGCGACCTTGCACTCTCCAGGACGCCCTGCAGCACGGTTTCGAGTTCGAGGCTCGCGTTGATGCGCAGGCTGGCCTCGCTTAGCCGCGACAGGCGCTCGTGCAGCGCCCGGTTCTCGTTCGCCAAGTCTCCCGGTGCGGTCACGCGATGCTCCAGATCACACAACACTATTAACGCATACAGAAATATTAACGCATAGCGACTCTGCTAACACAGTGGTGAAACAGTCAAGGCGACAGGATGCCCGGGGTAGCGTCCCAGCAAGACCGTATGCAGTGACCGGCTCCCAGTTCGCAACGTCGCGGGTCACAGGCGCGAGGCTTGCAGAGCCGCGTACGCGATCCCCCGACCGTCGAGCCGAGCAACCGTCGCCTCGGCGGGGTATGGCTCGCTTGTTTCGGAGCTGCGACAGGAAGTCGCGGCCGACACGACTTACACACCAATCTGACGGATAAGCCTCACCTTTATATATACTTGCAACATCTCGCTCGTTAAAGTGTCGGCGGCGGAGGGCCTCTGAGTGTTGGAGCCCATGAAACTTCGGGGTGTCCGGTGCTTCGCCGCTGGTGGTGTCGCGATCGTCTTGCTCGCCGGCGTCTTGCTCGGGGGCTGCGGCGGTTCCGCCGCCGGCCCCCCACCACCACTGACCGCCTCCCCCGAGCCAACCGCGGAAGCGACGCCGCACGCTGCCGCTACGCCCGTCCGCGAAACCGGCGGCTCGGCCCCGACTACGGTTCCCACCCAGAGGGCAGTCGATACCGGCGCCACTCCCAAGTCCGATCCCGGGACCACGCCGCACGGCGACTCCCGCGCTGACAGCGGTGGCTCCAGCAGCCTCCTGCGGGGAGTTTCCCTCGATGACGGCGCCGCCACGTTCGCGAATGCATTCGCCGGACAGGAAGGGGTCATCCTCTCCTCCCCCAACTGGCAGAGCGCGGTCACAAGACGATGAGGCGGGTAGCGCTGCTGGCATGCTGCGCGGTGCTCTGCGTCCTGATCGTGGCGGACCAGGCTTCGGCCCAGACTCCGCCCGAGGCGCCCGCCACCCCAACCACGACGCCCAAAACGAACAGGATCTCCGTCCACTGGTCGGCCCCCGCCGGCATGGGCATCACCGCCTACGACGTTCGCTACATCCGCGCCGACGCCCCCGACAAGGCCGATGCCAACTGGACCCTCGTGGACCCCGCCTGGACGACCGGCGGCGGCGCGCTCACCTACCGCATGGACGATCTGCGCGACGAAATCCGGTCCGAAATCCAGGTGCGCGCCGTGAACAGCGACGGCGACGGCGCCTGGTCCATGAGCGCTACCCGCGCTCCCAACGACATCGGGAGAACTGGCCCCTCCAGCATTCCCACGGCGGACTTGCGGGTTCCCAGATCGATCAAAGGGTTCCTGAGCTCGCCGACTGATGCCGACACCTACAGGACTAGCGAAGCGAGCGGCACCGGCAGCACCTTCATCTATACCACCGGCCCCCTGCACGCAGACGGGGATCTGTTCTCCAGGGCCGGTCGACAGCTGCGGGGGGCGGGCGCACCGATCATGTCGATTGACGGCGTGAGGGGTATCGGTCTGATGTACAGGGGAAACACCACGCAATACCACTTCGAGGTCAGTTCCCTCAATGACCGGCACAGCGATGAGTACAGCGTGCACGCGGTCGCGGTGATCGACCCTGCTTCCAGCACCAGCCCAGCCCGGACGATCCCACTCGGGACAGTCACCCGGGGGAGAATCCACCCGACCGGCGGGACCGCCGGCAACCAGGACTACTTCAAGTTCGTCCTCGCGGCGTCCACCACCATCTGGGCGGCCGCGTTCGGCGATTTCACCAGCGGCGTGGAGCACTTCGACACGTACATGGATCTGCTCGATTCAGCGGGTACTAACGTGCTCGCCACATCGAACGACACCTACCTGCCGGTGGGGCCGAACAGCTCGTCAATCGTGGCGACCCTTGACGTCGGCACGTACTATCTGCGAATCCGGGGGGATACGGATTCGGACACGGGCTACTACACGCTGGACTTCCGCAGCGCGCAACTACCGGGATCTACCAGTGGGGGTGCGATTCCGCTTCGGCTGCACGGCCTGGCAGCGGGAGATCTCTCGAGCACGACAGACACGGATTTCTTTCGCATTACGAACTACAAGGAGGAGTTCTGGCAGATAGCGCTGGTAGCTCCAACAGCCGGCATCACCTTCGCCGCCACGCTCTCCACGGCTGACGGAACAGCCCGTTCCATCCACGTCAGCCAGGAATCCCCTTCGGCAGGGTCCGCTGCCACGCTGCGGGCCACGCTCCAGCCCGGCGTCTACTCCCTCCAGGTCTCCTCGAGTGACTCCACCGCTCCAGGGCAATACCTCGTCCTGCCCACGTACGACGCGGGGATGCGAGCGACGCTGGCGGATTGCGGTCCCGGCGCGGGCAGCGTGCGCACCGACAGTCTGTACGACTGTCTCTGGCACCTCGAAGATCTGGGCCTGTATCCAAATAGCAATAACGTGGACATCAACGTAGAGGGCGTGTGGGCCACCAACAAGGGCGCGGGCATCGTGGTGGCGATTGTCGACGATGGCGTCGACCCCACCCATGAGGACCTGCACGAAAACGTCGACGACACCATGACACACGCGTACGGGACCGCCGACGACTACAGCCTGGACGCAACGCATGGGACAGCCCTGGCCGGCGCGGCCGTGGCCCTGGCGCAGACCTGGACGAACCTCCCCGCCTTCCGCGACATCGAGGTGGAGTCCGCCACGCTCGACGCCGCCATAGCGGCGCCGGCCCGGAACGACCTGAAGGGGCCAGTGACCGAGGTCACGCTGACACTCGACCCCTACGTCGGCTTCGTCGAGTTCATGGAGATCGACATCACCCTGGAGCACCCGTCGATACGCGACATGGAGATCGAGTTGGTCTCGCCCTCGGGCGTCGTCTCCCGCCTGTCGACTCGGCTGCAAGCCAGGCACTCGCGGGTAGCGACGGGATTCCCCAGCGCCATCGACGGGCCGTACCGCTTCGGTTCGTCGAAGCACCTGGGCGAGAACGCCGTCGGCGTCTGGAAGCTACGCATCAGCGATTACCTGCAGGCCCACACGGGCACGCTCAAGTCGTGGAAGCTGAAGGCGTACGGCCACGGATTGATGCCGGGTTACGCCACGGTGGACTCGGCCACGGCCGGCGCTCGCCAGTTGACCATCGGCTGGACGGCCCCGACCGACGTCGGCGGTTCCGCCGTCACCAGCTACGACCTGCGCTACGTCCGCAGCAGCGCGGCAGCCACGGCCACCCCGACCGTGGTGACCGCCATCGGCACGGTCGACACGGCCACCTATAACCTCACGGGCCTGGACCCCGCCGAGTACGACATCCAGGTGCGGGCGGTGAACACGACCGGCGCGGGCCCCTGGTCCGAAGGCCTCAAGGGCACGACCACGAAGGAGAAGCCGTTCGCGCCCTCGATCGACACGGTCACCTCGCGCAATGCCGAGTTGGCCGTCGCCTGGTCCGCGCCCACCGTGGACGGCGGCTCCGAAATCACCAGCTACGGCGTGCACCACATCCTCACCTCCGGGGACGGGACCATTGATGCCAACTGGACGCCCAATGACTCCGCCTGGATCACCGGTGGCGGCGACCTCGAGTACACGATCACGGGCCTCACCAACGCCGAGTCGTACGACGTGCGAGTGAGCGCGACGAACGCCATCGGCACCAGCGAGTGGTCCACGGTGATGACGGGCACACCCGACGTCCTGAACCACGACCCCATGTTCGCCGACGCCACCGCAGAGCGCAGCGTGGCCGAGAACACCGTCGCCGGCCGCAACATCGGCTCGCGGGTGGCCGCGACCGACAGCGACGGCGACACCCTCACCTACACCCTCACCAGTGGCGCCTTCGACATCAACGCCACGACCGGCCAGCTGCTCACCGAAGCAGCGCTCAACTACGAGATGACCACCAGCTACATCGTGATCATCGGCGTCAGCGATGGCAAGGACTCCAACGACGAAGCGGACATGGTCGAGGACGACTCCATCATCGTGACCGTGAACGTGACGGACGTGGACGAGCCGCCGGAGATATCGGGCGACGAGATGATCACCGTGGCGGAGAACCACGACGCGACCCTCGACACCTACAGGGCGGACGACCCGGAGGGCGCAACGACGCCGACCATCACGTGGGCACTGGCGGGAGCGGACGCGGGCGACTTCGCGATCACAGCCGGGGCCCTGAGCTTCGATCCGCCGCCCGACTACGACATCCCGGCCGACTCGGGAACCAACAACATCTACAACGTGACGGTGCAGGCTCGGCAAGGTAGCAAGACAGGCAGCCTGGCGGTCACCGTCACCGTCACCGGCGTGAACGAAAGGCCCACCATCACGAGCGGCCCCGTAACCGTCGGTTACCCGGAGAACCGCACGAACTTGCGGGTGGGCACGTACGCGGCCACCGACCCCGACGCGGGGGACACGGTTACGTGGTCGCTCGAGGGCACTGACCGCGCTGCGTTCGCGATCACCACCAGTGGCGCCGTCACGTTCAAGGACCAGCCGAACTACGAGGCGAAGGACGAGTACACCATCACCGTGAAGGCCACCGATGGCGGGGTGCTCAGCGACACCCGCGACGTGGTCATCACCGTGGAGGACTTCGACGAGCCGCCGGAGATATCGGGCGACGAGATGATCACCGTGGCGGAGAACCACGACGCGACCCTCGACACCTACAGGGCGGACGACCCGGAGGGCGACACCACCACGCCGATCACGTGGGCACTGGCGGGAGTGGACGCGGGCGACTTCGAGATCAGCGACATGGGGGCCCTGAGCTTCGATCCGCCGCCCGACTACGACATGCCGGCCGACGCCGCCCCCTCCGACAACGTGTACCTCGTGACGGTGCAGGCTCTGCAAGGTAGCAAGACAGGCAGCCTGGCGGTCACCGTCACCGTCACGCCCGTGAACGAAGGGCCCACCATCACGACGGGCCGCGACGCCGTCAGCTACCTGGAGAACCGCACGGATAAGAGCGTGGACACGTACGCGGCCACCGACCCCGATGGGGACGCGGTGACGTGGTCGCTCGAGGGCACGGACGCCGGCGATTTCGAGATCAGCGCCACTGGCGCAGTCACGTTCAAGGACCAGCCCAACCACGAGGCGAAGGAGGCGTACACCATCACCGTGAAGGCGGCTGATCCCGAGGGGCTCAGCGGCACCCGCGACGTGACCGTGACCGTGGAGGACTTCGACGAGCCGCCGGAGATATCGGGCGACAAGACGATCACCGTGGAGGAGAACCACAGCGGGACCCTCGACACCTACATGGCAACCGACCCGGAGGGCGCGACGACGATCACCTGGTCGACGGGTGGAACGGACGGGGACGACTTCACGATCAGCGCCACCGGGGACCTGAGCTTCAAGTCGTCCCCCGATTTCGAAGACCCGCTCGACTCGTCCGCCCCCTACAACGAGTACCTCGTGACGGTGCGGGCCAGCGACGGGGCCGAGACGGGCATGTACGAGGTGACCGTGACGGTCACCCCCGTCGACGAGCCGCCGGAGGTCGAGGGACCGATGACCGTCATGGACTTCCCGGAGAACAGCCCCGAGACGATGGTCGTCGCCAGCTACACGGCGACCGACCCTGAGGGCAGCGCGGGGCTCATCTGGTCGACACTCTCGGGGACCGACGCGGGCAAGTTCGGGCTCGACAGTGACGGTGATCTCAGGTTCAAGACGTCCCCGAACTTCGAGCTGCAGTCGAAGTACAAGGTCACGGTCAACGCCTCCGACGGCGGCACGGAGTTGGGCAGCCTCGACGTGACCGTGACCCTCGAAGACGTCAACGAGCCGCCGACGATCAGCGGCCCGGTCACGGTGGACTACACCGAGAACGGCACCGGGACCGTCGCGACGTACAGCGCCATGGATCCGGACGCGGGCGCCACGCAAACCTGGTCCCCGTTGGGCGCAGACAGGAACGCCTTCGAGATCAGCGACACCGGGGACCTGCGCTTCAAGTCGCCGCCCGACTACGACATGCCGACCGACGTGGGAGGCGACCGCGGCGACAACGTGTACCTCGTGACGGTGCAGGTCTACGACGGCTTCAACCGGGTCACCCGCGACGTGGTGGTGCGCGTCGAGGACGTCGACGAGGCGCCGACCGTCAGCGGGAGCTTGACCCCCAGCGTCGCCGAGAACTCCACCGGCACGATTGAGACCTACACCGCCGACGACCCCGAGCGCGGCGTCATCACCTGGTCGGTGGAGGGCGCCGGCAAGGACGACTTCACGATCAGCAGCGCCGGGGCGCTCTCGTTCGCAGTCGCAAGCCCCCCCAACTACGAGGCCCAGACCTCGCACACCGTGACTGTGCGCGCATCCGACGAGGAGCACGACGTCGACACCGACGTCACGGTCACCGTCACCGATGTGAACGAGGTCGAGGAGATCACGCTCTCCGCGCGCCGGCCGCTCATCGGCGCCGACTACACCGCTGCGTTCACGGAGGGGAAGGGCGATGCCGTGCAGTCTCCAACGTGGGTGTGGGCGCGCTCCACCAGCCTCAACAGCGGCTACGTGGACATCACCGCGGCGACGGCGGCGACGTACCGTCCGCTGGCCGCCGACCGTGACTACTACCTGCGCGTGACCGCCTCCTACAACGATGGGCACGGCACGACGACGAAGACCCTGGTGGCGACCTCGGAGTTCGTGACGGCGCCGAACAGCCTGAACAACATGGCGCCGGTGTTCCCGAGCCCCCTGTTCACGGGCGGCGTGACCGGCCTTTCCGTGCTCGAGAATGCAACCGCGGACACGGTCGTGGGCGTGGCGCCGGAGGCGACCGACGACCAGGGCAGCACGCTCAGCTACTCCCTTGAGGTCTCGGGCTTCACCACCGATCCGCCCTTCGAGATCAATGCCACCACAAGGCAGATACGGGTCGCCAGCGGCGCCATACTCAATCACGAGGACCCGGACCGGGACAGCTACAGCGTCACAGTGAAGGCGGAGGACGAATTCAACCTCACCGCCACGGCCACGTTCGAGATCACCGTCGGGGATGTGAACGAGGCGCCAACGGCGGTCCCCGATACGCCGAGCACTCCCGAGGGCGATGCGGTCACGTTCGACGTCCTCACCAACGACACCGATCCCGACGACGGTGACACGCTGACGGTGGCCATCGCCACCAGGCCGGCCGCGAACCTCGGGAGCGTGTCGCTGGATCCCGACACGTACGAGGTGACGTACACGCCGCCCGACTCTGACTTCAACGGACCGGTGACGTTTACCTACACGGCCTCGGACGGGGAGTTCGACGACGACGCCTCGGTCACGATCACGGTCGACCCGGTGAACGACCCACCCACCTTCCCCGCCGCCACGGCCGCGCGCTCCATCTCCGAGCGGGCGCAGCCCGGGGTCCTGGTGGGCGCCGCGGTGACGGCGGAAGACGTGGACGGGGATGTGCTGGAGTACAGCCTCTCGCTCCCGGGCGCCTCGGGCTTCTTCGTGATCGACGCAGAGACGGGCCAGATCAGCGTCGGCCCGACCCCGGACTTCGAGCTCGAGACCTACAACGCCACCGTCACCGCCACCGACGAAGAGGGCGAAATCGCCACCATCGCCGTCCCCATCACCGTGACCGACGTGAATGACGCGCCTACGGCCGGTAATGACACGGCGAGCGTCGACGAGGACAAGTCGGTGACCATCGACGTGCTCGCCAACGACAGCGACCCGGAGGGCGTGGCGCTACGCGTCAGCGTGGCCACGCAGCCGGCCAACGGCCTCGCAACGGTGGATAGCGACGAAACCAGCAGCGAGTACAACCACATCACCTACACGCCGAACGCGAATTTCCACGGCACAGACCCCTTCACCTACACCGCCTCGGACGGGGAGATCGGAAGTGACGCCCGGGTCACTGTCACGGTCCGCTCCATCAACGACGCCCCCACCTTCCCCGCCGACACGGCCGAACGCTCCGTGCTCGTTACTGCTGCCGCAGGCGACCCCGTCGGCAACCCCGTCGAGGCGACGGACGCCGACGAGGACGACACGCTCACGTACAGTCTCTCGGGCGCCGATGCGTCCTCCTTCGAGATCGACGCCGAAGGTCAGATCACAGTCTCGAGCACCGCGATCCTCGACACGGCCACCGACCTCACCGTCACCGTCATCGCCCGCGACAGCGCCACGCCGCCGGGCACGGCTATGGTCGAGGTGACCATCACGGTCAGGGCCAGGCCGGTGCGCCCACCCATCACCATCACGGGCCCCGTCGCCCCGCGCGGCCCCACGCCGAGCGCCGAGGACTTCGAGTGGAACGTCGCCCGCGACATCGAGGAACTCGACGGCGGCAACGACTGGCCGACGGGGCTGTGGTCGGACGGCGCCACCCTGTGGCTGGCCGAGAACGGCCCTGGCGCCGACGACGAAGTCTACGCCTACGACCTCGCGAGCGGGGAGCGCGTCGAGGGGCGCGAGTTCGAGCTCGACGCGACCAACCGCGCGCCGCGCGGCTTCTGGTCGGACAAGAAGACGGTCTGGGTATCCGACAGCGGGCGCGACCGCCTCTTCGCCTACGACCTCGAGTCCGGTGAGCGCCTCGAGGACCGCGAGGTCGAGTTGCCGCGCGACAACCGCGACCCGCGCGGCATCTGGTCCGACGGCGTCAACATCTGGGTGCTGGACGGCCGCGCCGACGCGCTGCTCGCCTACGACCTCGCCAGCGGCGAGCGGCTCACCGGGTACGAACTCGTCTCGGCGAACAGTGACCCGCGCGGCATCTGGTCCGACGGCGGCACCGTCTGGGTCTCCGACGACGGCGCCAAGCGGCTCTTCGCCTACCGCCTGCCCGTACTGCGGCAGGAGGAACAGGCGGCGGACGCGGAAGCGATAGCGCTCGTCCGCGTGCGCGACGAGGAGTTCGACAGGCTCCCGCGCGTCTCCAACAACAGCCCGCGCGGCATCTGGTCGGACGGCGAGGTGATCTACGTCGCCGACGAGAGCGACGACCGCGTCTACAGCTACAACATGCCCGACGCCATCGATGCCCGCCTCGCCTCGCTGGCGCTGAGCGGCGTCGAGATCGGCGAGTTCGACTCCGGCCTGACGGAGTACGAGGGCGTACCCGGCGACGGCGTGACGGAGACGACGGTCGAGGCGGAGGCGGCCCAGCCCGGGGCGACGGTCGCGATCGAGCCGGCCGACGCCAACGAGGCGACGGACGGCCACCAGCTGGCGCTGGAGGGAGTCGGCGAGATCACCATCACCGTGACCTCGGCGGACGAGAGCCGCACGAAGGTCTACCAGGTGCGGTTCGGCGAGGCGGGACCGTCCGCGACCTGCCTGCGCGGCGCGATCACCGTCGGCTTCAGCCTCCTCGTCTACGAGGGCGGCAGCATTGAGGACCTCGCAGCCTGCGCGCAGAGCCGCCACGTGACTGCCCTCTACGCGCTGAGCGAGGGCGTGTGGGTGTCCTACATCCTCGGAGCTCCGGAGTTCGTGAACAGCGCCTTCCGTGAGCTGTACGCCGGCGGCGTGCCCTCGCTCACGCCACTGACCGCCAGGAGCGAGGGACCAGCCACAGCGGACCCCCGCCGGCAGTGCCGGCGGGGGTCCGCTGTGGCCGCTGTGCCTGCGCGGCGCCATCGCCACCGGCTTCAGCCTCGTGCTCTACGAGGGCGGGAGTGTCGAGGACCTCGATGCCTGTGCACGGAGCCTGGGCGCCACAGCCGTCTACGCGCTCCACGACGGCGAGTACGTGTCCTACATCGTCGGAGCCCCGGACTTCGTGAACAGCGCCTTCCGTGAGCTGTTCGCCGACGGCGTCCCGGCTGTCACGCCGCTCGTGGCGAAGAGCGAGTGATCTTCGGCGGCCGGCACGGAGAGTGCCGACGCGGCCGCCAACTGATCGACCGGCCAGCACCACGATCGGCTTAGAAGGTCAGCAGGGCAGCATCACCTGGATATGGGTGCAGCCTTTTCGCACGAGCGCGTCGTGATTCCAGTCTGCTCAGAACTCCCTCCGCGTCCACAACTGACGGTGGAGCGGAGCTTCAAACGGCCAGGCTACGTGTCGAGGAGGCCATTCCGTACGGCCCAGACAACGATCTCCTGCTTCGTGCCGGCTCCCAACTTGTCCTGAATCCGGTAGACCAGGTTGCGGATGGTCAGGGGGCTGTTGCCCTTGATCTCGGCGATCTGGGCGTATGACTTGCCACTCGCGAACAGCGCGAGGACGCTCCGCTCCCGCGGGTTCAGTGTGCCCCGACCGCGCCGGTCGGCAGGTCCGGACCCCTCTCGTATGGCCGAGAAGACGCGCTTGACGGTTTCATCCGGTATCCGCAACCGGCCTTCAACCACATCACGCAGGGCGGTGAAGAGGTCCTCTTTCGGGGAGAACTTGTGCAGGTAGCCGGTGGCTCCAGCGGCGATGGCCTGGGTCACCGCGTCCTCTTCGGTCGACGCCGTGAGCATCAGGACGCACGTGTCGGGCAACAGCTCCATGATGTCCCGACAAGCGTCGATGCCGTCCCTCCGCGGCATCATCACATCCATAACGACCACGTCGGGCCCCGTACGCTCTGCCACCTTGACCGCTTCCACCCCATCTCCAGCCTGCCCCACGACCTCGAAGTCGGCCGCCTGTTCCAGGACGGCCTGGAGGCCGTCCCTCACGATGAGATGGTCGTCCACGAGCATCACCTTGATTCGCCTGCTGGAGGACATCTCAGTTGCCTTCCCTGCGCTCGGTCAAGGGAATGATACAGGTCACGGACGTGCCCCCCTGGCGCTCGCCCGTCTCGACGATGAGCGTACCGCCCATTCGCTCCGCATCCGCCTTCATGCCACTGAAGCCGCGGCCGCGCTCGGCGTAGTCGTCAGGCAGTCCGACCCCATCGTCCGAGATCGACAGCCGAATGCGTTCAGCCTCAAAGTCGAGTGTGACCTCGACCTTGCTGGCCTGGGCGTGCCGAAACGCGTTCGCGAGCGCGTTGTGCACGATCGCACAGAGGCGCGTCCGCGTCTCTGTGGCGAGTGGCGGTTCAGTGCCCGATTGCACCATCTCGGCGTGGACGGACGTGATCGCGGTGAAGGTCGCTATGCTGCGACCGCCTCCGTTGTTACTGCTGCCTGTTTCGAGGTGCACTGTCGGCGGGGTTGTCGGAACCTCGAAAACCCACACGCCAGCAATCGTCGACCAGCAGCGCCTCGGCGTCAGCCGCGACCTGCTGGGTCTGGGCAAAGACCGACTCGACCGAGTCGGCGTCCTGCTCGCCGGAGACGATCCTGCGCGCCAGCGCGAGCATCAGGTCGTCGCCGTTGTCGGCGTTGTCGCCGTAGGCGGCGAGGCCGTTCTCGGGGGCAGCTCGCCCTCCACGGCGCGCGAGGACTGGAGCTTCTTCGCCACGAGCTTGAGGGCGTCCGCCTGCAGGGTGTCTCGGCCGGCGCTGAAACCGACCGAGAGCGGTTGGGTCTGGCCGGTGCGCGGGGAGAGCCGCAGGCCCGGGGCGTGGTCTACACCGCAATAGTTCGTCTCGAAGCGAGGGGCCCAGGCAGCAAGGAGCGATCAGTTGGCCTCGGAAGGCCCGTCGCTCCTGGCAACCAGAGGTGCGATGGGAAGCAGGCCATCGGCATACAGGTCCTGGAAGGGCTGATTCACGAAGTCCGGCGCGCCGAGGATGTAGGGGACATACGCACCCTCGTGCAGCGCGTAGACGGCGGTGACGCCGAGGCCCTCCGCGCAGGCCGCGAGTTCCTCGACGCTGCCGCCCTCGTACACCACCAGGCTGAAGCCCACGTTGACGTCGCCGCGCAGGCACGTTGGCCACGGCTCCGTGACCTCGCCGACGACGGGGGCCTCGGAGGGCGGTCCCTCGCTGCTGACGATCAGCGGCGTCAGCGACGGAACGCCGTCCGCGTACAGGCCGGCGAAGCGCGCGTTCGCGAAGCCCGGCGCGCCGAGGATGTAGGGGACATCCACACCCTCGTGCAGCGCGTAGACGGCGGTGACGTTGCGGCCCCGGGCGCAGGCACCGAGGTCCTCGATGCTGCCGCCCTCGTAGACGACGAGGTTGAAGCCAACGGCGATCGCGCCGCGCAGGCAGTCCGGGGCGGGCCCGGTCGCTTCCTCCTGGCCGAGGAGCAGGCGGTAGACGCGCTCGCGACTGCCGTCCGGTGAGGTCACGGTGATGGTGATCTCGAGCCCCGGGAGCAACCGCACGTGGTACCCGTTCGCCGGGTCGCCGTCGTGGTCCGCCGGCGCAATCTGCAGAGACGCGTCGAGTTGGGCCGGTATGGCCGTCAGGGTCGCGATGTTGCCGTCGGGGATGGTGTCGCTGGCATAGTCGTACCGCAGCGGTGAGAACTCGCCGAACGCGACCCTGCTGAGCTCCAGCGTGGCCAGCCGGGCGTCGATCGCGTCGGGCATGTTGTAGGCGTAGACCTTGTCGTCGCTCTCGTCGGCGACGTACATGAGGTCCCCGTTGGACCAGATGCCGCGCGGGCTGTTGTTGCTGGCCCGGCTCAATACGGTGTTGGGGAACTCCTCGTCGCGGTTCCGCTCCAGCGCCACCGGGTCCGCGTCCTCGGGCGCCGGCTCGTCCGGCGCCACGGGCAGGCGATAGGCGAAGAGGCGCTTCGCGCCGTGGTCGGAGACCCAGACGGTCGTGTCGTCTGACCAGATCCCGCGCGGGTCGCTGTTCGCCGAGACGAGCTCGTATTCGCCGAGCAGTTCGCCCGTCTCGAGGTCGTAGGCGAAGACGCCGTCGGCGCGGCCGTCCAGCACCCACATCGTCGCGCCGTCGGACCAGATGCCGCGCGGGTCGCGGTTGTCGCGCGGCAGCTCGAGCTCGCGCTCCTCGACGCGCTCACCGGTCTCAAGGTCGTAGGCGAAGAGGCGGTCGCGACCGCTGTCGGATACCCAGACCGTCTTCTTGTCCGACCAGAAGCCTCGAGGGGCGCGGTTGGTCTCGTGCAGCTCGAACTCGCGGTCCTGCTGTCGCTGCCCCGTCACACGGTTGTAGGCGTAGATGGCGTCGTCGGCGCCCTCGCCGTTCTCGGCGATCCAGAGCGTCGTGCCGTCGGACCACATGCCGCTGGGGAATTCGTGGTCGCTGTCGAGTTCCTCGATGTCACGGGTGATGTTCCACTCGAAGTCGACCTCGCTCGGGCTGGGGCCCGAGGGGCCGCCACCACCTCCTCCGGTGATGGTGGTGGGCCGGGTAACGATGGTGGGCCGGGTAATGATGGTGGGCGGAGTGATGATGGGAGGCGGAGTGATGATGGTGGGCGGAGTGATGATGGGAGGCGGAGTGATGATGGGAGGCCGAGCGCCACTGCCAGAGGAGGTGCTGCCGAACACCCAGGGGCGCGCCTGCTTGATCGCCAGGACATTGTCGCTGGTGATCTTGAACTCGATCTCCATGGCGAACGGCTCACCGGGGGCCGGTTTGTACAACACCTTGAAGCGGGTGTGGATCACGCCAAGATGCCGGCGCAATTGCTGAAGTTGCGCTTCGGTCATGAGCAGCTGCCCCGCCGGCAGCTGGTTGGAGGTGCGAAGAATCCTGTGTGAATTCGGGCCGCGCAACAGGACTTCCTCCGGCACCGAGTGCGCGTCGGGGTTGGTGACGAGGTCCTCGCCGACCTGACTATTGACGTAGTAGCTCCCGTCCCTGCCGGTGACGGGGTCGAAGCTGACGGCGACGCCGTTGACCAGCTCATCCCGGTAGCTGGGGTGCACCAGGATGCCCATGGCGGTCTTGAGATGATCAACGCGGTGGAAGTCGCGTTCGATGAAGGCGTGCAGGTTCCAGAGGCTGGCGTACACCTCCTTGAGCGATTTGGCGAGGTCTTTCTCATCCTCCGAGGGCTTCTGGCTCTTGGAGTCGTACAGTCCCGCGCCATTGAAGCCGGGCAGGTCCTCGTTGTTGGTGCTGGATCGGTAGCGGCGGTTGATTCCCGAGGGAAACCCCTCATTCATCTGGACCAGTGCATCGATGATCCACTGGGGCGTCTCCGCTTCCTCGATGGCATCGCGGAGAGCTTTGAGCTGTATCTCCTGGGCGTTGTTGATGTCTCCCTGGAAATTGGAATCGGCCAGCATCGCTCGGATGCGGGTGTAGAAGTCGTTGTGCTTCATGAACTCGTCGTAGAAATAGAACGGGATGGCAAAGCCGTCGGGGACTGTCCCGCTCGGCAAGCCGAGCTTTCGCAGCTGCGCCACGTTTGCGGCCTTGACGCCGAAGGCGTTCCAGTCATCAAAGGCGATCTCGCTGAGGGGAGTGATCGCGGTCACCGAGAGGTCCCGTTGCGGCGTCTGCGGCAGGGTGGGCCGGGACGACGCATGGTGGTCGTCGACTTCCGTCCTGGTGGCCGCTCGGATGGTGTAACGGTATTTGGTCACCGTGTAGTGGACGTAACTGCCGACGAGAGCAGCGATGTCGTCGCCGTCGTCGAGGGCGTTGCGGATGAAGGCATTGGGCGCGCCGTCCTGCACGGCGCGCAGGTTGACGTGGGACAGGGGCGCCTGGGGCACGGTGGTGATGATGCCGGCCACGCGGGGGAGCTCATTGGGCAGCGCCTCGTAGATCACGACGTCGCGGGAGTTGGGACGTTCGTCCAGGTTCATGGCGCGCAGCAAGCCGTACCCTTCACCAGGGTTCAATGCCACGAAGTTGGTGTCTGCGTAGATGTCTTCGTCGAACACAAGCGGTATTCGGGATTCCCTGAGCAACGGCAAATCGGACTGGACATGCGGAAGATCGTGATTTCGTACGTGCAAGGCCAAGTTGTCCTTGAGCAGCGGAACACTGGCCGCGAGGAGGGAATAGAAGACTTCCGCAGGTTTGAAGGGGTATTGGGGGTGGAATTGTAGACCGACAGAATAATAGTAGACACCCGGGATGCCATTGGGGGCAATGAGTTCCGGGTCATAGGCGATCGCACCGGTCCTCATCCCTTCCCGGACCCCTTCGATGCCTACGGAAGCCAGGAAGGCACTGTGTCCG
This sequence comes from Dehalococcoidia bacterium, assembly GCA_965247895.1. Classification (GTDB taxonomy): domain Bacteria; phylum Chloroflexota; class Dehalococcoidia; order UBA2979; family UBA2979; genus VXMT01. Next base: position 907,245 of record OZ252046.1, on the reverse strand, counting down.
TTGTACGTCCTGGTGTTCTGGAAGTAGATACCCGGCCGGTCGCTGTCGATGTCGAAGACGACGAATTTCAAGAGCCTCCGGTTGGCGAGCGACTCGAACGTGGCCTGGTCGGGAATGGCCAGGGCGCCGTTGCCGGAATCGATGGCGGCGGGGGGGTTCCCCAGGTTGGTGAGCTCGGTGATGTCGTCGATGCAGTCGCCGTCGACGTCGGCTGGGTTGGAGACCATGTACTTCTCCACCCGGTAGCGTTCTCTGGGCAGCGCTGCCACGTTCTCCGATAGCGTCGTCGTCCCGACGGCGCCCCGAGTCACCGCAACCGGAATCTCCACGGTGGTGTCCGCATCAATCACGTGTGAGACGTAGAGCACGAAGTACTCCGCCGTGGTGGAGCTGACGACGATGGGGATGGCATCGATGGGCACGGCCGTCGGTGTCGGGGGAGTGCTGTCGGGGCACGTACTCGCATCGGACCTGGCCACGGCGTCCTTCGCCTGGATGGCCGGGGCAGTCAGGGTCTCGGCGTTGGCATAGCTCGACCAGGGACTGAGGCCCGCGGCGTTGCGGGCCTTGATCCGGTACACGTAGCGGGCGCCCGGCGTGACGCTGCTGTCCCGGTATTGCGTTTCGGCGCTGCCTGTATCGTCCGCGATGATGGCAAACTCGGGCGCGCCCTGGTCGTCGCCGTAGGCGTCCCCGTCACGGGACCGGCGCAACACCTGATACCCAGTGATGCTGGAGTCACCGGGGTTGTCCCACTCAAGGCTCACCGCCTCGGAAGTGGTCGAGGCGCTGAGCCCCGTGGGCTGCGCCGGAAGCTGGACATCCTCATGCCATGAGGTCGTGAGTCTGCTCGTGCCTCCCAGGGTGTAGGTGACGGCGCCGCTGGTATCGGTGCTCACGACCGGTTCGCCGATGTCCGTGCCGGCAGCGGTATTCTCGGGCACGCTGCGGGTGGTGCTGACCGATTGCAGCGTGAAGCTGAGAGAGGCTATCCGCTCGGTTGTGAACTTGCCGGTCCCGCGGATGCTCTCGATCGTCCCTTGCGGGCTGGTAGCGACACTGGGTGAGAACGCGAAGTCGGTCCCCTCTTCGGTTCCCGCGTCCCACGGGAAGAGGTCCACCCCGAGTGAGCGCAGCCAGCGGCTCGAGCCGTCGCGCAGGGTCATGCCTGAGACCCCCACGAACCAGTCATGACTGGGGGCGATCATCGCCGTCAGCGTGACGCGGGGATGCTCAGTGGTGAGCGTGGCCGTCAGCGTTGTGGAGCCGGTCGCCGAGATGCCGGTTCCCCTGAGCAAGGAGAGCGCGTTCTCCCCCGCGGCCGCAATTTCGAGCTCGAGGCGGCGCGTCGACCCCTGCTCCGCCATGGATTCGATCCCAGCGCTGGCCATGCCCTGGCTGCGCAAGAATGTCACGCTCGAATTGTGGACTGCGCCGATCGGGATCGAGAAATGCGCATCGCCGGGAACACCATCAGGTGTGACCGCGCTGTCCCACTCACCTGTAAATGTCACGCGGTACACGGCCGTTGACGGGAATGCCGCGGCCGTATCAATGGAAGCCGGACTCAACGACGTGTCCTCTTCCGTTCGAGTGACCGTGATGGTGTAGGTCTCGGTCGCGTTCCCATCCTCCGCTGTCACCTTCACCTTGATCACGTTCTCGCCCACGGCGAGATCAACCTGTTGCCCAGCGGCGCTGTCGGCGTCCGCGAGCGGCTGGTCGGCTCCGTCCGTATACGCGACCGTCGCACCGGCGTCGTTCGTGACCGGAGAGGACGTGACACGCGGGACGGTGTACCAAACCGCAGCCATGTAAGTGGTCGTCGCGCTGTTGAATGCGGGCGACAGTCTTCCCTCGCTCAGTGTCAGGTTGCGCAGCGTGGCATCACTGCTCAGCGTCTGGGCGGAGGCAGGGGCGACCAAGATCGCCAGTGCGGCGGCGAAGGCCAGCAACGCGAGAGGCCACCACCACGGTGTAAGGCGGTGGCGCACATGGCGTGGCCTCACGTGAGGTATTTTCTTGCGGGGGGCGGGCAAGGGGTAGGCCGGCGTGTTCTGGTCCGGTCTCTGGTCGGTGGCAATGCACAGTTGGGCTGCGCGACGGAATGCAATCAATCGACCTTCATTTCGCGTCACCCACCCTTCGGTTCAGCGACGACCTCGTAGGAGCCGAAGAAAAGTATCCAACTCGGCTAACTGTAGCAAGCGTATGTGCCATGTGTGTATAAACGTCTGAATAGTCCGTGAATTGCCTGTATCACCTGGCTCAGTGGCGGGCCACACGGTCGTCGTCCGGGTTGGCACGAGTTCGATTTGCTCCGCCGGTAGCTCGAAGGCGACGCGATAGACCTTCGTGCGACTGCCGTCCTGAGAGGTCACGGTGACGGTGGTGGCGGTCTCGCCCTCCAGCTCCACCGTGATCCTGATCGTCGCAGGGGAGTACCGCTGCGCCCACCAACGCCGCGGGCGACCGCACAATCCCACCTCCGCAACGGTGCTGGAGCTCGCCATCACAAGGGAGGTGATTGTGGTTGCGCGAGTTCAGCCATGCCGCGCCAACTTCGCATCAAGTCCCTCGCGCAGTTTCACGATCGCCAGTTCGATCGTGCCCACGCGTGTCTCGGCGCCGCGGCCGATCGCCGTTGGGTTCGGCGCGCGGGAGCGGCAGAGTTGTTGCGGTGAGCGTTGATAACTTCCGGTCGGTCCGGGGGCCGCTGATGTTGCGGTGATGCAGGGCCCGAGCGCCGTCCAAGGCCCGTTTCGGTAGCGCCGGTTGCGATGCACGCGCCGTGATCCTGGTACCAGATCCGGTGATGCGATTCGAAGACTCGGCACTCGTTCGTGGAGGGTACGCTTCGTCGAGCCACCGGCGGGCCGCGCCCCGGCTCTGCTCACCGAGGCGCTGGGTTACGCCGTGGCCCTAGGGCAGGTGAGTTCGAGTACGGATGCCGACCCGGTTGGGGCCATGTTGGGTGGTACTGCACGTGACGACTCAGTACGACGAGTGACCCCGATCCCGAGATCGCCATATGGACAGGTACTTTCTGGTACTCCGTGATACCAGACGGGATAGCGTCGCCACATTTCAAGGTGGAAACAGGGGTTCGAACCCCCTTGGGGGCACCAACGTTCACGGGGGCTTTCGCCGCCCTCGTTCGTTCAGTTGGCTCGAGTGGGGCCAATCACCCGACTAGACGGTCAGGGCGCCGTTGCCGCGACCCCAGAGGGGTCGGTGGGCGGCGGAGGAGCGACCGCAGAGGGCGGGCGAGCCTACTCGACAACCCATGCCTCGGACTTGCTCGCGGTAGCGGCGCCGCAGGCGCAGCCGGTCACTGATCGTCGCCGTCCGCGATCACCGCGCCGCACCATCACTCCAGAGGGGTGATCCTGCCCGGAGGCTCGAGGCGCCGGGCCCGTTGCCACGCCTCGCGCAGTTCGTCCTGGTGCAGCGACGCCCACTCGAAGACGAGCCGCCGGGCGCGGGTCGGCAGGCTGCCGCGGATCACGGCGATGTCCTCGATCCCGATCAATGCCTCGTGTTCCCCGTATACCGCATGCATGTGCGGCGGCGCGTGGTCGAGTCCGTACATGCGGATCACGATGCCTAGAAGCGGCAAATCTCAGGCATCGGGGACTGGCGCCTCGGCGTCAGTCGGTAACTCGTCCAGAGACTTCCCCGTCAGATCCATGTAGAGCGCATCCGGGCACAGTTCCAGGTCCTCGCTCCAGGCGATGGCCCGGTGCGGCGCGATGTGCACTCGCTCGAAGCACCCCGGCTCGTTCCACGCCGCGAACACGCCGCGGCTGGCGAGATGCGACAGATCCAACTCGCCGGCGGCTCCGTCCGAGTAGCGGAGCCAAATCCGGAATCCCTCGCGAGGTTCGACAGCAGTGGGGCGAATCATCTCGCTCCCCTCCCGCTCTATTCTAGAACCCCAACGCCTCGAGGTTCGCGACGCGAAGCGCCGTCGTCGCCTGACTCGCTGAGGGGCCGAACGAACGAATCGGGCTGGATGCGCAGCTCAGTCCATCAGCAGCACGCTGCGTGCGACGTCGCCGCGAGCGAGGGCCGCGTACGCCTCGTTGATCTGCTCGAGCGGGTAGGTGCGGCTGACGAGCGGATCGACCTGCAGGCGGCCGCCCATGTAGAGCTCGACCATCTTCGGGAGGTCGATCCAGGGGCGCGCCGAGCCGTACCACGAGCCGCGCAGCACCTTCTCCGTGCGCGGAAGCGAGAGCGCGGGGATGGTCATCATGTCGTCCTCGGGCGCCATCCCCACGACCACCGTCGTGCCGCCGGGCCGCGTCGACTCGTAGCAGTCGACGATCGTCTTCGAGAAGCCGATCGCCTCGAACGCGTAGTCGACGCCTCCACCCGTCAGCTCGATGACCCGGGCCGCGGTGTCGCCCTCGCTCGCGTCGAGGACGTCGGTCGCGCCGAACTGCTTCGCGTACTCAAGCTTGTTGGCCTTCACGTCGACGGCGATGATCCGTTGCGCCCCCGCAAGCACGGCGCCCTGGATGCAGTTCAGGCCGACCCCGCCGCAGCCGATCACCAGCACGGAGCTGCCGGCCTCGACCTTCGCGGTGTTGATGACCGCGCCGACGCCGGTCATCACCGCGCAGCCGATCAGCGCCGCCTTGTCGAGGGGCACGTCGTCGCGGACGGGCACCGCGCCCGACTCGGGGACGACCGCGTACTCCGCGAACGAGGCGACTCGCGCGAAGTGGTGGAGATCCCGCCCGCTAGTGGTGTGCAGCCGCGCGGTGCCGTCGAACAGCATCCAGCGGTCGCTGTCTGATCCGTTGCAGAGCACGGGCTGGCCGCGGCTGCAGTGGTCGCACCAGCCGCAGTTCGGGCGGAAGTTCAGGATCACGTGGTCGCCCGGCCGCACCCGCTGGACTCCCGCGCCCACCTTCTCGACGATGCCGGCGGCCTCGTGGCCGAGCACCATGGGCAGCGGAGGCGTCCACTCGCCCTTCATCACGTGGTAGTCGGAATGACACACGCCCGCCGCGGCGATGCGCACGAGGACCTCGCCGTCCTTCGGGTCGTCGAGCTGCACTTGCTCGACGACCAGCGGGGTGTTCGCCTCGTAGAGCACTGCCGCCTTGATCTGCATCGCGACCCCCAAGCTACGAATCGTGGCTCCGGCAGGACTCTAGCTGTAGTTCCCACGAACGTTGTTTACAGGCGTGAGGCGGGGACAGCCCCGCCGATACCGCCGTGTGGCCGGCGAGCATTGTAGCGGTAGAGCCAGCGCGGGAGCTGGTGCAGCCGCTCGGCGTTGGAGCGGTAGGGGCGGGCGTAGGCCCACTCGTTCTGCAGGATCTGGATGAAGCGCTCGGCCTTGCCGTTGGTTTGCGGGCGGTAGGGCCGGGTGTGCCGCAGTTCCACGCCAGCGGCGGCAGCCACGCGGCGGAAGTCGCCGGAGACGGTGTAGACCTTCGCGTTGTCCGTGAGCACGCCGCGCACGCGCACGCCGCGGCGGCCGAAGGCGGCGAGCGCCTGCTCGAGGAAGGCGGCGCAGCTGGGGCCGCGCTCGTCGGGCAGGGCGGCGACGTAGGCGTAGCGGCTGTGGTCGTCGACGGCGACGTGGAGGTAGTCGAGGCCGCGGGTGCGCGGGGTCCGGGCGGAGCGCCCGCGCACGCGGTGTCCGCCGCCCTCGGGGATGCGGCCCAGCTTTTTCACGTCGATATGCAGCAGGTCGCCGGGGGCGGGGTGCTCGTAGCGGACCACCGCGCGGGTGACGCGGTGCAGCCGGTCGAGGCGGTTGAGACCGAAGCGCCTGAGCACGGCGTAGACGGTGGAGCGGGCGATCCCGAGCGCCCAGGCAATGCGGTGCGGCCCGAACCCCTGGCTGCGGCGCACGGCGCAGATGCGCTGCTCGAGCGCGGCTGCGGTGCGGCGCGGGTTGGAACGCGGAGCGGAGCTGCGGTCGCGGAGCCCGGCCGCACCCTCCTCCCGGTAGCGGCGCCACCACTTGGCGACCGTCGCACGAGAAACCCGGAAGCGCCGCGCAACCTCCGCCTGCGACCAGCCGGCCTCGACCTCCAGAACCAGCTCCAGCCGGGTGGCCGGAGTCAGACGCGCGTTAGGATGTGCCACGAGAGGCTCCTCTCCTGCTACTGGTGCGTTCGTCACACACACACAGCAGCAGGCGGAGCCCCTCACCTGCAACAACCTACGTGGGAACTACATCTAGCACCCCATCGTGCGCGGCGCGCACGGCTGAAACGCCCTGGGGGCACCACGGCACAACGCCGGCACGCACAGCGCGCCGCCGTCAGTCCGAGGTCAGTCCGGGTCGTCTCGAGGCGGCTCGTCCGGGCCCGCGCTCGCACGCCGGAAGATCTCGCCCGGGCGGAGGCTCAGCGCCAGCATCGCCACGAGCCCGCTGATCGTGATCCAGGCGAGCAGCACGAGGTGCGAACCGACTGCATAGGCGCTCGCGTCCACCCGATCGCCACCGAGCAGCACGAACGCCTCGGTGACCGCGATCTCGTAGGGGCCGATGTCCCAGGGCGTCAGCGGCAGCGAGACCACGAGGTTCGCCGCGATCATCAGCACGATCGCCTCGCCGGCATCCAGCTCGAAGCCGAAGGCCCGGCCGAGCATCCAGTAGACGGAGACCTCGGCCAGCCAGGCGACGATCGAGACGAGCAGCGCGCCGGCGATGCGCTGCGGGTCGCGCAGCGAGCTCATGCCCTCGATGAACTGGCGCGTGATGCGCGCTCCGTTCCCGCGCCAGCGGTCCGGCAGCCAGCGCAGCAGGGCCGAGCCCTCGGGGTCGTCCGGAACGCCGAGTCGTGAGAGCCAGCTCAGCCCGACGAAGACGACGAGGACCAGGATCGCGAACGCGGCCAGCGCCGGGAGCGCGAACATGAGGTCGCCGAAGAGCGCGACCGCCGCGAGCAGCAACAGCGCGAAGGCGAGCCCGTCGAAGATCGTCTCGACGATCAGCACGCTGCTCACCAGTTCGGCGCGTGGCAGGTTCAGCAGCCGGTTCGGCAACTCGATGCGCAGCAGATCCCCGGCGCGGAACGGCACGAGCGCGTTCGCCAGGTTGGAGGCGAGGAAGATCCCGAAGAGCGGCATCAGCGGCGCCTCGCGGTGCTGCAGGAGGACGCGCCAGCGGTAGGCGTGGATCGCCTTCGAGGCGGTGAAGGTCACCAGCCCCAGCAGCATCCAGCCGGGCCGCAGGTCCGGCAGGCCGCGCAGACCCTCGAGGATGTCGACGCGCCAGACCAGCAGCGCGATCGAGATCGCGAGGACCGGGATCTGGATCGCGACAAGGCGGCGGTGGCGCCCGATGTAGCTCAGCACACGGATCAGGATAGGCCCGCCGCACGGCACGCGCCCCTGCTGCTGCGGAGGGGGCGCGGGTCGCCTGCTATCGTGCGCCGGCAGCGGCGGCGCTTCGGCGCAGCTCGCGTAGAAGGGCTACGGGAGGCGACCAGTGGCGAATCCCCGCGTCTGCTTCGCGACAACCGACGACCGCCTCGTGCCCGCCGTCTCGGTCGAGGAGATGCGCGAAATCGACCGCATCGCGGTCGAGGAGACCGGCCCCGATCTGCTGCAGATGATGGAGCACGCCGGGCTCGAACTGGCCCGCGCGGCGCTCGCGATGCTCGGCGAGCGCTGGTCCGATGCGCGCGTCGTGGTGCTCGCGGGGAACGGCGGCAACGGCGGCGGTGGCCTCTGCGCCGCGCGCCTGCTCGCCAGCCGCGGCGTCGAGGTGCTGGCCGTGACGATCGCCAGGCCGGAAACGGCGAACGGCGCCGTCGGCGCCCAGTTGCGGATGCTGCACGAGGCGCCCGCCCACGTGATTGCCTGGTCCGACGCGTTCGACATCGGCGAGGCGGACCTGGTGATCGACGCGGTCGTCGGCTACGGACTGCGAGATGCGCCGAGGGGGCCGGTGATGGCGCTGATCCGCGCGGCGCAGGCCGCGTTCGCGCCGGTGCTCTCACTCGATGTGCCCTCGGGCGTCGACGCGGACAGCGGGGAGACGCCCGGCTTCGCCGTGCAGGCGGCGCGCACGCTCACGCTCGCGCTGCCGAAGCGCGGGCTGCGCCGCCAGCAGGCGGGCGATCTCTGGCTCGCCGACATCGGCATCCCGCCGGGCGTCTTCGCCCGCGCGGGCGTCGCCTTCGACACGCGCTTCGGGCCGCACTTCGGCCCGGCCACGCAGATCCGGCTGCGCTACCCGGGCGAGGAGGGCGGCTGAGGCGTCCGGGGCGGCCGCGCGGCGACGCTTGAGCGTGCGGATGCGGCTTTGTTAGGCTGACGGGGCACTCGGCGGCGCATTCGTCTAGTGGCCCAGGACATCGCCCTCTCAAGGCGAAGATCGCGGGTTCGAATCCCGCATGCGCCACCAGACTGTACTGTACTGCGAACTCGCCCGGTTAGGGCGACCTCTGCGGCGTCCGCTCCCCCTATGGGACTGTCATCCGGCGTGGGTATGGAGTAGACGATGGCGGCCTTGCCGGGCTTGACCTCGATCTCCTTGACGAAGGAGTGGACGAAGGCCCTGGTCTCGGTAAGCTCGCTGGTCTTGAGGAAGTCGCTCATCTCGGCGGCGAAGGTGGCGATGGTGTCGGCGCTGTCCAGACCCGGTCAGCACGTGTCGCTGGAAGGTGGAGCGTACTCATGGCTGGCTGGACAACTGGCGTCGGCTGGTGGTGCGGTACGATCGGCATACCGACGTCTACATCGCATTCCTCACTATCGCCTGCTTCATGACTACACTGTCAAAGATTTTGGGATAGGTTCATGACTCTCGTTTTCTAAGACCTAACGCTTTTAGCAGGCGCGCGCTTTTCAGCGTCGCCTGGCTAAACTTGTTATGCCCTTTATAGTAGATGGCAATTCCATAAACGTAGCGACCTTGGCAGTTGCTTTGGACAAATCGTGAGCTGCAGTGAACTCGTTTGCAACCACGATGCAGTCAATACCCGCCGCTATTGCCGACTTCAACCCTCTCGCCGAGTCTTCAATAACTACCGTTTCAGCGGCAGTAGCACCAAAGCGTTGGAGTCCTCTCAGATAGGGTTCTGGATGTGGTTTAGCTCGCTCGTAATCCTCCACAGTTAAATAGAATTCCATATAGTCTAGAATGAATCGCTTTTCGTGTATTAAGGCGAAGTCAGTTCGTTTGGATGTAGTAACTATACCCATCCTATACGTATCTGCGAGTTCGGCTAGTGTTTGCAGGACACCATCGATCTCGATGTCTTCGGTCATCAGGTATTCCTGGTAGTATCGGTTTCTTAGTTCTCGGCCACGTCTAATTTCAGATTCGGATATTCCTGAAACTCGTGCCGCCTCCCACGCGGAAACTCCATTGGCCATATTCACCAAATATGCGTCTCGTGGGAGATAAATTCCGATAGATGCCAGCGCTCGTTTGTTTGCCAGGTAATACCAATGTTCTGTTTCGACTAAAACCCCATCATGGTCAAAGAGAATGTATTTTTTCACTTTTGTGACCTCCCACCGGAAAGTTCGCAATTCAGTCTTACACGGCCCACCATTTCGGGCCATGGCGTACCGTGGCGGGCAGGCGCCAGGGATGCGAGCTGTAGCCGCACTGGTGGGCCTGACGCTGGCCGTGGCTGCGGTTGCGTGCGGTGGGAGCCCGCCCGAGGGCTGCTATTCCGAGGCCATGCGCGTCGATTACCAGGTCAACCATGGGAAGGACGGTGACCCCAGCTTTGGCAGGGCTGTGCTTGCCGAGGGTGATGGCAGCACGGAATGGACGGTGCGCGGGGGCTTTCCCGGAACGCCCTCGGGGGCGGGATTCACCATCCCCGACGGGGTGCCGCTGCAGGCACGGGTGTGGGACGGCAACGAGGATGGGCACCCTGACTTCATGGAGCGGTGGGAGGGCGATGTCTGGGAACACTGGCACGGCAGGGTGACCTTGTGCGACGTCGCCACCAAGGCGACCATCACCATCGGCAGGTGGGAGCACTGGATGCGGGACCCCGACAGCGAGGCTGATCTCGTTAGCTGGAACGAGTTCCGCGTCGTTGACATGGACGTTGGCCATGCCACCGGGAGCGAGATCCAGCGGGTGGTCGCCCTGTTCGATGGCCTCTTTGCTGACGCGCTCAAGCTGCAAGCGCCGCGCCCTGCCGCGCTCGAGGAGTAGGCACTGCGCCCCCAGACGCGAAAATAAGGCCAATCGGGATGTTCGTGCCGGAGTGAGCAGGCATGCAGCGAGCGAGCCGTCCTGTGCCTACAGCGCCACCGTCAGCTCGAAAGTTCGTCGTGCAGTCAACGTAGGCCCACCAATTCCGGCCATGACGTACCGTACTGCGAAGTGATTCTGCGGCTGCACTCCCACCATGCTGGCCGGGGCGGATGCTGTGGGGCGCTCGCTCACCCGAGGCTCTGGAGGCGAGCAGCGCAGTCCCTCCTGGCGGGCCGCCAACGAGGCTTCACGGCCCTCGATGCCTACTCGATCGTGACGATGTTGGTGAATGCGGAGCAGCCAGCCTTGTCGCACGCCCTGACCTTCCAGCTGGTCAGCGTGTACTCACCGAAGAAGGTTCTGTTGGGGGCAATATCGAAGGACTGGGCTTCCAGCGGAGCGTTTATCGCTACCAACAGCTCATGAGTCGCCAGCGAGCTGATTCGGGCGTGGACCGATGGGGCGAGCGCGAGCTTCGGTTCGAGTGCCTCCAGGCAATCCCGCAAGGCGTTCGTCATCTCGCGTCCGCGGTGAAGATGCCCAGGAAGCGCCGAGACGAGTAGCGACTCCTGCTGTACGGGCAGCCCCCGTTGTGCGAGCGCCGCGATCAGGTCTGCTACGACGGCGAGAGCGGACTCTTGAGAGCATTCCGCGCCTTCAAGAGTCGGAAGGAGGCCCGACTTCCTTCGTCCGTTTAGAACAACGCTTCGAGGTTCTCCCGGAGGTTCCGCCACCACCCCCGGTCCGACCCGGAATCCGGTACGAAGTCGACTGCGTATGTCCCGTCCCCCTCCACTCTGAGCCATCCGGCCAGGGTCACCACGTCGCCAGGGGAGATTGCTTCGAAGACGTCCGCAGGTCCGCGGACGCTCACCCGTTGCACATACTCCCCCCGGTCCATCTCAAGCAGCAGCTCGTCGATGTCCTGGGACACGAGCGTGCCGCGGACCCTCACGCACTCATCCCGGAACAGGTCGCTGGCCACCGCGATCTGCGCGGGCGACGGGATCCCGGGAGACTCCAGGGGACACGGCTTGGCGCGCGGCGAGACCACGTCGAGGCTGAACAGGACGACCAGGACCAGCACCCCTATGCCCACCGTGCCTACCATCCATGTGAAGCACCCGCGGAGGCACCCGCCACCTTTCGCCTCCTCAGCCGGCTCCTCCCACCACTGAGTCTGATATTCCGTCGACAGCGCCCCCGCCGGGGCTGCCGGAGGACTGCTCCGCGCCTCCAACTCGCGCGCAATCTCTCCAGTTTCGCCGGCGGTCCCGCGGTGCGCAGCCTCCTCGGTATCCGGCTCCTCAGTATCCGGCGACTCCAATTCGAGCAGTTCGAGCTCTAATTCATAACCGAGCCCCGCAGCCGCGTCCGCCGCGTCGCCCGACCGTCCGGTCAGGCCCCACTGCAGAGCGTGCATGAAGCCGGAATAGGCCGCGTCCCGGTCGGCGCCCTGTACGGAGGATGCCCCGTCGGATCCGAACCACGGTGGAGCCGAGACCGCAACGCCGAGCCACGGCTGGGCCACATCCAGGGCGACGGCGTAGGCCAGCATGGAATCTGATTGGTCCTGAGCGCCCGTCCGTTCAGATCCGGTCAGGGTCTCTTTCAAACCAAGCCACCGGCTTATCTCAAGTGCCCCCGCCGGCGTTGGCGTCAGCATGCCCGTTCGTACCTCTGTCGCCATCATCAGATATACGAGGCCCGTGAGCGCGCCGATCAGAGCGTTCGCCCACCACTGGGCCAGCCAGAGAGCCGTCCAGAGCCCGCTGCCAACGCCCATCAAAACCGCAGCCAACATGGCCCATTCGCTCCCGTCCCCGGGATTCTCCCTCCTTACTCGTACCGGGTTGTCATGGAACAGGCCACGCTGCTGCAGGTACTCTCCCAGCTGGTCACCGATGGCGTCCCTGCGCTTGCTGAGCGCTTCATGCAGCGCATCAATCGTTGTGAAACGCGACGGCAGGCTGTCGCATATCGTCCGCTCCCAGTCATGCTGCGTGGGACCCTGCCGGGACAGCCGGTAGAGGAAGCCGACCCTCGTTTCCACGGCCTCGATTCGCAGCGTGCCGCGCTGGCACATCTCGATGATGGAGACCAGGATCGCTGGGTACCATATCGCGTGGCCGTCCAGCGCAGATACCGCCGCGGCGGGCATTGAACCGGGCTGCGGGGTCCCCGAGTACCGTGGGTGCTGATGCGCCTCGAGCGCCTGCGGGGGCCGGTACTTGGGCCACAGCCACAGCACGACAATAAGCAGTTGCGCTGCGACTACGCCTATCGTTCGGAAGCCCCATGCCGTCAGCTGCTGCCAGTCCATCGCCCGATAGTCGGGAAAGCCGCTTTCGGCGATGACCCCGCCCGGGTCCACCGCGAACAGCAACCCGATGATGGCGAGGGCGGCGACCGCTACTACCACACTTCCCATGGCTTACCTTGCTTCTCGCGTCGTACTGCCTTACTTGACCCCGCCAGACATCCGTTCTTCATACTGCTTTCAGAGAGCAGCCGTCGCCATGCGATACCCGCGCCCAGCCGTGTCGGAGGCGATCCCCTGGAGGCAGAGGATAGCGGCGCAGGCGTCCGGGACGGCAACTACGGCCTCCCTGGCCGGCTTCCCCTCCGAGAGGATGAGCCGGGCTATGGCGGTGTAGCCGCCGCCCTGGGTAGGCGGACCCCTCCCCTCAATAGGACCTCCCAGCGGAACGTTCGCAGTACAGTACACGTAGGCTCACCAAACACCCCAATCGCTCGCCGCAGCGTTCGACGGCTCACCTCGCCCGGTGAGGCGCAACCCGGAGTTGTGGTGAGTGAGAGGACGGAGCATGGCCGCACAGCGTGAGTCGTTTGTGCTGACTGGCGAGCAGCGGTACGTCGCGCTCCTTCGGGGCATCAACGTCGGCGGCAAGAACAGGTTGCCGATGGTGGAGTTGAGGGACGCCTTCACGGCGGCGGGCTGCTCGGCGGTGCAAACCTACATTCAGAGCGGGAACGTCGTGTTCGAGGCAGCGCGCGACTTGGCCGAACGTGTCCCTGAACTTGTGACTCGGGCCGTCGGCCAGCAGTTCGGCATCAGCACGGCCGTCGTCGTGCGATCGGGCGAAGAGCTCCGGCAGGTCGCCACGTCGAATCCCTTCGATACTTCCGGCGATCCGCGCTTTCTCCAGGTGGCGTTCCTCGAGGACACGCCCGACACGGAAGCGGTATCCTGTCTCGACCCGGAGCGTTCGCCGCCGAACGCGTTTGTGGTGCGAGGGCGCAACGTCCACCTGCACTACCCGAACGGCGTCGCCCGCAGCAAGCTGACAAACGAGTACCTCACGAGGCAGTTGCAAACTGCGAGCACGATGCGGAACTGGCGCACCGTCCTCGCGCTGCTGGAGATGGTCGACGCCCCATAGTTCGCTCGTCCACCAGTGGGCTGGCGAGAGTCATACGGACGGAGTGCGGGTCGCGGCCCGGCGTCGGCTGGGCGGCACTAGCGACGCAGCGTCTATGATCGAGCTATGACCTTCAGATGGCGTGCGCCGCAGCTGCAGGAGCCAGTCCCCGGTTTCGAGCCGGGCGGCGCGTGGGATCTTACCAAGCGCTGCCCGCGCTGCGAGGAGCGGATGCCGGCCGAGAGCCGGATCTGCCACTACTGCCTGACGAGCCTCAGCGCCATCGCCGCGGTGCTCGTCGAGCGGTCCGCGGCGGAGGTTGAGCGCACAACCCCGTGGGGGCGGATCCGCCGCGTGCCGGGACACCGCTGGCTGCAGGTGCTCCTGCTCGCGCTGCTCGCCGGCGTGATCTACACGCAGTGCTTCTGGCCGGTGCCCACGCGGGACGAGGCCAGCGGCTCGCGCTCCCTGGGCGCCGGACCGGGTGTCTGGGCTGCGACCGGCGCCGATGCCGGCTCGACGCGCGTCACCGAGGCGAATCCGCCGCTGCACGGGGAGGTCGCCTGGATCCGCACGCTCGACTCCGAACTCACCGCGCCGCTGGTCGCCGACGAAGTCGCGATCTACGGCGCCCACAGGGACGCGCGGCTGGTTGCCTATGCGACGGCCGACGGCAGCGAACTGTGGAGCTTCCCGGTGCCGGGCCAGCTCGACGACTCGCCGGTCATCGCCGGTGACACGGTCTACGCCTCGCTGCGTAGCGGCGGACTGGTCGCGCTCGAGGCCCGCACGGGTCGTGTGCGCTGGAGGAGCGACACCGGTCAGGACATCCTCAGCGGAGCGATGGTCGTCGACGGCGTCGTCTGGGTCGCTGGGCGGAGCGCGATGCTCGCCTACGATGCCGAGACGGGCGAGTGGCTGGGCGCAGCCGAGTCCGGCGACAGGGTGCTGGCGCTCGGCGGAATCGCCGTCGGCGACGAACGGGTCATCTTCCGCTCCTGGCGGCGCTTGCACTTCTTCGATCTCGAGTCCGGCCACCACGAGTTTTTCGCGCGCTCATCCCGCTCGAGGCATCTCGTCGCGGGGCACGGCCTCGTGATCAGCGTCTCCGAGTCCGGGGTGCTTGTCTTCGAGGAGGATGTCCCCCAGCCGTGGTGGGAGGGCATGCGCCGGGCGTGGATCTGGGCCTACCTCTGGGGGATAGCCCCGCCGACGCCGCCTCAGCCGTTCCGCTGGGCCACGCGAGCGGACTGCCCGCTGCTGGCTCCGGTCCTCCACCCGGCACAGCTCGTACTCGCCTGCGAGGACGGGCGCGTGCGGGCGGCCTCGCTGGAGGACGGCGCGTCTCTGTGGGAGCGCGAAGGAGCGCCGCTTGTCGATGCGCCGGCATTGATCGGGCAAGGGCTGCTGCTGATCGAGGAGTCCGCTCTCGTCGTGCTCGATCCCGGGACCGGGGAGGAGATCGACCGGCGATCCGTCGACGGCGTGTCGCTCGCGCAGGTGATGGTCACCAGCGGCGGCGTCTACCTCGTGACCACGGACGGCGAGCTGCGCGCGATCCGCTGAGGGCGCGTGACTGTCGAGGCTCTTTCGCCAACCGCGCTCCGCCGCGATCGCACATACTCCACGCGCGCGCAAAGGTACCAGCCATGGCCACGATGAGCGGCGGCGAAGCGCTCGCGAAGTCACTTGCACGAGAGGGCGTCGAAGTCGTCTTCGGGATCCCGGGCATCCAGACGTACGGGATCGTCGCCGGGCTGCGGGACGAGCCGGGCATCCGCCTGATCTCGACGCGTCACGAGCAGGCCACGACGTACATGGCCGACGGCTACGCCCGCGCCTCGGGGAAGCCGGGCGTGGCTCTGGTGGTGCCGGGTATCGGCCTCTACAACGCCGCGTCGGGTATAGCGACGGCGTACGCTCGCTCCTCGCCCGTGCTCGTCATCGCCGGCAGGTGCCGCGCGCCGCGATCGGCAAGAACATCGGGGCGGTGCACGAGGTGCTGGACCAGGCCGGGACGGTGCGCACCGTGACCAAGTGGCAGCGGGCCGCGTCCCGACCGCGCGAGGTTCCCGCCGCCGTGACCGAGGCCTTCAGGCAGATGCGCAGCGGCCGCCCCCGCCCGGTGTTGATCGAGATGCCGCCCGAGGCCGGCGTGGAGCGGGAGGACGTCGAGCTGTGGAATCCGGCGCCCGTCTCGCCGATCGTGCCGAGCCCGGACCAGCTCGGGGAGGCGGCCCGCGTCATCGCCGAGGCGCGCCTGCCACTGATCTACGCCGGCGGCGGGGTGGCGCGATCGGACGCCGAGGACGCCCTCGTCAGGCTTGCCGAGGCGACGAACATCCCGGTGGTCACGTCCACCGGCGGCAAGGGCACGATCCCGGACAGCCATCCGCTCGCGTACGGCTCCTGCTTCAGCCCTCGGGGCGAGCGGCAGGAGATGAACCAGCTGTTCGATGTGATGCAGTCCGCCGATGTCGTGATCGGCATCGGCGCGCGCTTCTCGCTGGGCAATCCGGCGGGCAACTCCTCCACGCTCGTCAACATCAACGTCGATGACAGCGAGCTGATGAGGATTCAGTCCAACACGATCCCCCTGCACGGCGACGCCCGGGCGACGATCGAAGCGTTGCTGCCCTACCTTGAGGCGGCGGGGGCGGGTGATCGGTCCTCGCCGGCCGAGGCGGTCAGCGCGGCGCGGAGCCTGATCGCCTACTACGACATCGGGCTCCACGAGCGGCAGTACCCGGTGCTGGAGGCGATCCAGGGCAGCATCCCGGAGGACGCCTTCATCGTCTGGGACGTGACGCAGTTCGGCTACTACGCCCGCACGCACTACAAGGTGAACCACCCGAAGACGTACCTCGACTCCGGCTACCAGTTCAACGTCGGCTACTCGTTCCCGACGGCCCTGGGCGTGAAGGTGGCCCAGCCCGATCGCCCGGTGGTCTGCATGGTTGGCGACGGCGGGTTCCTCTTCAACGCGTCCGAGCTTGCCACCGCCGTCCAGCACGGCATCAACGTCACGACCGTCGTCTTCCGGAACGACTCCTACGGCAACGTCGCCCGCGACCTGCACGAGCTGTTCGGCGGAACCTACGGGACCGACCTGCACAACCCGGACCTCGTCAAGTTCGCCGAGTCCTTCGGCGCGGTCGGCATGAGGGCGGACGATCCGATGGAGCTGGAAACGCTGCTGCCCGACGCGCTGGGACGCAACGCGCCCGTGGTCATCGACGTCCCCTTCGGAGACCTGCCGATCCCGCGCGCGCCGCAGATTGCGCCCGTCTACAACCTGCCCTGGACCTCGCCACAGGAGGGGCCGATCGAGTCCTGAACGATCGCCCGCGTTGCTCCGCGCTCAGACCTTGCGGATCAGCAACAGGCCGTCGCGGACGGGGAGCATGACCTGCCGGATGGCGAGTTGCACGTCCCGCCGGCCGGCCTACCAGAAGCCGATGCGGTAGCTCAGGCCACGGTGCGTGTGGCCGCGTTTGCCCAGCTTGTTGAGGCGTTGGAAATGCTTGCCGCAGAGCTCGATCGTCGTGCGCTCGACATCATCAGGGTCGTCGCGCCAGCGTGCGACGGCGACCTCGCGCACGGGCCGGACGGTGCAGAACTGGCAGCGCGGGAGTGGCATCGTGCAATGGTAGCGGGGCCTGAGGCCACTGTCGCACCCGCCGCCCCGTCCCCGCCGGGCGCCTCGAGTCAGGCCCGGCGGATCAGCATGACGCCATCGCGGACGGGGAGCATCACCTGCTTGACCCGCGGGTCCGAGGCGACGCGCGCGTTGAAGGCAGCCATCCTCCGCCCCGGTCTCGACTCCGGATCGAGCACGCGGCCGTTCAGCAGCACGTTGTCGACCGCGATGATCCCGCGCTCCGAGAGCAGCCCCATCGCCGCCTCGTAGTAGTCCGGGTACGGCTCCTTGTCGGCGTCGATGAACACGAGGTCGAAGGGGCCCTCGAGGGTCTGGAGCGTCTCTGCCGCCGGACCGATCCGGATCTCGATCTTGTGGCCGTCGGGGCCCTCGTCCGCGTACTTCCGGGCGATCGCAGCGGTCTCGGGATCAATCTCGCAGGTGATGAGCTGGCCGTCCTCCGGCAGCGCGGCGGCCATCATCTGGGCGCTGAAGCCGGTGAAGCAGCCGATCTCCAGCACGCGCCGCGCGCCCGAGGCCCAGACGAGGAACTGCAGCAGGCCGCCCTCGATCGGCCCCGAGAGCATTACCCCGTACTCCATCTCATCGAGCGTGAAGCGCGCGAGCTCGGCGAGGTGGGGCGGCAGCGCCGTGGTGTGCTGCCGCGCGTACTCCTCGATCTCCTCCGCCACGAGGGTGAGCATGGCGCTCCCCCGGCTGCGGTCGGCGGCGGCGGGCGCCTGCGGCGGCCCGTCGCGGTCGCGCGGCTCGCTGCGGGCGCGGAACTGGATGCCCCAGTGGCCATCGACGCGGGTGACGAGGTAGATGATGTTGCCGGAGAGGTAGCGCGTGCCGTCCTCGCCGTAGCGGCTCCAGTGCGCGTCCACGCAGACCTTGTCGTCGCGTGTCCAGAGCACGTGCGCGCGGTCGAGGCTGCTGCGATGCCAGCCCTGTGCGTCGCGCAGGCGATCGAACGGCGACTCGAAGTCCGCAGGCGTGGCGCGCACCTCGATGTGTCCCGGGAAGAGCGAGACGTGCGGGTAGTTCATCGTCTCCCGCACGGCCTCGATGTCGCCCACGTTCCAGGCCTCGTAGAAGGCGGCGACGGCGGCGACGGCGGCCTGCTCGGCCTCGGCTCGCCCCTCTCCGGCGGTCACGCGGCGTCCGTCCTCCCGGGTGTTGCGGGGCCGCGCTCCGCTAGCGCCGCCGCAGCTCCTCGATGCTGCGCACGGGCTCGCCGTCGCGGTTCGTGATCGCCACCGTCTGCGGCAGCGACATGTCACCGAAGCCCGGCATCCACGAGGAGTGCTTGCCCGGACCGCCCGCGACGAAGATGTGGATCGACTCGCGGTTCGCCGCGATCGGCAGTCGCGAGTCGTTCAGGAACGTCGGCGTCTCGGGGTCGATGCGCTCGTTGATGTGGTCGATGAACTCGACCGAGAGGCGGTCGGCGGGGAAGCGGGCCAGCTCGAAGATGTACTCGCGCATCTTCTCGCGGTCCCAGCCATCGCCGGCAATGACGGCGGCGTGCTCCGGCGTCAGCGCGAGCAGCGTGTCCCCGCGCGCGAGGATGTTGTTACTGCCCGCCTGGCCCATGGAGCCGACGACCGTCTGCATGATGCCGAGGCCGGTGTTGCTGCCGTGGTCCTCGATGTTATGCGGAGCCTCGCAGGCGTAGACCGTGACGGTGCTGTCCTCGGCGCTGAAGCCGCGAGTGGTCTGGAACGGCGCCCAGGGACTCTCCGCCTCGTTCTCCGCGACGCAGAAGGTGAACTTGGCGGGCGTGCCCTGCGTGGCGCGGTCGCCGTGGCCCGGCGTGGCGCCGCCGATGTTCAGCTGGACCAGGCGCAGCGCCCGGCCGAGCGTGGCGTTGGTCTCGAAGGTCGGCCCGAAGCAGCCCATCCCGCCGTGCGCGCCGATCTCGCGCGCGATCGGCCCGTTGAGCAGCATCATCACCGTGTTCGGGTGCGTGGTGGCGTTGACGCCACTGATGTTGAACTCCTCGCGCCCGATGCCCTGCACCGCCGCAACGAGGGCGGGGAACATGCGCGGCTCGCAGCCCGCCATCACGGCGCAGACGGCGGTCGCCTGGACCGTGGCCTCACCGCGGCGCGGTGCGATCACACCCAGCACCTCGAGCGGGTCGCGGTCGCAGTACTCCAGCATCGCCTCGACGCGTTCCTCGGTCGGCGCGATCACGGGGAGGCCGTCGGACCAGTTGCGGAGCGAGAACTCGCGGCGCAGCGCCTGCTCGTCCGCGGGCACGTCGAGCATGACGCTCTCGCGTCCGAGGCCGCTCGCGGCCGCGGCGCCGCCGGCGCCGTTGGCGCGGGCGCCGTTGCTGCTGGCGTAGGGCCTGGTGAAGGCCTCGATCAGCTCGTCGGTGACGGCTTGCGCCTTCGCGATCATCGCGTCGGCGTGCAGCCCGCCGATCGGGTGCGAGACGACGACGTAGCGCAGGTCGCGCAGACCGCGCTGCTCAGCCTCCAGGTGCAGCAGATCGACGAAGGCGGGCGTCGTGACGTTGACGGTCGGGATACCGAGCTCTTCGAGGACGAGGGCGGCGTGGACACTCCACGCGGTGCAGGACCCTCAGTCGCTGGTTCCGACTAAGGCGAAGTCGGCTCCCTCCGTCATGCTGTCCACGATGCGCTGGATCGGCGGGCCGTTGGAGGGCTTGCTCTCCACCACCGGCGCGGCGGCGAGCGAAACCGAGCCCGCGACCTCGCCCATCATCGCCTCAAGGAGGGCGCGGGCGTTCATCTTGCGGTTCGTGAGGATGCCCGGCCGCAGGCCCTCGAGGCTCTGCGGCCGCGCTGCGGGCTGGACGGGGATGATGCGCGGGTGACCGGTCGGGTCGTAGACCCGAGTGGTAGTGGCGGCGATCGTGGTCATCGGGCTGCTCCTTCGCTGCTGGCGCGGCCTGCGGCGTTCGGGGCGCGGCTGCGCTCCGCGCGCACGTGGCGCGCCCCCTGCCGCTGCCTCCCGTTCTACACCGGAGCGGGCGCTGCTCACAACACGGAGACGCATCGAGGGCGCGTCGCCGCGCTTGGCGACGGCGCTACTTGGGCTTGAGCGTGAGGCAGTGGCCGAGGCAGCGGCGCACCCAGCCGTCCAGCCGCTCGTCCTCGAAGTCCGTGGCCGGACCGACGAAGAGCCAGCCGCGCATTGGGCGTCCGGTCATGTCCATCGGGCGCGCGAACGGCTCCTCGAGGGCGGCCTCGCCGTCCTCGGGCGAGAGCCGCGCGATCAGCTCGGAGCCGTGGATGCCGCAGCACATGTTGCCGCGCACCATGAAGGCGAGGCCGCCGAACATGCGCTGCTCGCGCACCTCGGCGAGGTCGACGAGATCGGCCAGCAGTTCGCGCACGCGCTCGGCAAGCGCCTCGTCGTAGGCCACGGCGGCTCCCTTCCGGGCGCGCAGATGATACGCGCCGCGCGCGCATGGGGCGTGGCGCGCGGCGACCGGCTAAACTGACCGCCGGGGGCCGCGCGATCCAGTTGGCGCACCTTCCGGAGGTGGCCCATCGCCGATTTCCAGGACAGGCGGGCGCGCTACTGCGCCACCTGTGGCGCCGAGCATTCCCCCAACACCAAGTTCTGCGGCAACTGCGGCGCGAGTTGGGACCCGGGCGGCCTCGCCGACACACCCGAGGCGATCACCGGCCTCCTCGACGCGATCGACATCTGGCGCGCCGACGGTCTGCTGGACGCCATCTCGTTCGCGCGGCTGCGGACACACTACGAGCGCCGTCGTGCCGAGCTGCTCCCTCCGCCGGCGGACGAGCCGGCCGCTGCTTCCGCGCCCGAAGCTGCGGCTGCTCCTGAAGCGCCGCCCGGCGTCCCGGAGCCTCGGGAACCGCGTCCACCGCTCGTGCCTCCCGATCCGCCTCCACCGCCACGGCGCCCGCCTCCACCGCCACGGCGCCCGCCTGTGCTCGTCATCGGCGAGTGGGCCGCGCGGCGTCAGGCGGACGTACTGCTCTACCTCGGCGCGTTCCTGCTGGTCGTCTCGGCGCTGATCTTCACCTCAAGTCGCGACGAGGCCCTGTCCGGTGGCTGGCGCGTCGCGATCCTCGCTGTCTACACCGCGGCCTTCCTCGCTGCCGGGTTGCTGCTGCGGCGCTGGCCGAGGGTGCGCGAAGCAGGTCCGGCGTTCCTGGCGATCGGCGCGCTGCTGATGCCGCTCAACTTCCTGCTGCTTCACAACGAGGTGCTCGGCGACCGCGAGGTGTCGGGTGAGCTCGTCTGGTTCGCGGCATCCAGCTACAGCATGGCGTTCTATGGCTTCCTGGCCGCCCGTGGCCTTGGGCGGCTCTACGTGATTCCTGCCGCCATCGCACTGCTCAACGCCTGGGGCTCCCTCGCGATCGTGGTCGGGCTGCCGTGGGAGGCGGGTGGGGCGTGGTGGATGGGCTTCGCGCTGGCCGCCACGCTCGTGCTCGCGGCCACGCGCCGCTGGAGAGTCGCCACGGTCGTGCCGATCGTCGTGATCGCTGCGCTGTCACTCGTGTTCGCGCATCTCATGGCTGCCTTCGAGCCCTCCACCGAGCACCGCTGGCACCTTCCGGCCAGCTACGCACTCCTGACGGCGATCGTCGCTGTCGCCGGCTGGTACGCGCGCCAGCCGCTCGTACTCCTCGCCGTGATCGTGCTCGCCGTCTCAGCAGCCCTCGCCGGCGTGTGGGCGTCCGAGTTGCCTCCTCAGTGGTTCAGTGCACCGCCGCTAGCGGCAGTGGCGGTGTTGCTCCTCAGCAGACCTCGGTGGCACGGCTGGAGTCCGCAGCTCGCGCACAGCGCGTGGCTGCTCACCGCCGCGGGGGTACTGGCGCCGTTCGTCCTGGCCGACGCACACCTTCAGGGTGATCGCTGGGGCGCGGCCGCCGCCTTCCTCGCGGCAGCCGCGCTGTCGGCGGCCGTTGCATGGCGCAACAGCAGCGACGGCATCTTCGATCCGGACTGGAATTCGCGATCCACGACTCACCCGCTGGAGCGCGTGGCGTTCGGGTGGCTCGGGTTCGGATCGCTGTTGATCGCCGTGGGCTTTGCGCAGGAAGCGCTCGAGCTGGCCAGCCCGGATACCGGCTGGGCCTTCGCCGTGGTTGCCGCTGTTGGGTCGGGGTCGCTCGTCGTCGTCGCCCGCCGCAGACCCGTGTTGCTGTGGGCGATCCTGCCCGCGCTGCTCCTCGCGACCGGCGTCTCGATTCAGTATCCCGTCGACCGGTTCGCCGGTCATGACGCGGTGCTGCTTGCCCTGCCCGCGACGCACCTGCTCGCTGCGTTCGTCCTGCTGCGGCGCTGGAGCCTTGCCGC
Organism: Dehalococcoidia bacterium; assembly: GCA_965247895.1. Taxonomy (GTDB): domain Bacteria; phylum Chloroflexota; class Dehalococcoidia; order UBA2979; family UBA2979; genus VXMT01. The sequence goes on along the minus strand of OZ252046.1, from coordinate 884,708 downwards.
CGTCTCGGTGGCGCTGGGCATGCTCGCCCTCGCCGCGCTCTGGGAGTCGCAGGCGTGGCCGTGGTGGCGCCTCGCCGCGATCTACGCGGCGATGGCCGTCGCGCTCTTCGGCGCGCTCACGCCGTTGCGCCGCTACGGGGCGCCGACGCCAGCCGGGACCGAGGCCTACCTGGCCGTGCTGGCGCTCTCCTGGCTGCCGCTCGCCGGGGCCGTCGCCACCGTGTTCGCCGCCCTCGACAGCCGCGTCGCGGGCGCGTCGATCGAGGCAGTCAGCACTGTCGAGTACCGCTCGCTTGTCCTGATCGTGCTGCCGTTTGCTCCGCTGATCGCTTTCGATGCCTGGCGCCACCGGCGCTGGGAGCCCGCGGTCGTCGCACTGCTGATCCTGATCGGCAGCGTCTGGGCGCAATGGCCGGTCTTTGGCTGGCCGACCTGGACCCTCGCTGCGGCGTACGCGGTGGCGGGCACGGGCGGCTTCGTCGCGCTCACCCGCTGGCGCCGCGTCGCCGACGACCCGGCCGCCCTCGCCGTGCATGCGCTCTCCTGGCTGACCCCAGGCGCCGCCATCCTCGCCGCTGCCGTGGCGCTCGAGGCCCGCCTCGCTGGCACGGGTATCGAGGCGCCTGCCACCGCCGAGTACCGCGCGCTGGTGCTGGTCGTGTTGCTGTTGGCCCCGTTGCTCAGCTACGAGGCCTGGCGGCTGCGCCGCTGGGAACCGGCGGTCGCGGCGCTGGCGGTCGTGTTCGGCTCCGCCGCCGCGCTCTGGCCGGTCTTCGACTGGCCGGCGTGGACTCTCGCGGGCGCCTACTCGCTGGCGGGGGTGGGCGCGTTCCTCGCGCTCTCCCGCCGGCGGCGCACTGGCCGCGACTCGACGGCGCTGGCCGTGCAGGCGCTCTCCTGGGCCGGTCTGCTGCTCGGTCCGCTGACGGCGCTCGTGGCGATCGGCGTCCGCCTCGAGATGCTCGATGCCAATCCGGCCACGCTGGTCGAGTTCCGCACGCTCGCTGCGCTGCTGCTGCCCGTCGCGGCGGCGGTCGAGTTCGAGGGGCGCCGGCTCGGCATCCGCTGGGCCTCGCTGCCGGCGTCGGCGCTCGTCATGGTCGCGCTCGAACTGGCGATCGCGACGCTCGAGCCCGGGAACGTGCAGGCCCACACCGTGCCCGCCGCGCTCTATCTCGCCCTCGTCGGCCTGGCCGTCCGCACGTCGGGGACGCTCTCCCGCCACCTGAGCTGGCATGAGCTGCTGCAGCTCGCCGGCGCGGCGCTGCTCGTGCTCCCGCAGGCCGAGCAGGGCTTCGAGCCGGGCGGCACGCGCTGGGGCCTGGTGCTGCTGATCGAGGGCATCGCGCTGCTGGGCGTGGCGATGGCGCTCGGCGCGCGCTGGCTCGGCGTCTCGGCCGTGGTCACGCTGTCCGGTGTGGCGCTGCGCTTCCTCTGGCTCAACCGCGAGACCGAGGCCGTTCCCTACTGGGTCATGCTCGCCGTTGCCGGGTTCCTGCTGCTGGCCGTTGGCTTCACGATCCTCCTGCAGCGCGAGTGGTGGGATCGGACCCGGGCGCGCGTGCGAGGCTGGTGGGGCGGCGATGCGCGGCTCGATGCTCACTCGCCGCTCTCCGTGCCGGTGGCCGTGCTGTTCACGGCGCTCGCGCCCGTGCTCGCGATCCTCGCCGTCGCAACTTCGGACTGACCGAGTTCCGGCGCGCCTGCGGGGCGCCGACGAGGGGCGCGATCCGCGCCCTCGGGGCGTCCACAGCCGGGGTATCAGATACACTGGATCCATGACCGAAGAGACGCCGCAGGCGGCCTACCGCGGTGCCTGGGAGGGCTGGCAGAAGCAGCTCGATCAGGTGCACGCCGTGCTGCTCGACGGCGAGGCGTTGCACCCCTCGAGGCTCAAGGGGCTGCTTAACCGCGAGGCCAACGCCAAGGACCGCTACGACGCCGCGCGGCGCCGCCTGCTCGGCATCCCCGACCCCGGAGACGAGGAGTAGCACGATGGCAGTGAGGGCTGGTTCGGCTCCGTCTCACTGGTACAGCGGTGGGTATCCGCGCTCGTTCGCCATCGGGGCTGCGTTCTCGGTGGCGTGGTCGCCGTGCATCGGACCGATCCTCGGCGTCGTGCTCACGCTGGCGGCGACATCGGGAACGGCGGCGCAGGGCGCGCTGCTGCTGATCTTCTACTCGCTCGGCCTCGGGGTCTGGTTCCTCGCCTTCGGGGCGGCGTTCGGCTGGTTCGCGCCGAAGGTGCGCAAGCTGCAGCCGTACATGCCGGGGCTGATGGCAGTGAGCGGCGCGCTCTTCATCATCGTTGGCGCGCTGATGCTGCTCGGCGAGTTCGGGCGACTCAACACCTACTTCCAGTCGTTCGGCTTCCTGTTTGAACAGACTTCAGGAGCGGAGGAGAACCTCTCGCAGGGCACAGGCGGCATCGCCGGCCCGGCGATTGCCTTCGTCGGGGGCATCGTCTCGTTCCTCTCGCCATGCGTGCTGCCGCTGGTGCCGGTCTATCTGGCGAACCTCGCGGGCGAGGTGTTCCGGCTCTCGGGCAGCTCGGTGTCGGCGCGGCGGCAGCTGTTCCTGCACTCGGTCGTGTTCGTGGTCGGGTTCACGCTGGTCTTCGCTTTCGTGGGCGCCTCGGCGGGATTCCTCGGCGGGCAGGTGCAGGAGCACCTGGACACGGCGACGCGTGTGGGCGGCGTGCTGCTGGTCGTATTCGGGCTGCAGATGAGTGGTCTGATCCACATCCCGTACCTGGATCGCACCTACCAGCTCCCGTAATAAGCTCGCCTCCGGCTCGCCGAGGACGGATGCCAACCCGGTATCCGTCCTCGCCCCCGTTGTGAATGTCGCGTCACGTTTGCTACGCTGCTTGCGATGCCAGGCGAGTACAGCGGACTCGACATCGACGAAATGGGTCGCGTCATCGACGAGGCCGGCGTCCTGATCATCCGATTCCACGTCATCCCGCAGCGCCTGCTCGTGGATACCCGCGAGTCGGCCGAGGACAGCCCGCAACTACGCCTCGTGCCCCCGGTCTCCTCGGCGGAGGAGCGCTACCGCTACCTGCAGAAGCTGCGCCCCGGCGTCCCGCTGCCGGACCAGATCACCGTGCTCAGCTGGCCTCGCTACGTCGAGGTCATGCGCGAGGCCGGGCTCTGGCAGCGGCTCGAACAGCGCATGTTCGAACTCGGCGGGGCGGCGCTCGCGCGGCGCTGCGGCGAGGTCTTCGACGAGGTGCGCTCTGCGGAGCGAGCCGAGGTCGTCGCCGCGATCATCGGCGGCGAGGGCTACGAGTCGCTGTGGGAGCGCGCTGCCACCACGTAGCCCCCACACCCCACTTTCCCCGGACAGCGATCTCAACCGCGCCCTCTGCTAGCCTCCACGGCGATCCGTTCCGGCCTCGGCGTTGGGAGTAGTTGCATGTGGATGCGCTGGACGGTGGCGCTCTTGGCTCTGCTCGCCCCGCTGGCCTTGCTCGGGTCTGCCTGTGCGACCGGCGGGGCGGGAAGCGGGGACACCGAGGACATCGTCGGCTCCGTGCCCTTCGAGGACGGCGAGCGCCTCGTCTACGAACTGGTCGACGCCGCCGGCGTGGTGGTGGGACGTGGTGTCTTCACGACGACGGCGCGCGGCGACATCCTCGAACTGGTCCAGACCTACGAGGAGGTCGAGACGCCGTCCGGCGAGCGGCCGATCGTCGATGTGGCAACCGTTGTCGTGGAGGCTGCCACGCTGAAGCCGCGCACGTCCGCGCGCACGATCCAGCGGCGCGACGCCGCGGACGACGAGTCGTACGAGGCGACCTACGAGGCTGGCGGCGCCGAGCCGCAACTCGTCATAACGCAACTCAGCGGTGGGGCCGAGCGGACCCGCGAGGTCGAGCTGCGCGATCACCACTACGACAGCCAGTCCTCGCTCTGGATCTGGCGTGCGATCGCCCTCGAGGAGGGGTTCGAGGCGAGCTATGTCTCGGTCAACCCGCGTGACGCCTCGCAGGTTACGGCACGGCTCGTGCTGGTCGATCGACAGACGATCGAGGTGCCCGCCGGTTCGTTCGAGACGTGGCGGCTGCAGGTGCGCAACGGCCGCGACACGCGCATAGCGTGGATCCACGTCAATCCGCCGCACGAGATCGTGCAGTGGGACAACGGCACGCTCTTCCTGCGCCTCGTGGAGGCGGGCGGGCGCTGAGCCGCCGCCCCGCGGCCTACGAGGCGAGCAGCGGCGCGCTCGCGTCGCGCAGACTCTCGCCGAGCTCGCCCCACGAGGAACGCGCCTCGCTGAGCGCCCGGTCGAACTCGGCGCGCTGATCGAGGGGCACCAGGACGATGCCGGCGGCGCGGAAGCGCTCGCGCTCCTCGGTGGTCGGCCCGGCGGCGGATTGGCCGGGGAGCGTCTTGATCGCCGTCAGCAGATCGCGCACCTGCCACTCGAATGCGGGCGGATCGGCCGGGAGGCCGAAGGCCCAGAGCGCGTCCACGCCGGCGCGGTCGGGCGGCGGGCCCGCGGCGACGCTCGTCGCGGCGCTCCACATCCCCGTGCTGTGCCGCGCGACGCCGTCGAGTACGAAGCGCAGGTGCGCCGGCGCCGAGGCGAAGGCCTCGAGGTCGTCGGCGGAACCCAGCCAGGTGGCCGTGATCAGCTCGTGCTCCGAGCAGGCGGCGAGCGTCGCCTGCACGCCCTCCGCGGAGCCGAGCGCGCGGGCGAGCGCGGCGAGCTCGTCACGCGCCGCATCGCCGAGATCGGTGCGCAGGGTCGCGACCACCAGGTGGAGCAGCGTCGCAGTCATCGCGCGCTCAGCCGGCGGCCTGCTCGCCGGGCGCCGTGCCGGCCATGGGCAGTGCGCCGGGCTGTTCCGTGAACGGCGGCGCCGGGCGCACGCGGCCGTCCTCGATGGCGAAGCGCCGCCCCGCCAGCGCGCCGACCGCGGGGTCACCGGTGGTGAGCAGCGCCAGTCCGCCGCGAGCCGTGAGCAGCGCGAGCTGCCGTTCCAGCGCGGTGAGCGCCTCTGCGTCCATCGCGGCGGCGGGCTCGTCGGCGAGCAGCACGCGGGGGTGCACGGCCGTGACTCGCGCCAGCGCCGCGAGCGCCCGCTCGCACGGCGTCAATTCGTACGGGCGGCGCGCGGCGAGGTGCGCGATACCGGTTGCGGCAAGCTGCTCGCGGCGTCTCGTGTCGCGCTCGCGTCTTCCGATGCCCGCGATGCGCAGTGCGAGGTCGATCTGCTCGGCGATGGAGAGCGACGGGAGGAGGCCGCCGCCTTCCGGCAGCAGCGCGATCGCGCCGCGGCGCAGCGCACGCCGCCGCCGCGACGGGAGCGAGGTGATGTCCGCGCCGTCGAAGCGGACGATGCCCTCGTCGGGCGCCAGCAGTCCCGCGGCGGCCAGTAGCAGCGTGCTCTTTCCCGCCCCGGGCGGGCCCTCGATGCTGACGATCTCGCCTGCCGCCGCGTCCAGATCGACCTCGCGCAGAGCCCGGCGCGCGCGATCGCGCGAGAGGTGGACGATGGAGACCCCCTCGAGGGCGATCAGCGGCTCGACGGAATTCACCGGCGTCTCCAGGGTGGCCGCGGATCGGGGGGCGGGCGGTCCGGCCAGACGCCGACGTGGTCGCCCTCGTTCGTGACGCGCGCGCGCCGGCCGATGCCGAGCGCCTCGCGCTGTGCGGGCGGAATCTCGACCCGGCCGTCGCGGTCGAAGACGGCGAGTTCGTCGATGCGCTCGCCCTCGCCACGCGAGAAGGCCGAACGATGGACCCGCTCCGAGACGATGCGGCCCTCGCGCATCCGCAGTTCGCCGCCGATCCGTTGCGCCAGTGAGGAGTCGCGGGTGGCGACCAGCAGGGTCAGGCCGAGGTCGCGGTGCAGCCCTCGCAGCAGATCGATCAGTTCGTCGCGCTCGTCCGCGTGCAATGCGGCGGCGGGCTCGTCGAGCAGCAGCAGTCCCGGCTCGTGCGCCAGCGCGGCGGCGATGGCGGTGCGCACCGCCGCGAGCGGGGGCAGAAGCTCCGTGCGGACGTCCGCCATCTCCTCGAGACCCGCGAGCGCGGCCAGTTCGGCGGCGCGCCGCCGGGCGCGCCCGGCCGGGACGCCCGCCAGCCTGAGCGGCAGTTCGATGTGGGCCGAGACGCTGGCACGCGGCGTCAGCCCCGCGACGCCGCTCACCAGGCCGACCGAGCCGCGGCGCAACTCGCGCAACTCCGCCTCGCTGGCGAGCGAGAGATCGAGGTCATCGACGCGGATGCGCCCGGCCTGCGGGCGGACCAGGCCGGCGAGTACGTGCAGCAGCGTGCTCTTGCCCGCCGCGGCGGGGCCGAGCAGCGGCTTCATCGCTCCCCGGTCGAGCGTGAAGGAGAGCTCGCGCAGCGCGAAGCCTCGGCCGTTGGGCGCCTCAAGCGTGAGGCCGCTGCTCTCCACGTGGCTCCCGAGGCCCGCGTCGGCGGTCGTGCTGGCGGTCGGCTGCTGCGCTGCGGCCATCTCAGGCCTCCCCGACGGGCGCCGTGCCGGCCGTCGCCGGCCAGGCGCTGCGCCCCCGATACCGTAGCCCCGCTGCGGCAACGGTCACAACGACGCCCAGCGCGAGCGCGAACGCGGCCAGCCAGAGCGGGCCGCTCTCGACCTCAAGCCGCAGCGGTGGCTCGATCAGTGTCGCGCTCGTGTCCCGCGCGAGGATCGTGAGCAGCCACCATGCCAGCGGGACAGCCGCGGCCGCGCCGATCGCGGCGGCCGCCCCGAGGCGGACCACCGTCTCGATGGCGACCGTGGCGAGCCGGCCGGCCGGGGATCCCCCCATCGCCTCAATGGCGGCTCGCTCGCGTTCGCGCTCCTCGCGGCGCGTCCCGATGTCCAGCAGCACGGCCGCGAATGCCACCGCGAGCAGCGTCCCGAAGCCGAACGCGAGGACCGTGCGCCAGCCGAGCGCCGCAGCCTGCTCCCGCCCAAGCGCAGCCCGCGCCGACTCGCGGTCGATCACGCTGGCCGCCTGGAGCGGGGGGCCGCGAAGTGCCGCGGCGGCCTGCGCTGGCGCGGCCGCGGCGAACCACGCCTCGTTCGTCGCCAGCGGATCGCGGTGTGGCGAGGCGTTGACCGCCGCGAGCAGGCGATCGAGGCCGGTCACGACGAAGGCGGCGTCCGCGGGGAATGTCGGGAAGCCCGCCAACTCGCCGGCGACCTGCGCTCGCACGGTGCGCTCGCGGACGGTGAGCGTGATCTCCTCGCCGGGTGCGAGCGCAAGCCGATCGACCGCAGCGCGCGAGGCGTAGATCAGCGCCGGCGCGCCGTCCGTCGCCTGCCGCAGCCCGCGCATCGAGGATCCGCTGCCCTCCGTCGCGGCGCTCCAGTCGAGGTGCTGCGCGCCGCGGAAGCCGGGCGCCGAGGCGAAGGTGTCGCGCGCGACCACGGACGCGCCGCCCGCGGCGAGCCCGTCGATCGGTTCCAGACCGGCGCGGTCTGCAAGGTCGTGGACGATCGCGCGCTGCTCGAAGGACTCCGCTACGCCGCTGAGGAGGTCGATGCGATCGCGCGGCGCGGCGGGCGCCTCCAGCGAGGCGAGCACGGGGCCGAGCAGCGTGCTGCCGGGCGCGGCGGCGGCTTCCTCGCCGAGCAGCAGGTAGAAGCCGTGCAGCGTGAGCCGTCCCGCGAGGTCGGCGGCGGCAATGGGCGCGCCGTCGACATCGAGCGGCGTCCCCAGGTCGGCAGCGTGGAAGAGCCAGCGTCCGCCGCCGGGCTCGGCGTCGGCGACGCCCAGCAGGAGCTGCACGTAGCGCCCGCGTTCGTTGCGCAGCGAGAGCGCGATGCGTACCTCGCCGCTGGTGTCCGTGAGCCGCACCCAGGCGCCGATCTGGCGGCTGTTCGCGGGTACGGGGTGGCCTTCCAGGCTGGTCGCGTTCGCGCTCAGGGCGGAGAGGATCGCGGGGAGCGGATCCGAGCTGAGATCGGGGCGGACGTTCGCCACCGCGCCGAAGCTGGCCGGGTCGATCCCCAGCACCTCGACGGCCAGCGTCGAGCCCTCCTGGCCGAGCGCACCGTCCTCGCGCACCAGCGGCGAGGCGGCGCCCATGCCCGCACCGGCGATCGCCGCCCGGCGTTCGGCCTCGCCCGCGTCGGTGAGTCGATCGAGGCCGAGCGAGCGCAGATCGCCACCCGCGGCGTGGGCCGCCCGATCGGCGGGTGAGCGATCGAGCGTCCCCGGCAGCGTGGCCAGCAGCACCGCGGCTGCCGCCGCGAGCAGCACCAGCGGGAAGGCGACGCCTGCGGAATGACGCGCGACGGCGCGCAGGCCTCCGATCAGCGTGGTCCCCGGTCCGATCGATGCCAGCCAGGCGAGTGGCCGGGCGATCCGCGGGACGAGCAGCCACGCGAGCAGCGCCACGGGCGTCAGCAGCGCCGCGGGCGCGAGCAGCAGCGCGTAGCGCGTCTCGCCGGCCTCGAAGAGAGTCTCCTGCCGGGTGAGCGCCCAGAACAGCGCGCCCCCGCCGACCGCAGCTGCCGTCAGCCAGGCCCCGCGCCCGGCCGCCCGGCGGCCCGTGAGCCCCGAGGCCGCCAGCCCGATCACGAGGACAGCGAGCGCTCCCGCTCCCGCCCACGGGAGATCGCGCTGCGGGCTGATCGTCGCGACTCCGCCGAGCCCCTCGAAGCCATCGAGGAGGCCGAGCGCAGTGACCGCGAACGCTGCCACGGGCGCCGCGGCTACCAGCGCGAGCAGCGCCGCGGGCAGGGCCGCGCCCAGCTCGAGCGCGGCGATCTGTGTCCTCGACGCACCCGCCAGCCGCATCCCGGCGCGGAGCGGCTCGCGCCGCGCTGCCAGTGCCGAGGCCGCGCCGAAGACGAGCAGGCCGGCCCCCGCCGCGATCTGCCCGAAGCGCAGCGCGAGCGCCGGGAGGTCAAAGCCCGGCACGTCGGCCGCGCCCTCGATCGCCTGCGGGAGCGTGCTCTCGACTTCGGCGCCTCCGAGGGCGGCGAGCTGCCTCGGCAGTTCGCGTACGCGCGCCGCGATGCCCGCGACCTCGCCCGTCTGCACGGCGTCCGGGTTGACCGTGTAGCTGGCCTCGAAGGCGGCGCTGGCGCGGGTCAGCAGGTCGGGCATCGCGCCGAAGAAGGTGGTCTCGGGTACGAACAGGGCGAACCCGCCGCTGGCGGTGCGCTCGAGCAGGCCGGGCCGCCCGCCCCAGTAGGGGCTTGCGGGGTCACTCGGTTCGGCGATGCCGGCGATCACGATCGCGATCGGCGGCAAGCCGGACGAGCGGCGCGGCACGAGCACCAGCTCCTGTCCCGGTGCGAGGTTCGCCTGCCTCGCGGTGTCGGACGCGGCCAGCACCGGAATCGGATCGCCGACGCCCCGCGGCATCGCCTCGGGGAAGCTCCCCTCCACCAGCGTGACGTGCGCCTCCAGGTCCGAGCGGAAGCGCAGCGCGGCGGGGCCGAACGTGTCCTCGATCAGGTCGCGGCGCGGGCCCTCGCCCCCGAGCACGCTGGCGAGCGTGAGCGCCGCCGTCGTGCCGCCGCGCGTTTGCCCGGCGATCGCGTCGCCGAGCGCGTTGGCGACTGTCTGATCGAGGGCGGCCTGCGCGTCGCGGTAGGCGACGCGGTCGAGGGCGACGCCCTCGCGCGTGACGCGCAGCTCGAGCGAGCCGGGCGGTGCGGTCGCGAGCGAATCACGCAGCGCGGCGTCGCGCAGCCGCTCGTGCGTGATCGGGACGGCCGCGAGCGCTCCGCTCAGCAGCAGCGAGCCGAGCAGCAGCGCGAGCGTGACCCGCCAGTGCTGGCGGAGACTGCCCAGCGCGAGGGCAACCAGCGGTCCGAGCGGCAGCACGCCTCGATCCTACGCGATGGCGCGCGACGGGACGCGGATGGGCGCGGCTGGCGCGTGGCGACGCGCGAGGGCTCAGGGCTGCGCGGGGAAGTCGTGGCGCAGGGTGCGCTTCGCGAAGCGCCAGCCCTCGGCGGTGCGGCGCCACTCGTCGTAGTAGATGCCGCTGCCGGGAGGCTCGCCGTTCGGGCCGACGCGCGAGGTCAACAGCATCGTGCGCGTGCACGCCTGATCCGCGCCCAGCTCATCGAAGAGCGTGCCGCTCTGGTGGTGGCGCACCTGCACGCCCGGCTTGCGCGCGGCCATGCGCTCCCGCGCCCAGGCGCGGATCGCCTCGTGTCCCCCGGCGTTCACGCTCGGCCCGCCCGGCAGCTCCGGATCGACCACGAAGGCGGCGTCCTCGGTAAAGAGCGCGACGTAGGCCTCGAGGTCGCGGTCGTCCCAGGCGTAGGAGTAGCGCGCGATCTGCTCGAGGATCGCCAGCCGGTCGGCGGTCTGCGTCTCAGCCTGCATCACGTGGTCCTCTCCATGCGCATGGTCGTCAGCGGTGGCCGAGCCGGCGCTTCTGGAAGCGCCAGCCGTCCGCCGTCCGCACGAGCTCGTCGTGGTAGACGCCCAGATGGCTCGCGCGCGGGGCATCCCCGCGCAGGTCGATCACCAGCAGGTAGAGCATCATCCGGGCAGCATCGCCCGAGCCCTCGATGACGATGTTGTTGTTCCAGTGGACGGCGGGGATGTCGCGCGCGATCAGGCGCTCCATGAACGCGACCAGCCCCTCGCGGCCGCTGGCCTGCAGCTTCGGCCCGCCGTCGAAGACGCCATCGGGGGCGAAGCAGTCGGCCCAACCCTCGGCGTCACGGCTGTCCATCGTGTGGTTGTAGCGAGCAACCAGATCGAGGATCGCGAGCCGGTCCGCTGCGGATAGCACCACGACGCCTCCGTTCCGCGCCGAATGGTAGCGCCCCGGTGGCAACGGCACGAGGCACGGCGCGCCTCGCGTTGACCGCTCCTCGATGCGTGCGCGAACCTCGGCGCGACCGGAGGGGCGGCGATGACACAGCTCGGCATGGTGCTGCATCACGGCATCGAGGACGGCGCGCAGCTGCGCGGCTACGGGCAGCTCAGCGAGCGCTTGGGCTATGACTCGCTGTGGGTGACGGAGCGCTACTTCCACGAGGAGACCTCCGCGCTGCTCGGCTTCCTTGCCGCGGAGACCGAGCGGATTGGCCTCGGCGTCGGCGTGGTGAACCCTTACACGCGCCCGCCCGCCCTGCTCGCGATGGCGGCAGCGACGCTCGACCGCCTCTCCGGCGGACGCCTCATCCTCGGCCTCGGCCGCAGTGAGCGCGAGCTGATCGAGGGCGCCCTCGGCATCCCCTACGACCGCCCGCGCGAGCGCCTGCGCGAGGCCGTCGAGACGGTGCGCGCACTGCTCGCCGGTGAGACCGCGGAGGGCGTCCGGCTCGCCCTCACGCCGAGCCGCGAGCGGGTGCCGATCTACGTCGCGGCGATCGGGCCTCGCGCGCTGCGCCTCGCGGGCGCCGTCGCCGACGGCGTGGTGCTGAACGCCTACGCGCCCGCGGCCTACGTGCGCCGGGCCGTGGCCGAGGTGCGCGACGCGGCCCGCGAGGCCGGGCGCGACCCGGACGCGGTGCGCATCGCCTGCATGCTCGTCGTGCGCCTCAGCGATCGCCCGGAGGAGCTGCGCCCGCAGCTCCGCGAGCGGCTTGCCAGCCTGCTCGCCGAGCCGCACACCGGCGAGGTGCTGCTCGAGTGGGGCGGCTTCGACGCCACGCTGCCCGCCCGCCTGCGCGAGACGCTGGCCGCCTCCGGCCCGTCCGAGGCCGCGCGCCTCGTCGGCGACGAGCTGGTCGACGCCCTCGTGCTGCTCGGCCCCGCCTCGCGCTGCCGCGAGCGGATCGAGGAGTACCGCGAGGCCGGGGTGCAGGAGCCGCTGCTGCTCCCGCGCCTCCCGGACTTCGAGCGCGTCGCCGAGGCCCTCGCGCCCGTGGCGGGGTAGGGCGCGGAGCCGGCGTCGGCAGCCCCTACCCGCGCAGCTGGATCCGGCGGAAGACCGCGAGGAGGGCGACGTCGTACCCGGCCTTGATCGCACCACCCACGAGCAGCGGCAGCCCGAACGGACCGATCGAGAGCAACGCCCCGCCGAGCGCCGGACTCGCCGAGGCGGAGAGCGTGCGCACCACGTTGGTGACGCTCGCGGCCGGTGCGCGCTCCTCGTGCGTCACGACGGAGACGATCAGCGTCGTGCGCGGCGCGATGTCGATCGGCGAGAGCGCCTGCCGCACGAACAGCGCCACGAGGACCAGCGGCAGCGTCGGCATCAGCGGCGCGACCATCAGCGCCAGGTTCGCCGGCAGATGCGCGTAGGCCATCGTCTCGACGATGCCGATGCGCTCGGTGATCGCCGGCGCCAGCAGCAGCGAGAAGGTGCTCAGCAGCCGCGCCGCGAAGAAGATCACCGCCGCCTCCTCGATCGACAGCCCGAAGCGCTCGAACAGCCAGATCGCCATCACCGCCTGCACGGCCAGCCCGCCCCCGAAGGCATCGACGGCGAAGAGGCCGGAGAGCCGGAACACTGTGCCGCGCGACTCGCGCAGCTGGCCGCGCGGTGCGCCCTCGGCCCTTTCGAGCTCGACGGCGCGAGTGAGCGGGCGGTAGGTCGCGAGCATCGCGATGCCGGTCAGCCCGTAGAGCGCGAAGGCCCAGCGCAGCGTCGTCGCGAGCTCCACGCCGGTCGCGTCCGCGAACGGCCCCGCAGCGCCGCTGGCCAGCGAGCCGAGGGCGAAGGCGAGCGAGCCGAAGAGGGTGTAGCGGGCATACAGCCAGGTGCGCCGCAGCGGCGCGGTGGTCGTCGCCAGCGCCGCCTGCTCGACCGGCTGGAACAGCGAGAAGTCGCCCGCGCTCGGGCTCATCGTACCCACGAAGGCGACGACCAGCAGCAGCCAGTACGGCTCGGCGAGGGCGAACGCGATCCCGCTCACGACCACCAGCAGCGACCCGGCCATCAACGTGCGCCGCCGCCCGAAGTGATCGACGACGAAGCCCGCGATCAGCGTCGCGACCGACTTCCCGAAGAGTGCGACGGTGACGAGCAGCCCGATCTCGAAGGCGTTGAAGCCGCGCTCGCTGAGGTAGGCGGCGAGCGCGACGCTGGCGAAGCCGTCGCCGAGCGACCGGATCGCCCTCGTCGCGACCAGCCGCCGCCCATCGGCGTCGACGCCCCGGAGCAACGTGTCCATCACGCTCATCGCCGCCAAGGGAAGCACGCCGCGCGCCTGACCGCGACGGCGGCGTGCCCGTGACCGCCAGAGTTATAGTCGCTATAGTGCGACTATGAGCCCGAGGGCAGACGACCTCCGGTGAATGCTGGCCGGGGCAGGGAACGTCCGATCTCGCGATCTCCGGCGTGCACTGGAGGAGCGAGGCTGGGTCCACGTCCGTACGGAGGGTGGGCACCACTACTACAAGAACGGCCCGCACAGGATGTCCGTCCCTCAACGTCTTCGTGGCACGGGCACGGTCCGGAGGCTGATCAGGACCGCGCTGCTGGTGGAGGAGCAGACCGATGGTTGAAGTCACCAGGGCGATGCGCGACCAGGCAAGAGAACTCGCTGAACGCCCGTACACCTTCACCGTGGTGCGCGGCGAGGACGGCGTCTGGACGTCCGGCATCCTCGAAATGAGCGGAGTGATCTCGGAGGGCGACGATCCCGGCGAGGCCATCGAGATGGCGGGCAACGCACTGCGCGGAATCATCCTCACGATGCTTGAGGACGGCCTGCAGATTCCGGAACCCTTCGAGACGCGTGAATACTCGGGGCAGATGTACCTGCGGATCGGCCCGGATATCCACCAACGGGCGGCGATGCTCGCCGCCGAGAAGGGGATGAGTCTCAACCGCTGGCTGGCGGCAGCCGTGGCCCGCGAGACGGGTCTGGCGGAGCGCGTCGCGGGCTGAGGCGGTCGGATGGGATGAGACCGCCTGCAGTCACGCCCCGACTACGTCGGTGGCGCGGCCTGGTGACGGGCGGTCCGCGGCGCCGTGACTCGTGGCTCGGCCGCTCATCCCCCCTGGTGGGCGGGGCTGAAGTCGAGGCGGAGGGCGCGGCGGGCGAGGCGCCAGCCGTCCGGCTCGCGTACCCAGTCGTCCGTGTAGACGCCCTGCGTCCAGGGTTTGGGCACGCGCCCATCCGGAAACATGCGCGATTCGAGCAGGATCGTGCGCGTGCGGGCCGAGTCCGCCGAGAGCGAGTCGAAGATGGTGCCGCTCTGGTGGTGGCGCGTCTGGACGTCGCCCCAGCGCGCCATCGCTCCGTGCACCCAGTCGCGGATCTCGTCGCGGCCCTCGGCGTGGATGAACGGCTGCGGCCTCGTCGCGGACGTGACCTCGAAGACGCCGCGTAGACTGAACAGCGCCGCGTACGCCTCGGCGTCGCGGCTGTCGGTGGCGTACGAGTAGCGCTGGATCGCCTCGAGGATCGCGAGCCGGTCGGCAGTGCTCATGGCGCCAGCCTCGCCGCCCCGCCGTGCGAAGGCAAGGGCCGCCGGGCTGCGCGCCGCGAGGGAGGGGTGCATGCCCGTTGCAGAGAGCGGCCCACTGGGCGAGTTCATCGTGCGGATGTTCCAGGCCGTCGGCACTCCGGAGCACGACGCCCGCGAGTTGGCGGCGCACCTGATCGACTCCAACCTCACGGGGCACGACTCGCACGGCGTGATCCGCGCGCCGCAGTACCTCGGGCAGATCGAGACCGGGCTGATCGTGCCCGGCGCCTCGTCCGAGGTGGTGCGCGAGACGGAGACGACGACGCTCCTGCGCGGGAACTGGAACTACGGTCAGGTCGTCGGTCGCGAGGCCATGGACATCGCGATCGCGAAGGCGCGCGCCGGCGGCATCGGCATCACGGTCGCCTGGGAGATCTCGCACACCGGGCGGATGGGCACCTACGGCGAGCAGGCCGCGCGCGAGGGCATGCTCGCGATCGCGACGGTCCAGGGCCAGGGGCGCATCGTCGCGCCCTTCGGAGGCGCCGAGGGCCGGCTCTCCACCAACCCGATCGTCGTCGCCGCGCCGACCCCCGATCCGGAGCAGCCGTTCGTGCTCGACATGGCCACCTCGGTCGCCGCGGGCGGCAAGGTGAAGGTTGCCGACGCCGCCAGCACCGAGCTGCCGCCGGACTGGGCGCTCGACGCGCAGGGCCGTCCCACGCGCGACCCCTCGGCGATCGAGGCCGGCGGCGCGATCCTGCCCCTCGGCGGGCCGGCCGGGCATAAGGGCTTCGGGCTCTCGCTGGCGGTGACGGCGCTGGGTGCGCTCGCCCCGCAGGGGGCGCTGGGCACGCACCGAGGCAGCAGCACCGTCATGCTCGCCGTGGACCTGGAGCGCTTCCGGGAGCCCTCAGAGTACACCTCGGTATTCGGCGCCTTCCTCGACTACGTGCGGGAGACGCCGCGGCAGCCGGGCGTCGAGGAGATCGTCGTCCCCGGCGAGCTGGAGCGCCGCAGCCGAGACCGCCGCCGTCGCGACGGCATCGACCTCGACGACGGCACCTGGCAGCGCCTCGCGGACGCCGCGGTGCAGACGGGCATCGAGCCGCTGCCGGGGATGGCTGCCGGGTAGGGGCGACTGGCCCCATCCAGGTGCCTGTATGGTAATGTTTGCGTCACATGGCAGATATGGACTCGCATGCCATAAGCGGATTGAGGCCACATGCAGCAGAGAGCGACAAAGGTCGACCGGCATGGCCGGATAGTCATCCCCGCCGAGTACCGTCGTGCCCTCGGACTTCGCGAGGGCGATCCGGTCACGGTGCAGCTTGATGGCGGTGAACTGCGCATCCTCACGCGAGCCCAGGCGATCCGGCGAGCGCAGGAGATACTTGCTCCGTACCTGGCCGGAAAGGGATCTCTTGCTGACGAGTTGATCGCCGAGCGCCGAGCCGAAGCTGCCCGTGAGTAGTTGGATTCTGGACGCCTCGGCGCTGCTGGCGTTCGTGAAGAGGGAGCCGGGAGTCGAGCGTGTCGCGGGTGCGCTCATGGCTGGTGCTGCCATGAGCGCCGTGAACCTGTCGGAAGTCATCGCGAAGCTCGCCGACGAGGGTGTTCCGGAGCCCACGATCCGCCACTCGCTCGAAACAATCGGGCTAGACATCGTTGAGTTCGATGCCGACGATGCTCTCTTGGCTGGGCTGCTCCGGCCGTCCACCCGGGCGGCTGGTCTCTCGTTCGGCGATCGCGCCTGTCTTACGCTCGCACAGCAGAGTGGCGCCCCCGCGCTCACCACTGACAGGGCGTGGGCGGATCTCGATCTCGACAATATCGAGGTCCAACTCGTCCGCTAGCCCGCCCGCCGACACCTACAGCGCCGGCAGGACCTCGTCGCGGAGCAGTTCGAGGTGGCGGAGCTGGCCGGCGCCCCAGGCGAGCCAGACCTTGTCGATGCCTCGGGACTGGAGCTCGCGCAGGCGGGCGGCGAATGTCGGCGGGTCTCCGACGACGCCGTAGCGCTCGTAGAAGTACTCCGTGAGGCCCGCCTCCTCCATGCGCCGCACGTTGTCGCCGTGCGCGAATTGGTGCTGCGTCGTGTCGTAGCTCGCGACGAATTGCTTGAGCTGCGGGGCCAGCTCCGGCGGCACGTTCTTGCCCTCGAAGCCGAAGCGCATCGAGTGGTTGCCCGCCGAGGAGATGCTGCCCTTCGCGACCTCGATCGCCTCGTCCAGCGTCGGCTCGAGCGAGGGCCGCGCCGTCCACCAGATGTCGAGGTCGTCGAGCGTGCGGCCGGACTCCTTCGCTCCCGCCTCGACGCGCTGCAAGGCGTCCTCGATCGTCTCGGGGAGCAGCCCGGAGCCGATCACGACACCGTCGCCGATGCGGCCGGCGAGGTGCAGCATCAGCGGGCCCTCGGCGAGGATGTAGATCAGCGCCTCCGGGCGGTACGCCCACGGCGCCCAGCGAACCACCTGCTCGCGCCCCTGGAAGGTCGCGCGCCCGTCGCGGATCAGGTCGCGCATGCACTGCACGTAGTCCTCGATCACCGCCCGCCGTCCGGGCTTGAGCCCGGCGTTGTAGGCGGCGGTGTCGCCCGACGCCATGACGAGGCAGGCGCGCCCCTTCGAGAGCGAATCGAGGCCCGCGACCACCGAGGCCATCACGCTCGGCTCGCGCGTCACGGGGTTCGTCGGCGAGATACCAACCAGCGCGTGCTCGGTCTGCTGCGCCATCAGCGTCGCGACGATCACCGCATCGAAGTGCGACCACTGCGAGTCGCCGATCGCGATCCGCGAGATGCCGACCGACTCGGCGATCTCGAGCATCGCGCGCAGCCGCGCCTGCTCGGCGTCCTCGAGGTCGTCGACGCGGAAGGAGATGCCGAGGTGCGGCCTCCCGTCCGAGCCGAAGGTCAACGCTAGCTCGCCTCCACGAGGCCGACGGGACAGCTCACGCCGGTGCCGCCGATGCCGCAGTAGCCGTTGGGGTTCTTCGCCAGGTACTGCTGGTGGATGTGCTCGGCGTAGTAGAACTCCGGCGCGTCGAGGATCTCGGTCGTGATCGCGCCGTAGCGGGAGGCGCGCAGCGCCTCCTGGTACTGGTCGCGGCTGTGCTCGGCGGCCTCGCGCTGCGCCTCGTCGTAGGCGTAGATGCCGGAGCGGTACTGCGTGCCGACGTCGTTGCCCTGGCGCATCCCCTGGGTCGGGTCGTGGCCCTCCCAGAAGGCGCGCAGCAGGTCCTCGTAGCTGATCTCCTCGGGGTTGAAGACGACGAGGACGACCTCGTTGTGGCCGGTCAGGCTGCTGCAGACCTCGCGGTAGTCCGGGTTCGGCGTGAGGCCGGCGGCGTAGCCGACGGCGGTGCTGTAGACGCCGGGGAGCTGCCAGAAGACGCGCTCCGCGCCCCAGAAGCAGCCCATCCCGAACATCGCCTGCTGCAGGCCCTCGGGGAACGGTTCCTCGAGGCGGCGGCCGTGCACGAAGTGCCCGTCCGGGACGGGCATGCGCTCGGAGCGGCCCGGCAGGGCGTCCTCCGCCGTCGGGAGTTCCATTTTCTTGCCGAAGAACCAGGACATGGCGATGCCTCTCGATACAAACACGGGTGGTGGATCGCGACGAGCCGGGCGAGCCCGCCGCACGATCCATGGTACGCGTTCCGGGGAGGCTGCGTGTTGCACGGGCGTCCCGTAGGCTGCGCCGCTGGAACACGTCGGCACGTCGGAAGGCGCGGACATGAAGATCGACATCTTTTGCGAGGTCCAGAAGGCCCAGGAGTCCTGGGGCGAAGACCACGAGCAGGTCCTGATCCAGGAGACGCTGGAGCAGGCGCGGCTGGCCGACGAACTCGGCTACAGCTGCTGGTGGGAGGTGGAGCACCACGCCGCCGGGATCTTCAGCCACAGCTCGGCGCCCGAGATCATGCTCACCGCGATCGCGAGCCAGACGAAGAACCTGCGTGTTGGCCACGCCGCGGTCCTCGCGCCGTTCAACTTCAACCACCCGGTGCGCGTGGCGGAGCGCGCCGCGTTCCTGGACCACATCAGCCAGGGGCGCCTCGAGGTCGGCCTCGCGCGCTCGACCGCGCCGGAGTGGCGGCTGTTCAACATCCCGCCCGACGACGCCCGGGACCAGATGCAGGAAACCTTCGAGATGTTGCCCGCGATCTGGACGGAGCAGGAGTTCTCCTGGGACAGCGAGAACTTCCAGATCGACCGCCGCAACATCGTTCCGAAGCCCTACCAGAAGCCGCACCCGCGGCTCTGGCAGGCGGTCGGCACGCCCGGTGGCTTCCAGCAGGCCGGACGCAACGGCGTCGGCGTGCTGCTCACGACGGTCAACTTCCCGATCGAGGCGGTCGCATCGATGCTCTCGATCTACCGCGAGGAGATCAAGAACTGCGACCCGGTCGGCAAGTTCGTGAACGACCAGGTCGCGCTGTTCACGTTCGTCCACTGCGCGGAGACCGAGCAGGAGGCGATCGACAACGGCGCCGCGGCCGCCGCCGCCTGGTACGTCAACACCGTGTCCGACTTCTTCGAGGTGCGGGAGTTCATGCTGCGGGCGGGCGATGAGCTCGCCGCCGCCGTGTCCGCCAACCCCGACAGCGCGCTGGCGGAGTGGGCCAGCATGCAGGAGGAGGCCGCCGCGCACGTCGAGGAGACCGAGTTCACGCAGCTGCTCAACCGCATGGTCTCCGGCGAGCACATCAGCAACGAGGAGGCCTACGAGATCCTCAACAAGCAGGACACCGTGATCATCGGCGATGTCGACACCTGCCGGAAGAAGATGCAGCGCTACCGGGACATCG
Organism: Dehalococcoidia bacterium; assembly: GCA_965247895.1. Taxonomy (GTDB): domain Bacteria; phylum Chloroflexota; class Dehalococcoidia; order UBA2979; family UBA2979; genus VXMT01. The sequence continues at coordinate 865,590 of OZ252046.1, read as the reverse complement.
GCCTCGACCGGCTGATGTGCTTCCAGCAGGTCGGCAACCTCTCGCCCGAGGCGATCAAGAAGAGCATGCGCCTGGTCGGCGAGCACTTGATCCCCGAGTTCGACCCGGAGGCGACGCCCGCGGGCGCCTCCTAGCCGCGCCTCGACCAGATCAGCCGCGCGGGCGCTGCCCGATGCGGGCGGCGGCTTGCTATGCTGCGCCCGCGTCGGGCCGCCGGAGCGGCCCGGGAAGGAGTGCGGTCATGCCGCTGCCCGCCGAAGATCATCTCGCCATCCTCAATCTCGCGTATCGCTACGCGCAGGCCTTCGACTTCATCCAGCCGGACGATTACGCGAACTGCTTCACGCCGGACGGCGTCTTCGACGCGCGGCCCGTCGGCCTCTTCGAGGGCCACGACGCGCTGAGGGCCTTCTCGGCGGGGGCGGGCGAGACCGGCGGCGACACCGGCAGCCGCCACTGGATGGGCAACCCCGTCATCGAGGGCGACGGCCACGAGGCCTCGATGACCACCATGCTGATGATGGTGAACACCGGCGCGGCCTCCACGACCGGCGTGACCGGCGTCTACCGCGACAAGCTGGTCAAGGTCGGCGGCGAGTGGAAGATCAAGCACCGCCACCTGACGTTCGAGGAGCCCCCGGAGGGCTACGAGGAGTAGCGCGCCGCCCAGTGGAGCGCTCCCGGCGCCGTCGGCGCGCCGGGCTGTTGTTCGCCCCTGCGCCCTCGCGTACGATCCGCGTGCGCCGAGGTAGCTCAGTTGGTAGAGCACGCGACTGAAAATCGCGGTGTCGGCAGTTCAAATCTGCCCCTCGGCACCAGCACACCGGACGTGAACCCGGACGAGAGGAAGTGACGAGGATGCCGCGATGCCGCTGATCCTCGTCGCCGGATCCGCCGAGGCGGGGGCGAGTACCGTCGCCGCCGGCCTCGCGCACCGGTTCGCCGCCGCCGGGCGCTCCGTGCGCCTCGAACGCCTCGCCGGCGACGCGCGCGCGGCGACCGACGCCGCCGCCTTCGCCGCCCTGGAGTTCGCGCGCGCCGGAGGGACGCCCGTCGAGGCGTCCGGCCTCGCCGCCGAGGGCGACGAGATCGTGATCGCCGAGGCGCCCGCGGGCGCGGACGGCGCGGCGCTCGCCGCCGAACTGGGCGCGCGGCTGATCGTCGTCTCGCGCGCGGACGATGGCGCAGCGCCCGAGGTAAACGGACGGGTCGCCCTCGCCACGCACGCGCGGATGGGCGCGCCGCTGGCCCTGCCCGAGGATCGCCTGCTCGCCGCCCCGACGGTCGGCACGCTGATCGAGGTGAGCGGTGCGCAGGTGCTCGCACGCTCGACCGAGGGCGACGCGGCGATCTGCGAGCACATCGTCGTGGGGCCGATCTCCTTGGATGCCGGCGACGCCTACTTCGCGCGCTTCCCGCGCAGCGCCGTTGTGACGCGTGCCGAGAAGGTCGATGTCGCCCTCGCCGCGCTGCGCACGGACCCGGAGTGCTTGATCCTCAGCGGCGGCGGCGAGCCGAGCCCGTATCTGCTGGACCGTGTCGCCTCCTCGCGGCGCACGACGCTGCTGCTCGCGCCGGAGGGCACGATCGAGACCGTGCGCGACATCGAGGGCAGCTTCGGGCGCTCCGCCTTCGCCGGCGAGGCCAAGGCCGAGCGCGCCGGCGAGCTGATGGCCGCCGCCATCGACGACGACACGCTCGCCGCATTGCTCGCGGACTGACGTTCCCGGCTACGAGGCAGGCGGGGCTGCCGGTTCGGCAGGCTCCGGCTCGGCGTCCTCCCCGAAGCTCGTGGCGAGATCGCGCAGGTAGCCGTCGATCGTCCGCGTGTGGCCGATCACGAAGCGGCTGATCACGCGGAACAGCGGGTGCTTCACCTCGCCGCGCTCGGTCACGACGACGCTGCTGTCGTCTCCGACCTCGATCGTCCAGGAGCCGCCGAAGGGCAGCTTCTCGTCCGCGATGCGGCGGGCGAGCCTGGTGGGCGAAACGGCCTCGAGGGTCTCGAACGTCATCGAGGAGCGGCCCTGCACTTCCTTCCAGCGCTCGCGGCCGCCGTCGTCGGGCAGGCGCTCGACGCGGTCGAGCTTCGCGCGCCAGCCGGGCTCGGCGGCGTGGTCGCGGATGCGCGCCCAGACGTCCTCGGGCGGCTGGCGCAGCCGCACCCGCCGGGCCGCGACGTGCCCGCGGGGCAGCGCCACGCCGATGCCGATCAGCGCCAGCGCGGCGACGATGAGGACCGAGGGGACGGCGATGATCCAGACGATGCCGAGCCTCCCCGGATCGCCGCCTACGCCCGCGGTTCGAGGGGCGCGAGCGAGAGCAGCAACTGCTTCACGCCCTTGCCCTCGAAGGCGACCGTGACCTTCTGGTCGCCGCGCAGCAGCTCGCAGGAGACGACGACGCCCGGGCCGAATGTTCCGTGCGTGACGCGGTCGCCGGGGTTGTAGCGCGGCTCATCGACGGCGCCGTCATCCGCTTCGCCGTCGCTCGCGACCGGGTCCATCGTCCGCCACTGCGCGAGGCCGGCGCGGCGCTCGCGGGCGCTGCGCGCGGGCCGCGCCGGCGCACGGCCGCCGCTCGCGCTCATCGTCACCCCCTCCGGGAGGTCGTCGAGGAAGCGCGAGGGCAGGGCGGCGCGGAAGCTCCCGTACTGGAAGCGGCGGCGCGCCCGGGTGAGGTAGAGGCGCTGCCGGGCGCGCGTGATGCCGACATAACAGACACGGCGCTCCTCCTCCATCTGCGCCGGGTCGTCGAGCGATCGGAAGTGCGGCAGCAGGCCCTCCTCGACGCCCGGCATGAAGACGACCGGGAACTCAAGGCCCTTCGCCGCGTGCAGCGTGGTCAGCGTGACCGCGTCCGGGGTGTCCGAGCTCGGGTCGTCCACGTCGGCGACCAGCGCGACCTCCTCGAGGAAGGCGGCGAGCGAGGCCTCGCCCTCGAGGTCCTCGTACTGGGAGGCGACGTTGAGCAGCTCCTGCACGTTCTCCCAGCGCAGCTCGGCGCGCTCCTCTTCGGAGCGTTCGAGGTGCTCGCGGTAGCGCGTCCCGGCGAGCACCTCGCCCAGCAGCCCGGAGACGCTTTGCTCATCGGCAGTGGCGCTGAGGCGGTCGATCGACGCGACGAAGTCGCGCAGCGCGATGCGGATGTCGCCGCGCAGTTGCGGCAGCGCGGGGTCGTCGTCGCCGCGCGCGATCATCGCCGCGATGGCCAGCAGCGGCCGTTCGAGCTGCTCGGCGGCTTGCTGGATGCGCTCCAGCGACCTCGCGCCGATGCCGCGGGCGGGGACGTTGACGATGCGCCGGAACGCCATCGCGTCGGCGTGGTTGTGGATCAGCCGCAAGTAGGCGAGCAGATCGCGAATCTCGCGGCGGTCGTAGAAGCGCGTGCCGCCGACGATGCGATAGCGGATGCCCTGCTGGATGCACGCCTCCTCGATCGCGCGCGACTGCGCGTTGGTGCGGTACATCACCGCGAAGTCCGCGAAGTCGCGGCCCTCCTCGCGGACCTGGCGCGAGATCTCGAGGGCGACGAAGTGGCCCTCCTCGTCGCCGTCGTAGAGCTCCTCGACGATGATCGGGTCGCCCTCGGGGTTCTCGGTCCAGAGCTCGCGCTCGCGGCGTCCGTCGGCGCGATCGATGAGCGCGTGGGCGGCCTGCAGGATGCGCCGCGTGGAGCGGTAGTTCTGCTCCAGCAGGATCACCTCCGCGTTCGGGAAGTCGCGCTCGAAGTGCTGCAGGTTGCGCGCGTCGGCGGCGCGCCAGGAGTAGATCGACTGGTCCGGGTCGCCGACGGCGGTGATCGAGCCGTGCGCGCTGGCCAGTTCCTGCGCGAGCCGGTACTGCACGAGGTTGGTGTCCTGGAACTCGTCGATCAGCACGTGCCGGTAGCGCCCGGCGTAGCGGTCGCGCACGTCCGGGTGCTGCTCGAAGAGCCGCAGCGTCTCCCCCAGCAGGTCGTCGAAGTCGACCGCCCCGCTGTTGCGCAGGGCCTGCTGGTAGTGCTCGAAGGCGCGGCCCACGAGTTCCTCGAAGTAGGAGCCGGCCTCGCGCAGTGTCGCCGAGGCGTCCCGCCGCTCGTTCTTCGCGGAGGAGATCGCGGACAGCATCGCGCCGGGTGGATAGCGCTTCGGGTCGATCTTGAGGGCGCGTTGCGCCTGCTTGATCAGGCCGATCTGGTCGTCGCGGTCGTAGATCACGAAGCCGGACGGCAGGCCGATCGCCTCGCCGTCGCGGCGCAGGATGCGGGCGCAGACGGAGTGGAAGGTGCCGAGGGTGACGCCGTGCGCGTCGCCGCCGAGCAGCAGCGCGACGCGCCCGCGCATCTCGCGGGCGGCCTTGTTGGTGAACGTCACGGCGAGGATGCGCCACGGCTCCACGTCCTGGACGCGCACGAGCCAGGCGATGCGGTGCGCGATCACGCGCGTCTTGCCGGAGCCGGGCCCGGCGAGGATCAGCAGCGCCCCGTCCGTAGCCTCGACGGCCCGGCGTTGCGCCTCGTTGAGGCCGTTAAGGACGTCGGTGGAGGCGCTCATGGGGCCTTCGCGGGGGGATGGGGAGCGGCACTGGAGCCGGGAGTGCGCCGACGGCGACCCCAGCGGCCTCATGGTACGCTCTGTGTGCGGGCGGGGCGAGCGTGCGGGACGAGCGAAGGAGCGCGCGTGGACACCCTGATCGACAGCTTGCCGGGCAACCTGCTGACGATCGCGAAGATCCTGGGCGGGATCATCGGCGCGTACCTCTTCCTGATCTGGATCGCCTCGCTGTTCTGGGCCTACCGCGACATGCGCAGCCGTACGCGCGACTTCGTCACCCAGTTGGCCGGCGTCTCCGTGCTGGTCTTCCTGCCGCTGATCGGCTACCCCGTCTACCTCGCCGTGCGGCCCTCGCAGACCCTGCGCGAGGCGTACGACCGCCAGCTCGAGCAGGAAGCGATCCTCTCCGAACTGCACTCGTCGCCGACGTGTCCGGAGTGCCGGCGTCCGATCGACGGCGAGTGGATGATCTGCGCCTTCTGCAGCCACGCGCTGAAGCTGCCCTGCGGCAGCTGCGGACGCCTGCTGATGAACGCCTGGCGACACTGCCCCTTCTGCGCCGTGACCCGCGAGCAACCCGCAGCGGCCGAGCAACCCGAGGAGGTTGCAGCCGCCGCGACCGAGGCCGAGCCCGAGGCCGCACCAGCCCGTCGTCGTCGCCGCGCCCCTCGGTCTGCCGCGCAGCCGGCGGAGGCGGTCCAGTCGGTCGTGCTCCCCCGCCGCCCCTCCCTGCAGGAGGAGCCCATGGGGCGCGAGACGGCCTCCGGGCCGATTGGCGGATCGGCGCCCGGCCAGGCCTGAACCCGGCGACACGCAGCCTCCCGCCGCGGTGTATCCTCGAATCCCGGCGCCCAAGGCGGGGCGCCGGCTCGAACGCAACTGCAGGAGGAACCGATGACCAGCGAAACTTCCGTCGTCACCCCCGATCGCTTCGCGAGTGGACTGTCCTCGTTCGGCGACTGGATGGACGCTATCGAGACCCGCAGCGAGGAGTTCCAGCGCCACTACGACGAGTACGAGCCAGCCGCGGACGACATCGCCGCCGTCGCCTCGCTGGTCGAGTCGCACGGCGTGAAGGCGCTCGTGCTCGGCGAGGACTGGTGCCCCGACGTCTGGCGAGGGCTGCCGGTGATGGCGAAGATCGCCGAGGGCGCGGGCATGGAGATGCGCCTCTTCTTCCGCGACCAGAACAACGACATCATGTCCGAGTTCCTCAAGGACGGCGAGTTCGAGTCGATCCCCACGATCGTCTTGTACGACGGGGACCACAACGAGCTCGGCCACTGGATCGAGCGGCCCGCACTGGCCAACGAGGAGATGGGCCCGCTGCGCGACATCATGGCCGGCAAGGAGCAGGGCAGCCCCGAGTGGGAGACCGCCCGCGCCAGCTTCATGGACGCGACGTGGGCGCACGCGGTCAACTGGCGGCACGCCCAGCTCAGCGAGCTCCGCGCCCTGCTCGAGGACGCCCTCGGCAGCTAGCCGGAGCCGTCCCCCGCAGGCGCGTCTGCGCCTGAGTCCGCCACCGCGTCGATGAAGGCGTTCGCGCGCTCGCGCAGCACGCCCTCCGCATCGAGCTCGTGCGCGCGGGCGTAGCGTGCAGCGGCCCAGAGCAGCGCCCCAAGCAGCTCGTCGCGCTCAGGGGCGTCCTCGTCGCCCTCCTGCGCCCGCAGGCCCTCGAGGGCGGCGCCGAGCACCTCGAGCGGAGGCGCGTCGGGGGGCGCGATCCCGGAGCGCTCGGCGCGCCCGATCAGGGACTGGGCGCGTTGCAGCGCGGGCAGCGCGCGCGGCAGCGAGGCGAGCGCGCTCGCCCGCGACTCGTCGGCGCCTGCGTCGGCGCGCTCCTGCGCCTTGATCGCCTCCCAGCGCGCCCAGACCTCGGAGCTGTCGGAGGCCTCCTCGCCGGCGAAGACGTGGGGGTGGCGGCGCAGCATCTTGTGGCAGATCGCCTCGACCACCTCGTCGAGGCTGAACTCTCCGGCCGCCTCCGCGATCGTCGTATGGAAGACGATCTGCATCAGCAGATCGCCGAGTTCCTCGCGCAGTCCATTGAGGTCGCCGCGTTCGATCGCCTCGACGGCCTCGTAGCTCTCCTCGATCAGCGAGCCGCGCAGCGACTCGTGCGTCTGCTCGGCGTCCCAGGGGCAGCCGCCGGGCGCGTAGAGGCGCGTCATGATCGCGCGCAGGCCGGCGACGGTGCGTGTATCCGCTGCCGCGGCGTCCAGCGAAGGCGCGCCGGGATCTTCGCCCGTGCTGCTGCTCATCGCTGCGAGGGGTGAATCATGGCCGGGAGTATACTCGCGGCGTGTTGACAGTCCGCTGGATCGCGACGGTGCTCGTCATCGTTGCGCTCCCCGTGTTCATCGTGCTCACGAACGTGCGCATCGCGGCCGTCGAGCCGCGCGTGCACGAGTACTCGTTCGCGCGCTACGACGGCGAGACGCGGACCGGCGTGGAGCGCGCCGAACTGGACCGGGCGGCGCGCGAGATCATCACCTACTTCCGCAACGACGCGGACCTGCTCGACATCGAAGTGACGGTCGATGGCGAGCGCGAGCCGCTGTTTCGCGAGCGCGAAGTGCTGCACATGCGCGACGTGAAATGGCTGATGCAAGCCACCTTCCGGGTGCACGAGATCGCCTTCGTCTGCCTCGTGGTCTGCGTGACGGGGGTCTTCCTGTGGAGCCGCGAACAGCCGCTCACGCGTCTCGCCGAACAGGTGCGCGTCGCGGGCGTGCTGACGGTCGTGCTGCTCGGGATCTCGGCGCTGGCCGTGCTGGTGGGGTTCGACAGCCTGTTCCGGCAGTTCCACGTGATCTCGTTCGCGAACGATCTCTGGAAGCTCAGCCCGGCCCGCGATCACCTGATCCAGATGTACCCGCAGGGCTTCTGGTTCGACGTCACGCTGGCGGTCGGGCTGCTGAGCGCCGCCGAGGGCGCCCTGCTGGCGCTCGCCGGGCACGCCTACCTGAAGTCAGTGCAGCGTGCACGGCTCCGCGCGCTGAGCCTGCAGGCGACGGAGGCGTAGCGACGCGCCCGCCCTCGAGGGCGGGCGCGGGCCGGCTGTGGGGAGCGGCGGCTAGCAGGGTGATGAAAAACCCCTGAAGTCGGGAAACGGAGCGTTTCGAGGCACTGCGGCGCTCGGAAAAACCCTTGAAAACAAAGGGTTTCTTAGTAGCCGCACGCAGTCGATTCCGGGCCGAGACCGTCCCAGACGACTTTTTCAGCACCCTGCTAGTGTCCTGAGTTGTTAACGCGATAAACAAGCGGGTATGATGTTGGTACAGCGGGGTGTTGCCCGTGTGGGGCAGACGCTGGAGTGTCATGAGTACCCGACTTGGCCGGCCGACGGTGGCGGTTGTACTGAGCGACGATGAGCGTGAGACGCTGGAACGGTGGGCGCGCCGACCGACATCGGCTCAGGCGTTGGCGCTGCGCTGCCGGATCGTGCTCGCTGCGGCAGAAGGGACCCCGAATACCGAGATCGCCGCGGCGCTTGGTTGCCATCCGGTGACCGCGGGCAAATGGCGCAGACGCTTTGCGCAGCGGCGGCTCGATGGACTGAGCGATGAGCCGCGCCCCGGTGCACCGCGCACGATCAGCGACGCCCAGATTGAAGCGGTGATCGTCAAGACACTGGAAGAACAACCGCACAACGCGACGCAGTGGTCGACCAGATCGATGGCCGCCGCGGTGGGGATGTCGCAGACGGCGATCTCCAAGATCTGGCGCGCCTTTGGCCTCAAGCCACACCTCGTGGAGCACTTCAAGCTGTCGCCGGACCCGCAATTCATCGACAAGGTGCGCGACGTGGCTGGACTCTATCTCAACCCACCGGAGGCAGCGGTCGTCTTGTGTGTTGACGAGAAGACCCAGATCCAGGCACTCGACCGCACCGCCCCGATGCTGCCGATGATGCCGAGCGTTCCGCGACGCCAGACCCACGACTACGTCCGTCACGGCACCACCAATCTCTACGCGGCGCTTGACGTCGCCTCGGGCCACGTGATCGCGGACATGACCCCGCGACACCGTGCCCGGGAGTTCAAGCAGTTCCTCACCCTCATCGACCGCAGCGTGCCCGACGAACTCGCGGTGGATGTCGTGTTGGACAACGTCGCCACGCACCGCACCCCGGAGATCCAGCGCTGGCTCCGGCGTCATCCCCGGTTCACGTTTCATTTCACCCCGACCTACAGCTCTTGGATGAACCTCGTGGAGCGCTGGTTCGCGGAGCTCACCACCAAATGGCTCAGGCGCGGCACTCATCACGGCGTCGCTGACCTGATCCGTGCAGTGGAGGCCTGGGTCGCCGACTGGAACGAGCACCCGCGCCCCTTCATCTGGCACAAGACCGCCGACCAAATCTTCGACAACCTCACCGGATATCTCAATCGCATTCCCAACTCAGGACACTAGAAGTCGCCGCCCAGGCCCTCCGGCATGCCCGGCATGCCGCCCATCCCGTCCATGCCTTCCATCCCGTCCATGCCTTCCATCCCGCCGAAGTCGCCGAGATCGAAGTCACCACCGCCGCGGGAAATCCCGACGACGGCGAAGGACATGTTGAGCTTGCGCTCCACGGCGCGGGAGCGGCACTCCGGGCAGGCACGGCGCTTGTCCATGTCCGCCATGCTGCGCCGCTGCTCGTACTCGTGGCTGCACTTCTTGCAGCGGTACTCGTAAATCGCCATCTCGATCCCTTCCCGAACGGCGGGCGCGCTCGTCGAAGCGCGCCCCGGCGTCAGTCCGACCGGCTGTTCCGGCCGTCTAGTCCAGATAGTCCTTGAGCTTCCGCGAGCGCGTGGGATGGCGCAACTTGCGCAGCGCCTTCGCCTCGATCTGGCGGATCCGCTCGCGCGTCACGTTGAACTCGCGCCCGACCTCCTCGAGGGTGCGCGAGCGGCCGTCCTCCAGCCCGAAGCGCAGCTCCAGCACCTTGCGCTCGCGCGGGGTCAGCGAGGACAGCACGTCCATCACCTGCTCCTTGAGCAGCTGGTGCGAGGCCGCGTCGGCCGGGGCAAGGGCCGTCTCGTCCGGCAGGAAGTCGCCGAGGTGGGAGTCCTCCTCCTCGCCGATCGGCGTCTCCAGCGAGACCGGCTCCTGCGAGACCTTCATGATCTCGCGCACGCGCTCGGGCGGCAGCTCGAGTTCGCGGCCGATCTCCTCGGAAGTCGGCTCGCGGCCGTACTCCTGGACGAGGCGGCGCGAGACGCGGACGAGCTTGTTGATCGTCTCCACCATGTGGACGGGGATGCGAATCGTGCGCGCCTGGTCCGCGATCGCGCGGGTGATCGCCTGGCGAATCCACCACGTCGCGTAGGTCGAGAACTTGTAGCCCTTGCGGTAGTCGAACTTCTCGACGGCGCGGATCAGCCCGATGTTGCCCTCCTGGATCAGGTCCAGCAGGGACATGCCGCGGCCGATGTACTTCTTGGCGACGGAGACGACGAGGCGCAGGTTGGCCTCGGTGAGCTGCCGCTCGGAGCGTGCGCCCTCGTGGATGATGCGGTCGAAGTAGTACTTGAGCGCGCCGCCGCGCCGGGCGATCAGCTGCTCGGCAAGCCCGGCCTTGGGCGGGAACACCTTTGGCTCGGAGCCCGCGATCACGGCCGCCCAGCCGATGTGCTCGGGCCGCAGGATGTGCGTGACGATCGAGATCTGTTCGAGCGCCAGCTTGGCGCGAGCCTCGTCCCAGCCGAAGCAATCCTGCAGGTACTGGTGCGAGCCCTCGTCGAGCTCGTAGTCGATGTTCGCGCGGAACGGCTCCGCCTTGGCGGCGGGGTCGAGCGGCCTGCAGCACTTCATGTGGCAGGCGATGCGCTCGGAGACGGACTGGCGAGGCAACTCCAGGTGGCGGCTGACGGCCTGATAGACGGGGCGCATCTTCTGGAACTCCCGCAGGAGGCCGACGAAGACCTCGCCGTAGGCGGTCGGGTCGCTGCGGAAGCGCCGCAGGACCTCCGCCGCCGTCTCGCCGTAGGCGCCGCGGTTCTGCCGCTGGCGACGGAAGCCGAGCAGCGCCGTCGCCGTGCTGGTCGCGACCGCGTCGTGCTCGTCGCGGAGGAGCTGCACGATGGCCTTCACGACATGGTCGATCTGAGTGTCTTCCACCTCTTCGTCGCTGAAGAGGCGCACGATCACCTTGATGAGGTGATCGCGCTCTTCCATCGCCCGGGCGAGGCGCTTCTCGTCCTGGGCGGTGAGCAGCGGCACCTTGCCGATCTCGCGCAGGTACATGCGCACCGGGTCGTCGATGCCGACCGCCTCGTCGACGATGCGGCGCGCCTCCTCGACGGCGGCGCTGGCCGCGCGGCTGTCACCGTCCGAGTCGATGCGGACGGTGATGCCGTTCTCGGAGAGCTGCGCCACGATCGCGGAGAGCCGCTCGCGGCTCGTCTCCGCCTCGGGGATTGCCGCGAGCACGTCCTCGGCGGACACCTGCCCGGAGCGCCGACCCTTGGTCAGCAGCTCCTCCATGCCCGCGGGCTCGAAGGTCTGGGTCATCTCGTCCCCCCATCCTGGGCGCCGTCCGGCGCATTCACTCCTGTGTGCAGCTCCGTGTGCTCGATCTGCTCCGCGCCGCCGTCCACGTCCGCCGGGACGCCCGGTCCCTCCGAGGCGGAGGCGAAGGCGCGAGCGAGCTCGCGCTGCTGGTTGCTCAGGTCGACGAAGCTCGCGGCCAGCTCCGCTTCTTCGCTTGCCGCATCGGCCGGGAGCGCGCCGCGTTCCGCGGCGGTCCGCGCGAACTCGAGCACCCCGGCGCCTTCGCGGCGTGCCTCGGCGACCTGCTGCGCGACCGCGCCCGCCTCGGCGCGCACGCGCGCCTGGCGTCGCCGCGCCCGCAGTTGCCAGGCGGTGCTCTCCACCACCTCGCAAAGCTGCGCCGCCGTCATCCGTTCGTACGCCTCCGGGACTGTCGTCCCGATCAGCGACGCGTGCAACTCCCGCAGCTCCTCGTCCAGTTCTCCCACACGCGTGTCGAGGTCCTCGTCGGCGCGCCACGCCTCGAAGAGGCGGCGGTGCGCGCCGTCCTCGAACGTATCCGCGTCGAGCGCCTCCCCGGCCTCGCGGCAAGAGGAGTAACGCAGCAGCAGCCTCAGCAGTTGCGTCTCGCCGGGGTTCACGCCACTGGCGGGAGGTGCGCCGGGAGGCGGCGGCTGCTGGCGGGCGGCGGCCAGCTCGCGCGAGGACGGCACGGGCGCGGGGCGAACCGAGCCCTGGCCGCGCGCGAGCAGCGCCTGGGTGGCGCCCTCACTGATGCGGCCGAGCCGCGCGAGCCGCTGCAGCCAGTGCGCCCGCACCACGGGGTCCGCCATCGCCGCGACCGTCGGCGCGAGCGCCTCGACGGCCTGTGAGCGGGCGCGCGGATCCTCGAGGTTCGTGCGCTCTTCGATCGCGTCGAAGAGGTGGTCGGCGACAGGCCGGGCGGCGTCGATCAGCGCGCGCAGGTCGTCCGGGTTCTTGCGCGCCAGCGAGTCGGGATCTTCGCCGTCCGGCAGTGCGGCGATGCGGATGTCGGCGCGCAGCACGTCCTGGTAGGAGACCAGCCCGCGCCAGTTGATGGTCGCGACCGTGTCGTGGTCGGCGGCCCCGGCAGCGACGCCGATCGCGCGCAACGTCGCCTCGGAACCGGCGTTGTCGGCGTCGAGGGCCAGCACGACGTTGGGCGTGAAGCGCTTGACGAGCAGCATCTGGCGCTCGCTGATCGCCGTGCCCATGGAGGCGGCGACGTTGCGCATGCCGGACTGCCAGCAGCCGATCACGTCCATGTAGCCCTCGACGATGATCAGCTGCTCGGCGCGGCGCGCCTCGGGGCCCGATCGATCGAGGCCGTAGAGCGTGCCGCTCTTGTCGAAGAGCGGGGTCTGCGGCGTGTTGAGGTACTTCGGCTCCTGGTCTTCGAGCAGTGCGCGCCCGCCGAAGCCGGTGAGCCGGCCGCGCTCGTCGCGGGTGGGGAAGATCAGCCGGCCGCGGAAGCGGTCGTAGGGCCCGCGATCGCCCTGGATCGCGAGGCCGGCCGCGATCAGCACGTCAGGTCCGAACCCGCGCGCCGCAAGGTGGTCCGTGAGCGCGTTCCAGCTGTCCGGCGCGTAGCCGAGCTGCCAGTCTCGCCGCGCCCCCGCGTCCAGCCCGCGCCCCTCCGCGTAGGCGAGCGCCGAGGCGCCCTCGGCGCCGTCGAACTGGGCCTGGAAGAAGACGGCGGCGGCCTCGTTCGCGCTGAGCAGTTGCTCGTGCTGCTCCCGCTCCTGCCGCTCGGCGCGCGTCGGCGGACGCAGCTCGACGCCCGCGCGATCGGCGCAGCGGCGCAGCGCCTCGCGGAACTCGAGCCCCTCGAAGCGGCGCACGAACTCGATCACATCGCCGCCGGTGGAGCAGGCCCCGAAGCAGTGCCAGCTGTTGCGGCCGGGATCGACGATGAACGAGGGCGTGCGCTCGCTGTGGAAGGGGCAGTTCGCCTTCCACGTACGGCCGCTCCGCTTGAGGTTCGGCACGTAGCTGCCGACAGTCTCGACGATATCGAGACGCGATTTTACTTCTTCGATCGTACTCATGGTCTATCTGTTAAGACACCAAAGAGGCCGGATCGTTACGGTCGAACGGCGCAGGGCGCTACGCGCCACCCTGCGGCTCATCGAAGTGCGCACGGATCGCCGCCGCGGCCTGCTCCTCGCGCTCGGCGATCGCACGGAACTCCTCCAGGGAGTCGTCCTCCACGCCGCCCGCCGCCTCGATCCTGTCGAGGGCGATCAGGGTCCGCCGCCGCGCGCCGGAGAGGTCGTGGATCACCTGTGGCGGCAGCATGGCGCCGCCACGCCTCCGCGCGCCTGCTTCGTGTGCCGCCTCCGTGCCACCCGGCAGGGCGGATGCCGCGGACACACGCTCCGCGGGCGCGAGCGAGGCGAGCAGGTCGAGCACGCTGCGCCCGTCCTCGATCTCGCTGGCGAAGTCGCGCTCGGTCAGATTCGCGAGCATCTCCAACAGCGCGGTCCGCGAGCGATCGAGGCGGGCGCGCAGCTCCCCGGCGTCGCCGCCGTTCGCGCTTGGCAATGCCTCCGCGGTTGCTTCGCTCACCGCATCACCTCAGCGCCCGCCCCAGCGAGGCAGCGCGTCGTTGGAGCCGTCGGCATCGTTGATCGCATCGGTCGAGACAATCACTTGCACGGACTCCAGGGGCGCGCTCGTAATCCCGGGGAACTCGAACGACTGAGTCGCCCCACTTTCGACATCAAGGTTCCGGTTCTCGCGCAGCAGCAGGCGGTCCTGCGGCGCGATCTCACGGATGCCAATCGTAACCTCGCCCCGCAAAGGGATCGGACTGCGGTTACGAATGGTCGCGATCAGATGCGGGCCACTGCCCCCGTAGACGACGTCGATGATCGCGATGTCGTTGGGCGCATCCGGCGTGACGACGCCAGCATAGACATTGTTCCCCGCGTTGCGTTCGACGATCGAGGCGGATGCGCGCACCGTGACCACCACCTGCGCGCGGCGCTGCACGTACTCGCCCTCGATCGGCTGTTCGAGGCGGTCACCCGGCCGCAGCGCCTTGCCGGTGTCGATGCGCTGGGGCGGGCCGTCGTCCACGCTGACCTCGATCGGTCCGTTCGCGTCCGCGCTGCCGGCATTGCCGACGGCGACGAAGAGCCGGTTGTCGCGCGAGAACACGTCGCTCACCACCAGGTCGGGGTAGTCCCGCCTGTCCGTCGCTGTGGCCGCTGATGTCGCCGACGCCGTCGCCTCCGGGGATGGCGTCGGCGAGAGGCGACGCGACGCCGTTGCCGATGCTGCGGCTGGAGTCGCGGTCGTGGTCGCGGTGGGCGTAGCGCTCGGGGTGAGATCGGCGGCGGTAGTCGCTGGCGCGGTTGTGGTGGCGGTGGGATCGCCTGGCTCTGCCGGCACGGGTGCCTCCCCCCCGAGCGGGCCGTTGAGCAGCAGCCACGCCAATCCCGCGCTGACCGCAGCCGCCACGAGGAACGCGAGGGGCGGCGCAAGCCAGCGCATCACCCGGAGCCTTGCGGTGGCTCGTCCCGCACGATCAGACTCGCTCACCCGGGCCCGGTCGGCCGGAGCCGCGGCGCATATCGATGATCTCGCCGATGCGGTGCACGATCGCGCTCCAGCGCGGGCGCCAGCAGGCTGGCGCCGCGTCGTCCCTGTTCGCCCTCGGCGAAACGCCTGATTCGGTGGGGCCGGGACCGGCCCGGCCGATTCCAGGCCAGTTGTCGCGGGATTGTAGCAAGCCTTCCGGGGCTCCAACGCGCCCGCCCGCGGGATCATCCGGGGACGGACGTTTCCGCAGCGGCCCCGCTCGCGGTACGCTGATTGCTGCGCGGGGGGCCGGCGAGGAGCGGCGGCCATGTGCGGAATCATCGGCTACACCGGAGAACGACCCGCGGGTCCGATCCTCCTCGAAGGTCTCGGGCGACTTGAGTACCGCGGCTACGACTCCGCCGGCCTCGCGCTCTTCGACGATCAGCACCGCCTCTTCCTGGCCCGCGCCACCGGCAAGCTGGACCAGCTCACGAACCGCATCGAGGGCGTCCTGCCGCCCGCCGTCGCCGGCGTCGGGCACACGCGCTGGGCAACCCACGGCCAGCCCTCCGAGGCGAACGCGCATCCGCAACTGGATCCCTCGGGGCGCGTCGCGGTAGTGCACAACGGCATCGTCGAGAACTTCGCGGCGTTGCGCCGGCGCTTCACCGATCGCGGCGCACACTTCGCCTCCGAGACCGACACCGAGGTGCTCGCCCACCTCGTCGCCGACGCGCTGGCGGAGGGCGCTGATCTCGCCGCGGCGGTGAGGGCCGCGCTCACCGAGACCGAGGGCGCCTACTCCGTCGTCGTGATCGCCATCGACAATCCCGGGCGGCTGGTGGCGGCACGCGCCGGGAACGCGGGCGGGCTGGTGATCGGCCACGGAGACGGCGAGCAGTTCGTCGCCTCGGACCTGGCCGCGCTGCTCCCGTACTCGCGGCGCGTGACGTTCCTCGATCCGGGCGAGATCGCGGACATCAGCCGCGAGGGCGTCACGATCACCGACGCCGCCGGCGCGCCCGTCGAGCGCGAGCCTCAGCTCCAGCCGTACGACCCGGTCGCCGCCGTCAAGGGGCGCTACCGGCACTTCATGCTGAAGGAGATCCACGAGCAGCCGGATGTCGCGCTCGACACGATGCGAGGGCGCTACCTGCAAAACCCGCCCCGCGTCGAGCTGGACGACGGCTCCGAGATCAGCTCCGAGCAGGCCACGGCGCTGCAGCGGGCGGTACTGGTGGGGATGGGCACCTCGCAGTACGCGGCGATGATCGGGCGGCACTACATCGAGCGCTTCGCGAGGCTGCCTGCCGAGGTCGACAACGCCTCGGAGTTCGGCTACCGCCGGCCGGTGCTGGACCCGCGCACGCTCGTCGTATCGGTCGCGCAGTCGGGTGAGACGGTGGACACGCTGCTGGCAATGGAGGAGGCGCGCCGCGAGGGCTGCCCGCAGCTGACGGTCTGCAACACGCCCGGATCGCAGGCTACGCGCATCGCCGACGGCGTGATCTACACGCGCGCCGGCCCGGAGATCGCCGTAGCCAGCACGAAGACGATGACCGCCTCGGTGATCGCGCTGCACGCCATGGCGCTGCACCTCGGGCGCCTGCGCGGCAGCCTCGACCCCGCGCTCGAACGCGCCGAGATCGAGGCCGCGCTGCGGCTACCGGGCGTGCTGGGCGAGGCGCTGCTGCTTGAGGAGCGCATGGCCGCGGTCGCGCGGCGCTACGCGCAGTTCGAGGACTTCCTGTTCCTCGGGCGCGGGCTCTCCTATCCCATCGCGCTCGAGGGCGCGCTGAAGCTCAAGGAGGTCTCCTACATCCACGCCGAGGGCTACGCCGCCGGCGAGATGAAGCACGGACCGATCGCGCTGATCGACGAGCGGCTCGCGACCGTCGCGATCGCGACACGCGACGAGGTGCGCGACAAGATGCGCTCCAACATCGAGCAGGTGAAGGCGCGCCGCGGCCCCGTGATCGCCCTCGTCAGCGAGGGCGACGACAGCCTCGACGGGATCGCGGACGAGGTGATCCCCGTGCCCGCCTTCGAGGGCGCGCTCGCCCCGGTCGTGGCCCTAGTGCCGCTGCAGTTGCTCGCCTACCACATCGCGCTGGAGCGCGGCGCGGACATCGATCAGCCCCGCAACCTCGCCAAGACCGTCACCGTCGAGTAGCGGCCCGCCGCGCGCTGCGGGATGCTCAGGCCGACGGCCTCGAGTCTTGCCGCCATCGGCGGCGAGTCCCACGGGCGTCAGGACTGAGGGACGCCTCGTGACAGGCCCCGAACTCACGCTTGCCAACTGGCTGCTGGCCTCGGCGCCGGTGGTCCTGCTGGTTCTGACGGTCCTCTTGCTCAACTGGAGCGCGCCCCGGGCAGGGGCGGCGGCCTGGGCGCTGGCGCTGGCGCTCGGCCTGTTTGCCTTCGGGGCGGCGCGTGACCACGTAGCGATCGCCAGCGCGAAGGGCCTGAGCCTGGCGCTGTTCGTCCTGACGATCGTCTGGGCGTCCGTCTACATGTTCAACCTGGTCGACCGGCTGAAGGGCATCGACGCGATCGGCCGCGCGATGGCGCGGCTGGCGGATGACCGGCTCACGCAGGCTCTGCTGATCGGCTGGGGCTTCTCCAGCTTCATCCAGGGCATCACCGGCTTCGGCGTCCCCATCGCCGTCGCCGCGCCGCTGCTGATCATGCTCGGCTTCTCGCCCGCGCGCGCGGCCGGCATGGCGCTGGTCGGCCACGGCTGGGCCGTCACGTTCGGCTCGATGGGCTCGTCGTACTACACGATCCAGCTCGTCACGGGCATCGAGGGCGACGTGATCGCGCCGCACATGGCGCTGCTGTTCGCGCCGATCATCGTTGTCAGCGGATCGCTCGTCGCCCACATCCACGGCGGCCTCGACGCGGTCAGGCGCAGCCTGCCCGTCGTGATCGTCGCGGGTGCGGTCATGGCGGCGGGCATGTACGTGCTCGCGTCCGTCGGCGCGCCGCAGATCGCGTCGAGCGTGCCCGCCGTCCTCGGCATGATCGCGATCGCCCTCGTCTCCCGTACGCCGCTCTTCCGGGGCGAGCCCGACCGCGCCGCAGCGCCCTCGGACCCCGACGGCGGCGAGGGCGGCTCGATGCCGTTCTGGCTCGCGTTCATGCCGTACCTGCTGCTGATCACGCTGAGCGTGATCTCGCAGATTGGGCCGATCAAGGAGGCCGTCTCCGGCCTCAGGTGGGCGCTCGACTATCCGGGATTCGTGACCGGCGAGGGGTTCGCCGTCCCCTCCGTCGACGACTACGCGCCGATCCGGCTGCTCAATCACCCGGCCCCGCTAATCGTATTCTCGGTGCTGATCAGCGCAGGCCTCTACGTTCTCGCCGGACGCTGGCGGCGGGGCGTCGAGTGGGAAGCGCTGAAGCTGACCTACTCGCAGTGCCTCGGCACGACGATCGGCGTCGCGACGATGGTGATGATGGCCGTCGTCATGGCCGACTCCGGGATGACCGTGCTGCTGGCCCGGGGTATTGCCGACATCTCCGGGCCGGCGTTCCCCCTCGTCTCTCCGTTCATCGGCCTGCTCGGCTCGTTCATGAGCGGGAGCAACACGAACTCCAACGTCATGTTCGGCCTGCTCCAGCTGGAGACCGCGAGGGCGCTCGACATCGGCACAGTGACGATATCGAGCATCCAGTCGATCGGCGCCTCGGTGGGCAGTCCGATGGCGCCGGCCAAGGTGCTCGTCGGCGCCGCGGTCGTCGGCCTCGCCGGCAGAGAGCGCGAGATCTTCCGGATCGTGATCCCCTACATCCTGCTGCTCGTGCTCCTCGCCGGAATCGAGGCGATCATCATCATCGAGCTGCTGCCGGGACTGTCGAGGTAGCCGTGCTGTCAGCCGCCACGAAGCAGAGGCTCCGCCACGTCGCCCTCCTCGGGACGATCGTCAGCTTCCCGCTGCTCTACCTGGGCCCCGTGACGCTGGAGAGCGCGGCCGTGACGGTCGCCGGCCTCGTCGTGGCGGGTGTGACGGCGGCCCTCGCCTGGCTCGCGTTCTGAGGCGTCGAACCGGCGCGTGCTACCCCTCGGCGAGCGCCTCCAGCCGCGTCACCCAGGCGGCGAACCGCGGGCACTCGGCGCGCATCTTCTCCAGGCCCGTCGCAATCGCAACGAGAGGTCCGTGGAGGCGCTTCCTGTACCGCGGGATCAATCCGGTGATGCGCCTTCCGGGAGCCGTCTCGGGACCGGCATCAATGTCCTCGGGGGTAGGGAAACCGGCGCGGATTGCGCGCAGCGCTGCGATCGAGTCTGCAGATGCTTCGGTGAGCTCCGCGAAGGCGCCCGTGTCCGAGAACAACAAGCCTTCGAATTCGTGGCGCTGCACATACGCGAAGGCTCGCGATTGGTCCCAACTCCGTCCGATCGCCTTCCTTACTTCTTCGTTGATGCGCGTTTCCAGCTGCTCAACCGTCTCACCGGTTCCTCTGCGGCGAAACCCGTAGAAGTCGACGAATGACGTCACGAAGTCAAAGCTCCAGTACAGCGTGGCCATCTCCGGAGCGAGTCTCTCGACGCTTACACTTCCGCCCCGCCCGCCGACCTTGATCGGTTGCGGCTCGACTCCAAGGCCACGAAGGTGCTCCGCGAGAACACCGTTGACGAACTCCTCTTCGGTCTGCCCCTCCACGGAGATGGCCAACCGGATCACGGGCGTCCGCCGAGAAGGTTCTTCTGCCAGAGTTCGCCCGTGCTGAACTCGTCGAGCCACGTCCGGTAGTCGTCCGCGTCGAGCCTGCGAATGACCGTCTCGCCGCCTTCGAGTTCCAGCACGAGAATCTCGTCGAGACTGAAGGCATCGACGAGCAGCGGCGACTGGGTGGCGACGATGATCTGTCGTTCCTCTGCGAGAGACTTGATCATCTCACCGATCAGGGTAATCGCAGCCGGATGCAGGCCGAGCTCCGGCTCGTCGAGCAGGATCACGCCAGGCAGCATTTCCGGGGGCAGGTTGAGCAACGTCACGAGGGCAAAGAATCTGAGCGAGCCGTCGGATGTGAGGTGAGCGCCGAAGGTCTTGGCGGAGCCCTTCGCCTTCCAGCGCAGCAGCACACGTCCGTAGCTCTCTTCGATGGCGAAGCGGTCGAAGACCGGCAGGATCCGCCCGATGTGGCCGCAGATGAGGTCGAACCGCCTGATGTCCTCTCGCTCGAGTCGATGCAGTACGGCCGCCAGATTGCCGCCGTGAGAGCGGAGCCGCACATTGTCCTCGGAGTCCCAATTCATCTTGAAGCTCGATGTTTCCGATGTGTCGTGCAGCTGGTAGACGGAGCAGCTGCGAAGCATGTTCGTGATCACGGAAGCCGTAGTCGGGTTGACCTCGGGCGCCGATGACTGCGCGGCCTCGACGATCATTGCTTCCCGGTGTCCGTTGTCGAGGGACTGCCAGGGCGCATCGCCGGGCAGGCCTTCCCTGTTGAAACGGAACATCTCCTCGCTGAAGAAGAAGCGGTCGGGGGCTGCGTGGGAGAGGGCGAAGCGGTAGTCGTTGTCGCCCCCGGCTGCGCGCAGCCTGATCTCCGCCTCCATGCGCGGTGTCGTCCTCATGCCGCCGAACAGTTGGTCGTCGGCGCCTCCTTGCATCTCGATGAACTCGCCGAGGCGCCGGGAGCGAAGCATCCAGCTCAGCATCTCGAAGAACCGGATGACGTTGGACTTGCCGGAACCGTTGGCACCGATCAGGACGGCCGTCCGCGGCAGGTCCGAGAGCTCGACGTCGCGCAACGATCTGAACCCGCGGATGCGGACGGACTCGATCCTCGCAGGACTCGTGGGAGCCGACGTCATCGTGCTCTGCCTTCTCTGGCGTCCGTGGGGGCCCTCGCCCCGCGTTCGCCCTCCTACTCCCCCGCCAGCGCCGCCTGCGCCGCCGCGAGGCGGGCGATCGGGACGCGGTAGGGGGAGCAGGAAACGTAGTCGAGGCCGACGCGGTGGAAGAAGCCGACCGAGGCCGGGTCGCCGCCATGCTCGCCGCAGATGCCGAGCTTCAGGCCGGGCTTCGCCCCCCGCCCCCGCTCCACCGCGATGCGCACGAGGCCGCCGACGCCCTCGGTGTCGATCTCGACGAAGGGGTCGACCGACAGCACCTGCGTGTCCAGGTAGTCGGAGAGGAAGCGGCCCGCGTCGTCGCGCGACAGGCCGAACGTCGTCTGCGTGAGGTCGTTCGTGCCGAACGAGAAGAAGTCCGCGTGTTCGGCGATCCGGTCCGCCACGATGCAGGCGCGCGGCAGCTCGATCATCGTGCCGATCAGGTAGTCGGGGCGCACGCCTCGCTCGGCGATCACCGTCTCCGCGACGGCGGTGACCTGCTCACGCAGCCGCCGCAACTCCTCCTCGACGCTGACGAGCGGGATCATGATCTCCGGCAGCACCGCGACGCCCTCGGAGGTGAGCTCGCAGGCCGCCTCGAGGATGGCGCGTGTCTGCACCTCGTAGATCTCGGGGTAGCTGATCGCGAGCCGGACGCCGCGGTGGCCGAGCATCGGGTTGAACTCGTGCAGCGCGTCGAGGCGGCGGCGGATCTCGTCGCCGCCGATGCCGAGGGCGGCCGCGACGTCGGCGATCTCCGACGCGCCCTGCGGCAGGAACTCGTGCAGCGGCGGGTCGAGCAGGCGGATCGTGACGGGGAACCCGGCCATCGCGCGCAGGATGCCGGCGAAGTCCACGCGCTGCATCGGGAGGATCCGCGCGAGCGCCTCACGCCGCCCGGCCTCGTCGGTTGCGAGGATCATGCGCCGCACGGCGAGGATGCGGTCCTCGCCGAAGAACATGTGCTCCGTGCGGCAGAGGCCGATGCCTTCCGCGCCGAAGGCGCGCGCCCCGGCGGCGTCCTCGGGGGTGTCGGCGTTGGCGCGCACGCCGAGCCGCCGCCGGCTGTCCGCCCAGCCCATCAGCCGCCGGTACTCGTCGGGCAGCGAGGGCTCAACCAGCGCTACCGACCCGAGCAGCACCTCGCCGCTCGAACCGTCGATCGAGATCGTGTCGCCGAGGTTCACGGTGACCGTCTCGCCGCCGGGCGTCTCGACGCTGAAGCGCTCGCGCGCGTAGTCGACGGCGAGCGCGCCGCAGCCGGCGACGCAGCACTTGCCCATGCCGCGCGCCACGACCGCGGCGTGCGAGGTGGCGCCGCCGCGCGCCGTCAGGATGCCCTGTGCGACCTGCATGCCGGCGAGGTCCTCGGGGCTGGTCTCGACGCGGACGAGCACGACGTGCTCGCCGCGCCCGGCCCACTCGGCGGCCTGTTCGGCGGAGAAGACCACGCGCCCGACCGCCGCGCCCGGCGAGGCGCCGAGGCCGGTCGCGATCACGCGCCGCGCGGCGCCCGGGTCGAAGGTGGGGTGGAGCAGCTCGTCGAGCCTCGCCGGCTCCTGCCGCGCCAGCGCCTCGGCCTCGTCGATCAGGCCCTCGTCGACGAGGTCGACGGCGATCTTGACCATCGCCTGGCCGGTGCGCTTTCCGGAGCGCGTCTGCAGCACCCAGAGCCGCCCCTGCTGCACCGTGAACTCGATGTCCTGCATGTCGCCGAAGTGGCGCTCGAGGCGCTCGCAGGCCTCGGCCAGCTCGCGCTGCGCCTCGGGCATCAGCTCCTCGAGGGAGTCGCCGTCGCCGGCCGGGGAGGCCAGCAGCGGCTGCGGGGTGCGGATGCCGGCGACGACGTCCTCGCCCTGCGCGTTGATCAGGTACTCGCCGCTGAGCCGCCGCTCGCCGGTGGCGGGGTCGCGCGTGAAGACGACGCCGGTCGCGCAGTCCTCGCCGAGGTTGCCGAAGACCATCGCCTGCACGTTGACCGCCGTCCCCCAGTCCGAGGGGTAGCCGTAGAGCTCGCGGTAGACGGCGGCGCGCGGGTTCTCCCAGGAGTTGAAGACCGCGCCGATCGCGCCCCAGAGCTGCTCCCAGGGGTCGTCGGGGAAGGCGAGGCCCGTGTGCGAGGCGATCACCGCCTTGAACTCGGCGACTAGGTCGCGCAGCGCATCGGCGTCGAGCTCCGTGTCCAGCTCCACGCCGCGTGCGCGCTTCTTGCCTTCGAGCCGCGCCTCGAATGGGTCCTCGACCGTGTCGGACTCGGCGCGCACGCCGAGCACCACGTCGCCGTACATCTGCACGAAGCGGCGGTAGGAGTCGTAGGCGAAGCGCGGGCTGCCGGAACGGCGCGCGAGCCCCTCGGCGGTCTCGTCGTTGAGCCCGAGGTTGAGGACGGTGTCCATCATCCCCGGCATCGAGACGCGCGCGCCGGAGCGCACGGAGACCAGCAGCGGGTTGTCCGTGTGGCCGAAGCCCGCGCCGACGCTGCGTCCGACCTCCTCGACGGCCTCGCGCACGGCCTCCTCGAGACCGTCGGGGTAGCGGCGGCCGAGGGCGTAGAAGGCGTTGCAAACCTCGGTGGTGATGGTGAAGCCGGGCGGGACGGGGATCCCGAGGCTGCTCATCTCGGCGAGGCCGGCGCCCTTGCCGCCGAGCAGGTTGCGCATCGAGGCGTCGCCGTCGGCGCTGCCGCCGCCGAAGCGAAAGACCGGCGGGAGGCTGGTCGCCGCGGCCTTGCCTTCGGGCGCGGTGGTGGTCATCGCTGGCCTCTCGCGGGCGCGACGAGGTCGCGCGCCGTGGGGAGTGGTTCACGGGATGCAAAGGACGCGCGCCGCCACGGGCTCGCGCTGCCCCCGCACACTGTGCACGCAGTATAGAGCCTCGCCGCGAAAGGCTCGCTACGCCTCGCCGTCCCGCAGGGCGCCGCCGCGGGACGGCGTGGTTCGGTGATCGGTCGAGAGATCTCGACTCCCCTGCAGATAGAGTCTATAATGACACCATGCCGCCTCCGCGACCGCGGGATCTCGCTGCTCAGCGGGCGCAGGCAGGCAATCTCACCGCCCGCGACCTGATCCGCGAGGCCGAGGCGCGCGGCTGGGTGGAGGTGCGGGGCCGCGGCAAGGGAAGCCATCGCGTGTGGGCGAAGCCTGGGGCGCCGCGGATCGTGATTCCCGCAAGGCCCGCCAGGCCGACCGTGCTCCGCATCCTCACGATGCTCGATGAAGGGAGCGTCTCCGATGACCTACCGTGACGAATCCAGCGTCATCAAGGTGGCGCAACTCGGGCCGTACGCGCGGATCCTCACCCGCGACGAGGACGGGCGCTACGCCGCCGAGGTGCTCGAGTTCCCAGGCTGCCATTCCAGCGGGGACAGCGCCGACGAGGCGATGGCGAACCTCGACGAGGCGATCGAGGTCTGGATCGGCGCCACGCTCGACGAGGGCGCCGACGTCCCGCCGCCGATGCTGCACAGCGAGTTATCCGGCCGCGTCACGCTGCGCCTGTTGCCCTCCGTGCACGAGCGCGCCTCGATGCTGGCCCGCCTGGAGGGCGTGAGCCTCAACCGTCTGCTCTCGAACGCCGTCTCCCACTACGTCGGCTATCTCGGAGGCGCGCACGACGCGGCTGCGCGCAGTCCGGCGTCGCGGATCGGCGCCGTCGCCGAAGACTCACCCGCGTACGAGGTGTAGGCGGCCCCACTACTCCTCAGCAGTCGCCTGCTGCCCGCGGGCGACGACGGTCTCGCCCTCGCTGCCGGGGCCATAGGCGCCGCGGTAGCGCTCCGGCAGCAGCTCGGCGATGCGGCGCATCAGCAGGTCCCGCGAAAGGCTCCCCACGCCTCGCCGTCCCGCAGGCCGCCGCACGCGCGATCGAGCCGCCGGATGCCTCGGGCGCGGAGACGCTCACCGATCGTCAGCGCGAGGTGGTGGAGCTGGTCTACGAGCGCTTTCGGGACCTCTCAGGCATCGAGTTGGCGCACCGCACGCACGAGGAGGCCCCCTGGCAGCAGGCAACAGAGCGCTCCCACGACGGCGGCGACGACATTGTTACTCATGAGCAGATGCGCCTCTGCTACCGGAATCGGTTAGCTGTCCTCGCTGAGAGCGCCGAGTTCCCGCCGCTCGAGCCGGTGATCGACCTCGGCTCGCTTGGGGATGTCGCGGCCGGGATCCTGCCGCGAGCGCCGTCCGCGCCCTGAGCCTGTGGAACCTCTTCAGATCGAGGGCCGCCGCGTCCTCTTTGCCCAGCATGCCGACACTCGCTACGAACGCCTGACGACATACGGAGCGCGCCCTGCTCCAGAGAGCGATCGCCACCCTGCTGCGGGAGCCGGACCGCCTCCATGCCTACGCCGGCAGACCCGACGCGAGTGGCCGTCCGAGGACGTGGCTGCTGCTGATGCAGCCGCTGCTGGTCGAGATCGGCGAATCAGGCGACGACATCGTGATATCGAGGATTCTGATCACGCGCGACCCGCTCGAACCCTTGTGAGGTCACACGAGCCGTAGCCGTTCCCTACTCCCCCGCAGCGGCTTCCGCCCCCGCCTGCTGGCGGGTGACGACGATCTCGCCCTCGCTGCCGGCGCCGTAGGCGCCCCGGTAGCGCTCCGGCAGCAGCTCGGCGATGCGGCGCATCAGCAGGTCCGTCGCCTGCTCCGCCCGCCGCCCCGTCGCCGCGCCCTCGCCGCCGAGCGAGAACGGCTCGCCGAACTCGACGCGCACCGTGGGCCGCCCGCGCAACAGGCCGCCGAGGATGGCGCGCGGCCCGCTCAGCGCCTCGGTGCCGGTGACGGCCACCGGCACGACGGGCGCATCGCCCAGCAGCGCGAGCATCGCCGAGCCCGGCAGGGCGGGCATCAGCGCCTGCGTTGGCGATCGCGTGCCCTCGGGGAAGACCAGCACCGCCTGGCCCGCAAGGAGGTGATTGCGCCCCACGCGCAGCGCCCCGAAGTCGGCCGAGTAGCGCCGCACGGGGAACGCGCCGAAGGCCCAGACCGTCCACCCGACCAGCGGTATCTCGAACATCTCGCGCTTCGCCATCGCGCGCATGCGCCGCGGCGAACAGCCGCAGACCAGCACCGGATCGAAGTTGCTGAGGTGGTTGCCGACGACGACGACGCGGCCCTCCATCGGCATGCGCTCGGCGTGGACCACCTCGAGGCGGGTGACGCTGCGCACGAACCAGTACACGGCGCGGCTCGCCATCCAGTACGCGAAGATCGAGAAGCGCTCCCAGACCCACAACTTCACGAGGCGTTTGCCCGCTCGTAGGCCTCGAGGGCCTGCGCGACGACCTCGTCGATGCCGAGGGCGTCCGTGTCGAGGATGATCGCGTCCTCGGCGGCCTGCTCCGGGTGGATCGCGCGCTTGCCGGTCTGGTCGAGGCCGTCGCGGCGCGCGGTCTCCTCGGTCACGCGCTCCAGGTCCGTCTCGCGTCCGGCGTCGAGCTCCTCGGCGAGGCGGCGGCGGGCGCGCACCTCGATCGAGGCGGCGAGGAAGATCTTCGCGCGCGCGTCGGTGAGCACGCGCGTGCCGATGTCGCGGCCGGCCATCACCACCGGGCTGCGCTCGGCGACGGCGCGCTGATGGCGCACCATCTCGTCGCGCACCTCGGGCAGGCGCGAGATCAGCGAAACGCTGGCCTCGATCGCCGGCTCGCGCAGGCCGTCCGTCACGTCCGCGCCGTCGACGGACACGCGAGGCGTCGCCGGGTCCGGCCACGTGACATCAAGGCTGGCCGAGCGCACGCGGGCGATCACGGCGTCGCCGTCCTCGGGGTCGATGCCCGCGTCGAAGACGGCGCGCGTGCAGGCGCGGTACATCATGCCGGTGTCGAGGAAGCCGAAGCCGAGCCGCTCGGCGAGCGCGCGTCCGACGGCGCTCTTGCCCGAGGCGGTCGGCCCGTCGAGCGCGAGGCTGCGCGCCACCGACTCGCTCGCGAACTCGCCCTGTGCGGGGGAGGGCGGAGGGGACTGCGGCTGGGCACGTTCGGCTGCGATCGCGCCCGGCTCCGTCCCCGCGCCGCCGCCAGTTGCCATCGAGGCGTCCGCGGCTCGCGTGCCCGGCGATGATATGGAGGCCACCTCCGGCGAGTCCAGCAGCCCGACCAGCGTGAGCAGCGCGCGCTCCTCGGCGGCGCCGAGCGGCCTCGCCGCGCCGGGTGCGAGCCCGCCGAGGTCAAGACCGCCCACGGAGCGGCGGATCAGCCGCCGCACCGGGTGCCCGACCGCGTCGAGCATGCGCCGCAGCTGGCGCTTGCGGCCCTCGTGCAGCACCACGCGCAGCCAGGCGCCGCCGCCGTCGCGGCGCAGTAGCTCCGCCTCCGCGGGCGCCGTGGGGCCGTCGTCCAGCTCGACGCCCTCGCGCAGGCGGGCCAGCGCCGAGTCGTCCGGGACGCCCTCGACGAGCGCCTCGTAGGTCTTGTCGACGCGGTAGCGGGGGTGCGTCAGGCGGTGCGCCAGCTCGCCGTTGGTGGTGAGCAGCAGCAGGCCCTCGCTGTCGCGGTCGAGCCGCCCGACGTGGCGCAGGCTGGCAGGCGGATCGTCGAGCAGGTCGAACACGGTCTCGCGTCCGCGCTCGTCCGAGGCGGTGACGAGGACGCCTCGCGGCTTGTGCAGCAGCAGCGTGCGATCGGGCGGGAGCGGGGGCAGCGGCGCGCCGTCGACGGTGACGAGGCTGGCGGCGGGGTCGGCGCGACGTCCGAGCTCGGCGACGGCGCCGTCGACACGCACGCGGCCGTCGCGGATCAGCGCCTCGACGCTGCGGCGGCTGCCGAGGCCGTGGCGCGCGAGGATCTTCTGGAGCCGCTCCTCGGGCACGGGTGGGCGGCTAGCCCCGGCGGCGACGGAAGCGCTCGATGATCAGCCACTCCGTGATCTCGGTGCGCGCCATTGATGCGCCGGAGCGGACGGGCGAGAACAGCCGCGAGAGCGTCCCTCCGAGGGCAACCCGCAGCGCGTACTCGGCCGCCAGCGCCGCCCCCGCCACGAGCAGCGACCGCCGCACCACGGGCAGCGCCCGCGCCGGCACGAGACTCACGACGCGCGCCGGCAGCCGCCGCTCGCGCCGCACGAGCCGCCCTCGGCGCACCCGCACCCGCACCGGCACCGGCAGATAGCGCCCCGCCATGCTTCCTCCTCGTAGGGACGCCGCCAGCCTAGCGCGCGCGGTTGTGTCCGGCTAGCGGTGGGCTCTCGCTACTCACGAGGCGTACTCGAATGGTCCAGGCCAGTTGCGACGCAGTCGTCGAGCTTCCTATGCAGGAGCGACAGTAGCGACAAGTAGTCAGCGGCATCGTCCTCGCCCTCCCAGAGGATCTTCGGTTCGTGCGCCAGAGGATTCCGCACCGCACCAAAGCACCCCTTCAGCAGAGCTGCGAATCCCTTGTGCTCAGACCTCTCCGTATCCGTCTGCAGCGTGTTGATGGCGAGCACAGACCGCCGTATCGAGAAGACCCTGTCGACCAGTTCAGTTCCATCACCCTCGACCCCAGAGAGATCGCGGATCCGCTGGGCCAAACCCTTGGCCGCCTCGAACACCGCGTGGAAGTAGTTGTCCTGCATGAGTTCGGCGCGACAGTACTTCAGCACCTCTGGATGTATCCGTCGGCCGTGGAACTTCGCTTCGATGGTCCGCGCGCGGGTCTCGGCCTCGGCCAGTGTCCGGGCCGCTTCACGCCGACGGAATTCCCCATCCGCGCCGTACTCCAGACCCGCGAAGGCGAGCCGCTCATTGAGTCCCTCTCTGTACTCCTCGAAGTCATCCTTCCTGCCGACAAACCCTACGGGAGCGAGGTAGCTCTTGATGAAGGCAAGTATCCAGTTCGCTGAGCCGTCCCTGCGTTGTACCTCCCTGAAGACCCAATACAGGCGCCGCCACTTCGCGGACTCCCCGGACGTGTCCACGACGTGCTGATCGTGGAGGACCCGTGAGATGTCTCCACCGGTCCCGCACTCGCCGAGGAACCGCGCCAAGCTCTCAATCTGGCTCTCGGGGAACGGAGAGACCACAGGCATCAGAAGGGGCTCATCGTTTCGAGGCGCGCTGCGACTCGGTACCGATCCATCCTGACTCTCCCTTCATCGCACTTGCGTGGACGTGACTCCGCCGCGTGGTCCGAGCGCTCGAGGTCGTTGAAGAGTGGCTTCGCGTTAGGCACTGGTGATCAACGTCCAGTCCGAGGGGAGTAGAGAGCTATTGTGGCCGCGGCACATTCGTTCTAGCAAGTGCCGTTCCGGCCTACCCCAACTGCGCGTCCACCTCCGCAGTCAGGTCCGCAGGCTCGGCGGGCGCACCGGAGGCGTCGAGGACGGCGGAGGCGTCGACGCGGAGGCGGCCGGCGGCGAACTCGGCGAGGGTGGCGACGACGAGCGGGGCTTCGCGGGCGACTCCGCGGGCGCGGATCGCGGCGAACAGCTCGGAGGCGTCGAGGGCGGCGTCGGGGACGGCGCGCCCTACGGCGACGCCTCGCTTGACCATGAGCGATCGCGCCAGTGAGAGGAGTCCCTGAGTTGCTGTGCGTGCCGCCTCAGTTCGTCCTTGTCGCGGGCGGCGCTCTCCGGGAGCACGATCTCGGCGTGGTACGGGTTTGCGTCGGAGATTGGCGTCGCCACGACGCGGCGTCCGTTCCGTCCCGCCGCGTCCGCGGCGATGACAGCCCAGCCGTAGAATGTGCGCCCGCGTTCGGCGTCGCGCCTGTCGGCGATCCGCAGCGCCTGGACGGACCCCGCCTCGGTCAGGCGGTCCACAGATACGCCGGACTCGTTCCCGCGCGGCCAGAACTCGGTGATCGGAAGGTTCGAGCGGCGGGCGCGCCTGGCGTTCCTGCCCGAGGAGACACCGCGCCCCAGCTCTTCATGCGGCGCGATGTCCTCGGGCGCTTCCACGAACGGCTAGTTGACTTCGGCTTCCAGCTCGCTGAGGGCGTCGCGCAGCACGGCAGCCGGGACTTCGCCGGCGCTCCCGTAGCGCATGAGCCGCTGCGCGCCGACCGTGTTCACCAGGCACATCACGCCGCCGCCGGAGTCGCAGAGCAGCAGGACCGACGAACCGCTGCCGGTCGGTGCATCGATGGCGACTTCGCCGTCGGGCGTTGGGTAGACCTCGAAGCGCCGCGGCGCCTCGTCGTACATTGCGACGAGCAGCCGCTTCGCGTTGTCGATCGCGGCGCTGGAGGGCACGGGGAACTCCGAGGCGGCAGCCTCTGCGGCGGCCTCACTCAGATCGCGCAGCGCATCACCGAGATCGCTGTCGAGCGTCGCCGTCTCGGGAGCGTGCGCATCAAGCGATGTCTGCGGGCGAGCCTGCCCGGAGGATCGTCGCACTCTGGTCACCCTAGCCGACCTCCCTCACCTCTTCCAATCACGCGGGTCAGCATATCATTCGCGGCGTCTCGTCCGCGCTGCCCACCACCTACCCCAACTGCGCGTCCACCTCCGCAGTCAGGTCCGCCGGCTCGGCCGGCGCGCCCGAGGCGTCGAGGACGGAGGAGCCGGCGACGCGGAGGCGGCCGGCGGCGAACTCGGCGAGGGTGGCGACGACGAGCGGGGCCTCGCGGGCGACTCCGCGGGCGCGGATCGCGGCGAACAGTTCGGAGGCGTCGAGGGCGGCGTCGTCGAGCTCGGCGGGCGGGGCGGGGAGGCGCGCGCGCAAGGCCTCGAGGTCCGGGTCGCGCAGCGGGTAGCGGCAGTAGGCGACCCGCGGGCCCTCGTCCACCTCGGCGATGGCGAGGTGCAGCATCACGCCGCTCTCCTCCGCGCCGCTGCGGATCAGCTCGCGGATCACCCCCTGCCACATGCCGACCGGGCCGTCCGGCAGCGCCGGATGCAGGTTCAGCACCGCGTGCCCGGCGACGAACTCGCGCTCGAGGATCAGCATGTAGCCGGCGAGCATCCCGATGTCGAAGGGGTGCGCCTCGAGGTCCTCGTCCACGAGCCGGTCGTACTCGAGGCGCCAGGTGGGCAGCGGCTCGCCGGGGCGCGAGAGCGCGCCGCCGACCGCGCGCCGGTAGCGCACCGAGGAGCGCGCCACCAGCGGCGCCCCGGCCTGCTCGACCAGGTCGAGGAAGGAGTCGGTCGCCTCGGCCTCGCCGCGCTCGCGGTTGCAGAAGACGAAGGCCAGCTCGGCGTCCATCGCGCCCGCCTCGATGGCGTCGCGGACGGCCTCGAACATCGCGCGTGATCCCGGACCGCGCGCCGTCGTGAACCAGCCGATGCGCAGTGTCACCGGGCTCTCGCGGTCATCGCGCGCCCGACTCGCCGTCGTAGGACTCGCGCAGCTGCTCGATGCGCTGCTCGGCCTCGCCGAGCAGGCGCTGGCAGCGCTGCGCGAGGGTCATGCCTTCCTCGTAGAGCGCGACGGCGCGGTCGAGCGCGACTTCGCCGGCTTCGAGTTGCGCCGTGACCTCCTCGAGGCGTGCGAACAGCGCCTCGAAGGTTTCTTCGCCGGCGTCCGCGCCGGAGGCGGGCTCGTTCGTGCCGGGGGAGGTCGGGGGCGGGAATTCAGCCTGTGCCATGCTGCCCTTTCGCATCGTTCTTTGTTGGCCGGGGGTTTTCTCCCTCACCCCCGCCCTCTCCCTCGGGGAGAGGGGGCCGGAGGGGAGGGGGACGGAGGACCCCGTCAGTCCTCGATGCGCGCGCCGCGGACGCCGTCGCGCAGGCGCAATGCTACCGCCTCGCCGTGCTGCAGGGCCGCGGCCGAGGTCGCCCGCGTGCCGTCGGCGCGCTCGACGACGGCGTAGCCGCGCTCAAGCGTCGCCTGAGGCGAGAGCGCCGTGAGCCGTCCGTTGAGCGCGGCGATCCGCTCGTGCGAGACGCCGATCCGCTCGCCGAGGGCGCGCGCCGCCGCCTCCTCGTGCCTGTCGATCGCTCGCCACGCCGCATCGAGGTCGGGCAGGCCCGCGTCGAGCGCCGCGGTGCGGCGGACGAGTCGCTCGTGGTCGTCGCGCAGCAGGCGCGCCAGCCAGGCCTCGCCGCGCCGCGAGATCGTGTCGATGCGCTGTGCGACCTCGATGCGGTCGGGCGCGACGAGCTCGGCGGCGGCCGAGGGGGTGGGCGCGCGCAGGTCGGCGACGAGGTCGGCGAGCGTGGTGTCGGTCTCGTGCCCGACGGCGGAGACGACGGGCACGGGCGAGGCGAAGATGGCGCGGCCGACGGGCTCCTCGTTGAAGGCCTGCAGATCCTCGGCGGAGCCCCCGCCGCGCGCGAGGATGATCACGTCCGGTCGCCGCTCCGGCTGCGCCTGCTCGCCGAGCGCGCGCAACGCCTCGGCGATCAGCGCGCCCGCGCCTTCGCCCTGCACCTGCGTCGGCTGCACCAGCACCGCCGCGAGCGGCCAGCGGCGGCGCAGCACGTCGATCACGTCGTGCAGCACCGCGCCGGTCGCCGAGGTGACGACGCCGATGCGCTGCGGGAAGGCGGGCAGGGGGCGCTTGCGCTCCGGCGCCAGCAGCCCGTCCGCCTCGAACAGCGCGCGCAGCCGCTCGAACTCCGCGGCCTGTGCCCCGGTGCCCTCCGGCTGCACGAACTCGACGATGAAGGAGAGTTCACCGCGCTGCTCATAGACGGAGAACGAGCCGTAGACGACGACCGAGACGCCCTCGGAAAGCCGCTCGCGCTGGCCGATGTTGCGCTGGCGGAAGAAGGCGCAGCGGAGCCCGGCGCGGGTCTGTTCGTCGGTCAGGGTGAAGTAGATGTGCCCCGAGGACGCCGCCGAGAGGTTGCGGATCTCGCCGGCGACCCAGATCTGCGAGAGGTGCCGGTTGCTCTCGATCAGCTCGCGCAGGTAGCGGGTGACCTGGCGGACCGGGTAGACCTCGGGCGGCATCGCGAGCGCCTAGGCGGTGGAGGTCCGTTCGAGGTAGCCGCCGCCACTGGTCGACACCTTGATCGTGTCGCCCCGGTTGATGAACAGCGGCACGTCGACGACCAGGCCCGTCTCCAGCGTCGCCTGCTTCGTCGCGCCGGTCGCGGTGTCGCCCTTCACGCCGGGCTCCGCCTCGGTGATCAGGAGCGTGACGGCGGCCGGCAGCTCGACGCCGAGCGCCTCCTCGCCGTAGGTCAGCACCTGGACGACGTCGTTCTCCTTCAGGTACGGGAGCTGGTCGTCGATCAGCGCGCGCGGCACGAGGATCTGGTCGTAGTTCTCGGTGTTCATGAACGTCAGCATGTCGCCGTCGGCGTAGAGGTACTGCATCGAGCGCCGCTCGACGCGCGCGGCGGTGAGCTTCTCGCCGGCGTTGAAGGTGCGCTCGATCTGGTGGCCGGCCCGCAGGTCGCGCAGCTTGACGCGGTAGACGGCCGACTTCTTCGTCTTGATGTGATGCGCCTCGACCACCTGGTAGAGCGTGCCGTCGACCTCGACGGTCGTCCCGCGACGCAGATCACCGCTTCCGATCACGAGGCCACCCCCACTCCCGGCCGGACTGACAGCCCGGCGTCCAGATCGAGTTTCGGCGCACGCGACAGTACGCGCAGCCGTCCGTCCTCCATCACGCACTGATCCTCGATGCGCACGCCGCCCCAGCCTGGGAAATAGGCCCCCGGCTCGACCGTGACGACCTGCCCGTCGGCGAGCACGGAGTCCGAGTCGGCGGAGAGCCGCGGCGCCTCATGCACCTCGAGGCCGACGCCGTGGCCGAGGCCGTGCGTGAAGGCCTCGCCGTAGCCGAACCCGGCGAGGACCGTCGCCGCGATCGCGTGTGCGTCGGCGCCGCTCATGCCCGCCTCGATTCGCTCGATGGCCATCGTCTGCGCGGTCAGGACTGCATCATAGACCCGCGCGAAGCGGGCATCCGGCTCGCCGGCGAAGACCGTGCGCGTCAGGTCTGAGCAGTAGCCATCGACGACCACGCCGAGGTCCATGACCACGCCCTGTCCGGCCTCGACGGCGACGTCGCGAGGGCGCGCGTGCGCCATCGAGCCGTGCGGGCCGGCGGCGATGATCGTCTCGAACGAGAGGCGCTGGGCGCCGTGCTCGAGCGCATGGCGCTGCACCTCCCAGGCCAGCTCTCGCTCGCTGACGCCCGGCCGCAGCAGCGAGGCGGCGTGCGCGAACGCCTCGTCGCCGAGGCGCACGGCGCGCGTGATCGCCTCGAGCTCCTCGCGGTCCTTGACCGCGCGCAGCGGCTCGACCGCGTCGAGCACGGGCTCGAGGCGGGGGCGGTCCTCGGGAGGGAGCAGCTCGATCGCCTCGATCCACTCGGCGTGCTCGGCCATCGACATCTGGGCGGCCTCGACGCCGATCGTCTTGCCGCCGAGGCCCGCGAGCAGGTCCGCGGCGAAGGAGCCGATGCGCCGCAGCGGGGCGGGTACGAGCTCGAACGAGGGGGCCTGCAGCCGCGCCTGCTCGTGGTAGCGGCCGTCGCTCGCGATGCGGGCGGCGTCGGCGCCGACGAGCAGCACGCCGGCCGATCCCGTGAAGCCGGAGAGCCAGCGCCGGTTCGCCGGCGCGGTCACCAGCAGCGCGTCGACCTCGAGAGCGTCGAGCCGCTCGCGCAGGCGCGCGAGCCGCGGGGCGGCGTCGCTCACTCGCCCGTGCCTTCGCTCAGCCGCGAGTGCAGCAGGTCGAGCGCCGCGAGGTAGCCGCGGAAGCCGAAGCCGCTGATCAGGCCCCAGGCGTGGGGTGCGGTCAGCGACTGGCGGCGGATCTCCTCGCGTGCGTGGATGTTGCTGAGATGCACCTCGACGACCGGCGGCTCGAAGGCGGCGAGAGCGTCGGCGAGCGCGAGCGAGGTGTGCGTGTAGGCCGCGGCGTTGAGGATCACGCCGTCCCAGTCACGGTGCTGCTGGAGCATGTCGACCATCTCGCCCTCGGAGTTGGACTGCGCGAAGGTGACCTCGAGGCCGAGTTCGGACGCGCGCTCGCGGCACTGCTCCTCGAGGTCGGCGAGGGTCTCGTGGCCGTAGATATCGGGCTCGCGCTCGCCGAGGAGGTTGAGGTTGGGGCCGTTCAGTATCAGCACGCGCATCGCGGGCAGTTCCTTCAGCCGGTCTTCGCCTCGTTCGTTTCGCGCTCGTCCTCGCGCTCGATGTCGCGAGCGCGGGCCAGCGCCTTGGAGACGATCGCCTGTTTCCGCGAGCCGGTCACCGCGGTGTAGATCTGGGTCGTGTCCGCCGACGCGTGTCCCAGCAGTTGCTGCACGATCCGCAGGTCCGCGCCCTCGTCCAGCATATGCGTCGCGAAACTGTGGCGCAGCAGGTGCGGATGCACGCGCTGCCGGACCGCAGCCGCCGTCCCCGCCGCGCGCACCATCGACTGGATCGAGCGCGCCGAGAGGCGCCCGCCGGAGCGGTTGAGGAAGAGCGCCGCCTCCGCCCCGCGCGCCAGTTGAGGCCGGCCGCGCTCCAGGTAGTCGCGCAGCGCGTCGCGCGCAGGGCGGCCGAAGAGCGCGATGCGCTGTCGTTTGCCCTTGCCCATGACGCGCGCCTGCCGGTTCGCGAGATCAAGGTCGGAGCTGTCGAGCGCGGCCGCCTCGCTGACCCGCAGGCCGGCGCCGTAGAGCAGCTCCAGCAGGGCGCGGTCGCGCAGTCCGGCCGGCGTGCCGCCCTCCGGGGCGGCCATCAGGTCGCTGGCCTCCTTGCCGGAGAGGATCTGCGGCAGGCGGTTCGGGGCCTTCGGCGAGCGCAGCCGCAGGATCGAGTCGCCGGGCCGCCCCGGCTGCAGTTCGCCCTCGCGATCCAGCCAGCCGTAGAACGCGCGGATCGTCGAGGCGATGCGCTTCACCGAGGCGGGCGCGCGGTTCTCGCCCAGCAGCAGCAGTCCGAGGTAGCTGCGTGCCTGCTCGCGGCCCGCCTCGTCGAACTCGACGCCCGCGCCGGCGAGATGCACGAGGAAGCCCCTGAGGTCGTCGCGGTAGTTGCGGATCGTGCGCTCGGAACGCTGCCGCACGAGCGCGAGCTCATCGAGGTAGCGGTCGAGCGCCTCGAGGGCGCGGGCGTCGGGGGGCGATGGGTCGAGGGTACGCGGCTCGGACACCGTCAGTCTCCGGTGTGCTCCGTAACCCCGCGCATCGAGCGTAGCACGACGGCAGGCAGCGGATCAGGCGGAGCGCTTCTTCGGCGTGCGGCGCGCGCCGCCGCTCCGCTTCGCGCGGCGCTGCGGCTTGGGAGCGCGCGGATCCTGGCCCTGCGCGCGCATCCGCTCCTCACGAGCCGCGATCATGCCGACGGCGTCCTCGAGCGTGACGGCCGATGGCTCCTGCCCGCGCGGCAGCGAGGCGTTGACCTGGCCGTCGGTGACGTATGGCCCGTAGCGCCCGTTGCGCAGCTCGATGCTCGCGCCGCTCTCCGGGTGATCGCCCAGCACGGCGAGCGGTCCCGCCGCGGCGCCCCGTCCACGGCGCTTCGGCTCTTTCAGCAGCAGGACCGCCTCGTCGAGGTCGATCACGCGCAGGTGCTCGTGGTCGCGCAGGCTGCGGGTCTCCTTGCCGGCGCGGATGTAGGGCCCGTAGCGCCCGTCCTGCGCGGCGATCTCCTCGCCGCTCTCGGGGTGTGCGCCGAGCACGCGCGGGTAGGACAGCAGATCGAGTGCCTGCTCGGCGGTGAGCGTCTCGATGGCCATGTCGGGCCAGAGGCTGGCGCGCTTCGGCTTGCCGCCGTTGTCGTCGTTCTCGCCAACCTGCACGTAGGGCCCGTTCGGCCCGCTCTTCACGTAGATCGGCTTGTCGCTCTCCGGCTCCGTCGCGACGACGCTGCCCCCAAGGGCGGCCTGCGCCAGCAGTTCGAGGGCGAGTTCGATCGTCAGCTCGTCCGGCGGCTGGTCGTCGGGGAGGGTTGCGCGCTGCTCACCGTCGCCGGCCTCGAGGTAGGGGCCGTAGCGCCCGACGCGGGCGGCGATCTTGCGGCCGTCGGCGTCCTCGCCGAGCGGGATCGTGGAGATCGCCCGCGCGTCGATTGCCTCCCAGCTGGAGTCGATGCGCTGCTTGAGGCCCTCCGCCGCGAGGCCAACGGCCTCCTTGCTGTCGTCGCCGAAGTAGAAGCGGTGCAGCCACGGCTCGCGCTCGAGCTCGCCCTCGGCGATGCGGTCGAGGTCGTCCTCCATGCGCGCGGTGAAGCCGAGGTCCACGAGATCCCCGAAGTGCTGCTCCAGCAGCGCGACGACGGCGAACGCGGTGAGCGTCGGCGTCAGCGCCGCGCCCTGCTTCCAGACGTAGCCGCGGTCCTGCACGGTCTGGATGATCGAGGCGTAGGTGGAGGGCCGTCCGATGCCGAGCTCCTCCAGTTCGCGGACGAGGCTCGCCTCGGTGTAGCGGGCGGGCGGTCGCGTTTCGTGGCCCTGCGCCTCGGCGGAGACGCCGCGCAGTGTCTGGCCCTCGGTAAGCGGCGGGAGGATGCGCTCCTGGTCGTCGAGCGCGGCGTCGGGGTCGTCGGAGCCCTCGACGTAGGCGCGCAGGAAGCCGGGGAAGTCGATCACCTTGCCGGAGACGGCGAACACGGCCGCGCCGTGCTCGCCCGCATCGGCGAGGAGGCGCGCCCGCGTGCGACGCCCTCGGGCGTCCTTCATCTGCGAGGCGACCGTGCGCTTCCAGATCAGCTCGTAGAGCCGCAGCTCGTCTGGCCGCAGCGCGCCGCGCAGGCTGCCCGGCGTGCGGAAGATGTCGCCGGCCGGCCGGATCGCCTCGTGCGCCTCCTGTGCGCCGCGCGCCCGGGTGCGGTAGCGCCGCGGCTGCGCCGGCACGTAGTCCGCGCCGTAGAGGTCGCGCGCCTGCCTGCGCGCGGCGTTGAGCGCCTGGTCGGAGAGGTTCACCGAGTCCGTGCGCATGTAGGTGATGAAGCCGTTCTCGTAGAGGTTCTGCGCGGTGCGCATCGTGCGCTGCGCGGTGAAGCCCAGCTTGCGCCCGGCCTCCTGCTGCAGGCTGGAGGTGATGAACGGCGCCGGCGGGCGCTGCGTGTAGGGCCGCTCGTTCACCTCGGTGACGGTGTACTCGGCCTCCGTGACTGCCGCGGCGACGGCGCGTGCGCGCTCCTCGTCGAGCGAGAGCACCGAGGCGCCCTCGCGCAGTTGCCCGGTCTCCGGTGCGAAGTCGTTGCCCCGCGCGAGCCGCTGCCCGCCGAGTTCGGCGAGGCGCGCGGCGAAGGGCTCCGGCGGGGGGACGTCCTGGTCGCTGCGCACCTGCGAGCGCACGTCCCAGAACGAGGCGCTCGCGAAGCGCATGCGCTCCCGCTCGCGCGCGACGATCATGCGGATCGCCGCCGACTGGACGCGCCCGGCGGAGAGCCGCGGCCGCACCTTGCGCCAGAGCACCGGCGAGACCTCGTAGCCGTAGAGCCGGTCGAGGACGCGCCGCGCCTCCTGTGCGGAGACCAGGTGCTCGTCGATCGAGCGCGGATTGGCGAGCGCATCGGCGATCGCTCGCTCCGTGATCTCGTGGAACACCATGCGGCGCACGGGCACCGTCGGCTTGAGCACCTCGGCGAGGTGCCAGGCGATCGCCTCGCCCTCGCGGTCCTCGTCTGTCGCGAGGTAGAGCTCGCTCGCCTCGCGGGTCAGCTTGCGCAGCTTGCGGACCTGCGCCTGCTTGTCACTCGGGATCTCGTAGCGCGGCTTGAAGCCGTCCTCGATGTCGACGGCGTCGTTGCCCTGGGGCAGGTCGCGGATATGCCCGATCGAGGACTCGACCACGTACTCGGGGCCGAGGAAGCCCGCGATCGTGCGCGCCTTGGCCGGCGATTCGACGATCACGAGGCGTGGGCCGCCGTTCCCGGCGGCGTCTCCGCCCTTGCGCCTGCGTCCGCGCGTCGCGCTGCTGCTCACGGCGTCGGCTCCTTCTCGGGTGACGGGGATTCGGACTCGTACACGGTGACCGGTTCGCGCACCCGGACGTACTGCATTCCGCCCAGATCGCGCACCTGACCCTTGAGTTCGAGCAATGCGAGCGTAGCCGAGACCCGGGCTGCGGCCAAACCGGTGTCGCGAACGACCTCGTCGACGTGGCGCGGTTCGCGGGTCAGCGCCGCCATCAGTGCCTGCTCGTCCTCGCTCGCCGCGGGCGCCGCACGGCCGAAGTCCATCTGCGCGCCGATCATCGTCAGGTTGAGCGCCTCGAGGACGTGCTCGACGCTCGCAACCGGCGTCGCGCCGTCGCGGATCAGCGAGAGCGGGCCGCGCGACTGCGGCGCGAAGATCGAGCCGGGCACGGCGAAGACCTCGCGATTTTGCTCCCCCGCGAAGCGCGCCGTGATCATCGCCCCGCTCTTCACGTCGCCCTCGACGACGAGCGTGCCGAGGGCGATGCCGGACATGATGCGGTTGCGCCGCGGGAAGAACTCGGCGCGCGGCTTCGTGCCGAGCGGGTAGTCGCTGATCAGCACGCCCGCCTCGGCGATCTCGCTCGCCAGCCCGCGGTTCTCGGGCGGGTAAACCGTGTCGAGGCCGTTCGCCAGCACGGCGATGGTGCGCCCCCCTGCGTCGAGTGCAGCGCGGTGCGCGATGGTGTCGATGCCCCGGGCGAGCCCGGAGACGACCGTCACGCTGTTCGCGGCGAGGTCACGCGCCAGCTCGCCCGCGGCCTGCCGCCCGTACGCCGTCGCACGCCGCGTCCCGACGACGGCGAGTGCCCACTCGTCCTGCTGCGTCAACGCGCCCCGGACGTAGATCAGCGGCGGCGGATCGGGTATCTCGCGCAGCCGGGCCGGGTAGGCGGAGTGGAAGCGCGGGATGGCGCGCACCCCGGCCTCCTCGAGGCGCTCCACCTCTCGCTCCGGCTCGATCTCCGGTCGCTGTGCGACCACGAGGTCCACCGTCGCGGCGTCGAGCCCGGCCGCGCGCAGCGCTGTGCGGTCGGCCTTCCACGCCTCCTCGAGCGACGGGAACGCGCGCTCGAGCAGCCCGAAGCGCACGGCCCCGAGGCGGGAGATGCGGTGGAAGGCGACCCACCACGGCAGAGCATTTGTTCTTACATCGTCCACGTGCACAGCCTACCAGCCGTTGGCAAGGGGGCAAGTGCGGGCAGATGGCGAGTGCGAACCCGGTCGGAGTATGATTAGGCTCGCAGTAGATTCATACCGGAGTGCTCATGCGGGTGTCCGAACGTGGCCAGATCACCATCCCCAAGCCCCTGCGGGACCGCTTTGGGATGAACCACAACGTAGAGGTCGAGATCACCGCTACGGAACAGGGCCTCCTGATCCGGAAGAGGGCGGCAGTGGAACATCCCGTAGATCGCATCAGCGGCATCCTCGACGGCGCGTTCGACGTGGACGAGTACATCGAGGAAATCCGCGGACGGTGATCACGGCAGTCGACACCAACGTCCTGCTCGACGTCTTCCTTTCCGATGCACCGCACCACGCCGAGTCGCGGGAGGCTATCCGCCGCGCCTACGACGCGGGCGCGGTCCTCGTGTGCGACATCGTCTACGCGGAGCTGGTCCCCGCGTTCGGCGATCGAGCGGCGCTGGACCAGGCGCTTGCTGAGATCAACGCCCGACTGTCGCCGATCGATACGTCCATCGCCTACG
Organism: Dehalococcoidia bacterium; assembly: GCA_965247895.1. Lineage (GTDB taxonomy): Bacteria > Chloroflexota > Dehalococcoidia > UBA2979 > UBA2979 > VXMT01. The sequence goes on along the minus strand of OZ252046.1, from coordinate 825,726 downwards.
AAGCGGGGCGGCGCTGGATGCAGTACCGCCGCGCCGGAGGGCCGAGGGCACGGATTATCTCCGACTTCCTGATCGGCGCTCACGCCGTCTCTGAGGCCGGCACCTTCCTCACCCGGGATCGCGGCTTCTTCGAGACGTACTTCCCGGAATTGGCGGGGGCGTGATCCCCTCCGCCTAGCCGGCCGCAGCCTCGTCGGCCGGCTGGATCCGGGTGACGCGCACGCGGCGGATGCGGCGGCCGTGGACGGACAGCACCTGCAGCTCCAGGCCGTGTTCCTCGCTGCTGACACGGTCCCCCGGCGACGCGAGGCGGCCCAGCAGCGAGAAGACGAAGCCTCCGACCGTGTCGAAGTCTTCGTTCTCTATCTCCGAACCGAACAGCTCGTTGAGGTCGTCGATGGCGAGTCGCGCGTCGACGATGGCCTCGTCCTCGGAGATGACTTCGATCTCGATCTCGTCGGTGTCGTACTCGTCGGCGATCTCGCCGACGATCTCCTCGAGCACGTCCTCGACGGTCACGAGGCCGGCGGTGCCGCCGTACTCGTCGACGACGATGGCGACGTGCGTCTGGTCGCGGCGCAGGTCGGCGAGCAGTTCGTCGGTGCGTTTCGTCTCCGGCACGAAGTAGGGCGGGCGGGCGAGCAGGCGCAGGTTGGGCGAAGACACTCCGCTCTGCAGCCGCGCCAGCAGATCCTTGGCGTAGAGCACGCCGATGATGCGGTCGATGTTCTCCTCGTAGAGCGGGATGCGACTGAACCCCGAGGAGTCGACGACCTTCATCACGTCGCCGACGGACGCCTCGGTCGAGACGGCGACGATGTCCATCCGAGGAGACATAATCTCGCGCGCGGTCTGACGCGACATTGCGAGGATGCCGCGCATCATCCGGCGCTCCTCGGTGAGTGTCTCTCCGCCGTTGCCGTCGACGGGAGCCTCGAGGATGGCGAGCAACTCGGCTGCGGGGTCGTCGACGATCTCGGCGCGGCGGCCGGCGAGGCGCAGCACTCCGCGGGCGGGGGCGCTCATCAGCCAGGCGAAGGGGGCGAGCAGGGGCGCGAGGAAGGCGATCACGCGGGCGAGCCGGTAGCCGGCGCCCTCCGGGCTGGCGAGCGCGATCGTTCTCGCGTTCTGGCGCAGCGCGGCGACGACGAGCAGCGCGATCACTCCGGCGGCGGCCGCCTCGAGGACGCTCAGCTCGCGCCCGCCGATCAAGAGCAGCGCGATCCCGAGGCTGAGCGTGACGGTCGCAAGCGTCGCGCCGGCGCCGAGCGCGCTGAGGATCTGCTGGCGTTGCTTGATGTAGCTGTCGAAGAGGCCCGCCACGCCGTTTTCGGCGCGGATGGGAGTACGGCGGCGGGTGATCGTGGCCACCCCCGCCTCGGCGGCCGAGATCAGCACGAGCAGCACGCCCGCGAAAATCATCACCACCAGGGCCACTGCTGTCAGGGTATCCAAACCTGGACGGGCCGCAGGCGGCCCGCTACTGCTCCTCTCCCGCTTCGCTGTTCGCTGGCCGGCGGATGCGCGCCGGTGCGCCGATCGCCGAGGCGCCCGGAGGCACGTCGCGCGTGACCACCGACCCGACGCCGGTGCGCGCGCCCGCGCCGATGTTAACCGGCGCCACAAGCATCGAATCGCTGCCGATGAATGCGCCGTCCCCGATCACGGTGCGGTGCTTGTCAGCGCCGTCGTAGTTTGCCGTAATTGTGCCCGCCCCGATGTTCACGTCCTCGCCCACGTCCGCGTCGCCGAGGTAGGAGAAGTGCCCAACGCGGCTCCCCGCGCCGATGCGCGAGGCCTTCACCTCCGCGTAGTTGCCGAGCCGCGCGCCCGTCTCGATCGTCGAGCCGGGGCGGATGTGGCAGTAGGGCCCGACCTGCACATCGTCGCCGAGCGTGGCGCCCTCGAGGGTGGAGCCGCCGATCGTGCAGCGCTCGCCGACGCGCGTGTCGCGTAGCACCGCGCTGGGCCCGATCCGGCAGTCGCGCCCGACCGCCGTCGCGCCCAGCAGATGCACGCCGGGCAGCAGCGTGACGTCCTCGCCGACCTCGACGCCGGCATCGACCCAGGTGGTGGGCGGGTCGACGATGGTGACGCCGCCGGCCATCAGTTCCGCGCGCACGCGGGTGCGCATCACCGCCTCGGCGGCGGCGAGCTGGGCGCGGGTGTTGACCTGCTGCGCCTCGCTCGCGTCGGCGAGCGGGCAGGCGAGCACGGCGCGGCCGGCCTCGATCGCGGCGCGCACGGCCTCCGGCAGGTAGACCTCGCCACCCGGCGAGGGCGCCAGCGAGGCCAGCGCCGGCCAGAGCCAGGCGGCCTCGGCGGCGTAGACGCCGACGTTGATCTCGCGGATCGCGCGCGTCTCGTCGTCGCTGTCCGTCTCCTCGACAATCGCGCTGACGGAACCGCCGGAGCGCACAATGCGTCCATAGCCTGTGGGGTCATCGACCTCGACGGTGAGGAGGCTGAGCGTGGCCTGCGCCTTGAGATGCGCGCTGGCGAGGGCGGCGAGGCTGTCCGAGGTGAGCAGCGGCAGGTCGCCGTGCGCGATCAGCACGCGGCCGGCCTCGCCGACCGCCTCGGCGGCTGCCAGCGCTGCGTCGGCGGTGCCGCGCGGCTCGCGCTGGACCGCGACGAGCGCGCCCGCCTCACGGGCCGCACTCGCGACGGCGTCGTCCGCGTCGGCGGCGACGACCACGGCGCGATCGCAGCCGGCGCCGGCGAGCGCGTCCAGCAGCAGGTGCAGCATCGGGCGGCCGGCGACCTCGTGCAGCGCCTTCGGGCGGCGTGAGCGCATGCGGACGCCTCGCCCGGCGGCGAGCACGACGGCGGTCCAGCCGCGCAGCGGCAGGGAACCCGCGGGCGTCATGCGAAGCGGGGCGAGGGAGGTTTGTCGCTGTCGGCGCTTGTCTCGATCGTGGTGCTCCACGGTCGCGCGCCTGCCCCGCCTGGTGCGGGAGCGGCTGCGAAAATTGACCCGTCGCTCGGGGCCATTCTACACTCGCAAGCGGCCCTGTCTCTACCGGAGCGGCCCGATCGCTGGCGCGGAGACTGCGCCGCAGGGGCGTGGCATTGATCGATCGGCAGTGACCACAGCGTGATCGTCGAAGAGTTGCGCGCCGCGTTCCTCGCCTACTTCGAGGCGCGCGCCCACCGTCGCATCCCGTCCGCCTCGCTCGTCCCCTACGGCGATCCCTCGCTGCTGTTCACCTCGGCCGGGATGGTGCAGTTCAAGCCCTACTTCCTGGGGCTCGAAACGCCACCCGCGAGGCGCCTGACCTCCGTCCAGAAGTGCTTCCGCGCCACCGACATCGAGTCTGTCGGCGACGACTCCCACCTCACGTTCTTCGAGATGCTCGGCAACTTCTCGCTCGGCGACTACTTCAAGGCCGAGGCGATCGAGGCCGCGCTCGGCTTCCTCGCCGGCGAGCTGGGCCTCGAGTTCGAACGGCTCTGGGTGACCGTCTACAGCGACGACGACGAGGCCTTCGACCTCTGGCACGCCCGGGGCGTCCCGGCCGAGCGCATCCTTCGCTACAGCGCGGAGCTGGGGAACTACTGGTACTCCGGCGAGACGGGACCGTGCGGCCCCTGCTCCGAGCTGCACTACTACTTCGGTGACGACCCGGACTCCGAGCCGCGCCTGCCGGACGGGCAGATCGACCTCGAATCGCCCAACTTCCTCGAGATCTGGAACCTCGTCTTCATGGCCTTCGACCGCGCGGCCGACGGCTCGCTGACACCGCTGCCCTCGCAGAACATCGACACCGGGGCGGGGCTGGAGCGGCTCGCCTGGGTGCTGCAGGGCGTCGGCTCCGTCTACGAGACGGACCAGTTGCGCGCGATCCTCGCGAGCGCCGAGGCGGCCGCCGGGATCGCCTACGACCCGGACGGCGCGCCCGCGCAGGCCCGCGCGCTGCGCGCCATCGCGGAGCATGCACGCGCCGCGGCCTTCCTGATCCACGACGGCGTCCTGCCCGGCAACGAGGGCCGCGGCTACGTGCTCCGCCGCGTGCTGCGCCGCGCCATCTACTTCGGCTACACGATCGGCCTGCGCGAGCCCTTCATCGAGCGCGTGATCGATGCCGCGGTCGGCGCCTCGATGGGCGCGCACGCCGGGCTCGAGGAGCAGCGCGCCTTCATCCGCCGCGTCGCCGCCGACGAGGAGCGCCGTTTCCAGGCGGCGCTGGCGCGCGGCATCGAGCTGCTCGAGGGCGTGATGGAGCGCGAGGCGGAGACCGGCGGCGGCGAGCGGCGCATCCCCGGCCGCGACATGTTCACCCTCTACGACACGCACGGCCTGCCGCCCGAGCTGACCCGCGAGCTGGCGTCGGCGCGCGGCTACGCCGTCGACGAGGAGGGCTTCGAGGCGGAGATGGCCGCCCAGCGCGCGCGCTCGCGGGGCGAGACCGCCTTCAGCGACTACGGCGGCGACGAGGCCGAGCGCTTCGCAGCCCTCGGCCTGGACAGCGCGTTCCTCGGCTACGAGGCGCTGGAGGCGCAGTCGGCCGTGGCGGCGCTGTTCGCCGGGGGCGAGCGCGTTGAGCGCCTCAAGGCGGGCGCGGAGGGCGAGGTGGTGCTGGACGCGACCGCGTTCTACGCGGAGAGCGGCGGGCAGGTCGGCGACCGCGGCGAGATCATCACCGCCGGAGGCCGCTTCCGCGTCGACGACACGCAGCCGCTTGGCGGCGTGCACGTGCATCGCGGCGAAGTCGTCGAGGGCGCCCTGGCCGCGGGCGAGCCTGCCGAGGCGCGCGTCGACGCGGTCTGGCGCGCCGGGAGCCGCCGCAACCACACCGCCACGCACCTGCTGCACGCCGCGCTGCGCGAGGTCCTCGGGCCGCACGTGCGCCAGGCCGGCTCGCTCGTCGCACCGGACCACCTGCGCTTCGACTACACGCACCCGCAGGCGCCGTCCGCCGCGGAGCTGCGCGAGGCGCAGCGGCTGGTCAACGCGAGAATCCGCGACGACATCGCGCAGGAGACGTTCATCCTCCCCTACGAGGAGGCGATCGATCGCGGCGCGATCGCGTTCTTCGAGGACCGCTACGCCGCCGAGGTTCGCATGGTCGAGTATTGCGAGGCCCGAGCCGCCTCCGGCGGCGCTGCGTCCGCCCACCGGCACACGGCCGCCTGCTTCAGCCGCGAGTTGTGCGGCGGCACGCACCTGCACTCCACTGGCGGCGTCGGCAACTTCGTGATCAGCGGCGACTCCTCGATCGGCGCCGGCCTGCGCCGCATCGAGGCGCTGACCGGACCCGAGGCGGAGCGCTACATCGAGGAGCGCCTGGACCTCGTGGACGATCTCTCGCAGCGCTTCAAGGCGCCTCCCGCCGAGATCGCGGGGCGCATCGACGCACTCGAGGAGCAGCTCGCCGAGGAGCGCCGCCGCGCCCGCGCGCAATCGGCGAGCCGCGCCGCCGGGCTCGCGGAGACGCTGGCTGACGAGGCCGAGCAGTTCGACGGCGTGCAAATTCTCGTGGCCCAGGTCGAGGCCGACTCCGCCGAGGTGCTGCGCGGCATGGCCGATCGTCTGCGCGAGCGCATGGGCAGCGCCTTCGTCACCCTCGGCGCCGTGATCGACGATCGTCCCCAGTTGCTCGCCCTCGCGACCGACGACGTGGTCAAGCGCGGGCTGCGCGCCGACGAGGTCGTGAAGGCCGCCGCGGCGGTGGTGGGCGGCGGCGGCGGCGGCCGGCCGGCGCTCGCACAGGCGGGCGGGCGCGACGCGAGCCGGCTTGGCGAAGCCCTCGAGACGGCGCGCCGGTTGGCGCGCGAGCGCCTGGGCGGGGCGTAGCCGGCGATGGCCGGGCGGCAGCCACCGGGAATCGTGCAGCAAGCGCTGGACGCGTTCAGGCGCTACTGGCCGGTGGTGCTGGAGAGCGTCTCGGAGTTCGCGGTGCGCGTCGGCGCGCTGCGCCGGCGCGTCTTCGCCCGGCTGCGCTCCCCCGAACCGGAGGCCGAGTGGCGTGTAGCGGCCGGGGCCGACGTACCACGGCGGCGGCGAGGCCCACGTCTGCCCGGCGCGGCCACCATCATCGCGGAGCGCGAGGACGACGCCAACGCGATCATCGGACGCATCGACGAGGCGAGCGAGGTCGACCTGCTGCTCGTCGTGCCGCGCCGGGCGTATGCGCTGCGCGACGCGATGGCGTGGCCGCGGATCGCCGCGTACGTGCGCCAGCGAGGGCTCCACCTGCGTGTGCTCGCGAGCCGCGGGGATGTGCGGCAGCACGCCGAGAACGCGGGCTTGCCCGCCGCGCGCACGGTGCAGGGACTGCGTCCGCGGCGCGCGCTCCGCATCCCCTTCGGGAGCCGCGAGTTCGTGTTGCGCGCCCCGCCGCTTGGGCCGTTCCTGCGGGCGGGGCTGTTCGGGGGCGGACTGTTCGTGATTGGCCTCGGAGCCTGCAGCTACGTGCCTTCCGCGACGATCCTGGTCTCTCCGCCCGCCGAGACGCTGACGGTGACCCAGCGTGTGCGCCTGAGCCCCCTCGGCGAGACGGACCTCGGGCTCGGCGTGATCGCCGTCGACTCCGTGCAGACGGAGGTCGTCTTCGTGGTCTCCACCACCTCGACCGGCGTCACCACCGTCGGCGACAAGCACGCGCGAGCCGGCCTGACCTTCACGAACCAGGACGATACCGATCTGGTGCTGCCGATCGGCACGCCGGTCCAGACCGCGGACGGCGTGACCTTCACCACCGATAGCTCGGTTTCAATCCCCGCCGGCCGCAGCTCCGTGGTCGGCGCCACCGCGATCGAGCCGGGGAGCGCCGGCAACGTTGCCGCCAACATCCTGACGCGGCTGACCGGATTCCCGCCCACGCTCCTCGTCACCAATATCGCCGCCGGGGGCGGCACCGACATCGAGGCGACCGTCGTCAGTCCGGTCGACGTCGCGACCGTCACCGACATTGCCGACTCCGTGCTGCGCCGAGCGGGCGAGCGCCAGCTGCTGCGTACGATCACGAGCGGGACGGTCTTCACGGAGACCATCTCTGTCGCGATTCTCAGCCAGACCGCGCTCGCCGAGGTCGGCGACCAGTCGGACGTCTTCCTGGTGGAGTACACCGCCCTCGCCAGCGCGTTCGTGCTGACTGACGAGGATGCGGACCGCCTCGCGCAGCAACTGCTCCAGGGCAAGCTGCCCGATGGCATGGCGCTACTGCCGAACACGTCCGCCGCCGCGATCAGCGACGCCTACGCGTTCGATGGCAGCCGCCTCACGGTGGACTTCACCGCGACCGGGCTGGCGAGTCCGCTGCTCGATCCCACCGCGCTGCGCGGCGTGCTGACGAACGTCGCTCCGGATGTCGCCGCCGAGCGGCTGCGCGAGCAGCTCGAGCTCACGATGGAACCGCTGATCACGGTGCATCCCGGGTGGATTCCCGGCCTGCGCATGCCTCGCCGCTCCGACCGCATCTCGATCATGCTCGTCAGCCCGGACGATCTCGCCGCCGCCATCGCCGGCGAACCTCCGGACGCCGAGGAGGCCGCGGGCGACGGCGACGGCGCCGAGGATGGCGCGGACGGCGCGGCCGGCGGCGATGACGCCGGCGGGGACTCCGGGTGAGGCGCCAACGATGAGATGGCTGGGCATCGACCCCGGTGAAGTGCGCGTCGGCATCGCCGCCTGCGATCCGGAGGAGCGCATCGCGGTCCCGATCGAGGTCGTTCCGGCCGCCGCCGCGTTCCCCGCGATCCGCGGGATCGCGAAGCGCGAGGAGGTCGGCGGCATCGTCGTCGGGCTGCCGCGCTTGCTCGGAGGTGAGGAGGGCGCCGCGGCCGCCGCCGCCCGCGCGCTCGGCGAGCGCTTGCGGCGTCGCCTCGATCTGCCGGTCGAGTACGAGGACGAGCGACTGACCTCGGTCGCGGCACGCCGCTCCGCGCCACGAGGCCGCGCCAGCGACGATCTCGCCGCCGCGCTGCTGCTGCAGCAGTTCATCGATCGGCGGCGGCGCCTTAGGGCTGAGGATCGGACGGACGGCGCCCGTGATTCGTAGATTCGACCCGATCCTGATCGCCACCGTGTTCTCGCTGATCTGGGTCGCGCTTGTCGTGTCCGTGCTGGCCGACACCCTGACCGGGACGCAAGCGCGGACCGTCGACGCGATGACCGCGGGCGTTCCGCCTGCCGCGGCTGCCTCCAGCAACCGGGATCCCGAGATCGATCCGATCAGCCTCACGATCGAGCCCGGCGACGGCGTCGACACGATCGCGGCGCTGCTGGTCGAGGAGGGCGTCCTCACTGATGCCGAGCGCTTCCGCACGCTGCTGCTGCTCACCGGCGTGAGCACCGAGCTGCGGGCGGATACCTACCAGTTCGCCCCCAACAGCCCGGCTGCCGAGGTCATTCGCCAGTTGCGCACGGGCGTCGCCAGGGAGCGCTTCTTCGTCGTGCACGAAGGACTGCGTGTCGAGGAGATCGGCGACGCGATGGTCACCCTCGGGCTCGCGACGCAGGAGGAGTGGGAACTGGCCATCAGGCAGCCACGCACGGAATCGATCCTGAGCGGCCGCCCGCGAGCGGCCACACTCAACGGCTACCTCTTCCCCGCGACCTATCCGATCGACGACGAGACCACCGCCGAAAGCCTCATCGCCGCGATGATCGAGGCCCTTGACGGGGCGCTCGACCAGGTCCTGCGCGGACGGATCGAGCTCTCCTCGATGACGCTGCACGAGGTGCTCACGCTCGCCTCGATCGTCGAGCGCGAGACGCTGCTGCGCGACGAGATGCCGCTGGTCGCCTCCGTCTTCCACAACCGTCTCGATGTGGGCGTGAAGCTCGACGCGGACCCGACCGTGCAGTATGCGATCACCACCAACAGCAGCCGTGAGCCCGTGGGAGGCTGGTGGAAGATCGAGCTGACCCTCGACGATCTCGCCTTCCAGTCGCCGTACAACACCTACCTCGTGGCGGGTCTCCCGCCCGGCCCGATCGCCAGCCCGCGCCTCGATGCGATCAAGGCGGTGCTCAACCCGGCGGACACGGACTTCTTCTACTTCGTGGCCCGCGGCGACGGCTCCCACGCCTTCGCCGAGACGCTCGCCGAGCACAACGCGAACGTCGCCGAGTACCTCGGCCGCTGACGCCACCGGGCAGCCCGCCCGCCCACGCCTTGCGACCACGTATGATCGAGCCATGAGCGAGCCCGCGCACCGCCACGTGCTGCCTGCCGACATGATCTCCGTGGAGGAGGCGCGCGCGCGCATCCTCGCGCACTTCGCACCCCTCGAGGCGGTCTCGACGCCGCTGCTTGAGGCGCTCGGGCAAGTGCTCGCCGCCGACGTGCGTGGCGGGTTCGACATTCCGCCATTCGCGAACACCTCAATGGACGGCTACGCCGTGCGCGCGGCCGACACCTCGGGCGCCGCGCCGGCCAGCCCGCGGCGGCTGCGCGTCAGCGGCTACCTGGCGGCGGGCTCCGTCTACGACGGCTCCGTCGGCCCCGGCGAGGCCGTGCGCATCATGACCGGCGCGCCGCTGCCCGACGGCGCCGACGCGATCGTGCCCTTCGAGGAGACCGACGAGGAGGAGCAGTCCGCCCGCTGGGAGGACGCCCCCCGCGCCGAAGTCCGCATCGACGTCGCCGCGGCGCCCCGCGCCAACGTGCGCCCCGCCGGCGAGGACGTGCGTGCAGGCGAGCTGGTGCTGTCCGCGGGCACGATCCTCGGACCGGCGCAGATTGGCGTGCTCGCCTCGCTCGGCTTCGGGAGCGTCACCGCCATTCGCCGCCCGCGCGTGGCCGTGCTCTCGACCGGCGACGAACTGCTGCGCCCCGGCGAGCCGCTGCGGCCCGGCGCGATCTACGACGCCAACGGCTTCTCGCTGGCCTCGATGGTGCGCGAGATGGGCGGCGAACCGCTCATGCTCGAGATCGCCCGCGACAGCGTCGAGGCGCTGACCGCGCGCGTCCGCGAGGGCGTCGCCGACGCTGATCTGCTCGTCACCTCGGCGGGCGTCTCGCGCGGGGACTTCGACGTGGTCAAGGAGGTGCTCGCGCGCGAGGGCGAGGTCGGCTTCTGGACGGTACGGATGCGGCCCGGCAAACCGCTCGCCTTCGGCACGTTCAGCGTGGGCGAGGGCGACGAGGCGCGCGTCGTGCCGCACCTCGGGCTGCCGGGCAACCCGGTCTCCGCGATGATGACCTTCGAGCTGTTCGGGCGGCCGGCCCTGTTCACGATGCTCGGCAAGCCGCAGGCCTGGGAGCGCCCTCGCGTGCGCGCGATCGCCGAGGAGCGCATCGCGCGACCGGACCCGCGCCGCTTCTACGCACGGGCGATCGTGGAGCGCCGCGACGGGCGCTACCACGCGCGCCTGACCGGCCCGCAGGGCTCCGGCGTGCTGACCTCGTTCGCCCTCGCCAATGGCATCGCCGTCGTGCCCGAGGACGGGCCCACGGTCGAGCCGGGCGACGAGGTCGAGGTTCTGCTGATCGATCGCGTGCCGGACGCGCCCGCGGAGCGATGACGACCGGCCCTGCATCCTCGATCGATGCCGGGCCGCCCGTGTTGCGCGTCCTCGGGCCGCAGATCCCGGCGCGCAACCTGCTCGTGATCGCCCTCGTCGAGGCGCTGCGCGCGCGCGGCCTCCGCACCGCGACCGCCGAGCTGCTCGCAGACGGGCGCGCAACGCTGACGCTGCCCAGCGGGACCCGGGTGACCCCCGCCTCCGCCGGCATCCCCCTCGCCCGCGCCGCCGACCTCGCCGCCTTCGTCGCCTCGCTCGACCCGCGCACGGACCTCGTGCTCGCCGAGGGCTACGAGGAGCCCGGCGTCCCCGCCCTCGAGCTGACCGCCGGAGAGACGCGCGAGCAGCCGGTTGCAGCGGACGATCTGCTCGCCTCGGTCGAGGCGGCGCGCCTCGAGCGTGACTTCACGGCGCGGGGCGCGGAGGCGGTCGCCGACCTCGCTGCGCTCGTCGAGGCGCGGCTGCTGCGCGGCGAGGGGCCTCGGGACGGACTGATCGGGCGGCTGCGAGGGATGTGGCGGCGCTAGCTAGCTGCGGTCGGGCTCCTACTCCGGGGGGCAGTAGCGCCACGGCCAACGACCGCGGTACTTGTCTGGGACGAGTTTCCCGACGTACAGCTCTTGTGTCTCGCGGTCAGCCCATTCCCCAACGAATCCCCACCTTCGAGGTTTCGGGGGAACGGGATCGTGGTCCTGAAAGTTCTCAACCGTCGCCTCAAGCCAGACGTGGGGGCGGAACGCGCCGACGACGACCCCGCGGTGATGCGCGAGCACCAACTTGCACTTCTCGGCACTCGCGCGGCCTACGGTCCATGCGTACTGCGCCGCCTTGTAGATGCCGCTTTCGTCGTCCGAGATCGTGCGATTGATTGAGACCAGGAGAATCTGCTCCTGAGCCCGGAACGGCTCAGAAGCGTACTGCCTGATGATCGCCTCGACGCTGCGGGGGCCGCGCTCACCTGACCCGTGGCCCCCGGCTTTGTTCGTGAGCTGCGGGTACGAGTCCATGACCGCAGCCTCGATCTCGTAAGCCACGCGCTCGTCCTCAATGCCATGCCGGTGGACCACGTGGCCCACCTCCAGCCTTGCATCTTGGATCTCCTTGATGCGCTGCGCCTTGAGGTCCGACGCGTCCTCGTCGGCAATATCCCAGTAGTTTCCTCGGACATGGGCGAAGATGCGGTCGCCCTGTCCCTTGCCGACGTAGAACGTCTCGTCGTTCCGGAGTGGGTCGGTCAGCCTGTACACGTACCAGCCGAGCTTGTCTGCCACTCCCAGTGGGAATCCGTCGGTCGCCACCTCTTCCTCCGCTCATTGCTGAACAACGCTCAGGCCGAAGGCGGAAGAACGATACTCGAAGAGGGCTGCGACGGCGCTAAATCACGGCCTCGAAGCCGGTGAACTCGCCGGTGGCCTCTTCCCAGCGGTACTCGACGTCGTGCACCACCGACATGCGAGGGCCCTCGCGCAGGCGCTCGACGAAGCGGCGCAGCGTCGGCTCGTCCGCCTCGGCCTGGACCTCGACGCTACGGCCGTCGGGGAGGTTGCGGGCGTAGCCCTCGACGTTGAGACGCAGCGCCTCGTCGGCGCAGAAGGCGCGGTAGCCGACGCCCTGGACGCGCCCGATCGCCTTCGCGACGATGCGGCGGGGGCGGCGCGGGTCGGCGAGGATCCCGCCCTCGTTCGCGTCGCTGCTCACCGCCAGCGCCTAGCCGGCGGTGAGACCGCGCACGACCTCGCGCACGATCTCCTCCGGCACGTCGCCGCGCACGACCGGACGCCCGATCTCCTCGAGCAGCACGAAGCGCAGCCGCCCGGCCTCGACCTTCTTGTCGAGGAACATCGTGTCCATCACGGCCTGCGTGTCGACGCCCGGCGCGGCCAGCGGCAGGCCGAGCGTGCGCAGCACGTCCGCCTGGCGGGCGACGACCTCGTTGTCGAGGATTCCCATCCGCTCGGCGATGCGCGCCGCGCCCATCATGCCGACGGAGACGGCCTCGCCGTGGAGGTAGTCCTCGTAGCCGGTCACGGCCTCGATCGCGTGGCCAATGGTGTGGCCGTAGTTGAGGATCGCGCGCAGACCGCGCTCCTTCGGATCGGCGGAGACGATCAGCGCCTTCAGCCGCGAGGAACGCGCGATCACGTGCGTCAGCAGCTCGCGGTCCGGCTGCGCACTGCCGAGGCCGCCGGCGTGCCGCTCGATCTCGCCGAGCAGCAGCGGGTCGAGGATCAGCGCGTGCTTGACCACCTCGGCGAGCCCCTCGGTGAAGGCGCGGCGCGGCAGCGTGCGCAGCAGGTCGATGTCGGAGAGGACGGCGCGCGGCTGGTGGAACGCGCCGACGAGGTTCTTGCCGCCCGGCAGGTCGACCGCGACCTTGCCGCCGATCGCCGCGTCGTTCATCGCCAGCACGGAGGTCGGCACCTGCACGAACGGCATCCCGCGCAGGTACGTCGCGGCGACATAACCAGCGAGGTCGCCGACCACGCCCCCGCCGAAGGCGATCACCGTGTCGCGCCGTTCGGCGCGGGACTGCGCAAGCCAGCCGTAGATCTCCTCGGCGGCGCGCAGGCTCTTCGAGCTCTCGCCCGGCGGGACGACGTAGGAGGCGCCGCGGTAGCCGCCCGTGTCGAGCGCCTCGACCAGCCGCTGCCCGTGCGCCTCCATCACCGCCTCGTCGGCGACGACGTAGACGGCGCCCTCGAGGCCGAGCTGGCGCAGCCGCTCCGGCAGCCGCATCAGCTCGCCGGCGCCGACCCAGATCGGGTAGCGCTCGCTGCCGGTGTCGACGATCGCCGCCGGGCCGGCGGCGGGCTGGGCGCTGCCGAGCCGCTCGAGGCGGCGCGCGCCGCCGGCGTGCACGTTCGCGCCGCCGGACCAGGCTTGCAGGATGCGATTGGCGACGGCGTCGGGCGTGAGGCCCTGCGCGGGCGTCCAGAGGTCGGCCTGGCTGTAGTGGATGCGCCGCTCGTCGCTCAGCTCCTGCAGCCGGCCCTCGAGGTCCTCGCCCAGCAGCGGGCGCTCCGTGGAGTCCGGCTCCTCTCGCAGGCGGCGCGCGATCTCGGCGGGCGCGGCGTCCAGCCAGCAGATCATTCCGTGCTCACCGAGGGCGCGACGCGAGCGGGCGCTGAGGAAGGCGCCGCCGCCGAGCGAGATCACGGCCGGCGTGCGCCTGGCGGCCTCGGCCACCACGCGCTCCTCGATCCTGCGGAAGGCGAACTCGCCACGAGAGGTGATCAGCTCCGCCGGCGTCTTGCCCTCGAGTTCGGCCACGAGGTCGTCGGTGTCGATCAGCGGCCAGCCGAGGCGCGCGGCGAGGATCGCGCCAACCGAGGACTTGCCGACGCCGCTGATGCCGATCAGCACGATCTGCCGCATCGGCCTTTCCGCGCCCGAGCCGTTGGCGCTCATGCGAGCGGCTCGCGCGGGCCGACCGTCGCCTGGAAGCCCTCGTAGTTGCGCAGGAACTCGTCGATGTGGTCGCCTCCGAACTTCTCGAGGGCGGCGTCGGCGAGGGTTATCAGGACCATCGCCTCGCCGATCACGCCGGCGGCGGGCACCACGCAGGTGTCCGCGCGCTCGTAGAAGGCCTCGGTCTCCTCGCCGGTCAGCAGATCGGCGGTGGGCAGGCGGCGCGGGATGGTGGAGATCGGCTTCAGCGCGGCGCGCACGACGAGCTCCTCGCCGTTGGTCATGCCCGCCTCGAGGCCGCCCGCGCGGTTGGTGCGCCGCTCCCAGGGGCGGTCGCTCCACTGCGAGGCGGGCAGCAGCTGGTCGTGCACCTCGGAGCCGGGCTTGCGCGCGTTGTCGAAGGCGGGGCCGATCTCGACGCCCTTGACGGCGTTGATCGCGAGGATCGCCTGCGCGATCCGCCCGTCCAGCCGGCGGTCCCACTGCACGTGCGCCCCGAGGCCGATCGGCAGTCCGCCGGCGCGCACCTCGAAGATCCCGCCGAGGCTGTCCAGCGCCTCCCTGGCGGCGTCGATCGCCGCGACCATGCGCGGCTCCGCCTCGCGGTCGGCGACCCGCACCAGCGAGGCCTCGACGGCCTCCCAGTCGATCGCGCCCTCGGGCGGGGCGGCCTCGACGTCGCCGATCGCGATCGTGTGCGAGTGCACCGCGACGCCGATCTCGGCGAGCATCGCGCGCGCGATCGCGCCCGCCCCGACACGCATCGCCGTCTCGCGGGCGCTGGAGCGCTCGAGGATCTGGCGCACGTCGTCGAGCTGGTACTTTTGCGTCCCGGCGAGGTCGGCGTGGCCGGGCCGCAGCAGCGTGACGCGCTCGACCTCCTCGTCGACCTCCTCGGTGGCCATGCGCACGCGCCAGTTGGCGTTGTCGTGGTCCTTGTTGCGCAGCCAGAGCGCGATCGGCGAGCCGATCGTGAGCCCGTGGCGCACGCCCGAGGTGATCTCGGCGCGGTCGGTCTCGATCTGCTGGCGCTTGCCGCGCCCGTAGCCGCCCTGCCGCCGCCCCAGGTCCTTCGCGATCATGTCCTCGTCGATGCGCAGCCCGGCCGGGACGCCCTCGACGATCACCGTCAGCGCCTTGCCGTGCGACTCGCCCGCGGTGAGGAAGCGGAAGCGACTCACGATGACTGCTCCATGCTCGCGGGTGCGTCCGCGGACTGTGCGCCAGCGGTCTCTGCGGCGATCAGCGCGCCGTCCTCGAGGTCGAGCGGCGCGTCCGGCCGGCGCTCGCGCGTCTGCCAGGTGGCCAGTATCTCCTCGAATCCGAGCTCGTCCCAGTAGGTGTCCGTGGCCTCCTCGCGCGTCAGTTGCGTGGTGAGCAGGGCGACGGACTCGGTTGCGCCCTCGGGGCCGCGGTACTCGGTATAGACATCGACCTGCACGGCGTCGAAGCGGACCAGCGGGATCTCGTAGAGCAGCCGCTCGGCCATCAGCACGGCGGAGCGGCGCGCGACGTGGATCGCGCCGCCGACCTCGTCGCGCACGCCGTCGACGACGCGGATGTCGGGGTCGGCGAGCAGCGAGACGCGGCAGCGCGTGCTGTCGGCGGCGACGATCTCCGCCGACTGCAGGGCGCGCCAGTCCGAGGGGATCGTGTCGGCCGGAGGGCGCATCCGCCGCCAGGTGTCGAGCGCCTCGATCAGCGCGGCGCGCATCGCGCCCTCGTCGCCCTCGGCGATGGCGCGACGCCAGTAGCGGTGGCCGAAGAAGGACTGGGCGATCACCCAGCCGAGCGCGCCGCCGATCACGACCGTCGCGATGATTCCGATCTCGATCACGGTGCCGACTCCCCGGATAGTGCGGCCTGCAGCGTGGCGGCCTGCTGCGCCGCCAGTGCGGCGCGCGCGGCCTCGAACATCAGCTCGAGCGGCGGCTCGAGGCCGGTCCAGAGCCGGAACGACTCGGCGCCCTGGTGGACCAGCATTCCCAACCCGCCGATCGGCCGGGCGCCCGCGGCCCCGGCGGCCTCCAGAAACGGCGTGCGCTCGGGCGTGTAGACCAGATCGAAGGCGGCCTGTCCCGGCGAGAAGCATTCGGCGGGCAGCGGCGTCGCGTCCTCGTCCGGCCCGTGGCGCATCCCCAGCGGGGTCGAGTGTATCACCAGCCCCGCTCGCCCCAGCGCCTCGCGCAGCACGTCCGAGTCCGGCTCCAGCGGGCAGACGCGCAGCTCGAGGGCGGGAGAGTCGCCCGCCTCGGCGACCGCGCGCAGCGCCTCGGCGCGCTCCGGCGTGCGGTTGGCGACGGTGAGCGAGCGCGCGCCTCCGGCGCGCAGCGCCGCGACGACCGCGCGGGCCGCGCCCCCCGCGCCGATCAGCACCACCTCGACGCGCGCGAGGGCGACCCCGGCTTCGGCGAGCGCGCGTTGCACGCCTGCCACGTCGGTGTTGGTGGCGTGCAGCTCGCGGCCGCTGCGGATGAGCGTGTTGGCCGCGCCGATGCGCCGCGCGACGGCGTCGGCGGAGTCGGCGAGGCGCAGCGCCTCGAGCTTGTGGGGGACGGTCACGTTCGCGCCGAGCAGGGCGGGGTCGCGCAGCCGCTCGAAGGCGGCCGGCACGTCCGCGGGCGGCGTGTCCCAGGCCTCGTAGCGCGCGTCGACGCCGAGCGCGTCGAGGGCGGCCTGCTGGAAGGCCGGGGAGATCGAGTGGGCGACGGGATGCCCGAGCAGCGCGATGGTCTGCGTCATGGCGTCCAGCGTCGGGCAGCCGGCGCTCACGCGCCAGCGTCGGGCCCTCCGTTCCCTCTCCCCCGGCGGGTTAGGGTGAGGGTGAGGGGGATCCGGGCAGCGGCGACCTCCGATCCCCTCTCCCCTGGCGGGAGAGGGTTAGGGTGAGGGGGATCCGGGCAGCGGCTGCCTGGCAGCTACCCGACGGTCAGCCGAGCGAGACTGCGAGGCAGGTAGTGGTGCGCTGCACGCCGGCGACGGACTGGAGCTCCTCGGTGATGCACTTGCCGAGCTGGTCGAGGTCGGGCGCCTCGAGCTGGACGATCACGTCGTAGGGGCCGGTGACGGTATCGACGGCGTTGACGGTGGCGAGTTCGGACACGAGGTCGCGCATGGCGCGCCCCACGGCCTGCGTCCTCCCCACCTCGGTCTCGACGAGGATGTAGCCGCGAACGCTCACGGGGGTGCTCCTTTCGGGAGTGCGGTGTGTGGGGATTGTAGGGGACGGGGGTGGGGGGCGTCCCTATCAAATGGTGACGGTATGATCCGCGCCATGGCAACAGAGATTCCATTGGACGCGGCAGTGTCGCCTCGTGCGATGCGGGGAGTGCATAAGCGCCTCACGCGCTCGATCCGCAATGTCAGGCCAACGGATACGAGACTGATTCATGACCCGATTGACAATCTTGCGTACTCCCTGGACCTCAAGGGGAACCTAGCGTCCTGAGTTGTTAACGCGATAAACAAGCGGGTATGATGTTGGTACAGCGGGGTGTTGCCCGTGTGGGGCAGACGCTGGAGTGTCATGAGTACCCGACTTGGCCGGCCGACGGTGGCGGTTGTACTGAGCGACGATGAGCGTGAGACGCTGGAACGGTGGGCGCGCCGACCGACATCGGCTCAGGCGTTGGCGCTGCGCTGCCGGATCGTGCTCGCTGCGGCAGAAGGGACCCCGAATACCGAGATCGCCGCGGCGCTTGGTTGCCATCCGGTGACCGCGGGCAAATGGCGCAGACGCTTTGCGCAGCGGCGGCTCGATGGACTGAGCGATGAGCCGCGCCCCGGTGCACCGCGCACGATCAGCGACGCCCAGATTGAAGCGGTGATCGTCAAGACACTGGAAGAACAACCGCACAACGCGACGCAGTGGTCGACCAGATCGATGGCCGCCGCGGTGGGGATGTCGCAGACGGCGATCTCCAAGATCTGGCGCGCCTTTGGCCTCAAGCCACACCTCGTGGAGCACTTCAAGCTGTCGCCGGACCCGCAATTCATCGACAAGGTGCGCGACGTGGCTGGACTCTATCTCAACCCACCGGAGGCAGCGGTCGTCTTGTGTGTTGACGAGAAGACCCAGATCCAGGCACTCGACCGCACCGCCCCGATGCTGCCGATGATGCCGAGCGTTCCGCGACGCCAGACCCACGACTACGTCCGTCACGGCACCACCAATCTCTACGCGGCGCTTGACGTCGCCTCGGGCCACGTGATCGCGGACATGACCCCGCGACACCGTGCCCGGGAGTTCAAGCAGTTCCTCACCCTCATCGACCGCAGCGTGCCCGACGAACTCGCGGTGCATGTCGTGTTGGACAACGTCGCCACGCACCGCACCCCGGAGATCCAGCGCTGGCTCCGGCGTCATCCCCGGTTCACGTTTCATTTCACCCCGACCTACAGCTCTTGGATGAACCTCGTGGAGCGCTGGTTCGCGGAGCTCACCACCAAATGGCTCAGGCGCGGCACTCATCACGGCGTCGCTGACCTGATCCGTGCAGTGGAGGCCTGGGTCGCCGACTGGAACGAGCACCCGCGCCCCTTCATCTGGCACAAGACCGCCGACCAAATCTTCGACAACCTCACCGGATATCTCAATCGCATTCCCAACTCAGGACACTAGCTGCGCTCCACCGGCGCCTTCTTTCCGGAGCGTACGCGCCTGGGCAACCCAAGACCGTCCGTATCGCAAAGCGGAACCGCCTCCGGCGACCGATCGTCTACTCTGGCTTCGAGGATGGACTGATCCTAGGAAGCCTCCTATCAGCTATTCGTCCCGCTCTCGAACACGAGGTACCAGACTGGGTCAGCTACGGGGGTCGAAGGCGGCAGCATGTGCCGCCATCAGGGGATCCCTACGAGGGTTGGATCGAGGCCTTCCTGCGTCACCGTGCCCGTGCCGATCGGATACTCGGAAACCTAGACGAACTTGTCATCGTATCGGATATCGCAAACTTCTTCCCGTCGGTCAGCTTGGACTTGCTGCGAGACAAGCTCCAGCGTGTCAGCCTACTGGACTCCACGGCTACGAACCTTCTCTTTCGTCTCCTTCGCGAGCTCGGCGGTGCACACTCTTTCGACCCGTTCGCTCTCCGTGGTCTCCCTCAGGAGCCCGATGACAATAGCCACCTGCTTGCAAACTTCTTGCTTGTGGACATTGATGAAGCGTTCCGCGATCTAGGAGAGGCTAGTGTCCTGAGTTGGGAATGCGATTGAGATATCCGGTGAGGTTGTCGAAGATTTGGTCGGCGGTCTTGTGCCAGATGAAGGGGCGCGGGTGCTCGTTCCAGTCGGCGACCCAGGCCTCCACTGCACGGATCAGGTCAGCGACGCCGTGATGAGTGCCGCGCCTGAGCCATTTGGTGGTGAGCTCCGCGAACCAGCGCTCCACGAGGTTCATCCAAGAGCTGTAGGTCGGGGTGAAATGAAACGTGAACCGGGGATGACGCCGGAGCCAGCGCTGGATCTCCGGGGTGCGGTGCGTGGCGACGTTGTCCAACACGACATGCACCGCGAGTTCGTCGGGCACGCTGCGGTCGATGAGGGTGAGGAACTGCTTGAACTCCCGGGCACGGTGTCGCGGGGTCATGTCCGCGATCACGTGGCCCGAGGCGACGTCAAGCGCCGCGTAGAGATTGGTGGTGCCGTGACGGACGTAGTCGTGGGTCTGGCGTCGCGGAACGCTCGGCATCATCGGCAGCATCGGGGCGGTGCGGTCGAGTGCCTGGATCTGGGTCTTCTCGTCAACACACAAGACGACCGCTGCCTCCGGTGGGTTGAGATAGAGTCCAGCCACGTCGCGCACCTTGTCGATGAATTGCGGGTCCGGCGACAGCTTGAAGTGCTCCACGAGGTGTGGCTTGAGGCCAAAGGCGCGCCAGATCTTGGAGATCGCCGTCTGCGACATCCCCACCGCGGCGGCCATCGATCTGGTCGACCACTGCGTCGCGTTGTGCGGTTGTTCTTCCAGTGTCTTGACGATCACCGCTTCAATCTGGGCGTCGCTGATCGTGCGCGGTGCACCGGGGCGCGGCTCATCGCTCAGTCCATCGAGCCGCCGCTGCGCAAAGCGTCTGCGCCATTTGCCCGCGGTCACCGGATGGCAACCAAGCGCCGCGGCGATCTCGGTATTCGGGGTCCCTTCTGCCGCAGCGAGCACGATCCGGCAGCGCAGCGCCAACGCCTGAGCCGATGTCGGTCGGCGCGCCCACCGTTCCAGCGTCTCACGCTCATCGTCGCTCAGTACAACCGCCACCGTCGGCCGGCCAAGTCGGGTACTCATGACACTCCAGCGTCTGCCCCACACGGGCAACACCCCGCTGTACCAACATCATACCCGCTTGTTTATCGCGTTAACAACTCAGGACACTAGGAGATTCGCGCGATTCTCTGACGACATGGTCTTTTCGGTGCCCGACCACAATGCGGCGGCCGTTGTAATTGCTAGCCTCCAGGATGGCTTGGAGCGGCTAGGCCTAGCGATCAATTCCAGCAAGACGAAAGTTCTAACCAAGGTTGATTTCGCCGCTGACCACTTGCCAGAAGTGAACGAGGCACTAAGTGCGTTTACTGATCGAAAGACTAACAGATTGACTCAAGACGAGCGGGCGGAGTTCGATCGCAACGCACGTGCGTTCGCGCGGTCTCGACCCACGGGCGAGTGGGATCGAGTGCTCCGGCGGTTCTATAACGCGGCTCGCCGATTCCAGTCGACTGTGCTCGCGCCGTACTCTTGGCGTCATATCGAGTCCTATCCTGAGAATGGTGCGCACATTCTAGAGTATATGCAAACTGTCTGGCCTACAAGAACGACACTGGAAAAGATCTTCGGTATAGCAATGAATGCAGGTGCGGTGTACGACGACCTGCAGATTCGCTGCTATGAGACCATACTGCACATGCCATTCGAGAATCGTACCAGCATCAGGCGCCTCGCCGTGCAGAAGGCGAGAGATCACATCGTTGGTAACGGGTGTGAGCCCGCTTCGCCGTATGCCGCCTCATTGGCTCTCCTAGCAATCTACAAGTTCGGAAAAAGTGATGACTTTCAGATGATCGACGACATCCTTAGTGACGATGACTGCCCGTTGGATGTCGCAAAGCAGGGATATGTCCTCTTGCGGTCGAGTGGGCGCTCTGAGGAGATTGCAAGATCCATACCACCCCGATACAACGATCCTGAGCTCTGGCGGATTGCACATTTCTTCGATGAGCTCGAAAGAGCACCGAGCAAGGTGCTCAGGATCGCTGAGACTTGGATGAAGCCAAAGGGCTCGACGAACCCGGAGCGGCACTACTTGCGGGCGAGGAGCTTACCGCTCTTTGAGGCGCTCTTCAGGCGGTGCCCCCAGTCGAAAGTCTTCCTGAGAATACTCGGGGGGACGAGGAACACCCTTGGCAAAGTGTCCGATCGACGTCTGCGGGATCGGCTCAGCTTGGCTCGGCTGCGAGAGATCGAGCGCGAATCGCAGTAGTCTGATGTGGCCTTGCGCCGACTCCAGATCGTAGCGAGCAGGCGTGCATTCGCGAAGGGAGGACGGGAGCCGTGGGTTCCGGGATCGTTCTCTTCGCTGCGGTTGCCGCCGGGATCGGCGGCGGCGCCGCGATCGGCATCGCCGCCGGCAAGGTCGCCTCGCAGGCGATAACGTCCCGCTCCGCAGCCGTGGTCACGGCCGTGGTTGCGACGGCGTTCATCTACACCTTCCTCGGGCCGGTGCCCGTCGTGGTCGCGATGCTGGCGGCCGCGCTGGCCGTCGAGGCGCTGTTCGGGAGCGCCGATACCGGGAGCGCCTGGACCCTGTCGTTTCTCGCCTGGCTCCCGGCCTGGCTGCTGGGAGGGGTCGTGGCGGTGGTCTCGGCCACCGTCTACGCGATCAAGCCTCCGCCGCGGCGGCGGGAGATGTAGCGCCGCCCCGCCGCGTTGCCTACACCCGCCACCCGCGCGACACTCCGTGCATGACCACCAACCCCCCCGCCGACCTCGAAACCCTCGCCCGCGAGTGGCGCGAAGCGCTCGCGGCGGCGGGCGACGACGAGGCTGTCGAGGAGTGGCGGCGCTCGGTGCTGGGGCGCTCCGGAGCGCTCACCGGCGTGCTGCGCGGGCTCTCCTCGCTGCCGCCGGAGGAGCGGCGTGCCACCGGGCAGGCCGCCAACGTGCTCAAGCGCGATCTCGAGGCGGCGCTGGAGGCGCGCCAGGAGGAGCTGCGCGCGGCCGCGCTCGCCTCGCAGCTCACCGAGGGCGCCGTCGATGTGACGCTGCCCGGCAGACGCCGCCGCCGCGGCGGGCTGCACCCCGTGACGCAGACGCTGCAGGAGATCCTCGACGCCTTCACGCGCATGGGCTTCGCCACCATCGAGGGCCCCGAGGTCGAGCTCGACGAGTACAACTTCACGCGCCTGCGCATCCCCGAGGACCACCCCGCGCGCGATATGTGGGACACCTTCTGGCTCGACGAGGACGTGGACGGCGAGCAGCCGCTGCTGCTGCGCACGCATACCTCGCCGATGCAGATTCGCTACCTCGACGCCCACGAGCCGCCCGTGCGCATCGCCGTGCCGGGCCGCTGCTACCGCTACGAGGCGACCGACGCGACGCACGAGTGGATGATGACGCAGGTCGAGCTGCTCGCCGTCGACGAGGGCGTCTCGCTCGCCGACCTCAAGGGCACGCTGCTGGAGTTCGCGCGCCAGCTCTTCGGCGCGGATCGCCGCGTGCTGCTGCGGCACTCCTACTTCCCCTTCGTCGAACCCGGCGTCGAGGTCGCCGTCGACTGCTTCTCCTGCCCCGGCGACGACCCGGCCTGCGCGGTCTGCCGCGGCAGCGGCTGGCTCGAGGTCCTCGGCGCGGGGATGGTGCACCCCGAGGTGCTCGCCGCCTCCGGCTACGACCCCGCGCGCTATACCGGCTTCGCCGCCGGCATGGGCGTCGAGCGGATCGCGATGCTGCGCTACGGCATCGAGGACATTCGCAGCTTCTACGCCAACGACCTGCGCTTCCTGCGCCAGTTCCAGGGGGTCTGAGCATGGCCGACCCAGATACCGGAGCAGCAGACCCCGGAGCGACCGAGGCGGCGCCGCCTGAGCCGCCCCCGGCCGGCGACCCCAACCTCGGCTACTTCTCGGTGAGCCTCGCGGTGCGCGATCTCGAGGTCTCGCAGGCGTTCTACGAGCAGCTCGGCTTCGAGCCGCTGGGCGGCGGCGAGGGCTGGCTGATGATGCGCCAGGGCGGCGCGATGATCGGCCTGTTCGAGGGGATGTTCGAGGGCAACATCCTGACCTTCAATCCCCCCGACGTGCGCGCCGTCCGGCGCCGCCTCGCCGAGCGCGGCCTCGAGACCGAGCTGCTGCACGAGATGCCGGACGGCCAGGACCCCTCGGTGGCGCTTCCCGCCGAGGCGGACGAGGGCCCCGCGCACATCGTCCTCGAGGACCCCGACGGCAACGCGATCATGTTCGACCAGTTCTAGCGGAGCCTGCCGAATGCTCGTCTCCCTCAAGTGGCTGCGCGACTACGTCGACCTCCCCGACGACCTCGATGTCGAGGCGTTCGCCGAGCGGCTCACGATCGCCTCCGCGGAGGTCGAGGGCATCGAGCGCGTCGGCGGCTGGGACCGCGATCTCGTGACCGTCGCCGAGGTGCTCGCCGTCGAGCCGCACCCGAACGCCGACCGGCTCGTGCTGGCGACCGTCGAGTACGGCGCGGGGGAGCCTCGGACCGTCGTCTGCGGCGCGCCGAACGTCGCCGCCGGACAGCGCGTCGCCTTCGCGCGCGAGGGCGCGCAGCTGGTCGACCCGCGTAGCGGCGAGACCTCGACGCTCAAGGCCGCGCGCATTCGCGGCGTGGAGTCCTCGGGGATGGTGCTGTCCGAGCGCGAACTGGGCCTGTCCGAGGAGCACGAGGGCATCCTCGAGCTGCCCGCGGACGCGCCGGTCGGCGCGCCGCTCGCCGACTACCTCGGCGACGTGGTGCTGGACGTGCACACCTGGCCGAACCGCGCCGACATGATGAACATGGCCGGCGTCGCCCGCGAGGTCGCCGCGATCACGGGCGCGGCGCTGCGCCTCCCGGACAGCGACCACGCCGAGAGCGACGCCGACGTCACGGAGGCCGCCGCCGTCGCGATCGACGACCCGGATCTGTGCGCGCGCTACATCGCCACCGTCATCGAGGGCATACGTGTCGGCCCCTCGCCGCGCTGGATGCAGGAACGCCTCCGCGCCGCCGGCCAGCGCCCGATCAACAACGTCGTCGACGTGACGAACTACGTCATGCTCGAACTCGGCAACCCGCTGCACGCCTTCGACGCCGACCGCCTGCAGGGCGCGATCGTCGTGCGCCTCGCAGGCGAGGGCGAGCGGCTGAGGACGCTCGACGGCGAGCACCGCGAGCTGAGCGACGACACGCTGCTGATCACCGACGACAGCGGCCCGATCGCGCTCGCCGGCGTGATGGGCGGCCTCGACAGCGAGGTTTCCGAGGGCACGACGCGCGTGCTGCTCGAAGCCGCGCAGTTCGACCCGGCGAGCATCCGCCGCACCTCGACGCGGCTGCGGCTGCGCAGCGAGGCCTCCTCGCGCTTCGAGCGCGGGCTCTCGCCGGAGCTGGCCGCGCACGCCTCGCGGCGCGCGACGCAGCTGCTGGTCGAAGTCTGCGGCGGCACGGCCCGCCGCGGCGCCGTCGATGTCTACCCGCGCCCGCAGCGCGCGACGCGCGTCGCCCTCGAGCGCGCGCGCCTCGACACCGTGCTCGGCTTCCACGTGCCGGACGGCGAGGTCGAGTCCGCCCTCGGCGCGCTCGGCTTCGCGGTCGCGCCCGAGGGCGGCGACGGCGGACGCGCGGAGCGCTTCATCGTCGGCGCGCCGTGGTGGCGCACCGACGTCGCCATCCCCGACGACCTCGCCGAGGAGGTCGTGCGCATCGCCGGCTACGACCGGCTGCCCGCGACGACGGTGCGCGGGCGCGTGCCCTCGTACGAGCCGGCGCCGCTGCCGGCGCTGCGCGACCGCGTGCGCCGGGTGCTCGCCGCAGCGGGGCTGCAGGAGGTGATCAGCTACTCGCTCACCACCGGCGACGTGCTGGCCCGCGTCCAGCCCGCCGCGCTGCTGGAGGCGAACGCGCCGCTGCAGCTGCGCAACACGCTCTCCTCGGAGCACCAGGTGCTGCGCACCTCGCTGCGCCACTCGCTGATCGAGGTCGTCGACCGCAACCTGCGCGCGGGCGCGGACGAGATCGCGATCTTCGAGGCCGGGCGCATCTACACGCCGCGCCGCGGCGCGGA
Source organism: Dehalococcoidia bacterium (assembly GCA_965247895.1). GTDB lineage: Bacteria > Chloroflexota > Dehalococcoidia > UBA2979 > UBA2979 > VXMT01. The sequence goes on along the minus strand of OZ252046.1, from coordinate 800,568 downwards.
CGGCCCGCTGCCCGACGAGCGCGAGATCGTCACCGGCGCGCTCTGCGGCGTCGAGCGCGACCGCTGGGGCAGCCCGCTCGATCGCGCCCTCGGCTTCTTCGACGCGAAGGGCGTGATCGAGGAGCTGGGGGAGCGGCTGGCCGTCGCCTTCGAGTACGCCCCGCACGAGGAGCACGGCCTGCTCGCGGGCCGCTGCGCGCGCATCAGCGTGGACGGGACGCCCGTCGGCGTCCTCGGCGAGGTGCATCCCGACACCCTCGAGGCGTTCGGCGTCTCGCGGCCGGTCGCGCTCTTCGAGCTGGACCTGGCGGCGCTGCTCGCTGCCTCGCCGGCGGGGCGCAGCGCGGCGCCGGTGCCGCGCTTCCCGGCGGTCGAGCAGGACCTCGCGCTGGTCGTGGACGAGGGCGTCCCGGCGGGCGCGTTGCAGGCGCTGATCGAGCAGTCGCGGCTGGTTGCCGAGGCGCGCGTCTTCGATGTCTACCGCGGCGAGCAGCTGCCCGCGGGCAAGAAGTCGATCGCCTTCGCGATCCGCTACCAGGCGCCCGACCGCACGCTCACCAGCGAGGACGCCAACCGCGAGCAGGCGCGCATCCTCCAGCGCCTCGCGCGCGAGCATGGCGCGGAGCAGCGCGCGTAGGCTTCCGTCCGGAGCCCCAGCCGTACGCGAGTGGGCCGAAGTCGGCGTGCTGTTGCTGCCCCTCCAGTCGGGTCCACAAGTGATTCCAGAAGTATTGCAAAAGTGATAATGTATCAACGTAAGGCAATGCGTGGGCAGTGGATGAGCCCATGGCGGACCACACGATCGCGGCGCGGCATGCGGTCAGGCCGCCACGAGCGGCGGTCTGCCCGGTGTTGTGCCTGCTACTCGGGCTCGTGCTCGCTGGCGCATTCGCTACTCCGCACGCCGAGTCCTCGCAGTCGGGTCCGGTCGAGGTCTCCGGCAACACGGTTGGGACCGAGGCGTCCCCACCGACGCTCTTGGTGGAGGTGTTCGTCTCCGGGTTGAGCATCCCCTGGGACATCACCTTCACACCGGACGCGACGATGCTCTTCACGCAACGGGGCGGCGTTCTGAGCGCGCGCCTCGCCGACGGCACGGTGCAGACCGTCAGCGCCGAGCTCGGCGATCTGTTTGCCCGAAGCGAGACTGGGTTGATGGCCATCGTCGTCGATCCCGGATTTGCCTCGAACCGGCGCTTCTATCACGTGCCAGGGCCACACCGGGCCCGAGGTGCAGGTCATCGCATGGACTATCGATGGGGCGTACACCTCGGCCACCCGGGTCGCCGATCCCCTCGTCGGTGGGCTGCCCGCCGCCAGCAGTGGCAGGCACGGGGGCTGCCGGCTGCGCTTCGGACCTCAGGGCTATCTATGGATCTCCACCGGCGACGGGGTGCGCGGCACAAACCCGCAGGACCTGACCTCGCTCGGCGGAACACGGCCCATCGAGGGACGACGAGATCAACCTGCTGACTTCAGGCGGCAACTACGGCTGGAACCCCGTGCCCGGCTACAACGAGAGCGTCCCCATGACCGACCTCACGGAGTTCCCCGACGCCGTCGAGGCCAGGTGGTCGTCGCGCAATCCGACGCTTGCCACCAGTGGCGGCATCTTTCTCGAGGGCGAGCAGTGGGGCAGCTGGGAGGGACGGCTGGCGGTGGCCACGCTCGAGAGAAGCGAGCTGCGGCTCTTCGAGTTCACCGCGGACGGCGCCTTCGTGAGTCAGGTCGTCGTACCCGAACTCGATCGCACGTACGGCCGGCTCCGGACGCCGATGCTCGGTCTCGATGGCGCCCTGTACGTGTCCACCTCGAACGGGGGTGGCGTGGACCGGATCCTGAGGATCGTCGCGACTGCCACGACAGAGCCACCGGTCGAGCCGCCGCCGGCCATCTTCACCGGCGGAGGCGGCGGAGCCTCGGCGCCGACCGGCCCCTTACCTTCTTCAACCGGGCTCAGTAACCTCTGAGCCCAGGAAGCCCAGCAGTGCCGGCATGGCTCAACTGGCCCTGCCGCAACGGACGGCTCGGGTGGTGTTGCCACCGGCACTGTTCGGCGCGTGAACCTCTGATGGGGACATGCGAGCCAATCGCTGATTTGTAAGGTGGATGACGGCGAGCGCGCCTGCGGCCTTCCTGCTGGAATGAGGGGAAACCCCGGAAGGAGTCGCAGTGAGTACGCCCGACGAAACCACCGTGTGGATCGGCCTCGACATCGGCAAGACCGAGCACTTCGCCGATGTGCTGGATGAGGCAGGCTCGCCGCTGTTCGCCGGCGCCGTCGCGAACGGCGAGGCCGACATCGAGGCGCTCCTCGCTCGCGCGGAGTCCTTCGGCTCCCCGGCGCTGGTCGTCGACCAGCCCGGCTCGCTGGCCCGGCTCGTGCTCGGTGTCGCCGCCCGCCGCGGCGTGCCGGTGGCGTACGTGCCGGGGCTGGTCATGCGCCGGGCCGCCGACCTCTACCCGGGTGAGTCCAAGACCGACCGCCGCGACGCGTTCGTGCTGGCCGATACCGGCCGCACCCGGCGCCACCAGGTGCACTGGCTCGATGCCGGCAACGACGAACTCCTGGAGCAGCTGCGCGTTCTCAACGGCTACGACACCGACCTCGCCGCCGACGCGACGCGGCTCTCCAACCGCCTGCGGGATGCGCTCACCAGTGTTTCCCCGGCCCTGGAGCGCGTACTGGGCCCCAGGCTCCACAATGCGGGGGCACGGGACCTGCTCGCCCGCTACCCGACACCGCAGGCGCTGGCCACGGCGGGTCGCGGCCGCATCGCGCGGACGCTCCGGAAGCGCTCGCCGCGCCTCGCGACGGCGCTCACCGAGGCCGTCACCGGGGCCCTCGACGCCCAGACCGTGGTCGTACCCGGCTCGGTCGCGATGGGTCGGGTGATCGCCGAGGTCGCGACCGAGCTGGAGCGCACGCAGCAGCGGCGGGAGCGGCTCGGCGCGGAGATCGGGAAGCTCTTCGAGGCCCACCCTTTCGGCCTCATCCTCGGCTCCCTGCCCGGGGTCGGGCCGAGGACGGGCGCGCGGATGCTCGCCGAGATCGGTGACATCTCTCGCTTCGCGAACGGATCGAGGCTGGCCAGCTACGCCGGACTTGCCCCGGTCACCCGCCAGTCCGGCAGCAGCATCCGGGGGCAGACCCGGAGCCGCCGCGGCAATCACCGGCTCAAGAACGCGATGTACCTCTCCGCCTTCGCCTCGCTGCGCGATCCCGTCTCGCGGGCGTTCTACGACCGCAAGCGAGCCGAGGGGAAGAGACACAACGCCGCAGTCATCTGCCTCGCGCGTCGTCGCTGCGACGTCATCCTGGCCATGCTCCGCTCGCGCACGCCGTATCAGGCGAAGGTCCCGCACGACCAGCCGGTCGCCGCTTGATGGCGTCAACTCAGCTGGCTTCAGGAGCCCGAGGGCCTTGACGAAGAAGATGGGGACACCACCCCGAGCGACGAGGACTTCGAGTGGAACGTCGACAGGGACATCGACGCGCTCGACGCCGGGAATGACGAGGCGACGGGCCTCTGGGGCGACGGCGAGACAATCTGGGTGGCGCAGAACAGCGACGGCGGCGGCGACAGCGTCTACGCCTACGACCTCGCAAGCGGGGAACGCCTCGAGGAGCGCGAGTTCGAGCTCGACGGCGCCAACCTCGCCCCGCGCGGGCTCTGGTCCAACGGCGAGACGATCTGGGTCTCCGACAGCGGCAAGGAGAAGCTCTTCGCCCACGACCTGGAGAGCGGCGAACGCCTCCCGGCGGGCGACATAAAGCTCAGCGATGCGAACGACGACCCGCGCGGCATCTGGTCCGATCGGACGACGATCTGGGTCCTCGACGACAGAGACGAGAGCGTCTATCTCTACGACCTCGTGAGTGGCGAGCAGACGGCCGTCTACGAACTCGACTCCGCCAACGACGACCCGCACGGCATCTGGTCCGACGGCGTCGCCGTCTGGGTCTCCAACCACGACCCCAAGCGGTTGTTCGCCTACGGCCTCGAGGATGGCGCCCTCGTGCGCGAGGGCGCCGAGGACTTCACGAAGCTGACGTCCGCGCGGAACAACAGCCCGCGCGGCATCTGGTCCGACGGTGACGTGATGTACGTCGTGGACGCCGCCGACGCCAGGATCTACAGCTACAACATGCCGGACGCTGCCGACGCGCGGCTCGCCTCGCTGACGCTCAGCCACATCGATATCGGCGAGTTCTCACCCGGCCGTACGGAGTACACGGGCATCCTCAGCGGGGGCGCGGGCAAGACCGTGATCGAGGCCCCGCCGGTCCAGCCCGGGGCAACGGTTGCGATCGTGCCCAGCGACGTGGACGGCGACCTGGAGAACGGCCACCAGGCGGGGGTGGACGCAGGCACCGTGATCACGGTCACGGTGACCTCGGAGGACGGCAGCCGGAGACGGGTCTACCGCGTGCGCGTCGAGGTTCTGCCGTGCCTGGATGGCCTCGGTGAGGACTTCGGCCTCGTGACCTACGAGGGCGGCAGCATCGCCCAGTTGGAGGGATGCGCGCGCCGCCTCTCCGTGCGGGCCGTCTACGCCTGGGACGGCAACGCCTACGTGTCGTACATCCTTGATGCGCCGGCGTTCGTGAACGAGGCGTTCGTGGCGCTGTTCGAGGGCGGCATCTCTCATGGCACGCAACTGCTCGCCAGACGCGAGCCCACGTCCGATCCGGGCGCCGCGGATGGCGACAGCGAGTAGTCCCCGCCGCGCCCGCGATTGCGCCGCGACGCCCTCGATGCGTCCGCCTTTGTCATTTGGCGAAGGTTGGAGCATACTCCAGCCATGAGCATCGGAAACTGGATCGGAAGTCTCGTGCGACGGGCCATGGGCCTTCGCGCCGGTGAGGAGGTGGCGATGGCCACGACAGAGGACTGGGGCGGCCTCAGCCAACGGCTGATGTCGAGCGTCGGAACCGACGTGCCCCCGATCGCGATCACCTTCTCGGACGCGCCTCCGGACGGCGTGGACGCCTTCGACGACCCGATGCCGCCGCCCCTCGAGGACGGTCGCACCGGCCGCGTCTCGGCGGGCTGCGTGTTCTGGATGAAGTCCACGGACCGCACCTTCTCGACCGTGGCCGAGGACCACGGCAACTGCAGCGTCGGCAGCCTCACGCACGGCCTCAAGACCCTCGAGGAGGTCGGCGGCAACTCCGACGTGGCCGCGATCCTCGAGTGCGGCTGGGTGACGATGGACATCGTCCCGCTGATTCCGGTGGTCAAGGAGAAGCCCGGCGCGATCACCTACGGCCCGCTGGCCGAGACGCCGATCGACCCGGACGTGGTGATGCTGCGCGTCACCGGACGGCAGCTGATGGTGCTGTCCGACGCACTGCCGGACCTGAGCCTGCAGGGCAAGCCGCAGTGCCACATCGTCGCCATGGCGAAGGAACACGGAATCGCCGCCGCGAGCGTTGGCTGACAGCTCAGTCGTGTACGGACCGGGATGTCCAACTCCGAAATGACCTGTGCGATTCCAGCAGACCAACTGGCCGATGTCGTCTCGAAGATCGAGGCGGCCGGCGGCGCCGACCTTGCGGTGGCGGGCTACGCCGCCGATGACGCGAGGCGCTTCCCGCCGGTGAACTAACGCCGAGGCAGACAAGCAACGACCAGACCAACGGGGCGGCTCAGCCGCCCCGTTGCTTTGTCTGCGTTGTCCTCGGCTGTGTGTCCGCGGCGTCGCGCGTGCACCGGCTGCGGGCACGGAGACGCCCTCGCAGCAAGCGGCGGGCAGCAGGGAGTCGGGAGGGTTCAGGCCAGGGCAGCCTCGGCCTGGGCAGCGATGCGGCCGAAGGCTTCGGGCTCACGGGCCGCGAGGTCGGCGAGCATCTTGCGGTCGATCTCGACGCCGGCGCGCTTGAGGCCCGCCATCAGCCGACTGTAGCTGAGGCCATGCAGGCGGGCCGCCGCGTTGATGCGCACGATCCAGAGGCGGCGGAAGTCGCCCTTGCGATCGCGCCGGTGATCGGTCGAGTAGCGAAGCGCGTGCATCACCGACTCGTTGGCGACCTTGAAGTTGGTATGGCGCTTGCCGCGGTGGCCGCGTGCGCGGCGAAGGATCTTCTTGTGGCGGGCGCGCGTGACGACGCGATTGCGCGTGCGGGGCATTGCTCTATCCCTCGTTCGCCTAGCGGGCCAGCAGCCGGCGGATGCGCGTGCGCTGTGTCGGGTGCAGCTCGTGCATGCGGCCGAGCGCCTGCAGCTTCTCGCCGCGCTTCTTCATGCGCTTGTTGTTCAGGTGATGCGCGCGCACGAGCAGCTTCCCGCTCCCGGTCACCTTCACGCGCTTCGCCGCACCGCGGTGCGTCTTCATCTTCGGCATCGTGTGAGTCCTGTTGAGTTCCGCGTTTGAGTCTACCGAGGCGGACGCACTACGGGCCAGCGGCCCCGCTACGACCGGCCGCCGCGCACGGGCGCTACGACCCCACCGCCGCCTCGTCGGCTGCCGCTTCCGCAGCCGCTGCCTTCGGGTCGCGCATCACGACCATCGAGAGCATGCGGCCCTCCATCTGCGGCGGCCGCTCGACCGTCGCGACATCCTCGATGCGCGCGTAGAAGCGGTCCAGCAGGTCGCGGCCGACTTCGGGGTGCGTGATCTCTCTCGCGCGGAACATCACGGAGATCTTCACCTTGTCGCCCTCGGCAAGCAGCTTGCGTGCGGTGCGTGCCTTGAAGGCGATGTCGTGCTCGTCGATCTTGACGCGCATTCGCACCTCGCGCAGCGAGGACTGACGCGAGGCCTTGCGAGACTCGCGCTCCTTCTTCGCCTGCTCATACTTGAACTTGCCGTAGTCCATGATCCGGACCACCGGCGGGCTCGCCGTCGGCGCGACTTCCACGAGGTCGAGGTTCGCATCGTCGGCGATGCGCTGGGCCTCGCGGATGTCGAGGATACCGAGTTGGTCGGTGTCACGGATCACGCGGACCTGCGGTACCTGTATCTGCTCGTTAACCCGCAACTCTTTCGCGATCGGAGGAGCCTCTCATCCGCTTGCAGGCGCCCGGCCGGGGCGCGCGGGCGCTGATTCTAGCACTCTCCGCGCCGCCTGTGGCCCAGGATTCGGCTGGCTCGTTCCTACTCGTCCGCCCCGGCGCGGTCGTACTCGACGAGCAGTTGGCCCTGCTTGACGCTGTCGCGGGCGCTCACGTGCACGGCGGTTACCGTGCCGTCGAGCGGGATCAGCACCTCGTTCTGCATCTTCATCGCCTCGAGCACGAGCACGGTTGTCCCGGCCTCGATCTCGTCGCCCGGCGCGACGCGCACCTCGACGACGACGCCCGCGAGGGGAGAGGTGATCTCGCCGGGCGTGTCCTCCGCGCCGCCGACCACGCCGCGTCCGCGTCCGCTTCCCGTGACCTGCTCGATGAGGAAGCGCCGCGAGCCCACCGTCACGTCGAAGGCCGCGCCGTTGCGCGCCACATAGGCGCGCCGCGCCACGCCGCCGATGCGGAACGAGATGAAGCCGGGCAGCTCCGCGCCCTCCGCCTCGATCGCGATCGGCTCGCCGTCGTCGATCGTGACGAGCATCTCGCCCGGCACGCCGATGGCGCCGTCGAGGATGACCGTGCGCTCCTCGCCGCCTACGAGGAGCCGATGCCGCTTCGCCATCCTCGTCCCTCCGCGTGCCGCGTACGTGCGCTCAGCGCGTCGCTGCGCCCGGCCTGGGCCCAGCCGCGCCCCGGCGCGCCTCCGGCCCCGTTCGCTCCCGCGCCCCGTCCGCTGGCGAGCCCGGCCGCGAGGGCGGCGGCGATCAGCGCCGTGGTCTCGCGCGGGTCGTCCTCGGGCGGCGGGGGCATCTCGAACTCGCGCTCCAGCCAGCCGGTGTCGACCGCGCCGGAGACGTAGTCCGGGTGATCGAGCAGCGCGAGGTGGAAGGGCGCGTTGGTGTCTATCCCGGCGACGAGCAGATCCTGCAGCGCGCGCCGCAGCCGCGCCATCGCGGCCGGCCGGTCCTCCGCCCAGACGATCAGCTTGCCCAGCAGCGAGTCGTAGAAGACCGGCACGTCCAGCCCGTCGTAGAGCATCGTGTCGAAGCGCGTGCCCGGCCCGAGCGGCGGCTCGACGCGGTGCACGAGGCCGAACGAGGGCGCGAAGTTGGCGTACGCGTTCTCCGCGTTGATGCGCGCCTCGATCGCCCAGCCGTGCGGCTCCGCGAGTCCGGCGTCCTCCGGCAGCGGCTCGCCGTCGGCGACCGCGAGCTGCAACGCCACGAGGTCGACGCCGTAGACCAACTCGGTCACGGGATGCTCGACCTGGAGCCGCGCGTTCATCTCGAGGAAGTAGAACTCGCCGTCCTCGCCGAGCAGGAACTCGACCGTGCCGGCGTTGCGGTAGCCGCAGCTGAGCGCGGCGGTGACCGCCACGTCGCAGAGCCGCGCGCGCAACTCCGGGTCGACGGCGACCGAGGGCGCTTCCTCGATCAGCTTCTGGCGGCGGCGCTGGATCGAGCACTCGCGCTCACCGAAGGCGCGCACGTTGCCGTGCGCGTCGGCCATGATCTGCACCTCGACGTGCCGCGCGGGCGAGACGTAGCGCTCGAGGAAGATCGTCGCGTCGCCGAAGGCGGCGGCCGCCTCGGTGCCGGAGACGCGCATCGCATTCTCCAGCTCGTCGATTTCCTCGACGATGCGGATGCCGCGCCCGCCGCCGCCGGAGGCCGCCTTGACCAGCAGCGGGAAGCCGATCCGCTCGGCCTCGGCGCGCGCGTGTTCCAGGTTCTGCGGGTCGATGTCCTCGGCGCCGGGGACGACGGGCACGCCGGCGGCCTCCATCAGCCGCCGCGCCTGCACCTTGTCGCCCATCGCGCGCATTGCCGAGGCGGGCGGGCCGATGAAGGTGATGCCGGCCGCGTCGCAGGCGTCGGCGAAGGCGGCGTTCTCGGAGAGGAAGCCGTAGCCGGGGTGCACCGCGTCGGCGCCGGTCTGCTGCGCCGCCTCGATGATCTTCTCGATCACCAGGTAGGACTGCGTGGCCGGGCCGGGCCCGATCAGGACGGCCGCGTCGGCGTTGCGCACGTGCAGCGCGTCGCGGTCCGCCTCGGAGTAGACGGCGACGGTCTCGATGCCCAGCTCGCGGCAGCTGCGCTGGACGCGCAGCGCGATCTCCCCGCGGTTCGCCAGCAGCACGCGCTTCGGCATCGCCTATCCCGTCTATCGCCCCGAGGGCGCGCGCCAGCGTGTCACGGCATGCAACCGTCAAGCAACCGCGAACGGCGCGGTGCGCCGCGCTACCCATCCTCCCGGTCCGTGTGAGGCATCAAGGCGTTGTGCTCCGCCTCACACAGCGTCGTAGCACGGGGCTAACTGAGGACGCTGATGAGGACGCCCGTGGCGATGCTGAGGGCAGCGAGGCCGAGCCCCCCCAGCACGGCGAGGCCGAGATACATGCGGATCGCCCCCCGGCGACCCATGTCGCGGATCTCGCCGCGTACCAGATCGAGATCCTTGCGGAGCAGCGCGATGTCGTCCTTCGTCGCGAGGTTTTGGCCGAAGTCCTCAGCGAAGGTGGCGACGAGTTCGTCGGCCTGCTCCTCGGGGAAGCCAGCCGCCTGCAGCCGACGTGAGGCCTTGAGCGTGTCGAGCAATACCATGGGCTCCATCCTACGCGTTGTGCCGTGGCGGCGTGATCGCGCGGCGTCTGCCGACGCGGGGCGGAGGCGAGCGCGCGCCTTGCCGCCCGCAGCGCGCGTGACGCGTTGGCGCGCGGGCTCGACGCCGATGACCGGGATGACCATACCCCGGTCGCGTGGCGCGGCCCTCGGCGCCTACGTGGTTCTGTGGCCCCGCAGTAGCGGCAGGGCAGGCGCTCCTCCTGAGTTTTGGTGCGGAACTGCGATCCGCTAGCCTACCCAGTAGCTATCCAGCTTTCTCCGCCTCCGGGTCCAGCGACTTCGCGTCGCACTCGCCTGCGATGCGTGCGACCGCCTCATCGAGCGGCGTGGCGCCGAGGTCGCCGAGCGCGCGGTGGCGCAGCGAGACGGCGCGCGCCTCGGCCTCGCGGTCGCCGACGACCAGCATGTACGGAATCTTCTGCAGCTGCGCCTTGCGGATCTTCGCGCCCATGCGGTCGCCGCCGTCGTCGACCGCGACGCGCAGATCGAGCTCCAGCAGCGCGTCGCGCACCTCGCGCGCGTAGTCGAGGTGGCGGTCGGCGATCGGGATGACCGTGGCCTGCACGGGCGCGAGCCAGACGGGGAAGGCGCCGGCGTAGAGCTCGATCAGGTGCGCCATCATCCGCTCCGCCGTGCCGAGCACGCCGCGGTGCAGGATCACCGGGCGGTGCTCCGCGCCGTCCTCGCCGATGTAGCGCAGCCCGAACTGCTCCGGCAGGTGGAAATCGACCTGGATGGTCGACATCGTCTCCTCCCGTCCGAGCAGGTCGCGGATCTGGATGTCGAGCTTCGGGCCGTAGAACGCCGCCTCGCCCTCGGCGGTCACGTAGTCGAGGCCGAGGTCGTCCAGCGCCTCCCTGAGTACGCGCTGGCCGAGCTCCCACATCGCGTCGTTGCCGACGTACTTCTCGGTGTCCGCCGGGTCGCGCAGGGAGAGGCGGTAGGAGTACTCGGTGATGCCGAGGACGGCGTAGACCTCCTCGACGAGCCGCATCACGCCGGCGAACTCGGACTTGATCTGGTCCGGCGTGCAGAAGATGTGCGCGTCGTTGAGCGACATCGCGCGCACGCGGCTGAGCCCGCCGACCACGCCCGAGCGCTCGAAGCGGTACATCGTCCCGAACTCGGCGATGCGCAGCGGCAGGTCGCGGTAGGAGTGCAGCTGCGTCTCGTAGACCAGGATGTGGTGCGGGCAGTTCATCGGCCGCAGCACCAGCTCGTCGTGCTCCAGCTGCATCGGCGGGAACATGTTCTCCTGGTAATGCTCCCAGTGCCCCGACCGTTTGTAGAGATCGACCTTGCCGAGCACCGGCGAGTAGACGTGCTGGTAGCCGGCCCGCCGCTCGAGGCCGAGCACGTAGTCCTCCAGCAGCCGCCGGATCGTCGCGCCCTTCGGCAGCAACGTCGGCAGTCCCTGGCCGACGAGCTCGCTCGAGGTAAACAACTCCAGCTCGCGGCCGAGGCGGCGGTGGTCGCGCCGCTCCGCATCCGCGCGCGCCTCGATCCAGGCGTCCAGCTCCTCCTGCGTGGGGAAGAGCGCGCCGTAGATGCGCTGCAGCATCGGCCGGCGCTCGTCGCCGCGCCAGTAGGCGCCCGCCGAGTGCGTGAGCGCGAAGGCGCCGACTTGCCCCGTGCGCTCCGTGTGCCCGCCGCGGCAGAGATCGTCGAACTGCGCATGGCGGAAGTGGCCGACGGTCTCATCCTCGATCTCGTCGATCAGTTCCAGCTTGTAGGGCTGCTCCGCGAAGATCGCGCGCGCCTCGTCCTTGGGGATCCAGCGGCCCTCGATCGGCACGTTGCGCTTCACAGTGCGGCGCATCCGTCGCTCGATGCGTGCGAGGTCCTCGGGCGTCAGCGGGCGCGGCAGCTCGAAGTCGTAGTAGAAGCCGTGCTCGATCGGCGGGCCGATCGCGTACTTGCCCTCGGGGAACATCTCGATCACGGCCTCGGCGAGGACGTGCGCGGCGGAGTGGCGCATGCGGAAGAGGCGCTCCTCCGGCGTCAGCGTCTCCAGCGGCGCCTCGTCGCGATGGTCGTCGCCGGAGGCCGTCTCCGGGGACTCCGGTCCGGCATCGCCTGGGTTGTTGCTCATCGCTTGCTCCTGCTCGCTGCGCGTCTGGTCGTTGCGGAAGCGGCGGCGCGCCGGAGGCGGGGGACGCGAAACGACGCGCCGCCGTCCGCTCAGGGACGGGAAGCGCGCCTCACGTGGTTCCACCCTGTTTCCCCCGGCCGCCGAAGCGATCGAGGCTCAATGAGGCCGCTAACGGGGCCGGCCGCCGCGGGTTCGCCCGCGGGCTCCGGGGTGGTGCGCCATCGCGTCCGGCGGCGGGGCTTCCAGCCGTGGCCCCGCTCTCTGTGCGCCGCGCTGCGCGCTGGCGTGCGTCCCCATCGACGCTCGGTCTGGCGGCGTCCGCGGACGCCGGACCGTGATCCCATGGTAGCAACCGCCGCGCCAGAGGGAAGCGGGTGGCGGGCGCTCGTCCCCGGACCGCCACGTGCGAGGGAGCGACGCGGCGGGTCGGCGGAAGGGAGCGGGTGCATCCAATGGTGTTCACCGCGGCCGGTCCTGGCTCACGGTTCCGCTCGGTTCCACTCGAGAGGCGGATCATCGAGCGCCGTGGCTCCGAGGGCCCGCTATCCTGCGGGGCGAAGAAGCGGAAGGTCGCGTGAAACCGATGACCCTTTCAGGAACGGCACTGGCTTGCGCGCTCTTCGCGCTTGTCGCCTTCGCCGGCCTCGGCGGTGGAGTCGTCCATGCCGGGAACCATGATCGTGCGGATGTGGTGGTCGTTGAGCTGCGTGTGTGGCAGGACGTCGACGATCTGGAGGACGTCTGGGTCAGCGCTCGCCCTGCGGATGGAGAGTGGAGCGATCTGGGCACGTTCCGCTTCGAATTCAACCAGGGCGGCGGGGACTCCTTCTGGTACTGGCCGCATGGAGACTACCGCTACGGCGACCTCGCGGTGGCCGGGGTCTCGCTCACGATCTCGCAGCACTTGCGGACGCCTGATCTCATCTCCGCCAGTGCGTGCCGGTACCCGCCCTCGTGCGGACTCATACTCGTGGCGCTTGACGATGGCCACAGCCCGAGCGGCCGGTATCGCTATGGCGACATCACCCTCTCGGTGCCGCTCGTGCCCGAGGTCCCGGTAGATCAGAAGGCGCTGATCGCCGACCAGGACAACCTGCTGGCTCTGCGCGATGGGCTGGCCGGCTGGGACAGGACACTCAACTGGGATCGCGGCATTCCAATCACGAGCTGGACGGGCGTCGCGGTCGGCGGTCAACCACAGCGAGTGACGAAGTTGGACCTCGCGGGATACGACCTGCGGGGCCGCTTGAGCGGGCTGCTTGGAGACCTTGCGGGCCTCATCGAGCTGCGCCTGGAGGGCAACGACCTGAGAGGCCCCATTCCGTCGAAGCTTCTCCAGCTCGAACACCTGACACACCTGCAGCTCGGCGGGAACCGGCTGGAGGGTTGTGTACCGCCTCCCTTGCGCAGCGTGCCGAACAACGACCTCGACGCCCTCGGTCTTCCCGACTGCCCCCCGCCACCCGACATCGAGTGGGGCCAGCACACTCTGACGGACGGCACCTATCGGATCGGGAACATCCTCTTCGACGTGCCCGCTTCGATGCGGCTGGAGACGGATGGGATCGTCCTGAATGACCCCGGGCCGCTTGCGTTCATCCTGCGCGAGGTCTCCAGCGAAGCGTGGATAGCGATTACGGACGATGTCGACTCCTACCGCTGGACGCACGAGCGCGCCTTCGACCGGATTGACGAGTCCGTGTGGCAGGCTCCCGACCCGGTCCTCGCCGCCTGGCTGGATCCCGACGAAGGCGAGTCTCCCCGGGTTCGAGGGGGCACGGGTCACCTTCCGCAGCAGCGTCCGGATCTGACCGTCGCCTCGGATGGTGCGACCGAGGCGCTGATCCTGGAGTGGGCCGGAGGCCCGCCCGTCGCGATCGGGTGGGAGTACCGCCGGGGCGTCTGGGAGGGCGACAACGTGCGGTGGGGTGACTGGACTGTCATTCCCGGCAGCGATAGCTCCACGCGCAGCTACCGTGTGGACGGCTTGCAGCGTGGGGGCAAGTACCGCTTCATCGTCCGGGCAATCGAGACCCTGGAGGGCCTTCCTTCCGGGTGGGCGGAGGGCGCCACCCAGGAAGGTTCGGGCATCCCAACGATGATTCTCGATCAGCTGGTGGCGGGCGACGGGGTGACGGAGTGGCGTCTCCCCGGAACGGACCTCGTCGTCACCGTGCCGGACGGATGGCGGGTTGTGGTCAAGGACTGGGGGGTCAACCTGCTCAGCATCCAGGAAGCGTCCAACGACGCCTCCGTCAAGGTCGCCATGGACACGGGCGAGGAGCAGTGGCGTGGCTACAGTGCGGCGGACGAAGACCGCGCAGCACAGCTGAACGCGCTGCTGGATCAAATCCTTGCTTCGCTCCGGAGGCTTCCGGCCTCCCCGTAGCGCCGCTCAACGCCTGTGGTTCGCAGCGCCGCAGGAGACTCGCTGCTGGCGGGCGGGGGCTGCCGAGTGGGCGGTCTGGTGGGCGATACTGGATTCGAACCAGTGACCTCAGCGATGTCAACGCTGCGCTCTAGCCATCTGAGCTAACCGCCCGCGCCGGCGCGAGGCCGGAAATCGAGCCTAGCCCCGCCTCTCGCGAGGCGTCAACGCCGCCCGCCGGCCCCGAAGGGCCGCAAGCACGAGTTCTTGATATGCTGTAGCGGGCCTCTAGCTCAATGGCAGAGCAGCTGACTCTTAATCAGCCGGTTCAGGGTTCGAATCCCTGGGGGCTCACCAGATATTCCCGCCTGCAGGCGCAACGCCACCACAATGTGGGCGCAGCGGACTGTAGTTCGCGCTATAGTGAGGCTGCGGCTCGCCGCCGATCGCGGCGAGGACGCCGACAGGCGCAGCGCGGATGATCTATAATCGCGCGCCGCCTGCGGTGGGGGCACGTGCGCAGAGGGAAGGCGTCTACGGGGAAGTGTCGGAACTGGTAGACGAGCATGATTTAGGATCATGTGCCGCGAGGCGTAGGAGTTCGAATCTCCTCTTCCCCACCACTGGGGCTCGCGCTGCGGGTCCCGCGTCTCCGGCCAGAGGGGGTCTTTGGTGAAGCTGCTCGAGATCAACAATTTGCGGACGTACTTCTACACCGAGGAAGGCGTCGTCCGCGCCGTCGATGGGGTCTCATGGGACCTCGAGGAAGGCGAGACGCTCGGTCTCGTCGGTGAGTCCGGCTGCGGCAAGTCCGTCTCCGCACTCTCGATCCTGCGGCTCATTCCACGCCCGCCCGGGCGCATCGTCGATGGGGAGATCCTCTTCGAGGGCGAGAACCTGCTGGACGTGTCGGACGCCGAAATGCGTTCGATCCGCGGCAACCGCATCGCCATGATCTTCCAGGAGCCGATGACCTCGCTGAATCCGGTGCTCACCATCGGCAACCAGCTGACCGAGGCGATCACGCTGCACCTCGGCCTGGAGAAGTCCGAATCGCGAACTCGCGCCGCCGAGTTGCTTGAGCTGGTCGGCATCCCGGAGGCGGCGAACCGCCTCGACGACTACCCGCACCAGTTCTCGGGCGGGATGCGCCAGCGCGTGATGATCGCGATGGCGCTCTCCTGCAACCCGAAGCTGCTGCTGGCGGATGAGCCGACCACGGCGCTCGATGTGACGATCCAGGCGCAGATCCTGGAGCTGATGGCCCAGCTCTCGAAGGACCTCGGGACGGCGGTCGTGATCATCACGCACAACCTCGGCGTCGTCTCGCGCTACGCCGACCGGGTGAACGTGATGTACGCGGGGAAGATCGTCGAGTCCGGCTCGACGATGGATATCTTCAAGGATCCCCGTCACCCCTACACCGTCGGCCTCATGCGGTCGGTGCCGCGTCTGGACGAGACGGAGCACATCCGGCTCGATGCGATCGAGGGGCAGCCGCCGCTGCTGATCGATCCGATTCCGGGTTGCTCGTTCGAGCCGCGCTGCGACTGGGCGATCGACAAGTGCGTGACGGATCAACCGCCGCTCGAACTCAAGGAGGAGCGGCACTGGTCCGCCTGCTGGCGCGACCCGCAGAAGGACGAACGCACGCGCAGCACCGTGACCATGGACATCAGCTAGGCCCGCAGGCCGGACGGGAGCGCGCTCATGACCACAGACGCCGCCACGATGACAGAAACCAGCAACGGGTCCGTCAAGAACCTTGTCGAGGTCAATGCGCTGAAGATGTACTTCCCGGTCACCTCCGGGATCCTCTTCCAGCGCAAGATCGCCGACGTCAAGGCTGTTGACGGGATCTCGTTCTTCGTTCGCGAGGGCGAGACGCTCGGACTCGTCGGAGAATCCGGCTGCGGCAAGTCGACGACCGGCCGTGCCATCCTCCAGCTCTACCGCCCGACCGAGGGCACGATCACCTTCGACGGCACCGTGCTCAACGACGTCAAGGGCCGCTCGCTGCGCGCCTTCCGGCGGCGCATGCAGATGATCTTCCAGGACCCCTACTCGTCGCTGAATCCGCGTATGAGTGTCTCCAGCATCATCTCCGAGCCGATGGTGATTCACGGCCTCTACAAGGGGAGGGAGCGCCAGGAGCGCGTCGAGTACCTGCTGGAGCAGGTAGGCCTGAACCCCTACTTCGCCAAGCGCTACCCGCACGAGTTCTCCGGCGGACAGCGCCAGCGCATCGGCGTCGCTCGCGCGCTCGCCGTCGAGCCGGAGTTCATCGTCCTCGACGAGCCGGTCTCCGCCCTCGACGTCTCGATTCAGGCGCAGATCATCAACCTGCTGGAAGACCTGCAGAACGAGTTCAACCTCACGTTCCTGTTCATCGCCCACGACCTGGCGGTCGTGCGGCACATCTCCGACCGCGTGGCCGTGATGTACCTCGGGCGCATCATGGAGCTCGCCGACCGCAACGAGCTCTACGAGAACCCGCTGCACCCCTACACCAAGGCGCTGCTCTCCGCCGTGCCGATCACCGACCCGGAGGTCGAGCGCTCGCGCGAGCGCATCATCCTCGTCGGCGACGTGCCCTCGCCGGTGCGCCCGCCTCCCGGCTGCGTCTTCAACACGCGCTGCCCGATCGTGATCGCCGAGTGCCGCGAGCGCATCCCCGAGTGGCGCGAGATCGGGCGCGACCACTGGGTGGCCTGCCACCGCGTCTAGCGGCGTCGCATCCAGGCTGTGCAACCACGAGGGCGGGGACACCCCCGCCCTCGTTCACGTCCGGGCGCGGCGCGTGCGCCTGCGGGCTCCGCGCGGCTACGATGATCGTGTGCAGCGCATTCGCAACTTCTCGATCATCGCCCACATCGACCACGGCAAGTCGACGCTTGCCGACCGCATGCTGGAGCACACCGGCGCCGTCTCCGGCCGCGAGATGCGCGAGCAAGTGCTCGACCAGATGGACCTCGAGCGCGAGAAGGGCATCACGATCAAGGCGCAGGCCGTGCGCATGCTCTACCGCGCCGCGGACGGCCTCGACTACGAGCTGAACCTGATCGACACCCCCGGGCACGTCGACTTCGCCTACGAGGTCTCGCGCGCCCTCGCGGCCTGCGAGGGCGCCGTGCTGGTCGTGGACGCCGCGCAGGGCATCCAGGCGCAGACGCTGGCCAACGTCTACTCGGCGCTCGACCTCGACCTCGCGCTGATCCCCGTGGTCAACAAGATCGACCTCCCCGCCGCGGACCCGGATCGCGTCGCCCGCGAACTGGTCGACGTCATCGGCTTCGAGCCCGACGAGGTGCTCTACGCCTCGGCGAAGAGCGGCGAGGGCATTGAGGCGATCCTTGAGGCGGTCGTTGCCCGCGTCCCTCCGCCCCAGGGCGATCCGGACGCTCCGCCTCGAGCGCTCGTCTTCGACTCGAAGTACGACGCCTACAAGGGCGTGCTCGCCTACGTGCGCGTGGTGGACGGATCGCTGGCGGCGGGGCAGCGGCTGCGGCTGATGCAGCAGGGCACGCGCTTCGAGCCGCTGGATGTCGGCGCCTTCCGGCCGGAGCTGGAAATCCAGCCGCGCCTCGATGCGGGGCAGGTCGGCTACGTGGCGACGGGCCTCAAGAGCGTCCACGAGAGCCGCGTGGGCGACACGGTGACGCTCGACCGCCACGGGGCGGAGCAGGCGCTGCCCGGCTACCGCCCGGCCAAGCCGATGGTCTTCGCCGGCATCTACCCGACCGACCCCAACGAGTACGAGGAACTGCGCGCCGCCTTCGAGCGCCTCAGCCTCAACGACGCCTCGTTGGTCTGGCAGCCGGAGAGCTCGGCAGCGCTCGGCTTCGGCTTCCGCGCCGGCTTCCTGGGCCTGCTGCACATGGAGATCGTGCAGGAGCGGCTGGAGCGCGAGTTCAGCCTCGACCTGGTCGCAACCGCGCCCTCGGTCGAGTACGAGGTGACCCGCTCCGACGGCCGCGAGATCGTCGTTGACAGCCCCGCCGATCTCCCGCCGCCCAACGAGATCAGCGAGGTGCGCGAGCCCTGGGTGCGGCTCGCGATCACCGTGCCCTCTCGCTACCTCGGCACCGTGATGGAGCTGGTGATCGGGCGGCGCGGGCGACACCTGCGGCTGGAGTACCTGGACCGCGGCGTCGCCGAGGGCGACGCGCGCGTGCTGGCGGAGTTCCGCTGCCCGCTCGCCGAGATCCTCGTCGACTTCTACGACCAGCTGAAGTCGCGCACGCAGGGCTACGCCTCGCTCGACTACCAGATCGAGGGCTTCGAGCCGGCGAAGGTGCTGCGGCTCGACATCCTCGTCAACGGCGAGCCGGTCGACGCGCTCTCGACGATCGTGCAGTCGCAGGGCGCGGCGGCGAAGGGGCGGCAACTCACCGCGGCGCTGAAGGAGCTGATTCCCCGTCAGCTCTTCGCGGTGCCGATCCAGGCCGCCGTCGGAGGCCGCATCGTCGCGCGCGAGACGGTACGGGCGATGCGCAAGAACGTGCTCGCGAAGTGCTACGGCGGCGACGTCACGCGCAAGCGCAAGCTCCTCGAGCGCCAGAAGGCGGGCAAGAAGCGCATGAAGATGCTCGGCGCCGTCGAGGTCCCGCAGGAGGCGTTCATGGCGGTGCTCAAGCTGCGGGACTGAGTGCAGCGCTTGCAGAATGCTGGCAATGCTGGCAGAATGCTGTCATGCCGGTACAGATCACGATCCGCAACGTCTCCGAGCAAGTCCGCGACGTGCTGAAGGCGCGTGCCGCGCGCCAGCGCCAATCGATGCAGGAGTACCTGCTTGGTGAACTGGAGCGGATCGCCTCGATGCCCTCTGTAGAGGAGTTGATGGACGAGGTGCGCGCCCGCAAGGCCGCGTCGCCCTCGTACATCGGGACGGCTACGATCCTTCGCCACCGCGATGCGGACCGGAAGTGACGCTCGTCGTCGACGCATCCGCACTCATCGCCGCATTCGTCGATTCGCAACGCGAGGGCGAGTGGGCGGACTCGCTGATAGCGAGTGATGAGCTCGCCGGTCCCGAACTGGCCTTGGCAGAGGCAACCAACATCTTGCGCCGGATGGAGCTCTCCGGCGATCTGTCGCGCGACAAGGCCGCCGCTGGCCGCTTCGATTTGATGAGGCTCGCCATCGTCCTGCACCCGTTCTCACCGTTCGCTGATCGCGTATGGGAGCTGCGTCACAACCTGACTGCCTACGATGCCTGGTACGTGGCGTTGGCCGAATCGCTTGACTGCCCGCTGGTGACGCTCGACCTCCGCCTCAGCCGCGCCAGCGGCCCCACCTGCGAGATGCTCACGCCGCCCTGACGCTGAGCGCCTGACCCTCGTCTCGCCCGCCTCCCGCCGCGCACGTACGATACGCGCGCATCCGGGAGGTCGCCGCCATGTCAGAGCAGGTCGTCGCGCCGCGCATTCGCGGCTTCATCTCGCTGACCGCGCATCCCGAGGGCTGCGCCGCCAACGTGCGCGGGCAGATCGAGGTCGCGCGAGCCGCCGCCGAGGGCGCTCCGCCGCTCGGGCCCGCGCTCGTGATCGGCGCCAGCACGGGCTACGGGCTCGCCAGCCTGCTCTCGGCCTCCTTCGGCTACGGCGCGCCTTCCGTCGGCGTCTGCCTCGAACGGCCCTCCGAGGATGACAAGCCCGGCAGTGCGGGCTGGTACAACCTCGCCGAGGCGCACCGCCTCGCCGCCGCCGAGGGCCGCCCGCTGCGCACCGTCAACACCGACGCGTTCTCGACTGAGGCCAAGGAGCAGGTCGCCGCGGAGCTGCGCGCGATGCGCGGGCAGGTCGAGTTGCTGGTCTACAGCCTCGCTGCGCCGCTGCGCCGCGACGCCGACACGGACGAGGTCTGGCGCAGCACCCTGAAGCCGATCGGCAAGGACTGGACCGGCAAGACCATCGACCTGCGCCGCGGCCGCGTCACCGAGGCCACCATCGAGGCGGCGAGTGACGAGGAGATCGCCGCGACCGTGAAGGTGATGGGCGGCGAGGACTGGGCCGAGTGGGTGCGCTGGCTCGGTGCGGAGGGCCTGCTCGCCGACAACTGCCGCAGCGTCGCCTACAGCTACGTCGGCCCCGAGGCGACCTACGACATCTATCGCGCGGGCACGATCGGGCGGGCCAAGGAGCACCTCGAGGCGACCGCCCACGACCTGCACGCGCAGCTCGCGCCGGGCGGCGGCGGCGCCTGGGTGAGCATCAACAAGGGCATCGTCACGCAGGCCTCGGCGGCCATCCCCGGTGTCGCGCTCTACATGAGCGTGCTCTTCGCCGTGATGAAGGAGCAGGGCACGCACGAAGGCCCGATCGAGCAGATCGCGCGCATGATGCGCGGCCACCTCGGGCCCGGCGTCATGCCGACCACCGATGACGAGCACCGCATCCGCCTCGACGATCTGGAGATGACGCCCGAGGTGCAGTCCGAGGTCGCCCGGCGCATGGCCGCCATCGACAGCGCGTCACTGGGCGAGCTGAGCGACTACGCCGGCTGGCAGCGCTACTTCCAGCAGCTGTTCGGCTTCGGCATCGAGGGCGTCGACTACGGCGCTCCGACCGAGGTGCACCGCCTGCTGGCGTGACGCCGGTCCGGGACCCTCACCCCAACCCTAATGGGGTTCGACCAGCAGCCCGGTGTATCGGGCAGACTGGTCCCGGACCCGCCAGCCGGTGAGCATTTTCCTTACCCCGAATCCACCGAAGAGGAGCGCGCGAGCGGCTGCGGTTGGGTGCTCCGCTGTAGCTGGGACAATGGGTTTTGTCGAATCACGTCACAGCCACAGGGAGCACCCATTCGATGCTACCAACGAGCGACCCCGACCGGATAGACATCGCCTTCGACGACGACCGCCTCGTGGACCACGCGGGCCTGCTGCTCCCCGCTCGCCGCCCGGCTCGGCCTCCGTGAACTGGCGGACGCCCACGTCGACCTCGGTGACGCAGCGGGGCGCGCGAACGCCGGCGACAAGCTGCTGACCCTGGTCGCCTCGGCGCTCGCGGGCGGCGACTGCATCGACGACGCCGATGCGTTGCGCTCAGGCGTCGCCGGGCGCGTGCTCGGCTGCACCGTGAAGGCGCCGTCCACCCTCGGAACCTTCCTGCGCAGCTTCAGCTGGGGCCACGCCCGCCAGCTCGACCGCCTCAGCCGCGAGTTGCTCGCCCGCGCCTGGGCGGCCGGGGCGGGACCAGGCGACGCGCCGCTCACGATCGACCTCGACTCGACGCTCTGCGAGACCTACGGCCTCGCCAAGGAGGGCGCCCGCCAGCCCGGCTACACGGGCGCGCGCGGCTATCATCCGTTGCTCGCGGTGGCGGCCGGCTCAGGCGACGTGCTGATGGCGCGGCTGCGCGAGGGCCGCGCGAGCAGCGGCCGCGGCGCCGCCCACTTCCTGCGTGAGACGGTGGCGCGGGTGCGCGGCGCCGGAGCGAGCGGGCAGTTGACGATGCGCGCCGACAGCGGCTTCTACACCCACGCCGTCGTCGCCGCCTGCCGCGCGCTCGACGTCCGCTTCTCGGTCACGATCCGTCAGCAGCCGAACGTACGCACGCTGATCGAGGCGATCCCGGAAGAGGACTGGACGCCGATCCCGTACTGGCTGCCGGGCGGCGCCGCTGTCGCCGAGACGACCTACACCCCGTTCCAGCACACGGGGGACGCCAGCGCGGTCCGGCTCATCGTGCGGCGCGTCAAGCCGGCGCCCGGCTCACAGCTCGCGCTCTTCACCAACTACAGCTGATATGGAGTGACCGGCTGTCAAGCAGCACCGGCGGTGGTCGTGGCGATCCGGCTCCGGAACGGGGGGAGATGGACGAACGAGGGCGCTGCTTCGACGACGTGTCACTCTGATCTTCGCGGGTTGCCCGAGGCCTTGCCGCATGACCGTGCTTCGCCGGGAGGGGTCGCCGTCTAGAGTCGCGGGTTGGCGGCGCCGGGCGCCGCTGCCGCATAGCTGTACCGCGCGTCCTCCTGAGCCTGCCCTCGCTCATCCACCCCCTCCTGCTCCGGAACGGCGTATCGCCAGCTCCGCCGTCTCCGCGGACCAGGCGCGTTGTATCAGGCCGCCGCCTGCTCCCGGGCGCCGACCTTCGGCCCTCCCGCGGATGCGGGGATACGCCGCAGCACCGCCCACAGGCAGCCTGCGAGCTCACGGGCGACGGCCACGTTCGCCACCACCGAAGGCTTGCCGTGAGCGGTCAGCCGCCGGTGGCGGCGATAGAGCCGGGCCTGCGCGCGGTCGGCCAGCACCACGGCCCAGCCCGGCTGGCCCTCCCTGCGCTTGCGCAGTGCTGCCCCCACCCGCGGCGGGTGGCGGTAGTGCCAGGCGCTCTCCACCAGGATGCGGCGCACGTGGCTGTTCCCTGTCTTCGTGATCGGCCCCCGCCGCTGACGGGCGCCGCTGCTGTACTCGCTGGGCGTGAGCCCGAGGTATGACATCAACTGCCGGGCGTTGCCGAAGCGCGTGACGTCTGGGCGCGGGGACAGCCCCTGCTACCGCTGCTGCGCCCCCGCGAAGCCAAGACGGCAGCGGCGGATTCGAGTGCGCCGGCCTACGGGGCGCTCCGGTAGGCGCAGCCGAGAGGACGCTCTTGCCATGACCAGAGATGCCCCTAGATTCGTCCCCTGCGTGAGTCGCCCCTGAGATAACAAGACAGACGCTGCCACAGCCGGTTGGTGGACGGTCCGGCATCCCGGCGGACTCGCTCGCCATTGCCCGGCTCAGCCTGGCCGCTGCGGGCACGAATCAGGTTGACAGATGCTTGGCCTTCGGTGTCCTGCACCGGGTTACCATCTCTGTGGGAGGGCCGTGAAGATGACCAAGGCCCCAATGTCATTAATGGCGCTCGCCGTGATGGTCCCCCTGCTCCTGGTTGGTTGCGGGGGCGGGGACGCGGGGCTGTCCCGCGCCGAGGTTGAGGAGAGCGTGCGTGAGGAGTTGGCCGACGCGCCCGCCCCGGCCCAACCGGAGCCGGGACTCACTTCCGCCGACGTAGAGAAGGCAATCTGTGCGGCGATGGCGGACATGCCCCTCCCTGAATCGGGACTGTCCCAAGAGGAGGTCGAGCGGATAGTCGAAGCCGCCATCGCCCCGATCCTCACGTCGCAACCCGGACTCACTTCCGCCGACGTAGAGGAGGCAATCCGTGCGGCGATGGCGGACATGCCCGACTGCGGCTATATCACCGTGACTTCTCTGGAAGTTGCGGAGATGACGCCTCTGACGTCCATCGGCGAGAAGGTGCAGCTCTTGGTGACTGCCAATACGTCGGATGGCTCAAGTCAGGTTGTTGAAAGCGGGCTGGTGCAGTGGCAGTCCTCCGAGCCCTGGGTGGCGTCTGTGTCGAATGGCATAGTCACCAGCGTTGGCGCGGGGAACGCAATGATCACTGCGGCCTACGAGGGGCGAACTGTGGAAGCGCTTGTGTCCGTGCGAATCTCCACGAGGTCCACGGGTACCGTTCGAGTCATTTACGCAGCGCCGTCGGACCGAGAGTTCCGGGCCGACGCCAGCGAGGCCATGGCCAACGCCATTGTGGATCTGCAATCTCGGTACCGCCGGGAACTCGGAGGGCTGACGTTTTCGCTGTACGAGGCCACGCCTGAGGAGTGCCGGATGAGCCAACCGGCCGATTATTACGGTACCGGCCACGCTTGGGACAAAGTGGTGGTGACCGGACCCCCTTCGCGAGACCACCGCCTATGAGAGTCCAGCGTGTTGCTGAGCCTCCCAGCGCTCGGCGTAGGCAGCCGGGGCAAGCCAGCCCAGGCTGCTATGCGGGCGCTTCGTGTTGTACTCGATCCTCCAGTCCTCGATCAGCACCTGCGCTTCGAGCAGGCTGTCGAACTGCTCGACCGCCAGGAACTCGTCGCGCAGCCGGCCGTTGAACGACTCCACGTACGGGTTCTCCCACGGCGCGCCGGGCTCGATGTAGCTGCTGCCGGTGCCGCTGAACCGGCACCAGTCGCGCAAGGCGTTGGCCGTGAGCTCGGGCCCGTTGTCGCAACGGATGTACGCAGGCGCCGTCCCGCGCCGGGCGACGATCCCCTCGAGCGTGGCGGCGGTGGCGTCGGCGTTGATGCGCCTGGCGGCCACCACCGCCAGCGCCTCCCGCGTGTGTTCGTCGACGATGTTGAGCAGCTTCAGGACCCGCCCGTCCGCGGTCTGGTCGAACTGGAAGTCCAGCGCCCAGACGTGGTTCGGCCGCTCGGCACGCAGCCGCCTGGCGGGCTGCGCCGAGTCCCCCAGGCGCTGACGCTTGCGTCGCTTCAGCGGGACGCGCAGCCCCTCCTCGCGCCAGAGCCGTTGCACCCGCTTGCGGTTCACGCCCCAGCCCTCCTCGCGCAACGTCGCCCAGGCCCGGCGGTAGCCCCAGCGGGGGTGGCCACGCGAGAAGGCGTGTAGTTCCGTCCTGAGCGCCTCGTCGCCGCGGCCGCGCGCCGGGAGGCGGCGCTGCGTGGAGCGGTGCTGGCCGGTGACCCGGCATGCCCGCCGTTCCGACAACTCGAGGCGGTCCTGCAACATGCAGACCGCCTCGCGCCGGCGCGACGGGCTTACCAGTTTCCCCGGGCGATCTCCTTGAGCGCGTCGATCTCGAGTTCCTTGTCGGCGACGATCCGCTTCAGCCGCGCGTTCTCGCGCTCCAGCTCGCGCAGCCGTTTGGCGTCGTCGGCCTTCATCCCGCCGTACTGGTTGCGCCAGCGGTGGTAGGTCTGCTCCGAGATCTCGACCTGCTTCGCCGCCTCGGCGATCGTCTGCCCTTCGCCGAGCAGCCGCTCCACCTCGCGCAGCTTGCGCACGATCTGCTCAGGCGTGTGCCTGCGTCGTTTCACCGTGATGTCCTCCTCCGCCCACCTTCGCGGGCCAAAGGACTCTCATCAACGGCGGTCCCGTTTCAAGGGGTCAGGTCAGTGGCCGCTGTCCAGCACTGCGCACCGGTGCAACCCGACTCCCCGGATTTCGTGTGGGTCATCTACGCTGATGTGAAGGAGTCATGCGATGAGCCCCATGAGTTGGGCAGAGGGGGGGGCTGGCCTCACTATTCTGCAGGCCGCCGAGGGTGACTTTGCTCCAGGAGAGTTCTACTACTGTGACGAGGGGCCGTATGAGCGAACTCTTGGAGGCGTGATTGGCGGACTCGGGCACGAGCTTGGCCATGCGCTGGGACTTCCGCATCCGCCGGGGTGTGACCCATGGGGCCCGATGACATGCGACGACCTGGAAGCCCGGTCACTCATGCACGACGGGTACGCATCTTACCCAGACACCTATCTGCTTCCCGACGATAAGGAAATCCTGATCCGTTCGTCGTTGATCGGGGGAGGACCTGCGCCTGGGCGCAATTCGTTCGATACCTCGAACGGATCGAGCGTTCAGGGCGCAGCGCTGGGGCTGGACGGCGAGCCAGTGGAAGGTCTAAGTGTCTCGCTGGTGGCCGAAGCCTTCTGGAACTGGGGAGAGACAGGCCGGGACGGGACATTCGAGATTCGTCTGCCCGAAGGCTCGTCAGGCCCATCTATCCTGAGCATCCACGCGGGCGACGCTGGGGACTGCGGATGGCTGGGGTACCACGGCCCTGACGCGATTACGACACTGCGCACACAGGCGACACGAGTCAAGATAGGCGACGGAAACGTGACCGGCATTGAGATACGGCTCCCCGTTAACGCGGACGATCTGTGCCTTGAACAAAGGAAGGTGACCGGCATAGTGCTGGGTCCGGACGGTAGGCCAGTCGAAGGAATCTGGTTAGGAGCAGTTGATGGATGGCTCGGGACCGGGGTGGATGGAACTTTTGAATTTTCTGTCCCTGAAGGCTGGGTAGGCTCTTCTATCCTGAGCATCCACGCCGACGAAGTTCCAGACCGCGGGATAGTGGGATACTACGGACCCGGGGGGTTCACAACGCGGCTCGAAGATGCATCGCTTGAGATTGGCGGTATCGGAGCCACGGGCATCGAGATACGGCTACCGGCCAGCCCGGATGAATTATGCAACCGGCAAGGGTAGATGGACGCCTGGAGGCAGGGGCTGACCACATTCAGCCCCAGGCAACTGGGGCGATCAGGTAAGAGCACCGCATCATCTACACCGCCAACCGGTACGGTGCTCCTCCTGGTCGCTACGAACCGCTCGTGATGTCCGGTAGCGGAGCCTGTGCCGAGCTTCTATTCGCACTCGTCTGTGGGCCGCGCATCGGGCCCGGTGCATGAAGGCACATCCTGCTTCCAGGGGGCGCTGCCATCTCTGCCGCGTCCTCGATGGGACAAGCGGGTGCTCGCAGTCGCCCGTGCTCGGCATCACGTTCGAGGCTGGGGGTCTCTTCCCTCCCTGCTCTCTAGTCTCCGCCGCCTGCGGCGATTCCTCCCCGCTACGCGGCCTCGCGGGCCGCGGCGTGGCGCAGCGGTTCGTAGAGCTCCCCACTCTTCCACAGCGCGAGCAGCAGCACCGACAGCCGTCGTGCGACAGCCACGACCGCGCGCTTCTTCGCGTTGCCCGCCCCTGTTCCCGCGTAGCGCTCACCCCAGCGACGCAGCTCGGTATCGAGTCCGAAGGGACCGAGGATGTAGTGCGCGGCCTGCACCAGGAGCCGCCGCAGGCCCGCGTCGCCGCTCTTGCCGATGCCGAGTTGCGGCGCGCGCTCGCCCGAGTCGCGCTGCCTCGGCACGAGCCCGAGGTACGCCCCCACCTCCCGGCTCTTTGGGAAGCGGGAGGGGTCCTCGATCGTCAGCACGAACGTGAGCGCGGTGATCGGCCCGACGCCCGTGACCTGGCGCAGCGCCCGCGTCTCGGAGTGAGCCTCGCACAGCGCCTCGATCTCGCGGCGGGCTGCCACGATGCGCGCTGTCAGCTCGCCGATCGTTTCCACCAGCGGCAGCAGCGCCGGGCGTAGCCCATCGGGGATGTGGTCGGCCGTCTTGCGGTGGAACGCCTCGGCCGTGCACGACGGCGCGACGCCGCAGGCCTTGACGGCCCCGCGCACGTGGTTGATGAGCAACGTCCTGGAGCGCACCAGCGCGTCGCGGGCGCGCACCACGGCGAGATCCTGCTGACTCTGCTCGCTCCTGTGGCGGATCGGTGCGAGCAGCTCCGGGTCGAAGCGCCCCAGCCGCGCCAGCCACGCGGCGTCGAGCCGGTCGGTCTTGCGCTGGCTGCCGGCGATCAGCGCGACCTGGCGAGGGTTGGCGACGACCAGCTCATGGCCGAGGTCCGCCACGACGCGGCTCAGCCACGGCGAGCGTGGCCCTGCCTCGATCACGACGCGCGCCGGGGGGAGGTCCCCCAGCGCGCTGCTGAGCGCCAGCGCCGCGGTGCGGATGCGCTGATCGCGCAGCACCTCCCCGCCGGCGCCGAGGGCGTGGACGTGGGCGGTCGCCCACGTCGAGGCCGACGGTGATGGCCGCTCCATCCCCGCCGTCAATGCTGCGCGTCGTTGCGATACCCTGCTGCACTGACCTGACCCCTTGAAACGGGACCGCCGTTGATGAGAGTCCTTTGGCCCGCGAAGGTGGGCGGAGGAGGACATCACGGTGAAACGACGCAGGCACACGCCTGAGCAGATCGTGCGCAAGCTGCGCGAGGTGGAGCGGCTGCTCGGCGAAGGGCAGACGATCGCCGAGGCGGCGAAGCAGGTCGAGATCTCGGAGCAGACCTACCACCGCTGGCGCAACCAGTACGGCGGGATGAAGGCCGACGACGCCAAACGGCTGCGCGAGCTGGAGCGCGAGAACGCGCGGCTGAAGCGGATCGTCGCCGACAAGGAACTCGAGATCGACGCGCTCAAGGAGATCGCGAAGGGAAACTGGTAAGCCCGTCGCGCCGGCGCGAGGCGGTCTGCATGCTGCAGGACCGCCTCGAGTTGTCGGAACGGCGGGCATGCCGGGTCACCGGCCAGCACCGCTCCACGCAGCGCCGCCTCCCGGCGCGCGGCCGCGGCGACGAGGCGCTCAGGACGGAACTACACGCCTTCTCGCGTGGCCACCCCCGCTGGGGCTACCGCCGGGCCTGGGCGACGTTGCGCGAGGAGGGCTGGGGCGTGAACCGCAAGCGGGTGCAACGGCTCTGGCGCGAGGAGGGGCTGCGCGTCCCGCTGAAGCGACGCAAGCGTCAGCGCCTGGGGGACTCGGCGCAGCCCGCCAGGCGGCTGCGTGCCGAGCGGCCGAACCACGTCTGGGCGCTGGACTTCCAGTTCGACCAGACCGCGGACGGGCGGGTCCTGAAGCTGCTCAACATCGTCGACGAACACACGCGGGAGGCGCTGGCGGTGGTGGCCGCCAGGCGCATCAACGCCGACGCCACCGCCGCCACGCTCGAGGGGATCGTCGCCCGGCGCGGGACGGCGCCTGCGTACATCCGTTGCGACAACGGGCCCGAGCTCACGGCCAACGCCTTGCGCGACTGGTGCCGGTTCAGCGGCACCGGCAGCAGCTACATCGAGCCCGGCGCGCCGTGGGAGAACCCGTACGTGGAGTCGTTCAACGGCCGGCTGCGCGACGAGTTCCTGGCGGTCGAGCAGTTCGACAGCCTGCTCGAAGCGCAGGTGCTGATCGAGGACTGGAGGATCGAGTACAACACGAAGCGCCCGCATAGCAGCCTGGGCTGGCTTGCCCCGGCTGCCTACGCCGAGCGCTGGGAGGCTCAGCAACACGCTGGACTCTCATAGGCGGTGGTCTCGCGAAGGGGGTCCGGTCACTACACCTCGGTGAGCACGAAGTACCGCCCGGCTGGCCTGGCGGGATCCGGTCGATAGACGTACATCCGCCCAGGGGCCAGCGCCTCTTCGTAGAGCACTTCCTCGCGGCCACCGGCGGTAACGGCCAGCGCGTAGTTGTCCGCTCCCGGCAGATAGAATTTCGCGACGCCCCTGCGATTGGTCTGCGATCGGTTCAAACCCGCGACGATCACCTCTGCTCCGGGAACGGGATTGCCGCCGCCGTCGAGCACGAGCAGTCTCGCGGCCTGACGTGGGAAGAGGTGAACCGCAAGAAACTGTTGTAGCCGCCCGGCACGACCGGGCACGGTCCCCTCCGGCATATTGTCCAGGACGTCCTTCTCGTAGCCGACCTGCTTCGGGGTGGCCCAATCAGGGCCGTACTTGAAGCGGAGGTAATCCTCGGGCGGACTCGGGACGAGATACTTCTCGCCGATGAAGTCGACCTCGGCTAACTCGGTGAAGAGGCCGACGGGAAACGGCACTCCCGGGTAGTGTGCGATCGTCCCCTTCACGACTCGGTAGCACTGCCAATCTATCCTGATACGGTACTTCATGATCTTCACGGAGGTGTAGAGGCCCGTGTGGAGCACCTCGACGTAACAGCCGTGCGCCCGGAGCGTCTCTACGGTGGGCTCGATTAAGTCCTCGGTGAAACCGTGAAGCCCTATGATCGATCCGAGGTCGAGGTCGTCGTCCCATGCGATCAGCGCGTGATCGCGCACCGCGCCCAGGCATGTGCCCTGGCGGAGGAAGAAGACCACGCCGTGCTGTTCGAAGACCGCTCTTGCCTCGCGCAGCAGTCGCTCGGCGGCCCCGAGGTCCATCGGCGGGATCGTTCGCTCAAGGTGCGCCATGAGAGCGGCGTTCTCAGCGTCGCTCTCTGCGTTGGCTAATGTCGTAGCCTCGTCGTCCGGCAGTGATTCGGTCATCGGCGCCTACAGCAGTGCCGCGAGCGCTTCGACGAGGACGCGATTCTCCGCCGGAGTGCGCGACGCGATGCGCAAGTATCGGTTCGCGTCGGGCATGCTCTTTGCAGAGCAATCCTTGATCAGGATGTTGTGCTCGACGTAAAGGCGGCGTGCGAAGTCGGAGGCCGTGGCGGTGGGATCCGTCATCCGGCCGAGCACGAAGTTCGCGTCCGGCTCGACGCAGTCGAGCCCTGGAAGTGCGGACAGCTCGGTGTACAACTCCCGGCAGGTCGTTCGGGTCAACTCGCAGCTCTCCGCGAACTCCCCGCGGTACCTGCCGACGACGCGCAGGAACTCCTCGGCCAGCGCGTTGACGTTCCAGATCGGCAGGGACCGGCGCACTCTCCTGACGAACGCGCGGTCCGCGCTGAGGAGGTAGCCGAGACGGAGGCCGGCGATCCCGAACACTTTGCTCATGCTCTTGATCACCACGAGGTTGGGATAGGCCGCAACGTCGCCTTCAACGCTTCCGCTGCCGCCTGCGCGCGAGAACTCGATGAACGACTCATCGACGACGAGGCGGCAGTCGTGAGTTTCGAGCAGGCGCGCGAGGTGCAGGATGTCCTCGCGTGAGACGGACACGGCAGTCGGGTTATTTGGCGTGACGACGACGGCGGTATCGGACCTCCAACGAATTGCGGACTCGGCGAATGCATCGACATCCAGCTCGAACGTCTCCTGCTCAAGCGGGAAGCGGTTCAGCCCCGCGGCATCGACCACCTCCTCGTACTCGTTGAACGACGGCGCCGGGATCGTCAGACGCCGTACGAACTGTTCGCCGAGGATCTTGATCAGCTCCGCAGCGCCGTTGGCCACGGCGAGATTATCGGGGTCCGCGCCCGTCCAGTCGGAGAGCAGACGCGCCAACTCCTTTTGAGCGACCGGGTAGTTCGTGACGAGGTCGCGGAGGTCAGCGCGAAACCCCTCCAGCATCTCCAGCGGTGGGAAGTGCATATTGTATAAGTAGGAGTGGTCCGTGAACCCGTATCGCCAGTACGCGCCGTGCAGCTTCTGAATACGGTCGAACTGCGCGCCGCGGTCGAGGAACAGAAATCGTGCAGCTTCCAGATCACGCCGGTCATCGATCTCATACCAACGGTTCGCAGAAACATCAACCGCCGCGAGATCAGTGAGCGATCCATCGGCCACGCAGTCGCGCAAGATCGTCTCGTAATACCGATCGACATGGCCAGCCTCGATTGCCAGGCAGAGACGGGGGACGAGTGTCTCGCGCAGCAGGTTCTTGCGCAGCACGTAGATATTGACAGTCTTGAGTGAGTCGGCAAAGTGGAAGTGACGGTCCTGATCGGCGCCGAGAACGAAGCTCGTCACGCGCTTCTCGCGATCGCACCGAACCACTGTGCCGGATAGCGCTCGATGGTAGGGCGCCACGGCAGCGCTGCTGCCGGGCTCCTCGAGCAGCGCCGTGATCACCCCTCTATCAAACGCCACGTCCCCCTCGATCAGCAGGACATCCTGATCGAGGTAGTCGCGAGCGTGCCAGAGGGAGCGAATGTTGTTGGTCGTCTCGTAGTCGGACGCCGTGACGTAGTGGATGTCGATGCCGGCGAAGCGAGAGCCAATGGCGCTGCGGACCACGTCGCCCTTGTAGCCGATCACCAGGACCGCCTCAGTCGTTCCCTGCGTGGCAAGCTCCCTGAGCGTGCGCTGGAGAAGCGGCTCACCTCCGACCGTGACCATGCACTTGGGGAGAGCCTCCGTCAGCGGTTTCAAGCGGACCCCGACGCCCGCAGCAAGGACCACCGCACGGCGGATGCCGGACCGGGGAGTGCTGGAGATCTCGCTATGTAACGGGCTCGTCAATGGAGTGGCCACCGTCTCGCTGCTACTCTTTGACGCCCGCTGCAGTCTCTGCAGGACGCTGAGTCCCGGAACCCCGGCCGACCCGCGCCGGGGACGTGAAATAGTCGCGCAGCCGGTCGATGCCTTCCTCGTAGCGTTCATTGCAGAAGGCGAGGCGGAGGTCGTGCGGCAGGCCAAAATCGGTTCCCGGAACGACGGCAACGTGGACGCTCTGCAGGATGTCGCGAGCCAGCTCCTTCGATGACGGGAACCCCCGACCGGCGTTCCATTCTTCGCACCTGAGGATGGCGTAGAACCCGCCCTCGGCCGCGATCGGGTGACATCCGGTACCCGCGAGTCGTTCCGTCGTGTACTCCGCTCTGGCTCGATAAGTGCGCGTGAGCTCCCCGAGGCTCTGGTCGTCCTCGAGCGCGGCGATCATTCCGTACTGGTAGCACGGGTCTGCACACAACAACGTGTGTTGCTGGATGACACGCAGGTTCACCTGCAGCTCCTCCGGGAGGATCGCGAAGCCGACCCGCTTCGTGTACATCCGGTAGCCTTTGGAGAACCCGTTCGTGACGATTGTCGTGTTCGCATGTTCTGGAAGCAGCGCCAGCGGCGAGTGGAAGTCGTCATAGAACATCGTGTTGTTGTAGATCTCGTCGTTCAGAATATATGCGTGGCCACCGACGATCTCGTACATCTCTCGCAGCTCTTCCGGTGTCACGATATTCCCCACGGGATTGCCGGGTGAGTTGATCACGACGAGCGATGTACGTTCTGGCGAGAAATTCTGACGAAACGAGTCCATGTCGACTCGTTTGGTGTTGATGTCAATGTCGTAGAATTTGACGGTAGCTCCGGCCAGCGTGGCACAGTATAGATACAGGGCGTAATACGGGCGCGGAATCATGATCTCGTATTCCGGCCCGGACAGTAGTTGGAAGATGTTGCGGAAAATCGGTGATGTGCCGGTATTGACGATCACTTGCGCGGCCGAGACGCTCGCTCCGTGTCGTCGACTGTAGAAGTTCGCGATCGCCTCGCGAAGCTCCGGTAGGCCCTCCGGGTAGACGCGGCGAACGAAGTCGGGATCGTGAAGCTTGGCGACCATCCGATCCAGAACGATGGTAGGAATCGGAAGCTCGGATACGCCGATCGTGAGCTTGAGGACATCCGCTCCTTGTTCCGTCAACTCGTCTGCGAGTTCGTCAAGGACAAACATCTGAAACTCGAGATCTTGCGGCATGAAATCTCTTATTGTACGTGGCAGCTGTGGCCTCCCTGTCTCGCGCTGGTCTTGACAACGCCGCGTGGCATGCCGCGCAGCGTCGTCACCTGATCCCGTCGCGGGGCGGGAGCAACGTAGCACACCTCACCAGGTTGATTGCGGATCACATGGTGACGGCACGCTGTTTGCGTGGATAGCGTTCGTGATGATGGTGGAGTCTGGAGGCCAGTGCGTCGCCGGCTCGGATCGGCTCCCACGTGCGAGCTTCGATGCTCGCCGTTCGGGCGGCCCCTCACTCCGCGTACGGGAAGCGAGAACCCGCGATTCCCCATCCGCACGCCACCGGCAGCGCGCCATCCCCGAACGGGCGTTCCTGATTCCATCCCGGTGTTGTCGACGCTCGCGACCCGCCACCGCGCCTTCCACCGCATGCTCACATGGGACGTGGAGATCGAGTACGGCACGGCGGAGGGCGCCATCCGCGGGGCGACGTTTGTTTGACAGCCGGAGCGACGCACACGGGACACGGACAGCGGCGCGCTCCTCGAACGCGAGGGACTCACCGAGCTTCGTGAAGCCCTCCGCCACAGAACGGCCGACGTCCTCGTCGCCTACGCCGTCGACCGCCTGTCGCGGAGCCAGAACCACATCGGAATCCTGTTTGACGAGTTTGAGACCTCCGGGGTCACGCTGGCCTTCGTCACCGAGCGCTTCGAGGACACGGCGGCGGGCGCTTCATCCTCGCCGCGCGCGCGTTCATCGCCGAGGTCGAGCGCGAGAAGATCGCCGAGCGGACGATGCGCGGGAAGGAAGAGCGCGCCAGGAGCGGCCGCATCCCCCAGGCGACAGGCCGCGGCATGTGTGGCTACCACTACGACCCCACGGCGGGACGCCGCGTCGTCAACGGCGAGCAGGCGGCAGTCGTCCGTCGCATCTTCGAGGACTTCGCGGCGGGTGCGTCGATCATGGGGATCACCAACGCGCTCAACGAGGAGGGAGTCCCGAGCTACACGGGCCGAGCGTGGTCGTCGTGGACCGTGCGAAACATGTTGCGCAATCCGGGCTACACCGGGCGCACGATCTTCAAACGCACGAAGACGAGGCAGCGCCGAGACCCGGTCAGCGGGAAGCGCCGCCGCGTCGTCGAGCGAGGGACGCGTCCGAGTGGATCGAGATATCCGACGCAACGCCGCCGGTGATCTCCGAGGAGCTGTTCGACGCGGTGCAGGCGAGGCTTCTGGACCCGGAGCGCCGGCGCGCAGCGCAGCGGAAGCACGACTACCCCCTCGGCGGCATCGTGCGGTGCGCCCGCTGCGACGGGGCGATGGTGGGTCAGACGTCGATGTGACCTGACCCACTGAAACGAGCCCACTGTTGATGAGAGTCCTTTGGCCCGCGAAGACACCCCAGGACGCTAGGCCGTCGCAGAACCAGCCCGGCGGCTCGCAGCAAGCAGCACGAAGCGGAGGGAAGCGAGGCACGATGACCCTGTACGTTGGCGACGACTGGTCCGAAGACCACCACGATGTCCAGCTCATGAACGAGGCCGGCGAGCGGCTCGCCGCCCGGCGGCTGCCCGAAGGCGTCAAGGGTGTCGCCACACTGCACGAGTTGATCGCGCAGCACGCCTCTGACCCGGGCGACGTCGTGGTCGGGATCGAGACCGACCGCGGGCCCTGGGTCTCGGCCCTGCTCGCGGCCGCCGTCCCGGGCCGGAGTGCGCCCTAGCGGCCTGCCGGGAAGCGCAAGCGGGCCTCGCAGTCCCCCGGCACATCCCCGAATCCGCGCACTCCCCCTTCCCGCACCCTCGATCCGCCCACAGAGCGCTCTCCACAGGCCCATCCCCCGGTTACGCAAAGGTCTCCTCAGGGCGAGGGGGCAATCGGCTCGCTAGGGCCGGGTCATCGGCACGGCCGCCGCGTCCTCCGGCTCGGCTGTGCCGAGCAGGTCGCCGAGGCTGACGACGCCGTCGTGCTCGACGAGGCGGGCACGGATCGCGGCGAGCGTCTCGTCCTCGAGGCCCTCGATGGCGGCGGAGGCGGCTGCGAACAGCTCGGAAGATGGCAGCACGGCGTAGGACGTGGCCTCGGCGGCGACGCGCAGCGCGTCGGCGATCGGCGCGTCGCGGCGATCGGGCGACTGCAGCCGCTCGCCGTTCGCGACGACGAGGCCGCGCGCGGCCCGGCGCTCCTGCTCGATGCGCTTGTCGAGGCGCGCGCGCAGGCGGTAGTGCGGGGCCATCCCGATCGCCTCGGTCGAGCCCTCGGCTTCGAGCTCGAGCCGGCCGGCGTCGTCGCTCAACGTCACCCGGCCGTCGCGTTCGCTGGCCCTGAAGCCGAGCAGCTCCAGGCAGCGCACCACGGCGGGCATCAGCGCGTGGTTGCCCTCGGTCCAGAGCACGTCGCGCACGCGCGCCAGTTGCGCCAGCTCCCCGGCGGCGGCCTCGCGCTGCGCCGCGGCGCGCTCGACGGCGCTCGCCGCCTCGGCGCTCGCCGCCTCGAGCTCCTCGAGGCCGGCCAGGCCCTGCTGGCGCAGCCAGGAGGGCGGATCGCCGGACGGCTGGTCGAGCAGCTCGCGCGCGGCGGCGAGGATCGCCCCGGCCTGCTTGCGCCCGGCGTCGCCGCCGCGGCTGCGCGGAGCGGGCAGGAAGACGACCGTCCCGCCGAGCACGCGGAACTCGACGCCGACGGGCGCGCCACCGGCCGATCGCGCGAAGACGCTCGCGAGCTTCGCGAAGCCGGGCGCCGAGTCGTTGAAGTGCGCGCGGTAGAGCATGTCGCTGCCGACGGCGTCGACATAACGCGCGAAGGGGTGCCGGTGGTCGGCGACGGCGGCCTGCACGCCCTCGCCCCAGCGGATCAGCGCGGCGTCCCAGGCCAGCCCCGCGGGGGCGGGCAGGAAGAAGTAGCGATCGAGGCCGGGGAAGCCCGCGATCTCCGTGATCATCGCCAGCGGGTGCGTGAAGACGGCGACGAGCGCGCCGCGCTCGAGCGCGCGCACGAGCTCGTCGCGCCGCCGTTGCAGGATCTCCCCCGCCGCGACGCCCGGCCCCGTGAGCGCGTTGACCACGCGCGAGTCGCCGTGCGTGGCGTGCTCCTGCGAGGCGTCGAGCAGCTCGCGGATGCTGCCGAAGACGCCCTCCGGATCGATCGCGATCGCCTCGTAGTCGAAGCAGGCGGGCGCGTTGAAGATCGTGTGGTTGTCGATCGCGATGTCGGGCAGGGGGCGTCCGATGGAGAGCAGGCGCACGGGTCGGCTCCTTCGCCGGAAGCGTCTCGTCGTCCTCGACGCTCGCGATTGATTGTACCTGTGCGTCCGCCCGAGGCGGAAAGCCGGGCACGGGCGGAACCCCACGCGCCGAGCGGTCGTCTAACCTCCAGGGGAGTCGAGGAGGGGCCGTGCCATTGCGCGACGCACGTCGTTCGCTCGCGGTCCTGCTCGCCGCCGGCCTCGCGCTGTCGCTGGCGAGCGCCCTGGCCGCGTGCAGCGGAGCGCCGGAGGAGCGCCCGGCGCCGGCCGCGACGGCGACGCCCGCCACCCCGCAGCCGAGCGGGACGCCCTCGCCAACGCCGGTCGCGACTGCCGCGCCGAC
Source organism: Dehalococcoidia bacterium (assembly GCA_965247895.1). GTDB lineage: Bacteria > Chloroflexota > Dehalococcoidia > UBA2979 > UBA2979 > VXMT01. The sequence continues at coordinate 764,154 of OZ252046.1, read as the reverse complement.
CGGGACGCCCTCGCCCACGCCGGACGCGACTGCCGCGCCGATCGCGACGCCCACGCCGACGCCGACGGCGGACGCCGCGCCGACCGAGACGCCTTCGCCGCCGTCGACTGCGTCACCCACCCCGGAGGCCGCGCCCGCCGAGACGCCATCGCCCACGAGCTTCCGCTACGACAGCTACGACACCACCGGCGAAGTCGCGACGCCCGGCAGCTACGCCTTCCTCGATGACCCCGCCGACACGACGAGCGCCGTCACGACGTACGAGGCGCTGCGCGACGGCACGATGACGGCGCTGCTGATCCACAAGTCCGACGCCCACGGCGCCTCGCAGGCGGCGCTCTACGACGCCGTCGAGGCCGGCGACCTCTTCGAGTGGCGCGAGGCCGACGACTGCTTCGTGCGCTACAAGGTGACCGAGGTCAAGCCCGACCCGGCCGGCACCGCGCCTCGCAAGCTGCTCGCCGTCGAATGGATGACGTATGCCTTCACGGGCTGTAGCGGCGCGATCGCGGCGGCCAACGCCGCCGCCACGGTCGACTGGGGCGAGTTGCCGGATCTCGGCGGAGTCAGCCTGACTGCGCCGGTGGTGCACGGCATCTATCAGCTCCTTCCGGCGGGCTGGACCGGTGAGGCCAAAGAGTCGGCATACCACACGCCCCCAGGCTATTCCATCGGAGAGCCCGCAGTGGCGCCTGGGCCAGCGGAGGCAAGGATGCTGCCGTACTGGCGCGACCCCGCGCTGCCCGAGGGTTGGACGTTCTCAGGGGCCAGGAGTGGCGAGTTGAGCGATCCGACCTACGGCTACTGTGCCCTGTGGTCACAGGCCCAAGGTTACGACGGCGTCGAGATCTGTGGACTTTACCCTACCAAACGCGTACTAACCGAAGAATCCTCTTGGGGTGACGGCCGCGGCGTCAATGAAACACGCACGATCGCGGGGCGGCCTGCTCGAGTCGAGTACAGCCCGGCCGGTCCGAACTACAACGGCTACGTGGCGGTGCGGGTGCTGGTGTACGACGCTGCGACAGAGGCCCTGTACGTCATCCGGGGGCTCGACGGCAGCCTGCGAGGCAAGAACGTGGATGCCGTCATTGTGATCGCCCGCAGCCTGTTCGAGCCTCCGAATCCGCTGCCGCCACAGGCGGCCTTCCGCTACGACACCTACGACACCACCGGCGAGGTCGCCGAGCCGGGCAGCTACGCCTTCCTCGCCGACCCCGCCGACGCGACGAGCGCCGTCACCACCTACGAGGCGCTGCGCGACGGCACGACGACGGCGCTGCTGATCCACAAGTCCGACGCCCACGGCGCCTCGCAGGCGGCGCTCTACGACGCCGTCGAGGCCGGCGACCTCTTCGAGTGGCGCGAGGCCGACGACTGCTTCGTGCGCTACAAGGTGACCGAGGTCAAGCCCGACCCGGCCGGCACCGCGCCTCGCAAGCTGCTCGCCGTCGAGTGGATGACCTACGCCTTCACGGGCTGTAGCGGCGCGGTGTCGGCGAGCGCCGCCGCCACGGTCGACTGGGGCGAGTTGCTGGATCTCGGTGGTGCCAGCCTGACCGTACCCATTCGCCATGGCACGTGGCAGCTAGTACCGGTTGGCTGGGCGGGCTCGATCGAGTTGGACAGACTTGATCTGCCGCCGGTTCAGTCCATCGACCTCTACCGGGACGACCCCGACGGTTTCTTCTCGACCGCCGATCCTGTTGTCGCGCGCCGCGAGCTACCGTACTGGCGCGATCCGGCGCTGCCGGCGGGCTTACGGCTCTATCGTGCGGACAGCGGCACCTGGGACGGCCCGCTGTACGGCTACTGTGCCGAATGGGGGCTCAGCGACCGCTACGGGCCAGCCATTCACATCTGCGGTTACCACGCTGCCCGCTCGGGCTTACCCACTACGGCGTCACAGCTCAATGGCAGGTTGGCCTACATGACCGGGGTAGTCGCCGGCCGCGCGGCGATGCTGGAGTACCATTCACCCGCCGGCTCCAACCAGACTCCAACCGTGCTGCACGGGCTCCGGATCTATGACGTGGCCACCCAGAGCGGGTACGAGCTTCACGTTGAGGATCCCAGCTTCGATGTGATCGCAATCACTCGCAGCCTCTTCGAGTATCCGAATCCGCTGCCGCCCCTAACCACCTTCCGCTACGACACCTACGACACCACCGGCGAGGTAGCCGAGCCCGGCAGCTACGCCTTCCTCGCGGACCCCGCCGACACGGCGAGCGCCGTCACCACCTACGAGGCGCTGCGCGACGGCACGACGACCGCGCTCCTGATCCACAAGTCCGACGCCCACGGCGCCTCGCAGGCGGCGCTCTACGACGCCGTGGAGGCCGGCGACCTCTTCGAGTGGCACGAGGCCGACGACTGCTTCGTGCGCTACAAGGTGACCGAGGTCAAGCCCGACCCGGCCGGGACCGTGCCTCGCAAGCTGCTCGCCGTCGAGTGGATGACCTACGCCTACACCGGGTGCAGCGGCGCCATCTCAGCGGACGCTGAAGTCGGCATGACTTCGGGCAACATGCTGGACCTCGGGGGTGTCGGCCTTCGGGCCCCTGTGGTGCATGGGACACACCACCTCATTCCCGAGAACTGGGAGGGGAAAAAGGAGGCGCTGACACGCCATGACCCTCCTGACCGATCGCCGGATGACGAAGAGAGTGTAGCGACAACGCTCGAAGCGGCGCGCGCCTTGGAGTTCCCCTACTGGCGCGAGCCGAACCCCCTACCGGAGGGTTGGAAACTACGCCGTGCCTGGTACGGCGGCTTCGAGGCCCCGCTGTGGGGCTTCTGCTCGGTGTACCTGACCGAGCCGCTGCAGTTTCCTGACGGAAAAGAACGCCAGAAGGGGATAGAAGTCTGTGGTGCATACAACACCGTGCGGAAATTCGCCCAGAAAGCATCCTTCTACGCCGACCAAGGCGCTAGTCCGGATGGGCTGATCGTGCGGGAGACACGAGTCATTGCCGGTCGTCCTGCTGTGATCCTCTGGAGTCCGCCTGGGCCGAACTACCTCTGGAACGCCGACGTGCGCATCTACATCGACGACCCAAAGACAGAGACTTCGTATTCCATCACGGTTGCTGCCCCTCACCGCTCGGACCTCGCAGCCGACGGCAACGCCAAGCTGGAGAAAGCCATCGCCCTAGCGACCTCCCTATTCGAGAGCCCGAGTGCGCTGCCGCCCCCAACCACCTTCCGCTACGACAGCAACGACACCAGCGGCGCCGTCGCCGAGCCCGGCAGCTACGCCTTCCTCGCCGACCCCGCCGACACGTCGAGCGCCGTCACCACGTACGAGGCGTTGCGCGACGGCACGGCGACGGCACTGCTGATCCACAAGTCCGACGCCCACGGCGCCTCGCAGGCGGCGCTCTACGACGCCGTCGAGGCCGGCGACCTCTTCGAGTGGCACGAGGCCGACGACTGCTTCGTGCGCTACAAGGTGAGCGAGGTCAAGCCCGACCCGGCCGGGACCGTGCCTCGCAAGCTCCTTGCTGTCGAGTGGATGACCTTCGCCTTCACGGGCTGCCGCGCCGGCGCAGTGTCGGCGAGCGCTGCCGCCACGGTCGACTGGGGTGAGCTACCGGACATCGGCGGGACATCGCTGGCGGCGCCGGTGCGCCACGGACCGTTCCAGATCAATCCCGAGGACTGGCGCGGCGTCAGGTCGTTCGAGGAGTACGACGAGCCGCCCGACCTGCCGACCGACTCCCCGGGTAGCGACGGCTACTTCCACACGACCGACCTCGCCACGGCGAAACGACACGCCTACTGGCGCGACCCGGCCCTGCCCGCGGGCTGGACGTTCATGGAGGCGTCCAGCGGCGGACTGAGCGACCCGCTGCACGGCTACTGCGCGCGTTGGAATAACGAGAGAGGCTACCCCGGCGTTGAGATCTGCGGCTACTACATCACGGGCACGGTCGGCGGGTTCCCGGCGTCCTCCACGTGGCCCCTTGAAGATGACCGGACAGGCCAAGGCGTCCACGAGACGCGTGTCATCAGCGGGCGCCCGGCGGTCGTCGACTACAGCCCGCGCGGCCCGCTGTTCGATGACCGGGTGTCGGTCGAGGTCCACGTGTACGACACGGCGACCGGCATCGCCTACCTGATCTGGGGGCAAGGCCCTCTGCTCCTGGGTGACAGCGTGGACGCCGGCATCGCGATCGCCCGCAGCCTGGTCGAGGATCCGAATCCGCAGTAAGGAAGTCAACCGCAGCCCTGGCTGCCGCAAGCTCGCCACTGCCGCACGAACCGACGCGTCTCTTTGACGCCCCGGCGCGCGCGCGCCTACGATCCAGACGGTCGTGCTAGGCGGGGAGCTAGCGGTGCCCTGTAACCCGCAATCCGCTCAGCGGGGCTGAATGCCCGCCCGCGGTTCGTCCCCCGGGGACTGCCGAGATCAAGCGGCGTTGAGAGCCTGGTCCTGCGCGACGATGCCCGGTTAATCCCGTCAGGGCCGGAAGGCAGCAGCGGTACGCCGGTAACATCGTGCGCCGTAGGGGCGCCGGGCTTGAGTTGGCTGGTGGAGGCAAGCCCGGAGTGCGAATCAACGGCGGGGCACGACCACTTCCGCATCCCCAAACGCCCGCGCCCTCGCTCGCGCGGGCGCGCGGCGCACCGTGAGTTCCGCGCGCGGCGCCCGCCGCTCGCGACGCCCGAGGTCCGGCGGAGGCGAGGAGCCCGAGGCCCCGCCCGAGTTCCTGCGGCGGCTCGGCGTCAGTCCTCGCAAGGCGCTCGGTCAGCACTTCCTCGTCGACGAGCTGCTGCTCTCGCGCATCGCCGACGCCTGCGAGCTGGGCCCCGATGACACCGTGGTCGAGATCGGCGCCGGGCCGGGCGGGCTGAGCGTCGAGCTGGCCGCGCGCGCGGGCATGCTCGTCGCCGTCGAGATCGACGAGGAGCTGGCGGGGCTGGCGCGCCGGCAGCTCGAGGGGCGCGGGCGGACCTGCGTCGTCGCCGCCGACGCGCTTGGCATCAGCCCGGAGGAGCTGCTCGAGGAGTGCGGGGCGAGCGCCCCGTACGTCATGGTCGGCAACCTGCCGTACTACATCACGCAGCCGCTGATCCGCCGCTTCCTCGAGGCGGACGAGCCGCCCGATCGCATCGTCGTGCTGGTCCAGCGCGAGGTCGCGCGCCGCATCGTCGGCGGGCCGGGCAAGGAGTCGCTGCTCTCGCTCTCGGTCAAGACCTACGGGCGCCCCGAGGCGCTGTTCGACGTGCCGTCGAGCGCGTTCTGGCCCGCCCCGAAGGTGCAATCGGCGCTGGTGCGCATCGAGCGGCTGCCGGAGCCGGCGGTCGCGCTGCCGCCGCCCGCGCTCGCGCGCTTCTTCCTGCTGCTGCGCGCGGGCTTCTCGGAGCCGCGCAAGCAGCTGCACAACGGGCTGCGCTCCTCCCTCGGCCTCACGCGCGACGATGTGCACGCACTGCTCCACGAGGCCGCCATCGATCCGCTGCTGCGCGCCCAACACCTCGCACTCGATGACTGGCAGCGGCTGCACGCGCTCACCGAAGCGCGCTGGCCGAGGAGCCTCGATGTCGGCTAGCGCGGCGGCCGGGCTCTCGCTGCTCGCGCCGGCGAAGCTGAACCTCGTGCTCGAGGTGACCGGGCGGCGCTCCGACGGCTACCACAACCTCGACACGGTGATGACGACGATCGACCTCGCCGACCGCGTGCGTCTGCGCCCGGCCCCCGCGCTCGACGTGCGCCTCAGCGGGCGCGGCGCGGCGGAGATCGCCGCCGAGGGCGAACTGGCGGCGGCGGCCGCGCGGGCGCTCGCCGCGGCGGCAGAGCGCGAACCGAACGTCGCCATCGAGGTCGAGAAGCGCATCCCGGCGGCGGCCGGGCTGGGCGGCGGCTCTTCGGACGCGGCGGCCGTGCTGCGCGGGCTCGCGCGGCTGTGGGAGCTCGACTGGCCGATCGAGCGGCTGGGGGAGGTCGCGGCCTCGGTGGGGTCCGACGTGCCGTTCTTCCTGCACGGGGGGACGGCGCGCTGCCGCGGGCGTGGCGAGATCGTGACGCCGCTGCGCGACCTGCGCACGCTGCGGCTGCTGCTGCTGCTGCCGCCCGTCCCGCAGGCGCCGGCGAAGACCGCGCGGCGCTTCGGCGCGCTGCACCCGCACGACCTGACCGACGGCGCGCGCTCGGCGCGGATCGCGCACCGCGCCGAGCGCGACGCCCCGCCCCCGGCCCGCGATCTCTGGAACGCCTTCGAGGCGGTGATCGAGCGCACGGAGTCGGAGCTGCTCGCGCACTATGCCGCCTACGCCTCCTCGCTCGGCGGCGTGCCGCTGCACCTCACGGGCACCGGCCCCGTCGTCTTCCTGCTGGTCCACGAGCGCGCGAAGATGACCGAGCTGCGGCGCGACCTCGAACAGCACGGCGCCGAGGCGATTCAGGCGCGCACGCTCACGCGCGCCGAGGCGCTCGCCATCACGGAGGAGTAGTGAGCAGCGAGGTCGAGGCCGGCCGCGCGCTCCTCGCGGGCTTCGTCTCGGGAGCGGCGGCCGCGTTCGCGACGGTCGCGATCGCGCTCTGGAGCATGAGTCGCAGCCCCCGCTGGCGTGAGCGCGCGGCGGGGCTGAAGCGGCTGCCCGCGCCGCTGGTCGGCGTCGTGCTGGTGAACGGCGCGCTGATCGGCTGGACGCTGCTCGGGCTGCTGCTCGGCGCGGCCTACCTGCAGGTGGGCGATCCGCTGCGTTTCGGGACGATCGTGCACGCCATCGCGCTGATCGCGGTCCTCGCGGCGGCGTTCGTGCTGCGGCGCCTGAGCGGCGCGATCTGGGCGACGGCGATCGTCGCGGCGGCCGCCTTCGGCATCCTGCTGCCCGCGCTGGCGGGCTGAGCAGAGCGATCGCGCGCCGCCGCGGGTGGTGCGGCGTATTCGGGCATCTCGTACCCTTGTGCCGGACCCGGCGGCGGCGAGGCTGTCCGCGGGCCGCGACCGCAAGCTAAGGAGACGGACGCTGGAGCTGACGCCTGGACTGCAGCGCAGCGTGCTCGATATGCACGTCCACTCCGCGGTCGCCTCCTCGGACAGCACGCTCAACCCGCACAAGCTGCCCGCGCTCGGGCGCGCGGCCGGGCTGACGGGCGCGAACATCTGCGAGCACGACAAGATGTGGGACCGGCACGCGCGCGCCGAGTACCGCGCCCAGCACACGGACTTCCTCGTCAACTTCGGGATGGAGATCTCGACCGACCTCGGGCACATGCTCGTGATCGGCCTGCCCGCCTACGTCAGCGGGATCCGCCGCGCCGAGCAGCTGCGCGAGGAGCTCGACGTCGTCGGCGGCTTCCTGATCGTCGCCCACCCCTTCCGCCACGTCTTCGACGACGTGACGGCGATGCGCAAGGGCAGCGTGCGCTTCGAGCTGACCCCCGCCGAGGCGGCCCGCCTCCCGGTCTTCCAGCTCGCCGACGCGATCGAGATCGCCAACGGCTGCAATACGCCTCGCGAGAACTACTTCGCCTACGAGGTCGCGCGCGAACTCGGGGTGCCGACCACCGGCGGCAGCGACGTGCACTCGGAGAGCGGCATCGGCTACTACGCCACCGGCTTCGAGCGCGAGCTGCAGACCGAAGCGGAGCTGCTCGAAGAGCTCCACGCCGGCCGCTTCGAGGCGATCGTGCGCTCCGCCGACGGAGACTTCGCGCGCTTCGAGCCGGGCGTCGTCGAGGCGGTGGCGGCGGCCCGCGGCTAGCGATACTCCCCCGGAGAGGGCGGCGAAGGCGTCATGCCGCGCAGTCCCGACGACCCGGCAACCGGCGGCGACGGCGAGTACGTCGCGGTCGACCTCGAAACGACGGGTCTGGACCCGGCGGCGGATCGCATCATCGAGATCGGCGCGGTGCGCTTCGGCGCCGAGGGGCCGCGCGAGCGCTTCCGCACCTTCGTCAGCCCCGGCCGGCCGCTGCCGCCCGCGATCCGCATGCTCACGAAGATCGAGGACGCCGATCTCGTCGGCGCCCCGCCGCCGTCGCTCGCGGTGCACGAGTTCGCCGCCTTCGCACGCGGCCTCCCGCTGGTCGCGCACAACGCGCCCTTCGACCTCGGATTCCTCGCCGAGGCGGGGTTGCAGCCGCAGGCGCCCGCCTACGACAGCTACGAACTCGCCTCGGTGCTGCTGCCGACCGCGACGCGGCTCGACCTGAGTTCGCTCGCCGGCTCGCTGGGCGTCGAGATCAGCGAGGCGCATCGCGCGCTCGCCGACGCGGAGGCGACGGCCGAGGTGTTCCTGCGGCTGCTCGAACGCCTCGAGCGGCTGCCGGCGGCGACGTTGCGCGACCTCGTGCGGCTCGCCGAGCAGTCCGCGTGGAGCCTCGCGCCGCTGTTCGCCGGCGCGCTCGACCGGCGAGGGATTGAGGCGGCGAGCGAGGCCCTCGCGCCCGGCGCGCTGGCCCGCGAGCCGCAGGCCTTGCCGCCGCCGCTGCGCGCGCTGCCGGAGTTCACGCCGCTCGACGGGGACGAGGTCGAGGCGCGCTTCGCCGAGGCGCGCCGCCGCGCCGACCTGCTGCCCGGGTTCGAGGCGCGCGAGGGCCAGATCGCGATGGCGCGCGCCGTCACGGCCAACATCGGGCACGACGGCCAACTCGCGGTCGAGGCGGGGACGGGGACCGGCAAGTCGCTTGCCTACCTCGTGCCGGCGCTCTCGCACGCGCTGCGCAGCGACGAGCGTGTCGTGATCTCGACGCACACGCTGAACCTGCAGGAGCAGCTCGCCGAGCGCGAGATGCCGGCGGCGGCGGCGCTGGCCGAGTCGGCGGCGGGCGCGCGGCCGGGCTCGCTGCGGACGGCAGTGCTGAAGGGGCGGGGCAACTACCTCTGCCTCGAGCGCTGGTCGCAGGCGATCGAGTCCGAGGAGCCGCGCAGCGCCGGTCAGGCGCGCGTGCTCGCCCGCATCGCCGTCTGGCTCGGCGAGACGGAGCGCGGCGACCGCGCCGAGCTGTACCTGCGCGGCGACGAGGGGCCGCACTGGCGCGCCCTCGCGGCCGACACGAACGACTGCCTCCAGCGGCGTTGCGCGTTCGTGCGCGAGGGCAGTTGCTTCCTCCAGCGGGCGCGCGCGGAGGCGGCCGCGGCGCACGTGCTCGTCGTGAACCACGCCCTGCTGCTCGTTAACGCGACGGGTGGCGACCAGCTGCTGCCGCCCTTCCGCCACCTCGTCGTCGACGAGGCGCACCGCCTCGAGGGCGTCGCGACGAGCCAGTTCGGCGACTCCGTCGCGCTGCACGAGATCGCTCAGTTGCTGGACGAAGTGACGGCGGGCGGCGGATCGCTCGCGGCGTCGCTGCGCGGCGCGGCCCGGCTCGACCCGATGCCGCTCTCGCCCGCCGCCGGCCTCGCGCACCTCGCCGACGAGATCGCCTCGGCGGCGGTGATGGCGCGCGCGCGGCTCCCGGACCTTGAGTCGGCGATCGGCGGCTACGTCGAGGAGTTCGCGGGGCGCGCCCGCGGGTCGCAACTGCAGATCACGCCGGGGCGGCGTGCGCAGCCGCTCTGGGGGGATGTCGAGGACGGGGCGCTGCACCTCGAACTCGCGCTCGACCAGCTCGCGCGGCGCCTGCTGCATGCGCAGTCGATGGTCGACTCGCTGCCCGCGGACGGAGCGCCGACGCTCGCCACGCTGCGAGCCGCGCTCGCGCGGGCCGCCGGGACGGCGGCGGGGCAGGCCGCGACGCTGCGCGATGCGCTCCAGCGCGCCGATCCGGGGCGGATCGTCTGGCTCGACAGCAGCGGTCGCAGTCCGCGCGTGCGCACGGCCCCGCTCGACGTCGCCGATCGCCTTGAGGACGAACTGTGGGCGCGGCGCGACTCGGTGCTCGTCACCAGCGCGACGCTCACCGCTCAGCAGCGCTTCGACTTCAGCCTGCGGCGCATCGGGCTGCCCGACGCCGACGTCCTCGATGTCGGCTCGCCGTTCGACTACCGGCGCGCGGTGCTCACGCTGGTCGTCGACGATCTTCCGCCGCCGGACGCGCCGGACTACGAGGCGGCGGCGCAGTGGGTGCTAGCGGAGGCGGCGCGCGCGGCGGGTGGGCGCACGCTGGCGCTCTTCACCTCGCACGGCGCGATCCGCTCCGCCGCGGCCGCGCTGCGCGGCCCGCTCGCCAACGACGGCATCGGCGTGCTCGCGCACGATCTCGACGGCGGCCCGGCGCGACTGCTGCGTGCCCTCGCGGAGCGCCCTCGCTCACTCGTGCTCGGCACCGCCGCGTTCTGGGAGGGCGTCGACGTGCCCGGCCCGGCGCTCTCGCAGCTCGTGCTCGCGCGGCTGCCCTTCCCCGTGCCGACCGATCCCGTCCACGCCGCCCGCGCCGCGCTCCATGAGGACGCGTTCGGCGAGTACATGCTGCCGCAGGCCGTGCTGCGCTTTCGCCAGGGCTTTGGACGCCTGATCCGCGGCCCGCGGGATCGAGGCGTCTTCCTGATCCTCGACCGGCGCGTCAGCGCCCGCGCCTACGGCGAGGCCTTCCTTGATGCGCTGCCCGAGTGCGAGCAGCGCAGGCTCGGCGGGAACGAGGTCCCCGCGGCCGTCGCCGCCTGGCTCGGCGAGGCGCCCCGTGCCTGAGTCGCGCAACGAGCAGGCGCGATCGCGCCTCTGGGCGCGCGGCGAGGGCGTCGCACTGATCGCAGCGGACGCGCTGCCGGACGACGAGGGCGTCGCGCAGGCGATCCGCGAGGGCATCGCCCGGGGCTACCGAGGGTCGGTCGAGCCGCCGCTGCCGGAGACCCGGCTCTACCACGTGCGCTCCGAGGGCGAGACCGTCGGGGTGCTGGGCATCGCGCCCGGACCGGGAGCGCGCAGCGTGACGTTCTCGGGCGTCGCAATCGCCCCCGATCGCCGTGGGCGCTCGACCGCCGCGCGCGCGGTGCGCGTCGCGGAGCGGCGGCTGCGCCGCGAGGGCGTGCGCGTGTTCTACGGGCGCGCGCCGCGCGGCAACGGGCGGGGGCTCTACTTCTGGCTGCGCGCCGGATACACCCCGCTGCGCTCGCTCCGCCCCGAGGACGACGCCACCTGGTTCCGGCTGCCTACTCCGTAGCCCCGTCGGCGCGCTCTCCCGGATCCCCACTCGCCTCGCCGCGCTGCCGTGCGGCCTGACGGGCCTCGAGGTAGCGTCGCGCGCCGCGCCGGTACCAGACGGCGAAGAGCACGGCGCTGAGTAGCGCTGCGGCGATGTCCAGCACCGGCAGGGCGTCCGCGGGCACGAACGTGGCGAAGCGCCCGATCCAGTAGCCCGCGAGCAGGGTGATCGCGACGCCGAGCCGGCTCCTGCGGCCGGTCGCGCGCGGCGCGATGGCAGCGGGCGGCGACGGCGCCTCGCTGCGGCGAGGGCGAAAGCGGCGGCGGCGCGACGCCACCGCGCGCTAGGGGCCGTCGATGCGGCGGAAGCGGCGGCGCTTCGCGCGCGCGGGCGCCGCGGCGAGCGGCGGCGCGCTGACGGCGGGCGGGGCGCCCGGAGCAGCCGGGGGCGCGGGCGGCACAGCCGGAGCGACGGGAACCGTGCCCGCGTGCGCCCCGGGAGGCGCCCCGAGCGGATCGAAGCCGGCTGGAGGAGCCTGGAAGCCCTGGGACTGCATGGTCCCGCGGATCATCTCGAGGCAGCGGTTGCAGAAGAACTGCAGCACCGGCTCGTCGCAGTCGCCGACCCAGACATCGCCGCAGTCGACGCCCGGTATGTCATTGCGTGGGTTGAGGTGGAAGAGCACGCCGCAGTTGCTGCAATCGGAGAGCAGCCCCGGGTTGCTGACGGTCACCTCGCAGATATCGCAAGTGTCGGTGTTGACGGCGGTCATCGCTCGCGTGCCTCCTCGTGCGTCGCTGTTGCGGCAGTCGTTAGCGGACGGCCGAGCGCCAGGGGCCGCCCGTGGCGGCGTTCGTCTCGTAGCGCTCGATGCAGGGGTCGCAACTGAAGCTGAAGCCACAGGCCTGCCCGAACGTCGCTGCCCCGCAACTGCGGCCCAGCGCCTCCTGGCTGAGGTCGATGTGGAAGACCGCGCCGCACTCGGCGCAGTCGGCCAGCTCCTTCGGAGGTCCTTGCAGGCCGCAGACGGCGCAGTCCAGCAGGGGGGCGGCCGCAGGGGCCGCTGCAGGCTGGCCCTGGGCGGGCAGCGTGCTCATCGTTCCTCCGTCTCGCCGGCGGCGCGCAGTCTGGCGCGTACCGTACGGCGCGCGCTCGCCGCACCCCTCAGAGTGCCGAGATAACGCTCGCGACGCAAGCGGTCGAGCCATTCGCCGAGGGCGGGACCGGGCTCGACGCCGAGCCGCAGCAGCGCCCTCGCGTCCAGTGGCGGCCGCGTGCGTTCCCAGCGGCGAAGATCACGCTGCAGCAGCCGCTGGCCCGCGGGGTCCAGCCAGCGGGCCGCCACTCGGGCCTCGCTCGAGACGCCCTCGAGGGCCGTGAGGGTGTCCGGGGTGCGGTCGCGCGCCGCGATCAGACGCGCCGCCTCCTCCATCGTGCGGCGGGCCGATCGCGGGGCCGTGAGCCGGTCGGCGATGGCGTCGCGCCCGGCCAGCGGGGCGAGCAGCACGGCGAGCAGCAGCGAGGGCGGATGCGGGCCCGGCCGCCGGGCGAGCGCGCGCGCCGCCTCGGGCGGCAGCGACCACGCCGGATGCACGCCGCGTAGCACGCCCCAGGCCTCGAGGAGCCGGAGCGTCGCGCCGACCCGGCGGGTGGCGGCCGTGCGTTCGAACTCCGCCCAGAGGCGGCGGCCGGAGATGCGCGCGATCCAGCGCGGGCCGTCCTCGATCCAGCGTGCCGTCTGTGGCTCGGGCCGCAGCCCGAGCGCGGCGGCATAGCGCGCGCCGCGCCAGAGCCGCGTGGCGTCGTCGCGGAAGCTGTCCGCGTGCAGCGCGCGCAGCCTGCGCGCGCCGAGGTCCTCGAGGCCGCCGAACGGGTCCAGCAGCTCGTCGCGCCTCGGCCCCGTCACGCCGAGGGCGATGGCGTTGATGCTGAAGTCGCGCCGCGCGAGGTCCTCCTCGATCGTCGCGCCGGGGCGCACCTCGGGCAGCGCGCCGGGCCGCGCGTAGCGCTCGCTGCGCAGCTCGGCGAGGTCGATCTGCTGCCCGCGCAGCTCGATGCGCGCAGTGGCGAAGCGCGGCTCGCGATGCACCGCGACGACCTCGCCGCTCACGGCGCCGAGCCGCGCCGCCGTCGCGGTGGCGAGGGCGGCGGCGTGTCCACCGCAGGCGAGGTCCAGCTCCGCCGGCGCGACGCCCGCTGCAAGATCACGGATCGCGCCGCCGACGGCCCACAGTTCGACGCCCAGGTCCGTGGCGGCCTCGGAGGCCGCGTCGAGCAGTGCGAGCGCGTCCGGAAGGAGGACGCGGCGCAGTCCGGAGAGAGTAGGACGTATAAGCGGGTAATCTATTCTTGACACAGTGAAGTACCCGCTCCTAGGATAAGTGAGTGCGCGGGGCGAACCCCAGCCTGTCTCGTGTTCGAGCGGCTGGGTCTCCGGACGGTAGCGTACGTGGTCGCGGATCACGTGCGCCCGGAAGGGTTTGTCGCTTGGTCTGCGCGCCCGCTGATCTCCACCACGCCCAGCTCGCCCTCGGCATCCAGTTCGCCGACGAGGTGCTGCTGCGCCTCGCTCTGACTCATCCCTCCTACACCAACGAGCACGAGGGCGTCGGCGGCTCCTTCGAGCGGCTCGAATTCCTCGGCGACGCGGTGCTCGGCATGGTCATCGCGGAACGGCTCTACGAAAGCTTCCCCGAGGTCGAGGAGGGCACGCTCACGCTCTGGCGTGCGCACATCGTGCAGGGTCCGACGCTCGCGCAGGCGGCGAAGCGCCTCGAACTGGGGCGCTGGCTGCTGCTCGGCCGCGGCGAGGAGGCGACCGGCGGACGCGACCGCCCCGGGAACCTCGCCGACGCCTACGAGGCGCTGGTCGGGGCGCTCAAGCTGGACCGCGGACCGGACGGCGGCCTCGAGGGCGCCCGCCGCTTCATCGAGCGCACGCTGGCGCCGGAGCTGGAAGCGTTGCAGACTGACCCCGCCGAACTGAACACCAAGGGCGCGCTCCAGCAATTCTGCGAGGGGCGTTTCCCCCGCCCGCAGTACGTGACCGTCGATGAACGTGGGCCAGAGCACGCGCGCGAGTTCTCGGTCGAAGTACGAATCGGCGGCGAGGCCATGGGCCGGGGGAACGGGCGCACGAAACAGCAGGCGGAGAAGGAAGCGGCCCGCGAGGCCTTGCAGTCGCTGCGCGCCCAGGCGCCGCAGCCGGGCGAACACGCGCCCGCGGAACAGGCGGGCTAGGCCCGATGTATCTGCGGCGTGTCGAGGCGTACGGGTTCAAGGCCTTCGCGGACCGCCAGGTCTTCGAGTTCGGCCCCGGCCTGACCGCCGTGGTCGGACCGAACGGTTCCGGCAAGTCCAACGTCTCCGACGCCATCCGCTGGGCCCTCGGCGAGCAATCGGCGCGCTCGATCCGCGCCCGCAAGACCGGCGACGTGATCTTCTCCGGCTCCGATGGCCGGCGCGAAATGGGCGTCGCCGAGGTGACGCTGTACCTCGACAACTCCGAGCAGTGGATGCCGATCGACTTCGAGGAGGTGAGCGTCAGCCGGCGCGCCTACCGCAGCGGCGAGAACGAGTACCGCATCAACGGCCAGAAGGTGCGGCTGCTGGACGTGCAGGATCTGTTCCGGCGCGCCCAGGTCGGCCAGAACTCCTACGCAATGATGTCCCAGGGCCTCGTCGACGAGATGCTCGGCCTGCGACCGCTCGAGCGCCGCAACCTGATCGAGGAGGCTGCCGAGGTCCACGGCCACCGCATCGAACTGACGCGCGCGGAGCGGCGGCTGACGCAGACGCGCGACAACCTCGGTCACGTGCGGGTGCTGATCCGCGAGCTCGCGCCACGGCTGCGCCAACTGGAGCGGCAGTCGAACCGCGCGAGCCGCTTCCGTGAACTCGACGCCCAGCTCGGCGCCGCCCTCGAAGCCTGGTACGAGACCGAGCTGCGTCAGGCCAGCGAAGCGCTGGCCGCCGCGCAGTCGCGCCACGATCAGTACTCCGAGGCGTTCGCGTCGGCGCGCCGGCAAGCGGACGCCTTCGCCCCGGAGATCGCGGCTGCCGAGGGCGCCGTCGCCGCCTCGCGCTCCGAACTGGCCGGTGCACAGCGGCGCGAGCGGGAGCTGGCGGAACGCTCGCTGGCGCTCGGCCAGCAGCGCGCCCTCGCCGAGCAGCGCCGCGAACTGCTGCTCGTGCGCCGCGACGAGATCGACGCGGCCATCGCGGAACTGTCCGCCGCGCAGGGCGATGGCGCTCCCGATCTCGCCGCGCCGGATGGCGGCGCGCTCGTCGCACTCGAGGCACGGGTCGCCGAGTCCGGCGCCGAGCTGGAGGCAGCGCGAGAGGCAATGCGCGTCTCCGACGCAGCCGTGCGCGACGTGCTGCGCGAACTGGCCGAGGCGGAGGCGCGCCGCTCCCGCATCGAGGCCACAATCAGCGACGCCGAGGCACGGCGCGTGCGCGCGCAAGCCGAGCAGCAGCGCCGCGATCGCGATCGCGCGCAGGCGAGCGCGCGGCGCGAGGCGCTGAGCGACGAACTGCGCGACTACGGCAGGCGCGCGCTGGCCGCGCGCCGCGAACAGGAACGCCTCGCCCTCGAGGTCTCCGAAGCGCTGCGGCGCCGCGAGATCGCGGAGCGGCGGATCGAGGAGACGCGCAACCAGGCCGAGGCCGGACGCGATGCGCTGCGCGCGGCGATGACACAGCGCGAGCAACTGGCGGCCCGGCGCGAGCTGCTCGCGACGCTGGTGGCGCAACTTTCGAAGCAAGGCTCTGCTGCCCAGGAATTGCTCCGCGCGGCGAACGAGCCGAACGGCGACGAGCAACCGCTCGGCGGGGTCATCGGTCTCGTCGGACGGCTGATCCGCGTGCCTCAGGGTCTTGAGCACGCAATCGAGGCAGCCCTCGCCGAGCAGATCGGCGCGGTCGTCGTGGAGCGGCAAGACGAAGCGCTGGCCGCGATCGAGCACCTGCGCGCACAGGGCGCCGGCTCCGTATCCGTGCTGCCGCTCGACAGCATCCCTCGGCAGTACCCGCTCAACATGCTCGGCGAGCGCGGAATGATCGGCGTTGCCGCCACCCTGGTGAAGACCGATCGCAGGTACCGGCCACTCGTCGACCTCCTGCTCGGCCGCACGATCGTGGTCGAGGACTTGTCCACGGCGCTCAAGACCGTGTCGCGAGGCCTGGGCTCCGTCGTCACGCGTGACGGCGTGCTCGTGCGCGTCGACGGCTCGATCTTCGGCGGATCGCGCGGCACGGCGTCGGAGCAGTTCGTGCTGCAGGACGAGGAGCAGTCGCTGCCCGAGGCGATCGAGGCGGCGCGCGCGGCGGAGGACACCGCCGCCGCGCAGGTCCAGCACCTCGACGACATCGTCGCCGACGCCCGCGACGCCCTCGATGCGGCTCGCCGCGCGGCCGTCGGGGCCGAGAACGAGCAGCGCGACCACGAGCGGGCCAGCACACGACTGAGACGGCGGCTGGTCGCCCTTGGGAGCGAGTTGCGCCTCGTGCACGCCGTGCTCGCCGAAGACGACCCGGACGCCGCGGCGGATGACCCGGACGAAGCGATCGCCCGGGAGCGCGCCGCGCTGGTCGCCCTCGACGCGCGGATCGAGGACCTGCGCGATCGTTCCGAAGCCATCGGCGCGGAACGCGACGGCGCCGGCGATCGGGTCGCGCAGCACGCCGCCGCGCTCGCCGCGGCCGAGGGCGAACGCACGGCCGTGCGCGACCGCCGTGCGACGCTGGAGGAGGCGCGACGGCGCAGCGTCGAGCGGCTGGCGGAGCGCAGCGATCAGTCGCTCGCGGTCCGCCGCGAACTGGAAGACCTGGAGCTCACGCTGCGCGATCTCCGCGAGCAGATCGCCAACGTCGAGACTGCCCGGCGCGCCGCGGACGAGGCCGTGGCGCCGGCGCACGCCACGCTGGCCGAGGCCGAGCGCGCCGAACGCGAGCTGACGGCGACCCGCGGCGACAGCCAGGCGCGCCTCTTTGCCGCGGAACGCGAGCTGCTCGATGCACAGTCCACGCTGCGGGAGCTGGCGAGCCGCGTCCAGAGCCTCACACAGCAGATCGCCGACGATGGCCTCGTCCTGCACGAGGACGGCAGCGTGCGTCGTCCGGGCGCCCGCCAGGCGCCGGACGTACTCGCGGATAGCCCGGCGGAAGCGCCGGCGATGGTGAACGGCAACGGCACGGACGAGGGCGCGGCGCAGCTCGCGCTCGCGGTCGTCCCGGCAAGCGGCGGCGCCGAGGTGGACACCGTGCAGCTGCGCGAGCGCATCTCCGAACTGCGCGGCGAGATCCGCGCCCTCGGGCCCGTCAACCTCGAAGCGCTCGACGATCTCAGCGAGGAGCGCGAGCGGCACGACTTCCTCAGCGAGCAAGTCGCAGACCTCGAGGCAGCGGAGCTGCAGCTGCGCGCGGCGATCGTGGAGCTCGAGCGCGAGATCCGCGCGCGCTTCGAGGAGACCTTCGAGCTCGTGAACACGAGCTTCGGCGACTACTTCCAGCGCTTCTTCGGCGGAGGCCGGGCGGAACTCACGATCGTGGAGCCCGAGAACGAGGATGGCGAGGCGGGCGTGGACGTGCGCGCGCAGCCGCCGGGCAAGCGCATCTCCTCGCTGGCGATGCTCTCGGGAGGGGAGCGCGCGCTCACCTCGGTGGCGCTGCTGTTCGCGCTGCTGGCCGTGAATCCGGCGCCCGTCTGCGTACTGGACGAGGTCGACGCGGCGCTCGACGAGGCGAACGTGGGGCGCTTCGTCGAGACCCTGCGCGGGCTCTGCGAGCGCTCGCAGTTCGTCGTGATCACCCACAACCGCGGCACCGTCGAGGCCGCGGACACCATCTACGGCGTCTCGATGGGCGATGACTCGGTCTCGCGCGTGCTCTCGCTGCGGCTGGCGGACCTCCCGCAGGCCTCGTAAGCGCGACGCCGAGTCCGGATCATTCGCCAACGGCCTCGCGCCTCGATACGATCGGCGTCGCGCAGCGGCGATCTGCTGTGATCAGGGTGCGGTCAGGGTTGATGCCGTGAGGCTGTTTCGAGCCAACGCCGACTCCGGAGCAGCCACGGGCGAGGCGCTGTCGCGCACGCGTCGCTCCTGGTTCGGCCGCGTCGGCGACCTGCTGCGCGGCAACGAGATCACCCCGGAACTCTGGGACTCGCTGGAAGAGGTGCTAATCGGCTCCGACGCCGGGGTTGAGACCACCCTCGGCGTGCTCGAGCGGGTGCGCGCGACCGCCCCGCGGCTGCCAGCCGACCTGCACGAGGTGCTGCGGCGCGAGCTGATCGCGATCCTCGAAGCGCCCGAGGGGGCGGGCAGGCTCTGGGGCGCCGACGCGGCCGACCCGCCCCGGCCGGCGGTCGTGCTGATTGCCGGGGTCAACGGCACCGGCAAGACGACCGCGGCGGCGCGGCTCGCATACGCCTACCAGGCCGAGGGCGAGCGCGTGATCGTGGCCGCCGGCGACACCTTCCGCGCAGCGGCGATCGAGCAGCTGCGCAACTGGGGGGAGCGCATCGGCTTCGATGTGATCGCGCACCAGCAGGGCTCCGACCCCGCCGCCGTCGCCTTCGATGCGATCGAGGCGGCGCGGGCGCGCGGCCACGACCTGGTGCTGGTGGACACGGCCGGGAGGCTACATAACAAACAGAACCTGATGAACGAATTGGCCAAGATCCGGCGCGTGATCGAGCGTCAGCTCGGCCGCGGCCCGGATGAGGTCGCGCTCGTGCTCGACGCCACCACGGGGCAGAACGGCCTCGCGCAGGCGCGCGCCTTCACCGAGGCGATCGAGGTGACCTCGGTGATCCTGACGAAGCTCGATGGCAGCGCCCGGGGCGGCATCGTCTTCGCGGTCGCCTCGGAGCTGGGGCTGCCGGTGCGCTTCATCGGGGTCGGGGATGGGCCAGGCGACCTGGCGCCGTTCGACGCGGAGTCGTTCGTGGACGGCCTGCTGGCGTCCGGGACCGCGCAGGACTAGCGGCGGACACCGGCGTGTACCAGGGGCTCGCGTGGTACCTCGGGCTGGTGTTGATCGGCGGCGCGGGCTTGCTGCCGGCGATGCTGCTGTTCGGGCGGCTGCGCTCTCGCGGCGTGCTCTACGCCCGTCCGCTGGCGCTGCTGCTGCTTGCGCAGATCGTCTGGCTCGCCTCGGCGCTGACCGCGATTCCCTACGGGACCGGCCTCGTGGCCGTGGCGCTTGCCGCGCTCTACGGCTGGTCGGCGTGGCTCGCCTGGCAGGAGCCGGAGCGGCTGCGGACGCTCTGGAGCATGCGCCGCACGGTCCTCGCCGGGGAGGTGCTCTTCCTCGCCGTGTTCGTGATCGTGCTGCTCGTACGCGCCCAGGCGCCCGCCGCGATCAACACCGAGAAGCCGATGGACCTGATGCTGCTCAGCGCGGTGCACGAGGCCGAACGGATGCCGCCGGCTGACTCCTGGCTCGCCGGCTACGATGTCTCCTACTACCACCTCGGCCACGTGATGATCGATGCCAGCGGGCGGCTCGCGGGGATCGCGCCGCGCTTCGGCTTCAACCTCGGCCTCGCGGCCGCGGCCGCGCTCGCGGCGGTCGCGATCGCCGGACTCGCGAGCGACGCCGTCGCGCTCGGCCCGAGGCGGCGGCGCGCCACGCCCTGGATCGCGGCCGGCGTGGCAGTCGTGGCGCTGATCTGGCTCGCGCCGCTCGAGGGGCTGGCCGAACTGGCGGCGGCGAACGGGCTCGGTGGCGAGGGCCTCTGGGGCCACCTCGGCGTGGACCGCCTGCCCGGCCCCGCCGAGGCGACGTACGGCGTGCCGGACCAGTTCTGGTGGTGGTGGCGGGCGACGCGCGTCATCCCCGGCACGATCAGCGAGTTCCCCGCCTTCTCCTACATCCTCGGCGACCCGCACGCGCACGTGCTCGCGCTGCCGCTCGGGATCGTCGCGCTTGCCCTCGCCCTCGACACCTTCCAGGGCGCGACGGCGCTCTCATGGAAGCGCTGGACCGCGCAGCCGGAGGCGCTGCTGCTGGCCGGCGCGCTCTTCGCCGGGCTGGCGATGACGAATGCCTGGGACGTGCTGGCCTACGGCCTGATCTGGCTCGCCGCGGCTGCCGCCGCCTTCCGCGCCGTCGGCTGGCCGCTTTCCGGCGCGTTCTTCGGAGCGGCGCGCTACCTCGCCGGGCCGGCCATCGTCGGACTGCTGATCGCCTGGCCGTTGCTGCAAACCCTCGATACCTCATCGATAGGCGCGACGGTGGTCAGCGACGCGGCGAGCGACCCCGTGCGGCTGCTGCTGTTCTGGGGCGCGCCACTGCTGCCGGTCGTCCTCGCCGCGCTGCTGACGCGCCAGCGCGCCTCGAGGCGTGCGCTGGCCTGGAGCCTGCCGCTGGCGGCCGCGCCGCTGGTGCTCTGGGCGCTGTGGGCGGCCGGCGTCGAGGGCGACGCGCTTGGCCAGCGCGGCGTTGGCTGGCTGACCCTCGCGGGCCTCGTGCTCGCGACCGGGGCAGCCGGGGCGGCCTCGGCGAGCCGTTACCCCGAGGGCCGGCGCGATCACGCCGCCTGGCTGGCGCTGGCGGCCGCGGCGGGCGCGATCCTGCTCGCGACCGAGCTGTTCCACGTGACCGACGCCCTGCGGCACGCCCGCATGAACACCGTCTTCAAGTTCTGGTACGTCGCCTGGCCGCTGCTCGCGGCCTCCGGGGCGATCGGTCTCGCCCTCGCCTACGACGCCGCGCCGCCCCGTCCGCTCGCGGCGCTGCGAGGGCGGCTCGCGTCGCCGCAGGGGGCGCTCGCGGCCTTCGCCGCCCTCGCCGCGCTGCTCTGGCTCGGCTCGCTGCTGTACGCGCCGGCGGCGACAATCAGCCGCGGGCGCGAGGCGCAGGCACGCGGCATCGATGCGCTCGCCCACGCCGAGCGACGCGATCCCGGCCTCGCCGAGGCGCTGCGCTGGGTGCGCAGCGAACTCGATCCCGATCGCCACGTGCTGCTCGAGGCCGCGAGCCGCAGCTACGGGCCGGGTAACATGATCTCAGCGGCCAGCGCCGCGCCGACGCTGATCGGCTGGCCGGGCCACCAGCTGCAGTGGCACAGCACCGCACCGCTGACGGAGCGCCTCAACGTGGTGAACACGATCTATCGCGACGGAGCCGGGCCCGAGACGCTGCAACTGGCGCGCGAGTATCGCGTGACGCACATCTACCTCGGACGCGAGGAGCGCAGTCAGTTCGGCGCCGACGTCGCCGCACGCTTCGAGGACTGGCCGACCGTGTTCGAGGCGCCCGGCGCGCGGATCGTCGCGGTGCCCTCGACGATCGAGGGCAGCCGATGAGCGCCCGCTTGCGCGCCGGCCTCGATCAGCTCCGGGCGGACCGGACGCTGCTGATCCTGCTCGGCATTGCCGCCGTCGCGCTCGTGCTGCGCGTGGTCGACCTCGACGTGCGGGCGATGCACCATGACGAGTCGCTGCACGCAAAATACGCCTGGGATCTCTCTGAGGGGCGCGGGTACGTACACAACCCGCTGATGCACGGGCCGCTGCTCTTTCACACGGTTGCCGGCGTCTTCGTGGTCGCCGGGGACAGCGAGGCGGCCTCGCGGCTGCCGATGGCGCTCGCGGGCGCCGTGCTGGTGCTCGTGCCGCTGCTGCTGCGCCGCTGGCTCGGGGACATCGGGGTGATCGTGGCGGGGGCGCTGATCGCGTTCTCGCCGGTGCTGCTCTACTACTCGCGCTTCTCGCGCAACGACGTGCCGGCGGCGCTCTTTACGCTGCTGCTGTTCGCCGCAATCTGGCGCTATCGCGACGACGGGCGGGAGCGCTGGCTGATCGTCGCGGCGGTGGCGCTCGCGCTCTCGTTTGCGACGAAGGAGACGGCCTACCTGTTCTCGGGACTGGCGCTGCTCTACATCAACGCGACGCTCACCAGCGAGTTGCTGCGGCAGTCGCGCGAGCACTTCGGCGGCCTCCGCAGCGTCGCACCGCGAGCCGCATGGGCGGCGCTCTTCCTCGTCGCCTGGGTGATCGCCGCGCTCTGGTATCCGCTGGGCCCGCTGCGGCGGCGCTTCGGCTGGAGCACGCTGCCGCGCGAGGGCGACCTCATGGTCGTGGTCGGGACAATGACCGCCCCGTTCCTCGGCGCCGCGCTGCGCATCCCGTTCCCGGGGATCGAGACCTCGACCTTCGCGCACATCGAGACCGTGCTGGTCATCGAGTTGCTGGTGATCAGCGCGATCGTCGGCGTGCTCTGGCGACCTTCGATCTGGCTGCCGCTGGCCGCCGTCGCCTGGCTGATCACGATCCCGCTCTTCACCACCGGGTTCACGAACCAGGATGGCTTCCTCTCGGCGTTCTGGGGCCAGCTCGACTACTGGCTCGACCAGCAGGACGTGCAGCGCGGCAAGCAACCCCTCCACTACTACCTGATGATGCTGCCGACCTACGAGTTCCTCTCGCTGATCCCGGCGCTGATCGGCGGCGCCTGGCTGCTCTGGCGCAAGGATCCGCTGACACGCCTGCTCGCCTGGTGGCTGATCGGGATGTTCGTCCTGCTCTCGCTGGCGGGCGAGAAGATGCCGTGGCTCAACGTGCACTTCGCACTCCCGCTGGCGCTGCTCGCCGGGCGCGTGCTTGGCCTTGCGCTGCCGAGGGCGTGGCGCTCGCTCCGCGCAGCCCGCGAGGATTTCGTCGCGCCGGCGGGCTCTCCGCGACCGGCCCTGCTCTGGGGGGGTGGAACCGCCGTCTTCGCACTGCTCGCCGCGGTCTCGCTGTGGACGGCCTTCGGCGTCACCTACCGCCACCCGGACACCCCGGTCGAGCCGCTGATCTACACCCAGACTTCGCCGCAGGTGCCCCTGCTCGCGCGGGAGATCGAGGAGTTCGTGCGCGCGCAGGCGACGCCGACTCCGGTGATCGTCGACACCACGGCATCGCTGACCTGGCCCTGGGCCTGGTATCTGCGCGACGTGCCCAACGTCGGCTACCTCGGGGCGGACGCGATCCGCAAGCACGGGCCGGGCGACGGCGCGGTGCTGATCAGCGCGAGCAGCACCGTCGGGCCGAACTGGGAGCTGCGCGACCAATTCGAGTCGCCCCGGCCCTACGTCCACCGCTGGTGGTTCAGGGAAGAGGGCTACCGCGCGGCCACGGCGGGCGGCGTCCTCGGCAAGCTCGCGAGCGGCGAATTGCTCGTCGACTGGGTGAGCTTCGTCGCCACGCGCACCGAGGAGGACTCGCTCGGGGCGCTGCGTGGACACGTCTGGTTCCCGCTGCCCTGACCACACAGCGCCGGGCGTCGCGCCCGACGACGCGATCGCCGAACATAGAGGGCAGATCGAGACGCAGGGACGGTTCGCTGCAACGCGGCCGGAAGCGGCCACGCGAGGGGACGACAGCGTGAACTGGCGACGCTCGCTGATCGGTCTCGTCGTCAGCGCGATCTTCATCGTGCTGCTGCTGCGCCAGGTCAGCGGGCCGGAGCTGCGCGACGCCTTCGCCGCGGCCTCGCCGGGCTGGCTCGCCGCCGCCTTCGCGATCTACCTCGGCGCGCTCTGGCTGCGAGGGCTGCGCTGGAAACTGGTGCTGCGCGGAGCGACTCCGATCAGCACCTCCGATGCGACGGCGCTCGTGGTGATCGGCTACGCGGCGAACAACGTGCTACCCGTGCGCGCCGGCGAGCTGGTGCGCGCGCAACTGCTGCACGAGCGCCACGGCGCGGACCGCGTCGCCGCGCTTGGCACGATTCTCGTCGAGCGCGTCTTCGACGGCGTCGTGCTGGCGCTCTTCCTTGCCGGCACGATCGCGCTGGCGGGCGGGAGCGGCGTGCTGCGCCTGCTGGCCGCGGCCACGGGCGCGGCCTTCGTCGCGCTCGCCCTCGCGCTGCTGTTCGGCGGGCCGCGGCTGGCGGCCAACCCCGGCGCGTCGCAGCGCTTGCTGCGGCCCCTGCCGGCGCGGCTGCATCGTCTCGTCGCCCCGCGCCTCGATCGCTTCGTCGAGGGCCTGACGACGATCCGCGGAACGCGCGCCTGGAGCGCGATCTTCGCCGTCACGGCCGCCTCCTGGGCGATCGAGGCGGCGATGTACTGGCTCGTCGGAATCGGGCTCGGCCTCGACCTCGATCCGCTGCTCTACCTCGCCGTCTGCGGGGCGGCGAACCTCGCGATCGCCGCTCCGAGCACCTCGGGTGGCATCGGGCCGTTCGAGTTCTTCGCCCGCGAGGTCGCCGTCGTCTTCGGCGCGACCGCCGCGGCGGGCACGGCCTACGCGATCGCGCTCCACGCACTGCTGCTGATCCCCGTCGCGGCGCTGGGGTTGCTGCTGCTCTGGCGGCGGCACATCGGCCTGCGCGGTCTGCTGGGCAGCGCGCCCGAGGACGCGTCAGCTGCCTCGACGCTGCAAGGGAGCGGCTAGTGCGCGCGGTCGTCGTCGGTGGCGGCGTCGGTGGACTCGCCGCCGCCTGGGAGCTGGCGAAGGCGGGCCACGAGGTCACACTCGTCGAGGCCGGGCCGGTGCTCGGCGGCCAGGTCCGCACCTTCGAGATCGGCGGCGGCCGGATCGAGTCCTTCTACCACCACCTCTTCCGCTCCGACACGGTGATCGCGGAGATCATCGAGGAGATCGGGCTCGGCGAGGACCTCGAGTGGGTGGACTCGCGCGTGGGGATGTTCGGCGACGAGCGCGTCTACCCGTTCACGAGCGCGGGCGACCTGCTGCGCTTCGACCGCGTCTCGCTGCTGACGCGGGTGCGCCTCGGTCTGACCGCGCTGTGGCTGCGCCGCGTCGCCGACTGGCGGCGCTACGAGGGCATGAAGGCGAAGGACTGGATCACCGCGAAGGTCGGCACGGAGGGCTACGAGCGCGTCTGGGGACCGCTGCTGCGCGCGAAGTTCGGGCGGCACGCGCCCGAGGTGGCGATGGTCTGGTTCTGGGGCAAGATCTACCTGCGCTTCGCCTCGCGGAAGGGCGGACCGCTGGCGAAGGAGCAGCTCGGCTATCTGCGCGGCTCCTTCGGCCGCATGGTCGACGCCCTCGTCGAGGCGATCCGCGAGCGGGGCGGCTCGGTGCAGGCGGGGCGGCCGGTGCAGCGCATCGTCAGCGAGGACGGCCGCGTGCGCGGCGTCGAACTCGCTCCCGCCGAGGACGGCGGCGAGCCGGAGTTCCTCGAGGCCGACACGGTGATTGCGACCGTGCACTCGGGCGTGCTGCCGCGCATCGCGCCCGATCTGCCGGAGGACTACCAGGCGCTGCTCGGTCAGGTCGAGTACCAGTGGGCGACGGTGCTGCTGCTGGCGCTGGACCGCCCGCTCTCCGAGATCTACTGGCTGACGATCACCGACGACGACTGCCCCTTCGTGGTGGCGGTCGAGCAGACGAACTTCCGTGACCCCTCGGAGTACGGCGGGCAGCACATCGTCTACTTCTCGAACTACGCCGATCCGGGCGATCCGGTGGTCGAGGAGGACGTGGAGCAGGTGCTGGAGCGCTACGAGCCGTACATCCGGCGCATCAACCCGGCGTTCGAGCGCAGCTGGATCAACGACAAGTGGCTGTTCAAGGACCGCGCCGGCCAGCCGATCGTGCACTGGCGCTACCACGAGACGATCCCGCCGCACCGCACCGGCATCGAGGGCTTCTACCTGGCCAACAACACGCAGATCTACCCGGAGGATCGCGGCCAGAACTACACGATGCGCATGGGCATCGAGGTCGCGCGGCTGGCGATGGCGGACGCCGATCGCACCTCAGTAGCCGGATCAGGGGGCGGGGAGGCGGGCGGGGCGTGACCCGGAAGAAGCCGCCGGACGAACCCGGCCAGGATGTCGAGTCCGCCGCGATTGCGTGCCTGGTGATCAGCGACGTGCTCCTGGACATCGCCGATCGGGCGTTCGGGCGCAGGCGAGACGGCTCGCAGGCCGGGGAGTTCGCCGTGTGGTTGGCCGAATGCTACGAGGAAATGTCCACGGGCGCGTCGGGCAGCGAACTCGAAGGCGTGGCCACGCAGGAGCTGCCCGGCGGCGAACCCGCCGCCGAGGCGATCGCATGGGTCGCCGAGCAACTCGATCACGAAGCCGCCTACTTGCGTGGGCGTGCGCTGACGCCCGGCGCCGAGGCGGAGCGTCTGGCCGCACGCGGCGCTGAGAAGCTGGTCGAGTTGCTGCGCAAGACCGTCGCCAAGCTCGAGGGGGAGGGCGCGTGACGCCGGTCCAGCCGGCACGCGGCTGCAGCTCACCTCGAGCCGACGGCGGACGCCGCCAGCCGCCCTCGCGTTGACAGCCGCGCCGCTCCGTCCGTAGCCTCGACTTGATCGCAGGGTCCGGCGTACGCGCCGGGAGCGTGCGATGTGCCGCCGGGGGAGCCGCAAGGCTGAGATCCGTCGAGGACAACCCCAGGAACCTGATCTCGGTAATGCGAGCGTAGGGAACGCGGTGATGACGAACCTGACCGGCCCCGGCGGGGCCGCCCGGTAGCGTATCCCCGGCTGATCCTCCCACTCGCGATCCGTGCCGCGCGGCGCATCCTCGCACGCAGCAGAGGAGGAGGCGCCGCGTGATCGTGGAAATAGAGTGCCTGCCAACGCCGCCGGGCACGCCCGACGTCCAGTTCGAGCATGTCGAGGCGGCGATCGCCGTCATCCAGAACTCCGGCCTGAAGTACGAGGTCGGGGCGCTCGGCTCAACCGTCGAGGGGGATCCCGACGAGCTGTGGCCGCTGATGCGCCGGGTCCACGAGGCCTGTCTTGAGTCCGGGGCCGGCAGCCTGGTCTCGGTGATCAAGGTCGGCCAGCGGGCCGCCGACGACGGCACCCCGTGGATGGAGGGGCTGACGGCTCCGTTCCGGAACGGCGAGCCCGGCTCGTGACGACGGCCCTGAGGGCGGCGTGGCACTACCTGCCGGCGGCGCTGTTCCTCGCGGTGCTGATCGTCGCCTGGGACGTCTGGGTGCGGGTCGCCGGGACGCCATCCTACCTGCTGCCGCCGCCGGGCTCGCTGCTGGACGCGTTCCTCGATCAGCGCGCGGTGCTGCCGGGGCACATCCGCACGACACTCAGCGAGGCGCTGCTGGGGCTCGCGTTCGCGGCGCTGCTCGGCGTGGGGGCGGCGGCGCTGATCGCCAGCCTGCCGCTGGCGCGGCGCGTGCTCTACCCGCTGCTCGTGGTCAGCCAGAACATCCCGGTGCTGGTGCTCGCGCCGCTGCTCGCCGTCTGGTTCGGCTTCGGCCTCACGCCGAAGGTTCTGATCGTCGTGCTGATCGGCTTCTTCCCGATCGCCGTGAACACCGCCGACGGGCTGATGAACGCCGACCGCGAGATGGTGGCGCTGGTGCGCAGCATGGGGGCCGACCGCCTCAAGGTGCTGCGGCTCGTGCTGATCCCCTCGGCCGTGCCCTCGTTCTTCGCGGGTCTGCAGATCGGGGCCGCCTACGCGGTGATCGCCGCGGTGATCGCCGAGTGGATGGGCGCCAGCTCCGGCCTCGGGCTCTTCATCATTCGCTCGCAGCGGGCATTCCGCACGGACCAGATCTTCATGGCGGTGGTGCTGATCGCGCTGATCAGCATCACGCTCTTCGTCTGCGTGCACCTGCTCGCGAGGTATGCGATGCCGTGGCGCCACGCGGGCGCCCCAACGGAAGGAAACTGAGATGAGACGATTGCTGATCCTCGCCGCCGCGCTCGCCGCGTTGCTGCTCGCCGCCTGCGGGGGCGACGAGGAACTGCGCCCGGTGACGCTGATGCTGAACTGGACGCCCAACAACCACCACGCCGGCATCTACGCCGCGCAGGCGAACGGCTGGTACGAGGAAGAGGGCATCGACCTCACGATCATCGAACCGGCCGCGGCCGGGGCGGACGCCGTCGTCGCCTCCGGCTCGGCGCAGTTCGGCATCTCCCAGGCCGAGAGCCTGCTCCCCGCGCGCCTCGGCGGCGCGGACGTGGTCGCGATCGCGGCCCTGCTGTACTACAACGACTCGAGCCTGATGGCGCTCGCCGACGAGGGCATCACGCGCCCGAAGGACTTCGAGGGCAAGACCTACGGCGGCTACGGCGGCTCGCTCGAGAAAGAGCTGATCGACACGCTCGTCGCCTGCGACGGCGGCGATCCCTCGCTCGTCGAGTTCGTCGAGGTCGGGAACATCGACTACCTCGGCGGGATGGATCAGGACCGCTTCGACTTCGTCTGGGTGTTCGAGGGCTGGGACGCGCTGCGCGCCCGCGAGCTCGAGGGCCGTGCGCTGAGCAGCGTGCTGTTCTTCGACCACACGGACTGCATCCCGGACTGGTACACGCCGATCCTGATCACCAGCCGCGATCTGATCGAGGACGACCCGGACCTCGTGCGCGACTTCCTGAAGGCGACGACGCGCGGCTACGAGCACGCGATCGGCAACCCGCAGGAGGCCGCCGAGCTGCTGCTTGAGGCGGCGCCGGAGCTGGACGAGGCGCTGGTCAAGGCGAGCGCGGACTACCACGCGACGCGCTACCGCGCGCCGGGCCGCGTCTGGGGCCACCAGGAGCAAGCCGTGTGGGAGCGCTTCGAGGCGTTCCTGCGCGAAGCCGGGCTGATCGACGCGCCGGTCGACGTGAACGAGGCGTTCACGAACGAGTTCCTGCCGGAGCCGTAGCGGCGGGCGCGGCGGAGCGCCGCCGGTGACGAACGCCGCCGAGCCCGCGCTGCGGGTACGGTCGCTGGGGCACAGCTACCCCGGCGACCCGCCCGTGACCGCGATCGACGGCGTCGACCTTGAGGCGGCGCGCGGCGCGTTCGTCGGCCTGCTCGGTCCGAGCGGCTGCGGGAAGAGCACGATCCTGCAGGTGCTGGCCGGGCTGCTCGTGCCCTCGCGGGGCGAGGCCAGCGTCGGCGCGGTCAGCACGATCGGCGAGCCGGGACTGACCGCCTACATGCCGCAGCGCGACCTGCTGCTGCCCTGGCGGCGCGTCGAGGGCAACGCGACGCTCGGCGCGGAGGTCGCCGGCGTCGCGCGCGACGAGGCGCGGACGCGGGCGCGCGAGCTCTACGGGCGGTTCGGGCTGGAGGGGTTCGAACGCTCGTGGCCGGCCCAGCTCTCGGGCGGGATGCGCCAGCGGCTCGCGCTGCTGCGCACCTTCCTGATGCCGCGCGACACGCTGCTGCTCGACGAGCCGTTCGGCGCGCTCGACGCGTATACGCGGCGCGGGATGCAGGGCTGGCTGCAGGACGTCTGGGGCCGCGACGGCCGCACGGTGCTGCTGGTGACCCATGATGTCGATGAGGCGCTGCTGCTCTCCGACATCGTCTACGTGATGTCGCCGCGCCCCGGGCGGATCGTCGAGCGCATCGAGGCGCCGCTGCCGCGACCGCGCCGCAGCGCCGACGTCACGGCGGAGGTCTTCGTCGCGCTCAAGGCGCGCGTGCTCGCCGCGCTCGAGGCCTCCCCGACGTCGGACGGGCCGTGAGGGGCGCGTTCCTTGTTCGGACCATGGCGCGCTCATATAGTCGGGGCGGACGAACGGGGCGGCGCGGGATGCGTCGCCGCGCGGGCGTGAGGGAGCGAGCGTGCCGCTCGAGACCGAGGCGAAGGCTGCAATCCGCGCGCTGCTCGATGGACTCGTGCCGGGCGACGGCGACCTGCTCGAGGCGCTGCACCGCGTGCACCACCGCTACGGCTACATCTCGCGCGAGGCGATGGAGGTGATCGCACAGCAGTTGCGGCTCACTGCGGCCCACGTCTACGGCGCGACCACCTACTACTCGGACTTCCGTACCACGCCGCCGCCGCCGGTCTCGCTCGCCTGGTGCTCGGGCCCGGCCTGCCGGCTGCGCAACGGCAGCGGCATCCGCGGCGCGATCGAGGCGGTGCTCGGCTGCGAGCTGGGCGCGGACAGCCCGGACGGGCGCGTCGCCTTCACGCTCGGCCAGTGCGTCGGCACCTGCGAGCAGGCGCCGCAGGTCTGGCTGCAGGGCCGCGTGGTCGGCAAGCTCAACGCCGCGCGCGCAGTCGAACTGGCGCGCTCGCTGGCCGCGGGCGATGACCCGGAGACGCTGGGGCTGCCCGACGGCGAGTCCGCGGCGGGACAGGGCTAGCGCGATGCTCGACGCCTACGCCGCGCTGCGCGAACCGGCCGACGCCGCTTACGCCGAATGGCAGCGGCCCGTGCGGCCGCGCATCGACCTCGCCTGGGATACCTCGGCGCTGGCCGCGGGCGCGGGCCGCACGCGCGCGGCGATCGAGGCCGAGGCGGAGGCGCGAGGCGCGGCGGTCGACCTCGGACGCGTGCACGGCTACGGGCTGCAGTGGCTGCAGCCGCTCGCGCAGATCACCTGGCCGGACGGCGCCTCGGTGCTCTACGGCCCGGTCAGCCCGGACAAGGTCGGCCTGCTGCTCGACGAGGCGACGGGTCGCGCGGGCGCGGCGGCGGAGCTGGCGCTCGGCGTGATCGCCGGCGAACGCCCGGGGCTGCCGCCGATCGGGCAGCACCCATACCTCGCCTGCGAGGGCGAGCGGCGGCTGCTCGCGCGGATCGGGCGCAGCGACCCCGAGTCGCTCGACCACTACCTCGCGACGGGCGGCTACCGCGCGCTGGCGCGGATGCTCGACCGCCACCACGGCGCGGAGGCGGTGCGGCAGCTGCAGCAGGACGCCGGACTGATCGGACGCGGCGGCGCCTTCTTCCCGGCCGGCGTGAAGTGGAACTTCCTCGCGGGCGCGCCCGACGACGAGCGCTACCTGGTCTGCAACGCCGACGAGGGCGACCCGGGCGCGTGGGTGAACCGCGTGCTGATGGAGGGCGACCCGCACCTGATCATCGAAGGCATGCTGATCGCGGCCTACGCGACGGCCGCGATCCACGGCTTCATCTACATCCGCGGCGAGTACCCGCTGGCCGTCGAGCGCGTGCGCGACGCGATCGCGCAGGCCGAGCAGGCCGGGCTGCTCGGCGAGCACATCCTCGGGGGCGACTTCTCCTGCACGCTCGAGGTGATCGTCGGCGCGGGCGCCTACGTCTGCGGCGAGGAGACGGGGCTGATCGCCTCGATCCAGGACGACCGCGGGATGCCGCGCGTCAAGCCGCCGTTCCCGGCGCAGTCGGGCGTCTTCTACAAGCCGACCAACGTCAACAACGTCGAGACCTACGCGCACGCCGCGCTGGTGCTCGCGCACGGCGCGGAGTGGTACCGCGAGCAGGGCACGGAACGCAACAGCGGCACGAAGATCTTCTCGTTCTCGGGTGACATCGTGCGCACCGGCTTCATGGAGCTGCCCTGGGGCACGCCGCTGCGCGAGGTGCTGACGGCGCTCGGCGGGGCGACGCGCAGCAGCGGCGCACCGGGCCCGCTCAAGGCGATCCAGCCGGGCGGCCCGCTGGCCGGCTACCTGCCGGCCGCCATCGCCGACGGGCTGAACCTCGAGAAGGAGGACTTCGCCGCGCAGGGCACGCTGATCGGCGCCGGCGGCATCGTCTTCGTCGGCGAAGACGCGAACTCGATCGACCTGAATGTGATGTTCTCCGAGTTCCTCGAAGAGGAGTC
Organism: Dehalococcoidia bacterium; assembly: GCA_965247895.1. Lineage (GTDB taxonomy): Bacteria > Chloroflexota > Dehalococcoidia > UBA2979 > UBA2979 > VXMT01. Next base: position 732,637 of record OZ252046.1, on the reverse strand, counting down.
GTGCGGGCGCTGCACCAGCTGCCACCACGGCAACCAGCGCATGACCGAGGTCTTCAAGCGCGTGCTCTCGGGTGGCGGCCGGGCCGAGGACCGCTACAACCTCGAGCAGCTCGGCCAGGCATTGCAGTACTCGAACTGCGTGCACGGCTCGGCCAGCCCGACGATCATGCGCAACACGCTGCGCTACTTCAGCGACGAATTCGACGCGCACATCGAGGCGGCCGATCCGGGGCTCGAGGGGCGCGGCTTCCTGCGCTTCAGGGTGGCGGACCAGAGCGACCCGCGGCTGGAGTCGGCGCGCCTGATCTGCCCGGTGGAGGCGATCCGCGGATCGCCGCGCGGCGGCTACGCGCTCGACGACGATCTCTGCATCCGCTGCGGCGCCTGCCACGACCTCGCGCCGCGCGGCATCGCCCGCGACGATCTCGTCGCGCTCGCGGCGGCGCGGGCGGTGACGTAGGGCGGGCTGGCTGTGAGCGGGCGCGGGCGGCGCGTGCGCGGCGGCCCGCCTCCGCCGGACGACGCGGCGGCGCTGCGCGCCGTCGCGGGCTTCCTCGAGCAGCGTGCTGACCGGTCACTCGTCACAGGGCCGGGGCGTCAACTGATGGAGTTGACCGCCACACTCGAGCGCGAGCTGGCCGTCAGGCTTCGCGCGGCCGCCGGGAACAGAGGCGACGAACTGAACAGGGCCAGTCAGGCGACCGTGCTGGTCGACGGACTCGGGAGCAGCGTCCCGGACGAAGCCAGGAAGGCCAGCGCACTGAATGTTGTCGCCGCCGTGCTCTGGTTCGAGGCGCGAAATCCGGGAGGGTTGAGCGAGTGGCCTGCGGCGCTTGCGACCGCGCTCTCCGTCAGCCTGCGGATGGAGGCCGTCAAGGGAGCTGCCGCAAGAACGCCCGGCGACATCCAGACCGTGACCGCCCGGGCAAGCGGCAGCGTCGCGCAGGTGCGGGCCGGTGAGAGATGGGGGACCGCGTTCTACATCGGCGACGCCGAGTGGATCACAGCCGAGCATGTGATCAGCGGCGAGACGAGCGTGCGACTGGTCAACGCCGCGGCGGCCGTCACCGCGACCGTGAAGGGCGCACATGCCGATGCTGATCTCGCCCTTCTCACTGCGAAGAGCTCAGCCGAGCCGCTCGAACTGGGCACGACGCCGTTCCAAGCCGCGCCGGTGCTGGTCCTCGGCTACGGGCTCGGGCAGCGCGGAGCCGTCGCAGCCGCCAAGGACGGGATCGTCTCCGAGCGCTATCCCGAGAACGGTTTGAACTACATCCGCACGAATGCGGCTGTGAATTCCGGCGACAGCGGCGGGCCGCTGCTGAACGCCTTCTGGGGCGATGTCGCCGGAGTGGTGTTGACGAAGCTCACCTCCGGGTCCGTCCAAGGCGTCGCCTACGCCCTTGGCGCGGATAGCGTGCGCTCGCTGCTGCCCGGCCTGCGGGGCCAGCGGCGTCGCTGAGGCGGCGCTGCTCGCCGTCAGCCGCGGTCCGGCGCTTCGCCCCTCGCCTGTGGACGGCCTGTTGAACGCAGCGGGGCTGGGCTACACTGGGGCGCATCCCCGGAGAGGCGTGTTGACGCCCTGACCACCCCCGTCCGACGGCAGTACCTGGCGCTCAAGGCGCAGCATCGCGATGCGCTGCTGCTGTTCCGCATGGGCGACTTCTACGAGGCGTTCGACGAGGATGCGGCGCGGCTGGCGGAGACGCTCGGCATCGCGCTCACCTCGCGGCCGCTCGGCAAGGGCGAGGCGCGCGTGCCGATGGCCGGGATCCCGCACCACGCGCTCGAACGCTACCTCGATCAGCTCGTGACCGCCGGGCTGCGCGTCGCGCTCGCCGAGCAGGTCGAGCCGGCCGGGCGCGGGCTCGTCGAGCGGCGCGTGCTGCGCGTCGTCACGCCGGGCACGGTCGAGAGCGGCGCGCTGCTGGCGGAGGGCAGCCACAACTGGCTGGTGGCGCTCGCGCCGGAGGCGGCCGCGCGGCGGCGCGGCGGGGACGAGGAGCGGCGCTGGGGCCTCGCGGCCTGCGACGCGACCACCGGTGAGCTGGAGTGCCAGCTCGTCGCCGAGGGCGCGCTGGGCGGGGAGCTGGCGCGGCTGGCGGCGCGCGAACTGCTGCTGCCCGAGGGCGCGGCCGGGGCGCTGCCCGAAGACCTCGCGCCGGAGGCGCGGCGCACGGCGCGACCGGCGCGGGCGTTCGCGCCCGCCGGGGCGGCGCGCGCGCTCTGCGAGCGCTACGGCGTCGCGAGCCTCGACGGCTTCGGGCTGGCGGGGCTGGACGCCGCCGTGGGAGCGGCGGGCGCGCTGCTCGGCTACCTCGAGGAGTCGTGGCCGCAGGCGCTGCGCCAGCTGCGCACGCCGCGCACGCCGCGGCCCGGCGAGTTCGTCGCGCTCGACGCGCAGACGCGGCGCACGCTGGAGCTGTTCGAGAGTACGGGCGGGACCGAGAGCACGCTGCTGGGGACGCTCGATCGCACGCTGACGGGGCCGGGCGCGCGACTGCTGCGCGAGCGGCTGGGGCGTCCATTGCGCGACGCGGTGGCGGCCGAGGCGCGGCTCGACGAGCTCGCGGCCTGGCTCGAGGCGCCGCTGGCGCGCTCGGCGCTGCGACGCGCGCTGCGCGGGCTGCCGGATCTGGAGCGGCTGCTGGGGCGCGTGCGCGTGGGCAGCGCGGGCCCGCGGCAGCTGCTGCAGCTGCGGCGCGGCCTGGAGCGGCTGCCGGAGCTGGCCGCGCAGGCGCGCGCGGCCGGCGGCGCGGCGGCGGCGCTCGCCGCCGATCTCGGCGGCACGGGCGAGGCCGCCGAGGAGCTGGCCGCGGCGCTCGCCGACGATCCGCCCGAGGCCGGCGAGGGCGAATCGCTGCGGCCGGGCGCGGACGCCGAGCTCGACGCGCTGCGCGCGGTCGCCGCCGATGCGCGCGGGGCGCTCGCGGCGCTGGAGGTGGCGGAACGCGAGCGCAGCGGGCTGCGCAGCCTCAAGGTCGGCTACCACCGCGTCTTCGGCTACTACCTGGAGCTGCCGCGCTCGCAGGCCTCGCAGGCGCCGCCGGAGTACGAGCCGCGCCAGACGCTGGCGAACGCGCAGCGCTTCCGCTACCGCCCGCTGAGCGAGCTCGAGGACCGCATCCTCGGCGCGAAGGAGCGGCTGGTCGAGGCCGAGCAGGCCGCGCTGACGCGACTCCGCGAGCAGGTCGCGGCGGCCGGACCGGCGATCGAGCGGGCGGCGGCGGGCGTCGCGCGGCTCGATGTCGCTGCGGCGCTGGCGGAGGTCGCCGCCGACGGCGGCTACGCGCGGCCGCTGTTGCGCCCGGCGGGGCCGATCGTGATCGAGGACGGGCGTCACCCGGTGGTCGAGCGCCGGCTCGAGTCGGGCGCGTTCGTGCCCAACGACCTGAGCCTCGGCGACGGGACCGAGATCGTGCTGCTGACCGGGCCGAACATGGGCGGCAAGTCGACCTACCTGCGGCAGACGGCGCTGATCGTGCTGCTCGCGCAGTGCGGCAGCTACGTGCCGGCCGCGCGCGCCGAGGTCGGGATGGTCGACGCGATCTTCACGCGCGTCGGGGCGCACGACGATCTCGCCGGGGGGCGCTCGACGTTCATGCTGGAGATGGTGGAGACGGCGCAGATCCTGCACCGCGCGACGGAGCGGTCGCTGGTGCTGCTCGACGAGGTCGGGCGCGGCACCTCGACGCGCGACGGGCTGGCGATCGCGCGCGCGGTGGTGGAGGCGCTGCACCACCGCCCGGGCGGCGCGCCGCGCACGCTGTTCGCGACGCACTACCGCGAGCTGACGGCGCTGGCCGGGCTGCTGCCGCGCGTGACGAACCGCGCCGTGGCGGTCGCCGAGCAGGGCGGCGAGCTGGTCTTCCTGCATCGCATCGAGGACGGCGCGTCGGACCGCGCCTACGGCGTGCACGTCGCCGCGCTGGCGGGGCTGCCGCGCGCCGTGGTCTCGCGGGCGCGCGAGCTGCTCGCGCAGCTCGAGGCGGAGCCGCAGGGCGCGGACTGGGCCGGGCGCCCGGCTGATCCGGCGGCGGAGGCGCTGCCCGGCGATGGACAGCTGCCGCTGCTGGCCGCGCCGCCCGACGCGCTGACCGAGGAGCTGGCGCGGCTCGATCCGGACGAGCTGAGCCCGCTGGAGGCGCTACAGCGGCTCTACGAGCTGCGCGCCGCGGCGCGTGCGCGCCTCGGCGTGGAGGGCTGAGCCGGTGACGACCGAGGCGGCCGCCGAGCGCCGAGCGCCGATCCGCCTGCTGCCGCCGGAGGCGGCGGCGCGGATCGCGGCCGGCGAGGTGATCGAGCGGCCCGCATCGATCGTCAAGGAGCTGATCGAGAACGCGCTCGACGCCGGGGCCGGGCGTATCGAGGTCGCCGTCGAGAGCGGCGGGATCGATCGCATCCGCGTGCGTGACGACGGCTGCGGGATTCCCGCCGAACAGCTCGCCGACGCCTTCGAGCGGCACGCGACCTCGAAGCTGCGCAGCGCCGAGGAGCTGTTCGCGGTGCGATCGCTCGGCTTCCGCGGCGAGGCGCTGGCGGCGATCGTCGCCGCCGCCGAGGTCGACTGCACGACGCGCGTGGCGGGGGAGTCGGCGGCGGCGACGGCGCGCTTCCGCGGCGGGCGGCCCGCGGCGCAGGGCAGCGCGGCGGGCGCACCGGGGACGAGCATCGAGGTGCGCGATCTGTTTGCGTCGCTGCCGGCGCGACGCGCCTTCCTGCGCTCGCCGCGCGCGGAGGCGCGGGCGGTCGCGCGCGTGCTCGAGGACCATGCGCTGGCCTATCCGGCGGTCGCCTTCCGGCTGGAGCTGGACGGGCGGGCGGTGCTCGCCAGCTCCGGCGACGGCGAGGCGCGCTCGGCCTGGGCGACCGTCTACGACGCCGGGTCGGCGAGCGCGCTGCTGGCGCTCGATCACCGCGAGCCGGCCGAGGGCGGGCTGCTGCGCGTGAGCGGGCTGGCCGGGCCGCCCTCGCTGCATCGCGGCAACCGCGGCGCGCTGCACCTCGTCGCCAACGGCCGCGCGATCGTCGATCGCGCGCTGAGCTTCGCCGTCGAGCGCGCCTACGAGGGGCTGCTGCCGGCCGGCCGCCACCCGCTCGGGCTGCTGCGCATCGAGCTGCCCCCGGAACTGATCGACGTCAACGTGCACCCGACGAAGGCCGAGGTGCGCTTCCGCGACGAGCGCGCGGTGGCGCGCGCCGTGGGCGCGGCGCTGCGGGCCGCGCTCTCCGGCGCACCCGCGCCCGAGGGGCCGGCGCTGGCCGACCCGACCGCGAGCGCGCCCTGGTCGTTCCCGGCGCTGGCTGCCTCGCCGCCGTCGTCGCAGGCCTCGGTGGCGGCGCTGCTGCGCTCGGCGCAGCCCGCCGAGCCGCGCGAGCCGGCGCCGCAGGCGCCGGAACTGCCGCTCGGCGAGCGGCTGCCGGCGCTGCGCCCGCTCGGGCAGGTGGACGAGACGTTCCTCGTGGCCGAGGCGCCGGACGGGCTCTGCCTCGTCGACCAGCACGCTGCGCACGAGCGCGTGCTCTACGAGCGCGTGCGCGCGCAGCTCGCGGCCGGCGAGGCGGCCTCGCAGCCGCTGCTGCAGGCCGTGGTCGCGCCGCTGAGCGCCTCGCAGGCGGCGCTCGCCGCCGTAGAGGCGGAGACGCTGGCCGCGCTCGGCTGGGTGCTGGAGCAGACCGACGACGCGGCGTTGATCGTGCGTGCCTTGCCGGCGCTGCTCGGGGACGTGGAGCCGGGCGCGGCGCTGGCGGAGCTGCTCGACCGCATGGAGGCGGAGGAGCGGCTCTCGGGGCCGGATCGCACGGCGGCCAGCCTCGCCTGCCGCGCGGCAATCCGCGCGGGCGACCGCGTGACCGAGGCGCAGCAGCGCGAGCTGCTGGCCGCGCTCGAACGCTGCGCGCTGCCGCAGACCTGCCCGCACGGCCGCCCGACGCTGCTGCACCTCAGCCGCGAGCAGCTGCGCCGCTCCTTCGGGCGCTCGGCCAGGCCGACGCGGTAGTTACTCGAAAAGCAGCGACCAGGCGCGATCGAGGTCCGGCTGCGCCGCCGCGAGCGCCGCGTGCGGCCTCGGCGGCGGCTCACCGCGCGCGGATGCGCGGGCGGCGGCGAGCAGCCAGCGGCCGGCCGGGTCGCCGGGCGGCGGCCCGCCGCAGACGGCGGCGGCGAGCAGCGAGGGCTGTTCGAGCGGGCCGATCAGCGCCTCGACACCCGCGCCGCAGGCGACGGCGGCGTAGAGCGTGCGCAGGGCGGCGCGCAGCGGCGGCGGGGCTTCGGCGACATAACCCGCGTTCCCGGCGGCGAGCAGCGGGCGCAGCCTCGGCGCCTCGTGGCTGGCGGCGAGCGCGCGCACGAGCTCGAGCGCACGGCCCGGTCGGGCATGAGGGGGCGCGGGCGGGGGCGCCGCGAGGCAGTCGAACCAGGCCTCGCCGAGGCCCGACTCGGCGAGCAGTTCGCGGGCGTGCGCGGCGGCGCGCAGGAGGGCGTCGAGGTCTGCGCCGGCGCGGTCGGCGGGGGAGACGACCACGCCCGCTCCGGCCTCGGCGGCGACCGCGAGCAGATCGCGCGCGCCCGGGCGATCGAGGAAGACGGCGTTGACGGTGACGGGCGGGGGGATCTCCGCCAGCGCGGCCGTCAGCGCCTCGTGGCTGCCGCAGTCGAGCCAGATCGCGACGCCGGGCGCGGCCCCGCGGACCGCGGAGGCGGCCCAGACGAGGTCGTTCGCGAGGCGAGCGGACGCCACGCCCTCGCCGAGGCCGAGATTGACGTCGAGGGCGACGCGCGCGAGTCCCGCCGCGCGGGCGGCCTCGAGCTGGCGGCGGGCGCGCGCGATCAGCGGGTCGGGGTCGCGGCGACGCAGCGCCTCGCTCAGCGGCGGACGCCACAGCTCGAGCGACTGGCCGACGAGCAGCGGGGCGCTGCCGGTCATCGGAGGGACGCGGGCGGAGAGGCGATCAGAACAGCTCCGGGAGGCCCTCGCGGCGGGCGCGCCACTCGAGCAGGCGGCCGACCGTGCGGGCGGCGCGCGGCACCGAGGGGAAGACGGCGAGACCGTGCTGGTAGGCCAGCGCCAGCACCTCGTCGGTCAGCCAGCGCTCGACGCCGCGGGCGCGGCGCACGCCGATCACGGGCCGCTCGGCCTCGGTCTGCATGTCGATCAGATCCTGCATCGCCTGCTTCTCGGCGAGCAGGCGGCGCTCCTCGAGGCGTCGCTCGAGCTCCGGATCGGGCCTTGATCCCGGTGCGGGCGGGTCGACCCAGCTGGGCGCGCTGCCGGTGGTGACGAACAGCGCGTCGATGCCCGGTGCGTGGGCGGCGACGCGCAGCACCTCGCGCAGCGAGTCCTCGCGGGCGTCGCCGGAGTGGAAGTGGCTGGCGTCGATCGGGTTGCGGACACTGTTGCCGGCGACCGGCATGAGCCGCCGCAGCTCGGCCGTCGTCTCCTCGGCGAGCTCCGGGAGATCGACGCCGACGTTGGCCATCGCGTCGGCGGCGAGGACGGAGAAGCCGCCGCCGCCGCCGACCATCATCGCGCGCGGGCCCTGCACGTGGCGCAGGTTGGTGGTGACGCCGATCAGCAGGTCATGCAGCTCGGTCATCGTCTCGGCGCGGATCGCGCCGGTCTGGCGGCACATCGCCTCGAAGATGTCGCGCGAGCCGGCGAGCGACCCGGTGTGCGAGTTGGCGGCGCGGGCGCCGGCGTCGGTGAGGCCGCCCTTGAGGATGATCGTCGGCTTGACGCGCGCGCAGCGCCGCAGCGCCTCGAACAGCGCGCGCCCGCCGTCGGCGCCCTCGAGGTAGGAGATCACCACCTCGGTCTCGGGGTCGCCGGCGGCGTAGTCGAAGAGCTCGGGCGCGGCGACGTCGGCGGCATTGCCGAAGGAGACGAGCTTGGAGAAGCGCACGCCGCGCAGCGCGAGGCCGAAGATGATGTCCATGGCGTTGCCGCCGGACTGCGAGATCGCCATCACGTTGCCCGGCTCGGTGGGGCAGCGCGTCTGGAAGGCGATCCGCTCGCCGGGGACGTAGAGGCCCATGCAGTTGGGCCCGATCACGCGGATGCCGGCGTCGATCGCCCTCGCCATCAGCTGCTCCTGGAGCCGCGCCAGCTCGGGGTCGCCGATCTCCGCGAAGCCGGCGGTGTAGAAGTGGATCGAGCGCACGCCCTTCTCGATCGACTGCTCGATCAGCCCCTCCACGGCGCGCGCCGGGACGCTCGAGATCACGTGATCGACGGGGCCGGGCGTCTCGAGCAGCGAGGGATAGCAGGGCAGGCCGCGGATCTCCTCGGTGTTGGGGTTGACGAGGTAGAGGGGCTTCTCCTCGTGGAAGCCGTGCTCCAGCAGGGCGAGCAGGAAGCCGCCGCCGCCGCCCGGTGCGCTCACCTCGCGCGGGACGCCGACGATCGCGATCGAGCCCGGATGGAAGATCGGCTCAAGCGGGTGCTGGGAGGTAGTCGCGGGCGCGTCGCTCATCGGCTCACTTTCGCTGCCCGCCGGGCGGTGTGCGTCTGCGGGAGGCGCGCGCGGGACGCGCGCAACGCGCCCGATTGTAGCGCGCGGGCGCTTACGGGGGAGCGGCGGCCCCGTCAGGCCGGGGAGGCCGTCGCTGCCGTGACGTGCGAGGCGTCGGGGACGCGGTAGCGCGACCAGCCGAGATCCTCGATGTGCGGCGCGCCGCCGGGCGGCGTGATCTGGCGCAGCGTGCGCGCGGAGAGCAGCCCCGTCTGCTGTGCGGGAGGCTGCTGCACCTCGATCGCGACGCCGGGGAGGCCGGCTGTGGGCGCGCGGAAGACGGCGGCGACCTGCGAGTCGTCCGCCGCGATCTCGAGCAGCACCGGGAAGGGGTGGGGATTGCGGAAGCGGACATCGAGCACGCCGTACTCGATCGTCGCGTCGCGCCCGAGCTCGAAGTAGCGCGCCTCGCCGTAGATGTCCGCGGAGTGGGCGTGCCGCTCCACGATCTCGAGCGCGGCGAGCAGTCCGGCGTTGTAGAGCACGGTGGAGAGCAGGCAGACGGCGCCGCCGGCCTCGGCGGTGATCCGGCCGTCGACGATCGCCGAGCCCTCCAGGTAGCCGCGCCGCGCGCTCGGCCGGCCGCTGCGGCGCCAGAGCGAGAGCACCTCGCCGGGCTCGACGCGCGCGCCGTGCAGCGCCGAGGCCATCAGCCGCTGGTTGTGGCGCTTGCCATTGGCGAGGTGTTCCTGGCCCGGGTAGATCAGCAGCGGCAGGCGGTAGCCCTCGAAGCGGTGCGGGAAGGCGTCCGGGGAGTCGCGCCCGCTGGCGAAGGTGAGGCCGCTGCGGCGGTCGCGGAGGTGACGCCGGGCGATCGCCGCCTCGGCGCGCAGGCGGCGCGGGATCCAGCGCCGCGCGAGGCGGCGCGAGGCGTGGACGGTGGCCGCGGCCTGCGGGTTCGGCATGACTATCGAGTATAGGTCGGCGGAGCGCCGTCTGCGGACACAGAAACGCCGGGCGGCTCAGCCGCCCGGCGTGCTGTTCGGATCTTGCGAAGGCCTAGCGGCCGTGGAAGACCGGCTTGCGCTTCTCGGCGAAGGCCGCCGCCGCCTCGGACGTGTCCTCAAGCTTCATCAGGCCCTGCATGGACTGCGGGAACGCGACGTTGAACTGGTAGGCGACCGGACGCGGGCGCGCCATCATCAGCTGCTGCTTGGTGACCTGGACATGCACCGGCGGCAGGCCGGCGATCTCCTGGGCGAGCTCCATCGCGGTGCTCATCACGTCCTCGGGCGCCGTCACGTGGTTGACGAGGCCGAGCTCGTAGGCGCGCTGCGCCGTGACCTGGTGGCCACGCAGCACGATCTCGCAGCCGGGCAGCCACGGCAGGTTGTTGAGAATCGGCACGAACGCCGGGCCGATGATGCCGGTCGGCAGCTCGGACATGGCGAAGCGGGCGTTGTCCGCGGAGACGACGATGTCGGAGCCGCAGCACATGTACCAGCCGGCGCCCCAGGCGCCGCCCTGCACGGCGGAGATGATCGGCTTGTCGGTCTCAGGGACCAGGTAGATGCCGAAGATATCGGTGCGGGAGGGGCCACTGCTGCCGAGCGCGCCAGTTTCGGCCTGCTCGCGGATGTCGCGGCCGGCGCAGAAGATGCGGCCTTCGCCGGTGAGGACGATGCAGCGGACGTTGTCGTCGTCCATCGCTTCCATCCAGGCGCCACCGAGCTCGTCGCCCATCTTCGCGCCGAAGGCGTTGAGCCGCTCGGGCCGGTTCATCGTGATGGTGGCGACGTGACCGTCCACCTCGTACTTGACGTACTCTGCCTCGTAGGCCATCTGCGCTCCCTTGGTCCGCTCCTGAGTGTCGTTCGATGCGCACTCGCTGTGTGTCTCGCCGCGCGGAAGCGGGTTCGCCGCACGCCAGCAGGCGCGACGGCGTGCCGGACACTCCGCGATGCGGCTTGAACCGTACAACACGAGCCGGAGTGGGGCAACGCGAGCAGCACGCTCCCCGCCCGTACCGCCTGCCCCTACCAGGCCGCATCGTGCTATACCAGCTTGCGCCGCCCGCGACCTTCCAGCGACGCGGCAGGAACAGCGCGAAGGAGCCGCGACATGCAGTCGAAAGCCGCGATCTTCACCGAGCCGGGCCAGCCTCTCGTCGTCGAGGATGTCGAGTACGGCGAGCCGGGGCCGGGCGAAGTGCTGGTGCGCAACTTCGCCGCCGGCATCTGCCACTCGCAGCTGCATCAGATGCACGGCCCGCGCGCCGTGCCCGGCCCCTTCATGCTCGGCCACGAGGCTACGAGCGAGGTCGTCGCGGTTGGCGAGGGCGTCAGCCACGTCGCGGCCGGCGACACGGTCTTCCTCACCTGGATACCGCGCGACGCCGCGCCCGGCGATGGTCAGCCGCCGCCGCTCACGGGCGAGATCCGCTGGCGCGGCGAGAACATCGCGCGCGGCATCTACTGCTGGTCCGAGCACACCCTCGCCCGCCACGAGTACGTCGTGCGCGTGCCTGACGATGTGGCCCGCGACGTGACCAGCATCATCGGCTGCGCCGTCATGACCGGCGCCGGCGCGGTGCTGAACACCGCGAACGTGCAGCGCGGGCAGTCCGCCGCCGTCTTCGGCGTCGGCGGTGTCGGCCTCTCCGCGATCACCGCCCTCGCCGTGCGCGAGGCGGACCCGATCATCGCGATCGACCTCGACGACGCGAAGCTGGAGCTGGCGAAGCGCTTCGGCGCGACGGTGGGCATCAACGCCGCCGAGCGCGACGCCGTGACGGCGATCGGCGAACTGACCGGGCCGGGGACGACGAACTGGTTCAACCAGCCGACGAGCGGCCTCGAATTCGCTTTCGACTGCATCGGCAAAGAGATCACGATGCACCAGATCGCCGAGGCGGTGCGGCCCGGCGATATCACGAACACGCGCGGCGGCACGGCGGTGCTGGTCGGCGTGCCGGACGGCGAGGCCTCGCTCAACATGCTGGACATCCTGCGCGGCGAGAAGCGCTTCATCGGCTCCTACGGCGGATCGTGCCGCCCCGACCGCGACTTCCCGGAGTTCATCCGCTGGCACAAGGAGGGCATGCTCGACCTCGACGCGCTCGTCACCGAGCGCGTCAGCCTCGACGACATCAACGACGCCACGGAGCGCCTGCGCCGCGGCGAGATCGCCGGCCGCTCGATCATCGAGTTCTAGCGGGGCGCGCTTCGCACGGATGCGACGCTGAGGGACTTCACGGCTCCTCAATCGTCTTGAGGTTGGATCGCCCGCCTGGAGGACGCCATCCCCCTGCACCGCGGTGATCGCGGGGCGGGAGGGAACCGCCTGCCTGTGCCCGTCGTTTTGGTCGGCAGGGAGCCACCCATGGGACGCGCGAGGATCGGCGCCGTGAGCTTCGGTCGGCCGGGCCGAACACGAGCGCTGCGGGCGCAGGCTCGAGACTTCGCCGTCCGCTACTGGCTCGTCATCGCCGTCGTCCTCTTCACCGCCGCCGCTCTTGCCGCTCCAAGCGACTTCGCGTCCGGCTCCCCGGCTTCGGACTCGCCCGCACCGTCGCCGGGGTCTCCAGTCGCAGCGACGCAGGACGGGGAGACCGCCGAGGGCGGTGCGGCCGGGGGGTCCCCCGCGTTCGTCTTCGTCAGCGCGGGAGACAACCACACGTGCGGACTACGAAGCGACGGGTCCGTCGCCTGCTGGGGCGACTACGCCTCCCCCGTCTCCACCAACCCTTTACTCTCGGGAGTGTCGCAATCAGCGTCCTGAACGCCGGCACGGGTGCGATGCCGACGACGTGCCTGGACCCGACATCGACATAGGCAGCCTCTACCAGGGTCCCAAGCAAGCGCCGCCGCTCGTCAGGCTTGGCTGCGCCCCACAACGCAGGCAGGTTATCGAGGAGTTCCGCAACGTCATCGAGTTCGATGGTGGTGGAGAGCTGTGCCATTCGCAGCTGCGCGTCTAGCTCCTCGCGCTCCCGTACGTACTCCTCATCCGTGATTGTCATGTCGCGGTAGCTCTGACCCAGCCGGAGGCGCCGGGCTTGCAGCTCCGAGACGCTCGGTCCCTCTGTCTTCACCGACTGGTGCGCGATCTTCTGCTTCCAGTCCTGTGGGAGTACGAGGGAGCCCAAGAGGTCGCCGATCTGCGCATCGATATCCGACGCCACGCAGGACCGCCGATTCGTCTCGCACTCTGAAGCGTGGCGCTCGCGGTACAGGGGGTCTCCGGACCTACTCCGATCGGCCTGCAGCCGCTTCCCACAATGGCCACACCGGATAATGCCGGCAAGCAACCCCCGCGGACTACCAAGCGTGCGGCGCCCCGGCCCCCGCTTCACCGTGCGGGTCTGGACGCGTTCGAAGAGGTCGGGCGCGATGATCCCTCATGCTGACCAGGGAAATCCTGGCCGTTGAGAGTCACGAAGCCGAGATAGAACCGGCAGCCGAGCATGTCCCGGATCGACTCGTGAGTGAACAGCCTGCCCCGACGCGTTCTGTAACCTTGGGCATTGAGCGAGTCGGCGATTCTACCGTTCGCCTCGCCCGTGGCGCGCTTCGCGAACACGGTCTCGACCGCCTCGGCTTCCTCCGGCACCGCACGGGGGATGCCGGTCTCCTGGTCTGTGAGCTACCCGAACGGCACCGGGCCGCTGGGGAGGCCGTGCTCCACCCGCTGGCGCACTGCCTTCTTGACATGGCGGGCGAGTTGGGCGGAGAAAAGCTCAGCGAACCCCCCAATCATCGTCAGCATCAACCTGCCCTCGGCCGTGGTCTAGTCGATGTTCTCCGTCACGCTGGCGAAACCGACGCGGGCGTCGCCGAGGATCTGCAGCGCTTCGGTTTGGACACGCATGTTGCGTGCCCAGCGGTCCAGGGTATGCACGACGACGATATCGAACTGGTGCTGCTCGGCGTGGTCGATCAAGCGGCTCAGTTCTGGGCGCTTCGAGATCCGATCGGTGTGCGCGCTCACGCCTTCGTCCGCGCCGTCTTCGCCCGCCCCCTCGAACCCAGGGATGGTCTGAACAGGTGGCGTGTCGGGCGCGGTGGGTATCGATCAGCGTGCCGAGCCGCGCTGTGGGGGCCCGCTACCGCGGTCCGGGGGTGGTCTCGCCTCCATGTCGCTCCGGAAGCGCTTCGGCGTGCGATTCCGGACGCAGCGCTCCCGCGATCACGCGAGCCGAGGCGCGGCCCGCAGCAGGTTCGCGAAGCCGAGCAGCAGCGCGAGACGCTGGCGATTCTTCTCAAGGCCCCGGTAGCGCACCTGCGCGTACCCGAAGTGCCGCCTCACGTAGAGAAACGGATGCTCAGCCTTCGCACGCACCGAGGCCTTCCGCCACTCCACCTGTGCCTCAGCGCCCCCCGGCAGCAGCTGCCCATCCCTAATGCCGCGGTGCCCAACGTCAGGCCCGCTCCCGCGGAGGCGGCCAGTAGCCGCCGGGCAGGATCACGCTGCCTGATCGCGAGCACCGCTACCCCCGCACTGGCGACCGCGAAGTAGATCGCGAGGGCTTTCGCGGCGCCGGAGCCGCCAGCCGCCACGACGATCAGGGCCGCCACTCCGGCAACCAGCGCGCCTGCAACCTCAAGCACGATCCGCCAGTGCACCGCATGAACGGCAGTTCGCTGATCGCATCCGCGAGCTTTGGTTCGATCGACAGAAGCCCCACAAGTCGGCTTCATCGCGTCCCCTCGCCGCACGTCGAGGCTGCTAGATCGTCTCCACCAGCCCGCTGTAGGTCGCCATCACGCGGCCGGGCTGTCCCCAGCGGTCGGTCCGGCCGGCGGCGAGCTCGTCGGGCTCGACGAGCCCGCGCTCGACGGCGAACTCCGGGGCGAAGACGGTGAGGCCCGAGTAGTACATCGGGTGCGCCGAGCTCGCGATGTAGGCGCAGCTGCGCCCCGCCGCGAGCGCCGAGTCGTGGTTCGCGGGGTCGAACGCGTCGCCGCGCTGGACCGCCTTGCGCTCCACGCCGACGTCCCCGGGCTCGAGGTTCACGATCGCCACGTTGTGCTCGGCGATCTCCTTGGCGAGCCCGGGCGCGATGCGGTTGAAGGCTGCCTTGCTGACCGCGTACGAGAGCCCCGGCCGTCCCGTCCAGTCGCTCGTCGGCTGCTTCGAGGACTCGACGATGCCGTTGCGCGAGGTGATGTGCACGACGACCCCGCCGCCCTGCTCGATCATCACGGGGACGACCTTGCCGAGCAGGTAGAGCGGCGCGAGCGCGTTCACGCGCAGCGAAAGCTCGAAGACCTCGTGGGGCGTGATCAGGAACGGGTCCTTGTAGCCGCGTCCCACCCAGCGGGCGTTGTTGACCAGCACGTCGATGCGGCCGAACTCCTCGAGCGTGCGCTCCACGAGGGCGTCCATGTCTGTCTGCTGCAGCAGGTCGACGCGCACGGCGAGCGCGCGCCGGCCGAGCGCCTCGATCTCCGCGACGGTCTCGGCGAGGCTCGTGCCGGGCACGGGGCGCACGTCCGAGTCCTGGACGGTCTCGGACATCTCCTGCGGCTCGCCGGGCTCCAGCGTGCGCGCGGCGACGACGAGGTCGTAGCCGGCCTCGGCGAGGGCGGTCGCGCAGCCCTTGCCGATCCCGCGGCTGGCGCCGGTGACGATCGCGACGGGTGCGGAATCCTGCACGGCGGCCTCCCGGGCTAGTTGTAGTTCCCACGTAGGTTGTTGCAGGTGAGGGGCTCCGCCTGCTGCTGTGTGTGTAACGAACGCACCAGTAGCAGGAGAGAAGCCTCTCGTGGCACATCCTAACGCGCGTCTGACGCCGGCCACCCGGCTGGAGCTGGTTCTGGAGGTCGAGGCTGGCTGGTCGCAGGCGGAGGTTGCGCGGCGCTTCCGGGTTTCTCGTGCGACGGTCTCCAAGTGGTGGCGCCGCTACCAGGAGGAGGGCGCGGCCGGTCTCCGCGACCGTAGCTCCGCTCCGTGCTCCAACCCGCGCCGCACCGCAGCCGCGCTCGAGCAGCGCATCTGCGCCGTGCGCCGCAGCCAGGGGTTCGGGCCGCACCGCATTGCCTGGGCGCTCGGGATCGCCCGCTCCACCGTCTACGCCGTGCTCAGGCGCTTCGGTCTCAACCGCCTCGACCGGCTGCACCGCGTCACCCGCGCGGTGGTCCGCTACGAGCACCCCGCCCCCGGCGACCTGCTGCATATCGACGTGAAAAAGCTGGGCCGCATCCCCGAGGGCGGCGGACACCGCGTGCGCGGGCGCTCCGCCCGGACCCCGCGCACCCGCGGCCTCGACTACCTCCACGTCGCCGTCGACGACCACAGCCGCTACGCCTACGTCGCCGCCCTGCCCGACGAGCGCGGCCCCAGCTGCGCCGCCTTCCTCGAGCAGGCGCTCGCCGCCTTCGGCCGCCGCGGCGTGCGCGTGCGCGGCGTGCTCACGGACAACGCGAAGGTCTACACCGTCTCCGGCGACTTCCGCCGCGTGGCTGCCGCCGCTGGCGTGGAACTGCGGCACACCCGGCCCTACCGCCCGCAAACCAACGGCAAGGCCGAGCGCTTCATCCAGATCCTGCAGAACGAGTGGGCCTACGCCCGCCCCTACCGCTCCAACGCCGAGCGGCTGCACCAGCTCCCGCGCTGGCTCTACCGCTACAATGCTCGCCGGCCACACGGCGGTATCGGCGGGGCTGTCCCCGCCTCACGCCTGTAAACAACGTTCGTGGGAAGAACAGTTAGTCGGAGCGGATCGAGGGCGAGTAGGTCGGCAGGCGATCGAGCAGGAGGTCGTCGGCGCGGCTGCGCACGCGCTCCTTGATCGCCTCGGGGTGGGTGAGGATGTAGAAGCGCTCCTCGCGGATCGCCGCGACCACGAGGTCGCCGACGTCCGTCGGCAGCATGCGGCGGCCCTCGCCGTCGCCCTCGTCCTCGCTGCGCGCGCGGCGCGGGCGCTGGTAGCCGCCCATGCGCACCGGAGTGCGCACGCGGCCGGGGCAGAGCACCGAGGCGCGCAGCTTCGATCCCGCCTTCGCCAGCTCGTGGTGCAGCGATTCCGACAGCGCGACCACGGCGGCCTTGGTGGCGACGTAGGTGCTGATGCCGGGCCGCGAGCCGAGGCCCGCCGCCGAGGCCGTGTTAACGATGTGCCCCTCTGTGTCCTGCTCGATCATGAGTGGGACGAAGACGTGCATACCGTTCAGCACGCCCCAGAAGTTCACGCCGACGACCGCTTGCCACTCCTCGTGGGACAGCTCCCAGAGCGTGGGCTCGTGGAGCGAGTTCAGGCCGGCGTTGTTGCAGACCACGTGCACAGCGCCGAACTCATCGAGCACGCGCCTCGCCAGCGCCTCGACGCTCTCGCGCCTCGAGACGTCCGTCGGCACGCCGATCACCGTGCCGTACTCGCCGAGCGCCTGCTCGGCCTCCTTCAGCCCGTCGGCGTCGATGTCGGCGAGCGCGACGCGCATCCCCGCCTCAAGGAAGCGCTGCGCCAGCCCGCGGCCGATGCCGCCCGAGCCGCCGGTGACGACGGCGACCTTGTCCTGGAAGTCGCGCATCCCTGTCTCCTTCTCTCGCGCCTCGCGCTCCGCGCCTTGCGCCGTGGAGGCTAGAACCCCTCCCACTCGGGCGCGCGCGTGGGCAGCTCGACCTGCGCGCGGCCCTTCGCGGTCATCTCGCCGAGCTGGTTCTCCGCCCAGATCTCGAGGTCCACGAGGTGGTCCTTGCCCTCGATCTGCTTGCCGCTCACCCGGCCCTTGAGCCAGGTGGTGTCGCCGAGGTAGTTGAAGCGCCGCACCTCGCCGTAGAGGTGCGTCAGGAAGCCGTCGTTGCCCATCCAGTTGGTCACCGGGTGGCCGAACCAGCACATCCGCTGCGAGCCGTAGTCGAAGGCCATCGGCAGCCCGGCCTGGCTGGCGGTGCCGGAGGCGGCGTGCACGCGGATCACCGCCTCGAGCGCGCCCGTGTTCGGGTCGCGGTACCAGAAGGCCGGGTGGCGGCGCGACTCGCGGACGGCGAAAACATGCGCCATGCCGCCGATGCAGCCCGCCTCGAAGGCGGCGATGTCGCCGAGGCTGAGTGGCCCCTTGACCACGGCGGGCACCTCGTCGCCGACCTGGACGTCTTCCCAGAAGCGAGGGGTGGCGCCGCGGATCTCCTCGTTGAGCATCTCCTCCTCGATCGCGAAGATCTCGTCCTCGGTGTAGACGTGCGGCTCGCGCTGGTACTTGCCGCGCTCGCGTGCGGCGCGGCGCTCGGCGCGGAACTGCCAGCCCTTGCACTCGGCGATCACCTCGCCTCGCTGGTTGCGGTAGGTGGAGATGCTGGACTGGATCATCGTGCGGCCGGCGAACTCGCCCTGGCGCTCCTCGAGGCCGGTGAACTGCTCCTGCACCGTGATCCGGTCGCCGAGCATGATCGGGCGGTGCCAGACCCAGTCGTTGCCGGCGTGGAAGCCGTGCACGCCGGGCAGCCCGCCCGTCCGGCCGGAGGTCCAGTAGACGCTGTAGAGGAACGTCGGCGGCGCGATGAGCCCGCCCCAGCGCGTCGAGGCCGCGTACTCGGTGTCCACCCACAGCGGGTTGGGGTCGCCGATGCCGCGCACGAAGTGGCGGATGCTGTCGCGTGTCACTTCCTCGTGCAGCGGCCCCAGGCCGTAGAAGCTCGGCCGGTTGTAGCTGCCGAGGCGCGAGCGCAGCCGCTCCAGGGCTTCCTCGGTGATCTGACCCTCGCTGATCTGGGGCGCTTCCTGCTCCGCCATCGCTGCCTCCTTGCCGCCTTCGGGGGCAAGCCTACCGCGCCGCGCGCCAGCGGGGGCGGCCACGCCGCACCCCGGTCGCTTCACAACAGGGGGCGTGGGTATGATGCGAGGGCCGCTTGGGGCATCAGGAAGGGGCCGTGCGCATGCACTACGGCTGGACCGACGAGCAGCTGCAGTTCCGCGACGATCTGCGCGCCTTCATCCAGGAATACCGGACGGAGGAGCTCCTCGGCGAGCTCGAGGAGTACCACCAGACCTACGTGCACGGCCCTGCCATGAAGCGCTTCCGCACGGCACTCGACGACGCCGGATTCTCGACGATGGCCTGGCCGAAGGAGTACGGCGGCCAGGACAAGGGCGCCTTCTACCTCTTCATCCTCAAGGAGGAATTGGAGTACTGGGGGATGCCCTACGACGCGCTCTCCGTGCTGTCGGTGGGCACGACGATCATGCGCTTCGGCAGCGATAGCCAGAAGCAGGAGTGGCTGCCGAAGATCCAGACCGGCGAGATGAACTTCGCGATCGGCTACACCGAGCCGAACGCCGGCACGGACCTCGCCTCGCTGCAGACGCGTGCGGTCCGTGATGGCGACGAGTGGGTGCTGAACGGGCAGAAGATCTACACCTCGGGCGCCCACCACGCGAGCCACCTGTTCATGGCGGCCCGCACGGACCCCGAGGCGCCCAAGCACCGCGGCATCTCCGTCTTCGTCTTCCCTATGGGCACGCCGGGCATCACCGTGCGCCCGCTCTGGACGATGGGCGGCGGCCGCACCAACGAGACCTTCTACGAGGACGTCCGCATCCCCGCCGACTCGATCATCGGCGAGGAGAACCGCGGCTGGTACACGATCATGAACGCGCTCGACCTCGAGCGCGTCACGATCGGCCCCTACGCGCCGATCAAGCGCGTGCTCGACCTGATGGTCGACTACGTGCGCGAGGAGCGCCCCGAGCTGCGCGACGACCCGATCGTGCGCACGAAGCTTGCCGAGACGAAGCTCGACTACGAGATCGCGCGGGCGCTGGCGACCACCAACGCGGCGATCATCGACGGCGGCCAGACGCCGACGATGGAGGCATCGATGACGAAGGTCTGGTCGACGGACACGAAGGAGCGCGTGAGCAACCTGGCGATGGACCTGCTCGGCTGGGAGGGTGCGCTGCAGGGCGCGAGCGCGCCGCTCGGCGGGGACTTCGAGGAGCGCTGGCGTGGCGCGCCGGCGACGCGCTTCGGCGGCGGCACGAACGACGTCCAGCGGCAGATCATCGCCACGCGCGGCCTCAACCTGCCGCGCGGCTAGCGGGCGGGGTAACCGGGGCAGTGGACTCGTGCCGGGCGCGCTTGTGCTATCTTCACCACGCATCGATATAGCCTGGCGGGGGCGGCCGCGACAGCGTCCCCGATGCGACGCGAGAGGGTGACAATGGCAGACGCAGCAGACAACGGCGGCGAAATGATGAGCGGAGACGATATGAGTTCCGATGTCCTCAGCGTGCTGACCAACGCCCGCTACCTGGTGGCGGGATGGATCGTGGTGCTGATCGCCGGGGCGGTGTTCTACTGGTTCGGCGCGTGGGTGCTCGTGGACTCGATGCCCTCGTTCGAACGTCTCCTGGGCCAGATCCTGTCCCAGGCCAGTAACGGTCTGTTCATCGCCAGCGGATTCCTGGGCGCCTTGGTGCTGCTGGGGTTGGTGCGCACACTTGAGCAGCGGATCGCGGCGCACTACGGCGGCGGGTCCGGACCGGGCGAATAGAGGCAGAGATTGGACCTGCAACCAACCGACCTCCAGGAGCTGCTCCGCAGCAACGCCGAGGACGTCCTCGCACGCGAGGCGCCCGCCGATCGCGTCCGCGAGATGGAGCAGGCGGGCGAACCGGACGCCGCGCTCTGGTCGACGCTCGTCGAGCTCGGCTGGACCGGGCTCGCCGTTCCCGAGGAGCACGGCGGACAGGGCGGCTCGCTGCTCGACCTCGCCGTGATCATCGAGCAGCTCTGCCGCTTCGGCGTGCTCACGCCCTTCGTCCCAACGACCCTCGCCGCGCTCGTGGTCCAGCGCCACGGCGACGAGGCGCTGCGGGCCGAGCTGCTGCCGCGCATCGCCGAGGGCGCCACGATCTCGATCGCCCTCGCGGAGGGTCGAGGCAAGATGCACGACCTCGCCGCGACCGTCGAGAACGGCGCCGTCCACGGCGAGAAGCACTTCGTCGAGTACGCGCGCAGCAGCGATCTGCACCTCGTCGCGGCCAGCCGCAACGGCTCGCCCGGCCTCGCGGTCGTGGCGGCCGGGGCCGAGGGCGTGCGCATCGCGCGCGACCTCGCCAGCATCGGCAAGACGCCGCAGGCGGTCGTCGTCTACGAGGGCGCGCAGGCGGACGCCTGGATCGAGGGCGGGGCGGCGGTCGAGGATCTGCGGCGGCTCGGATCGGCGCTGGCCTCGCTGGAGTCGTACGCGCACGCGCAGCGCGCGCTCGACATGACGGTCGACTACGTGCAGACACGCGTGCAGTTCGGGCGGCCGATCGGCTCCTTCCAGGCCGTGCAGATGCGGCTCGCGGACCTCGCGACGCGCGTGCAGGCGAGCAACTTCCTGGTGCACGAGCTGCTCTGGAACTTCGACGAAGGCAGCGAGGACCCCTCGCAGGTCGCGGTCGTGAAGGCGGTGACGGCGGAGACGGTGGCGCAGGTGACGCAGGACTGCCACCTGCTGCACGGCGGCATCGGCTTCATCACCGAGTACCCCCTCTACTTCCACACGATCCGCGGCAAGGAAGCCTCGTTGCGCTTCGGCGGCACCGGCGAAGCGCTGCGCACCGTCGCGAGCGCGCTCCTCGACTAGCCGCCCGCGAACGAGGGCGGTCCGGCTCCCTCTTCCCTTGCGCGAAAGGGCGGGGGCAGGGGCGCCCCGGCCCCGCGCGTTGACCGCGCGTGGCGGCGGCGCGTTCAATGGCAAGGCGGGTGCGGGGGTAGCTCAGCTGGTAGAGCATCTGCCTTCCAAGCAGAAGGTCGCGGGTTCGAGACCCGTCCCCCGCTCCACACACCCACCCGCCTCGCCCGGCAGTGCATCAGAAGTGGGTGTTGCCGTGCCCGGCTCGTAGTGCAGGCCTCGTTGGCGTCGCTCACGTTCCCCCGGAACAGGTGGCGTGCTAGACTAAGTCGACTGGATCGGGCTAAGTGATTACCGGAGGCCGCCGTGCGCGTCGTCAACATGCACGAGGCCAAATCGCAACTCTCGAAGCTGGTGCAGGCCGCGGTGGACGGAGAGCCCTTCGTCATCGCGCGCGCCGGTAAGCCGTTGGTCAAGGTCGTATCGCTTGAGGCGCCGGCCAGCGGTGCGCGCCGGACCGGGTTCCTGCCGGGCATCTCGGTACCGCCCGACTTCGACCGCATGGGCGCCGGGGAGATTGAGGCGCTCTTCGGAGAGTCGCGGTGAAGATCCTGCTCGACACGCATGTCCTGCTGTGGGCCGCAGGCATGCCCGAACGCCTGCGACCCGTCGCGCGCGCGCTCATCGAGGATACGGAGAACGAGCTGCACTTTAGCGCGGCGTCGTTGTGGGAGGTTGCCATCAAGAGCGGGTTGGGGCGTGACGACTTCAGCGTCGATCCGCGCCTGCTGCGCCGGGCGCTGCTGGAGAACGGCCACGTGGAGCTGGCGATCACGGGCGCCCACGCCGTGGCCGTCGATTCTGTTGCCGCCCATCCACAGCGACCCGTTCGACCGCCTGCTCGTCGCGCAGGCACAGATCGAGGCAATGACGCTGCTGACCGCGGACGAGACCGTCGGGCGCTATCCGGGCCCCATCCAGGTGATCTGAACGCGGGGGTGCTGCGCCCCGAGCGCGCGTGCGCCCAGCGACGCCCGGCGATGGTAGGTTCGCCCTCGCCCGAGCGGGCGCGTGAGCATGACTCGAGGAGGACGGTATGTCGGACGACGGACTCACCCCGGACTGGGACGCGCTGACCGAGGAAGCGACGGAGCTGCTCTCCGCCTACATCCGCGTCGACACGGTCAATCCGCCCGGCAACGAGACCCGCGCCTGCGACTTCTACGGCGCGATCCTCGACCGCGAGGGCATCCCCTACCGGCTCTACGAGCCGCCCGACGCGCCCGGACGCGCCACGCTCGTCGCGACGCTTCCCGGCGACGGCACGGGCGGCAAGCAACTGATCCTGCTCAACCACACCGATGTCGTCCCCTTCGAGCGCGAGCACTGGACCGTCGACCCGCTCGGCGGGGAGGTGAGCGGCGGCTACATCTGGGGCCGGGGCACGCTCGACATGAAGGGGATGGGGATCATGGAACTCATCACCTTCCTGCTGCACCACCGCCACAAGCTGCCGCTGCGCCGCGACCTCACCTTCATCGCCGTCGCCGACGAGGAGGCGGGCAGCGTCTACGGCGCCGAGTTCCTCGCGCGCGAGCACCCGGAGGTGATCGACTGCGTGTGCGTGATCAACGAGGGCGGGCGCGGCAGCTCGCGCGCCTTCGGCGTCGAGCGGCCGCTGATGCAGATCGGGGTGGCGGAGAAGATCCCGTTCTGGGTGCGCCTGCGCACGCAGGGCCGCCCCGGCCACGGCTCCGTGCCGACGCCGGACAACGCCGCGGATCGCCTCGTGCGCGCGCTGCAGCGGATCCTGGACTGGGAACGCCCTGTGAGGATCACTCCGGAGCTGCAGGCCTACTTCGACGGGCTGCACGCCGCCGGCCTCTTCGAGGACGAGCCGACGCCCGAGATCATCGAGCAGGTCGCCGCGCGGCAGCCCCGGGTGGGGGCGCTGCTCAGGAACACCATCTCCGTGACCACGCTGCAGTCCGGCGTGAAGCACAACGTGATCCCGGCCGGGGCATCGGCGACCCTCGACTGCCGGCTCGTGCCCGGCTCCGACCCGGACGCCTTCCTCGCCGAGCTGGTCGAGGTGATCGACGACGATCAGGTCGAGGTGGAGGTGGTGCTGCGCAGCTACGGGCCGCCCTCGCCGATCGACTCGGAGCTGTACGAGACGCTGTCGCGAGCCGTGCGCAACACCGTGGAGGACGCCGTCGTCGTCCCCTGGACCTCGACCGGGTTCACCGACTCGCGCGTGTTCCGCCGCCACGGCTATCCGGCGTACGGCTTCGTGCCCGTCTTCGTGCCGCCCTCGGACCAGGCGCTCGGGCACGGCAACGACGAGCGCATCGCGATCGATGGCCTGCGGATGGGCATGCAGATCCTGCACGACACCGTGCGCAGCATCTGCGGGTAGCGCTGTCCGCCGCCTGCGGTACCCTGCGCGTCGCTGCCACTGACCGAGCGCACGGAGCGAGGCGAGCACGATGGACCGACGGCGCGTACTGGTCACGGGACTTGGCGGCGCGGTCGGCGCCGCTGTTCGCCCCGCTCTCGAGGAGCGCTTCGAGGTCGCCGCGCTCTCGCGCAGCGGCGTCGAGGGCATGCCGCCGGAGCGGGACTTCCGAGGCGACATCGCCGTGCTCGACGAGATCGTACCGGCCTTCGAGGGCGTCGACACGGTCGTGCACCTCGCTGGCTACGGAGGGGTCAACTCCCCGCGCGGGATGTGGGAGGCGCCCTGGGAGGAGATCCTCCGCAACAACATCGACGGCGTCCGCAACGTCTTCGAGGCTGCCATCGCGGCGGGGGTGCGGCGCGTCGTCTTCGCATCGAGCGGCGCGACCATGAGTGGCTACCAGAGTTCGTCGCCCTACGCCGAGATCACACGCGGGGAATACGATCGCGTCCCCTCGGAGTGGCCGCTGCTGCGCCCCAGCGACGAGCCGAGGCCGCTGAACCTCTACGCGGTCTCCAAGCTGTTCGGTGAAGACCTGGCGCGCATGTACGTGGAGACGACCGACCTGTCCGTCATCTGCCTGCGGATCGGCGCCTGCTCGCGGGATGGCCGGCCGCGCGAGGGCGATCCCTGGAATCAGGCGATCTTCGTCAGTCACGGCGATGTTGCTGATCTGATCGTGCGCAGCATCGAGGCGCCCGAGGATGTGCGCTTCGACATCTTCTTCGGCATCTCCAACAACCGCTGGCGTTTCCGGGACTACAGCCACAGCACCGAGGTGCTGGGCCACGTCCCGCGGGACGCGGCGGAGGACTTCCTCGGCGAAGCTAGCTGTAGTTCCCACGAACGTTGTTTACAGGCGTGAGGCGGGGACAGCCCCGCCGATACCGCCGTGTGGCCGGCGAGCATTGTAGCGGTAGAGCCAGCGCGGGAGCTGGTGCAGCCGCTCGGCGTTGGAGCGGTAGGGGCGGGCGTAGGCCCACTCGTTCTGCAGGATCTGGATGAAGCGCTCGGCCTTGCCGTTGGTTTGCGGGCGGTAGGGCCGGGTGTGCCGCAGTTCCACGCCAGCGGCGGCAGCCACGCGGCGGAAGTCGCCGGAGACGGTGTAGACCTTCGCGTTGTCCGTGAGCACGCCGCGCACGCGCACGCCGCGGCGGCCGAAGGCGGCGAGCGCCTGCTCGAGGAAGGCGGCGCAGCTGGGGCCGCGCTCGTCGGGCAGGGCGGCGACGTAGGCGTAGCGGCTGTGGTCGTCGACGGCGACGTGGAGGTAGTCGAGGCCGCGGGTGCGCGGGGTCCGGGCGGAGCGCCCGCGCACGCGGTGTCCGCCGCCCTCGGGGATGCGGCCCAGCTTTTTCACGTCGATATGCAGCAGGTCGCCGGGGGCGGGGTGCTCGTAGCGGACCACCGCGCGGGTGACGCGGTGCAGCCGGTCGAGGCGGTTGAGACCGAAGCGCCTGAGCACGGCGTAGACGGTGGAGCGGGCGATCCCGAGCGCCCAGGCAATGCGGTGCGGCCCGAACCCCTGGCTGCGGCGCACGGCGCAGATGCGCTGCTCGAGCGCGGCTGCGGTGCGGCGCGGGTTGGAACGCGGAGCGGAGCTGCGGTCGCGGAGCCCGGCCGCACCCTCCTCCCGGTAGCGGCGCCACCACTTGGCGACCGTCGCACGAGAAACCCGGAAGCGCCGCGCAACCTTCGCCTGCGACCAGCCGGCCTCGACCTCCAGAACCAGCTCCAGCCGGGTGGCCGGAGTCAGACGCGCGTTAGGATGTGCCACGAGAGGCTCCTCTCCTGCTACTGGTGCGTTCGTCACACACACACAGCAGCAGGCGGAGCCCCTCACCTGCAACAACCTACGTGGGAACTACAGCTAGCTGAGGTCGTCCGTATACTCGGGACCTGAACTCGCCCCTGCGCGTGAACCGGAACGGAGTGAGCGATGAAGTTCGGCATCTTCCTAGAATTGCAACATCCGCGGCCCTGGACCCCCGGTAGCGAGCAGCAACTCTTCCAGAACGCGATCGCGCAGATCGAGCTCGCCGACGAGATCGGCATCGACTACGTCTGGGAGGTCGAGCACCACTTCCTCGAGGAGTACTCACACTCCTCCGCGCCGGAGATCGTGCTCGCGGCCGCGGCGCGCAACACGAAGCGCATCCGGCTCGGTCACGGCATCGTCGCGATGCCGCCGAACTACAACCACCCCGCCCGCGTCGCGGAGCGGATCGCCACGCTCGACCTCGTCTCCGGCGGCCGCGTCGAGTTCGGCACCGGCGAGACGGCCTCGCGCAGCGAGCTCGAGGGCTACGGCGTGCCGCTCGGGGACAAGCGTGCGATGTGGCTCGAGGCGGCCGAGCAGGTCGCGAACATGCTCGCGCTCGATCCCTACCCCGGCTACGAGGGCAAGTACTTCTCGATGCCCTGCCGCAACGTGATCCCGAAGGCGATCCAGCGCCCGCATCCGCCGATGTGGATGGCCTGCTCCAACCGCGAGGCCGTGAAGCTCGCCGGCCGGCTCGGCCTCGGCGTGCTCTGCTTCTCGTTCCTCCCTCCGGGCGAGGTGGGAGCGTGGATCGACGACTACTACGACGCGATCAAGACCGAGTGCGTCCCGATCGGCCACTTCGTCAACGCCAACTTCTCGATCGCGGAGCCGCTCTGCCTCGATCACGACGGCGATGCCGCCTTCGAGCGCGCGCTGCCCGACCGCCTCTTCTTCAGCACCGGCGTCGCCCACTTCTACGTCGCCGGCGTCCACACGCCCGGCCGCACGAACCTCTGGAACATCTTCGAGGACGCCCGCGAGAGCCTCGAGGCCGAGCACACGCGGCGGCGTCCGAGCTGCATCGGCACGCCCGAGGAGGCCCGCGAGGCGGTCCGCCTGCTCGTCAAGGCCGGCGCCGACCAGGTAATGCTCGGCGCCCAGGCCGGCCGCGCCACGCACGAGGAGATCTGCGACTCGCTGCGCCTCTTCGCCGAGGAGGTCATGCCCGAGTTCAAGTCCGAGCAGGAGGACGAGCGCGAGGCTCGCAAGCAGGAGGAACTCGCCCCGTACATCGAGGCCGCGCTGGAGCGCAAGGAGTGGATGCAGCCACTCGCCGACGACGAGATCCCGGGCTTCGAGCCGTTCCAGCGGGTGGTCGCCGAGTCCGGGCACGCCGAGGTGGACGAGCTGGAGCCGGACTCGTTCCAGGCGCTCAGCAGGGACCTGATTACCCGCGCCGGCGTCGTCCCCGGCGACCGCTAGGCCCGCGCCAGGCCCACGCTCGAGGGTCGGCGGGCCAGCCGCGGGCTGCCTCGCTATGATGCGAAGGCAGCCGCTCCGCTGCGTGCGCTGAAGGAGAGCCAATCGTGACCACTGGCCGCGTCGTCGTCGTCAAGGAATACCGCGAGCCCTTCGTGATCGAGGAGTACGAGGTCCCTGATCCCGAGCCGGGCGGACTGGTGCTGAAGATCACGCAGGCCGGGATCTGCGGCTCCGATCTGCACACCTGGCGCGGCGACCAGGTCAACGTCCCGCTTCCCGAGAGCGGCCGCGTGATGGGCCACGAGGGCACGGGCGTCGTCTACCAGCTCGGCAAGGGCACGACGACGGACTCCAACGGAGTCCCGCTGCACGAGGGCGACCGCATCATGTACTCGGCGATCAAGCCCTGCGGCAACTGCTACCAGTGCATGCGCGGCGAGCCCAACTGGTGCCCCAGCAGCCCCTACAGCGACGCCGGCGACTGGCCCTACTTCACCGGCACCTACGCCGACTACTACTGGATCCGGGCCAACCACCCCGTCTTCAAGGTGCCCGACGAGCTGCCCGACTCGGTGCTCGGCTGGGTCAACTGCGCGATGGGCACGGTCACCGAGGGCCTGCTCCGCGCCGGCGCCCACGAGGGCGACTACGTGGTCATCCAGGGCGCGGGCGGCCTCGGCCTCAACGCCACCGCTATGGCGAAGGACATGGGCGCGCATCGCGTGATCGTCCTCGACCGCCTCGCCGACCGGCTCGAGCTTGCCGAGGCGTTCGGCGCCGACCACACGATCAACATCACGGAG
Organism: Dehalococcoidia bacterium; assembly: GCA_965247895.1. Taxonomy (GTDB): domain Bacteria; phylum Chloroflexota; class Dehalococcoidia; order UBA2979; family UBA2979; genus VXMT01. Next base: position 705,114 of record OZ252046.1, on the reverse strand, counting down.
TACGACACCGCGGAGGCGCGGCTTGAGCGCGTCCTCCAGCTCACCGACGGCCGCGGCGCCAACATCGCGATGGAGCTTGTCGGCAGGGCGGAGCTGCTCGTCGAGGGCGTCGGCTACCTCACCAACGGCGGCACGTTCATCGAGATCGGCGACATCGTGCGCGGGCGCACCGTGGAGTTCGACCCGTCGACGATCCTGCGCGGCAAGAAGATCATGGGCTCGCTCATGTACCGCCCGCACCTGCTGCCGCTGATGATGGAGACGCTGGTCAAGAACCAGGGCAAGGTGCCGTACGAGCGCATCGTCTCGAACATGTACCCGCTCGATCAGGTGAACGAAGCGTTCGCCGAGGCGGAGTGGAACGAGCGCCAGACCGCCGTCTCGCGCGGGATGCTCGTGCCCTGACCTCGATGGATGCGCGCTACGGGCGCAGGACGGGGATGACCTCTTCGGCGAAGAGTTGCATCTGGTTCCTGACGACCTCGTAGGGCATGCCGCCGTAGCTGATCTCGAACGTCCACCCGCTGAGGCCGCACGCCTCGGCGAGTTCCGACATGCGCTCGATGCACTGCTGCGGCGTACCGATCACGGTGCGCTGGCGGCGCATCTCCTCGATGTCCTTCCAGAGGCCTTCCCCGGACTGGTAGTAGCGGTTGGCCTCTCCCCCCAGGGCGTGCTTCACCCCGGTCCGCTCCTTCCCGGCGTTCTGGAGGAAGTTGAGGTAGCGATAGAAGTACTCGTCCGCCCCCTCGAGCTGATCCTCACGCTCGACGATGCTCAGGTGGTACGTCCCGAGGACCTCGAACTGCTCAGGGTCGTGCCCCGCCTTCGCGAGCTCCTCGCGGTAGATCTCCACGTAGCCGCGCTGCCGCTCGCTCGAGTCGAGCAGGAACGGCGCGAGCAGCAGGTGGTAGCCGTTGCGCCCCGCCCAGCGGTAGGTCTCCGGCGTCGCCAGCGCGGAGACGTAGATCGGCGGCATCGGCTGCTGCAGCGGGCGTGGGCGGATCGAGTGCGCATCGAACGACCAGTGCTTGCCGTTGTGCACCACGCCGTCCTCGGTCCAGAGCCGGCGGATCACCTCCCACGCCTCCTCGAAGCGCTCGCGCGACTGCTCCGAGGGCACGCCGACGGTCTCGAAGTCGTACTCCAGGATGCCGCGGCCGATGCCGAAGTTGAGTCGCCCTCCGGAGAGCAGGTCGACCGTCGCCCAGTGCTCGGCGCTCAGCACGGGGTGCCGCTGCGTGATCAGCGCCACGGCCGTGCCGATGCGGATCCGCTTGGTGCGGTCGGCCATCGCCTGCGCCACGACCGGCGTCGAGGAGAACGCGTAGCCGGGATAGCGGTGCTCGGCGATCCAGATCGAGTCGTAGCCGAGTTCGTCGGCCCACGCCCACTCGGAGAGCAGCCGCTCGTACCAGTCGCGGAACTCGCCGTGCAACTCCGGGTAGTAGTCCGGGATGTAGCAGAAGCCGAATTGCATCGCGGCACGCCCCCCTCGCGGCTATCGTAGCGAGCAGCGCGGTCCAGTCGAGTGAACGGAGCAATCATGAAGTTCTGGCAGTTCACCGGGTTCATGCCGACCGAGCAGGTGCTCCCACTCGCTCGCGCCTCCGAGCGGCTCGGCTTCGAGGGTCTCGCGATCCCCGATCACCTCTTCTACCCGCGCGAGATCATCCCCGCGTACCCCGGCACCGCCGACGGCGTGCCGTTCTGGAGCGCGGAGACACACTGGCCCGATACGTGGGCGCTGGCCTCTGCCGTGGGCGCGGCGACCACGACACTGCGCTGCATGAGCGCCGTCTACATCGCGCCCGCACGCGACCTCTTCACCGTCGCCAAGTCGATCTCCACCGCAGCCGTGCTCACCGAGGGGCGCATCGTGGCGGGGTTCGGCGCGGGCTGGTGCCGCGAGGAGTTCGACCAGACCGGCCAGGCCTTCTCCGGCCGCGGCCGCCGCATGGCCGAGATGATCGAGGTGCTCAAGCGCCTCTGGGCCGGCGGCTGGGTCGAGCACCACGGCGCCTGGTTCGACTTCGACGCCGTGTCGATGGCGCCCGTGCCGCCCGCTCCGATCCCGATTGTCCTCGGCGGCCGTAGCGAGATCGCGCTGCGTCGCGCCGCCCGCATCGCCGACGGCTGGGTCGGCGGCGGGTCTCCGGCGAGCGAGGTGCCTGCCCGCGTTGGGCGGCTGCACCAGCTCGTCGAAGAGGCGGGCCGCGACCCCGCCGACTTCGAGATCACCATTCAGCTCGCCGAGACGCCCACCCCGGAGCTGCTCGACGAACTCGGCCGCGCCGGCCTCGACGGGATCCGCATCCCCGCCTGGGAGCCGGCCGGCGCCGGCTCGCCGGTCGAGGCGAAGATCGAGGCCGTCGAGCGCTTCGCCGAGGAGGTGATGCGCCCGCTTGAGGGCAGCGACTCGTAGACGGCCGCTCCACCCCGCCGTCCCGATCGGACCGCGAGCTGGGACTGCTACCATCCGGACCGATGGGAGCGCCGCCGCGAGGCGGGGCAGGCAGGAGGGCGACCATGGGCGGACCACTCGAAGGCATCCGCGTGCTCGAGTTCACGCAGATCATCGCCGGGCCCTTCTGCGGCGTCGCGCTCGCCGACTTCGGCGCGGACGTCGTGAAGATCGAGCCGCTCGATGGCGGGTCCTCGCGGGTGCGGCGCAGCCCGATCCCGGGTGAGAACAAGTCGTTCCACTCGCTCAACCGCGGCAAGCGCAGTCTCGCCGTCGACCTCAAGCACGACGACGCACAGCGCCTCATGCAGCAGCTTGTTCCGACGTTCGACGTTGTTGTCTCGAACCTGGGGTACGGCGCGGCGGCCCGCGTCGGGGTGGACTACGAGACGCTGCGGCAGTACCGCGCGGACCTGATCTACGCCGAGAACACCGGCTTCGGCGGCCACGGCCGCAACGCCAGCCGCGCCGGCTCCGACATCGTCGCGCAGGCCTACAGCGGGCTGATGGCCGCCGAGGTCAAGTGCGACGAACTCGGCGGCCCCGAGCTCGTGCAGTGCACCGGCATCGTCGACTTTCCCGCCGGCGTCGTCCTCGCGATGGGCGTCTGCGCGGCGCTCGTCCACCGCGAGCGCAGCGGCGAGGGACAGCTCGTCCGCAGCTCCCTCCTCGCGACGGGGATGATGATGATGGGTCGCGACATCGCCCGCTCCCCGGTCTTCGACGCCGTGACGCGCGATCCGATGATGGAGCGCGTCGAGGCGGTGCGGGAACGCGGCGGCGACTACTGCGAGGTCGTGAGCGAGCGCGGCGGCGTCTACGACCTGCTCGGCCCGCAGCTGCGCCTCTACTACGGCGGCTACGCCGTTCGCGACGGCGCGATCATCATCGGCGCGCTCAGCGACCGGAACCGACGCCAGATCCGCTCCCTGCTCGGCATTGAGGACGACCCGACCGAGGACCTGACGTTCGATGTCCTCGACCCTGCGAACCGGCCGGCCATCGATCGCACGCACCGCAAGATTGCGGAGGCGCTGCGCACGCGCACCGCGGACGAGTGGATCGCCGAACTCGATCGCCTCGGCGTGCCCGCCTCGAAGGTCAACCTGGCCGAGGAGCTCGCCGACGACCCCGGCGTGCAGGAGGCGGGCATCATGATCGACGTCGAGCACGAGTTGGTCGGCGCGGAGCAATTCGTCGGGCCGCTCGTCGAGATGTCCGGTTCGCCGACGGGCTCTCCCCGGCCCTCGCCGCTGCTCGGTCGCCACACCCGCGAGATCCTCGAGGAGGCCGGTCTGGCGGCGGACGAGATCGACGGGCTCTACGAGCGGGGAGCCGTCGCCTCTCCGTAGGGCTGCCGCGCCGGCGGCGCTAGTTGACCCGGCGCAGCCGCGGAACCAGCGCCGCGACGGCGAGCACGAAGACCGCGAGCACCAGCCCGAGGCCCCCGATCGCCGTCTGGATTCCCGTCACTTCCGCGATCAGTCCGACGATGAACCCGCCGAACAGGACCATCGAGATCTGGGTCATGAAGATCGACATCACGCGGCCTCGATGCGCGTCGTCCACGTAGCTCTGGACGAGCACCATCGCCATCGCCTGCCGCCCCGCGGTCCAGGCGCCGACGACGAACATGATCGCGAAGGCGGGCCAGAAGGAAGATGTCGCGGCGAATGCGACCAGCGAGAGGCCGAGCAGGCAGGAGCTGGCGAGTAGCAACATGCCTCGCCGCCGCTCCGGCAGCGACGCGATGATGAGCGTCGCGAGGAGCGATCCGGCTCCGCTCACTGCAGCGAGCAACGCCAGCTCCGTGGGGCCGCCCGCGAAGACGTCGGCGACGTAGCCGGGAAGCTGCACCATGTACGGCATCGCGAGGATCGCGGTGACGAAGTTCAGGACGAGCACCCAGAAGATGACTCTGTTTGAGGTGGCGTAGCGAAGCCCATCCATCAAATCGCGGAGTCCGCCGGCGCCGCCCGCGCTGGGCACCGCACCCATGGCGCCGGGCCGCCGGGCGCGAACCGGCACCAGCATGATCAGCGCCAGGCAGTACAAGACGGCGATCGTCAGATAGGCCGAGCCCGTCCCGACCAGCGCGATGATGAGGGCCGCGGCGGCGGGGGCCAGCAGTCGCATGAAGCTCATGCCCGCGGCGTTCAGGGAGACAGCGTTCATCAGGCGCTCCCTGCCCGCGACCTCGGGGACGATCGCCTGGCCCGCCGAGATCGTGAGCGCGAGCACGATGCCCTGCACGAGCGCGATGACGAACAGGTGCTCCACGCGCAGCATGCCGAGCAGCAGCAGCACACCAATCAGGATCGCGAACCCCATGTTCAGCACGTGGCCGACCTGCAGGATCCGCTTCCTCGGCACGCGGTCGGCCAGCACGCCGCCGAACACGGAGAGCAACAGCATCGGCACGGCGCTCGCCAGCCCGACGACGCCGATCGCCGCGAACGAGTCCGTGAGGTCGTACGCGACGTAGCTGCGCATCAGGATCTGCATCTGGATCGCGGCCATCTGCCCGAGCGTGGACGCGAAGAGCCAGCGGAACTCACGCTGCCGCAACGACGCGAATGTGCGCAGCGAGAAGCGTGGCGCTCGTCGCGCCGGCGGAGCCGGGGCGTCCGCGACCGCGGTCGCGGTCAGCCCGGCGGCCGGGGAGGGCGCAGGCGGCTGCGGATCAGCAGCGGTCATCGCCGTCGGCCCGCCCAACTACGCGGAGACGGGTGCGGCGCGCACCCGCCCGTGCGCGTCGAGTCTAGCAGCGGCTGCGAGCGGTCGAGGCCGCTCGGCAACCCGGCGATGGCTGCGGCGTCCGCGGATCAGATCTCGCCGAGCGCCTCGAGCACGCGTTCGGGGTTGAGCGGCAGGCGCCGCATCCGCACCCCCGTCGCGTCGTGCAGCGCGTTCGCGATGGCGCCCAGCGGGGGCACGATCGGCACCTCGCCGACGCCGCGCACGCCGTACGGGTGTCCGGGGTTCGGCACCTCGACGAGCACCGTCTCCACCATCGGCAGATCGACGGTGGTCGGCATCCGGTAGTCGAGCAGGCTCGCGTTCCGGAGCCGGCCGTCTTCGTCGTAGATGTACTCCTCGCTCAGCGCCATCCCGGCGCCCTGCGAGGCGCCGCCCTGCATCTGGCCCTCCACGTACGAGGGGTGGATCGCCGTGCCCACGTCCTGCACCGCGGTGTAGCGCAGGATGTCGACCTTCCCGGTCGCCGGATCGACCTCGACATCCACGATGTGCCCGGCGAAGCTCGGCCCCCAGGTTGTCTCGTTCGAGTCGGCCTGCGCTGCGATGTTGCCGCCTGTCCCGGGCAGCTGGCCCGCGAGCTCGCGGAACGTGAACGAGCGCGCGTTGCCATCCTCGTCCGGAGGCCCGTGGATCGTGGCGTCTTGGCGGTACTCGACCTGCTCCGAAGGCACGTCCCAGATCCGCGCTGCTCGCCCCTGGAGCTTGGCCTGCAGCTCCTGCGCCAGCTTGTAGACAGCCCAGCCGGTCTTGAACGTGGTCGCCGAGCCCGCGGTGAGACCCGTGTAGCCGATCGACTCCGTGTCGACGACGTGCGGGCGCACGTCCTCGTAGGGGATGCCCAGCGCCTCCGCCATCTGCATCGCGAGCGAGGCGCGCTGCCCCCCGATGTCCACCGAGCCGAAGAGCAGGCTCACGGTCCCGTCGGCGTTGATGCTGGCCGTGGCGGTGCCCTCGCCGCCGCCGTTGTACCAGTAGCCGATGGCCACGCCGCGGCCCTGGTACTCGCCGCTGAGTTCGGAGCGGTAGTGCTCCGAGCTGCGCACTGCCTCCATCACGTCGACCGCGCCGATCGTCGGGAAAGCGCGGCCGTCGAGGACGCGCGTGCCCTCGCGCGCGGCGTTGCGGAGCCGCAGCTCCATCGGCTCGATCTCGAGCTGCTCCGCCAGCTCGTCGAGCACGGACTCCACGGCGAACGTCGGCTGGCAGGCGCCGGGCGCGCGGTAGGAGGACACCTTCGGCTTGTTGAGCACCACGTCGTAGCCGTCGACGCGCTGGTTCGGGATGTCGTAGGGGCCGAACACGGTCATGCAGCCGCCGGCCACGGGCGAGGGCGGGTGCGAGCCCGCCTCGTAGGCCAGTTCGGCCTCCCCGGCCAGCAGCGTGCCGTCGCGCTTAGCGCCGATCTTGACGCGCACGTACGTGCCCGAGGTCGGCCCGGTCGCGGTGAGCACCTCCTCGCGCGACAGCGTGACCTTCACCGGCTTCCCCGTGCGCTGCGAGAACAGCGCGGCGATCGGCTCGACGTACATGTAGAGCTTCCCGCCGAAGCCCCCGCCGATCTCGGTCGGCACGACGCGAATGTGTGCGGTCGGGATCTGCAGGAGCACGGCGAGCTGGTCGCGGAAGTTGAACGCGCCCTGGCTGCTGGCCCAGACGGTGAGCATCCCGTCGGGACTCCAGTCGGCCACGGCGCTCTGAGGCTCGATGTAGCCCTGGTGCGCCATGCCGGTGCGGAACTCGCGCTCGATCACCAGGTCCGCGTCGGCGAAGCCCTGGTCCGGGTCGCCCTTCTCGAGCGGCATGTGGCTCACGACGTTCGAGGGCGTGTCGTTGATCGGCGCGCCGGGCATGCCGCGCCCGAGCATTGTCACCGTGCGCATCTCGTCGTGGAGGATCGGAGCACCCTCGGCCATCGCCTCGAGCACGTCGAGGACGGGCGGCAGCGGCTCGTACTCCACCTCGATCAGGTCGAGCGCGTCCTCGGCGATGTGGGGGTCGGTCGCGCAGACGGCGGCGACGGCGTGCCCGTAGTGCAGCACCTTGTCCGAGGCCATGATCATGTCCTGGAACCACTTGCGCGTGGTCTGCCCGCGCATCGTGCGAATCATCTCCTCGCGCTCGCCGGGGAAGTCGGCGGCGGTGATCACCGCGCGCACGCCGGGCAGCGCCTCGGCCTTCGAGGTGTCGATCGAGCGGATGTAGGCGTGCCCGTGCGGGCTGCGCTTGAGGCGGCCGTAGAGCATCCCCGGCAGCCGCGTGTCGGCGCTGTAGCCCGCGCGCCCGGTCACCTTCTCCATTCCGTCCGGGCGCACCGGCCGGGTGCCAACCACCTGATACGGGCGCTGTGCAGTCGTCATGCCTCACCTCACTCCGTCGCGCGCGAAAGCGAATCGAATGTCGAGACTGTACCGCGCCGTCGGCTCCGCAGGGCGGTGCAGGTGCGGTTCCATCGGCGATTCCGCCGCCTCATCGCCCACGGCGGGCAGGACCGCTGGAGGCTGACCCGGCCTGTGCTCACTTGAGCGTCAGTAGGTGTGCGGTTGCAGTTATGGTCGGAATGTGTCATACAGCAGTTCGCTAATGACACGTTTGAGGGACGGGCGCGTCGGCCTGCGGGACACGCGCAGGCGGCGCGCTCGATGGCGGAGGCCGGCGAACACCCGCCGTCAGCGAAACGTGTGGGGAGGTGCAGCCATGACCCGGTTCACGATCGTTGCGCTTGCGACCGCGATCGTCTTCGCCTTGTCGGCGGGAGTTATCTCGGCCGGCGACGACGACCCCGCGGAGGTCTCGCGGAGGGGCCTCCTGAGCTGGCTGCGCTGCGGCCCTGAAGGCTTCGCAGAGTGGGAGACGAACGACTTCGGGGCGAGGGTGAAGACAACGTGTGTGATCGACCCTGCGCCTGAGGACGACACGGAGGAGGCCGATCGTCTGACGTTCCTCGACATCTCGGATCGCGCCCGGGCGGACACCTACCGGGTCAGGGTGCTCGGGCTGATCCCGGAGTGCGGCGCCCCGGAATGCATGCCCGAACATCTCACGCGCCGGGACATTGGCCTGAGCGGCACGGAACCGTTGACCGTGGGCGAACTCAAGGGCTGGGCCGAGCGCGTGATCGCGGCGTGGATCGCCGAGGATCGGGCGGCGCTGGAACGGCAGAGAGCCGAGGAGTGGGCGGCGCTCCTGGCGGCGAACCCGCCGCCTCCACTCCGCCCCACGCCCGCCCCGCCACCGCCGCCAACACCCACGCCCGCGCCGGTTCCCGTCCAACTGCGACCGGGCGAGGTGAACCACGGCACGGCAGGTACCGCCGGGTGGTCCATCGGCGCCGGGGGCTGGTACGAGTGGAAGCCCGACGGCCGCTGCTACTTCCACAGCTACACCAGCCAGGACACCCCGCCGTCACGCTGCAATTAGCAGCGTAGGGCGCCGGCACGCGCCAGCGCCGCTGGACAGCGGCCTCCCGGCGAAGCACGGTCATGCGGCAGGGCCTCGGGCGACTCGTGGATGGCAGGGTGACACGTCGTCGTAGCAGCGCCCCGACTCGTCCTGCTTCCGCGCACGCCGCTAGAAGCGCTCGATCACCTCGTTGGCGATCTGCTCCAGCTCGCGCCTGGCCTGGTCGAGGTCGGGCGCCGAGAAGGCGAAGTGGACGCGGCTCGCGCCGCGCTCCGCGACGCGCCGGACCGACTCGAGGTCGGGCGCGGAGCCCATCCACAGCTCCATCGAGGCGGCGTCGCGGCCGGCTGCTGCTGCCGCCCCGCGCCACGCGTCGAGCAGCGGCCCCACGTCCTCGCCGTCGAAGCCGCCGAAGCCGAGCGGCATGAAGCCGTCGCCGAGCCGTCCCGCGCGGCGCGCCGCGGCGAGGCTGTGTCCGCCCACGTAGATCGGCGGGCCCTCCGGCCGCGTCGGCTTCGGGAGGCAGCGGATCCGCTCGAAGGAGACGGTCTCGCCGTGGAAGGTCGAGATCTCGTCGCGCCAGAGCGTGCGCAGCGCCTGGATGTACTCGTCCGCGCGGCGGCCGCGGCGCTCCCAGGGCACGCCGATCGCCTCGAACTCCTCGCGGAACCAGCCGATGCCGGCGGTCAGGCTGACGCGCCCGCGGGAGAGCGCGTCGAGGGTGGCGAGCTGCTTCGCGAGGATGACGGGGTTGCGCTGCGGGAGGATCAGCACCGAGGTGCCGAGTTCGAGGCGCTCCGTGACCGCGGCGACGAAGGTGAGCGCGGTGATCGGCTCGGGGAACGCCGTCTCGTCGTAGGGGTAGCGCTTGAAGTCGCCGCCCTCGTACTGCTGGTACGGGTAGCGCGACTCGTAGTCGACGGGCAGCACTACGTGCTCGGGGAAGGAGACGAAGTCGAAGCCAACCTCCTCGGCGAAGCGTGCGAGGCCGCCGAGGTAGTCGGGCGAGGTGAGGGCCGCACCCCGGCCGGGATCGGCGCGACGCCCGGTCGGCCCGACGTGTGCGCGGTGCGGCGACTCGATGAGGAAGAGCCCGAACTTCATCGCCTCTGGCTCCCTTCGATCAGGCGGCGGCAGGGGCGTGGATGGTAGCAGCGCACCGAGGGCTGGCGGGTGGAACAATCACGGGATCTGGTGCCGGAATCACGAGGCGTACAGATGTAGCCTGTGCGCTACGCTTCTGGCCGGCGGCGACAAGGGCAGCCAGGACCGGGACATACGAAGAGCGCTGGAGCTGGCGAGGGGGCTGTAGGAGGCAACGACGATGGCGCGGACGCGGACCAGACCGTGGGATCCGGCAGAGCATTTCGAGACGGAAGAGGACGTGGTCGCCTACCTGAACGCCGCCCTGGAAGATGGTGACTTGCACCTCGTTGTGGCGGCGCTGGGGGACATCGCCCGCGCCCGGCGAATGACGATCGTGGCGCAGGAGGCGGGGTTGGCCAGAGAGAGCCTGTACAGGGCCTTGTCTGCCAACGGTAATCCGGAGTTCGGGACCGTGCTCAAGGTTCTGCGCGCCCTGGGGCTGCGCCTGCAAGTCGCCGGTGCACTCGCAGTGCACCGCGAGTGAATCTCCACCCACCGTGATGCATGCGAGGAAGTGAACGGTACACCCGGTTCGGATGCACTCCGCCGCGTGATGCGCGGGCGCGCAAGCGTCATACTGAGGCGAGCGGGGGCACGGCGCCCGGAAGGCGGGGCAGGCTGCATGACCTCACTGATCATCGTCAGCGACTTCATCTGACCGTGGTGCTACGTCGGCCTCGTGGAGGTCGAGAAGCTGCGCCGCGAGTACGAGCTGGAGGTGCGCTGGTGGCCGTTCCTGCTCGACGCCTCGATTCCTCCCGAGGGGCGTGAGCGCGAGCCGCGCACGAAACCGGACGATCCGCCGACCCAGTTGGAGCTCCGAGGCGAGCGCGTGGGGATCACCTTCCGCCGCGGGCGCAGGTTCACGCCGAACTCGCACCTTGCCCTCGAGACGGCCGAGTACGCACAGGAGAGCGGCCACGACGGCGAGGGCCTGCACCGCGCGCTGTTCGCCGCGCACTTCGAGGGCGAGGCGGATCTCGGTGACCTCGAGACGCTGGTCGCGATCGGTGGCGAGCAGGGACTCGATCGCGACGAGCTGCGGACGGTGCTGAGCGAGGGGCGCTACCGGGAGCAGGTGGACGAGCGCATCTCGGTAGCGCGCGAGATCGGCGTGCGCGGCGTGCCGACGTTCATCTTCAACGAGCGCGACGCCGTGGTCGGCGCGCAGGAGTACGAGGTCTTCGAGCAGGTGATGAAGCAGCTCGAGGCGCCGCGACGAAGCGACGAGTAAGGAGCGCGCCGGCCGCTACTCGATCCTGCGCAGTGTCTTCGAGCGCAGCAGCAGCACCAGGGAGAGCAGCACGAGCGCCACGCCGGCCGCCGCGAACGTGGCCCGGGGGCCGTAGATGCTCGTCGCGATCCCCATCCCGAACAGCAGTAGCTGCGTGATGTTGAACTCCATCATGTAGATGCTCATCACGCGCCCTCGATGCGGGTTGCCGGCGAGGGTCTGCACGAGCACGTTCATCAGCCCCAGGTAGCCCGCCTGCCCGACCCCCACGAAGAGGATGAGCCCGAGCGATAGCCAGTACGAGGTCGAGGCGGCGAAGGCGACCAGCGAGACGCCGAGCAGGACCGCGCTCGACAGCATCAGCACGCCCCGCCGCCGGCCCGGCAGCGAGGCGACCGTCAGCGATCCCGCCACCGCGCCGACACCGGAGACGCTGACCAGCAGCCCGAGCTGCCCCGGACCGGCGTCCAGCACCTCCTTGGCGAAGCCGGGCAGCAGCACGAAGTGGCCGAGGCCCAGCAGCGCGAAGATCGGGTTGCAGATCAGCAGCAGCGCGAGCGGCCGGTGCCCGGCCACGAAGCGGAAGCCATCGGCCAGATCACCGCGCAGCGAGACGAACGAGCGCGCTCGCGGCATGCGGTCCGGCACGCGCACCGGGAACATGGTGGCGACGGAGACCGCGTAGATGCTGAAGATCAGCACGTAGACGTAGGCCGCGCCGCCGATCGTCCCCGGATCGCTGAGCGCGCCCAGCATCCCGCCGGCGATGCCCGGCATCAGCAGCCGCGCCGCGTTCTGGCTCGTGCTGTAGAGGCCCATCGCGTTCATCAGCCGCTCGGGCCCCACGACGTCCGGTGTCAGCGCCTGCCTCGAGGGCATCGTGAGGTTGTTCGAGCCGCCGTGAATCGCCGCGGCGATCAGCACGTGCTCGACGCGCAGCAGGTCGGTGAACACAAGGAGCGCGAGTACGAGCGCGTTGATGCCGCTCAGCGCCTGCCCCAGCTGCACCACGTGCTTGCGCTGCCGCACGAGGTCCGCGACCACCCCGCCGACCAGCGCCAGCAGCAGCCCCGTCAGCCCGTTGAGCAGCGACATCAGCCCCAGCGCGGCGAACGAGTCCGTCAGCTCGAAGACGAGCCAGCCCCGCATGAACTGCTGCATGTCGTTCGAGGTGAACCCGGAGAAGATCGAGGTCAGGAACCAGCGGAAGTTGCGGTCCTCGAGGGAGCGGAACGTCCGCAGCCGGCCTTCCCGCCGCGCGTCGATGGCCGGCCCCCGTTCAGCGCCGCCCGGCGCTACGTGCCGTCCAGGTCGAGGGCGTCCAGCGCCTCCCGGACTCGCGACCGGCGCTCCTCGATCCGGTCGCGAGAGTCGAGGTCCGTGAACAGGTAGCCCGCGTTACGCAGGATCGCGTCGACGACCATGGCGCCGACCTCGTCCGGCTGCTGCCGGTGGTCGCGCGCGGGCGTGTTCATTGACTTGCGCTCGCCGAAGCGGGCGTGGCGGTTCCGTTCCGCCTCATAGAGGCGCGTGTCTACCGGCCCGGGGCACAGCGCCGTGACGCCGATCCCGTCGCCCTCGAGCTCCGCGCGCAGCACCTCCGAGTAGCCCAGCACCGCGGCCTTCGAGGCGGTGTAGATGCCCATGCCGCCGTCGAGCCTCGGCGCGACCGGGGCCATGGAGACGGTGTTCACGATGTGCGCGGGCGTGTTCGCACGCAGGTGCGGCAGGAAGGCGCGCACCCCGCGGACGACCCCGTGCACATTCACGTCGAAGAGCCACGACCAGTCGGCCTCGGTCGCCTCGGCGAGCGGCCCCATCGTCATCACGCCGGCGTTGTTGACCAGCACGTGGACGGCGCCGAAGGCCTCGATGGTGGCCTCGGCGAGGCCGGCGAGGTCGTCGGCGTTGGTCACGTCGGTGCGCCGCGCGATCGCCGGGTGGCCCGCGCTTCTGAATGAGGCCGCGACTGCCTCCGCCGTCGCCCCCTCGATGTCCGCGACGACGAGGCGTGCGCCGGCGTCCGCGAGCGCGCGCGCGATCCCGAACCCGATCCCGCTTGCGCCGCCCGTCACGACCGCGACTCTTCCGCGTAGCTCCTCCATTGTCCCAGTCCTCCCCGGATCGAATGCGGCGACCGTACCACGCGGACCGGGCGTGCATTCCCCATCGCGGGGCGAATCGGCGTTGCGGGCTTGAGGCGTGCTGCGTCGTGCCTCCTCGATCCCGTACCGTCTCCGTGTTGGACTCGATGCCCGCGCGGCGGCAGCTCGCGAGAGGACGGCGCGATGACGATGCCCGAGGTGATTGACGTACACGTACACCTGACGCGTGATCCCGCACAGGAGCAGCTCGTCTTCCCCAAGCCCGGCTACCCCGAGGAGTGGTATCGGGCAAACGAGCCGCGCGTCATCTCCTGGATGGACGCCGAGGGCTTCTCGCACCTCTTCATGATCAACTACATGGATACCAACCGGATGATCGCAGCCCGGCTCGCCCGGATGGCCGGGGTCTCCGAGGCCGCGCTCGAGGGGGCGCGCGCGCAACTTCAGGAGGAGAACGTGGAGCGGCTGCGGCGCTTCAATGCCTGGGCCTGCGAGCTGGGCGCGAGGGAGCCGCGCATCATCCCCTTCCCCTGCGTCGACATCGGCATCTTCTACGACGTGACGGTGATGATGGAGGAGCTGGAGGCGCGGCTGGCCGAGGGCGCGCGAGGCATCAAGCTGCATCCCGGGCTGGGCCACTACTTCCCCGGCGACGAGCGGATGTTCCCGCTCTACGAGCGCCTGCAGGAGGCGGATATCCCGATCCTGAGCGACACCGGCAGCCTCTCCCCGGCGCCCGAGGGAGGCGTCTACGGCGAGCCGCTCAACTTCGTCCCGGTGTTCGAGCAGTTCCCGCGGCTGCGCTTCATCATGGCGCATGCGGCGAGCGCCTTCTGGGACGAGCGCGTGCTCATCGCCGGGCGCTTCCCGAACGTCTACTTCGACCTCGCCGGTGGCTTCCAGAGCCCTTCGCAGCACGCCCGCGACGGCCACCGCGCCTGCCCGATGGATGACGCCCCCCGCTTCCTGCGCGCGCTGGGCATCGAGCGCGTGCTCTGGGCCTCGGACGCCCCGGGCGACGAGGCGGGTCCGCAGCTGCGCAACTTCATGCGCATCCCCCTGAGCGACGAGGAACGCGAGCGGATCCTGGCGAGGAACGCGCGCGAGTTCATCGGGCTGGACGGGCTGTAGCGTCTGCCGGCTGGGCGAGGTCCGTTGACAGGCGCCATCGGGCGGACCTAGAAGGGCAGCGCATGTCAGACCCGGCGGCCCGGTCCGCGGCTTGAGCCGGAGGTAGCCATGGCAGGCCCCCTGTCAGGCCTTCGCGTCATGGATGTCGCCCAGCTGGCCGTCGGGCCCCTGGGCGCGGCGTTTCTCGGCCAGCTCGGCGCCGAGGTGATCAAGGTCGAGGTCCCCGACGGCGATCTGATCCGCAATCTGCTGCCTCATATGAACGGCGTCGGGACGTACTACGCTTCCGTCAACGTCAACAAGAAGAACATCGCCCTCAACCTCAAGGAGCCGCGAGACCTCGAGATCGCGTTCAGGCTCGCCGAGCGCTGCGACGTGTTCGTCGAGAACTTCCGGCCCGGCGCGATGGAGCGCCTCGGCCTGGGCTACGAGGCCGTGCGGGCGCTCAACCCGGACATCGTCTACTGCTCCGCCTCCGGGTACGGCGGGCGCGGCCCTCGCAGGCGGGAGGGGAGCGCGGACGGCTACGCTCGCGCCTTCACGGCGTTCGACAGCCTCAACGGACCCGAGGGCGGGAGGCCGGAGCGCTTCCGCAGCAACGGCCACATCGACCACACCTGCGCCGCCGTCGTGACCCAGACCGTGCTGGCGGGGCTCTGCGCGCGGGAGCGCTTCGGGATCGCGCAGTTCGTCGAGGCCTCGATGATGCAGGGCGCGACCGTCTACCAGACGAGCCGCATCGCGGAGCACTTCGCGGGCGGGCGACCGGCGCCGATGGGCAGCGCGACGACGAATCTCGTGCCCCACCAGGCGTTCCGTAGCGAGGACGGATACATCGCAGTCGGCGTCAACACGCAGGAGCAGTGGCGGCGGCTCTGCGCCGCGCTCGATCTGCCCGGGCTCGCCGCCGACGCGCGCTTCGCGGACAACGCCGCCCGCGTCGAGCACCGCGCCGAGCTGATCGCGGCGCTCGCGCAGGCCTTCGAGCGGCGCGCGAGCAGCGAGTGGTTGGAGCAGCTCGAGGCCCACGGCGTGCCGTGCGGGCCGTTCATGGCGTTCCCGGACCTCTGGGCCAGCGAGCAGGTGCAGGCCAACGAGCAGATCGTCGAGCGCGAGCACCCCTGGGGCGTCGTCAAGCTCGGCGGCTCGCCCTGGCGCTTCAGCGCCACGCCCGCGAGCGTCGAACGCGCCCCCGCGCTCGACGAGCATCGCGACGAGGTGCTCGCGCTGATCGAGGCCGAGGCCCCACGCCGCGATGGCCCGCGCCTGGAGCCGCTGCCCGCCGCCGCGCCGCTCGAGGGCATCAGCGTGGTCGAGCTGGCGCAGGGCATCGGCGCGCCGTTCGCCGCCATGCAGCTCGGCGACCTCGGGGCGGAGGTGATCAAGGTCGAGCCGCCAGGCGGGGACTGGACGCGCACGATCGGCCCGCCGTTCCAGGACGGCGAGGGCCCGGTCTTCCTGGCGCTCAATCGCAACAAGCGCGGGGTCGTGCTCGACGTGGAGGATGCCGCCGGGCGGGCCGCCCTCGAGGGCCTGATTGCGGGCGCCGACGTGCTCGTGACCGACCTCGCCCCGGCCGAGGCGGAGCGGCTGGGGCTGCGCTACGAGGACCTGGCGGCGGCCAACCCCGAGCTGGTCCACTGCAACGTGACGCCGTTCGGCGAACGCGGGCCGCTCCGCGACAAGCCGGGGGGCGAGATCGTGCTACAGGCGATGGGGGACATCTGGCGCTACCTCGGCGCCCTCGACGAGCCCCCGCTGCGCCTGGGCGCGGACGCCTCCGCGATGGCGGCCGGGCTCTTCGCGGTGCAGGGCGTGCTGGCGGCGATCATTCACCGGGTGCGCCGTGGCGGCGGACAGAAGGTCGAGGTCTCAGAACTCGGCTCGCTGCTCGCGATCGAGACGCAGCTCAACGCGGCGCAGAGCAACGACTCGCTTTCCGGAGGCTGGCATCTCTCGGCGCCCACCGATCCGCCCGACTACGACCTGCTCGCCAGCGATCATGCGGTCGACTTCGGGTTCGTGCGGGACCAGAGCGGTTGGGTGCTGTTCTGCGAGCGCCTCGGCGTGCCGGAGGAGGTGGCGACGGATCCGCGCTGGGCGACGACGCTCGACCGCGCCCTCCACGCGCAGGAGCTGGTCGACACCTTCGAGCCGTACACCACCCGCCACACCGCGGCGGAGCTGAAGGAGCTGATCGAGGAGTTCGGCGGCATCGCCGTGATCTGCAACGACTACCGGACGCTGTTCGAGGATCCGCAGATGGTGGAGTACGAGATGCTCCGGCACATCGAGCATCCGACGCTGGGGCGCATCGCGACGCTGGGTCTGCCCTGGTGCCTCGACAAGACACCCGGCTCGCTGCGGCGACCGCCGCCGCTGCTCGGTGAGCACAGCGAAGCGGTGCTTGCCGGGATCCCGGGAGTGGGCCATGTCGCTGGCGGATAGCGTCCTCGGGAAGGTCTGCATCGTCGGCGTCGGCGCCACGCCGCAGGGGAAGCTCGCCGGCCAGAGCGCCGACGACATCGCGATCCAGGCGCTGCGCGAGGCGCTGGCCGACAGCGGCCTCGCGAAGGAGGACCTCGACGGGCTGCTGGTGCAGCCGAGTTTCGGCGGCCAGGGCGACATCAAGGAGATCGGCCACCGTCTCGGCGTAGAGCCGCGCATCGGCTCGAACATCAGCCACCACGGTGCGGTGATCCAGTACGCGGCGATGCTGATCGCGAGCGAGATGGCGAGCGTGGTCGCCTGCGTCTACGGGACGAACCAGCGCACCAACCGCAACCGCTTCGCCGCGAGCGTGTACCACCTCGGAGGCAACTTCGACGACGTCTACGGGCTCTCCAACCCGGGCGCGGTCGCGGCCTTCAACTACCGCCGCCGGATGCATGACTTCGGCGCCACCGAGGAGCAGCTCGGCGCGGTCGCGGTGGCGCAGTCGCGAGCCGCGGCGCTCAACCCGCTGGCGGTCTACCGCGAGCCGCTGACCCTCGACGACTACGTGAACGCGCGCTACGTGATCGCCCCGCTGCGGCTGTTCGACTTCTGCATGGTCAACGACGGCGGCTTCGCGATGATCCTCACCAGCCCCGAGCGCGCCGCGGACCTGCCGGTGCAGCCGGTCACGATCGTGGGCATGGGCGCACAGTCCAGCTTCCTGGAGCTGGAGCATCCGCAGAGCATGTACCACCCCTCGCAGCTGCCGAACGCGGAGCTGCTGTGGGGCTCGTCCGGGCTCGGCCCGGCGGACATCGACGCGCTGTACGTGCAGGACTCCTACACGCCGAACGTGCTCTCGGCCCTCGAGAACTACGGGTTCTGCGAGTTCGGCACGGCCCAGGAATGGATCCAGGGCGGCAGGATCGAGCTCGACGGGGAGCTGCCGGTGAACCCGCACGGCGGCCAGAACCGCATGACCTACATGGTCGGCTGGCACAACACCTACGACGCCGTGAAGCAACTGCGAGGCGAAGCCGAGGAGCCCGAGCGCCAGATCGCCGGCCTCGAGACGGTGCTGTGCACCTTCTCGACCGGCCACTGGCAGTCCACCTGGTCGCTGATCTACCGGAACGAGTCATGAGCGAGTACGCGAAGCCGATTCCCGTCATCACCGAGCTCAACGAGCCGCACTGGGAGGGCGCCAAACGTGGCGAGTTCCTCGCCCAGCGCTGCACGGCCTGCGGGCGCACCTGGTTCCCGCCCTCGCCGAACTGCAGCGGCTGCCTCTCCACGGACTACGAGTGGGCGGCGATGGCGGGCACCGGCACGGTCTACTCGTTCATCGTGTACCACCAGGGCTGGCTGCCCGGATACCGCGACGATCTGCCCTACAACGTCGCGATCATCGAGCTCGACGAGGGAGTGCGCCTGATCAACAACCTCGTCGAGGTGGACAACGACGCGATCGAGGTCGGGATGCCCGTGGAGGTGTTCTTCGAGGACGTGGCCCCGGACGTGGTCGTCCCGCGGTTCAGGCCGGCGGCGTTGTAGGACGGGCGGCCCGCCCTTGAGGCGGGGCGCCCGCTGGATGGAGGAGCAAGATGGCGGCAGCCGCGAACGGTCCCGAGATCATCGACATCCATCTGCATCTCTGCAGGGACGTGAACCAGGAGCGGCTGGTCTTCCCCAAGGACGGCTGGCCGGACGAGTGGTACTGGGGCAACCCGGACGCCGTGATCCCGTACATGAACGAGCGCGGGGTCAGCCACGTCGCCACCCAGAACATCATGGACACCGGGCGCATGGTCGAGGCGCGTCTCGCGCGCGTCCGGGCGGGCGGGGCCAGTGACGAGGAGGTCGAGCGGGTCCGCCTCGATCTTGCCGAGGGCATGCGCGAGCGCGTCAGCGGCTTCAACGACTGGGCCTGCGAGACGCACGCGGAGGAGCCCCGGATCATCCCCTTCGTCATGATCGACCCCGTGCTCTTCGGCGAGGCGGCGAGCGAGGAGTTGGATCGCTGCATCGCGAACGGCGCGAAGGGGGTCAAGGTGCATCCCAGCATCTGCCAGCACATGCCGGATCACCCGAACATGATGGCGGTCTACGAGCGGCTGGAGGAGACGGAGCTGCCGATCCTCACGGACAGCACCTCGCGCGTCACGGACGGGGAGCGGTACGGTATGCCGTTCAACTGGCGGCCCGTGCTCTCGCAGTTCCCCCGGCTGCGGTTCATCATGGCCCACTTCTGCGACCAGATGTGGGATGACCGACTCGACCTGAGCCGGGAGTTCAGGGACAACCTCTGGTTCGACATTTCGGGAGGGCTCGTCGACGAGCATCACCCGCCGGGCTCTCATTCCTCCATGCCCGCGGTGCAGGCGGCCCGCGTCTTCCGCAAGGTGGGCATCGAACGCATCATGTTCGGCTCCGACGGCCCCGGCGGCGGCGCCGGCGAGGACATCCGCGAGATGGCCGCGCAGGTCATGGCGCTCGACCTGACCGACGACGAGAAGGAGCTGATCCTCGCGGGCAACGCGAGGGCGTTCCTCGGCCTGTAGCGCGCCGGTCCGGCTGCTCGCCGTGCTTCAGCGGACGACGCCGTCCGCCCGCAGCGCGGCGATGCGTCGCTCGTCGTAGCCGATCTCCGCCAGCACGGCGTCCGTGTGCTCGCCGAGGGTCGGCGGCGCGAGGCGCACCGCTCCCGGCGTGTCGGAGAGCTTCCACGCGAGGCCTCCGGTCCGGACCTCGCCCCGCGTCGGGTGCGCGACGGTGAGCAGCGCGTCCTGCTCGAGGATGCCCTCGTCGTGGAACATGCTGTCGTAGTCGTGGACGGGGGCGCACATCACCCCGAGTTCGTCGAGGATCCGGAGCAGCTCCTCGCTGCCGTGGTTGAGGAACGCCTGCTCGATGTAGGGCGTGACCGCGGCCAGATCCTCGGCGTCGATGCGGCGATCCCCGAACCGCGAGTCGGCGCGCACCTCCTCGAGGACGCCCGTGCGCTCCAGGAGCAGCTGGAGCGCATCCGGGTTGCGGGCGTAGCCGAGCGTGAACTCGATCGGGCGGTCCTTCGTCGGGTAGCCGCGCGCCGGAGGCTGCAGGTGCGCGCCGTAGAAGTTGCCGCTGATCTCGTCGGGGTCGCTGAACGACGTGAGGTAGTTCTGCTGGGTCGCGATCATCGCCCGCAGGTACGAGGTCTCGACGTACTGGCCCTCGCCGCTCTGCCGCCGCCAGTAGAGGGCGGCAAGAATCGCCTGCACCGCGTACATCGAGGCGGTGACGCCGGCGTAGTTGCTGCCGAAGCGCACCGGCTCCTTGCCGCGCTCCCCGGCGAAGCGCGTCAGGCCGCTCAGGCCCTGCACGATCAGGTCCGTCGCCGGCTTGTCGGCGTTCGGGCCGCGCCGCTCCAGCAGCGAGAGGTCGCAGTAGATCAGGCCGCGATTCGCGGCCGAGAGCGTCTCGTAGTCGAGGCCGAGGCGCTCGGCGTCGCTCGCCTTCGGGAAGGACTCAATCAGGATGTCGGCGCTCGCGGCGAGATCGCGGACGATCGCGCGGCCCTCGGCGCGATCGAGGTCGAGCGCGATGCTGCGCTTGTTGCGGTTCATGCCCATGAACAGCGGGCCGTCGGCGTCGTCGAAGGGCGGACCGAGGTGGCGCGCCCAGTCGCCCTCGAGGCGCTCGACCTTGACCACGTCGGCGCCCGCGTCGCCCAGCTGCATCGCGCAGAAGGGAGCGCCGTCTCCCTCCGTGAGGTCGAGGCCGCGGATGCCCGCGAGGGGGGCGGTCACGGCCGGGCTTCACCGCCGGCGGTTGCGGCGGCGCGGTCGTGGACGCCCAGCTCGGCCAGCAGCTCGTCGTGGTCGCGGTCCATCACAGCCGCCAGTTCGCCGTACTCGGCGGGGGTGCGGCTGAGCAGCCAGGGCACGGCGTTGGTGCGCACGCGCCCCATCTCGGGATGCTCGCGGTCCACCAGCAGCCCGTTCGCGACGACCTGCGGCTCGCTGTAAAGGTCCTCGATGTCCCGGTAGACGGGGCCGCAGGGCACGCCCGCCGCCTCCAGCCGTTCGAGCCAGCGCCGGCCGCTGTAGCGCAGGAACGCCTGCTTGAGGATCGGCAGCAGCGTCTCGCGCTGCTCCACGCGCTTCGCGTTGGAGTCGAACCGCGGGTCCTCGGCGAGCCCGGGCAGCAGCAGCGTCTCGCAGAGCGCGCGCCAGGCCGGCTCGGTGGGGCACTCGACGAGGATGTAGCCGTCGGCCGCGAGGAAGGCCTGGCTCGGTACGACGTGGCGGCTGCCGCTGCCCCACGGCTGCGGCGTCTCGCCGCTCGCGAAGTACTCGGCCGCGCGGACGGAACCGACGGCGATCAGCGTCTCGGTCTGCGAGCACTGCGCCCACTGGCCTCGCCCGCTGTCCTCCCTCGCCAGCAGCGCGAGCAGGATCGCCTGCACGAACGTGAGCGGCGAGGTGAAGTCGACCACGATGAAGCGCGGGCGCTCGCCCGGGCCGCCCTCGGGGCCGGTCAGCGAGAAGTAGCCGCCCATCGCCTGCGAGATCGGGTCGACGGTGGCCTTGTGGGCGTACTTCCCGGTCTGGCCGAAGCCGCTGGCCGAGGCATAGATCAGCCGCGGGTTGATCGACGCCAGCACGCCGTAGTCCACCTGGAGGCGCTCCGAGACACCGCGCCGCCAGTTCTCCATGAACACGTCGGCGTCGCGGATCAGGCGCAGCAGGACCTCGCGGCCCGCCGGCCGGCGAGCGGTCCGGTCATCCGCCTGGTCCTCCCTGGAGCGCTCGCGTGTGGCGGCCTCGCGACCGCGCGAGCGGCGCGGCCATGATAGCGAGGCCGGACCAGCGATCGGCGGCCGCGTCGTCAATGCCTCGCACCGTGGCTATGCTGGGCCGGCGTTTCGGCTTCGGGGGCCAGTCGGGCGCTCTGGCAAGCGCCGCGCACGAGGAGCGAGCATGGGCGTCACCGAGCTGAGCAAGCTGCGCGATCGGGTGGCGATCGCCGGCGTCGGCACCACCCGGCAGGGGACGATCCCGGGCAAGGACGGCAACGAGATCGCCGTCGACGCCTTCAAGCTCGCGCTCGACGACGCCGGGCTGACGAAGGACGACATCGACGGCCTGCTGACCTGCCGCTCCTTCGGCGACCTGGGCGTGGACACGCAGATCGCGCCGATGCTCGGGCTCAACCCGCGCTACAGCGCCACGCTGGACTACGGCACGTGCAACTTCTCGCTGCACTTCGCGGCGATGCTGATCGCCAGCGGGTTCGCCAGCACCGTGGCCTGCGTCTACGGGACGAACCAGCGCTCCAACCGCAACTTCTTCGCCGGCACCTCGGCGGCCGACTACGCCCTGGCTCACGGCCTCTTCAACATCGCCGGCCCGGCCTCGATGGCGCTCCGCCGCCACATGCACGAGTACGGCACCACCGAGGAGCAGATGTCGGCGATCGCCCTCACCGAGCGCGCGCACGCCCGCCTCAACCCGATCGCCGTGATGCGCGACCCGCTGACGAAGGACGACTACCTCAACTCGCGCTACATCGTGGAGCCGCTGCACCTCTTCGACATGTGCCTGATCACCGACGGCGGCGCCTGCGTGATCGTGACCTCGGCGGAGCGGGCGCGGGACATGAAGCAGCCGCCGGTCTACCTCATGGGAATGGCCGAGAACACCTCGCTGCGGAACTTCCAGAACGACGACCAGTTGATGCGCCCGTTCATCCAGACCGTCGCCGGGGAGGTCTACCCCGCCGCCGGCGTCGGCCGCGAGGACGTCGACGTGCTCTTCATCCAGGACCCGACGAGCGTCTGGGTGCTGCAGATGCTGGAGTGGTACGGCTTCTGCGAGGTGGGCGAGGGCGGCTCCTTCATCCAGGACGGGCGGATCGGCCTCGGTGGCGAGTTACCCCTCAACACCAACGGAGGGCAGCTCTCGGAGAGCTACATGTGGGGCTGGCTGCACATTCCCGAGGCCGTGCGCCAGCTGCGCGGCCAGGCCGGCCCGCGGCAGGTCGAGGGCGCGGAGATCGCCCAGTACTGCTCGACGATGGCGTTCAGCAAGTCCGCCTCGACGATCATGCGGAGGGACTAGCGGGATGGCCGAGTACGCGAAGCCGCTGCCCGATGTCACGGACTCGAAGATGCGTCCCTACTGGGAGGCCGCGAAGCGGCACGAGCTGCGAATGCAGCGCTGCCCCAACTGCGCCTACGTGCGCTTCCCCGCCGCGCAGCACTGCCCCGAGTGCCTCGAGGAAAACGACGAGTGGGTGGAGTTGAGCGGTCGCGGGACGGTCTGGTCCTTCGGCGTCTACCACCACGTCTTCAATCCGAACTTCGCCGGCGACATCCCCTACAACGTCGCCCTCGTCGAACTCGAGGAGGGGCCGCGCCTCGTCACCAACATCGTCGGCGTGGAAGACAACGCGATCGAGATGGGCATGCCCGTGCAGGTCGCGTTCGACGATGTGACGGACGAGGTGACGCTGGTCAAGTTCCGCCCGCTGGAGTGACTGGGCGAGGGCACACGGCGGGCCGGAACGACGTGCGGGCACTCCCTCCAGGTTTGTTATGCTCGCCGTGGCCTCGGGTGTACGGCTGCGCGGCGCGCTCCGCGCCGTCTTCGCATCCTGGCCCGGCGCTGAGACCGATCGGAGGTGCGCTCGATGAGTAACGGACCGCTGGCCGGGGTGCGCGTCTTCGACCTCACGCAGTGGATGGTGGGGCCGTGGTGCTCCGTACAGCTCGGCGCGCTTGGCGCCGAGGTGATCCACATCGAGCAGCCCGACGTGGACTGGAGCACCCTCGGCGCGGGCGTGCCTCCGCTGATCAACGGCACCTCGGTTGGCTACATCGCCTGGAACATGAACAAGCGAGGCCTCTCGCTGGCCATGAAGTCGCCCGAGGATCGCGCCGTCGCCTACGAGCTGCTGAAGACAAGCGATGTCTTCCTCATCAACATGAGGCCCGGCGTGGCCGACCGGCTGGGCGTGGGCTACGACGTGGTATCCGCGATCAACCCGAACATCATCTACTGCGCGATCACCGGCTGGGGCGAGAGCGGCCCGATGCAGCACTCGCCCGGCGCCGACACGCCCGCCCAGTACGTCACCGGCTTCTCCAGCGGCACGGGAACCCCCGAGGGCGACGACGAGATCCACCGTCACTTCACCCAGCTGGACGCGACCAGCGGCAACTACGCCGCGCAGGCGATCCTGATGGGCCTCGTGGCCCGCAAGCGCACCGGCAAGGGCCAGCGCATCCACGTCTCGATGCTGAAGGCGGGCTCGGCGCTGCAGACCGTCCGTATCGGCGAGTACCTCGCCAGCGGCCGGCAGCCGCAGCGGCTCGGCTCCGGCTCGCAGAACACGGCGCCGAACCGCGCCTACCGCTGCGCGGACGGCGAGATCCTCGGCGTCTCCGTCACCAGCGAGGCCGAGTGGCAGGGCTTCTGCGAGGTGATCGGGCAGCCCGAACTCGCCGCCGACCCGCGCTTCAGCGTCAACGCCGACCGCGTGGACCATCGTGAGGAGCTCGACGGCCTGCTGGAACCGGTCCTCGGCGGGATGGTGCGCGACTACTGGCTGATGCACTTCAACCGCGCCGGTGTGCCCGTCGGCTATCCGATGACCTGGGCCGAGCTACGGCACCACGCGCAGGTGCTCGACAACGACTACATCGTCCCGGTGGAGACGGCGGCCTGGGGCCAGGTCTGGACCGGCGGCCCGGCCTGGCACCTCTCCGAGACGCCCGCGCGGATGTTCAGCACGCCGATGCCGGGCGAGCACTCGCAGGAGATCCTCGCCGGCCTCGAACAGCAGCGCGGCGCGTCGGAGCAGCCGGCGGCCGGCGCCTCGGTCGCGCGGGAGGCCTAGGTGGGCGGCCCGCTCGAAGGCCTGCGCGTCGTCGAACTCGCCGAGGGCATCGCCGGGCCCTACTGCGCGCAGGAGCTGGCCGATGCCGGCGCGGACGTGCTGAAGGTGGAGAAGCCCGGCGGCGACCGCAGCCGCGGCTGGGGCTCGCGACAGCGCGGCGACATCGGCGCGGCGTTCCTGCAGCTCAACCGCGGCAAGCGCGGCCTCGCGCTCGACCCCGACGGCGAGGCCGGCCTCGAGGTGCTTCGCAAGCTGATCGCGGACGCCGACATCGTGATCGCCGATGCCGGCTGGTCCGGCGACGCCGCGCTGCAGTACGAGTCGCTCGGGGAGCTCAACCCGCAGCTGGTCTACTGCCGCTTCTCGGAGTACGGCGACCGGGGGCCGTGGGCCGACCAGCCGCCTCACGGGGAGCTTCCCGCGCAACTCGCGGGCGATGCGACCGGATCGCTCGGCGCGATCGGTGAGCCGCCGGTGCGGATGGCCACCGATATGGCGAGCATGTACGCCGCGATCTACTCCGTGATGAGCATCTGCGCGGCGATCTACGCACGGGACGAGCGCGGCGGGCAGCGCATCGACGTCTCGCTGTTCGGAAGCATCCTCGCCATGCGCTCGACGCTGTGGGTGGCGCTCTCGAATCCCGACGAGTGGTGGGGCTTCCACCTCGACAGCTACATCAAGCCTCCGGACAGCGGCTACCACTGCAAGGACGGCGCGATCTACTTCTCGCTCGCGCGCTCGACGCCCGATCAGCGCGAGGAGCTCTACCGCGCGCTCGACATGGAGTGGGTGAAGGACGATCCGCTGTTCGAGATCGTCGACGCCGACCGGGGTGGGGGCGGCGGACGCTACTCGCACCTCGCCCTGCCGGTCTGGGAGCGCGCGCTCGCCAACTTCACCACCGAGGAGGCGATGGAGATCACCTGGCGCCATGGCGGCTGGGCGTTCCCCAAGAACGACTACGACGCACTCGTCGCCGATGAGCAGGTCGAGCACGTCGGCATGATCCAGACGGTCGATCAGCCGGGCTTCGGCCCACTGCGCCACGTGGCCCCGCCGTGGGACTTCGAGGGCACGCCCGCCGCGATCCAGGGCCCGGCCCCGCTGCTCGGCGAGCACAACGCAGCCGTTCTCGCCGAGGCCGGCTACTCCGAGGCCGAGATCGCGCGCTTCGGCGCCGAAGGCGTCCTCGCCGGCTAGTCGATGACGCCCCCGGCCCGCAGGTCCGCGATGCGCTCCGCGCCGTAGCCGATCGACTCGAGCACGCTGGCGGTCTGATCGCCGGGCGAGGGGCCGACAGTCCTCGGCTGGCCGGGCGTCTCGGACAGCTTCGGCCCGACGCCGATCTGCGCCATCTGCTCGCCGCCGGCTCCGGCGACGCTTGAGAGCATCCCGCGGTGCCGGTTGTGGGGGTCCTCGAGCGCCTCGTCGAGCGAGTAGACGGGCGCGATGCAGAGTTCGGTCTCCTTGAGCTGCTCGAACCACTCGTCGCGGGTCCGCTGGCGGAACGTCGCCGCGAGGTGCTCGCGGATCTCGGGGTAGCGCTCGGGCTCGTGCTGGAGGGGTTTGAAGTCCTCGCGGCCGACGACGTCGCAGAGGTTCTCCCAGAAGTGCGCCTCCTGCGCGCCGAGCGAGATGTAGCCGCCGTCCGCGGTCTCGTAGACGTCGTAGTGCGGGTTCGCGCCGGAGAGGCCGCCGGAGCCGGGTCGCGGCGGCTCGCCTCCCGCCAGCAGGTTGGAGACGGCCGAGGCGAGCAGGTAAAGCACGCCGTCGGACATCGCGAGGTCGATGTACTGGCCTCGGCCGATGCGGTCGCGGGCGAGCAGCGCCGCGCTGATCGAGAAGGCGGCCATCGTCCCGCCCCCGGCGAAGTCCGCGAGGATGTTGAGCGGGATCGCCGGCTTCTGCCCGGGCCGCCCGATCGCTCCCAGCGCACCGGCGATCGAGATGTAGTTGATGTCGTGCCCCACCATCAGCCGGTAGGGGCCGTCCTGCCCGTAGCCGGAGAGCGAGCAGTAGACGATGCGCGGGTTGATGCGAGAGACCGTCTCGTAGTCGACGCCGAGCCGCTCCACCACGCCGGGCCGGAAGCCTTCGAGGACCACGTCCGCGTCCTCGCAGAGCTGGTAGAAGATCTCCTTGCCCGCGTCCTCCCGGAGGTTGATCACGATCGAGCGCTTGTTGCGCCGCAGCGCGTCGTGGCTCAGATCCCGCTGCTCGGCCTCCTCGTCGACCTCCAGCGGCTCCGCCGCCGCGCCGCGAGTGACGAGGTGCGGCGGGGCCTCGACCAGCAGCACGTCCGCGCCGAAGTCACTGAGCAGCATGCTGCAGAACGGTCCCGGCGCCAGCCGTGACAGGTCCAGAACCTTGATGCCCTCGAGTGCGGTCATTGGCTGCCTCCTCCTCCGCGCTGCCGGCGGTCAGTGTAACGGCGGCCAGCGCGCCCCGGCCCGCCGGTGGAGCGAGGCGGACAAGCGTTGTGATACCGTCGCGCCGCCTCGGGAGGAGCGCGCATGGCAGCCCAGGCGGACCTCGATCGCCTCCGTCCGCTGAAGGACGTGGCCGCCATCGTCGGCATCGGCGATACCGACTACGCCGCGGACTACCGGACCGCGCGAGGCGAGGCGAAGGCGGTCGGGAGCGGCGGCGGCGACTCGTACGTCCTCGCGGCCCGCGCCTTCCGGCGCGCCCTCGACGACGCCGGCCTGGAGAAGGGCGAGATCGACGGGCTCTGCGTGGGCGGGCCGCTCGCGCACGAGCGGCTGAGCGAGGTGCTGGGCCTCAACCCGCGCTGGAGCAGCGGCGGCGATGCGCCGCGCAGCTTGATCGAGGCGGTACAGGCGATCAACGCGGGCCTCTGCACCACGGTCGCCTGCGTCTACGGCAACGCCCAGCGCTCGGCGAACGTGCAGTACGGCGGGCCGCAGGCGATGGGTGGCGACGGGATCCTCTCCTACGTCTACTACGCGCCCTGGGGCCTGACCTCGCAGGGTGCGCTCTACGCGATGATGTTCAAGCGCCACCAGCTCGTCTACGGCACCAGCGAGGAGCAACTCGCCGCGATCCCCGTCGCGCTGCGCAAGCACGCGACGCTCAACCCGAACGCGATTATGCAGCGCCCGCTCAGCACCGAGGACTACCTGCGCGCCCGCTACATCGTCGAGCCGCTGAGGCTGTTCGACTACTGCCTCGTCAACGACGGCGGCGTCGCCATCATCGTCCAGCGCGCCGACCTCGCACGCGAACGCAAGCAAGAACCGGTGCTGATCAGCGGCTTCGGCTGGTCCGAGCTGACCGTAGACGCCACGCAGCTGCGGCCGCGCATCAAGGACTTCTACTTCCCCGCCCACCACAACGTCGTCGCGCAGGTCTACCCGATGGCGGGCGTGACCCAGAACGACATCGACGTCTACGCGACCTACGACAGCTTCAGCGTCCACCTGCTCTTCACCCTCGAAGGCTTCGGCTTCTGCGGCGAGGGCGAGAGCGGCGACTTCATCCAGGACGGGCGCATCGAGGTCGGCGGCGCGCTGCCCTGCAACACCAGCGGCGGCATGCTCTCGGAGAGCTACATGCAGAGTTGGAACCAGCAGGTGGAGCTGGTGCGGCAGCTGCGCGGCGGCCTCGGCGATCGCCAGGTCGAGGGCGCCGAGGTCGCGCAGTACGCCCACGACGTGGCCGGCAAGTGCATGAGCCTGATCTACACGAAGGGCGGCTGACCGTGGTCACGCAGCGCCCTCCTCGCGTGATGGACCGCTACGCCGAGCGGTTCTGGGCGTTCACGGAACAGCAGGAGCTGCGCCTGCAACGCTGCGGCGAGTGCGGCCACTTCCGCTGGCCGCCCGGGCCCATCTGTGACCAGTGCCTGTCCGAGGACTACGCCTGGGAGGAGCTGAGCGGCCGCGCCACACTGCTCTCCTGGGTGATCTATCGCAGCCAGTACTTCCCGGAGTACCCGGACCCGCACACCGTGCTCATGGTCGAACTCGACGAGGGCCCGCTCTTCGTCACGCAGCCGCTCGCGATCGAGACGCACGGGCTGCGCGACGGCCTGGCGCTGCAGCTCGACTGGCTCGACGGCGAGGACAGCCACGGCTCCTACCAGCTGCCGGTCTTCCGGCCCGCGCGGTAGCGCCGGGCCGCTGCGAGAGGAGGGCGCCATCGAGCGCATCGGATTCGGCGCCTTCTACTCCCAGCGCTGCGGGCTCACGCCCGGCGAGTTCGCACGCCGCCTCGAGGAACTCGGCTTCGACGGCTTCTGGGCCGGCGAGACGCCGACGAACCGCGGCCCCTCCCATGACTCGTTCACGACGCTCTGCTTCGCGGCCGCGGCGACCTCGCGGATCACGATCGGTTCCGACGTGCTGCTGCTGCCGCTGCACCACCCGGGCTGGGTGGCGAAGCAGTTCGGCACGCTCGACGTGCTCTCGAACGGCCGGGCGATCCTCGGCGTGGGCGTCGGCGGCGAGTACCCGAAGCAGTTCGAGGGCTTCGGCATCCCGCTGCACGAGCGCGGCCGCCGCACCGACGAGGGCATCGAGATCATCCGCAGCCTCTGGACCGAGCAGGAGTCCAGCTACCACAGCCCGCGCTTCCAGTTCGAGGGCATCACGATGGAGCCGAAGCCCGTCCAGCAGCCGCACCCGCCGATCTGGGTCGGCGGCCGGCCGGGCGGCGTCGAGACCGGCCCCGACGGCAATCCGCGCTTCAAGAGCACGACCGGCGCCATCCAGCGCGCCGCGAAGTACGCCGACGCCTGGGACCCCTACTACATGACGCCGGAGATGTACCGCGAGAGCGTGACGCAGATCCGCGCCCACGCCGCGGAGATCGGGCGCGACATCTCCGGCATGGGGTGGGCGCTCACCACCTTCTGGCAGATGCGCGACTCCTACGACGAGGCGCTGGAGACGGCGGCCGGGAAGCTGCGCTACGGCCGCGACCTCTCGGCGCGCATCTCGCGCTACGACATCCTCGGCAGCCCCGCCGACGTGATCCGCCGCCTGGAGACGTTCATCGACGCCGGGGTGCGCTACTTCATCTGCAACTGGTCGTGCGACCCCTCGGAAGTGCCGAGGCACCTCGAGCTGATCGGCAACGAGGTGATCCCGCACTTCCGGTAGCGGTCGGCTACTCCGGTTCGCGCCGCCCCGCCCAGCGGCGGAAGATGAGCGCGGCTGCGGCGATTCCCGCAAGGAGTGGCGCCCACCAGGCGAGCGAGCGGAGGGAGTATCGGGGCGGCGAGTCAACCGTGGTCGTGCCGCCGGGGTTCTGCTCCTCATCCTCGGATGTCGGCATGGCTGCTGCGATGCCGGACTCGGGGGCCCGGCCCTCGCCGAGTGCCCGCAAGTCGTGCTGCACAGACTCAAGCCGCCCCGTCCCGCTGCACATGTAGACCCACAGGGAGTCGTCATCGCCTACGGCGTAGACGAGATAATCCGTGCCCCTCTCGAAACTCGGGTACCCACAGGTCGAGGGAACTGCTACGACCGCGGTGGACGCTATCGATCCCTTCCACACCATATCGACCTGAATCCATACGTAGTGTCCCCCGTCGAGTGTGATCTTCCCCGAGAAGACGGCAGACGCATCTTCAAAGGCCTCGGACAGTGTTGGCAACTCAGCGCAGTTGCACGCGTATGCGCGCCCGGAGCCCGTCGTGAGTTGGACGGTGAGCAGCGGGGCCAGCAGCAGCACGCTGCACGCCAGCAGGAGCATCAGCCGCCGCGGCATCCAGCTCATGAGGACCCCGCCTCAGCCTACTCTCGCCGTCGAGGCCGCGCTGCCAGCCGGATGAGGATCACGGCTGCCGCGATCGCTGCGAGGAGCGGGATCGCCCAGGCGCGCAGCCGGCCGGATTCTCCGGGCGTTGTTGCGGCGTCGGTCGTACCGGAGCCGGAGGTCTGGCCGTCAGCTTCCGATGCCGGTCCCGCGCCGGTTGTTGCGAGGGCGGGGCCGCGCTGGGGATCCTCGGACGTTGATGTGGTAGCCGTCGTTGCGGAGCCGGGGGTTTGCTCCTCGTCTTCGGACGCAGGTCTGGCCCCCGTGATGCCGGCCTCCGGGGCTTGCCCGTCACCGAGCGCCGTGAGGTCTTCCCCAGCGTTCTCGAGCGGCTGCGTGCGGCTGCAGAAGCTGACGAAGAGGGTGTCGTCGTTCGCCTCGTCGTAGCTGCGCTGCTGGGTGTAGACGAGGAAGTCCTCGCCGATCTCGAAGTTCCCGTATCCACACGCCGGCCCGTGCCACACGTACACGAAGGTCGTTGACGTGACGGACCCCTTCCAGACCGTGTCGACATCGAGTTCGACCGACCAGTAGGACTCCGTCCTGTCGGACTCGACCTCCGCCTCGAAGGAGAACGTTTCGAAGGAGACCACCGTCCCGGTGAAGACGGCCGAGGCCTCGTCGAGGGCCTCGAGGGGCGGCGGAGGCGGTCCGCACTTGCACGCATGCGCGCGCCCGGCGCCCGTCGCGAGCTGAACGGTGAGCAGCGGGGCCAGCAGCAACGCGCTGCATGCCAGCAGGAGCATCAGTCGGCGCGAGATCCTCATAAGACCAATCCTTACCTTCCCGGCCGGCGCGGCGCCGAGGATCCGCGTGGCGTCGTAGACCGAGCGGAGTTGGCGTAGCCGCGCCGTCCCTATCAGTTAATTACGCGCTTGATCGCGCATCCGTTCCCTCGGAACGCGCGCTCACGCTGGACAGTCACGCGCGGCGAGCGTACGAAAGGCGGGCAGCTATGCGCGGAGGGATGTGCGATGACCGACTCACTGCTCTGGGAAGACGTGAACGAGGGCGACGAACTGCCCACGCTGGAATACCCGATCACCGTCAAGAACCTCGTGATGGGGGTTGTCGGCACGCGCGACTTCATGCCCTACCACCACGACTCCGAGTACACGAAGTCGATCGGCAGCCGCGATCAGTTCGTGAACACGATGTTCAACCAGGCGCTGTTCGGGCGCTTCGTCACCGACTGGTGCGGCCCCGACGCCGACTTCCGCGCCACCACGCTGCGCATGATCGGCCAGGTCTGCCCCGGCGACACCGCGATCCTCGAGGGCCGCGTCGCGAAGAAGCACCGCGACGGCGACGACTATCTGGTGGAGCTGGAACTGAACTCCCGCAACCACCTCGGCACGGCCTGCATCTCGACGGCGACGATGGCGCTGCCGTCGCGCGAGGGCGGCGCGGTGAAGCCGCGAGTGGAGCTGGAGAAGCCGAAGATCGAGCTGGACCCGGGCCTCCCGGACTTCGCGCGCGAGTGGCTGGGGCAGGAATCGGCCTCGCGCTCCGGCGCCTACCCGGTGAGCGAGGTCCAGATCATGTACTGGGCGGACATGGTCGAGGACGCCAACCCGCTCTACGAGGACACCGAGCATGCCCGGAACAGCCGCCACGGGGGCATGATCGCCCCGCCGATGGCGCTCATCACCTGGACGATGGACCGCCCCGGCCGCAGCGGCGTGAACCCGGAGGCGCCGGACGCCAGCAAGCCGGAGCGCGGGCCGTGGCCGCCTCGCGCGGAGCCGCCCGCCGCCGGGCAGCGCTTCGATCCGCCGGGCGCGACGGCGACGATCGCGACGATCTCGGAGCAGGCCTACGGCAAGCCGCTGCGCCCCGGCGACCGCGTCTCGGCCTCGACGGAGTTCGTGAACTGCTCCGGATTGAAGGACACGCGGCTTGGCCCCGGCTACTTCGCGACGGTGCTCAACAACTACTACAACCAGGACGGAGAGCTGGTCGGGACGAACCTCTTCACGCTGCTGCGCTACACCGCGCAGGAGGGTTAACGGGGGCCAATCCCGAGACAGTACGCGGCGAGGCGTCCCGCGAGGCCGCCACTGTGTAATAATGCGGTGCAGGCTAGACGGATCGGGTCCGACGGCTTGTACGGAAGGCGAAGACGATGGCGATTGCACCTCCACAGACCCCGACCAACCGCTCGACGGGCACGACGGTCATGGGAGAGTCCGGGATTCCCACCTCGGAAATCCCGAAGCGCTACTTCATGGTGTCGGCGGACAACCACATCAACGGCCCACCCGATCTCTTCGAGAAGCGGGTCGACAAGCGCTTCCGCCACCGCCTGCCTCGCCAGGAGGTGGACGAGAGCGGCGTGAAGTGGTCGATCACCGAGGGCCTGCGCCCGATGAAGATCCGCGACTTCAAGCTCTCCGGCGAGGACCGGGAGCGCTCGATGGGCGGCTACTTCGACTGGGAGAAGCGCTGGGCCGACCACAGCCGCGATGGCGTGGACGCCGAGATCGTCTTCCCCAACGGCGGTGGCCTCATGGCCTGGGCGACGCCCGACCCGCGGCTCGCCACCGCGCTCTGCCACGCGCAGAACGACTGGTACCACGAGGTCGTCGGTCCGTACTTCCACAAGACCATGCCCGCCGCGCTGGTCGCGCCCGCCGACGTGGACGAGGCGATCAAGGAAGTCGAGCGCGTCGTCAAGATGGGCTTCCGCGCGATCAACATCCCGGTCCGCCCGTACCACGAGAGCGCGGGCGCCAAGAGCGGCCAGATCGGCTACAACTCGCCGATGTTCGAGCCGCTCTGGGCGGCCATCGAGGACACCGGCGTGCCGCTGACCTGCCACGTCGCCACGGGCAAGGACCCGCGCACGGCGAGCGGCGAGGGCGGCGCGGTGATCAACTACGTCACGCACGCGCTCACCCCGGCGATCGAACCGTTCACGCACTTCTGCGCCTCGGGCATCCTGGAGCGGCACCCGAAGCTGCGCTTCGGGACCGTCGAGTCCGGGATCGGCTTCGTGCCGTGGATGCTCTCGGGCATGGATGAGGCCTACGAGAAGCACCACTTCTGGGTCTTCCCGAAGCTGAAGATGATGCCCAGCGAGTACTTCCGGCAGCAGTGCTTCGCGACCTTCCAGGAAGATCCGGCGGGGATCATGCTGGCTCGCGACTACCAGATCATGAATAACGCGCTCTGGGGCAGCGACTACCCGCATCACGAGGGCTCGTGGCCGCACTCGGACGAGGCGATCGCTCGCACCATGGGCCGCCTCACCGAGGAAGAGCGCCGCAAGGTGCTCGGCCTCAGCGCCGCTCGCCTCTTCGGCTTCGACGTGCCGGAGGAGTACGGCTACGACATCGACGGCAACGACCGCTAGGCCGTACCGGATGCAATAGACGCGAGCCGCCCGCGAGGGCGGCTCGCTCGTGTCCGGGCACAGCAAGGGCGCGCGATGCCTGATACGCTGCGTGCCGATCCGGGGGGTGCACGATGGCAGACGAGAACATGAGCGCGAGCCTGGCCGAGCGATTCGACGCCGGCGCACGTGACTACGACGAGTGGCTGGCGTCCCTCGCGGCCCATCGCGAGGAGTTCGAGCGCCACTTCGAGGCGTACGAGCCGGTCGAGGACGACCGCGGGCGCATGGAGCGCGCGATTGAGTTCGTCGGCGGTTCGCTGCGGGCCCTCGTCGTCACCGACCCCGCCACCCACGACGACTGGCGCGGCGTCGCCGTCATGGCGAAGATCGCCGATGTATTCGGCGTCGACCTCTCGATCCTGCCCGCCGAAGGCAACGAGGACATCGTGGAGTCGCGGACCAATAGCTACGACGAGACGGGCACGCCGACGATCGTCTTCCTCGACGGAAGCGGGACGGAGCTCGGGCATCTCTCGGGGCGTCCGGACCAGGTGGAGATGGACATCAACCGCGCGATCGAGGAGGAGCACGGGTTCGACTTCCCCCTCGAGGGGCCCGAGTTCGAGGCCGCGGTGCAGGTGTACCTGCAGGGCGACGGCCGCAAGCGCGAGCCGGCCTGGCGGCACGCCCAGCTGTGGGACACGGTCGGCGTGGTCGCGCCCGTTGTGCAGCGCATCAGCCGCGGCACGATCGGGCCGATCGGCGTGCTGCGGCAGGAAGCCTCGCAAGCCCGCGACGCATAGGGCGCGCTGCTCCCTCTTCCAGGAGAAAGACACCCCCAGGGGCTAACTGGTCAAGCCGCGAGCTACTCGCGGTCGTGCCGACGCGCCCATGCGCCGCCCTCGCGGCGGCCGGGCGGGCGATCCGGGCGGGGCGTTGCAGCGCCGCCGATCCGATCGGGGCGTGCGGCTCCACCTCGCCGCGCTGGCGGGCGGCGGACCCCTCAGCCCCCGCTCTCCCGCAAGGGGAGAGGGCGCCGGACCGCCCTCGAAACGGGAGTTTTGCAAGGGTCTCCCGCCGGGGAGAGAGTGCCGGACGGTCTCGCGGCGGCCGGCTGGCGATCCGCGCGGGGGCGTGGGGGCGGAGCCCCCACAGAGAGAAAATCCGAGGGCGGGTGGGTGGGCCAGAGCCGCGCAGCGCGCTCGTCCGGGATGGGGGTGTGGGGGGCGCAGCCCCCCGCAGGCGACGCGCGATCGGTCTCGGAGCCCCCTCACCCTAACCCTCTCTCCCGCCAGCCAGAGGCGAGGGAGCCGGACCGCCCGCGAAACGGGAGGTTTGCGAGGGTCTCAGAGAAGGAGTGGGGGTTCCCTGGTTCCGAGGCGCTACGGGTCGATGCCGCGCAGGGCGCTCTTCGGGTCGGCCGGTAGCCGGGCGAATGGCTGCTTCCTGTCGAAGTCGAGTTGCTCCGCCCAGACCTCGCCCGGTTCGTTACCGAGCAGCACGTCGGCGTACTCGGCCTCGAGGCCCTCGGACGGCCAGCGCCGGATGCGCACGCCGATCGCTTCCGCGGGGATCGCCGCGGTCTGGGTCTCGCCGCCGCGGCCGCTGTAGAACCACTCGCCCTCGACGCCCTCGTCATCGACGATCCAGGAGCCGAACCAGAGCAGGCCGAAGCCTTCCTCGTTCATCAGCGCGGGCCAGTGCAGGGTCAGCGCGCTTCCGTTGTTCGTCATGGCATGCCTCCGCCGGAACGCTGCGAGGATGGCGACCGCGCCGGTCCCCGTCAACCGCCGGCGCGCTCGCCTCCGACCTCGACCACGAGGCTGCCGTGGAGCCCCTCGTGGCCGGGGACGACGCAGAAGAAGTTGAGCGCGCCCTGCTGCGGCGCGCGGATGCGGATCACCGTGTCGCCGTCCGGCGCGAGCCGCTCGTCGATCGCGGCGCCGCCGAGGCCGCTGAGCACGAAGCGGTGGGGCGCGCCGCGGCTGCCTTCGAGCACGAAGTCGATCACTTCGCCGGGCCGCACCGCCAGCCCGCGCAGGTCCAGCTGCCCCGTCGAGGCGTCCACCGCGATTGTGCGCGAGGGAGCGTCGGCGCCGAGATCGCTCGCGATCGGGGCGAGGCCGTCGTGCGAGTGCGCGCCCTGCACCAGGGCCCACGCCAGCGCCGCGCCGAGCACGAGCAGCGCGGCGCTGCGGCGGCCACGCAAGGCCGCGAGCCGGCTCGCGGCGCGGTGCTGCAGTGCGGCGCTGAGACTGCGCATGCGTCCAGTCTAGTGCTTCTGCCCTGACGCCTTGCGCTGCGGGTGGCGCGGCGGCGCGTCGCGCGCCAGACTCGCACCATGAAGCTGCAGTTCGTTCCACCCACGGGGCCGCAGGCGATCGTCTACACGCTGATCGTCATCCTCCTGCTCGTCTTCGTCGTCGTCCTGCCCGCCGCGGGCATTTTCGATACGCCCTCGATCAACCCCTTCGACGGCGATAGCACCGAGGCCGTCGTCGTCTCGACCGAGGAGACCGGCCGGGAGCAGACCCCCGGCGGCGTGACGGTCGTCTCCGAGCGGATCGAGGTGCGCCTCGACAGCGGCGAGCTCGTGACCGTCGAGCGCCAGGTCGCCGGGGATGACGCCTTCGCCATCGACGCGCAGCCCGGCGACGGCGTGCTGGTTACCGCTTACGAGGCGGGCGACGGCAAGGTCTACTTCATCGCGGACCGGCTGCGCACCGTCCCGCTCTGGCTGCTGGGCGCCGTGTTCGCCGCGGCGGTGGTGCTGGTCGGGCGCTGGCGAGGTGTCGGATCGCTGGTCGGCCTGGTCGCGAGCTTCCTCGTGATCGTGCGCTTCATCGTGCCGGCGATCCTCTCCGGGGTGAGCCCGCTGGCCGCGACGCTGATCGGCGCGAGCGTGATCATGACGGCCACGCTCGTGCTCGCCCACGGCGCGACGCTGAAGACGGGCGCGGCTCTCGTCGGGACCGTGCTCAGCCTGCTGCTCGCCGTGCTGCTTGCGACCGTCGCCGTCGACTTCGCCGCGCTCACCGGGCTCGCCGGGGACCAGGAGGCCACGCTGCGGATCCTCTCCGGCGGCGTGATCGACGCCCGCGGCGTGCTGCTCGGCGGCATCATCATCGGCGCGCTCGGCGTCCTCGATGATGTGACGGCGACGCAGGCCTCGGCGGTCTTCGAGCTGCGGCGGGCGAACGAACGGCTGGGCGCCGGGGAGCTCTTCGCGCGCGGCCTCAACGTCGGCCGCGACCACATCGCCTCGACGGTCAACACGCTGGTGCTGGCCTACGCGGGCGCGGCGCTGCCGCTGATCGTGATCCTCTCCGTACAGCCGGAGCCGCTCGGCCTGCTGATCAGCCGCGATCTGATCGCGACGGAGATCGTGCGCACGCTGGTCGGCAGCATCGGCATCGTCGCCGCCGTGCCGATCACCACCGGTATCGCCGCGCTGGCGGCGGGCGCCCGCGAGGCGAGTGAGCCGCCCGCCCCGGACGGGGGCGAGGAGCAGCCGGCGGCGGCGTGACCACGCGACGGCCCGGGCGCTGCATCTTCTGCGCCATCGCCGCCGGCGAGGCCGAGGCGGCGGTCGTCCTCGACGATGAGCGCTTCCTCGCCTTCCTCGATCACCGCCCGGTGTTCCACGGGCACGTGCTGCTGATCCCTCGCGAGCACGCGGAGACGCTGCCGGACCTGCCGATCGAGGATGCGGGTCCGCTGCTGGAGCGCGCGCAACTGCTCGCGCGGGCCGTGCCACAGGCGATGGCCGCGGAGGGCAGCTTCGTCGCGATCAACAACGGCGTCAGCCAGAGCGTGCCGCACCTGCACGTGCACGTCATCCCGCGCTCGCGCGGCGACGGGCTGCGAGGCTTCTTCTGGCCTCGCCGGCCGTACGAGGACGCCTCGCACCTGCGCGAAACGGCAGAACGTATCCGCGCCGCCGTCGACCGCCTGCGCGAGGGCGAGGAGTAGCGGAGCTGTCGCGATCCCGTTGCAGTACGATGCGCGGCGGGCACTGGACATCTGAAGGCCAAGTGAAGGTATCGACGATCCTCGATCATATCGACAGTGGACACATGGCCCTGCCGGAGTTCCAGCGCGGCTACGTCTGGAACAGGGATCAGGTCCGCGGTCTGATGGATTCGATGTATCGCGGCCATCCGGTTGGCAGCCTGCTGGTATGGATCACGGAGTCCGACCACGCCGATCATCGTGGTGGGAGCGACCTCGCGGCAGGCGTGGTGCAGCTCATCCTCGACGGCCAGCAGCGGATCACGACGCTGTACGGGATTGTCCGGGGGGAGCCGCCGCCGTTCTTCGACGGCAGGGCAGAGACCTTTACCGGGCTCCGGTTCCATCTCGAGGACGAGCAGTTCGCGTTCTACCAGCCGAGTCGAATGAAGGACGATCCGCTGTGGATTGACGTCTCTCAACTCATGCAGCGGGGCAATCAGGGACTAGGCGAGTACCTTGAGATGCTCGGTCAGGAACCGGAGTTGTCCTCCCGGATCGGGGAGTTCATCGCAAGGCTGACTGGCATCCTCGGGATTCGCGAGGCGGATCTTCACCCTCAAGAAGTCACCGGAACGGATAAGACGATCGACGTGGTGGTCGACATCTTCAACCGGGTGAACAGCGGCGGAACGAAGCTCTCGCAGGGCGATCTCGCACTTGCGAAGATTTGCGCGTCCTGGCCGGAGGGGCGCGAGCGCATGAAGTCGGCCCTTGAGCGCTGGCGGGGGCACGGCTACCACTTCGATCTTGACTGGCTGCTGCGGAACGTCAACGCGATCGTCAAGGGAGAGGCGCGCTTCACGCATCTCCACGGCGTGCCGACGAGCGAGATTCAGAATGGGCTCGATCGCGCGGAGCGCAGCATCGACTACGCACTGACTCTCATCTCCGGCCGCCTAGGACTTGACCACGACCGCGTGCTGTTTGGCAGGTACGCGCTGCCGGTCATGACGCACTACATCGACAGGGTGGGCGGACACCTCGCGGACGAAGTCGAGCGGGATCGCTTGCTTTACTGGTACTTCCAAAGCGCGATGTGGGGTCGCTTTTCTGGCTCGGTGGAGACCACCATCGACCAGGATCTACAGGCGCTTGAAGAGGTCGACGGCGGCCTCGACCGTCTCACGGAGCAACTGCGCCTCTGGCGCGGGGGCCTGAACGTCGAGCCTGATCACTTCCGCGAATGGAGCCGTGGCGCGCGGTTCTACGCCGTGTTGTACGCGCTCACCCGTGTGGGCGTAGCGAAGGACTGGGGTACGGGCCTGCCGCTGCGGCAGGGCCTGCCAGGCAGGATGAACGCTCTGGAGATGCATCACATCTTCCCGAAGGCTGTCCTGTACAAGCACGGATACCGGAAGAGCGACGTGAACGCCGTCGCCAACTTCTGTTTCCTCACGAAGGACACCAACCTGCAGATCGGAGCCCGCAATCCCGATGAGTACTTTCGGGCGGTCGAGGCGCGCCATCCCGGTGTGCTTGCCTCGCAATGGATTCCGATGGACCCGGAACTCTGGCATGTCGAGAACTACCCTGCGTTCCTGGAGGCCCGCCGGCGCCTTCTTGCTGCCGCGGCGAACGCCCTGCTCGATGATCTGCGGCATGAGGCGATCCCGACCGAGAGTATTGCGTACGAACCGGCGACGCCTGTTGCCGGGCAGGCCGATGAGCCCATCGGCGGCGTCAGCAGTGCGGACGAGGAAGCGGCGCTGCTTGAGTTGATCGAGTGGGTACAGGGTGCGGGGCTTCCCGAAGGGCGGTACGAACACGAGCTTGCGCATCCCGAGACGGGCGCACCTCTCGCCATCCTTGATCTCGCGTGGCCGAACGGACTACAGGAGGGCTACAGTCAGCCGGTGGCGGTGCTGCTGGACGAGAGCGAGCAGACCCTGCAATCCGCGAACGACCACGGATTCCGCCACTTCACAAACGTTGAGATGTTCAAACGCTATGCCGAAAACGAGGTGCTGGCGCTACTCGGGGACGAGGCGGCCGGCGGCCGACTTGACCTGCCCGGATAGCGAGCCCGAAGCGCGCGCGTGACGTAGACTCGGGCCGCGCGGCGGGCGCGGAGAGGGGTGGCGATGGCTGCCGAAACGCTTCAAGTGATCGAGTTGGCCGAGCCGCACTTCCGCATCGTCGTGAGCGGCGATGAGACGCCGCTGCTGCGCCGCGCGGGCAGCGGCAGCTTCGCCTGCGGCGGCTGCGGCGCGCTGCTCGTGGAGGACGCCTGGAGCTGGGAGATCTACAACCTCGTCTTCCATTGCCCCTCCTGCGGGGCGCACAACGAGGTTGGGAAGCCGGCCACGGAAGGCCGCTAGGAAGCCGCCGGGGGAGCCGCCATGCAAGTCTGGGCCTCGAAACCGCGCGACATGCCGCCGAAGGATGTGGGCGACTACGCCCGCCGCGTCGAGGCGCTCGGCTACGACGGGCTCACCGTCTCCGAGGGCGTCCACGACGGCTCGGTGAACGCCTGGGCCGCCCTCGCGGCGACGACCGAGCTGCGCGTTGCGGTGAGCGTCTTCGTCGCCTTCGCGCGGAGCCCGATGTCGCTCGCCTACGCCGCCTGGGACCTGCAGGACTTCTCCGGTGGGCGCTTCGTGATCGGCCTCGGCACGCAGGTCAAGGCGAACATCGAGCAGCGCTTCTCGGTGCCGTGGACCCCGCCCGTGCCGCGCATGCGCGAGTACGTGCAGTCGCTGCGCGCGATCTTCGACGCCTGGGCGGCACAGGACGGCCCGCGGCTGCGCTTCGAGGGCGAACACTACCGCTTCACGCGCATGCAGCCCTTCTTCACCCCCGCCCTGATCGAGCACCCCGAGATCCCGATCTACCTCGGCGCCGTCGGGCCCGCGATGACGCGGCTCACCGGCGAGGTCGCCGACGGCTTCTTCACGCACAGCTGCAACAGCGACCCGCGCATGATCCGCGAGATTGCGATGCCCGCCGTCGAGGCCGGCGCGAAGCGCGGCGGACGCTCGCTGGACGACGTCGACGTGATGGTCTCGCCCTACATGAACACCGGCTCGACGGCCGAGGAGATAGCGGAGTCGCGCGA
Source organism: Dehalococcoidia bacterium (assembly GCA_965247895.1). Lineage (GTDB taxonomy): Bacteria > Chloroflexota > Dehalococcoidia > UBA2979 > UBA2979 > VXMT01. The sequence continues at coordinate 664,368 of OZ252046.1, read as the reverse complement.
GGCCAACCGCCGCCAGATGGCGATCATGTACTCGACCCCGAACTACTGGGGCCCGCTGCGCCTGCGCGGCGTCGAGGAAATCGGCGCGCAGTTGCGCGCGCTCACCCGCGAGGGCCGCTGGGGCGAACTGGCCGACTTGCTCGGCGACGATCTGGTCGATGAGATCGCGATCAGCGGGGACTACGTCGACTCCGCCCACCTGCTCAAGGAGCGCTACGGCGACCTGCCGGTCTCGCTGCGCTTCCCGCTGCCCGACGATCCGGCCGACGACGGCCAGGTCGCGAGGGCGCTCGAGATCCTGCGGTCCTGACATGACGCCCGCTGATCAGGCGGACGACCGCTCGCCCAGCCGCCCGCGGCCGGTCCTCGACGCGCTCTCGCGCGCGTACTGGGAGGCGGCGGGCCGCGGCGAGCTGGCGATCCAGCGCTGCGAGCAGTGCGCGCACTACCAGCACCCGCCGCGCCCGATCTGCGAGCGTTGCACCTCGGCGGACTTCGGCTACCCCGCCGTCAGCGGGCGCGGCCGCGTGCACAGCTTCACCACGAACCACCAGCGCAACGTCGCCGGCTTCGAGGGCGCCGTCCCCTACGTCAACCTGATCGTCGAGCTTGAGGAGCAGCCGCAGCTCTACCTGCTGAGCGATCTCCCCGCCGGCGAGGCGGACTGGGTCGCCATCGACGGGCCCGTGCAGGCCGTGTTCGAGCCACTCGAGGCCGCCGAGGGCGAGGCGATCGCGCTGCCGCAGTTCCGGCCGGCGGGTGGAGGCTAGGGGGCGCCGCATGTGGGAAGCCAGGGGCAAGACCGCCGTCGCCGGCATCGGCTTCTCGCAGCTGACGCGCACGCACGGGCGCCCGCTGGGGCAGCTCGCGATCGAGGCCTGCCGCGCCGCGATTGCCGACGCCGGCATCGAGCCCTCGCAGATCGACGGGCTGGCGACGCACCCGGACCAGCCGTTCCGCGGGGCGGGCAACCGCCCCGGCGAGGACCTCGTGCCCGCGGGCTTCCTGATCGACCACCTCAAGCTTGGGCCGGAGATCGAGTGGTACGCGCAGGTCTCGGCGGGGCTGATCCCGAGCGCGATCATCGAGGCGCTGAACGCGCTGCTGGCCGGCGCCTGCACCTACGCCCTCGTCTGGCGGGCGATGCACCGCCCGGCCGGCGCCTACGGCGCCTGGAGCGAGCCGGTCGCAGGTGGCGACAGCCAGTTCAGCGCGCCCTACGGCTACACCAGCCCCTTCCAGCTCCACGCCGTCGCCTACCAGCGCTACATGCACCGCTTCGGCGCGACCCGCGAGGAGATGGCCTCGCTGGTCACGAACAGCCGCGCCAACGCCCAGCGCAACGAGTCGGCGTTCTTCTACGGGACGCCGATGTCCGTCGACGACTACCTCGCGGCGCGCATGATCTCGGAGCCGATCTGCCTCTTCGACTGCGACATCCCGGTCGAGGGCTGCGCGGCACTGGTGCTGACCACCGCCGAGCGCGCCCGCGACCTGCCGAGGCCGCCCGCCTACGTCGCCGCGTGGGGGCAGCACACCGCGCCGCGCCCGACGTACGTGAATTACATGCTCGACGACTACATGGCGTGCGGCGCCTCGACGGCGGGCAAGCTCTGGTCGCGCTCGGGCCTCGGGCCCGGCGACGTGGACGCGGCGCAGCTCTACGACGGCTTCAGCCCCTCGACGTACTACTGGCTGGAGGCGGCGGGGTTCTGCCCCGAGGGCGAGGCGCACCGCTTCGTGCAGGACGGCCGCGTCGCGCTCGACGGCGAGTTGCCGGTCAACACCTTCGGCGGATCGCTCTCCGAGGGCCGCCTCCACGGCATGGGCCACATCGCCGAGGCCGCGCGCCAGGCCTCCGGCCGCGCCGGCCCGCGCCAGGTCGAGGGCGCCGAGGTCTCAATCGCCCTCGACGGCTCGCCGCTGCTGCGCGGCGGCGGCCTGCTGTTCACGCGGGAGGCGTAGGGGGCGGGTCGCAAGGCCGGAGCGGGTTACCGGGGGCCCGCGACGGGCTCCACCGTGCGGTTAGGTCTGCTCCTCGCGTAGGTAGTCTGGGAACACGTCCTGACCCAGTTCATCGAGTACAGAGCTTGTCTTCCCAAGAGCCGGCGCCAAGTGATACAGGGCGAATTCTCGAAGAGAGTTGCCGAGGTTTCGGATGCCGGACCCGTTCCTGATCACCTGAAGCAGGCCTTGGAGTCCATCCTTCAAGTCGTCGGCAGTGAGAAGGTCAATCAATTGAGCAAGTAGCTCTTCACCGCGCTCCCGCTGTCCGTTCTCACTGAAGAATGTCCTCAGCACCTCTGGATCGTAGAGGTAGTTCTCTATTTCGCGTCGGCTAAGGACGCGAATCCCATCCGCCACCTTCTTGGCACGGCCTTCGTCAGGCATTTCATCACGGTCGATGAGCCGAAGGATCTCTGCCCCGCGAGACGGCTTCAAGCACCGCTATCAGGTCTTGGCTCCGTTCTACCTGCTTGTTGTTGCCGATCGAAACGAACAGAGCATCCGGACGGACGTCAGAGAAGATTCTGTTGTAGCACTCGGCGTCGAATCCCTTGTCGGCCCTTTCCTTGCTGCCTTCGCAGAGAATGATCGTCTTGGGCGCTATGAGTTCTGACAGATCGTCGAGCGCGATGCGATAAGTTTCTTGCCAGAAGGTGCGATCGGTTGTTCGAGGGCTGATCTCCACTTCTTGATCGAAGTCGTGCTCTGCAAAGTCCAGAAACACGACGTCGCCTCTCTCGCGCATCCTGTCGGAAGCTTGGCGAACAAAGCCGATGGAATGGGTTGCGATCCACATCTGGGATTTTTCTGGCAAGAGGTCAAGCATGGCATCGAGGAGGGGCCCTTGAAGCGCCGCAGCCATATGGGCCTCCGGCTCATCAATGCAGTACACGGCATCCTGATACTCCTGCCGCTTCACAAAGATGTCGAGCAGAAGATCGAACGCCGCCTTCTCCCCTCCGGAAAGATTGGAGTAACGAAATTGCTTTGATGCGCCCTTAGAAAAGAGAAATGTGCCAGAGTCCTGTACTCCCCCGAAGCTCTCGAGGTTCAGTGTTGGCTTCTTGAACAAGGCAGCCATGGCTTCCCGAAGCTTGCCTAGCGACTCGCTCCGGTATTGGCCGAACGTCGTATCGTCTGGAGCATCGTAGTCCATATCGGATATGCGCTTCCACGCCAGTCTCCTGTAGTTGTCTGAGACGGCTTGATCAGGATCAATGATCCGGTCAAAGCGTCGTGTCTCGACTGCTGGCCTGGTGCGATCGAGACTTTGTAGCTGAAAGTCAGATTCGTTTCGGTACGCGGATCTCATGTAGAATGCTCTCATCCAGTGCTCGTTTGTTGGTTGAGAGGAGTGAAAGGTGATCTCGATATCATTTGAGAGTTCATGGGTAGATTGAAGGGCTCGATTAGCGAAGCCAAGTTTTTGATAGTAGTCTCTCGTTGCACCATCAAGACGAAGGTTGCGATTCGATTGTGACTTAAGCAGGAACGCGTCAAAGAGCGACGACTTCCCGGAGCCGTTCGGGCCGATCAAAACTACGAGGCGGGCAGACTCTGGGATGGAATTTATGCGAAGGTCGGTGAAGCGTTTGTACCCTTGCAGATGGATGCTCGATATCCTCATTGGCTTGGCACTCCTTCGCTGATTTGCTGATGTGCATTGGACGATGTGGCTAGCGTCACTTGGACGCGTCTTCGTCGTCCGGTGCAGCGTCGCCGATGGTAGCACGGATAGAGAACGCATGTTCCTGACGGGAATGGGAGCCTTTAGCCCCCGCCGTCCCACACCACCACCGCCCCCGCCTGCGCGAGGCGGGCGATGTCCGGGGCGGCGTAGCCGAGCTCGGCGAGGACCTCGGCGGTGTGCTGGCCGAGCACGGGCGGCGGGCGGCGCAGGGCCGTCCACGGCTCCTCGAAGGTCCAGGGCGGGGCGATCGTCTCGAGGTCGCCGAGGGTGGCGTGGCCCTCGAGGCGGCGCACCATCTCCAGCGCCTTCACCTGCTCGCTGGCGAGCAGCGACTCGATCGTGTTCATCGGCACGATCGTGCCGCCGAGCTCGTCCTGCACGATGCGCCGCAGGTCCTCGTAGCGCCACGCGCGCAGCGTGTCGTTGATCACGGGCGGCAGGTGGCGAAGGTTGTCCATCATCCCGCGCGGTCCGCTGAAGCGATCGTCGAGCAGCACCTCGGGGCGGTTGATGGCGATCAGGAAGGCGTTCCAGCCGCCCTCGTCGCCGCGAAGCGTGATCAGGGCGGGACCGTCGGCGGTCTCGAAGCCGTAGTCCGGCGGGTCGCTCAGCCCGAGGATCGCCCGGCCGTCGATCGTGTCCTGCCCGCGCTCCGCGGTGAAGGTCCACTGGTGGATCGCCGTGAACGCCGCCAGCAGCGAGGTCTCGACGTGCTGGCCGGCGCCGTGGCGGTCGCGCCAGAGCAGCGCCGTGAGGATCGCCTGGAAGCCGGCCATGCCCGCCGCGTGCTGCGCGAAGTCGTAGCCGAAGCGCAGCGGCGGCTCCCCGGGCCGTCCGAGGTGGCGGTTCGAGCCGACCAGCATCTGCACGTCGATCTCGCTCGCGGGCGCGCCGGCCAGCGGGCCGCGGCTGCCGTGCCCGCTGATCGAGCAGTAGACGAGGCGCGGATGGCGCGCGCTCAGCTCCTCGTAACCGAAGCCGAGGCGCTCCATCACGCCCGGCCGGTAGCCCTCGACGAGCACGTCGGCGTCCTCCAGCAGCCGCGCGAGGATCTCCGCGCCGGCCTCGCTCTTGAGGTCGGCGGCGATGCCGCGCTTGTTGCGCTGGAACTGCAGGAACAGCGCGCTCTCCTCGGTCCCGCCGCCCGGCGGCTGCATGAACGGCCCGATCGTGCGCAAGAAGTCACCCGAGGGCGGCTCCAGCTTCACGACCTCCGCGCCGAGGTCGCCGAGCTGCATCGCGCAGAGCGCGCCGGGGATCCCCTGCGAGACATCGACGACGCGCAGGCCTTCGAGGGGCAGCCGTGAGTGCGCGCGCCCGTCGCCGTTGGGGGCAGCGGCTGCGACCCCGCCATCGGCGCCGTCGAGGTCGGCGAGCACCTCCTCGGTGTGCTCGCCGAGGCGGGGCGGGGGGAGCGTGATCCGCGCCTCGGTCCTGCTGAAGCGCCAGTGCGGCGTGGCGCTGGCCATCCCGCCGTAGGGCGTGTCGAGCACCGTCACGAGGTCCTCGGCGATCGCCTGCGGGTGTTCGAGCAGGCTCGCGCTCAGCGTCTCGCCGCGCTGGCAGGCGGCGGCCGGCACGTCTGCCTCGTGCAGGCGGCGCTCCCACTCCTCGGCGCTGCGCTCGCGGAAGCAGGCCTCGAGGATCGGCAACAGCTCGTCGCGCAGCTCGACGCGGGCGCTGTTGGTGGCGAAGCGGGGATCGTCGCGCAGCTCGTGGACTCCGAGAGCGTTGCAGAGCTTCGGCCAGAAGCCGTTGTGGGGGACGCTCACCGCGACATAACCATCGGAGCAGGCGAAGACCTGGTCCGGGACGATGTTGGGTCGCGCGCTGCCCATCGGGCCGGGCGCGGTGCCGGGGGCGCGCCCGCTCGCGAGGTGCTCGGCGATCCGGCTCGTGGCTCCGGCGATCGTCGATTGCAGCTGCGAGGTCTGGATGAACGTCCCGCGGCCGGTCCGCTCGCGCACGTAGAGCGCGACGAGGATCGCCTGCAGGTTGGTGAAGGCGCCGCCCCAGTCGAGCGTCGCCGTGCCGCGCGAGAACTCCTGCCGCCCACCAGCCTCGCCGGTGACGCTGGTCAGCCCGGCCGCGGCCTGCGAGAACCACTCGTTGCTGGTCATGCCGTGCATCGGCCCGCGCGGGCCGTAGGCGGAGCTCTGCAGGTAGATCAAGCGCGGGTTGTGCTCGCACAGCAGCTCGTAGCCGAGGCCGAGGCGGCGCATCACCTCGGGCGAGCGGAAGTTCTCGACCAGCACGTCGGCGCTGCTGATCAGGCGCAGCGCCTGCGCGTGGCCCTCGGGATCCTTGAGGTCGAGCATGACGCCGCGCTTGCCGAGGTTGTTGCCGAGGAAGGTGTGGCCGGTCCCGCGCAGCATCGGCGTCGTGCCGCGCACGGCGTCGCCGCGCGGCGACTCGACCTTGATCGCGTCGGCGCCGAGCCAGCCGAGGTACTCGACGGCGATCGGGCCGACGGCGGCCTGGCCGAAGTCGAGCACGCGCAGGCCGCTCAGCGGCCCGGTCCAGCCCTCGCTGCTCATCGCTTCCGGCATGCGCGCACCATGCGCGCGGGCGAGTGCGGCGGTCAAGGCGGGCGGGGCGCTATCATCGGCGCGGCCGGAAGGGGGCCCCGATGAGCAACGAAGAGCGACCGCTGCCGACGAGCGAAGAGGTGAACTCCTGGCTGACCGAGCGGCGCAACTGGGGCCGCTGGGGCGACGACGACAGCCGCGGCGCCGTGAACCTGATCACGGACGAGAAGCGCCTCGCGGCGTTCGGGCTGGTGCAGCAGGCGCGAGTCGTCTCGATCAGCCGCGAGTACCCGAAGGACCCCGGCCCGACGAACCCGGTGCCCGCGCAGCACTTCCTGCGACGCAACGCGCGCGAGCCCGAGGGCGGATCGGTGGTCGACTACTACGGCTTCGTCTTCCACGGCCACACTCACACCCACCTCGATGCGCTGTCCCACGTCTGGGACAAGAACGGCGCCTGGCAGGGGCGCAACCCCGACGACTTCATCACCGGCGATGGCGTCACCTACGCCGACGTGACGGCCTGGGACACCGGCATCATCACCCGCGGCGTGCTGCTCGACGTGCCCCGCCACCGCGGGACGGCGTACGTGACGCCGGACCGCCCGGTGCACGGCTGGGAGCTCGAGGAGATCGCGGAGGCGCAGGGCGTGAGCGTCGGGTCAGGCGACGCGCTGCTCGTTTACAGCGGCCGCGAGGCCTACCAGGCGGACAACCCGGAGCAGTTCCTCGGCGAGGCGGGGAGCACGACGCCCGGCCTGCACGCCTCGTGTCTGCCGTTCGTGCGCGACAACGATGTCTCGCTGCTCGGCTGGGACATGATGGACGCGAAGCCGAACGAGTACGGCATACCCTGGGCGATGCACGGCGTGATCTACGCCTACGGCGTGCCGCTGCTCGACAACTCGCTGCTGCAACCGCTCGCCGAGGCGTGCGCCGAGGAGGGCCGCTACGAGTTCCTGCTCATCATCTCGCCGCTGAAGGTGGTCGGAGGCACGGGCAGCCCGGTCAACCCGCTCGCGATCTTCTAGACGCGGCGAACTCTCACCCTGGCCCTCTCCTTCTCGGGGAGAGGGTGGCGGGACGGTGCGCCCCCGGGGAGCTTGTGCCAGTCGCCGCTTCTCCCCCTCACCCCCGCCCTCTCCCTCCAGGGGAGAGGGGGCCGGAAGGTGCGCCCTCGGGGCTTCGGGGCGAGCAGCAGGGGGGTGGGGGCGGAGCCCCACAGAAAGAAAATCCGAGGGCGGGTGGGTGGGCCGAGTCGCCCTGCGGGGTCTCCCCGCGTCAACACGAGCAGAGCGAGCGCGCTCGTCCGGGATGGGGGTGTGGGGGGGCGCAGCCCCCCACAGACGAAGGAGAGGGAAGACTCGGCGCGGCTAGCCGTGCGAGTGGCCGCCGTGTCCGTGGCCGGCCGAGGGCTGGTAGTAGGGGTTCGTCCCGGACGCGTGGTCGGTGGCGTCCATGATCTCTTCGATCTCGGGCACCGCCTCATTCATCATGCCCTCGATGCCCTCGCGCAGGGTGACGTTCGCCATCCCGCAGCCCTGGCAGCCGCCGCCCATGCGGATGTAGGCGATCTTGCCCTCCACGCCGAGGAGGTCGACGGCGCCGCCGTGCGCCGCGATCGCCGGGTTGACCTGCTCGTCGAACAGCACCTGGATGCGCTCGGCCAGCGGATCGCGCCAGCGCGGGTTGGGGTTGTCGAACTCGAAGCCGTTGACGCCCTCGCCCTTGTACTCCCAGTGCACGGCCAGCCCGTCCAGGTCCTCGGCGTGGTCGCCGTGGATGTAGAGCGCGAGGCCGTCGAAGTCCAGCTCGTAGTCATCCTCCGGCTCGCCGCCCTGGTCGACCATCGTGAGCAGGTGCTCGAGGCCGTCCTGCGTGCGCCGCGCGACCTGCAGGCGGATGCCGATGACGGGCGGGTCGCCGGCGGTCTCGATCAGGTGCAGCAGGCGGCTGATCGCCGGGTCGGTCATCGAGATCTCGGGGCCGGGCTCGTCAATCTCTGCGTCGAGGTCGAAGTCGGTGGTCACGATTGCTCCTTCGTTGCCGCCTCCAGCGTAGCGGATTCCGCTGCCGGGCGCTTCCGCCCGCGGCGCGAGGCCGGGGGGGCTCGCAGGCGGGGCCCGTGCTACGCTCAGGATCTCCGTGCGGCATCGTCCGGGGGCGGCGCCGACGACGGCGCAGGCCGCGCCCGCACGCGCGAATGGACGGCCATGAGCGTCGCGCCCAGTCCCGCTCCCGAGACCCCTCGCGGCGATCAGCGCCCCGCCGATGCCGCGGGTGGGCCGCCGCCGCGCCGCTTCCCGTTCGGGCGCCGCGCCAGCGAGTTGCGCACCTTCGAGTCGCTGGGCGATCGCAACTTCCGCTGGTTCTTCATCTCCACGCTCGGGCAGTTCGGGGGCATCCAGACGCAGATGCTGGCGATGGGCTTCATCGTCTACGAGCTGACCGGGTCGCCCGGGCGCCTCGGGCTCGTCGCGCTCGTCAACGCGATCCCCTCGCTTGCCTTCTCGCTCTACGGCGGCATGCTCGCGGACCGCCTCCCGGGGCGGCTCGTGCTGCAGGTGGGGCAGGCGTTCCAGGCGCTGCTCGCGGCGCTGGTGGCCGTGCTGCTGTTCCTGGATCTGCTGCGCTACGAGCACCTGATCGCGGTCGTCTTCTTCCAGGGCGCGGGGATGGCGCTGATGATGCCGGCGCGGCAGGCGATGATCCCGGAGATCGCGGGCGAGGAGCGGCTGATGAACGCCATCTCGCTCAGTGCCGCCGGCATGACCACGATGCGGCTGATCGCCCCTGCGATCGGCGGCGCGCTGCTCGTGATCGCGAGCAGCGCCTGGCTCTACAGCGCGGTCACGCTCTACTACGTCGTCGCCATCGCCGCGCTTGTGCCGATGCGCCTCGCGACCGACCGAGGCGAGGGCGGCGGGCGCGGGGGCGCCGCCCCGGCCTCGCGTGACGCGCAGGGCTGGGCGGGCGTGCGCGACGGGATCCGCTACACGGCGCAGCGGCCCGCGATTCTGCAGGTGCTGGCCCTCAACCTGCTGATCGTCTCCGCCTCGATGCCGTGGATGTTCCTGCTGCCCGGCTGGGTCGAGGACGTGCTGGGACTCGGGGGCCTACACCTCGGGATCCTGCTCAGCGTGATGGGCGTCGGGTCGCTGTTCGGCTCGCTCGTGATCGCCTCGCTCCCGCCGCGCCACCGCGGGCTGCTGTACCTGCTGAGTGCGGTGCTGCTGGCGGCCGGCGTGCTGGCGTTCGCCACGGTCGGGACGTTCTGGCTGGCAGCGCTGCTGACCGTCGTGATCGGTATCGGACACGCCGGGCGGATGTCGCTCAGCACGGTGCTGCTGCAGACCTACGTTGACCGCGAGTACCGGGGCCGCGTGCTCTCGATTTACATGATGGAGTTCGGCCTCGTCGCCCTCGGCGTCTTCGCCGTCGGCACGATCGCCGAGGTCGTCGGCCTGCAGCTCGCGATCGGCGGCGCGGCGGCGATTCTGCTGGTCGTAGCGCTGCTGCTCTTCCCCGCCTTCAAGACGCTGCGCGGCCTCGCCTAGCGCGAGGGCGCCCCGCTCGCCGCGCCTGCCCGCCTCATGCGCTACATTGCCCGCGCGACTGCGCCCGCGCAGGGCGCGCGAGGAGGTCCGGATGGCAGACATACCCACGAGTTGCCGCGCCGCACTGCTCACCGGCCACCGGCAGCCGCTGGAGATCGCCGAGGTTCCGATTCCCCAGGAGCTCGAACCGGGCGCGTTGCTGGTGCGCAACACCGCCGCCACGATCTGCGCCAGTGATGTGCATCTCTGGGAGGGCGAGTCCGGCTCCTCCAGCGATCGCTTCCCGCGCATCCTCGGCCACGAGATGACGGGCCGCGTCGCGCGCATCAGCGAGGGCGCCGAGCACGACTCGCTGGGTGAGCCGCTGCGCGTGGGCGACCGCATCATCTGGACGCACGGCTTCTGCGGGCAGTGCGTGAACTGCGTAATCGAGCACGAGCAGACGCTCTGCGAGCACCGCCGCGGCTACATGCAGGGCCTCGCGACGGAGTACCCGTACCTCACCGGCGGCTTCGCCGAGTACGGCTACGTCTACCCCAGTTCCGGACGCCTGAAGGTGCCCGACATCATCCCGGACGAGCTCGCAGCGGCCGCGGCCTGCGCGCTGCGCACGATGGTGCATGGCTTCGACCGCCTCGGGCGGCTCGACGACCGCCACGCGCTGGTGATCCAGGGCTCGGGGCCGCTCGGGCTGTTCTCGACCGCGCTGGCCTCGCGCAGCGGGCCCTCGAAGATCATCGTGATCGGCGGACCGACGGCGCGCCTCGATGTCGCGCGCCGCTGGGGCGCGACGCACACGATCGACATCGCCGACGTGCCCGACGCCGCCGACCGCGAGGCGCTGGTGCGCGAGTGGACGGACGGCCGCGGCCCGGACGCGGTGATCGAGGTCTCCGGCGCCGTCTCCGCCTTCCCCGAGGGCTTCTCGATGATCCGCCGCGGCGGCCGCTACCTGGTCGTCGGCCAGCTCCACAATCGCGAGGTCTCGATCAGGCCCGGCGAGATCACGCGCAAGCACGTGCGCATCATCGGCTCGATCTCGGCGAGCGTGGCGCACTACCATCGCGCGCTGCAGTTCATCGCTCACAACTGGGAGCGCTTCACCTGGATGGACATGATCTCCAACCGCTACCCGATCGAGGAGTTCAACGAAGCGATGCTGCGCATGCAGCGCTGGGAAGAGATCAAGCCGGCGATCGTCTTCGGACGCTCCCGATGAGCGCCGCATCGCCACCGATCGGCGTCGTCGCCTCCGCCGCGGAGGCGGGGGACGCCCTCGCGCAGATCGAGGAGGCCGAGCGCCTCGGGATCCCGGCCGCCTGGATGACCACAGGCGGGACGCGGGCGGACGCGCTGACGATCTTCGGCGCGGCGCTCGCGCGCACGGAGCGGATCACCCTCGGCAGCTGCATCGTGCCGACCTGGCCGCGCCACCCGGTGCTGCTGGCGCAGCAGACGAGGGCGCTGGAGGAGATCTCGCCGGGGCGCTTCCGGCTCGGCATCGGCCCCGGCCACGAGCCGGGGATGGTGCACACCTTCGGCGTCGAGTGGCGCACCCCGCTGACGCACCTGCGCGAGTACCTGCACGTGCTGACCACGCTGCTGCACGAGGGCGAGGTCGAGTTCGAGGGCAGTCACGTCACCGCGCGCGGCCGCCTCGACGAGCCGCTGCAGACGCCGGTGATGGCGTCGGCGCTGCAGTTGCGCTCCTACCGGCTCTGCGGGGAGTTGGCGGACGGGGCGATCTCCTGGAACTCGCCCGCCGCCTACCTCCTCGAGCGCGCGCTACCCGCGCTGCGCGAGGGCGCCGAGGCCGCCGGCCGCGAGGCGCCACCGCTGATCGCGCACGTCCCCGTCTGCGTCAGCGAGGACCGCGACGTGGTCCTTGCGGCGGGCCGCACGCAGCTCGGGCGCTCCGCGCAACTGCCGTTCTACGCGGGGATGCTCACCGCGGCCGGCTACCCGGACGCCGCATCGAACATCGAGGAGGCACTGGTCGACGCGGTGATCGTCGCCGGCAGCGAGCAGCAGGTGGCCGATCGGCTGGCCGAGCTCGCGGGCTCGGGCCTCGGCGAGTTGCTGGTGCAGCCGATCGGTCCGGGCGAGCCGCGGCAGTGGATCGAGCGCGGCTTCGCGGCCGTCGCGAGGGCGGTGGACCAGCTTCGCGCGGCGTAGGCGGCCTCGGCTGCATCGCGCCATCACGCCTGTAGTACGGTAACGCGCGTATAGCGTTTCCGGACCGCGGAGGGGGAGGAAGTCATGCCGAAGTACCTGGCCAGAGCGTCATACACCAGCGAGGGGCTGGCGGGTCTGATGCAGGAGGGCGGATCGTCGCGGCGCGAGGCCCTCACTGCGACGATCGCCTCGGTCGGAGGCGCCGTGGAGGCCTTCTACTACGCCTTCGGTGAGGACGACCTCTACATCATCATGGACGTCCCGGACCAGACGGCCGCGGCCGCGCTCGGCCTCGCGATCAGCGCTGCCGGGGCGATCACCTGGAGCACCACCGCGCTGCTGACTCCCGAGGAGATCGACGCGGCCGTCGGGACCTCCGTCGAGTACCGGCCGCCCGGAGCGTAAGGGGCCATGCCGACGCCTCACATGGCCCCCGCCTGATACCCCTAACGAGGAGCGGCGGCGGCCTATCGGTAGAGGCTGCGATATACTCGGCCCTGCCGGCACGCCCACTGCGAGGGAGGGATCACTATGGCCACCGAATACCCCGAGATCGCAAAGGACATCTCCGCACTCAAGCTTCCGCCGAACCTCGCGGACTACGACAGCCTGCGCTCCTCGTGGGACTGGGACGAGCTCTGGGCCGAGCTCGACACGCCCGACGGCCTCGTCAACCAGGCCCACGAGTGCATCGACCGCCACGCCATGGGCGAGCGCGCCAACAAGCTCGCGCTGATCTGGCAGAGCCAGGGCCTCGAGGTCGAGGAGTACACCTTCGCGGACCTCAAGCGCGAGACGGACCGCGCGGCGAACGCGCTGCGCAGCGTCGGGATCGAGAAGGGCGACCGCGTCTTCTTCCTCAGCGACCGCATCCCGGAGCTCTACTTCGGGTTCTTCGGCGCGCTCAAGCTGGGCGCGCTGGCGGCGCCGCTCTTCTCCGCCTTCGGGCCCGAGCCGATCTCCGAGCGCGTCGGGCGCGCCGAGGGCAAGGCGATGATCACCACCCCGAAGCTGCTGTCCAAGGTGAACGCGATTCGCGACAACCTGCCCAGCCTGGAGCACGTGATCATCATGGACGGGCGCGAGGAGCACGAGCTCGCCGACACGGACATCTCCTGGAGCGCGCTCATCGCTGACGCCTCCGACGAGTTCGAGATCGAGAAGACCGGCCCCGAGGACTGGTCGGTGATGCACTTCACGAGCGGCACGACCGGTCTGCCCAAGGGCGCGGCTCACGTGCACAACACCGTGGTCAGCCACTACGCGACCGGCAAGTACGTGATGGACTTCCAGGAGGAGGACATCTACTGGTGCACCGCCGACCCCGGCTGGGTCACGGGCACCTCGTACGGCATGTTCGCGCCGTGGAGCAACGGCATCACGCAGGTGATCGACGAGGGCGGGTTCGGCGCCCGCCGCTGGTACGAGACGATCACGCGCTTCAAGGTCACCATCTGGTACACCGCCCCGACGGCGATCCGGCTGCTGATGCGCTCCGGCGCCTCCGCCGCGCGCGCGCACGACCTCAGCTCGCTGCGCTACGTCATGTCCGTCGGTGAGCCGCTCAACCCGGAGGGCGTGGTCTGGGGCCTCGATGCCTTCGACCTGCCGATCCACGACAACTGGTGGCAGACCGAGACCGGCGCGATCATGATCGCCAACTACCCCTCGATGCCGATCCGGCCCGGCTCGATGGGCCGCCCCTTCCCCGGCATCCACGCCGCGATCATCGACGACGCGGGCAACGAGATGACGGAGCCGATGGCCGAAGGCCAGCTCGCCGTCCGCCCGGGCTGGCCCTCGATGTTCCGCACCTACTGGAACGACGAGGAGCGCTACGACTCGCGCTTCCAGATGGGCTGGTACCTGACCGGCGACAAGGCGAAGCGCGACGCCGACGGCTACTTCTGGTTCGTCGGGCGCGACGACGACGTGATCAACACGGCCGGCCACCTGGTCAGCCCGTTCGAGGTCGAGAGCGCCCTGATCGAGCACGAGGCGGTCGCCGAGGCGGGCGTGATCGGCAAGCCGGATGCCATCGCGATGGAGGTGGTGAAGGCCTTCGTCACGCTCAACGACGGTGTGGAGGAAACGCCGCAGCTGATGCGCGAGCTCAACAGGCACTGCCGCGCACGCCTCGGGCCGGCCGTTGCGCCGCGCGAGATCCAGGTAATCGAGGTCCTCCCGAAGACGCGCTCCGGCAAGATCATGCGGCGGCTGCTCAAGGCGCGCGAACTCGGATTGCCGGAGGGCGACACCTCCACGCTCGAGGACGACTAGCGCGCTCTGTCCGCCGGCAGCGCGCCGCGCCCCGTGATCGGGGCGCGTGCGGCGCGCTGCGGCTGCGACGGAGCCGAATCCGGAAGGCGGCGAGATGACTTCGGCCGACGAGATCCAGATCCACCGCGGCTTCAACGGCGTCTACTTCGACCGCAGCGAGACCTGCTTCATCGACGGTCGCGCCGGGAAGCTGCAGTACCGCGGCTACTCGATCGACGATCTCGCCGAGCACTCGACCTTCGAGGAGACGGGCTACCTGCTGCTCCACGGCGGCCTGCCGACGGCCGAGCAGCTCGCGGCCTTCGACGCCGAGCTGAAGTCCGCCCGCGTGCTGCCGGGCGAGATCCTCGATGTGATCCGGCTGGTCAAGGGCGCGCACCCGATGGACGTGCTGCGCACGGCGGTGTCCGCGCTCTCGGCGATCGATCCGGAGACGGCGGACAAGTCGCACGACGCCACGCTGCGCAAGGGCATGCGGCTCACCTCGCAGGTGCCGAGCATCGTGATGGCGCACCACGCGATCCGCGCGGGCCATGATCCGATCGAGCCGAACAACGATCTCTCGCACGCGGCGAACTTCCTCTACATGCTCGACGGCGAAGTCCCGAGCTCGGACTCGGCGCGGCTGATGGACAAGGACTTCATCCTCCACGCCGAGCACGGCTCCAACGCCTCGTCCTTCACCGCCCGCGTGGTGACGGGCACGCAGGCGGACCTGCACGGCTCCATCACCGCCGCGATCGCGGCGCTCTCCGGTCCCTCGCACGGGGGCGCGGCCGAGAACGTGATGAAGATGGCGCAGGAGATCGAGGAGCCGGGGCGGGCCGCCGCCTACGTGAAGGAACTGCGCTCCCGCTCCGAGCCGATCATGGGCTTCGGCCATCGCGTCTACCGCGCCGAGGACCCGCGCGCCCGCCACCTGCGCGAGGGCGTCCAGCGGCTCAGCGCCGAGAAGGGCGAGCCGAAGTGGTACGCGATCCTCGAGGCGGTGCAGGAGGCGATGCGCCCCTACGGCCGGCTCGGCGTGAACGTCAACGTCGACTTCTTCGCGGGCGTGATCTACTACCTGCACGGCATCCCGCAGGACCTGTTCGTGCCGATCTTCGCGGTCGGGCGCGTGCCCGGCTGGACGGTGCAGGTGCTGGAACAGATGGAGAACAACATCCTGCTGCGCCCGCTGCTCCACTACGTCGGCCCCCTCGACCAGCCCTACATCCCGATCGAGGAGCGCTGAGGGCCGCGAGTTCCGTTGTGCTCGAACCGAGGTAATCCGCACCGACTTGGCCTTATGGACTATCGCAGCTGTGGTTCGGTACACGCTTATTATGACTACGTGAGGAGGGATCGCAGATGGACGTGCATATGAACCGTGAAATCAAGGCATACTGCCCAGACTTTACGCCGATACGCCAGGTTCTCCGCGATGTTGGGGCGAACCTAGTCGAAGTTAAAGAACAAGTAGACCATTACTACCAACTCCCAGCTAGTAGAAAGGAGCATGGGGCACGGCGGCTTAAGCTCCGTGTTGAGAATGAGAAGAGGCAGCTGATCTACTATCGAGACCATCAAGAAGCAGGCACACGGATCAGCCGATTCCAGCTTTGGGAAGTACATGACCCGCAAGTCATAGAAGTGCTAGAGGCCGCTCTGGGTAGTCGAGTCATAGTCCGCAAGCAGCGTGAACTGTGGCGCAAGGACAACATCAAATTCAACTTGGATACAGTAGAAGAAGTGGGGCAGATATTCGAGGCCGAGGCACAGGCCAAGGATGGTTTTGACATTGACGAACAAGTGGAAGAGTACCGCCGTCGTATGGGTCCCTACCTTGGCCCCTATATAGCTTGCTCCAACGAGGACCTGGTCATTGCATCACAATAGATGCTCAAAGGCAGTGATCGGTGATTGTTGATGATCTCTGAAACCGTCCTTCGGTCCATCCGATGATGCCCAGAGTCAATTAGCCGATGGAATACCGCTGGCTGAGCTGTCCGACGGCGACTGCGGGAGTGAACCGGGAAACCTACGAGGTCGAGGTGGTCTGGCGTGCCGGCCGCGCTCACAGCGAGCGCGCTACGGGCCGCCCTCGGCGTCCTCGTCCTCGCGCCTGACGCGGCCGAGGAAGACGTCCGTGAGGATGTTGGTTTCGCGGATTGATTCGGGCGTGCCGTCGTGGACGACGCGGCCCATGTCGAGGACGTAGGCGCGGTCCACGATCTCCAGCGCGCCCCTGATGTTGTGTTCGACGAGCATGATCGTCGTGCTCAGCCGGTCGCTGATCTCGCGGACCTTCTGAAAGACCTCGCTGACGATGATCGGCGCGAGGCCCAGCGTCGGCTCGTCGAGCAGCAGCAGCTCCGGGCCGGCCATGAGGCCACGGCCGAGGGCCAGCATCTGCTGCTGCCCGCCGGACATCTGGCTGGCCATGTCGCGCCGCTTCTCGCGCAGGATCGGGAAGAACTCCATCACCGCGTCGAGGCGGCGCGCCTTTTCCGCTCCGTCGCCCAGGTAGAGGCAGCCCAGCTCCAGGTTCTCCTCGATCGTGAGGTGCGTGAAGACGCGCCGGCCCTGCGGCACGAAGGCGATCCCCTCCTTCACGATCTCGTGGGTGGCCGCCGCGAGTCGCTGCTGCCGCCAGTGGACCTCGCCGGCAACCACCGGCGCGAGGCCCATGATCGCCTTTAGCACGGTCGACTTGCCCGCGCCGTTCGGCCCCATCACCGCGACGACCTCGCCCTTGCGGATGCCCAGCGAGACGTCGTCGAGGGCGACGACGGCCCCGTAGTGCACGGAGACGCCGTCCAGCTCCAGCAGCGCTCCGTCCGTGGAGGGAGCGCCGGCGAGACCTGAAGCGGAGTACTGCGTCATGGCTGTCCGTCTCCGCGCGCCTAGTCGCCCAGGTACGCCTCGATCACTTCTTTGCGACTCAGCACGTCGTGCACCTCGCCCTGGGTGAGGAGCCTGCCGCTGTCGAGCACGATCAGGTGGTCCGGCAGCTCGCGCACGATGTCCATGTTGTGCGAGATGAAGATCAGCGTGCGGCCCTGGTCGCGCATGCGGATCACGATCTCCTTGACGCGCTCCAGCATCTGCGGGAAGAGGCCGGCGAACGGCTCGTCGAAGAGGTAGGTGCGGACGTCGAGGGCCATCGCGCGCCCGATCTCGAGCAGCTTGCGCTGTCCGTAGGACAGGTCCTGGGCGAGGGAGTCGCGCTTCTCCCACATCCCGACCTCCCTGAGGATCTGCTCGGTCCGCGTCCTGTGGCCGGGCGTCGTCTGCTCGAGGAGGGCCGGGAGCAGGCGCCGCTTGGTGAGGACCACCATGATGTTGTCCCAGACGCTGATCTGGTCGAAGAGTCGCACCTCCTGGAACGTCCGCGTGACGCCGTGGCGGGGCGTCTCATGCGCCTTCACCACCCGGAGGCCGCGCCCGTCGATGATCACGAGGCCCCCGTCGAGCGGGAGTACGCCGCTCAGCAGGTTCACCAGCGTCGACTTCCCCGAGCCATTCGGCCCGACGATGCTCGTGATGCCCGTCCGCGGGATCGAGATGCTGAGCTCGTCGACGGCCCGTACGGCCCCGAAGTGCTTCGAGATCTCGACCGTCTCGATGACGTAGGAGCCGCGGGCGCCGGCCTCGGACGCGCTCACAGCCTGTACCTCCCGACCAGCCCCTGGGGCCTGAACAGCATCAGCAGCACCAGCAGGATGCCGAGCACGATCTGGCGGGCCTGGCCGACGAACTCACTGGGCAGGAAGGGCAGGAAGCGCATGCCCTCCTCGAGCAACACGAACGCCATCGCGCCCAGCAGCGAGCCCCAGATCGTCGCCAGCCCTCCGAGGATCACGATGCAGACCAGCAGCATCGACTCCAGCAGGACGAAGGAGTTGGGGTCGATGAAGCTGGTCCAGCTCCCGAACAGGCCGCCCGCGAGGCCGGCCATCATCGCGGAGATCACCCACACCGCGAGCTTGTAGTGCGTCACCTGGTAGCCGAAGACGGCGATCGCCTCCTCGTCCTCGCGGATCGCCGTCAGCACCCGCCCGAACGAGGAGGTCACGATGAACCACGAGACCAGCACGACGAGCGCGAGGCAGACCAGCGCGAAGACCAGGAACTCAAAGTCGCCATCGAGCACCCATCCGCCGATCGCGGGCCGCTCGATCTGGTGAATCCCGAAGGCGCCGCGGGTGAGGCCTCGCAGGTTGAGGAAGAAGTTGAAGGCGATGATCGCGAACCCGAACGAGACAAGGACGAAGATGTCGTCCCGGAAGCGGTTGAAGGCGACCCCCACCACGAGCGCCAGCAGCCCGGCCAGGGCGATGCTCACCGGCAGCGCCGCGAAGAAGGGCCAGCCCAGCGTCGGGATCGCCCCGGTGCGCAGCTGCTCGTACGAGGTGTCCGAGGTCAGGATCGCCATCGAGTAGGCGCCGATGCCGAAGAATCCGATGTGCCCGACGGAGAGCAGGCCGGTGAAGCCGACGACGAGGTTCAGGCTGACCGCCAGGATCGCCCAGATCGCGAAGACGGTCGCGATGGTGGTCGCGAAGCCGACACCCTGCCAGAGCATGAACGCCACGGCCCAGCTGATGACGATCAGGTTCGCCCAGAGCTCCACATTGCCTCGGGCGAGCCGCAGCAAGGCGCGGGGATCGCTGGCCGAGGCGGCCAGCGTCCTGATTGCCTGGGGAGTCATGGCCATCGGCTACTTCCTCGGCAGGAGGCCCTTGGGCCAGAACGAGAGGAAGAGGATCAGCACGCCGAACGAGACGACGTCCCTCCACTCTCCGGCGAGATCCCAGATGCCGAACTGCTCGATCATCCCGAGGGCGAACCCGCCGACGATGGCGCCGTAGAAGTTCCCGAGCCCCCCGACCACCGAGGCGATCCAGCCCTTGAGCAGCAGCAACAACCCCATCCTCGGCTGGATCGCGGTGTCGTGGCCGCTCAGCAGCCCGGCCAGCGCGGCGTAGACCGCGCCAATGAAGAACACGACGGCGATGACGGCGGTGGTGTTGATTCCCACAACCTTCGCGACCTCCTCGTCGTCGCCGATCGCGCGCACGGCTTTGCCGAAGGAGCTGCGCTTGAGGAGCAGCAGCAAGCCCGCGAAGCCGACGACGGCGACGCCGATGGTGAAGACGTTGAAGCCCTTGATGGTGGCCCCGGGCCGACCTCGAGGGCACACTCCGCCTGCTCCGCTCGACCGGCGTGCTGCCGTAGCCAGAGCCGGGTGCTCAGCGGGCGTCGTCGGTTCCTGCCTGGAGAGTTGGACGGGGAACCATCGGCGTCGCCGCCCGTCGTTCGTGAGGGAGATCGCGGCGGCGAGGCGCCCAGGCCGCGACGGTCTGCGCGATCCAGTTCTTCGACAGTCCCGTTGGTGGGCCTACGTTGACTGTACTACGAACTTTCGAGTTGGCCGTGGGGCTGTGAGCCGAGGAGTCAGAGGAACCACAGCAAGACGGAGAGGTCCTCTTCGCGGCCTCACGGCATGGTGATCGGCAGGCTCGAATCTTCGCTGGCTCACCAAGGGAGACTGCACGACGAACTTTCGAGCTGACGGTGGCGCTGTAGGCACAGGACGGCTCGCTCGCTGCATGCCTGCTCACTCCGGCACGAACATCCCGATTGGCCTTATTTTCTCGTCTGGGGGCGCAGTGCCTACTCCTCGAGCGCGGCAGGGCGCGGCGCTTGCAGCTTGAGCGCGTCAGCAAAGAGGCCATCGAACAGGGCGACCACCCGCTGGATCTCGCTCCCGGTGGCATGGCCAACGTCCATGTCAACGACGCGGAACTCGTTCCAGCTAACGAGATCAGCCTCGCTGTCGGGGTCCCGCATCCAGTGCTCCCACCTGCCGATGGTGATGGTCGCCTTGGTGGCGACGTCGCACAAGGTCACCCTGCCGTGCCAGTGTTCCCAGACATCGCCCTCCCACCGCTCCATGAAGTCAGGGTGCCCATCCTCGTTGCCGTCCCACACCCGTGCCTGCAGCGGCACCCCATCGGGGATGGTGAATCCCGCCCCCGAGGGCGTTCCGGGAAAGCCCCCGCGCACCGTCCATTCCGTGCTGCCATCACCCTCGGCAAGCACAGCCCTGCCAAAGCTGGGGTCACCGTCCTTCCCATGGTTGACCTGGTAATCGACGCGCATGGCCTCGGAATAGCAGCCCTCGGGCGGGCTCCCACCGCACGCAACCGCAGCCACGGCCAGCGTCAGGCCCACCAGCGCGGCTACAGCTCGCATCCCTAGCGCCTGCCCGCCACGGTACGCCATGGCCCGAAATGGTGGGCCGTGTAAGACTGAATTGCGAACTTTCCGGTGGGAGGTCACAAAAGTGAAAAAATACATTCTCTTTGACCATGATGGGGTTTTAGTCGAAACAGAACATTGGTATTACCTGGCAAACAAGCGAGCGCTGGCATCTCTCGGAATTGATCTCCCACGAGACGCATATTTGGTGAATATGGCCAATGGACTTTCCGCGTGGGAGGCGGCACGAGTTTCAGGAATATCCGAATCTGAAATTAAACGTGGCCGAGAACTAAGAAACCGATACTACCAGGAATACCTGATGACCGAAGACATCGAGATCGAGGGTGTCCTGCAAACACTAGCCGAACTCGCAGATACGTATAGGATGGGTATAGTTACTACATCCAAACGAACTGACTTCGCCTTAATACACGAAAAGCGATTCATTCTAGACTATATGGAATTCTATTTAACTGTGGAGGATTACGAGCGAGCTAAACCACATCCCGAACCCTATCTGAGAGGACTCCAACGCTTTGGTGCTACTGCTGCTGAAACGGTAGTTATTGAAGACTCGGCGAGAGGGTTGAAGTCGGCAATAGCGGCGGGTATTGACTGCATCGTGGTTGCAAACGAGTTCACTGCAGATCACGATTTGTCCAAAGCAACTGCCAAGGTCGCTACGTTTAGGGAATTGCCATCTACTATAAAGGGCTTAACAAGTTTAGCCAGCCGACGCCAGTTGTCCAGCCAGCCATGAGTACGCTCCACCTTCCAGCGACACGTGCTGACCGGGTCTGGACAGCGCCGACACCATCGCCACCTTCGCAGAGGAGATGAGCGACTTCCTCAAGACCAGCGAGCTGACGGAGACCAGGGCCTTCGTACACTCCTTCGTCAAGGAGGTACAGGTCAAGCCCGGCAGGGCCGCCATCATCTACTCCGTACCCACGCCGGATGACAGTCCCATAGGGGGAGCGGACGCCGCAGAGGTCGCCCGAAACGGGCGAGTCATGAATTCGGTCTTACATGGTGGGCCCGCCAGGATTCGAACCTGGGACCGATCGGTTATGAGCCGACTGCTCTAGGCCGCTGAGCTACGGGCCCACTCGGCGACCGCACCAGACTACACGCGCCCGCGCCTCGCCGGGCGGCTCCCGCCGCTCGAGGCGCCTCGACGCGGGCCGAGCGTGGCTCAGGCGATCGGGCCGAGCGGCTCGCCGCCGAGGATGTGCATGTGGATGTGCGGCACTTCCTGCCCGGCGTCGGGGCCGTTGTTCAGCACCAGCCGGTAGCCGCCCTCCGCCAGCCCCTGCTGCGCCGCGATCCGCGAGGCGGCGACGAGCATCCGGCCTGCCCAGCCGGCGTCCCCGTCCTCGAGGCCGCCGGGGCCGGCGGGCGGCTCGCCGCGCGGGATTAGCACGATGTGCGTGGGCGCGGCGGGGTTGATGTCGCGGAAGGCGATGAACTCGTCGCCCTCGTAGACGCGATCACTCGGGATCTCGCCGCGCAGGATGCGCGCGAACACGTTGTCGCGGTCGTAGCCGGGGGCGCCCTCGCTCATGGCGCGCATTCTGCCACAGCGCCGCGCCGGGTTCCCCGCGGCTCAGACCTCCAGCTCGAGCCTGCCGACGCCGCGCAGCAGCAGCGTGCCGGCGCGCTCGACGCCGTCCCCGGCGACGCGCAACTCGGGGAAGCGATCGAGCAGGGCGGCGAAGGCGATCTCGCCCTCGAGGCGGGCGAGCGGCGCGCCGAGGCAGAAGTGGATGCCGCGCCCGAACGCGAGGTGGCGGTTCGGTGAACGCTCGATGTCGAGTTCGTCGGGATCGCTGAACTGCTCCGGGTCGCGGTTGGCCGCGCCGACCAGCGGCAGCACGGCCGCGCGCCCTGCTCGATCGTGCGGCCTCGCAGCTCCGCCTCCCGGCGCGCGAAGCGCACGACGCCCTGCACGCTGCTGTCGTAGCGCAGCAGCTCCTCGACCGCCGAGGGCAGCAGCGACGCGTCGGCGCGCAGACTCGCGGCCAGCTCCGGGCGCGCGGCGAGGGCGAGCAGGCCGTTGCCGATCAGGTTGCTGGTCGTCTCGTGCCCGGCCAGCAGCAGCAGGATCGAGAACGCGAGCAACTCCTCGTGCGAGAGGCGTTCGCCGTCCTCCTCGGCCTGGCTCAGGGCAGTGAGGATGTCGGCTTCGGGGGCGTGGCGGCGCTGCGCCACGACCTCGTCCATGTAGGCGATCAGCTCCGTGGTCGCCTCTCGCGCGGCGTCGAGGATGGCGGGCGTGTTGAGCACGTCCGTTGCGCGCGCGATCGCCCCCGACCAGCGTCTGAAGCGGTCGCGATCCTCCGGCGGGACTCCCAGCAGCTCCGCGATTACGATGATCGGGAGGGGTTGCGCGAAGCCGCTCGCGACATCGAAGCGGTCGCCCGAGGCGTCCGCATCGGCCAGCAGCGAGGCGGCGATCTCCTCGATGCGCGGTCGCAGGCCCTCGATCGCGCGCGGTGTGAAGGCGTGGTTGAGCAGGGTGCGGAGGCGGGTGTGCACGGGCGGGTCGGAGTTGAGCACGGTCGGCGTCTCGCCCAGCGGGAACTCGCGGCGCTGCCGCTGCAACACCTGCGCCAGCTGTCCCGATGCACTGTCCGAGCTCGAGGAGAACGTCTCGTCGTCGCGCAGGACCAGCGCGCAGTCCTCGTAGGCGGTCAGCACCCAGGCCTGGAGCGCGGGGCTGAAGTGCACGGGCTCGGCGGCGCGCAGCGCGGCGTACTGGGGATACGGGTTGTTCTGGAACGACGGCAGGAACGGATTGAAGACCGCCATGCACACGATCGTACCCCAGGGAGCGGCATGAGCGTCGCGAGGTCGGCCACGTGAGCGCGTCCCTGTCCAGCGAGGCGCCACGCCCACCCTCGGGCCGCTGGCGGCGCTTCGTGCCGATGGCGGTCACCTTCGCCCTGATCTGGCTGCGCTGGCGCTGGCTGCGCCTGCTGCGCCGGCTGCGGCGCTCCGAACTGCCCGAGGCAACCGAGCGCTTCCACCTCGCCGCCGCGCGCGCGATCGTGCGCCGCTCGATCCGCCAGCAGGGGCTGATCATCAAGGCCGTGCAGTTCCTCGGCAGCCGCGCCGACATCCTGCGCGAGGAGTACGTGGAGACGCTCTCGCTCGTGCACGACGGCGTCCCGCCGCGCCCCTGGGCGGAGATGCGCCCGTTGATCGAGCGCGAACTGGGCGGACCCATCGACGAGCTGTTCGGCGAGTTCGACACGGAGGCCGTCGCCGCCGCCTCGCTGGCGCAGGTCTATCGCGCGAGGCTGCACGACGGCACGGATGTCGCCGTCAAGGTGCAGTACCCCGGGATCGAGCGGATCGTCCAGTGGGACCTCGAGACGATTCGCTGGCTGGCCGCGGTCTGGGCGCGCATCGAGACGGTGATCGACTTCCGCCCGATCGCCGCCGAGATGCAGCGCAACGCGCCCGACGAGATCGACTTCGTGCACGAGGGCCGGGCCGCCGAGGAGATCGCGGCGCTGCTCGCCGACCGTGAGGATGTCGTGGTGCCGCGCATCTACTGGCAGCGATCGAGCCGCCGCGTGCTGACGATGGACTACCTCGATGGCATCAAGATCACGAACGTCGAGGCGCTGCGCGAGGCGGGGGTGGACACGAGTGGAGTCGCCGCCTCTCTGATCGACATCTACAACGTGATGATCCTGCGGCTCGGCATGTTCCACGCCGATCCGCACCCAGGCAACCTGTTCGTGCTGCCGCCTGAGAACGGCGTTCCGGAGCGCATCGGGCTCGTCGACTTCGGGCTGACGAAGCGGTTGCCGGACGAGTTCCGGCAGCAGGTGGTGGTGCTGACGAGCGCGATCATCGCGCAGCATCGCGCCGAGGTCTCGACGGCGATGGAGGACATGGGCTTCCGCACCCGCGTACGCGACGAGGAGACTTACTACGAGCTCGGCGAGGCGTTCCTCGGCGACGTGCTGCGCTCCGGCCAGGCCTACGCCGACCAGCAGCTGTTCGCCGAGGTGAACATGCGGCTCGGGCGCGTGCTGCGCGCGAACCCGCTGGTCGAGGTGCCCGGCGACGTGGTGCTGATCGCGCGCGTGATGGGGCTGCTCTCCGGCATCGGGCGCACGCTGGACTCGAAGACGGACCTGCTCGAGGCGATCCTGCCCTACCTGGAGGAGGAAACCGCCGCGGCCGGGCAGGCGAGCACCTGATAGCCGCGCGAGCGCCTCGGGCCTCGCGATTTGTGGACGAGGGTGGATGTATTGCGCACGGGTTGTGCTTAACTGAGGCCAGATCCGGCCCACATCGGCAGCCGGATGTCCTAACCTCTAGTCAGCCGAGCGGGGGTGTCCCGGGAGCCAAAATCCGCTGGAGGCTCCAGGGAACAGCGGAAACCAGCGAGGCGAGAGACCGCGCACATCCGGGCAACCGGGAGTGCGCGGTTTCGCTTTAACCCTCGAGCTCGCTATGGACTCCGGCTCCTCCCTGCTCCCGTAGGCGAGTTGGAGTGAGCGGTGCGCCGGGCTGACTGACTGCTTAGTAGAGGTGCCCCTCGACCGAAGTGGCGATCGACATCTCGATGTCGCCGATCGCGCGGGACATAGCCTGGCCGATCAGGTCCAGCCTGCGCACCTGCTCGATGCGGTCCGTCGCCTGACCGAGTTCGCGCCTCGAGAGCAGCTCCTTGAAGATGCCGCACGCGTCGGCAAGGCAGATCAGCACCACGTCGCGCGGGTCCGGGATCTCGTCGCTGAACAGCACCTGCATGATGCGCAGCTTGACCTCGCGCTCGGCGCTGCCATCGATCATCGGATAGCGCCTGGCCTTGAACACCCAGAGGACGCGATCGTCGCGGCGTTCGAGGATGCCGTGCTCGACCAGCCGCGAGAGCGCCTCCTCCTGGATCTCTTCGGCGCGCGCGACCGTGTGCTCCAGCCAGAAGCGCGGCGAGTGCTGCTCACCGGCCGCGATCTCGGCCAGCGTCGGGTCGAGCAGGTTGTCCCCGACTGGCGTGTCATCGAGCAGGATCAGGTTCTCGAGGTCGGTATCGATCCGGTTCTCCATCGCCAGGTCCATCAGGACGCTGCCGGCGATGGCGTAGTCGCGCGACCAGGTGGGCACGCGCGCGAAGCTGCCGTCGTCATCGTGCAACTGAAGCAGGACGATCTCCTCGACGAATCTCAGCATGACGCCTGTCTCCTCACGTGACCGTGCGCACTCCAGCGCCGCTACCGGGCCCGGTCTGGCCGCCGCCTCGCGTGTGGGGCCAGCACGGGCATAGTATACGGAGTCTCACCACGCGCCAGCGCCGAGCGTCGAAGCATCAGTAAGGCGAATAGTCCGATGCGCCAGCGGATCCGCGAGATCGTCGAAAGCCACGAGGCCACACCGCTTGAGGACGACGCCCTCGCGCCCGCGGCCGTGCTGCTGCTGCTCTACGAGCGCGACGGCGCCGAACACCTGCTGTTCCAGGTCCGCACGCACCATGTCGAGCACCACAAGGGCGAGATCAGCTTCCCCGGCGGCGCGCAAGATGCCGAGGACGGCTCGCTCGAGGTCACCTGCCTGCGCGAGACCGAAGAGGAGATCGGCGTCGCCGCCTCCGACATCGAGCTGTTCGGCCGCCTCGACGACGTACCGACGCGCTCGCACTTCGTGATGACGCCCTTCGTCGGGGCGATCACGCGGCCCGGCCCGTACCCCTTCCGCTTCGCGGAGATCGAGGTGGCCGAGCTGCTGGAGGTGCCACTGGACCTGCTGCGCTCCGGGGACGCCCTCGAGTGGACCGCGCGGCCGGACGGGGGGGTGATGCCGGCCTACCGCTACGGCGAGCATCTGATCTTCGGTGCGACCGCCCGCGTCGTCGCGAACTTCCTGGAGCTGATCAAGGACGCCCCGTGACGCTGCTGCTGCTCCGCCACGGCGAGTCCGAGGGCAACCTCGCGCGCGTCGTGCAGGGCCAACTGACCCACTACGCGCTCACGCCGCTCGGGCGCGAGCAGGCCGAGGCCGCGGGCCGCCGCCTCGCCGGCCTCGAGATCGACGCGCTCTACTCCAGCGACCTGCGCCGCGCGCGCGAGACGGCGGACATCGTCGCCGCGCACACCGGCCACGAGGTGGTCGAGCTGCGCGATCTGCGCGAGTACGGCTTCGGCGAGGCGCAGGGGCTGACCTGGGACGCGGTGCGCGAGCGCTTCGACGTCGTCGGGCGGGCCTGGGGGCGCGGGAGCATCCCCGGCGAGGAGGGCGGGTCAAAGTTCCGCGACCGCGTCGCCCACCAGATCGGGGAGCTCGCCGAGCGCCATCGGGACGGGACCGCCGTCGCGGTGTTGCACGGCGGGGTGCTCGGCGCGACGGTCGCCCGCATCTGCGACCTCGGCGACTCCGAGTACGCGCAGATCTACACCGCCAACTGCGGCATCACCGAGGTCGACGCGGCCCAGGACGGCAGGCTCACGCTCCGCAGCCTCAACGACGTCTGCCACCTGCGCGCGCTCGGCGGCCCCCAGACCGAACCGTGGCTGAGCGAGGCCTGAGCGGACCGATGCCCCAGACAGTGCCACTCTGTTGGCGCGTCGGCGGCGAGGTCAGCGAGCGCGAGGAGTTGCTCGACGGCCGCTTCCAGGTCGTGCTCGACGGCGAGGCCGAGGACCCGCCCGGCATTGAGGTCTCCTGGACCCTCGTCTGGCTGCTCGGCCGCGAGGGCGAGGTTCCGCTCTCCGAGGGCTACGTGACCGTCGTCGACGCCGAGCAAGGTGAACTCAACGCCTCGCTCGAGGCGGGCGCGGCGCTGGTCGGCGAGGAGACCGGGGCGGCGCAGGTCCGCGCCAGCTTCGTCGTCGACGCCGTCGACGGCGCCCTCGCAGCCGAGGGCGACCGCGTCTCCTGCGAACTCGAGGTCGGCGTCGAGGAGTGGACGGGCGAGTTGCGGCTGGGAGCGGCCGAGTCGAGTTGAGCCGGCGGCGCTACGGCTCGTAGCGGCGGAAGGCGATGCAGGCGTTCTGCCCGCCGAGGCCGAACGAGTTGGACAGCACCACGCGCAGGTCCGCCGCCCTCGCCTCGTTCGGGACGATGTCCAGATCGCAGTCGGGGTCCGGCGTCTCGTAGTTGATCGTCGGCGGGATCTCGCCGTGGTGGAGCGCGAACAGCGCGGCCACCGCCTCGATGCCCCCGGCGGCCGCCGCGAGGTGGCCCGTCATCGACTTCGTCGACGAGATCGCGATGCGGTAGGCGTTCTCCTCGCCGAGCGCGAGCTTCACGGCGTGCGTCTCACTGCGATCGTTGTACTGCGTGCTCGTGCCGTGGGCGTTCACGTAATCCACCTCGGAGGGGTCGATGCCCGCGTCGGCGAGGGCGCGGCGCATCGCCAGCGACTCGCCTTCGGCGTCGGGCGCGGTGTCGTCGGTGGCGTCGAAGGACCAGCCCGCGCCGGCCAGCTCCGCGTAGATGCGCGCGCCGCGCTCGACGGCCGACTGCTCCGACTCCAGCAGCAGCACCCCGGCGCCCTCGCCGAGCACGAAGCCGTCGCGGTCCTGGTCGAACGGGCGGCAGGCGTGCTCCGGGTCATCGTTATTGCGCGAGAGCGCGCCGAGGCGGCCCATCGAGGCGAGCGCGAGGCGGCCGATCAGCGCCTCGGCGCCCCCGGCGAGCAGCGCCTGCGCCTGTCCGAGGCGGATCAGGTTGAGGGCGTGACCGAGCGCGTCCGTGCCGGAGGCGCAGGCCGTGTTGATCGTGGTGTTGGGGCCGCGCAGCCCCAGCTCGCGCGCGACGCGTGCGGCGCCCATGTGCTGGCCGGAGCGCGTGATGATGAAGGGGTCCGCCTTCATCGGGCCGCGGCGCTCCATCTCCAGGTAGGGGATGCCCATCTCGAAGGCGTCGCCGGAGGTCGCCATGACGACGCCGGTATCGTCCTGCAGCTCCCCGTTGCCGGCGCGCCCGGCGTCCTCGAGCGCCTCGCGGCCGGCGGCGACGGCGAACTGCGCGAAGCGCGCCGTGCGGCGCGCGGTGCGGCGGTCGAGGTGCTGCTCGGGGTCGAAGTCCTTGACCTCGCCGCTGATCTGCACCGGCAGATCGGCCGGGTCGCAGCGCGTGACGCGCCCGATGCCGTTGCGGCCGCTGCGCAGGCCCTCCCAGAACGAGGGCGCGTCGCCGCCGATCGGCGTGACGGCGCCGATGCCGGTAACGAGGACGCGATGGATCTGCCTTGCCGCAGTCACGCCGCCGGGCTCCGGGACAGGCTCTGCAGGAACTCGCGGATGTGCTGGCTGAGCGCGCTGGGCTGGTCCGTCGGCACGGCGTGCCCGGCCTCCTCGATCAGCGAGACGCGGGAGCCGGGGATGCGGCGGTGCAGGCGCTGGATCGCCTCCGGGGTGAGCATGTCGGTCTCGGCGCCGCGCACGATCATGACCGGGCACTGCACGCGCTCGACGCACTCCCAGAGGTTGGTCATGCGGCGCTGGCCGGGGTCCGGGTCGGGCGGTCGGGCGGTCGCGTCACGGAAGATCGGGTCGAAGTCCCAGACGTAGGTCAGGTCCTCGCTGCGGGCGAGCGTCCCCTTGACGCGGCGGTTGAGCTGCTCCGTGGTGGCGTAGGGGTAGAACTGCTCGTAGGTCTCGACGGCCTCGTCGATGCTGACGAAGCTGTCGGCGGAGGCGAGCAGGCGGCGCAGCGTCTCGACGCCGCTGCGCAGCACCTCGGGAGCGGCCTCGATCACGATCAGCGCGGCGACGACGTCCGGATGCTCGGCGGCGTAGCAGAGCGCGTTGGCCCCGCCCATCGCCTGCCCGACGATCGTCACGCTGCGCAGACCGACGGCCTCGACGAACGCCTCGAGGTCCTCGACCTGGCTGTTGCGGCTGTAGTTGTGATCGCGCGGTCGGGCGCTGCCGCCGTGTCCGCGCTGGTCGAGGGCGAGCACGCGGTACTCGCGCGACAGCTCGATCGCGATCTCCTCCCAGATGAAGGAGGTCTCGCCGAAGCCGTGCAGCAGCAGCAGGGCGTGCTTGCTGCGGGAGTCGCCCCATTCCTGGTAGTTGAGCTTGAGGCCGTTGATCTCGACCGTTTCAGCCTGGGCGCGGTTCGCCACTGGATACGCCTCCGTGGGAGCGAGCATGATGAGAGCCGCTATCGTAGCACCGCGCTCCCCTGTGCGCTGCCCGGCGGCGGGCGAGGCCGCGCGATGTCACTGCGGATTCGGGGCCTCGAACAAGCTGCGGGCGATCGCGATCACGGCTTCGTAGTCTCTGTTGAGACGCCAGTGCACAGCGATCACCCGATATCGCACTGCGGTGGCATCGTCGTACACCTGCACGGTTACGCTGAGGCCGCTGTCATTCGTCGGGGTGTACCAAAGAATGGCAGGACGACCGTCGATCTCCGTCGCTTCGTGAATGCGGCCGCCATAGGGAGTGGTCTCAATGTGGGGGTTGTACAGGGGCAGCGGGAACCCTTGCGAGAGTTGTATCTCCACATACCCTTGGCGGTCGCGGTCCTGATAGCGCAACGCTATCCAGTCGGCACCGGCTTCCGCATAGAACCGGGTCCACCCCTCCGGGACGTCAGGCTCACTCCAGAGCGGATGCCGACGGATTTCGGTGATGTCGGTCGACGGCCAGGTCGGAGCTGGGACGTCCGAGTCTCCGGGCGCACTCCTGGCCGCGACAGGCGGGGGTGGTGCTTGCCGAGCCTCGAGTTCACCTGCCCACCCGCTCGGGATCAGCAGGAATGGCCCATGCCGAATGGGCGAGGTGATGTACGGCGACGTCACGGGCGGTGGTGCCCAATAGACCGTAACGGCGGCACCTGCCGCGATCCGCCCGCTGCAGCCCGTGAACGCGTACGTCATCCACTCGACGCCAAGCACCTTGCGAGGCGTCCCCGAGGGGTCCGGCAGTACCTCCGTCACCCTGTAGCGCACGAAGCAATCCTCGGCCTGCCGCCACTCGAAGAGGTCGCCCACCTCGACGGTATCGAGGAAGGCGGCGCGCGAGACGCCCTCGGCGTCCGTGGCGTGGATGCGCAGCGCGGTCGCCGAGCCGTCGCGCAGTCCCTCGTAGGTGGTGACGGCGCTCCTCGTGTCGGCGAGGTCGGCGAGGAAGGCGTAGCTGCCGGGCTCGGCGACGGCGCCGGTGGTGTCGTAGCTGTCGTAGCGGAAGGTGGTCTGCGGCGGGAGCGGGTTCGGAGGCTGGAACAGGCTGCGCGCCATCTCGACTACCGCTTCGGGGTTCGACTTCAGGTCATAATCGATGGCTTCGATTTCGTACGTGACCCCGGTCGTGGGATCGAAAACCTGGATCAAGGTCGGGAAACCCAGACGGTGATTGGGGCCGGGCGGACTGAATCTGAGGCTTGCCGGCCTTCCGGCGATCACCCTCGTTTCGTGGACCGCAGAACCATTATTCCAGGACGCGTCCTGATTCCCGTAGCGCGTCGACGTGAAGTCGGCACAGATTTGGACACCCCTCTGACGATGGACGACAGTCGTGTTGGGGATCTTGACGTCCTTCGCCCACCAGGTCGCACAGTAGCCCCACCTGGCCCCACCGTACGCATCTCCACCGGCAGCGATCGCCTTGCCGAACGTCCAGCCGTCGGGGATCGTGGGTTCTCGCCAGAAGTCGAGCGTGCGGGCCACGGTAATGTCGTCGGTCTCGACCGGATCGGAGTAGTCGGGGAACGGGACGTAGTCCCTCATGGTCTCCCCTGACCAATCAAGGGGAACGATCTCGTAGGCCCCATGGATCACAGGAACAGAGAGGCTCTCACCGCCCAGGTTGGGTAGGGGTCCCCAGACGATCTGAACATTGTCTGATGCCGAGATGGCGCCGCTACAGCCGGTGTACGTGAACGTCATCCACTCGACGGCGAGCAGCCTCCGAGGCGGCCCCGAGGGCTCCGGCAACAGCTCCGTCACCTTGTAGCGCACGAAGCAGTCCTCGGCCTGCCGCCACTCGAAGAGGTCGCCCACCTCGACGGTATCGAGGAAGGCGGCGCGCGAGACTCCGTCCGCGTCCGTCTCGTGGATGCGCAGGGCGGTCGCCGAGCCGTCGCGCAGGCCCTCGTAGGTGGTGGCGGCGCTCCTCGCGTCGGCGGGGTCTGCGAGGAAGGCGTAGCTGCCGGGCTCGGCGACGGCGCCTGTGGTGTCGTAGCTGTCGTAGCGGAAGGTGGTCTGCGGCGGGGGTGGATTCGGGCTCTCGAAGAGGCTACGCATGATCGTAACAAGCGCCTCGACGTTGTCTCCCCGGAGCGTGGAATCGTAGCCGACGACGCCATAAAGGAGATGAGACGACTCGTCGTATGTGATAACAGTGTTGAAGTAGTACGGGTCAGTCCCTCGCGCGCGGTCCACGATTGATGGCCGACCCGCGATGAATCGAGTTTCGTAGATGACATGTGCATTGCGTGGCTCGACCCTGAAGTAGTGCGGCTCGTATCGGACCAGCGCGCTCCAAAGGGCAAGCTTTGCGCGTCCTCGTCCGTCCACGTACGTGACTTCGTACCCGTGAGTGTTCTCTATACCGACAGTCGCCGAACCGATACGCCATCCAGCGGGCAGATCCGGTTCACGCCAGAACGGGTGACGCGTAATGTCCTCCCCCGCCGCCGCCTCCTGCTCTTCCGTCGGGAGCGGAGCGTCAGGTGCGGTGGGCACTTGATCCTCGAAGCCCCAATGCCCTTCTGCACTCCATAGGTAGAACGGGCCGAAACGGACATCGATCACGTCCTTGCTTGTGATGTTTTCAGGCTCCCAGTCGAACGTGGCTGGCGTGCCACTCCTGGCAGCACCGCTGCAACTGGGGCCCGGGGCATAGGCGAAGGGCTCAATCGTGAACCGGCGATACTCGGCCGTAGTTGCGACAACTTCGATCACGAAGTAGCGCACCCAACAGGCGGCGGACTCCCGCCACTCGAAGAGGTCGCCGGCCTCGGCGGTGTCGAGGAAGGCGGCGCGCGCAACGCCGTCCGCGTCCGTCTCGTGGATGCGCAGCGCGGTCGCCGATCCGTCGCGCAGGCCCTCGTAGGTGGTGACGGCGCTCCTCGTGTCGGCGGGGTTGGCGAGGAAGGCGTAGCTGCCGGGTTCGGCGGCGGCGCCGGTGGTGTCGTAGGTGTCGTAGCGGAAGGTTGTCGGCGGCTCGGTGGGCGTCGGCGTGGGCGTGGCTGTCGAGGTTGGTGAGGGCGTCGGAGTCGCGGCTGGCGAGGGGACGGGGGTCTCCGTCGGCGCTGGCGTCGGAGTGGCCGTCGCCATCGCTGTCGCTGGCGGCGCGGTCGGGGTGGCCGTCGCCGTCGCCGTGGGCGTGGTGGTCGCCGTCGCTGCGATCGGTGTCGTCGCGGGTGGCGAGGGAGGCTCGTCCGGGTCGCCGGTGCACGCCGCCAGCGCGAGCGCGAGGACGGCGGCGAGCAGGAACGTCAGCCAACGCCGCGCGGCGCGCTTCGGCATGGTCGCCCCCTCACAACAGTCCCTGTGAGCTTAACGACGTTCGCGGGCGTGGGGTTCCGCGAGGGCGCGCCGCGCTCAGAGCGCGACGGCGAGGCAGCGCGCGCGCGGGAGGGGGCGCGCGGGCGGGTCGGTGAGGGGGCGCCAGTCGCCGCCTCGATCGTGCGAGGCCCAGACGACGCCGTCGGCGAGGGCGAAGACGGTGTCGCGGCTGGCCGGCAGCGCCGCCACCAGCGGCGCCTCGGCCCACTCATCCTCGTCGCCGAGGATCAGGCGGATCCAGCGCACTCCGCCGTCGATCGAGCGGAATAGCGCGCCGCCCGATCCACCGGCGCGGCGCGAGGCCGAGAGCACCATCGCGTCCGGCGCACCCGGCAGCACGGCGGCGCTGTGCGCGACCGAGCGGTCGAGGCCGCTGATCGACTGCAGCCAGCTGAAGCCGCCGTCCTCGGATCGAAAGAGGCCGCCACCGGTGGTGGCGTATACGCGATCGCTGCGCTCGGGGTGCTCCTGGAGGCCGGTCACCTTCGGGTCGATGCCCTCGGAGCGCGGCATCCAGCTGCGGCCCTCGTCGTTCGAGAGCCAGGCGCCCGCGCCGCCGACGGCGACGAGCAGCGCGCTGCCGGGGAAGGCGATCGCGCTCAGCCCCCAGCTGGAGCCGGAGCCCCCGCGACTGCGCGTGCGCTGGTAGCGCACGACGCTGTCGAGGCTCTGCGAGGCCGTCCACTGCTCCTCGCCGGGTGCGGCTCGCAGCAGGGCGGCGGGCGCGGCGCCGATGTGGCGGACGCCCCGCGAGTCGATGCGCACGCAGCGCGGATCGCCCTCCCAGACCTGCCGCCAGGCCGTCGCGGGTCCACCGTCGTGCTGCCAGACGCCCCGGCCGGGCACGGCCGCGAGCGCGACCTCATCGCGCACGTCGAGTGAGGCGATCTCCAGGTCCGGGAGGATGCGGTGCAGCGGCTCGCCAGGCAGCAGTTGGTAGAGGCCGCGTTCCGTGCCGATCAGGACGCCGAGCGGGTCGCCTCGTCGTGTGAAGCGCGACGTCACGGCGTGCTGGTCTGGGTCTCGCCGGCCGCGCCGAGGCGCGTGCGGACGGCCTCGACGAGCTCGGGCAGGATCTCGCCGGCCGGTCCGCGCAGCACCACGGTCGCCAACTCCGTCAGCGCCGTGGGATCAGGGTCGACCTCGATCAGCGGCACGCCGCGGCGCACGGCCATCTGCGGGTACTCGGCGGCGGGGTACACGACGGCCGTGGTGCCGACGATCATGAAGGCGTCGGCGAAGCGCGCCTCGAGGGCGCAGCGTTCGAGCGCCTCGGGCGGGATCGGCTCGCCGAACATCACGCCGTCGCCCTTCACGATGCCCTCGCAGCCCGGCTGGCTGCAGCGTGGCGGGAGCTGCGTGCGGTCGACCGGGAACTCCTCGCGAGGCCAGCGCGCGGCGCAGCCGAGGCAGCGCATCCAGTTGGTGTTGCCGTGGATCTCGGTCAGCGACGTCGTCCCGGCGCGGCGGTGCAGGTCGTCGACGTTCTGCGTGATCACGTGCTGCAGCACGCCCATCGCCTCGAGCTCCGCGAGCGCGCGGTGGCCGGCGTTCGGCTGCGCGGTCTGGAACGAGGCGCGGAACTCGTCGGGCTGCTCGAGCTGCTCGAGGCGCTGCTCCCACCAGGCGGCGGGGTCCTGGAGGAAGATCTGGTAGCCGTTGAGCGGCGGCTCGCCGCGCTTGGTCCAGAGGCCGTCCGGGCCCCGGAAGGTGGGGATGCCCGACTCCTTCGAGATCCCCGCGCCGGTGAGCGCGACGGTGTGCGAGGAACCGGCGAGGATCGCGGCGGCGCGGTCGAGCGCATCCCGGTCCATCTTCGCCCTCCCTCGCGCCGCTTCGCAGCACTGCATGTCCGGGAACTACGTCATGGTAGACGCGCCGGATCGAGGCCACCAGTCCCGCCGTGCGAGGCGCCGGGAATCGCCGCCCGTAGGGTGGTCGGGACGTATCATGGAAGGGCGTTCATGAGGGCGGACACGGCATGGCTCACGCGGGACGCCTTCGGACGACGTTGCAGCGGTGCAGCATCGCAGCACTCCTCCTCCTCGCCGCGGCACTGCTCGCCGCCTGCGGTGGTGACTCGCAGCCAGCGCCCGCTCCCGAGGCCGCAACGACGGCGGCGACTGCCCCGGCCTCGCCCACGGTGACCCCCGATTCCACACCGGCGCCCACGTCGGCGGCTGCGACAGCGACGGTGACAGCGACGGCGACCGCCGAGCGGGCCACAGCTACGGCGACGCCGTTCCGCGAGGAGTTCAATGCCGCCGATCTGCAGACGGCGCAGAACCTCGAGCGCAACTTCCCGAAGATCGATCTCAGCAAGCGCGCCGTGAACCTCGCGGAGATCCGGGCGGTGATCCCGCCCGACGCGATCCCGGCGATCGATGAGCCACGCTTCCTGAGCCTCGAGGAGGCCTCGGACTGGCTGTCGGCGGAGTCGCCGGTGATCGCCTTCGAGCGCAACGGCGACGTGCGCGCCTACCCGCTGGAGATCCTCACCTGGCACGAGATCGTCAACGACGTGGTTGGCGGCGAGCCGGTGATCGTGACCTACTGCCCGCTCTGCAACTCGGCGATCGCCTTCTCGCGGCTGGTGGACGGCGAGGAGCGCACGTTCGGCGTCTCCGGCAGCCTGCGGCGCAGCGACCTGATCATGTACGACCGCGAGACGCACACGCTGTGGCAGCAGCTCACCGGCGAGGCGATTGTCGGCCAGCACACGGGGACGGTGCTTGAGTTCCTGCCCGCCCAGCTCGTCTCCTTCGAGGAGTTCCGGGCAGCGTTCGAGGACGGCCTGGTGCTCAGCCGTGAGACCGGCCACAGGCGCAACTACGGGGAGAACCCGTACCCGCTCTACGACAGCACCGGCAGAACGTTCTTCCCCGTCGGGGAGTTCAGCGACCAGCTCTCCGCCAAGGAGCGCGTGCTCGCGCTGGAGATCGCGGGCGAGACGGCGGCCTTCCCGTTCAGCGCGCTGAGCGAGCTCGTGGTCATCGAGGCCGAGGTTGGCGGCGAGCCGGTCGCCGCCTTCTGGCAGCCGGGGCAGGTCTCGGCGCTCGACGATGCGTTCATCATCGGCAGCCGCAACGTCGGCTCCGCCGGGGCGTTCAGCCCGCTCCTCGATGGCGAGCGGCTGCGCTTCGAGTCGCGCGAGGGCGCGATCACGGATGTGGGTACGGGGAGCACCTGGGACGTGCTCGGCCGCGCGGTCGAGGGGCCGCTGGCCGGGTCGCAATTGACGCCGCTCGTCTCCGGCAACCACTTCTGGTTCGCCTGGGTGGTGTTCCAACCGGAGACGCGTGTCATCCTCGAGAGCGACGGGGATCGCTCCTGACGGGGGCTGCGCCCGGTCTGCGGGCGTGATCGGGAAAGGATCTGGCAATGGAAGAGAACAGAAGGCTGGCCTTCCTGATCGTCGCGGTGATCCTCGCGCTCTTCGTGCAGCGCGAGTTCATCGACAGCGGCGTCGATGAGGCGATGACCAGCAGCGGCGAGATGGTCGCGATCGGCCTGCTCGACGATCTGGAGCTGGCCATCGATGAGCCCGCGCCCGACTTCGCGCTGACGAACCTCGATGGCGAGACCGTCAGGCTCTCGGACTTCCGCGGCAAGACGGTGGTGCTGAACTTCTGGGCGAGCTGGTGCCCGCCCTGCCGCGAGGAGATGCCGGAGTTCCAGGAGCTCTGGGACGAGCGCGGCGAGGACGGCTCGGACGACCTCGTGATGCTCGCGCTCGACTTCCTGGTGCAGGACACAGTGGCCGATGCCAGCGGCTTCGTGGAGGGACGCGGG
Organism: Dehalococcoidia bacterium; assembly: GCA_965247895.1. Taxonomy (GTDB): domain Bacteria; phylum Chloroflexota; class Dehalococcoidia; order UBA2979; family UBA2979; genus VXMT01. Next base: position 627,609 of record OZ252046.1, on the reverse strand, counting down.
TTCACGTTTCCCGTGCTGTTCGACACTGCCGACGGCGCGGTGGCCGATCGCTACCGTGTGCGCGGGCTCCCGGCGACGTTCTTCATCGATCGCGAGGGCGTGGTGCGCTCGGTCAACTACGGGCCGGTGTTCGGCAACCTGCTGCCGGACGGCGTGGCGAAGGCGGACACGGCCGGTGGGGGGTAGCGCTGGCGTCAGTGCGGGTCCGTGATGCCGCCTCGGCACTCGACCAGCGGCCGCCTCCGGTGGCTCGCGCCCCTGCTGCTCGCCGGCGCGGCGCTGATCGCGGCTGCCTGCGGCAACGGCGGCACTGAGCCCCCCGCGCCGGCGACCAGCACCGCGACCGCGACGCCCGCGAGCACTGCCGTCACGATCGGACTGCTGGACGGCCTGCCACTCGAGGTCGATCAGCAGGCGCCGGACTTCTTCCTGAGAACGCTGAACGGCCGGTCGGTACGGCTCTCCGACTTCAGGGGCAAGACGGTGGTGCTGAACTTCTGGGCGACCTGGTGCGCGCCGTGCCGGCGGGAGATGCCGGACTTCCAGACGCTGTGGGACGAGCGCGGGCCATCCGGCCCCGACGATCTCGTGATCCTCGCCGTGAACCTCCTGCCGGAGGACACGCTCGCGGCGGCTGAGGCCTTCGTCGAGGAGTTCGGGCTGACCTTCCCCATACTGCTCGAGACCTCGCTCGGCGCGGTGGCGCGGCGCTACGGCGTGCGCGCGCTGCCCGCGACGTTCTTCATCGACCGCGACGGGATCGTGCGCACGACCGCCCTCGGATCCGTGTTCGGGCACCTGCTCGAGGTTGGCGTCGCGGACGCCGACACGGCCGGCGGCACGTACGAGTAGCGTGTCGCGGCGGGCGTGCGGGCGTATGATCGAGCCACGATGCGGATGCCGCGATTCCATGCAAGCCGAGCCTGCGTCCGCGGCTTCTCGCCGCTCCTCCTCGCCTGCGCGGCGCTGATCGCCGCCTGTGGCGGCGGCGGCGAGGGCGACCCCGCGCCCGCGGCGACCGCCCCACCCACCGCCGTGGCGACGCCGGAAGCGACCGCGACGGCGGCGCCCACCGCGACGCCGGAGAGCTACGCCTTCCCCACCGGCCCGGCGGTGCTGGTGGCGGCCGACTACCAGGCGCCCGAGGACCGCGTCGCCTCGACGGGCGCGTACCTGCCCTCGAACGGGAAGCCGACGCTCGTCTTCGTTGATGCGATCTGGTGACAGTTCTGCGCGATCGCGCGGCCCATCGTGCATGGGCTTCGGGAGGAATATCAGGACCGGGCAAACTTCGTGGTCCTTGATGTCGACGACCCCGAGGAGGGCACGCTGGCGAGGCTGCTGGGCTACACCGGGACGCCCGCCTACCTGCTCCTCGCACCCGACTCCGCCGAGGTGGTCGCGAGGGTCTTCGGGGCGCAGCGCGAGCCCCAGTTGCGCGGCATCCTCGACGCCCTGATCGCACGCTACGGGAGCTAGCAGGCCGCCACCAGCCTCGAGGGGTAGCCGACGCCGAGGGTGCCCGCGACGGGGTATCCTGAAGGCGAAGCGCGAACGGGGGTGGACGAGCCGATGAACATCCAGCGCGCCGCCGTTGCCAGCGGCCTCAGCTCCGACACGATCCGCTTCTACGAACGGCGTGGAGTGCTGCCCCCGCCTCCGCGGCGCGCCAACGGCTATCGCGACTACTCCGAGCGGCACGTCGAGACGCTGCGGCTCGCGGTAGGGCTGCGCGGGCTGGGCCTGTCCCTGAGCGAGATGGGCGCGGTGCTGGGCCTCGCGCACGATGGCACCTGCGGCGACGTGCGCTCCGTACTCAGCCGCACGCTGACCGGGGCCGTGGAGCAGTTGGACGGCCGCATCGAGGAACTGGAGCGCTCCCGCGAGCAGATCGCGGCGATCGGGGACAGCCTCGAGCGGATGCAGCCGGGCGAGGAATCCGTGCCGGGCATGACGCCGTGCGCCTGCGTGCAACTGGTCGAGGCGAGCGCGATCCAGATGGTTACGATCGAGTGAGCTGGTAGTGCTGCGCCTACGCCCACGCCGCCTGCGTGTCCTGCGCCTCGCGGCGCTGGCCCTCGCCACTGCCGCGCTGCTCGCCGCCGCGGCCTGCACGGGCGGCGACGAGGCGGAGCCCGCCCCGACCGCGACCGAGACGCCCTCGCCGGCGCCCGTAGCCGAGACGCCGGCGCCGACCGTGGCGCCGACGGCCACGGCTACGGCGACGCCGAGCGTCGCGACCGCGACACCCACGGCGACCGCGACCGCGACGCCCGAACCGACCCCGACCGCGACTGCCGAACCGACCCCGACCGCGACGCCGGAGCCCACACCGACCGCAACGCCCGAACCGACCCCGACCGCGACGGCTACGCCCGCACCCACGCCGACGGCTACGCCCGCGGTGGCTGCGGCCGCAACACCCACGGCTACCCCGACCGCGACGGCGACGCCCGCCCCCGCTGCGACCGCGGCGCCTACGGCGGTCGCGACCGCGACGACCGCGCCGGCCGCCACGGCTGCTCCGACCGCGACGGCTGCGCCTGCGCCGACGGCTGCTCCGACCGCGACGGCCACGGCTGCTCCGACCGCGGCGGCCACGGCTGCTCCGACCGCGGCGGCCACGGCTGCTCCGACCGCGGCGGCCACGGCTGCTCCGACCGCGGCGGCCACGGCTGCCCCGACCGCGACGGCTGCGCCTACGCCGACGGCGACGGCGGAGGCCACAGCTGCCCCGACCGCGGTAGCCACGGCTGCTCCGACCGCAGCGCCCACGCCCGAGCCCACCCCGACTCCCGAGCCCAGCTATGACTTCCCCACGGGGCCGGCCGTACTGGTTGCTGCCAACTACCAGCCACCGCGCAACCGTGTCGACTCGACCGGGGCGTATCTGCCGGCAAACGGGAACCCGACCTTCGTATTCCTCGATGCGATTTGGTGACCGGCCTGCACGCGTGCACGGCCCGTCGTGAACGGGCTCCGAATCGAATTCCAGGACCGGGTGAACTTCGTGATCCTCGATTGGGACACCCGCGCGGAGAAGGCGTTCGGGTTCGATCTGGGCCTGACGAGTCACCCTAACTTCGCGACCGTCGGCCCCAACTCGATCGAGGTCGTGCGGCCCCTCTATCTGGAGCCGAGGAGCGGCGAGTTGCGCGAGATGATCGAGGAACTCCTCGCCGACCACGAGGGCTAACGAGCCCCGATCGCCCGGCCGGTAGAGGCCGTACCTGCTAGCGTCGGAACATGGTGAGGGCGAAGCTCGAGGCGGTGGCGTCGCGCGAGTGGATCGTGCTGCTCGTGGGGGTCGCGGCGCTCTCCTGGGCCGCTCCCCTGATCCGGCTGGCGGACGCCCCGCCGCTAGTAGTCGCCTCGCTGCGGATGGCGCTGGCGGCGCTCCCGCTGCTCATGCTCGCGGGCCTGCGGCGCCGCGAGGAGCTGCGCCTGCTGGGGCGGCGCGACGCGGGGCTGCTCACGCTCGCCGGCCTCGCGCTCGCTGCGCACTTCGGCTTCTGGGTCGCCTCGGTGCAGGACACCTCGATCGTGGCGAGCACGGCGATCGTCGCGACGCAGCCGCTGATCGTCGGGCTCGGCGCGTGGGTTGCGCTCGGTGAGCGGCCGACGCGCGCGCTGCTGATCGCGATCGCCATCGCCGGCGCCGGGGCGCTGCTGCTGGCCGGCGCCGACCTCGGCGATGGCGTCTCGCTGCGCGGTGACGCCTTCGCGGCGCTGGGCGCCGTCTTCGCCTCGATCTACCTCGTGGCCGGCCGGAATGTCCGCGCGAGGCTGTCGAACGTCAGCTACGCCGCGCTGGTCAACGCGATCGCCGCGATCGCACTGCTGCTCGCGCTGGCGGTGAGCGGCGATTCGCCGCTCGGCTGGGGCGCCGAGGCCTACATCCTGATCGCGCTGCTCGCGCTCGTGCCGCAGTTGATGGGGCACGGCGCGCTGACCTGGGCGCTCGGTTCGCTGCCGGCCGCGGTCGTCGCGGTGGCGGTGCTGGGCGAGCCGGTGGGCGCGACCGCGATCGGCGCGACGCTGCTCGGCGAGCGTCCTACACTGCTCGAGGCAGTCGGCGCAGCACTGCTCCTGGTGGGCGTGTACGTTGCCCTGCGCGGCGGGCTCAGCCTCGTGCGCGGCGAGGACGAGAGGGCGCGATGACAAGGCAGGCGGGCGAAGATCGAGTGAGTTGGTGATGCCGCACTTCCGCCCACGCCGCCCGCACGTCCTGCGCCTCGCGGCGCTGATCCTCGCCTGCGCGGCGCTTGCCGCGGCCTGCTCGGGCGGTGACGACGGAGGCAGCGCGGCGCCCACCGCGACATCCGCTGCGGCTGCGGCAGCCGCGGCGCCGGGCGATGACTTCCCGACCGGGCCGGCGGTATTGGTGGCTGCGGACTACCAGCCGCCGGGCAATCGCGTGGACTCGACGGGGGCGTACCTCCCGGCGAACGGGAAACCGACGTTCGTCTTCTTCGATGCGATCTGGTGACCGGCCTGCACGCGTGCGCGGCCCGTCGTGAACGGGCTCCGAATCGAATTCCAGGACCGGGTGAACTTCGTGATCCTCGACTGGGACACCCCCGACGAGCACGCGTTTGGCACAGGCCTGGGCATGACCTATCACCCCAACTTCCTGTCCATCGCCCCGAACTCGGACGAGGTCGTGCGAGGCCTCTACGCGTCGCCGAGGGGCGGCGAGCTGGAAGAGATGGTCGAGGAACTCGTCGGCAGCTACGGAAACTAGCGCGCCTCGCCCGCACGGCTGGCAGGGCCCGTACCTGCTAGCGTCGGACGATGGTCGGGGCAAAGCTCCAGGCGATGGCGTCGCGCGAGTGGATCGTGCTGCTCGCCGGGGTGGCGGCGCTCTCCTGGGCCGCGCCGCTGGTCCGGCTGACGGACGCCCCTCCGCTGGTCATCGCCTCGTTGCGCCTGGCGCTGGCGGCGCTCCCGCTGCTCGTGCTCTCCGCGCTCACGCGGCGCGAGGAACTGCGCGTCCTCGGACGCCGGGATGCGGGGCTGCTGGGGCTCGCCGGGCTCGCACTCGCCGGATACGTCGGGTTCTGGACCGCCGGGGTGCAGGACACCTCGATCGCCGCGGCCACGGCGATCATCGCGACGCAGCCACTGATCGTCGGGCTCGGCGCCTGGGTCGCGCTGGGCGAACGGCCGCCGCGCGCGCTGCTGGTCGCGATCGCGATCGCCGCCCCCGGGGCGCTGCTACTGGCGGGCTCCGATCTGGGCGATAGCGTCTCGCTGCGCGGCGACGCGTTCGCGGCGCTGGGCGCCGTGTCCGCCTCGATCTACCTCGTAGTCGGACGGCGTGTCCGGGCGAGGCTGTCCAACGTCAGCTATGCCGGGCTGGCCAACGCGATCGCCGCGATCGTGTTGCTGATCGCGCTGACGGCGAGCGGCGAATCGCTGTTCGGCTGGGGCGCCGAGGCCTACATCCTGATCGCCTTGCTCGCGCTGGTGCCGCAGCTCATCGGGCACGGGGCGTTCACCCTTGCGCTCGGTTCGCTGCCCGCCGCCGTGGTTGCGGTGGCCGCGCTCGGCGAGCCGGTCGGCGCGACCGCGATCGGCGCGACGCTCCTCGGCGAGCGTCCTACACTGCTCGAAGCACTCGGCGCCGCGCTGCTGCTGGTGGGCGTGTACGTCGCCCTGCGGGGCGGGCTGAGACTCGCGCGGCACGAGGACGAGAGGGCGAGATGACGGAGGCAGCCGCGACGAGCGGAGGCGGGACGGGCGGCGGGCCGCTGAGCGGCCTGCGCGTGCTGGACCTGAGCTGGGTCCTCGCCGGCCCGTACTGCACGATGATCCTCTGCGACCTCGGCGCCGAGGTGGTGAAGTGCGAGCGCCCGCCCTTCGGCGATGTCGCGCGTACCACCGGCCCGCTCCTCGACGGTGAGTCGGGCTACTTCTTCAGCGTCAACCGCGGTAAGCGCAGCATCGCGATCGACCTCAAGCAGGAGGAGGGGCGCGAGCTCTTCCTGCAACTGGTGCCGCAGTTCGACGTGCTCGTCGAGAACTTCCGGCCGGGCACGTTGGGGCGCCTCGGCCTCGGCTACGAGCGGCTCGCCGAGGTGCATCCGGGGCTGATCTACGCCGCGATCTCCGGCTACGGGCAGACCGGCCCGCTGAGCGATCGGCCGGCCCTGGACGTGGTGATCCAGGGCGCGGGCGGCGTGATGTCCGTGACCGGCGAGCCGGGCGGGCCGCCGCTGAAGCCCGGACTCTCGCTCGCCGACATCGCGGGCGGGCTGTTCGCCACGGTCGGCATCCTCGCGGCGCTGCGCGAGCGCGAGACCTCCGGACGCGGCCAGCTCGTCGACATCTCGATGCTGGACTGCCAGCTGGCGATCCAGGAGAACGCGCTGCTGCGCTACCACCTGACGGGCGATCTGCCGCAGCCGCTGGGGACGCGGCACTCCTGGGCGGTGCCGTTCCAGGCGTTCCCGACCGCGGACGGCTACATCGTCGTTGCGCTCGCCTGGGGCGTGCCGAACCAGTGGGCGCTGCTCTGCTCCGAGCTGGACGTCGTCGAGTTGATCGACGATCCGCGCTTCGCCGAGGCGCACGCCCGCTCGGCCAACCACGCCGCGCTCGAGCCGCTGCTCAACGAGGCGTTCCTCAAGCGCACCACGGCCGAGTGGGTGGAGCGCCTGACGCCCTACGAGATCCCCTGCGGTCCGCTCAACAACATCGCGGAAGCCGTCGCGCAGCCGCAGGTCGAGGCGCGCGGGATGCTGACGCCGGTGGAGCACCACACGCTGGGCACGCTGCCGCTGGTCAACACGCCGATCAAGCTCTCGCGCACGCCGGGCGGGGTGCAGGGCACCTCGCCGGATATGGGCCAGGACTCGCGGGCGCTCCTCGCGAGCCTGCTCGGCCTCGACGGGGACGCCCTCGACGCGCTCGTGGAGCGCGAGGTGGTATGGGACGAGCGGCCGACGCCGGACCTCGGCTAACCTCGCCGGCAGGGGCCAGGCACGCCGCACCTTTACAGTTTGTGAAATTTTGCGCAGAATAGGAGGCCGTGAAGGCAAACCTGCATCGGCGCGTGGCCGGTGTGGGTTATGATTGAGCATTCCACGGAGACTCCTCCCCCACAGTGGGGGTGAGAGCAGCCTTTCCGGAGGGCTTGTGCCGTGAGTGGCGCCGAGTCGCACTCTGCGACAGGGATGTCCCTGCGTCCCGCTCGCGGGTTGTACGACCCGTCGATGGATCACGACGCCTGTGGCACGGGCTTCGTCGCGCGCATCGACGGCGAGCGCTCCCACCGCATCGTCCAGCTCGCCGTCGAGGCGGCCGTGAACCTCACCCACCGCGGCGCGGTCTCCGCCGACGCCGCCTCCGGTGACGGCGCGGGTGTCACCATCCAGATCCCGTTCGAGCTGCTGCGCGAGGACGCCGAGCGGCTCGGCCATACCCTCGAGCGCCGCGACGAACTCGCCGTGGCGATGGTCTTCCTCCCGCAGGACGAGGCGGACAAGACCGAGGCGCGCGCAATCATCGAGCAGACCGTCGAGGCTGGCGGCGTGCAGATCATCGGCTGGCGTGAGACGCCGCACGACCCGTCGGTGCTCGGCGGGCTGGCGCTGGAGTCCCTGCCCGGCATCGAGCAGCTGTTGCTGCGCCGGCCGCCCGGCCTCGGCGGGGCGGACTGCGAGCGCGCCCTCTACCTGGCGAGGCGGCAGGCCGAGCAAGCCTTCCGCGAGCGCTCGCTCGACTGCTACGTGGTTTCGATGTCCTCGAAGGTGGTGGTCTACAAGGGGCTGATGGTTGCGCCGCAGCTGGCGGCCTTCTACCCGGACCTCTCGGACGAGCGCACGGTGGCGGCGGTGGCGCTGTTCCACCAGCGCTTCGCGACGAACACGCTGCCGAACTGGAAGCTGGCGCAGCCGTTCCGGCTGGTCGCGCACAACGGCGAGATCAACACGCTGCTCGGCAACCGCAACTGGATGAGCGCGCGCGAGCCGGAGCTGACCTCGGCGGTCTGGGGCGAGCAGATCAAGGATCTGCTGCCGGTGATCTGGCCGATCGGCTCGGACACCGCCTCGCTGGACGAGGCGCTCGAGCTGCTGACGGCCTCCGGCCGCGACATCCTGCACGCGATGATGATGCTGATCCCCGAGGCCTGGGAGAACATGCCCAACATGGACCCCCAGCTGCGGGCGTTCTACGAGTACCACGCCTGCCTGCAGGAGCCGTGGGACGGCCCGGCTGCGGTGGCCTTCACCAATGGCACGGTCGCGGCGGCGATCATGGACCGCAACGGCCTGCGCCCCGCCCGCTACCAGATCATGCGCGACGGCACCGTCGTCATGGGCTCCGAGGTCGGCCTCGTCGATCTGCCGTTCGACGAGATCGTCGAGTCGGGCCGCCTCGGGCCGGGCGAGATGATCGCCGTCGACACGGCGCGGCGGCAGTTCCTGCACAACGACGAGATCAAGCGCGAGATCTCCTCGCGGCGTCCGTATGGCGACTGGGTGCGCCGCAACCTGCACAGCCTGAGTCGCTATCTCGACAATGCGAACGGCCAGCACCGCGAGCAGCCCGACGAGGAGATGAGCGCGAGGCAGACCCTGCACGGCTACACCCGCGAGGAGATCGAGTACGTCATCAAGCCGATGGTGCGCGAGGGCAAGGAGCCGGTTGGCTCCATGGGCGAGGACACGCCGCTGTCCACGCTCTTCGACCCGAGCCGCCTGCTCTACACCTACTTCAAGCAGAAGTTCGCCCAGGTCACGAATCCCGCGATCGACTCGATCCGGGAAGAGATCGTGATGTCCCTGGACACGCTGCTGGGCCGCCGCCACTCGCTGCTGGAGACCACGCCGGAAGCGGCGCGGCTGGTCCACCTCAACAGCCCGCTGATGGTGGACGAGGAGATGGCGGCGCTGCGCAACACGCCGATCGGGACGTTCGGGCTGACCACGCTGCATGCGCGCTTCGCCGCCTCGGAGGGCCCGGCCGGGCTGCGCCCCGCCCTCGATGACCTCTGTGCCGCCGCCGAGCTGGCGGTGGACGAGGGCCACGACGTGATCGTGATCAGCGACCGCCTCTGCGACGGCGATTGGGCGCCGATCCCGATGCTGCTCGCCGTCTCCAGCGTGCACCACCACCTGATCCGCACCGCGCGCCGGATGAAGACCAGCCTGGTCGCCGAGGCAGGTGACGCGCGCGACGTGCACCACTTCGCCTGCCTGATCGGCTTCGGCGCAAGCGCCGTGAATCCCTACCTGGCGTTCGACACGCTGCGCGGCCTCACCCACGAGGGCGAGTTCGGCGAAGTCGAACTGGACCAGGTGATGCGCCAGTACCAGCAGGCGGTGGATGCCGGCATCCTCAAGGTGATGTCCAAGATGGGCATCTCCGCCGTCTCCTCCTACCACGGCGCGCAGATCTTCGAGGCGCTCGGCATCTCCGACGAGGTCATTCATCGCTCCTTCCCCGGCACCACCTCGCGCATCGCCGGTGTCAGCTACGAGGACCTCGCGAGCGACATCCTGGACCGCCACGCGCGCGCCTTCCCGGATGCGGAGATGCCGCACGGCGGCTGGTACAAGTACCGCCGCGACGGCGACTACCACGCCTTCGAGCCGAAGGTCTGGCGCGCGCTGCACAAGGTGGTCGAGGACGGCGGCGGCCAGGCGGAGTACCAGGAGTACAGCGACCTGGTGCACTCCCGCCCTCGCACGGCGCTGCGCGATGCCCTCGGCTTCCAGTCCGACCGCGAGCCGATCGATGTCTCGCGCGTCGAGCCGCTCGGCGAGGTGACGCGGCGCTTCAACACCGGCGCCATGTCGCTCGGCGCGCTCAGTCGCGAGGCCCACGAGGACATCGCGCGCGCGATGAACATCCTCGGCGGCCGTTCCAACACCGGCGAAGGCGGCGAGGACCCGCGACGCTACAGCCCGGACGGCGACATGCGCGACGCCAACTCGAAGGTCAAGCAGGTGGCGTCCGGGCGCTTCGGCGTGACGCCCGCCTACCTCGCCTCGGCGGTGGAGCTGGAGATCAAGATCGCGCAGGGCTCGAAGCCCGGCGAGGGCGGGCAGCTGCCCGGCCACAAGGTCTCCCACTACATCGCTTCGATGCGCCACGTGATGGAGGGGACGCCGCTGATCTCGCCGCCCCCGCACCACGACATCTACTCGATCGAGGATCTCGCGCAGCTGATCTTCGACCTCAAGGCGGTGAACCCGCGGGCGCGTGTCTGCGTCAAGCTCGTCGCCGCCGAGGGTGTTGGCACCATCGCGGCCGGGGTGGCCAAGGGCTTCGCGGACATCATCCAGATCAGCGGCCACGACGGCGGCACCGGCGCCTCGCCGTGGTCGTCGATCAAGTACGCGGGCGCGCCCTGGGAGCTCGGACTGGCGGAGACGCAGCAGGTGCTCGTGGCGAACGCGCTGCGCGGCCGCGTGCGGCTGCGCGCGGACGGCGGGTTCCACACCGGCCGCGACGTGATCGTCGCCGCGATGCTCGGCGCGGAGGAGTACGGCTTCGGCACCTCCGCCATGATCGCCGTCGGCTGCAAGATGGCGCGGCAGTGCCACATCAACACCTGCCCCGTCGGCGTGGCGACGCAGCGCGAGGATCTGCGCGCGAAGTACTTCGGCAAGCCGGAGATGGTGATCAAGTACCTCACGCACGTGGCCGAGGAAGTGCGGGCGATCCTCGCCGAGCTTGGCTACGAGCGTATCGATGACATCATCGGCCGCCCGGAGCTGCTCAAGCAGTTGCCGCCCGAGGGCGGGCGCGGGGACGGGATCGACCTCGCGAACGTGCTGATGCCCGCGGACCCGACCGGGATCGAGCCCCGGCACTCCATCCAGGAGCGCAACGATCGCGGTGAGGCGTTGCTGGACGACAGGATCATCGCCGACGTCCGCTCCGCCATCGAGGGCGGCCCGCCGCTGTGGCGCTCCTACGAGATCCGCAACACGGACCGCACCGTGGGCGCGCGGCTCTCCGGCGAGATCGCCATGCGCTACGGCAACACCGGCCTGCCGGAGGGCTCGATCGAGCTCGCCTTCCAGGGCTCGGCAGGGCAGTCGTTCGGCGCCTTCCTCTCCTCGGGGATGCGCCTGCACCTCGTCGGCGAAGCCAACGACTACGTGGCGAAGGGGATGAACGGCGGCGAGATCACCGTCCGCCCGCCCGACGACGCGGGGTTCCTCGGCGCAGACACCGAGGCGGTGCTGGTGGGCAACACCGTGCTCTATGGCGCGACCGGCGGGCACCTCTTCGTCGCGGGCAGCGCGGGCGAGCGCTTCGCGGTGCGCAACTCCGGCGCGCGCGCCGTCGTCGAGGGCGTGGGCGACCACGGCTGCGAGTACATGACGGACGGCGTGGTCGTGATCCTCGGCCGCACGGGGCGCAACTTCGGCGCCGGCATGTCGGACGGCATCGCCTACGTGCTGGACGAGGAAGGCGACTTCCGCACGCGCGTCAACCAGGAGCTGGTCGGCCTCGAGCAGGTGACGACGCCGGAGGCCATCGAGCTGCTCGAGATGCTGGTGCGCCGCCACCTCGAGGTGACCGGATCGCCGAGGGCGCGCCACGTTCTCAACGAGTGGCGTCAGTACCTGCCGAAGTTCTGGAAGGTCGTCCCCAGGTTTGCGCTGACCGAGGAGGGCCCGATGACCGTCGTGCGCCGCCACCTCGAGGGCCTGCGCGCGCAGACGGCGGACTAGCGCCGGTCCTTCATCCTGTGACGTTCACGGTCGTACTGCAGGGGTAGACGGCGTCTACTCGTACCTGAGCGCGTCGGCGACCGCGACGCGCGAGGCAGCGCGTGCGGGCAGCAGCGTCATCAGCGCGCTCGCGCCGTAGGCGACGGTGAGCACCACCGCCAGCCGCACCCACGGCACCTGGAAGTCGATCTCGGTGCCACCGGTGAACTCCGGACTTGCCAGCAGGTTGTAGGAGACCGCCAGACCGAGTGTGACCCCGATCGCGATGCCCGCCAGCGCGATGAACGAAGACTCGAGGAAGTAGGAGATCGCCACGAGCCTGCGGGTGTAGCCGATCGCGCGCAGCATCCCAATCTGCTGACGCCGCTCCACCACCGTGCGGAACGCGATCACCCCGAGCGCCGCGATGCCGACGATCAGCCCGAGCGCCATGAAGCCCTCGAACAGGAACTGGAACGAGCGCGACGTGCTGGCCTGATCGTCGATCAGCTTGTCGATCGAGTCCGCCTGCACACCGAGCTCCAGCAGCGTCGACTCGATGTCGCGCGAGGCCTCGATCGCGGCCTCGTCCGTGGCCTCGGCGGTCACCACGAAGTACCGCTCCAGGTCGCCGCCCTCGAAGGCCTCTTCGATGACTGCGGCGTGCGTGAAGATGGCGAAGAAGGCGGGGATGACCGAGCTGACCTGCGGCTCCAGCACGGCGATGATCCGCAGCTCGGTCGTGTGACCGGTCGACGGGTCGCGGAAGGTGAGCGGGATCGGCGCCCACTGCTCGTGACGGAGGTCGTGGTCGGTGACCCCGAGGTAGAAGTCGCCCGGCTGATTCGGGTCGCCGCCGAACTCGGCTGGTTCCTGCAGGCGCGAGGCGTCGACGATGGCGATGCCGGGATCGCTGCGGAGCGCCTCCCGCACGGCCTCGTCGCTGTCGTAAGCGGCTGCGCGGTGCGCGAGAGGGAAGCGCTGCAGGTCGATGAACTCGTCGTCCATGCCGGCGAGCTGGTACGTCTCGAAGCCGTCGTCGCCCGCGGGGTCGTCGCTGCGCCGCAGCTGCGGGAAGGCGGAGACGAGGCGCCCGACACCGGCGAGCGTCGTGTCGGGCTCGTAGCCGGCGGAGCGGAGCGCCTCGCGCAGGTCGGGGACGCGGTTGCCGGGATTGACGTCGACGGCGACGTCGAAGCCGCCATTGGCGTCGTCACTGAGGAATGCCTGGGTGAAGTTCGAGTTGAGCGTCGCCATCACGACGAGACTGAAGACGACGAGCCCGAACATCGCGAGGGTCATGCCGGTGCGGAACTTCGAGGCCACCGGGTAAGCGATCGCCATCTTGATCGCGGGGGCGATCCCGCCGAGCAGGCCGCCGAGCCAGCGCACCGGCGTAAGCGCCAGCTCGGCGTTCAGGATGATGACGAGCACCGCCGACGCCGTGATCGCGATCCCGGAGACGAAGAACATCTCGATGTTGCCCTCGATGACTCCCGGGCGTGGCAGGCCGAGCAGCCGCAGCACGCCGTCGACCGGGTCGAGTTCGCCACCGACGACGCTCTCGAGTTCGAAGAAGAGCGAGAACGGGAGCGGGAGCACCCAGTACCAGACCAGCCCGAGCCCGGCGACCGTGAAGGAGAGGCGCTCGTTCAGTCCGAAGTAGACGGCGAGCATGGCGACGGCGAACACGGCGAGGGTGAAGCCTCCCGTGTATGAGAACGCCTGGCCCTGGAAGAAGCTCAAGGCGTCGAGTCCCCAGCCGGATAGCCAGACGAGCACCGCGCCGAGGATCAGCATGATCACGGCCCAACCACCTGCGTTGCGGTAGCGTCCCGCCCAGTCGCGCGAGAGCTGCAGCAGCCACACGCAGGCGGCAACGACGTTGAAGACGCTGATCCAGAGCGCCCAGATCAGCCAGTTTCGCCAGCCCTGCATGTCGAGGAACCGCCCTGAGCGCACCGTTTGGGCGCCGAAGAACATCAGCGCGCCCACCGCCATGAGGGCGGCGCCGCTGAAGAGGCCGGACAGGATGAACGGCAGGTTCCCGAAGACCCCGACGATCGAGAGCACGGTGATAAGTACGGTGAGGTACGCCGCCACCACCAGCACCACGATCCAGCCGACCATCCAGAGCGCACCGACCGCGGCCTTGAGCAGCCCGCCGATCGAGCGGTCCGCGCCTCGCAGCGGCTGCGGCTCAGGCAGGTCGCGGATCGCGCGCACGATGTTGAGGTTCGCGATGCGGAAGGCGGAGAACGCGACGGTCGCGAAGGTCAGCACCACGCCCAGGCTGTAGGCGATCAGGAAGCCCTGCCAGTTGAAGTGGAACGTGATTCCGAAGCCCAGCGCCTCCCTGAAGATCCGCCCCAGCACGAGCACCAGCAGGAACGAGACCCCGAGGCCGAGCAACGCTCCCACCGCTGCCGAGCCGACGTTGTAGGCCATGCCCTCGGCGAGGAACGACTCCGTGAGGTGCAGCCGCTGCATGCCGACCGCGCGCGCCATCCCCATCTCCGAGCGTCGCTCGGCGGCGAGCATCACGAAGATCAGGAAGATCAGGAGGATGCCCGAGGCGATCGCGAACAGCCCGAAGATCAGGAAGAAGGTGACGAAGATCGAACCGATGATCTCAGCCAGGAGGACGGCTTCCTTCTTCGTGAAGAAGATCTGGGCCTGACTCTCCGGATGGGCCTCGATGAAGTCTTCCACCCGGTCCGCGACGGCGTCGTTCAGGTCGAGCGTGTCACGCACGCCGCCGGTGATGGACACCGCGATGGCGGTCAACCTGCCCTCGAGGCCGGTCAGGTCGCGAGCGATGTCGAGGCTCGTCACGAAACCGCCGCTGCCGCCCTGAGCCTCTGTGATCGAGGTGTTCTGGACGACGTCGATCACCTCGAACTCCGTCGGCTGGCCGTCCTGGAAGACGCTGAACGTGTCGCCGGGACCGACGTCGATCTGTTCGGCCAGTTCCTGCGAGACGTAGGCGCGGAATCCCCCGAGGGTGGAGCCCGGGATCAGATCGCCGTCGAGGGTCTTGAGGCCTCTGAAGGCGTCGATGGTGTCCGGGTCGACGCCGATGACACTGGCCTGGGCTTCGGAGAGGCGCCGTTCGAGATTGACCGCCGGCAGGACCTCGGCCAGCACCCCCGTGATGCCATCGATGTCCGGATCTTCGATGAACTCGGCAGTGAGCGCGTCGAGGAACTCGTCGGTCAGGAAGCGATCGCCGAACTCGGAGATGTCGCCGTCGAACGCGATCAGGATGTCGGCTTCCTCGAACTGGTCGTAGACCTCGTTCGTGATCGAGTAGCCGACGGTGTCGCCGGTGGCGAAGGCGGCGCTGATGATCAGCGTCGAGAGCATCAGCCCGATGACGATCAGCGCGGTCTGCGGCTTGCGCCGGCCGATGTTGCGCAGTCCCATGCGCACGAGCAGCGGCTGACGCCAGGCGATGACGCCGAGGATCGCGAAGATCGCGCCGAGCGCGAGCAGCAGCGCAACGAGGATGCTGGTCAGCGGGATCCCGAAGAGACTATCCAACCAGCATCTCCTCGCGCTCGATCTCGCCGTCGCGCATGTGGACGATGCGGTGGCAGCGCTCGGCGATCTCGCGCCCGTGCGTCACCAGTACGAAGGTCTGACCGTGCGACTCGTTGAGCCCGACGAGCAGGTCCATGATCTGGTTGGCGGTCACGGAGTCGAGGTCGCCGGTCGGCTCGTCGGCCCAGACGATCGCCGGGTCGTTGACCAGTGCGCGCGCGATCGTGACGCGCTGGCGCTGCCCGCCCGAGAGCTGACCAGGCCGGTGCTCCGCCCAGTCCGCGAGGCCGACCTGCTCGAGGCCCGCCATCGATCGTTCCCGCGCCTCGCCCGGCGCCACGCCGGAGACGAGCAGCGGCAGCTCCACGTTCTCGACCGAACTGAGCACGGGCAGCAGGTTGTAGAACTGGAAGATGAAGCCCATACGCCTCGCCCGGTACGAGGTCTTCGTGTTGTCGTCGAGGCTGTCGAGGTCGGTTCCCTCGATCATGATGCTGCCCTCGGTGGGGTCGTCGAGGCCGGAGGCGGTGTTCAGCAGCGTGGTCTTGCCGCAGCCGGAGGGGCCCATGATGGCCACCATCTCGGCGGGCCGGACGGAGAGCGAGACGCCGCGCAGGGCGTGGACCTGGACCTCGCCCGTCTCGTAGGTCTTGACGAGGTCCGTGATCTCGATGATCGCTTCGCTCATCCTGCCTCCTGAACCCGGACGCCGCCTCATGCACGCTCGTGTCATTGTCGGACCGGTCTCGGGTGAGCGCCAGCGAGGTGCTCCACCCAGGGTACCGAGGCGCGCGTAACGGCTTCGTCAAGTGCTGTAAACACTCCCCGCTGCTCCGCCCGAGGGCGAGCGCTACTCGCTTGCTGAGCGCCCTGGTCGGTGTCGATCGCCGGTCTGCCGCACAGCCGCCGTACAATGGAGCCGCGGGAATCGCCAGCGCGCTGGCAGACCATCGAGGCGGAGGGACGGACGGTGGCGTTCGGGGTCGTACTCGTCATCATCGGCCTGATCTTCCTCGCGGAGTCGCTCGGCATCACCGAGTTCGGCATCCGCGAGCTGTGGCCGCTCATCCTGATCGGCGTCGGCGCCGTGATCCTCTACGAGCGGCTGCGGCGCGCCTGGCGGAGGCGAGGCCCGTGAGCGCACGCGCCCGCGATGTGGCCCCGATCAGCGTCGCGCTCTACATGGTCACGCTCGGCGCCGTGCTGTTGATCGACAGCACCGGCGCGCACTCGCTCGGCCGCGCCGGCGCGATCGGCAGCGCCTTTGGTCTCGCCTTCGTCGTGCTCGGGGTGCTCGCCATCCTCGCGGCCTGGCGGGTACGGCGCTTCACGCGACGGCTGCGGCTGGCGGTCGGGCACGTGCGCTCGTCCGTGGACGGCTGGACCGTCGAGGACGACGCGGTGATCTCGACCGTGGTCGGCGACATCGAACTCGATCTGCGGGAGGCGGAACTGCCGCCCGGAGAGACGGAACTGGCGCTGTTCTGCTGGCTGGGCACGATCCAGGTGCGCGTCCCGCGCGGCATCGGTGTGGACGTCACCGCGCAGTCGATCGTCGGCAGCGTCGACGTCCTCGGCCGCCGCGAGGAGGGCGTCGTGCGTGACATCCACCTGCGCAGCGACGGCTACGAGGAGGCCGAGCGGCGCGTGCGGATGCGCCTCTCGACCTTCGTCGGCGAGCTGCTCGTCGTCCACGTATAGGCGGCGCGGACAGGCCCTCGCCCTACTCCCGCAGCGGACAGGCGGCGCAGCGCTCCAGCGCGGGCGGCGCGGTCTCGATGCCCGCGACGCGCGCGAGCAGGCCGCGCACGGTCCAGAGCGGTAGCCCGATCACGGCGCAGAGGCAGCCGTCCACGCTCGCGGCCGGAGCGAACTCCGCATCCTGCACGGCGTAGCCGCCTGCCTTGTCGAAGGGCTCGCCGCGCGCGATGAAGCGGGCCATCTCGTCGTCGCCGTAGTCACGCATCGTGACGGCGGTCGTCGCCGCCTCGACGGCGTCCCGGCCCTCCGAGGCGACCGCGACGGCGCTCACCACCTCGTGGCGGCGTCCGCGCAGCGCGCCGAGCATCGCCGCCGCCTCGTCCGCGCCGTCCGGCTTGCCGAGCACGCGGCCGTCGAGGACGACGATCGTGTCGGCGGCGATCACGGGCGCGCTCGGGTGCGCTGCCGCCGCGGCGCGGGCCTTGCGCAGCGCGAGCTGGGAGGCGCGGCAGCGCGGGTCGGGCTCCTCGCTGCTCTCGTCCACGTCCGTGGGGCTGACGACGAACTCGAGGCCGAGTGCCGCGAGCAGTTCGCGGCGGCGTGGCGACGCCGAGGCGAGCACCGGCGTCGGCTGCGCCATGCGCTCAGCTCGTGGCCCGGTCGAGGGTGGAGATGCACTCGATGTGCTGCGTGTGCGGGAACATGTCGATCGGCTGCAACTCGCTGAGCTCCATGCCGCCGTCGGCAAGGCGCCGCAGATCGCGGGCGAGCGTCGCCGGATCGCACGAGACGTAGACGAGCCGCCGCACGCCCGACTCCACGATGGCGTCGATCACGGATGCGTCGAGGCCCGCGCGCGGCGGGTCGACCACGACCACGTCGGGCACGGGGTCCAGCGCGGGAAGCTGCTCCTCGACGGTGCCGACGATGCGGCGAACATTGTCATAAGGTGCGAGGTTGACCTCGGCGTCATCGCCGGCGGCGGCGGAAGCCTCGATCGTCACGACATCGGGGACGACCTGCGCCAGCGCGACGGCGAACGTGCCGACGCCGGAGTAGGCGTCGGCGACGAGGCGGGGCTGGACGGCGCGCGCGCGGGCCACCACGAGCTCGATCAGCCGCTCCGCCTGCCGCGAGTTGACCTGGAAGAAGGCAGGGGAGGAGACGCGGTAGCGCGCGCCGCGCAGCAGCTCGTGGTAGTGGGGCTGGCCGCTGCGCGTGTTCCCTCGCCGGTGCGGGCGCCAGCGCAGCTTCGGCTGCACGAGCAGCTCGTCGCTGTGCTCCCCGGCGCGCACGGTGAGGGCCCGCGTCTGCATCGTGCGGCCCTGTGCGTCCCGCAGCACGCGGTTGGCCGCAGGCAGCGCGATCTCGCAGTGATCGATGCGCAGGAAACGATGGCTGCCGTGCTCCATGAAGCCGACCTCGCCGTCGCGCTGCACGGTGAAGCGCATGTGGTTGCGGTACGCCCAGGGGTCCGCCATGCCGATCATCTCCTGTAGCACGCCGTCGATGGCGGCGTCCTCGAAGCGGCCGATGCGGCGCAGCTGGTCGCGCACGATCCCGGTCTTGAGGCGCAGTTGCTCGCCGTAGGAGATGTGCTGGAGCTGGCAGCCGCCGCAGCGCCCGAAGTACTGGCAGCGCGGCTCGACACGCTGCTCCGAGGGCTCGCGCACCTCGATCGTCGTGGCCTCGATGTAGGACGGCGTCTCCGCCGCGATCTCGGCGAGGACGCGCTCACCGGGCATGGCGTACTCGACGAACACAATGCGGCCGTCGGGGGCGCGCCCGACGGCCTTGCCGCCGGCGGCGAAGCCGGTCAGCTCGATCTCGAGCGGCTTGCGAGGGCGATCGAGCACGCGGCGGCCCCGCCGGCTCCTCTGGCGTCGGCGCTGCGGTGCGGGCTCTGGCGAAGCGGGGTCCTCGTTGCTCACGGTCTGATCGTACGCGCCGGAGGCGGCCGGGCGCGAGCGCGGGTAGCATCGGCCGTGCCGAGGCGGAAGGAGTAGCCCCGTGGTCGACGCGCCCGAACGGCTGCGCGAACTCGTGCGCGAGGTGGTCTCGATCCCCTCCGCGCCGTACCTCGAGGGCGGGGTGCGCGACTACCTGCGCGACTTCGCCGCCGCGCGCGGACTGGCCCACGAGGAGGACGCGTACGGCAACGTGCGCATCACCTACCGCCGCGGCCGCCGCCGCCGGCCGCTCGTCCTCGGCGCGCACATGGACCATCCCGGCTTCGTCGTCGAACAGGTACGAGGCACGCGGCTGCGGCTCGAGTTCCGCGGCGGGCTCTCCGCCGAGTACGGCAAGGGCGAGCGTGTCGCCCTCTACCGCGAGGGCGAGTGGAAGGCGTACGCGCACGCGCGCATCACCTCGGTACGGCGTGACGAGCGGCAGCGGCTGACCGGCGCCGCTGCCACGCTGGAGCGCGGCGGCGACGAGGCTGCCGAGGGCGACCTCGCGCTCTGGGACGTGCCGGTCTGCCGCTTCCGCGGCGACCTCGTGCAGGCGCGCGCCTGCGACGACCTCGCCGGCTGCGCTGCCGTGCTCGCGACGCTCGAACGCGTCGCCGCGGAACGGCGCACGGGTCATCTGATCGGCCTCTTCACGCGCGCCGAGGAGGTCGGGCTGCGGGGCGCCTCGGTCGTCGGCCGCGAGCGGCTGCTGCCGGAGGATGCGCTGGTGGTGGCCGTCGAGACGTCCTCGTTCGCGGGCGGGCGCGCAGTGCAGGGCGGCGGGCCGATCATCCGAGTCGGCGATGCGGTCCACATCTTCTCGCCGCTGCTGACGCAGTGGATGACCGCGCTCGCACAGGAACTGGCGACCGAGGAGCCTGATGGCTTCGCCTGGCAGCGGCGGCTGATGGACGGCGGCGTCACCGAGGCCACGGCCTACGACCTCTACGGCTACGAGACGGGCGCGGCCTGCATCGCGCTGGGCAACTACCACAACGCCGGGCCGCGCGGCCGCGTGCGCGCGGAGACGGTGCGGCTCAGCGACCTCGAGGGCCTCGTGCGACTGTTCGAGCGGATGCACCGGGAGGCGCCGCGCAGCGGGCGCGCGCTGCCCGCGCTGCTGCGCCGCTACGACCGGCTGGGACGCGAGGCCGCGCCGCTGCTGCGTGAGTCCTGAGCCGCGCCCGGCGAAGGGCCATCCGGCTCAGCTCACGATCAGCGACCGATCAGCGCCCAGACGGATTCCTCGGTGTCGTGCTCGACGTGACCCTCGCGCATCAGGCGGGTGAGCAGGCGGCTGTCGCACTCGCCGCTGGCCTCGATGTGGTCACGGATCGCCTCGCTGCGCGCCGTGTTGCCGAGCACGACGGCGAGCAGCAGCTCCCACTCGAGCGGCGTCGCGAGGACGGTGGCGCCCTCGAATGCGATCTGCGCGCGGGCGTCCCAGAGTGACGGGATCTCAAGCGGCGTCAGCGTGTCGTAGGCGCCGTGGAACGTCGGGTTCGCGTGCACGAAGACCGGCACCCTGCCGCGCTGGAACTGCAGCCGCGAGGCGGCCACGTGCGCACCCCGCTCCCAGGTCGCGTCCACGCCGAGCATCTCGGCGAGGGTGCGGATTGCCGGATCATTGGTGATGAACTCGATGTTGGCGGCGCTTACCTCGACGCCCTGCAACCGGGTCGCGGCCGCGCCGACGAGCGCCCACGGCTGCGAGTCCGCGGCTTCCTCGATGATGCGCACGAGCGGTCCGAGCACGGCGTGCTGCTCGGCGTCGAGGCGAGAGCGTTCTTCTATGGTCACCGCGCCTCCGGGTCGGGACGGCGGGAGCTATTCGAGGAAATCATAACCTGTCGTCGATACACCGTCTCCCAGCGCTGACGGGTTGCTCGCTGCTCGTGCCCAGGGGGGAGTCGATGCCCCTCCAGCACTTGCGAAGGGCGCGCGCGCGCATGGAGTATCATCAGGCGGAGGGACGATGCCCAAACAGGTCACCAACGTCGCCGCCGATGATGCGCTGACGACGATCTACCGCCTCTCGCACGACGAGCAGGAAGAGGTGATCGCGGCGCGCGTCGCCGAGCGCCTGGACATCAAGCCGGCCTCGGCAGCGGGCATGCTCACGCGCCTGCGCCGCGACAAGCTGGTGCGGATCGACGGGCGCAAGCGGATCGCGCTCAGCGGCACGGGCTTCGCGAGGGCGGAGCGGATGGTGCGGCGGCATCGCCTGGCCGAGTGCCTGCTGGTGGACACGCTTGGCCTCGAGTGGTGGCGCGCCTACGAGGAAGCGCACCTGATGGAGCACGCGATCTCGGACGTGACCGAGCCGCTGATCGTCGAGCGCCTCGGCGATCCGCACGTCTCTCCCTTCGGCTACCCGATCCCCGGCTCCCATCACGGCCACCCGCTGTCGATGCGGCGCCTCACGGACATCGAAGCCGGCGACAGCACGACGGTCGATCGGGTGTACGAGGAAGACGAGCAGCTGCTGCGCTTCTTCGACGAAGAGGGTATCCGCCCGGGCGCGGGCTTCGAGGTAGTGGAGGTCGCCGCGTACCGGGGGACCGTGACGATTCAGTTGAACGGCCGCGCGCTGGTCCTCGGTCTCGAGGCGGCGCGGCGGATTTGGGTGCCATAGGCAGGACAGGAGCAGGACGATGACGCAGGTTCACGAGGCAGATGCCAGCCCGGGGGTGATCCCGAACCCGCGGAGTCTGGCCCCTGAAGCGCAGATGGCGTTTCAGTTGTTCCACGCGGCCTGGCAGGAGTTCACGAGTCTCGACCCGGTGACGGTCGACCTCTGCCGCCTCAAGTCCGCCAGCCTCAACGATTGCAAGTGGTGAATCCCCGGTCGATCTGCTGCGGCGCAGCAGGAAGGCATGGACGAGGAGATGGTCGCGAAGGTCCAGGACTTCGAGGCCTCTGACCTGTCGGAGAAGACGAAGCTGGCGCTGCGCTTCACGGAGCGCTGGGTGGCCGCGCACGCGCAGGGCATCGACGGCGAGCTGCTGGAGCAGATGCGCGAGCACTACACGGACGAGCAGATCATCGAGCTGGCGCTGATCGTCGGCCGCTACGACACGGCTCACCGCTTCAACGTGGCGTTCGGGCTCGAGCGCGAGCTGGACGACTTCTACAGCTTCGGCGGCCCGAAGATCCCGAAGCTGCTTGAGGGCGCCCTCGAGACCCTCCGCGAGGCGCACCAGGAGCGCATGGCCCGCGAGGCGTAGCGAGCGAACTCAGGCTGCCCCTCCGGCGAGGGCGGCGGCGGGCTCATGTTACGTGAGGTCGTCCGGAGCCCGACCTGAGGCTGGGGAATTGGCAACCGCGTCGCAGTTCATTGCTACCGCGACCCGCCTGCGTCGTTCCAGCACGATGCCTGAGCAGCAGCGCTACCAGTGCCGGTTCGGCTGGTTCCAGTACTGGCTCTCCGGGTCGTCTGCCGCCGCGATCAGGTCGCTGATGTAGCCGGCGAAGTAGGTGCCGTCATCAATGAGGGCGAGCGCCTCCGACTGCGTCGTCATGCATTCGACTTCGGCGGCCTTGCCGTAGATTGCGCGACTTTCAGCGTGCTGATGGCTGTGGCACGCGTCGTGAACGATCGTGCCGGCCAGCCACACGACCTGTGCCGCCATGGAGAAGCCCGGCGCGAACGCCGTCTGGTCGCCCACGAGATAGGTCTTGGAGAACACATCCATCCCCGAGCCGGTGCGCACGGATCGGATCGTCGTGATCGCTTCGTGCACGCGGACGAACGCCGCCGGTGCGCGCTCGGCGATGAGCTGGAGCGCCGACAGCATCTGTGAGGTGAACTGATCGGAGCCGACGATTCTCGGCCAATCCTCCAGCGGGATCGGTAGGGGATCGGCCGGCGCGGTCGCTGTTGCGCTCGGGCTGGGCGTGGCGGTGGGGCTGGGCGTAGCGGTGGGGCCGGGCGTAGCGGTGGGGCTGGGCGTAGCGGTGGGGCTGGGCGTAGCGCTCGGGCTGGGCGTGGCGGTGGGGCTGGGCGTAGCGGTGGGGCCGGGCGTAGCGGTGGGGCTGGGCGTAGCGGTGGGGCTGGGCGTAGCGGTGGGGCCGGGCGTAGCGGTGGGGCCGGGCGTGGCGGTGGGGCGTGGCGTGGCCGTAGGGCTGGGTGTGGCCGTAGGGCTGGGTGTGGCCGTAGGGCTGGGTGTGGCCGCAGGGCTGGGCGTAGCCGTAGGGCTGGGTGTGGCGGTAGGGCTGGGCGTGGCGGTGGGGCTTGGCGTGGCGATGGGGCTGCGAGCGGCTGTCGGGCTTGGCGCGGTAGTGGTGGTGGGGCCGGGCGTGACCGTGGGGCTGGGTGCGGCCGTGGGGCTGGGTGTGGCCGTAGGGCTGGGTGTGGCCGTAGGGCTTGGTGCGGCCGTGGGGCTGGGTGTGGCGGTAGGGCTGGGCGTGGCGGTGGGGCTTGGCGTGGCGATGGGGCTGCGAGCGGCTGTCGGGCTTGGCGCGGTAGTGGCGGCAGGAGCGGCCGTCCGCCTGGCACCGGACTCCGAAACGGGTGGAGCCTCAGCCGTCGTTGGTGCGGTACCACCACCACAAGCAGCAGCGAGGACCAGGGCAAGCAGAGCAAGCGCGACAAGTATCGCGCTTACAGGGATCCGCGCTCTCAACCGACGGGTGTTCCGCATGCGCGCAGTATCATGCGAGCAGCGATTGCTTCACCAGATCCGCGAACGCTACGACGTTGCGCGGCCCGCGAGGGGTAGCGCGGGAACGCAGGCAGGCCCCTCGGCGAAGGTGGCGAGGAGCGCCGTAGGGCTCGCAGCGAATGGCGCCTCCGGGTGTTGACGCCGAGAGGCGGGACCGTCCCTGATGACCATATGACGCGTGAGCAGGGGGCGGTCGCGACGGCGAACGCAGGCGGCAGCGGCGCCCCGTCCGTCCCGACGCCTCCGCCGCGCCGGCCGGGCGGGCGCATCTTCTTCGGCTGGTACATCGTCGCCGGGGGGTTCCTGCTCTCCGCGCTCCTCGGCGGGTTGATGTTCCACGCCTTCGGGCAGTACGTCGTGGTGTTCGAGGAAGAGTTCGGCTGGAGCCGCACGGCGCTCTCGATCGCGTTCTCGATCCAGATGGTGGAGTCCGGCCTGCTGGGCCCCATCCAGGGCTGGGCCCTCGACAGGTTCGGCCCAAGGCGGATCATGCTGATCGGGATCACGATCTTCGGCCTCGGGTTCCTCCTGCTGAGCCAGATCAACACGCTCATCGAGTTCTACATCGCCTTCATCGTGATCGCTCTCGGCTTGAGCGCCGGCGCCGGGATGGGTGTCGCCGTCGCGGTCGTGAACTGGTTCAATCGCAAGCGTGCGCTGGCAATGGCTGTTGCCACCTCGGGATTCGCCGTCGGCGGTCTCCTGCAGCCGGGCATCGCGTGGTCGCTCGAGCACATCGGCTGGCGCGAGACCGCGATGCTCTCCGGGCTGATCGTGATCGTCATCGGGCTCCCGCTCGCGGCGCTGATGCGCCACCGCCCCGGCCAGTACGGCTACCGCGCCGACGGCGCCCCGCCGCGCCCGGGCATAGCCGGTAGCGGTGCGATGTCCGACTACGACCCGGACGAGATCAACTTCACGTGGCAGGAGGCGCTGCGTACGCGCGCGTTCTGGCTGATCTCGATCGGTCACGCCGCCTCGCTGCTCGTCGTGGGCGCGGTGATGGTGCACTTCGTCTCGCACGTCACGGACAGCCTCGGCTACTCGCTGAGCGAGGCGGCGAACCTGCTGCTCATAATCACGGTGACGACCGTGATCGGCATGCTCGTCGGCGGCTACCTCGGCGACCGCCTCCCGATGCGCCGCATCCTCGCGGTCGCGATGATCGGACACATGACGTCGCTGCTCGTGCTGACGCTCTGGACCTCGGTGTGGGGCGCCGTCGTCTTCACGGTGATCCACGGGCTCTCGTTCGGGTCACGGGGTCCGCTCACGCAGGCGATCCGCGCCGAGTATTTTGGCCGCGCCGCGTTCGGCACGGTCATGGGCTTCTCGTCGTTGATCATCGTCCTGGGGATGGTGTTCGGCCCGATCGTGGCCGGGCTGAGCTACGACCTCACGGGCTCCTATCGCACCGGCTTCATCGGCCTCGCGCTGGTTGCGGGCTTTGGCTCGTTCGCCTTCCTCGCCTCCACGCGCCCGCCTCCGCCGCCGTCGCTGCGATCGCCCGTGACGGCTCTCGCGGGCTCAGTCAGCCCCCTCGGCGAGCGAGACGAGCAGCGCCGGTAGCTCCGTCAACGACTCGATACGGTGCGCGCCCTCGGGCAGCGGGTTGCCGTCGCCGAAGCGGTCGATCCAGACCGCCGTGAGCCCGGCGCTGAGTGCGCCCTGCACGTCGGCGATCAGGCTGTCGCCGACGTGGGCCGTCGTCGCGGCGTCCGCTTCGAGGGCATCGAGGCCGCGCTCGAAGGCCGCGGCTGCCGGCTTCTTGGTCTCGCCGAACACCGTCACCACGTCGTCGAAGTAGTGCGCGAAGCCCATGCGCCGCAGCACGGACTCAGGCATCGGCCCGTTGGTGAGCACCCCCAGCGCGTAGTGCTCGCGCAGCTGCTCGAGAGCGGGATAGACATCGGCAAAGGGCACGGCGTCGAGCAGCTCGCGGAAGCGCGCGATCAGCGCGTCGAGGGGGCGCTGCGGAACCTCGGGCAGCACCGCGCGCCAGACCGGCATCGGGTCGATGTCGATCCAGTAGTGCCGCCGCTCGACGATGCGCCCGTCGCGGCGATCGATGAGCTGCTCGTCGATCGCGCGCCAGATGCGCGTATCGAGGTCGCCGCGCAACTCCTCTGGGACCACCTCGTGCGCCTCGGACATGAGCTCGGCGAGGGCGCGGGCGATCCCCGCCTCCCAGTCGCGCAGCGTCCCGTCGAGGTCGAACAGCAGCGTGTCGATCATCGTGGGTCACGATAGCGGGGATTGCCGCGCCGGTCAGCGCGCTCGCGGCGCCTCGGCGCGCTATCCGGCGGGGGCGGCCGCCTCGGCGGGTTCGAGGGCGGCCTTCGCGGGCGGCTTGCGCGCGGCGAGGACCAGCACCGCGCCGAGCGCGAGCAGGAGGGCGAGGGCGAGAAACGCGCCGCGGTAGTCGCCGACCGAGTCGTAGTAGAGCCCGGTGAGGATCGGTCCCGTCACCGCGATCATAACGCTGATCGGGAACCCCATGCTGCGCACGGCGCCGATGTGCCGTCGCCCGAAGTACCAGGCCCAGACGAAGTCGAAGAGCGGGAACATCCCGCCGATCCCGAAGCCGAAGAGCGCGAACACTACCAGCAACGCGCCCAGCGAGGCGTCGGCGGCGGGAATCAGGAACGCCATCGAAACGCCCATCATCGCGATCGTCAGCACCGTCAGGATGCGTGGCGAGTGCTTCTGCATGACCCAGGCCCAGAAGAACTTCGAGACCAGCGCGAACGCACCCTGCACTGCGAACGCAAAGGCCGCCTGGGAGCGCGTGTAGCCGACATCGGTCATGAACGGGATCACGTGCGAGTACACGATCGCCACCGCCGCCACGGCGAAGGCGAAGCCGAAGACCAGCAGCCACATCGCCCTCGTGCGCAGCGCCTCGCCGCGCGTGTACGAGTCGGCGAAGTCGCGCCGCACCTCCTCCAGTTGCGCGAGTTCGCGCACGGTCTGCTCCTCGTCGCCGGTCTTGCCGTCCGGGAGCAGCCC
The DNA here is from genome assembly GCA_965247895.1 of Dehalococcoidia bacterium. GTDB lineage: Bacteria > Chloroflexota > Dehalococcoidia > UBA2979 > UBA2979 > VXMT01. The sequence goes on along the minus strand of OZ252046.1, from coordinate 601,065 downwards.
GTAGTCCTCGGGCTGTCTGCGCATGACGAGTGAGGACGGGTACATGAGGACGAGCGTGGCGATGCCCATCACGATCCAACCGACCTCCCAGCCCGCGCGATCAACGATCGGCGTGAGCACCAGCGGCGGGACGATCCCGCCGATCGAGGTGCCGAGCGAGGCAAGCGCGATCACGCGCCCGCGGTTGATGACGAACCACTTCGAGAGCGTGGTGTTGACCACGAACGGACCGATCATGAAGAGCCCTACCTGGGTGAGGGCGCCGCGCACGAGGATGAACTGCCACAGCTCCTCGACCTGCGAGACGGCCACCAGCGCAAGCCCGCTGATAGTGGTCCCGATGAGCATGATCGGGCGTGCGCCGTAGCGGTCGATCAGCGGGCCGATAAAGATCCCGGCGATCGCGCCGACACCAAACCCCAGCGAGGACGCCAGCACGAACTCGGAGCGCGTCCAGCCGAGGTCCTCGGTCATCGGCACGAGGAAGACACCGATGACCTGCGCCGCAAATCCGATCGTCACGAACTGCCCGACGATCGCGGCCGCGAAGATCCACCAGCCCCAGTAGATGCGGGGGCGGCGCGTCGCCGCCGTCAGCTCGCTCCGCCGGTCATGTGCGCTCCCTCACGAGGCAGGACCAGATTAGTCCTCCCCAAGCCCCCAGGCGATGCCGTTGCGCAGGAGCGTGCGGAAGCCCTCGGTCTCCCACGAGCCGAGGAGCTTGAGCGGCGGCTTGCCGTCGGCCGCGACGTTCTCGTGGACGAGGCGCTGGCTGTTCGTCGTCGGCGTGTGGCAGTGCCCGAGCGTGGTGTAGGCGACGGCGCCCGCGCCGAGCTCGCGCACGAAGGCAATCGCACGACGCGTGCTGCCGCCGTTCGGGAGCACGGTCGTGTCGCGCTCGAAGTAGAAGCCGGTCGGCGCATCCGGGTCGACCTCGCCCCAGTCGGCGCTGAGCAGCAGCTGGCTGCGCTCCGGCGCCTGCAGCTCGACCATGTAGGGCTCATCGATCGTCTCGAAGGACTCGGGCAGGCCGCGGGTGAGCGGGTGCTGCGCGTCCACGAGGTCGACGCGGAACTTGCGGATCGGCGGGTGGCTGAGGAAGAAGCCGCCGAGCGTCTCGTGGTAGGGCATCTTCACCATCTCGCGCTTGCTCGTGTCGGGCCGCCGCACGGCCTTGCCGCCACTGCTGCCGTGCAGCGCGAGCCAGCGGCCCCCGGCCTCGAGCCACTGGCGCAGCACCGTGTTGCCGTGCTCGTCGGCGAAGGGACCGGCGACGTAGGTGACGAGCAGGCGGCACTCGGGCAGCCACTTCTCGATGTCCGTGTAGTCCCCGGACACCGAGGTGTGGACGTGATCGCGCTCCTTGAGCTGCTCGAGGATGCGCAGCCGCGCGTAGTCGTGGTCGTGTCCTGCGGGCCTGCCGGGCGGGAAGCCCCCGGCGATGACGTGTGCTCGGATCGGCTCGTTCATCTCGCTGCTCCTCCCGTCGCCGCTGCCCTCGAGGCTCAGTCGAGCGGATCCCGGTCCGAGCGATCGAAGGCGCCGAGCAGCTCGCGCGTGTCCGCCTCGATGACCTCTCGCCGCTCCGGGTGGGTGATCACGTAGAACTGGTTCTCGCGGATCGCGCGCAGCACGTGGCGTCCGACTTCGAGCGGGCCGATCGAGCGCGATCGGGCGAGGCGGTCCGGCCACTCGTACGTCTCGGGCCCGCCGCGCTCGGCCGGCCGGTTGCGCGCTGCCTGCCAGATGCCGGTGTCGACGCCGCCGGGGCAGAGTACGGAGACGCCGATGCCACTCCCGGCCAGCTCGCCGCGCAAGTTCCGGCTCATGCTCACCACGGCGAACTTCGAGGCGATGTAGGCGCTGATCTCCCACCCGCCACCAGCGATCAGGCCGCCGATCGAGGCGGTGTTGACCACGTGCGCCTCGCCGCCCGTGTCGGCGACACGGGCGCGCATGCGCGGCACGAAGGCGTTGATCACGTGCACGACGCCGAGGACGTTGACATCCAGGATCCAGCGCCAGTTGTCGAGGCTGTCCGGTCCGATCGGGGTGGGGCCGAGGACGCCCGCGTTGTTGCAGAGCACGTCCACGCCGCCGTGCCGTTCGAAGCAGCGTGCGGCCAGCGCCTCGACGGCCGCGGGGTCGGTGACGTCGATGGTCTCCGCGGTCGCCTCGGCGCCGAGCTCCGCCGCAACCGCCTCGGCGGCGTCGCGCTCGATGTCGGCGACCACCACGCGCATGCCCGCACCTGCCAGCGCGATCGCGATCCCGCGGCCGATGCCGCTGCCTCCCCCGGTGACGAGGGCCACGCGACCGTCCAGCTCCAGCACCATGCACCTCCGCGCTCTCGGGATCCGCAGAGGCACTATACGGGCCGCAGGAGGCGAGGCCGTGGCGGCGGCCAGCGGCGCGGCGAGCGTCAGTCCAGCGGCTCGCGCTCGGATCGATCGAAGGCGCCGAGCAGCTCGCCCGCGGCTGCCTCGATCTGCTCGCGCCGCTCGGTGTGGGTGATGATGTAGAGCGCGTCCTCGCGGATCGCGCGCAGCACGTGGTGGCCCACCACCAGCGGGTCGAGCACGCGGGCGGGCAGGAGTCGGTCCGGCCGCTCGTACGTCTCGGGACCGCCGCGCTCTGCGGGCCGGTTGCGCCCGGCCTCCCAGATGCGCGTGTCGACCCCGCCGGGGCAGAGCACGGAGACGCCGATGCCGCTCCCGGCCAGCTCGCCGCGCAGGTTCCGGCTCATGCTCACGACGGCGAACTTCGAGGCGCCGTAGGCGCTGTGGGCCCATCCGTCGCCCGCCCGCAGGCCGGCCATCGACGCGGTGTTGACGATGTGCGCTTCGCCGCCCGTGTCGCCGACTCGGGCGACCATGCGCGGCACGAACGCGTTGATCACGTGCGCGACGCCGAGGATGTTGACGTCGACGATCCAGCGCCAGTTGTCGACGCTCTCCGGCCCGAGCGGTGTCGGGCCGATCACGCCGGCGTTGTTGCAGAGCACGTCCACGCCGCCGTGCCGCTCGAAGCAGCGCTCGGCCAGCGCCTCGACGGCGGCCGGGTCGGTGACGTCGACGCTGTCCGCGCTCGCCTCGGCGCCCAGCTCCGCCGCCACCGCCTCGGCGGCATCGCGCTCGATGTCGGCGACCACGACGCGCATACCCGCGCCGGCGAGCGCGAGCGCGATCCCGCGGCCGATGCCGCTGCCTCCGCCGGTCACGAGGGCCACCCGGCCGTCCAGCTCCCGCATCATCCACCTCCGCGCCCGCAACACACGAGGGCACTATACGGGCGGCGAGGGTCCGCTCGATGACTTCGGTTAGCGCACTCTCCGCTGCAGCGGGTTGCCTGTGGCAGCCACATAGAGAGCCCACGCACCCGCCAGGAGCGCGGCTCCGACGAGGAACCCTCCCTGGAAGCCGATTCTGTCGGCAATCAGGAAGCCCGTGAGCGGGCCCAACGCCGCTCCCAGGTCCAGCCACGTTGAGTACCTGCTCATCACGGCGGCGCGCCTTGAGTCGGGCGATGTTTCGCCTATGGACGCATCGAGTGTCGCGTTCACTCCCACGGATGCGATGAACAACAGCGGTATCCCGACTACCGCGGCCACCACGGAGTCGAATGCAGCTATCAGGGCCAGCGCAGCCAGCATCGTGGCCATCCCGTAGGCGATGGACATCCGCCTGCCCACGCGGTCCGAGAGGTGCCCCAGCGGCACGCCCAGGCTGAGGTCGGAAAGCCACCTGAACCCAACGAGGAGGCCGGCGAGCGTGACCACGGCGAGCGATCCTCCGAGTACCTTCCCGTTCTCATCAGCGAATTCAGCGAGATAGGGAGCCGTGGTCGCAATGGCCAGACCATTCGCCGCGAACGCCGTCGCGAACCGCATCAAGCTAATCGAGAGCAGGCGGAACCTGAGCTTGCGCCCGTAGCCTGGCAGGCCGGATACCGCGAGGTCCCAGGGGTTCAGGCGGTTTCGCAAGCCTCTACCGGAGGAACGGATGCGCTCGGGCCTCAGGTCCGGGACTCGGGTGGCGATGATCATGCCGATCAGTCCGACGCCGGCCAGAGTTGCGAACGTCACCTCTCGTGAAGTGAGTTGGAACAGCATCGCGCCCGCGGTGACCGCGATCAGGCTGCCGAGCCGCTGGCCGGAGTTGAAGAACCCCATCAGCCTGCCGCGCATAGCCGATGTACCGACGCCAAACGCCGTCAGCTGCGCCGCGAGTCGCATGTGCGAGTACGCCACCCCCCACAGAGCGCGGGCCAGGAGCAGCAACACGAGACCGCTTCCGAGACCGTACGTAAGTGTCGTGAGGGAACCGGCGGCGATGGAAGCAACGAACGGCCACCGCACACCAAACCGCTGGTACACGGAGGCAGCGAAGGCGTTGCTGATGAGGCGAATGAAGCGGTTGACGCTGAGGGCGAGCCCGATCCAGAAGGATGCGGCAAAGCCGAACTGGTCACCGGCCCCAAATTCGACCGCCGCCACAGGCAGGACGACGTACATCAGCGAGTCGCCCATGATCACCGCAGCGGTTGGGGCTACCGCATACACCATCCCGGCCGGAACGATCGGTCTCATGCGCATGATTGGAGTATGCCAGTCATCCAGATGGCCGACGCCACGGAACGCATCAGGGACCAATCAGCCCGGGACCCGTGTAGACTCACGCCGGCCGAAGGGCACCGTTGGAGAAGCGCCACGTCACTGGAGGAGCGCTAGTCTACTATGGGGGATACGTCCCACCTCAGTGCGGCGTATAGCGTAGTTTGGTGGGTCAAGAGCAACTCAGCGTTGACTTTCGAGCGTCAAACGGATGCGGTTGGCGAGGCAGAATCAGGGCCCGACGCGCCGGGCCGTTTATGGCTGTTGAATCTGGCGCCACTCATCTGGTCGCCCTTATCGAGAACATCTGCGGAAAGCTCTCGTTGTGCTTCGGAAGCCGCCACCAGCCGTCGTCGCCCCGCTCCATCACGGGGTAGGCCTGGTAGCAGGTGAATGGAAACTCGTGCAGGAACTCGATCCTCAACCCCGCGTCAATCAGCGCACAGACGATATCGTCCAGGCTGTGCGGCCACTCGTAGGTCGGCGTCTCGAGCAACTCCGTGCCCGCGTAGCTCGGGTCGCCGCCCTCGAGGAACAGTTCGTGGTGGAAGTACCTGTACGTCGGCGCCATGTCGCCCGACTCCGACGGCTCGAACACATTCGCGAACGGGTGGAACTCCACGATGTAGAACACGCCCGCCGGCTTGAGGTGGTTGCTCACGACCTCAGCCCATCTGGCGATATCGGGCAGCCAGTTCAGGACGCCGTAAGAGGTGAACACGATGTCGAACTGCTCTTCCAGCGCGTCCGGTAGGTCGTAGATGTTGGAGCAGATAAATCGAACCCCCAACCCCAACTCCTCATTGAGCGCGCGGGCCAGGCCGATTGCGGCATCTGAGAATCTACCCCCGTCGCCTTCGCGCCCAGCCGCGACCACGACATCGTGTCCAACCCGAAGTGACACTGGAGGTGGAGGAGCGTCTTCCCGGATACGTCGCCAACCTCCTGCCGCTCGATGTCGGTTAGCGTTATCCGGCCAGCCTTGAACCCGGCTACGTCATAGAAATCCGACGCCGCGTGGTCCGGTGTGCGCTCGTTCCAGTTGTTTCGATTGATTCTGAGTCGTTCATCCATGGTTCATTCCGGCCGACAGATCATAGAAGTGTTCGGCGCCTTGTACGACGTGTAGAGTCGCGCGGTTGCCTTGACCGGACCCCCTTCGCGAGACCACCGCCTATGAGAGTCCAGCGTGTTGCTGAGCCTCCCAGCGCTCGGCGTAGGCAGCCGGGGCAAGCCAGCCCAGGCTGCTATGCGGGCGCTTCGTGTTGTACTCGATCCTCCAGTCCTCGATCAGCACCTGCGCTTCGAGCAGGCTGTCGAACTGCTCGACCGCCAGGAACTCGTCGCGCAGCCGGCCGTTGAACGACTCCACGTACGGGTTCTCCCACGGCGCGCCGGGCTCGATGTAGCTGCTGCCGGTGCCGCTGAACCGGCACCAGTCGCGCAAGGCGTTGGCCGTGAGCTCGGGCCCGTTGTCGCAACGGATGTACGCAGGCGCCGTCCCGCGCCGGGCGACGATCCCCTCGAGCGTGGCGGCGGTGGCGTCGGCGTTGATGCGCCTGGCGGCCACCACCGCCAGCGCCTCCCGCGTGTGTTCGTCGACGATGTTGAGCAGCTTCAGGACCCGCCCGTCCGCGGTCTGGTCGAACTGGAAGTCCAGCGCCCAGACGTGGTTCGGCCGCTCGGCACGCAGCCGCCTGGCGGGCTGCGCCGAGTCCCCCAGGCGCTGACGCTTGCGTCGCTTCAGCGGGACGCGCAGCCCCTCCTCGCGCCAGAGCCGTTGCACCCGCTTGCGGTTCACGCCCCAGCCCTCCTCGCGCAACGTCGCCCAGGCCCGGCGGTAGCCCCAGCGGGGGTGGCCACGCGAGAAGGCGTGTAGTTCCGTCCTGAGCGCCTCGTCGCCGCGGCCGCGCGCCGGGAGGCGGCGCTGCGTGGAGCGGTGCTGGCCGGTGACCCGGCATGCCCGCCGTTCCGACAACTCGAGGCGGTCCTGCAGCATGCAGACCGCCTCGCGCCGGCGCGACGGGCTTACCAGTTTCCCTTCGCGATCTCCTTGAGCGCGTCGATCTCGAGTTCCTTGTCGGCGACGATCCGCTTCAGCCGCGCGTTCTCGCGCTCCAGCTCGCGCAGCCGTTTGGCGTCGTCGGCCTTCATCCCGCCGTACTGGTTGCGCCAGCGGTGGTAGGTCTGCTCCGAGATCTCGACCTGCTTCGCCGCCTCGGCGATCGTCTGCCCTTCGCCGAGCAGCCGCTCCACCTCGCGCAGCTTGCGCACGATCTGCTCAGGCGTGTGCCTGCGTCGTTTCACCGTGATGTCCTCCTCCGCCCACCTTCGCGGGCCAAAGGACTCTCATCAACGGCGGTCCCGTTTCAAGGGGTCAGGTCAGCCTGGCTCATCCAGCACAGGTTGAAACCCCCGAAGATCGGTGTACTCGTTGTCGTGGCCGCCTTCGACGAATAGCATCCACTGGCACTCTGTGAAGATGGCTGACGGGACTATCTATACAGCAGGTTGCGCCACACCAGCCTTGAGCCCAAGGAGGGGTAGTGCCTCCTCCGTCGACCACTCGTGGCAGCCTTTCGCACGACAGGGGATTAGGGCCCGGTTACAAGTCCTGAACGATTCTCAACGTGAAGGTTCTCGATTTTGTCCAGTTTGGTGGACCTGCGCGGACGCGAACCCGGCGGCGGGTCAGACCGGCGTCTCCGCCGCGAGGTCGAAGGCGTCGAGGAGATCGCGGGTGACCGCCTCGACGACATCGCGTCGCTCGGGGTGGGTGATCGCGTAGAGCTGGTTCTCGCGGATCGCGTGCAGGGTGCGGCGCCCGACCTCGAGCGGGTCGATCACGCGGCCGTCGAGGCCGGTCGGACGCTGGTATGTCTCGGGGCCGCCGCGCTCGGCCGGGCGGTTGCGGCCCGCCTGCCACATGCGAGTGGCGACCGCGCCGGGGCAGAGCACGGTGACCCCGATCCCGCTTCCGGCCAGTTCGTTGCGCAGGTCCCGGCTCATGCCCACGATCGCGAGCTGCGAAGCGCGGTAGGCCGAGATCTCCCACCTTCCGCCCGCAAGCAGGCCGGCGATCGAGGAGGCGTTGACCACGTGCGCCTCGCCGCCCCGCTCGCCGATCCGGGCGAGCATCCGCGGCACGAAGGCGTGGACCGCGTGCACGAGGCCGAGGACGTTGACATCGAGGACCCAGCGCCAGTTGTCGAGGCTCTCCGGTCCGATCGGCGTCGGGCCGACCACGCCGGCGTGGTTGCAGAGCACGTCGACGCCGCCGTAGCGCTCGTCGCAGCGCTCGGCCAACGCCTCGACGGCTGTCACGTCGCTGACATCGATTGTCTCGGCGCTCGCCTCGGCGCCCGAGGCGGCGAGCTCCGCGGCCACCGCCTCGGCGGCGTCGGGCTCGACATCGGCGACCACGACGCGCATGCCCTCGCCGGCCAGCGTGAGCGCGATCGCGCGGCCGATGCCGCCGCCTCCGCCGGTGACGAGCGCGACGCCGCCGTCCAGTTCCCGCATCAGGCACCTCCGCGCTCAGCGCCTCGGGAGCACGCTGGCGCAGCCGGTCGACTTCCCTGCCGTTGCTGCGTTCAGGAAGTGATGAGTATCCCGCCAAACAGGCAGGAGCCTGTGACAGTGAGCCTGGCTCGTGGGTCGGATGGCTCCGCCCGTCTGGATTCAATGCTTCCGAAGGTGGCGGAGGAGCGCACATCGACCGCCCAGTCGGGCGGAACGCGGAGGTTGATCTGGCCGAACAGCGCGCTGGCGTTCACTGCGGCCACACCGTCAACGGGAGCCGCAGCGCGGAGATCAATCTCGGCGTTGCCGAAGGTGGCGGAGACGTTGCCGCCACGGAAGTGCTCGCTGGCGGCGATCTGGTTGCTACTGGAGAAGAGGCAGGCGACGTTGAGCTCGTCGCCCGCCTCAGGAGCTCTGCTGGCGCCGAAGGGCGAGTAACCGACGATGATGGCCGCACCGATGGCGATGAGCGCCACTGGCCAGAGAGATGACCCGTCGAGTCCGAGAATGCCCAGGTTGTACAGCAGAAATGCGGCCGCTACGGCAATAATCGGCAGGCCGCCCTTCCAATTGCCGCTCAAGGCGGTGGAGAGGCCGGCGACCGCAAGGAATAGTGGCCACCACTGCCCCAGCGGCAATTCGACGCTGCTTACGAGTGGCGCCAGGAACAGTGCCCCCAACACGATGAGCGCAACCCCGGCAAGTCTGTTGTTGGCCATGGCAGAGTGCCTCCGCATTCCGAGGTGCCCGTAACCAAGCATAGCCCGGAGGCTGAAGACGCCGGGTTGCCTGCATGGACGCGGACCGTGCGTGGCCCGCGACGCGGGTCAGACGGGGGTGTTCGCCGCCAGGTCGAAGGCGTCGAGCAGCTCCCGGGCGCCCGCTTCCACCTGGTGCTTTCGCTCCGGGTGGGTGATCGCGTAGAGCTCGTTCTCGCGGATCGCGTGCAGCACCCGACGTCCGACCTCGAGCGGGCCGATCACGCGCTCGCCCTCGAGGCGGCCCGGCCGCTCCCATGTCTCCGGCCCGCCGTGCGCGGCCGGCCGGTTGCGCCCGGCTTGCCAGATGCGCGTTTCGACGCCCCCGGGGCAGAGCACCGAGACGCCGATGCCACTCCCGGCCAGCTCGGCGCGGAGATCCCGGCTCATCGCCACGATCGCGAACTTCGAGGCGCGGTAGGCGGTGATCTCCCATCCACCGCCCGCAATCAGGCCGCCGCCGAGGGACGAGGTGTTGACCACGTGCGCCTCGCCACCGCTCTCGGCGACCCGGGCGCGCATCCGCGGCACGAAGATGTTGATCGCGTGCACGACGCCGAAGAGGTTGACGTCGAGGATCCAGCGCCAGCTATCGAGGCTCTCCGGTCCGATCGGCGTGTGGCCGACCACGCCCGCGTTGTTGCAGAGCACGTCGACGCCGCCGTAGCGCTCGTCGCAGCGGTCGGCCAGCGCTACGACGGCCGCGACGTCGCTTACGTCGACGGTCTCGGCGATCGCCTCGCCGCCCGCGGCTGTGATCTCCGCCGCCACCGCCTCGGCGGCGTCGGACTCGACGTCGGCGACCACGACGCGCATGCCCTCGCCGGCGAGCGCGAGCACGATCCCGCGGCCGATGCCGCTGCCGCCCCCGCTGACCAGCGCCACGCGACCCTCGAGCTCCCGCATCATGCACCTCCTCGCGCAGAACCAGCGGAGGCACTATACGGGGCGCGGCGGCGCCGGGGACGGCGGGCTGCGGCGAGCTGTCGGGCCGCAGCGCGCGAGCGGCGCCTGCCTCCCCTCCGGGGCGCCGTCGCTTGACAGGACATGGGACCGGGGAGTAATAAACCGAGTGGTTATTAAACCGGATGGTGTAGCACATGCCGACCGCCACAACCGATCGAGACCCGCTCAGCGTCACCTTCGCGGCGCTTGCCGACCCGACGCGGCGCGCGATCCTCGCTCGGCTGGTCGAGGGGGAGGCGCCCGTAACCGAACTCGCGAGGCCGTTCGAGATCAGCCTGCCGGCGGTGTCGAAGCACCTCAAGGTACTTGAGCGTGCGGGCCTGATTGAGCGCAGCCGCCACGCCCAGTGGCGGCCCTGCCGGCTCGAGGCGGCTCCGCTCAGGGACGTGGCCGACTGGGTGACACGCTACCGTCGATTCTGGCAGGAGGGCTTCGAGCGCCTCGACGATTACCTCACCGAGATGCAGCAGGAGTCGGCGCACGGTCGACGGCAGAAGGAGCACGATGACGGCAGGCGATAGCAGCGGCGCGAGCACAGAGGAGCAGGGCGTCACGATCGAGCGCGTCTTCGACGCCCCGCGCGAGGTCGTCTGGCGGGCCTTCACGGAGCCCGATCACTTCATGCGCTGGTACGGGCCGCAAGGCGTGTCCATGTCCGCCTGCGAGATCGACCTCCGGGTGGGCGGACGCCATCTCTTCGGCTTGCGCATGCCCGACGGCCGGGACTACTGGACCAGCGGCGTCTACCTCGAGATCGTGCCGCTCGAGCGCTTCGTCTGCACGGACTCGATGACGGACGAGCACGGCAACGCCGTTACCCCGTCGCACTACGGGATGGGCGGCGACACCCTGATCGAGACGCCGGTTACCGTCGCGCTCGAGGACCTCGGCGACGGCAGGACGATGGTCACGCTGAGCCAGGCGGGGTGGCCGGACCAGAACATGGCCGCCGGCGCCGGCGGCGGCTGGAACCAGGCCTTCGACAAGCTGGCGGAGCTACTCGCGGCTGCCTGAGGCGCGGCCCGCTAGCTGTAGTTCCCACGAACGTTGTTTACAGGCGTGAGGCGGGGACAGCCCCGCCGATACCGCCGTGTGGCCGGCGAGCATTGTAGCGGTAGAGCCAGCGCGGGAGCTGGTGCAGCCGCTCGGCGTTGGAGCGGTAGGGGCGGGCGTAGGCCCACTCGTTCTGCAGGATCTGGATGAAGCGCTCGGCCTTGCCGTTGGTTTGCGGGCGGTAGGGCCGGGTGTGCCGCAGTTCCACGCCAGCGGCGGCAGCCACGCGGCGGAAGTCGCCGGAGACGGTGTAGACCTTCGCGTTGTCCGTGAGCACGCCGCGCACGCGCACGCCGCGGCGGCCGAAGGCGGCGAGCGCCTGCTCGAGGAAGGCGGCGCAGCTGGGGCCGCGCTCGTCGGGCAGGGCGGCGACGTAGGCGTAGCGGCTGTGGTCGTCGACGGCGACGTGGAGGTAGTCGAGGCCGCGGGTGCGCGGGGTCCGGGCGGAGCGCCCGCGCACGCGGTGTCCGCCGCCCTCGGGGATGCGGCCCAGCTTTTTCACGTCGATATGCAGCAGGTCGCCGGGGGCGGGGTGCTCGTAGCGGACCACCGCGCGGGTGACGCGGTGCAGCCGGTCGAGGCGGTTGAGACCGAAGCGCCTGAGCACGGCGTAGACGGTGGAGCGGGCGATCCCGAGCGCCCAGGCAATGCGGTGCGGCCCGAACCCCTGGCTGCGGCGCACGGCGCAGATGCGCTGCTCGAGCGCGGCTGCGGTGCGGCGCGGGTTGGAACGCGGAGCGGAGCTGCGGTCGCGGAGCCCGGCCGCACCCTCCTCCCGGTAGCGGCGCCACCACTTGGCGACCGTCGCACGAGAAACCCGGAAGCGCCGCGCAACCTCCGCCTGCGACCAGCCGGCCTCGACCTCCAGAACCAGCTCCAGCCGGGTGGCCGGAGTCAGACGCGCGTTAGGATGTGCCACGAGAGGCTCCTCTCCTGCTACTGGTGCGTTCGTCACACACACACAGCAGCAGGCGGAGCCCCTCACCTGCAACAACCTACGTGGGAACTACAGCTAGCCGCCGCTCCGCACCTCGCGCGCGGCCTCGACCATGTGCTCGAGGGCGGGGACGACCTCCTCGTAGCGGCGCGTCTTGAGGCCGCAGTCGGGGTTCACCCAGAGGCGATCGGCGTCGAGCACGGAGGCGGCGTCGCGCAGGCTGGCCGCCATCTCGCCGGTCGAGGGCACGCGCGGCGAGTGGATGTCGTAGACGCCGAGGCCGACTTCCTTGTCATAACCGTGGTCGCGGAACGCATCAAGGCCCTCGGCGTCGGAGCGCGCGTTGAAGAGCAGCATCACGTCGGCCTCCATGTCGGAGACCGCGTCCAGCACGTCGCGCAGCGGCACGTAGCACATGTGCGACTGAATCTGCGTCGCGTCGGCGGCCCCGGCGGTGGCGAGGCGGAAGCAGGGGACGGACCAGCCGAGGTAGGCGGGCCAGTCCGCGCGCCGCAGCGGGACGCCCTCGCGCAGCGCCGGCTCGTCCACCTGGATGACGGCGATGCCGGCCGCCTCGAGGTCGGCGACCTCCTCGCGGATGGCGAGCGCGATCTGGCGGCAGGTCTCGCTGCGCGACTGATCGTCGCGCACGAACGACCAGTTGAGGATCGTGACCGGCCCCGTGAGCATGCCCTTCACCGGGCGGTCCGTCAGCGACTGCGCGTAGGCGGACCAGCGCACGGTCATCGGACCGGGCCGCGCCACGTCGCCGTAGATGATCGGCGGCTTCACGTTGCGCGAGCCGTAGGACTGCACCCAGCCGAAGCGCGTGAACGCGAAGCCGGCGAGCTGCTCGCCGAAGTACTCGACCATGTCGTTGCGCTCGGACTCGCCGTGCACGAGCAGGTCGAGGCCGGTCTCCTCCTGCAGCCGGATCACGCGCTCGATCTCGGCCTCGATGAAGGTCTCGTACTCCGCGTCGTCGATCTCGCCGCTGTTGCGGCGGCGGCGGGCGCGGCGGATCTCGGGCGTCTGCGGGAACGAGCCGATTGTCGTCGTCGGGAACTCCGGCAGCCGCAGCCGCAGGCGCTGGGCCTGGCGCCGCTCCTCGACGGAGCCGTCGCGGCTGTAGTCGGCCTCCGAGGTGGCGGCGACGCGCTCGCGGACGGCGGGGTCGTGCGTCCGCGCCGAGCTGCGCCGCGATTCGAGGGTGGCGCGGTTGGCGGCCAGTTCGCCGGCCGCGGCGCCGGGACTCCCGAAGGCGCGGGCCAGCGTGGCGACCTCGTCGATCTTCTGGTTGGCGAAGGCGAGCCATGAGCGCAGCTCGGTGTCGAGTCGGGTCTCCAGCTCCAGCTCGAGCGGGACGTGCAGCAGCGAGCACGAGGCGCCCGCAATCACGCGGTCGTCGCCGACGGCCGCGCCGACCTCGCGCAGAATGGCGAGCGAGGCGTCGAGGTCGTTGATCCAGACGTTGCGCCCGTCCACGACGCCCGCGACGACATGCTTGCCGCCGGGCAGCCCGTGGCGTTGCAGCAGCACGAGGTTGCGCCTGCCTCGCACAAGGTCGAGGCCGATTGCCGCCACGGGCAGCGCGACCAGTGCGCCGAACGACTCGTCCACGTCGCCGAAGTAAGTCTGCACCAGCAGCTTCGTCCCGCCCGCGGCGGCGGCGAGGCGGTCGTACGCCATCGCGAGGGCGGCGAGGTCCTCGGGCGAGCGGTCCTGCACCAGCACCGGCTCGTCGAGCTGTATCCACTGCGCGCCGGCGTCGCGCAGCAGCGCGATCACCTGCTCGTAGACGTCGAGCAGCGCCGACAGCAGCGAGAGCCGGTCGAAGGCGGGATCCTGGTGGCCGTCGCTGCCGACGCCCTTGCCGAGCAGCAGCAGCGAGAGCGGGCCGAGCAGCACCGGCACGGTCTCGATGCCCGCCTCGCGCGCCTCGACGTACTCGTCCAGCGGCTTGCGCGAGGCGAGACGGAAGCGGGTGGAGGCGTTGAGCTCGGGGACGATGTAGTGGTAGTTCGTGTCGAACCACTTGATCATCTCCATCGCGGTCACGTCGAGACCCTCGCGCTGCGCCCCGCGCGCCATGGCGAAGTAGGTTTCCGCGTCCACCTCGCCCTCGCCGCTGTCGCCGTAGCGAGGCGGGACCGCCCCGACCATCGCGATCGCGTCGAGCACGTGGTCGTAGTGGGAGAAGGTGTTCGAGGGGATGAGGTCGATGCCGGCGTCGCGCATGCGCTGCCAGCCCTCGAGGCGCAGCGCGCGCCCGGTCTCCTCGAGGGCGTCGCGGTCCACCCTGCCGTCCCAGTAACCCTCGACGGCGCGCTTCAGTTCGCGCCGCGGGCCGATGCGCGGGTAGCCGGTGATGGCGGACAGGGTCATGCGTGGCCTCCGGGCATCGGAGTTGGTGGGCTGGTCAGCCGGATCGTACCGGCCCGCCGTCGGACGGGCTATCGGCGCGCGCCGTATCCGCCGTCGCGAGGCGCAGTTCGGCGAACGCGAGCCACGCCTCGCCGCCGCCCGGCGGCGGCGCAAGCCGCACCCCGGCGAGCGTCACGGCGCGCCCGTCCTCGGCGAACGAGTACCCCTCGAGGAGCCGTAACGCCTCGGGCGGCCCCTTGAGCAGCACGCGCCCGGAGCCGCCCTCGTCGCGCGTCTGCTGCACCACCCGCACGAGGACGCGCTCTCCTCGCACGCGGATCGGGAGCACACGGTCGATCATGGAAGGATCCAGCCTACTGCGGTGCCTGCTCAGCGAGCGCAGCCGCGATCTCAGCAAGCCGTTGCTGGAAGGCTCGCCTGATGGCGCGGCGTTCCGACTCACGGTGGCGGAGCGATCCGAGCACCTGGTCCGCTTCGCGCAGTAAGGGCGCGTCGATGTTCTTCGGAATGATGGGGAAGCCTCGCACGAGGCGCTGCACATCGTCCGGCTGAGCGGCGGCTGCCCATACGTCCGCATACGTCCTTCCAATGTCGTCAGCCGTCGTTTCGCTCGTGCGACTGGTGGGCGGTGGACGTGAGACTATCGGTGGTGGCTGCGGCTGTTCCGTTGAAGGTCTTCGAGGAGCCGAGGAAAAGGACCCACACCAGAAGTCCTTATCCAGGATGAGGTTCTGGTCAACTTCGCGGACAAGGCTCTCGGACTGGTTCCCTTGTCGGCTGGGAATGCCTAGCAGTACGACTTCTACGCCGAGATCCTGCGCGGCCAGCACACCCTCTCTCAAGTCCTCGTCTCCACCGAGGAGAAACGCGGTCGCTATCGCCCTCTCACGGGCGAGCGTCATTAGATCGCGGATGATGAGGGAGTCGACGCCCTTCTGTTGACCGCCGGAGAGCCGGCCCAGCCGCAGCTTCATGTTGGGAAGATTCGCGATCACTTGGTGTTCTGCGCTCAGAATCCCATCGCGTGCTCCGTCGTACCAGTACGTGCGTAACGTCTTGAGGCCGCAGTGCTTCTCGGCGAATTCTCGGAGCCCTCTGTGGACGCTCTCGTATTCGCAAGAGATTCCCGCGCGTCTCTTTGTGCCAAGGCACAGGTCGCCAGCCTCAGCGAGGAGGTAACCTGCGTCGACGAAGATTCCTGAACGATCCATATTGTTCCGGGCAAGCAAAGGGCCCCGGACTGGGGCCCATCAAGATGCCTCTGAGGTTTACCCTCGAAGCAGCTTGATCATCGGGCTCGGGAACGCCCGTTGTCAAGTAGTTGCGGCCTCCCTCAACTACACCCGGACGTGCTCCCGCAGGACATGCACTTCAGGCAGGTGCCGTTGCGCACCATCATCATCTGGCCGCACTCCGGACACGGATCACCCTCGAAGCCGTAGTGGCGCGCCGTCGTGGGCTGGATGGCCGTGGCGGCTGCCACGGCGGTCGCGGCTGCGCCGGCGGCTGCGGCCGAGGGCGCCTCGGGGGCCGGGCCGGCCGCGGCAGAGGCTGCCTCGGGGGCTGCGGGGGCGCCGTGGCCGTTCGAGCCGCCGGCGATCGGGGTCAGCACGTACTCGCGCGGGTCGGGCGCCGGCAGTGGCTGCGGCTCCGGCGCCGGCCACGCGCCAGCCTCGTCCTCGTCCTCCGCTGTCGAGGTGCTCGACAGGTCGACCGAGCCGAGGTGGGCGAGGTCGCTGCGGCCGAGGTAGCTGACGGCCAGCTCGCGGAAGACGTAGTCGATGATCGAGGTTGCCATGTGGATGCGGTCGTTGCCGGTGACGATGCCGTTCGGCTCGAACTTCGTGAACAGGAAGGAGTCCACGTAGGCCTCGAGCGGCACGCCGTGCTGCAGCCCGATCGAGACGGCGATCGCGAAGCAGTTCATCAGCGAGCGGAAGGCCGCGCCGTCCTTGGACATCGAGATGAAGATCTCGCCCAGGCGCGCGTCCTCGAACTCTCCCGTGTGCAGGTAGATCGTGTGGCCGCCGACCTTGGCCTTCTGCGCGAAGCCGGGACGCCGCGAGGGCAGCGGCTCGCGCTCGCCGCGCTGCAGCCCGACCAGCTTCCGCGCCAGCACTCGCGCGTCCTCCCGAGGCAGCGAGCGGATGATCCGCTCCACCTCGTCCAGCGCCTGCTTCGGGTCGAGCTCCGCCGCCGCGGGCTCCTCGTCGAGGTCGTCCCAGTCCTCGAAGTCGTCGCCGAGCACGGTGGCGGCGAGGGGCTGCGAGAGCTTGGAGCCGTCGCGGTAGAGCGCGAGCGCCTTGAGCATCGAGGCGGCCCCGGCCTCGTAGACGGCGGCGACATCGCCGACGCTGGCGTCGTCGGGCAGGTTGATCGTCTTGCTGATCGCGCCGGAGAGGAACGGCTGCGCGGAGGCCATGATGCGCACGTGCGCCATCGCCTCGATGTAGCGCGTGCCGTAGCGGCCGCAGCGGTTGGCGCAGTCGAAGACCGCGTAGTGCTCCTCGCGCAGGTGTGGCGCGCCCTCGATCGTCATGCGGCCGACGATGTAGTCGTTGGCCTCCTCGATCTGCTCGCGCGTGAAGCCGATCGCCTCCAGCAGGTTGACGCCGGCGAGCTGCTCGTCGCTCAGGCCGAGCACGTCGCGGCAGAACTCGTCGCCGAGCACGAAGCGGTTGAAGGCAAAGGTGATGTCGAACGCCGAGCCGAGCGCCTCGTCGACCGCGTCGAGGGCGCGGCGGTTGAAGCCGTGCTGCGCGAGCGTGTGGCGGTTGATGTGCGGGGCGCCCTCGAGGCGGCCACTGCCGACGCAGTAGGTGACGATCTCCTCGACCTGCGCAGGCGTGTAGCCGAGCGTCCCGAGCGCGCCGGGGACGGACTGGTTGATGATGCGGAAGTAGCCGCCGCCGGCCAGCTTCTTGAACTTCACGAGCGCGAAGTCCGGCTCGACGCCGGTCGTGTCGCAGTCCATCAGCAGACCGATCGTGCCCGTGGGCGCGATCAGCGTCGTCTGCGCGTTGCGGAAGCCGTGCTCCTCGCCGAGGGCGAGCGCGCGGTCCCAGGAGGCCTGCGCGGCCTCCAGCAGCGCCCTGGGGCAGTGTTCGGCGTCGAGGCCCGTCGGGAGCGTCGTCAGCTCCTCGTAGTCCTCGGCGGGTGCGTCGTAGGCGGCGCGGCGGTGGTTGCGGATCACGCGCAGCATCGCCTCGCGGTTCGGCTCCCAGGCGGGGAACGGGCCGAGCTCGGCGGCGATCTCGGCGGAGGTCGCGTAGGAGACGCCGGTCAGCAGCGCGCTGTAGCCGGCGGTCTGCGCGAGCGCCTCGGGCGAGTCGTAAGGCACGCCCTGGTGCATCAGCAGCGCGCCGAGGTTGGCGTAGCCCAGGCCGAGCGTGCGGTACTCGTGGGAGAGCCGCGCGATCACGGGGCTCGGGTACTGCGCCATCAGCACCGAGATCTCGAGCACGATCGTCCACAGCCGGGCGGCGTGCTGGTACGCGGCCACGTCGAACTCGTTGCGCTCCTCGTTGTGGAAGCGCATCAGGTTGAGCGAGGCGAGGTTGCAGGCCGTGTCGTCGAGGAACATGTACTCGGAGCAGGGGTTGGAGCCGCGGATCGGGCCGCCC
Organism: Dehalococcoidia bacterium; assembly: GCA_965247895.1. Classification (GTDB taxonomy): domain Bacteria; phylum Chloroflexota; class Dehalococcoidia; order UBA2979; family UBA2979; genus VXMT01. The sequence continues at coordinate 583,209 of OZ252046.1, read as the reverse complement.
GCCGGCGAGGTGTGCCACTCGTTGATCGTCGTGTCGTACTGCACGCCCGGGTCCGCGGACTGCCAGGCGGCGCGCGCGATGCGCTCCCACAGATCGCGGGCGCGCACCGTCTTCGAGGGCTTGCCGTCGACGCGGCGGTAGAGCGTCCACTCGCGGTCCTGCTCGACGGCCTCGAGGAAGTCCGCGCTGACGCGCACGGAGTTGTTGGCGTTCTGTCCTGAGACGGTCTGGTAGGCCTCGCCCTGCCAGTCCGTGTCGAACTCGCTGAAGTCGATCGGCGCCTCGCCCGCCTCGGCGAGCTGGAGGACGCGCTGGACGCAGCCGTCCGGCACGCCGTCGCGGCGCGCGCGAGCGATGGCGCGGCGCAGCGCGCGGTTCTGCGTGGAGTCGAAACCCTCGGCGGTCGCATCGAGGACCGCGGCCAGGCGGCGGCGGATCGTGCGCGAGCCGACGACGAGGGCGGCGACCTTCTGCTCCTCGGCCACCTTCCAGTCGATGAACTCCTCGATGTCGGGGTGGTCGACATCGACGATCACCATCTTGGCAGCGCGGCGGGTGGTGCCGCCGGACTTGATCGCGCCGGCGGCGCGGTCGCCGATCTTGAGGAAGGACATCAGGCCGGAGGACTTGCCGCCGCCTGAGAGGAACTCGTTCTCGCCGCGGATCCGGGAGAAGTTGGAGCCGGTGCCGGAGCCGTACTTGAAGATCCGCGCCTCGCGGGTCCAGAGGTCCATGATGCCGCCCTCGTTGACGAGGTCGTCGGCGACGGACTGGATGAAGCAGGCGTGCGGCTGCGGGCGCTCGTAGGCGCTCGTCGACTGGCGCACCTCGCCGCGCTCCGGGTCGAAGTAGGAGTGGCCCTGCGAGGGGCCGGCGATGCCGTAGGCCCAGTGCAGGCCGGTGTTGAACCACTGCGGCGAGTTGGGCGCGGCGCGCTGCGTCGCCATCATCAGGATCAGCTCGTCATGGAAGGCGCGGGCGTCTTCTTCGCTGTCGAAGTAGCCGTGCTTCCAGCCCCAGTAGGTCCAGGTGCCGGCGAGGCGGTGGAAGACCTGGCCCGCGTCGCTCTCACCGCCGGAGTCGTCGGAGCCCTCGGCGGGCTCGGAGCGCCAGAGCCAGGCCGGTACGGCGTCCTCCTCGACGGCGACGAGCTGGTCGGCGATGCCGGTCTTGCGGAAGTACTTCTGCGCCATGATGTCGACGGCGACCTGCGACCAGTCCGCGGGCATGCGGATGCCTGCCGCCTCGAAGACGGCCGACCCGTCGGGGTTGACGATGCGCGAGTCCCTGGGCGCGAAGGCGACTCCTTCGAGCGGATCCTGACCCGAGGTGGTGAAGTGTCGTTCGATGCGCATAGCCTGCTCCCGCGACTCGACAGTAATCGCGGTCGGCGGCAGTGCGCCTCCCGCGCCCCCATGCCCCTTGGGCCCGAAAAATCACCGCGGGCAGGTGCGAGTCGGCACTGAGCACCTGCATGAGCGGGTGAGCGTCAAGGGACGGCAGATTAGCCTTTTTCGGGGTGTCGTGTCAATGCGCGAACACGCCTGAGCAATTGCTCTGCGGAGCCGGTCCCGAACGCGCGATCAGCCGCTGCCGACGATCGCCTCGAGGCTGTCGGGATCCTTCGGGATCGCCTCGGAGAGCACGCGGTGGCCGCCGCGCGTGACGAGCACGTCGTCCTCGATGCGCACGCCGATGCCGCGCAGGCGGCGCGGGACGCCGCGCAGGCCGGGCGCGAAGTAGAGACCCGGCTCCACGGTCAGCACCATGCCCGGCCGCAACTCCAGCGACTCGCCGTCCTTGCGGTAGGGCCCGGCGTCGTGCACGTCCATCCCCAGCCAGTGCGAAGTGCCGTGCATGAAGTAGGGCCGGCTCGCCTCCTGCTTGAGCAGCGTCGGCACGCGGCCCTCGATGACGCCGAGGTCGCGCAACCCCTCGGTGATCACGCGCTGCGCGCGCTCGTGAACGTCGTGGAAGCGCACCCCCGGCGCGACCAGCTCGATTGCCTCGCGCTGGGCGGCGAGCACGACCTCGTAGACGTCGCGCTGGGCGGCGCGGAAGCGCCCGTTCGCGGGGAAGGTGCGGCTCACGTCCGCGCCGTAGTAGTTGATCTCCGCGCCCACATCGAGCAGCAGCAGGTCGCCGTTCTCGATCCGGGCGCGGTTGTCGGTGTAGTGCAGCGTGCAGGCGTTGACCCCGGCCGCGACGATCGAGGGGAAGCCGTCGCGCGGCGATCCGAGGCGGCGGAACTCGGCCTCGAGGACGGCCTGCACCTCGTACTCGTGCAGCCCCGGGCGCGTCGCGCGCATCGCCGCCTCAATGCCCGCGCCGGTCACGTCGATCGCCTGCTGGAGCGCGGCGATCTCCTCACGCGTCTTGATCAGGCGCAGGGCGTCGACGAGCGGGGCGGGGTCGATCAGCTGCTCGATCGCGGTCGCGCCGCGCTGCGCTCCGGCGCGTCGCTCGGCGACGATGCGCGAGATCAGCCGCTCCAGCCGCTCGTCGCTGCCGAGCGAGAAGGCGACGGTCCGCGCCTCGCCGAGCAGCTTCGGCAGCTGCTCTTCCAGCTCGCCGATCGGGTAGGCGGCGTCCGCGCCGAGCTCGCCGGTCGCGCCCTCGACGCCGAGGCGGGGGCCGTCCCAGATCGCGGTCTGCGGGTCGTAGGGGCGCACGAAGAGGACGAACGGCTGCTCGTGGCCGGGCCGCAGCACGGCGACGGCGTCGGGCTCCTCGAAGCCGGTGAGGTAGTAGAAGCTGGAGCGCTGGCGGAAGGGGTAGTCGACGTCGCCGTTGCGTCGCGCCTCGTGGCCGGCGCCGAAGATCGCTGCGCTGTCGCGCGGCAGGCGGCGCATGAGGCGCGCGCGGCGCCTCGCGAACACAGCCGCCGGGAAGGCGGCCGCGGTCATCGCGCTTCGGGCGCCGGCGTGACGAGCCGCAGCATGACCAGGCCGACCAGCCCCGCCACGACCGAGGCGAGGAAGATGCCGACCTTGGCCTGCGTCAGCAACGCTCCCTCATCGAATGACAGCTCGGTCACGAACAGCGCCACCGTGAAGCCGATGCCGGCGATAAGGCCGACGGCGACGACGCCGGGCCAGGTGACGCCGGACGGCAGCTCGGCCCCGAAGCGCACGGCGATCCAGATGGCGAGCGCCACGCCGAGGGGCTTTCCGATGAGCAGCCCGAGCCCGACGCCGAGGGCGAGAGACGAGGAGGCGGCGTCGCCGAACGCTCCGCCGCGCAGATCGACGCCCGCGTTCACGAAGGCGAAGAGCGGGACGATGACGAACGCCGACCACGGCAGCAGGCGGTGCTCGATGCGGTCGAGCGGCGAGATCGCCTGCTCGCTGAGGTCGCTCAGCGTGAGCAGGGCGCCGACCCGGTCGTGGTGCGCGGGCTCCTCGCTGGGCGCGGACTCGCTGGCGCGGATGCGGCTGAGCAGGGCCTCGGCAAGATCCGGAAGCGCGCCCCTGCGGTACCACGGCTGCAACGGCGTCATTATGCCCAGCGCGACGCCGAGGATGGTCGGGTGGACGCCGGATTCGTGCGCCGCCATCCAGCCGGCGAGACCGACCACGATGTAGAGCGGCACCAGCTTGATGCCGTTGAAGTTCATCAGCAGCACGAGGCCGAGCAGCCCAGCCGCCAGCGCCAGCGCCGCGAGGTCGATGTTGTCCGTGTAGAAGACGGCGATGACGGCGATTGCCCCGATGTCGTCGACGATTGCGAGGGCGAGCAGCAGCACCTTCAGCCCGGCGGGAACCCGTGACCCGACGAGCGTGACGACGCCGACGGCGATGGCGATGTCGGTCGCCATCGGGATCGCCCAGCCCTCGCGGGCGGTCTCGCCGTCGACGAGCGCGAGGAAGATGATGACGGGGACGATCATCCCGCCCGCCGCAGCGGCGATCGGCGCCCAGACCTTGCGCCCTCCGGACAGCTCGCCCACGACGACCTCGCGCTTGATCTCCATCCCGACGACGAAGAAGAAGATCACCATCAGGCCGTCGTTGACCCACTCCTTCAGCCCGCTTTCAAGGTGGAAGAGCCCGACGTCGATGGCGATGTGGTGATGGATGAAGTCTTCGTAGAGGCCGGAGAGCGGCGTGTTGGCGGCGATCAGCGCGAGCAGCACCGCGCTGATGATCACGATGCCACTGGAGGCCTCGGTACGGCCGAACTCCTGGAAGGGGCGGACGAGGCGGATGATGCGCGCGCGCCGCTCGGCCCGCGCATGGTTCAGCGCCACGTCGTCGACCGGTTGGCTCATGGGATCGGCATCGCTTCTGCGCTAGCCGGCGAGGCGGTAGACGCGCTTGCTGCCGTCGCTGCTCACGACGATGCTGCGCCCGCGCTTGAGCGTGCGCAGCGCCGTGGCGAGGTGTGCGGCCTCGATGTCGGGGATGCGCTTCGCGAGGTCGGCCTTGCTCTGGTCCTCGCCCTCTGCGAGGGCGTCGAGGATCTGCTGTTCCAGTTCCTGGGCGATGGTCGCCATGCCGTGCTCCCGGACTTGTCTCGGCGTCTGCGCACAGTCTGCCGAGCGCGCGGCGCTCGGTCCAGCGGCGCGGGGCGGGTGCGCCCTCGGGCCAGCGGTTGGCGCCCTCGGGAGGACTCGAACCTCCGCACAGGGATTAGGAATCCCATGCTCTGTCCCCTGAGCTACGAGGGCGCTCCTTCCAATCTATGCCGCGTCGGCCTCGGACGCACCGTGCGGAACTACGACAGAGACGCCAGGGTCGAAGCCATCAACCTCACGGACAAACAAAACCCCGCCAGCCCCCGAGGGGCGGCGGGGAGAATTGCCCCAAGTATCCGTTGGACGACGCCCGGATTCAATCACATGGCCGGCACCGCGAGCCTAGCGGCCGCGTGAGCGGCGGCGGCGTTCGGCGCGGCTGAGGTTCTGGCCGCGCTGGGGCGGCGGCGACGGGGGTCGCGAGGCGACCTCGGGGGCTGCCGAGGCCTGCTCCAGGTAGCGGGCGTGCGGGATCGCGTGGCGCACGAAGCGGTCGCACTTCGCGCGCTGTTCGCGGCGGGCGCGGTTCGCCTCGTCCCAGAGCCCGTAGTAGTCCATCTCGCGCCTTGCGACCTCGGAGTCCAGCAGGCCGAGGCCGTCCAGCGTGAAGAACCACAGCTTCATATCGATCGCGCCAAAGTACGGGTCGAGGTCGGTGGTGATCGGCGTCTTCACCCGCCACAGGTCGAGGCGTTCGCGGGCTGAGTCGTTCATCGAGACCGATCGCCAGAACTCGGTGTCGTCGCGGCCGCCCTGGTAGTGCATCACCAGGAAGTCGCGGAAGTCGTCGTACATGCGCCCCATGCGCCGGTTGTAGCGATCGAGGATCGGCTGGGCGTCGAAGTCGAAGTGCTCCGTCAGGTACTCCTGCACCAGCACCAGCAACTGCACGAGCTGGCCGTGGATCGAGGTGGACTCGAGTGGCTCGCTGAACGCGCCGGAGAGGCCGATCGCGACGCAGTTCTTGACCCAGAGCCGGCGGAAGCGGCCGCTCGCGATACGGATGTCACCCCAGGGCTCGATCGGGTGGCCGAGGGCGGCCTCGACCTCGGCCTGCGCCTCGTCGGGGCCGATGAAGTCATCGCAGTAGGCGTAGCCGCAGCCGAGCCGCTCCTGCGTCGGGATCTGCCAGAGCCAGCCGGCGGAGAGCGCCGAGGCGTGCGTGTACGAGGGGATCGAGGCGCCCTCCTCGTGGGCGACTGAGAACGGGAGAGCGCGGTTTACCGGGAGGTGCTCGGCGTAGGAGATCCACTCCTCCTCGTAGGCGCCTCCGATGATCAGCTTGCGGAAGCCCGAGCAGTCGACGAAGAAGTCGCCCTCGATCTCGCGGCCGTCGGCCAGCGTCACGCTGCGCACGTGGCCGCTGCCGGCCTCGAGGTTGACGGCCTCGACCGTGCCCTCGATGTGGGTGATGCCCTCGCACTTCGAGCGCAGGTAGGCGCCGACGATGTGCGTGTCGAAGTGGTAGGCGTAGTCCCAGGCGCTCTCTTCCGGCTGTCCCGGCGGGCGGCTGTAGGGCGCGAGCTGGTCGAGCATCAGCCGCGAGTTGAGCACGTTCGTCCAGGCCGGTTCGCCCTCGGCGACCGAGGCGGCGAAGAAGTAGGGGTACGACTCCGGGGGCGCCATGGGGATGCCGAGCTGGCGGTCGTCGTTGAGTGGACCGAGGTAGTACGAGCCGTCGCCGGTCCAGTTGCGATGCAGGATGCCGAGCTTGAATGAGGCCTTCGTCTCGCGCAGGAACTCGCGCTCGTTCGAGAGATTGCGGATGAAGGTCGTGAACAGCCCGGTGGTCGCCTCGCCGACGCCGACGATCGGGATGTCGGGCGCCTCGACGACGGTGATCTCGAGGTCGCCCGCCCCCCGGCCGCGCTTCCAGAAGCGCGAGAGGTGGATGGCGGAGAGCCAGCCGGCGGTCCCGCCGCCGACGATCACGATCTTCTTGATCTGCGTGTGCATGGGCAGAGTGTAGCGCGGCAGCCGCGCGCTACCGCGGCGCGCGCGGCTCCAGCCGCACGCCCGCCTCGGAGTCGGGGTCGGCGACCAGCGCCGCCTTGCCGCCGAGCCAGGCGAGGATCGCGTCGCCGGCCAGCGCGCCGCGCCAGCCCTCGAGCAGCGGCAGCGGCGGAGGCGTCTCGCGGTCGCCCTCGATCCACCAGCGCACGACCGCCTCGATCTCGCTGCGCGGTCCGAGGAAGCGCGGGGCGATCCCGGCCTCCAGCGCGAGCGCGCGCACGAGCCCGTGCAGCGCGGCGGCCCAGACCTCGCCCGCGGGCGGCAGCGGCGCGCGCGAAGGCTCGCGTTCGATCGGACGCGCCGCGCCGTGCTCGATCGCTTCTATCAAGCGCCTGCCGTGGCGTCGCACCATGCCCTCGTCGACGCCGCGGACGGCGCGCAGGCCGTCCTCGCTCGACGGCCCGGTGCGGGCCAGTTCGAGCATCGAGCGGTCGTTGAGCACGCGCGAGGGCGGGCGGTTGCCTCGGGCGGCCTCGCGCTCGCGCCAGGCGGCGAGTTCGCGCAGCGCGCCGAGCTCCGCGCCGTCGAGGCGCGCCCAGCCCTTCACGCGGCGGTAGCTCTCGTCGGGCGCGGGCCGCCGCCAGGCCGTGGCGGCGAGCTGCTCGCACTCCTCGAGTGCCCACGCGAGTCGCTCGCTACCGGCCAGGCGGGCGTGCAGCTCGCCCCAGACGCGCGCGAGGTAGCGCACGTCGTCGAGGGCGTAGGCGAGTTGCTGCTGCGAAAGCGGCCTGCGCAGCCACTCCGTGTACTGCGAGCCCTTGTGCAGCCGCACGCCGAGCACGCTCTGGACGAGCGCGGCGTAGCCGATCTGGTCGCCATACCCGGCGAACGCGGCGGTGATCTGCGTATCGCGCACGGCGCGGCCCGCCGTCTCGTAGCTGCCGGCGAGGATCGCGAGGTCCGCCTGCGCGGCGTGCACGATCGTCTCGAGGTCCTCGTCGGCGACGAGCTGCGCGAAGGGCGTCACGTCGACCTCGAGCGGGTCGATGGCGGCGACGTCGGGATCGTCGGGGTCGCCCCAGGCGACCTGCACGAGCGCCAGTTCGGGGATGTAGCGGCCCTCGGGCACGAACTCGAGGTCGAAGGCGAAGCTGCCGGCGTCGCGAATGCGATCGACGATCTCGTCGAGTTCGTGTGCGGTCGTTGCGAGGACGCCGTCCATGAGCTGTCCGGACGTTCGCGAGCGGTCGGGTTGGGTGGTGGAGGCGAGGGGACTCGAACCCCTGACCTCGGCATTGCGAACGCCGCGCTCTCCCAACTGAGCTACGCCCCCACGAAATCCGAGTATGAGACGCCCACCCGCGAGCGGCAAACGACGCGCGTCGCGCCGCGAGCGGAGGCGAACGCCGCCGCTCAGCCCTCGAGCAGCCCCGGCAACAGCTCGATCCGCATCCGCCCCGCGGCCGGGTCGATCTCGAGGATCACCTCGGGGATGGCGGGAATCAGCAGGTCGCGCGCGCCCTCGCGGCGCACCAGGTAGACGTCGTTCGCGCCGGTGCGCAGCACCTCGACGAGCTCGCCGAGGGCGTCCCCGTCCGGGTCGATGACAGTGAGGCCGACGAGGTCGTGGACGTAGAACTCGCCCTCCGGCAGCGCGGGCAGCTCCTCCTCGGCGATCTCGATCAGCGCGCCGCGCAGCGCGTCGGCCGCGGTCCTGTCCTCGTACCCCTCGAAGACGATGCAGGGATAGCCGCGCGGGTAGACGACCTCAAGGATGCGCCGCGGCTCGCCGCGCACGAACAGCACGGCGCCCGGCTCGAAGCGCTGCGGGTTCGAGCTCAGCGCCGTGACCTTGACGTGCCCGCGCAGCCCCCAGGTGCTGTTGATGCGCCCGACGGCGATGCGGCCCTCGGCGCTCGCGGCGTCGGCCTCGGTGTCGGGCGAGCGATCGCGGCGGTGGGCGGGCTGGGCAGTGCGGGCGGTGGGACGGGAGCCGGCGGGGCCGCGCCGCCGGGGAGTCCGGGACGGCCGGGACGGCGAAGGCACGGTCGGGCTACTCGATGTTGAGCGAGGCGCGCACGCCGGCGCGGATGCTGGCGACGTGCAGCAGCGAGCGCATCGCGTTCACCACGCGGCCCTCGCGGCCGATGATGCGGCCCTTGTCCTCCTCGGCGCATTCGAGGTGGAAGACAATCTGGTCGCCGCGCTGCTCCTGCTCAACGACGATCTCGTCGGGCCGGGAGGCGAGTGCGCGCGCGAGGTACTCGATCAGTTCTTTCATTGGTGCCGTTTCGCTATGCGTCTTCGGCGGCGGCTGCGGCGGCAGCCTCGCGCTCGGCGCGGCTGGGCTTGGTCAGGCGCTGCGGCGGGGCCTCGTCGATCAGGCCCTCGCGGTGGAGCAGGCGGTGCACGGTGTCGCTGGGGCGGGCGCCCACGGAGAGCCAGTGGCGGACGCGATCTTCCTTGAAGACCAGCTCCTTCGGCTCCGAGCGCGGGTTGTAGTGCCCGATGATCTCGACGAAGTCGCCATCGCGCGGCGCGCGCTGGTCGGCGACGACCACGCGGTAGTGCGGGGCCTTGGAGCGGCCGGTGCGGCGGAGCCGGATACGGAGCACGCGTTTGCCTCTCGCTCTCGCCCGCCATCGCAGGCGCTGCAAGCAGCCTACCGCGCGGGCGCGCTTACGTCAGCCTGCCGGATTGCTCTCTCCCCTGGAGACCATTGCGAGATGCCTGCGGAACGGGGCGCAGCAGGCTTCGGGTACAAGGCGCGCGGGCTCCGGCTCCCTCCCCTCTCGACGCGAGGAGGAGCCGGACCGCCCTCGGGGCTGTGTTCCGGCTGCCGATCCGGTCGGGGTGTGGGGGCTTGGCCCCCACAGAAAGAAAAATGAAGGGCGGGTGGGTGGGCCGAGCCGCGCGCAGCGCGCTCGTCCGGGATGGGAGTGCGGGGGTCCTGCGAGGTATCCTCGCGTCCCGATCGAAGCAGTTCCCCGCGGCAGACGCTCTGGCTGTCGTGGCGCGTTGTGGCGCCGCCGATCCGATCGGAGCGGGCGGCTCCATCTCGCCGCGCTGGCGCGCGACGCACCCCTCACCCCCACCCTCTCCCGCAAGGGGAGAGGGCGCCGGACCGCCCTCGAAACGGGAGTTTTGCAGAGGTCTCCCGAGATAGAGGGCGGGGGTCGACACCCGGAGGACGCGATGCCACGCTGGGTCTCGCTGCCGAGCGACGAGTGGAGTCCGGCCTGTGCCAACCCCGCCCCGAGAGCGACCCCCGGGCGACCCCGGCGACGTCTACTGCGACCGCCTCCAGATCTGGCTGCCCGACACGCAGTCCCCGGACTTCGCCGCCGAGGCGCATCGCCAGTCGCTGCTGGCGGCACGCAGCCCGCACGCCGAGGACGACCAGGCGTTCGTCGACTCGATCTCCGACGCATTCGCCGACTGAGCCCCGCGCCCTACAACCCGAGCAGCCGCCCGAGGCCGCCCGCACCCTTGCCCGAGGTCATCGCCACCATCAGCTTCTTCGCCTCGCGGTACTGGTTGAGCAGACGGTTCACGTCCGCCGGCTGCTTGCCGGACCCGGCGGCGATGCGGCGGCGGCGCGAGCCGTCGATGATCTCGGGGCGGCGGCGCTCGCCCGGGGTCATCGAGAGGATGATCGCCTCGTTGTGCTTCCAGAAGTCCTCGCCGACTTCCGGGATGGCGAGCTGATCCTTCATCCGGCCCGCGCCGGGCAGCATGTCGAGCAGGCCCGAGATCGGGCCCATCTGCTGCATCTGCTGCATCTGCGTCAGGAAGTCCTCGAGGTCGAACTGGCCGCGCTGCATGCGCCGCGCGACATCCTTCATGTCGCGCTCGCCGATCGTCTCCTTCGCCTTCTCGACCAGCGACACCACGTCGCCCATGCCGAGGATGCGCGAGGCGAAGCGGTCCGGGTGGAAGGCTTCCAACGCCTCGAGGCGTTCGCCGGTGGTGATGAACTTGATCGGCAGCCCGGTCACCTGGCGCACGGAGAGCACGGCCCCGCCGCGCGTGTCCGAGTCGACCTTGGTGACGACGATGCCCGTGCCCTCGACGGCGTCGTCGAAGTCGCGGGCGAGCGTGACCGCCTCCTGCCCCGTCATCGCATCGACGACGATCAGCACCTCGGTCGGGTCGATCTCGTCGGCGAGGTCCGCCAGCTCGTCGGCGAACTCGTCGTCGAGGGCGACCGCGCCGCGCGTGTCGACGATGACGGCGGTCGCGCCGGTGCGCTGCGCCTCGGCGAGCGCGCGCTTGCCGACCTGCGGGGCGGGCGCCGCGGTCTCCTCGACGTAGACGGGCACGCCGATCTGATCGCCGAGGACGCGCAGCTGCTCGGAGGCGGCGGCGCGCTGGAAGTCGGTGGCGACGAGCAGGGGGCGCAGGCCGTCCTTCTGCAGGTGCAGCGCGAGCCGCGCCGCGAGCGTGGTCTTGCCCGAGCCCTGCACGCCGCAGACGAGGATCTTCGTCGGGCCTCGCTGCGCGCGCAGCAGCGGCTCGTTGTTGCCGCCGAGGATCTCGACCAGCTCGTCGTTGACGGCGCCGATCACCTGCTGGCCGGGCGTGATCGACTGCAGCAGCGCGCTGCCGGAGGTGCGCTCCCGCACCCGCGCGACGAACTCGCGCACGACCTGAAAGTTGACGTCCGCCTCGAGCAGCGCGATGCGCACCTCGCGCAGCGCCGTATCGAGGTCGTCCTCGGTAATCCGCCCGCGGCTGCCGAGGCGGCCGAAGGTGGCCTGGAGGCGGGAGGAGAGGGTTTCCAGCATGGGGGGAGTTTAGCAGTGGCTAGATCGGTGGGGCTCGGCGGAAAGGAACAATATCCGCGCCCCTGTCCCGCCTGACCTCGGTCGACAGATAGCCGTCCTGTAGCGCAAGGAAGTCCATCAGGAGCGTTTCAGATATGTTCAGTTCGCGCGCGACGCGGCGTGTATCGATGGGAGTTCCGAACGCCAGTTCCGCCATCTGAAGGAACGCGACAGGTCGTTCTACTGGAATGTCGATCGGTTCACGTGTTCTCCAGCCCGCTTTGGAGATCTTCATAAAGAGGTAGCTCTTCTGCCGCTCCGTGATGATCTCCAGTCCAGCTGCACGCATGACTAGCGCCTGCATGGAGACACCCCAGCGTGCTTTGAGACGCGCCAGTGAGTTGAGTGTCACAACCGGGGCCAGTTCGTCCTCGATGGCGATTTCGGGTGTCAGGAATTCCGACGCAAACGCGTTAGCCTCACGTTCGGCGTCCTTAACGCTCCCACGGATAGACCGGTGCAGCACCAAGTGTCCGAGCTCGTGCGCTATGCTCCATCGGAGTCGGTCGCCCGGCTTCCCACTCATTGTTGCGATAATGGGGGTTGGGGATCCCTCAACAGACCAAACCGAAAACGCATCGATTTTCTTGGGGCTCAGCGGGAGCGCAAGGACAGCCGCTCCCGCGCGTTCAAGCGCGCGGACTAGGTGCGGGATTGGCTCGTCTGGAGACAGTCCGAGCGCATCTCTCGCGACTGCCGCCGCGGTTTCGGGTGGGTCAGACAACTGAGGAATCCTCGGGCTGATGGCGCGGAAGTTCTTGGCGACGCTTGTAGTGCACTCGAACATCACCTGCGCCAGACGCCGGGCCCGCCTCTCCTCGCGGACTCCCACGGAGTTCCTAGCTCGGTAGAGCACCAGAGAGCCCGAGGGGAACGTTGTCGGCGCATGCTGCCTAAAGAACGACACGGGGAAACCAAGCACCAAGGAGGCCGTGGCGACGACGTCGTCGGAGGCCGCCAACCGACCGCTCTCGATCGCAGAGATGGCGGGCTGGGTAACGCTCAATGAATCTGCCAGCGATGTCTGTGTGAGCCCACGCAGTTCGCGGGCCAGCTTCAGGCGCTCCCCGGCGCTCATCTCGCCTCCGCTTGGGTGCTCTCCTTGTCCAGCGGTTCGAGATCGAGGCGGTCGTCTTGCCGAGGTGCCTCGGTCTCCTGATTCCCTCCTGGTGCGATCAAGGCGGTCGGCGGAATGGGTTCTGTCCAGTACGCGTGGGTATATTGCGGGCTGCGGCTGGCTTCGGCAGGCAGCGACAGATACAGCGTATCCATTTCGTACTCGGAATCGACCGACCAGAGCAGCATGACGTTCAGAGTTGGTGGCAGCGCGTCTGGTTCCGCGAAACTGAAACCCAGTTGCTGGCTAAGGAAGGCCAGCTTGGGCCGCGAGGGTCCTGGCAGTGGCAGGCTGTAGTCGTCACCCTTCCAGATCCGCAGCGCCCCTCCGTGGTACCGGATACTGAGACCGTTGTTCCGGATATCCAGGACCTGCAAGCCCTCGATATCGTAATCGTTCTCGATCAGAAACTTCTTCGTGTGGTAGCGCACGAGGTGTGGCGCCAAATCACGATCGACGGCTGAGTCGATGCGGTCAAAATGTTGTCGCATTTGGGATATCCCATAACTGAGCGCATCGGCGATGAGCGGCAAGATCGGGCCGAGACGCTTGAGTTCAGCTTCGAACGTCGTGCTCCTGATTGCGCCCATGAACTTCTAGTCCTCACCCGGTGGGGAGATACCGTTGTGTCGCTACCGGACTAATAATATCACCCCGGCAGCGACAAAGGTACTCGAAGTCTCCGGATAGAGCAACGTGCGTCGCTACTCCAGCCCGCGCTCCGCGATTAGCGCGCAGAGGTCCGCGAGGCGGCACGAGTAGCCGTACTCGTTGTCGTACCAGGCCATCGTCTTCGCCATCCGGCCACCGTCGACCACCATCGTCGACGGCAGGTCGAAGATCGAGGATCCGGGGTGGCTCTTGAAGTCGCTCGAGACCAGCTCCTGACGCTCCGTGTAGAGGATGCCCTTCATCGGACCGTCCGCCGCCGCCTGGAAGGCCTCGTTGATCTCCGCCGCCGAGGCCGCTCGCGTGAGGTCCGTTGCCAGGTCCACCACCGAGACGGTCGGCGTCGGCACGCGGTAGGCGATGCCGGTCAGCTTGCCCTTCAGCTCGGGCACGAGCTGCGCCACCGCGCCCGCCGCGCCCGTCGAGGTCGGCACGATGTTGAGGCCGGCCGCCCGCGCGCGCCGCAGGTCGCTGTGCTTCGAGTCGACGAGGTTCTGGTCGCGCGTGTAGGCGTGGATCGTGGTCATCATCCCGCGCTCGATGCCGAACGCGTCGTGCAGCACCTTGACCACGGGCACGACGCAGTTGGTCGTGCAGGAGCCGGCGCTGATCACGTGGTGGCGCGCCGGGTCGTACTCGTCCTGGTTGACGCCGAGGATGACCATCCAGTCCTCGTTCTTGCCCGGCGCCGAGATGATCACCTTGCGCACCGAGTCGCGCAGGTGCTGGCCCGCCGTCTCGCGGTCGCGGAACGCGCCGGTCGATTCGATGACGACGTCGGCGCCCGCGCTGCCCCAGTCGATCTGCGCCGGGTCGTCCTCCTCGAAGACGCGCACCTCGTGGCCCTGGACGAGGAAGCAGCCCTCGCCGTCGGTGACCTCGGCGGGGAAGCGGCCGTAGTCGGAGTCGTAGCGCAGCAGGTGGGTGTGCATCTCGACCGGCGAGCGGCCGTTGATGGCGACGACATCGAAGTTGTCGCGATGGCGTTCCCACCAGGCGCGCAGGAACTGGCGTCCGGTGCGGCCGAAGCCGTTGATGCCGACACGGAGCTTCGAGGTGGTCATGCGGTCATCCTCTCGCGGCCCGGGGAGAGGGGAGCGGCGGCCTGCCTCGATTCTACCGCCTCTCCCTTTGTCCGCGAGGGGGGAGGGCCGTCTGGCGCCGCCCCTCTTTTCCCGCGCGCGAGTGAGCGGGTGAGGGAAAGCCCGCTTCGCCGTACAATCCCCGCATGACCACCAACGGGCGGCACTACAGCGACACCGGTCACGAGTTCCTCGCGAGGGCGGGGACGTACCTCGACGAGGACGACTTGCGGCAGGCCTCGGAGAAGGGCTGGGGCGCGGCCGCACAGATGGTGAAGGCGACCGCGGAGGTCCGCGGCTGGCGCCACGGCGCCCATCGCGATCTCTTCCGGGCCGTTGATCGCTTGGTCGAGGAGACCGGGGACGAGGACCTACGCGGCGCATTCGGCGCGGCGAACGCCCTGCACATGAACTTCTACGAGGGCTGGCTTACCCACGAAACCGTCGAGGCGCATCTCGCCCGCGTTGTCGAACTCGTCGGGAAGCTGGACGAGCTCACCGAGTAGCCGCCGCCTCCACCACCCCTGCTCCCGTTACAACAGCACGCGCTTCGGCGCGTCGCCGGGGCGGCGGCGGAAGTTGACGATCAGGTGGCGCCGCCGCTCCTCGGCGTCCGTGTGCTCCTCGAGGCGACAGCGGTCGCCGCCGGTGAGCAGCGCCTCGTTGGCGCGGACGTGCGCGACGGCCTCGTCGCGCAGCTCCTGCGCGGCGGGGAAGTGCTCGCGCGCGTGCAGCGCGAGGTGCAGCTGGCTGGCGTCGATCTGCAGCAGCCAGCCGAGCAGCAGCTGCGCCCAGCCGAGGTGGAACGCCTCGTCGGCGAAGATCAGCGGATACCGGCGCTGGCCGGCGTCCCCCGCCGTGAACAGCGCCGTCGGCCCGAAGTTCGGACGTCCGAGGTCGCCCGCGGCGCGGTAGATCGGGCGCAGCGCGTCGTCGCGGGCGATCGCCTCGCCGCCGAAGAAGTGGCCAAGGCCGACGTGCTCGGCGCGCGATGCCTCGTCACGCTCGTAGGCCGCGACGGCCCAGTGCGTGAAGGCGTCGGGCTCCTCGTGCAGCGCCGCCTGGGCGGCGACGTGCTCGATCGACTGGCGGATCAGCGGGGCGGCGCTCTGGTAGGCGCCGCGGCGCACGAGGGCGACGGCGTCCGAGGCGCTGAGCAGCGCGCGGCTCCAGAGGCTGGCGAGCGCGGCCATCCGCATCGTGCGCGCCGAGGGCGTGTAGCCGCTGGCGGCGATCCGCACCTGCACATCAAACCCGGCCTCGAGGCGCTGCAGCTCCTCGCCGAGCAGGAAGCCGCCCTGCCGCCAGGCGTCGGCGGCCGCGGCCGAGAGCCCGTCGGGCTTGCCGGACAGCGTCCAGCCCTCGGGCACGCGCATCCCGGAGACACGCTGCGGCGGGTCGAGGGCGGGCAGGCCGCCGTTGCTGGTCATGCGGGCATTGTGGCGGATCGGCGAGGAACGGGGCAGGCTCGCGCCCTCCCGGTCGCCGCCGATGCTACGATCCGCCACGCGACCGCTCTCACGCCGAACGGAGCTGCCGATGACGGCCGCAGCGGCCGATGCCACCCGCGTCTTCGCCGACGCCCGCCAGATGCACGAGTCCGCCCTGCGGCGGATGGCGGCCGGTGACATCCGCGACGCGGCGGAAAAGGCGTGGTGCACCGCCAAACGCGCCACCGACGCGCTGATCCTTGCCCGCACCGGCGAGGAGCCCCGGCGCTCCACGGACACGGGCGCCGGCCTGCGCGCACTTGAGCGGGTCGAGCCGGACGCCGGTTCCCTGCGCGCGCGCTACTACGAGCGTCAGGGCGCCCTCCACGGCGAGTGCTTCTACATCGGCCTGTGTGAGCCCGTCGAGGGTATCGAACGCCTGATCCGCGAAACCGCCGACTACATCGACGACGCCCGGCGGCTCGCCGAGGTGTAAACGAGGCTATGCCGGGGCGCCGTCAGCTGCGCGGGAAGGCGTCGCGGCCGGCGTAGCGGGCCTCTCCGCGTGCGATCAGGATCTCCTCGATACGCAGCAGCTCGTTGTACTTCGCCGTGCGGTCGGAGCGGGCGGGCGCGCCGGTCTTGATCTGGCCCGCGCCCGTGGCGACGGCGAGGTGGGCGATCGTCGTGTCCTCGGTCTCGCCCGAGCGGTGCGAGATCACGGCGGCGAAGCCGGCCTCGTGCGCGAGCCGGATCGCGTCGAGCGTCTCGCTCAGCGTGCCGATCTGGTTGAGCTTGACGAGGATCGCGTTCGCCGCGCGCTCGTCGATGCCGCGCTGCAGGCGCTCGATGTTGGTGACGAAGAGATCGTCGCCGACGAGCTGGACGCGCTCGCCCGTGCGCTCGTTCAGCGCGGACCAGCCCGCCCAGTCGTCCTCGGCCATGCCGTCCTCGATCGAGACGATCGGGTAGTCGCGGATCCACTCCGCCCAGAGCGCGGCGAGCTCGCCGCTGTCCAGCGTGCGGCCCTCGCGCGCGAGGACGTAGCGGCCGCCCTCGCCTGCGCCCTCGTAGAGCTCCGTGACGGCGGGATCGAGGGCGATCGCGACCTCGTCGCCGGGGACGCGGCCGGCGGCGGCGATGGCGTCCATCAGCAGGTCGAGCGCCTCGCGGTTCGCGCCGAGCCGGGGCGCGAAGCCGCCCTCGTCGCCGACGGTGGTGCCGTAGCCGCGGGCGGCGAGCAGGTCGCGCAGGGCGTGGTAGATCTCGGCGGTCCAGCGCAGGCCCTCGCGGAAGCTGTCCGCGCCGAGCGGCACCACCATGAACTCCTGGAAGTCGGTGGAGCCGGCGGCGTGCGCGCCGCCGTTGAGCAGGTTCGCCATCGGCACGGGCAGCGTGGGCGCCTCGGCGTCGCCGTAGAGGCCGCCGAGGTGGCGGAACAGCGGCAGGCCTCGCGCCGTCGTGGCGGCGTGGGCCGCGGCGAGCGAGACGCCGAGGATCGCGTTCGCGCCGAGTGCGCCTTTGTTGGCGCTGCCGTCGGTGGCGATCAGTGCCTCGTCGACGGCCCGCTGGTCGCCCGCGTCGAGGCCGCGCACCGCCTCGGCGAGCGGACCGTTGACGTTGGCGACGGCCTGCTGGACGCCGCGCCCGCGGTAGCGCGCGGGATCGCCGTCGCGCAGCTCGACGGCCTCGTGCGCGCCGGTGCTGGCGCCGCTGGGCACGATCGCCCGCCCGAACGCGCCGCCGGCGAGGGTGACGTCGGCCTCGACGGTGGGGTTGCCGCGCGAGTCGAGCACCTCGCGCGCGAGGACGTGCTCGATGGTTCGTGCCGCTCGATCGTGCTGTTCGCTGGCGCTCACGCACTTCCCCTTAGAGGCCGGCCCTTACGGCGGACCGCTCGCGGATCGCTGCCCGCGGATCATCGAGCGTGCGGCGGCGGTCGGCAAGGCGAGGCGCTTCGGCGCGGTCAGCGGGCGCGGGGGTGGACCTGCTCGTAGACCTCGCGCAGGTGGCTGTCCGCGAGCTGGGTGTAGATCTGCGTGGTCGAGACGTTGGCGTGGCCGAGCAGTTCCTGCACGTCGCGCACGGAGGCGCCGCCGCGCAGCATGTGTGTCGCGAAGGAGTGGCGCAGCGTGTGCGGGGTGACGTGCGTCTCGATACTGGCCTTGCGCGCGTAGCCCTTGAGGATCAGCCAGAAGCCCTGCCGGGTCAGCCGCTCGCCGCGGCGGTTGACGAACAGCGCCAGCTGCGGGCGGTTCTTGAGCAGCCGCGGCCGGCCCTCGTCGAGGTAGCGCTCGACGGCCTCGAGGGCCCGCTCGTAGACCGGGATCGTGCGCTCCTTCTCGCCCTTGCCGATGCAGCGCACGTAGCCGGGGCGCGGCTCCAGATGCATGCTTTCGACGTTGACGGAGACCAGTTCCGTCACCCGCATGCCGGTGGCGTACATCAACTCCAGCATCGCGGAGTCGCGGATCGCCTCGGGCGTGTCGGCCAGCGAGGGCTGGCGCAGCAGCGAGTCGACCTCCTGGGTGCTCATCGGCTTCGGCACCGGCTTCGGTGCGCGCGGGGAGTCGATCGTCGCGGTTGGATTGGCGGCGAGGTCGCCGTGGTCCAGCAGGAAGCCGCAGAACGACTTCAGCGCGGCGACCTTGCGCGCGATGGTCGAGGCCGCATAGGAGCGCTCGCCCAGCCAGGCGATGTAGCCGGTGACCAGCTCGCGGTCGATGCAGCCGGGGGTGAGCTCGGCCTTGCTGCCGTCCTGCTCGCCCGCGAAGCCGACGAAGCCGCTGAGGTCGTTGCGGTAGGCGTCGATGGTGTTGCGCGATGCCCCACGCTCGGCGGACATGTAGTGCAGGAACGACTGGACCCGGTCGTGCACTTGCGTTCACGCGTCCTTTCGCCTCGTCTGCGGGTCCGCAGCGGAACCGGCAGGGCGGTGGTCGGGCGGCGACAGTATACGGAACCGGGGATCGGCGTGCGCGCCGCCATGGCGGCAGATACGTGCTCTTCCCTACACCGACCCGTGCTCCGGGAAGGCCTCGTCGCCGATCAGCGGGACGAAGCGGCAGCCACCGAGCGAGCGCTGCCGCACCCGTCCGCCGCGCTTCGTCACGATCAGCAGCTCCTGCCCCTCGCGATCCCCGACCGGGATCACGAGCCGCCCGCCGTCTACGAGCTGCGCGACGAGCCCCGGAGGCACCGAGGGCGCCGCGGCGGTGACGAGGATCGCGTCGAACGGCGCCTCGCCGGGTGCGCCCAGCCGCTCGCCGGCGGCGAGGCAGCGCACGTTGCGCAGCCCCAGGTGCGCGAGCCTTCGCTCGGCGGCGAGCCGCAGCTCCTCGATGCGTTCGACGGCGACGACCTCGTCGGCGAGGTGCGCGAGCACGGCCGCCTGGTAGCCCGAGCCCGCGCCGACCTCGAGCACGCGCTCGCCGCCGTCCGGACCGGCGAGGGCCGCTGCCTCCGTCATCAGGCCGACGATCAACGGCTGCGAGATGGTCTGGCCGTGGCCGATCGCGAGCGCGCTGTCCTCGTAGGCGTAGCGGCGCATCGAGGAGGGCACGAACTCGTGGCGCGGGACCGCGCGCATCGCCTCCAGCACGCGCTTGTCGCGCACCTCGCGTGCGACGTGCGCGACCATGCGCTCGCGCGCCTCGGCGAAGGGCGCAGTCGTCTCAGGTGCGCCGTTGCGCCGGTCGGAGCGGTCGCGCTTGCTGCGGCGGAACATGGAGCGGCGATCCTGCGGCGCGCTACAGGGAGCGCTTGACCGTCTCGGCCAGACGGCTGCTTACGCCCTCGGTGGCGGCGATCTCCTCGATCGAGGCGGCGCGCAGCGCCTTCACCGAGCCGAACTTGCGCAGCAGCGCGCGCTTGCGCTTCGGGCCGATGCCCGGCACGGCGTCGAGGGCGGACTGGCGGACGCGCTTGCCGCGGACGGTGCGGTGGTAGGTGACGGCGAAGCGGTGCGCCTCGTCGCGGACGCGCTGCAGCAGGTAGAGCGCCTGCGAGCTGCGCGGCAGCCGCACCGGCTCGGCGAGGTCGGCGACGTAGATCTCCTCCTCGCGCTTCGCCAACCCGCAGGCCGGCACGTCGCCGAGCCCGAAGTCGCGCAGTACGTCGAGCGCCGCGCCGAGCTGCCCCCGGCCGCCGTCGATGACCACCAGGCCGGGCAGTGTGTCCCACGGCGCCTCGGGCGCGTCAGGCTCGTCGGAGGCGCCGGGCTCCTGCTCCCCGTCCTGCTCGCGCTCCGGGCCGCGATGCTCGGCGAGGCGCTTGAAGCGGCGGGTCAGCACCTCGCGCATCGAGGCGAAGTCGTCCTGGCCCTCGACGGTGCGGATGCGGAAGCGGCGGTACTGATCGCTGCGCGGGCGGCCGTCCTCGAACACCACCATCGAGGCCACCGTGTCGCTGCCCTGGATCGTCGAGATGTCGTAGCACTCGATGCGGCGCGGGCGCTCAGGCAGATCGAGCTCGTCTTGCAGCAGGGAGAGCGCCGACTCCGTCTTGTCGCGGTCGGCGAGCCAGCGCACGCGGTGCATCGCGAGCGCCTCGCGCGCGTTCTCCTCGGCGGTGGCGACCAGGGCGCGCAGTTCGCCGCGCTCCGGGACGGCGATCTCCACGGCGCCGCCGCGCTTCGAGCGCAGCGCCTCGCGTAGCTGCTCGCGATCGGCGGGCGCGTGCGAGAGCAGCACGCTGCGCGGCACGTACGTCGCGGACTCGAAGAACTGCGCGAGGAAGGCGCCCAGCACCTCGGCGTCGCTGGCGTCGGGCGCCTCGCGTGCGCCGTCCAGCATGAACGAGTCGGTGTCGGCGACGACGGTGCCGCGCACGAAGAAGGCCTGCACGCAGGCCTCGTCGTCGCTGCGCGCGAGCGCGAAGACGTCGGCGTCGAGGGCGGTGGTGGTCGCCATGCGCTGGCGCTCGGTCACGCGGCGGATCGCCTCGGCCTGGTCGCGCAGGTGTGCGGCGCGCTCGAACTCCAGCCCCGCGGAGGCCTTGCCCATCTCCCGCTCGACGTGTCGCAGCACTTCGTTGCTGCGGCCCTCGAGGAAGAGCAGCGTCTGGTCGATCACGGCGCGGTATTCCTCGGGGGTGCAGTAGGCGGTGCAGGGGGCGATGCAGCGCTTGATGTAGTAGTCGAGGCAGGGGCGGGGGTCGGTGCCGGTGATCGTCTTGGTGCAGGAGCGCCAGGGGAAGAGCTTCTTGACCACGTCGAGCGTGCGCCGCACCGAACCCGCCGAGGCGTAGGGCCCGAAGTAGCGCGCGCCGTCCTGCTCGACGCGGCGGGTGATGGTCACGCGCGGCCACTCGTGCTGCACGTCGACCTTGAGGTAGGGGTAGTGCTTGTCGTCCTTGAGCCGGACGTTGTAGGTGGGCTGGTGGCGCTTGACGAGCGTCGCCTCCAGCAGCAGCGCGTCGGCCTCGGAGGCGGTCACGACGTGGTCGAGGGTGACGATCTGATCGACGAGCGCGTGGATGCGGCGCTCCATGCTGCGGCCTGATCCGAAGTAGGAGCGCACGCGCGAGCGCAGCCGGCGCGCCTTGCCGATGTAGAGCACCTGCCCGCGGGCGTCCTTCATCAGATAGACGCCGGGACGCTCCGGCAGCGCCCTCGCCTGTTCGAGGACGGCAGATTCGGTCACGCCTCCAGTGTAGCGCTCCAAGCTCTTGGAGCTCTTTCGCGATTGTCAGGTCAAGCCGGCCATCGCTTCCCACTCGTCCGCGTAACACTCGTCCCACTCGCCAGTCTCAGCATTCAGGCAAAGGTCGATTCGGACGCGTTTCACCTCATCGCCAACCCGCCTGCGGACTCGGGCTGACCACTCGTCCATCAAGCGCCCAGTTCTGCTCGATGTCGTGCCACCTAGCAACAATCTCGGAGTCGGTCATCCCGGGAGGGAAGCAGAAGCTCAGGACCACGGAGTCGTCGACGGACTCAGCTACCAGCGCCAAGGCAGCCATGGTGTAGGTGCGGGCGGCACTGTGTGGCCGGATCTTGTGGTAGAGGTGGAGAATGTGGCGCTTCGCCAGCCCATACGCATCTGAGCCGACTTGTCGAAGTAATTCGCCTGCCATGATGGCGACTGCGATCTCGACCCCAAGACCATCTGCGGCTGGGCCACCCCAGCGGCTCTCGATGGTGACCGGGGCGAGGCCGGCTGTCGTGTACTCCGCCGTGAAGCCTTCCAGCTCGGATAGTGCAAGCGTGTTGTCTTGGATGACGATTACTATTCTCGGTGGCAGAACGTAGTCGGCAGACATGAACCCTCCTTGCTGGTGTGAGTTGGCAATGGCGCGTTGTGCGCGCGCACACGCCCGCTACGTCGCGTCCTCGGCGTAGGCGGCGCCGATGATCCCGTCCGCCTCGAGGCGTCCTTACTCCGCCTCGCTGACGCCGATCAGGTCGCACAACAGCTCGTGGTTGTGCTGGCCGAGGGTCGGGGCGGGGCCGCGCAGCGGGCTCAGCGGCTGCTCGGAGAAGCGAGCGAGCGGGCCGGGGTAGAGGTGCGTGCCCGCCCTCGGGATGAGCGATGCGCCAAGCGCCCGACTCTCATTGCCTGCCCGGTGCGGAGTACCTACAATCGTCATTGGTTGTTCAGGGGCCAACGAGAAGGGTGCCTCCGTGAAGTTTGCTGCAGGTGTGCTGATCGGTCTTGTCTGCGTCCTCGCCGTGAGCTGTGGGCAGGGTTCCGCATTCTCGCTGGAAGTTGGAGACTGCCTCGACGAGCCGCGGGGCGGTGAGTTCTCGGATGTCGACAAGGTTTCGTGTGACGAGCCGCACGAGCTGGAGGTCTTTGCACTCGTTGACTACCCGGGCGGGAACGATGCCCCCTTCCCTGGGACGGGTCGTCTCGAGCAAGCGGCCCTGGATCTCTGCTTTGCGTTCTTCGAGGACTACGTGGATCGGCCCTATCCCGAGTCCCTTCTGGACATCGCCACGTTCAACCCAACCCGGGACTCCTGGAACGAGATCGATGATCGCGAGATCGTTTGCCTGCTGTACGATCTGGAGTCGGCATACATGCACGAGAGCATGAAGGACAGTGGCCGCTAGCCTCGCCGCCAGCGAACTCCGGAGCACTCGCGCACGAGCTTGAGGCATCCAGGATCCAGTAGGCGCCAGGCGCGCCCCGCGTCCCGTCCGCCTTGAGGCGCGCGTACTCCGCCTCGCTGAAGCCGGGGAGGCCGCAGAGCCCTGCGTGGTATCCTCCAGCGAGGTCACGCGACATTGCCGGGGGCGTGGGGATGCCGAAGCAGTACAGGTTGCCGTACACCCTGAGAGCGCCATCCGAGGAGACAGAGGACATGTACCTCGCGGAAGTTCCCGTGCTCCCGGGCTGCCGGGCGTGGGGGGCGACCGCCGAGGAGGCCCTGTTCAACCTCGAGGGTGTGGCGGCAGACTTCATCGCATCCTGCAAGCGCCACGGCGATGAGCTTCCCGCCGCCATCGCGGCTGCCGGAGAGTTCATCGTCGCCGTGTGAGGTACCGCGAGCCCACTCGCAAGTTGAGGGCGCTCGGCTGCGAATTCGACCGCCAGTCACGGGGCTCTCACGAGATCTGGCGCAATCCCGCCAACGGCGCGCGGACCACGATCCCGAATTGGGCCGGCAGCGATCTCCGTACCGGGACGATCCGAGCGATCGTGCGAGACCTTCGTGTGGACGCGAGCGCCTTCGACCGGGCCTGATGCGCCCGGCGTCCCGTACATGTCGCACGATCGGGGAGCCTGCGAGGTGGCGCGAGCCCTCGGGTCGAGGTGCTTACCGCGCTGCGGCCCAACCGCCCCGCCCGCTACGTCGCGTCCTCCGCGTAGACGGTGCCGATGATCCCGTCCGCCTCGAGACTGCGGTACTCCGCCTCGCTGACGCCGATCAGGTCGCAAAGCAGCTCGTGGTTGTGCTGGCCGAGGGTGGGGGCGGGACCGCGGACCGGGCTCAGCGGCTGCTCGGAGAAGCGGGCGAGCGGGCCGGGGTAGAGGTGCGTGCCCGCCTCGGGATGCTCGATGCGCTCGAAGAAGCCGCGCGCCTGCAGGTGCGGGTCGCCGTGCATCAGCGTCTGGCGGTTCACCATCGTCGCGGGCACACCGGCGGCCTGGAGCAGCAGCATCAGCTCGCGGCTCGTGCGCTGCCGCGTCCACGCCGCGATGCGCGGCTCCAGCTCTTCCTGGTTCCGGTAGCGCGCGACCACGTCGGCGTAGCGCTCGTCGGAGGCCAGCTCCGGCTCGCCCATCGCCTCGCAGAGCGCCGCCCAGGCGCGGTCGTCAGGCACGGCGAGCGCGACGTAGGGCGGCAGGTCGTGCTCCACGCCCGGCTCCTCGGCGGCGGGGAAGACGCCGTACGGGGCCATCGAGGGGTGGTGGTTGCCCCAGTGCGGCTGCAGCCGGCCGTTCATCTGGTGGTCCATCCAGGCGTGCGCGACGTGGTGCATCACCACTTCCGACTGCGCCATCTCGATCAGCCGTCCCTCGCCGCTGCGCTCGCGCTGGTAGAGCGCGGCCTGCAGCGCGAACGCCATGTGCGCGCCGGCATTCGGGTCGGCGTGGTAGGTGGGCGGCGTTTGCGAGGGATCCGAGTCCCGGTAGCCGCGCACCATGGTGTGACCGGCCAGCGCCTCCATCGCCGCTCCGAAGCCCTTGAAATCGCGGTAGGGGCCGCTCAGGCCGAAGCCGGGGAAGCGGATCATGATCAGCTGCGGATTGACCTCGGACAGCGTCGGCCAGTCGATGCCGAGATGCCCGGCGACGGCCTCCGCGTTGTTCTCGACGAAGGCGTCCGAGTGGCGCACGAGTTCCAGGAACAGCTCGTGGCCGCGCTCGCTGTGCAGATCGAGCGTGATGCTCTTGTGGGCGCGCTTCGCGTAGTTGAAGAAGCTGTAGCGGTTCCAGAAGCCCTCGCTCGTATCGCGGTTCACGAGGCCCGCCCCGGTCGTGCCCTCGCGCTGCCGCGGCGAGATGTGCCGGTAGAAGGCTCGCGTCGGGTTGAGGTGCTGGATCGACTCGATCTCGATCACCTCCGCGCCGAGGTCCGCGAGGATCATCGAGCCGAACGGCCCGGCCCAGACGATCGCCTGCGCGAGCACGCGCACGCCCTCCAGCGGCAGCCCGGTGGACGGCTGGCCCGCTGCCTGCGCGGCCATCAGACGACGTTCCGCTGGCGCAGCCGGACGACCTGCTCGCGCGTGTAGCCAAGCCGTTCGGTCAGCACCTCGACGGTGTGTTGGCCGAGCAGCGGCGCGGGACGCAGTGCGACGGGCGTCCCGTGCAGCGCGAACGGGGGGCCGAAGTACTCGAGGCGTCCGGCGGCTGGGTGTTCGACGGTCTGGAAGTAGCCGCGTTCGCGCAGGTGAGGGTCGCTACTCAGGTCCTCCATCGTGTAGATCGCCGTCGCGCCCAGGCCGTATGCCTGGGCCTCCATCATCGCCTCGTGCTTGGTGCGCGAGAGCGCCCAGGGGAGGAAGAGCGCGTCGACCTGCGGGCCGATCGCGGGGTCGTCAAGGCGCTCGACATAATCGGGATCATCGATCAGGTCGGGCCGCCCCAGCAGGCGGCAGAGCCGGTCCCACCAGCGGATCGAGGTGTTGATATGGAAGTAGCCGTCCTTGCACGGGTAGACCCCGCTCGGCAGCGCCTGGCTGCCTGTCGAAGCGATCGGGTGTCCGAGCGCGCCCGTGTACTGCGTCGAGACGAGGTTCGTGCCTCCGCGGTCCATCGAGCCCGCCAGCACCTCCATCAGCGAGATGTCGGCGCGCTCGCCGTGGCCCGTCCGCCGTCCACCCGTGAACGCGCCGAAGGCGAACGCCGCCACCACTCCGCCGGCGAGGAAGAGCGGCGCGTAGACGCCGAGCTTCACCGGCTCGCGTCCCTCCATCGCGGTGACCGAGAGCACGCCGCCCATCGCGTAGGCGAGCATGTCGTCCGCCGCGAAGTCGCGGTAGGGGCCGTGCTGCCCGAAGTTTGAGATACGCACCAGCGAGAGCGCCGGGTTGGCCTCGCGCAGCGCCGGGTCGCCGACGCCGAGCCGCTCGAGGGTGCCCGAGCGGAAGCTCTCGACGGCGAGATCGGCCTGCTCCGCGAGGCGCAGCAGGATCGCGCGCCCGCTACGTGTCTTGAGGTTGAGCGTGACGCTGCGCTTGCCGGTGTTCAGTTCCAGGAACATGCCGCTGCGCTCGCGGTGCGGCTCGTCGCCGGGGAAGGGGCCGAAGCGGCGTGAGACGTCGCCGCGGCCGGGGTGCTCGATCTTCGTGACCTCGGCCCCGTAGTCGGCGAACAGCTTCGTGCAGTAGGGCCCGGTGATCCCCTGGCTGAGGTCGAGGATGCGTATGCCCTCGAGGGGTCCCGCGTCGGCGGGCGAGGCAGCGCTGGCTTCTGCGGACACGGGCGCCTCCGGCGACACAGGTGTTGCGGTTCTAGCGGATCGCGCCGCGAACCTCAAAGCGGACGCTCGCCCGGACCGGCGGGGCGGGTGGCCCGAGCGCTTGTATCGTGGCGGCGAGGCGTGGCGCGGAGGAGCGAGCGATGTCCGATGCGAGCGGCCGCAGCGTCGTGCTGAGCGGCGCCACCTCCGGGATCGGCAAGGCGGCCGCGCGGGCGTTGGCGGCGGCCGGCGCGCGCCTCACCCTCGTCGGCCGCAACGAGGCGCTGCTGCGCGAGCTGGCGTCCGAGCTCGGCACGGCGACCGACTGGGTGGTCGCCGACCTCGCGAGCCTGCAGCAGACGCGGCGCGCCGCCGAGGAGATCCGCGAGCGCCACGACCGCATCGACGTGTTGGTCAACAACGCCGGTGGCATGTTCAGCCGGCGGCGCGAGAGTCCCGAGGGGCTGGAGATGTCACTCGCCCTCAACCATCTCTCGCCGTTCGTGCTGACCTCGGAGCTGCTGCCGCTGCTGCGCGCCGCCGCCGAGGCCGACCGCGAGTTCGGCGCGCGCATCGTCAACGTGGCCTCGGTTGCGCACCGCTCCGGGGTGCAGTGGGACGACAGCGCCTCCGAGCGCGGATACCGGATGATGCGCGCCTACGGCCAGGCCAAGGCACTGATGATCATGACCACGAACGAGCTGGCGAGGCGCCTCGATGGCTCGGGAGTGACGGCCAACAGCGTCCATCCCGGCGTCGTGCGCACCGGCATCATTCGGAAGTCCGGGAACCGCATCCTTGGGGCGCTGTTCGACCTGGTCGCCCCCCTGGTGCTCATGTCGCCCGAGCGGGGTGCGTCGCACGTGCTGCGCCTCGCGATCTCGGACGAGGTTGCCGGCGTCAGCGGGACCTACTGGGGCAAGAATCGCATCGAGGAGCCTGCCGGGGAGGCGGGCGACCGGGCTGCGCAGGAGCGCGCCTGGAGGCTGAGCGAGCAGCTTGCGGGGATGACCGCGGCGGACTGATCTCGCCGCAGTCTCGGGGGAGCCAGTCTACGCCTCGGAGACGGGCCGTATCTCGTGCAGCGGGGCGAGTGCCGCGATCACGGCGGCGAGGGCGGCGATGCAGCCGGCGTAGACGACCACGCCGTGGAAGTCCCAGTGCGAGTTGATGGCGCCCGCTACGACGGGCGAGATCGCGCCCACGATCGCGCCGCCGGTGAACAGCATCGCGACCGCCGAGCCCTCGCTGCCGCCGGCGACCGACTCCATCGCCGCGGCCATCATGATCGAGTTCACGGAGAACAGCACGATGCCGAGCAGCGCGAGGGTGAGCGTCAGCTCGATCCCGCTGTCCGCCCAGAGGAAGGCGAAGGTCAGCGCCGACATCGTGACCAGCCCGAAGAGGATCACCGGCCGCCGGCCGATGCGATCGGAGACCGCGCCCATGAGCGGCCCGGCGAGGATCCCGAGCAGCGTGAGCAGCCCGAGGTGCGCGCCCACGACCACGTCGGAGTAGCTGAGGTCCTCGGCCATGTAGAGCACGAGGAAGACGGCGAATGCGTTGTGCGCCATCCCGCGCAGGGCGGTGACGGAGACGAGCGCGATCACGGTCCGGTTGCGGAACAACGGTCGCGCCGAGCCGAGGTACTCGCGCAGCCGCACGCGCGCCTGCGCCCCGGCGCCGGCGGACTTGAAGCGCAGCAGGATCACGACCCCGGCGACGACGGCCGGCCCCACGTGCAGCAGCGCCACCGTGCGCCAGCCGAGCCCGGCCCACTCGAGGCCCGCAAAGCTGATCCCGCCGAGCAGCACGCCGATCAGGAACGGCGCCGAGGAGTCGCCGACCGAGCCGCCGGAGCGGTGCGCGGCAATCGCGAACGCGCGCCGCTCCGGGTAGCGCACGGCCAGCTCCGTGAAGGCGGGCGCGTGCCACATCGAGGTGCCGGCCCCGGCGATCGCGACGGCGATGAGGATCAACCAGTAGTTGGAGGCGAGCCCGATCGCCGCGTAGCCGATGGCGAGGCAGGTCATGCTGCCGGCGAGCATGATCGCGATGCGGCTGCGGAACATGTCCGTGAGCACGCCGGCCGGGATGTTCATCGCGCCCATCGCCGCCGCGCGCGCGCCGATGATCCCGCCGGCGGCCACGTCGCTGAGCAGCAGCGTTTCCTTGATGTGAGGAAGCAGCAGCAGCAGCGTCTGCTGGTAGAAGTGCTTCACACCGTGGCCCGCGGACAGCCCGACCATCAGCCGCATGCTTTCGTGTGACTGCGGCGTCACGTCGGGTCTCTCGGCGGGCGCGCGCGCATCGGGCGATCGCTCGGCGGTGGTCATGGCGCAAGAGTAACGCCAGCGGCGAACAGACGCCTCAGAG
Organism: Dehalococcoidia bacterium; assembly: GCA_965247895.1. Classification (GTDB taxonomy): domain Bacteria; phylum Chloroflexota; class Dehalococcoidia; order UBA2979; family UBA2979; genus VXMT01. Next base: position 554,887 of record OZ252046.1, on the reverse strand, counting down.
GCGGCGGAGCAGCCATCGAGGCGCCTTCGAGCGCGGTCAGACGATGGTGGGCGATTGGCTGGGAGTGATGGCGCGCCCGGAAGGATTCGAACCTTCGGCCTCAGCCTCCGCAGGGCTGCGCTCTATCCCCTGAGCTACGGGCGCGTGCGGACAAGTATGCGGTATATCCCGGTTATGGTGCCGAAGGTGAGATTTGAACTCACACGGGGTTTAACCCCACTGCGCCCTGAACGCAGCGCGTCTGCCGTTCCGCCACTTCGGCACGATACGCGGCGCCGCTTGCGACAGGTGCTGCGCACGCGGCCCACGACGCCACCATTATACTGCACGCCTCGAATAACCTAGCGAGGAGCTCGGCAGATGTTCATTCGCTTCATCAGGTCCGGCTGGGTTGCCGCCATCGCCGTGACCGTTGTCATCACCGCGCTCGCCGCCGCCTGTGGGGGCGACGACGACCCCGAGCCGACGCCGGCCGCCACCACCGCGCCGGCCGCCACACCGGCGGCGACTCCGACCCCGACGCCCACGCCGACCCCGACGCCAGCGACGCCGGCCCCGACTCCGACTCCGACACCAACCCCGCCGCCAGCGACGCCGGCCGCGACGCCCACACCCACCGAGGCGCCTGCGCCCTCGGCGACTCAGCCTGCCGAAGGCCTGGCAAGCCTCGAGTTGACGCAGGCCACGACGGGCCAGGACCTCATGGACAGGGTCTCCGAGGCCGAGGCCGCGTGCGTCCGCGCGGCCTTCGGGGACGCCATCTACCAGATGATCCTCGGCACACCGATCCTGCTGGCGGCGGGCTCCGACCCCGCCGCCGCGGCGCCCATGTTTAACTGTCTCACCATCGAGAACATCGTGACGTTCGGCATCTCCTTCATCGCGGCGCAGGCCGGCGGGTGGGAGGCGGAAACCCGCGCCTGCATGATCGAGGCCGGCCTGGAGCACCCGGACGCCGTCCTGATCGGACTGGGGATGCAGGCCAGCGACGACGCCAGCGCGGCGGCCGCGGCGCACCCGGCCTTCCTCGAGTTCTACGGCTGCATGACCGTGCAGGAGAAGGTGGACTACCTCCTGGGGCTCCAGGAGGTAGTCGACAGCATGACGACCGCCGAGCATGACCTGATCGGCGCGATCCCCGAGGCCGACGTCGCCTGCATCCGTGACGCCCTCAGCGACGACGAGTACAACACGCTCCTCGCCGGCACGGTCCACGAGGCCTTCGACGTCTCGGACGCGGTGGCCGATTGCATGACCGATGACGGCTACGTCCAGGCCTTCGTCACCATCACCGTGACGACGACCGGCGAGCTGACCGATGAGACCAGGGCCTGCCTCGCCGACTTCGCCCGGGCGCACCCGCACTACACGGCGCTGATCAACGCGCACGCGTACGATCCGGCGACGGTGGCCCCGGCGGACCTTGCCGAGATCGCCGACGATGGCCTCAGGACCTGGGAGTGCCTGACTGACGAGGAGATCCTGCGGGCGCAGGGGACCGCCCTGGCTGCCCTCACGCGCTAGCGTCCGCTGCGTTTGAGCTAGCGTCGAGGCACTTCGGGGTCGGCGCGTCCGGCGAGGGGGGCGGCTACCGGGCGCCCGCCCCGGTGGCCGGGTGGGTAAGCGTGCCCACCAGTTCCGGGAGTGGTCACCGCTCGCGCGGGCCTGTCGAGGAGGCGCCGAGTGCGGCCGGGCACCCGTGCCGCGGGGTCGGACGGCGCATGGCCAGGCTTCGCGTCGGACCGATCCGTGCCGCCGGGACATCCGAGGCCGCGTCCCCGCTACGGCCCCGACGCGATCGGGTTCGTGGAACGATTCCTCGCGAGGCCGCGTACTATCAGGTGCAGGCCCGGAATCGGACCGAGCCCTGAGGCGCAGTGCCATGCTGAAGAAGCTGACCGTCGCCGCGTTGCTGCTCCTCGCCGCCGCCGTTGCCCTCGTGCCCGTCCTCGCGCCCGGTCCGGGCGCCACCGCCGAGGGCAGCACCGCCCGGCCGGTCGCCAGCGCAGCCACCACCGCCGCGGACACTGCCGTCGTAGAACTGCGCGTCTGGCAGGACGTGAAGTACGCGAAGTGGTTGTGGGTCAGCGCGCGCCCGGAGGGCGGGAGCTGGGCCACGCTGGGCACGATTCCGTTTCCGCTCGATGCTGGCCACAGCGCTGACGGGAGCCTCCGCTACGGTGCGCTCACGGTCGGCGTCGTAGAGCTGCGCGTCTGGCAGGACGTCAGCGACCCGCTCTCCATCTCCATCACCGCCCGCGGCGAGGGCGGCGACTGGGTGGACGCGGGGCGCCTCGTGCTCGACGACGGTCACAGCCCGGACGGCCGCTACCGCTACGGTGATCTCAGGATCGTGGCGCCGCTGACCGGCGCCCGGCCGCCGCTGTCCGTCTCCCCCGGCGGCACCGAGCTGCCGCGCCTCGCCACGCTGACGATCGCCTTCCGCGATGCGCCCGGGGCGACGGACGGCGCCACCCTCGTCTCGATCGATCCACCGGCCGAGGGCTCGTTCGTCTCGGCCGACGACCGCACGCTGCTGTTCCAGCCCGCCTACCCCGGCTGGCAGCGCGGTCAGCACTACGAACTGCGCGTGAGCGGTTCGGCCGCGGGCCTCGCCGCGGACTACGTGCACACGTTCACCGTCGAGGGCCAACTCGAGGTGGCCTACGTCATCCCCGGCGACGGGGACCGGGAGGTACCGGGCGAGGCGCAGATCCTCGTGCAGTTCAACCGCTCGGTCGCCGCGCTCACGGTGCTCCAGGAAGGACCCGCGCCCGAGGTGCTGGAGTTCGACCCGCCGATCGCCGGGCAGGGTGAGTGGCTCAACACCTCGCTCTACCGCTTCACGCCCAGCGAGGGACTGCTGCCCAGCACGCAGTACCGCGTGCGTATTGCGGCCGGACTGAGCTCGGCCGCCGACGGCGCCCTCGAGGCCGACTTCGAGTGGGGCTTCGCGACCATCCAGCCCGCGATCACGATCTTCGAGCCGGAGAACGAGTCGAAGTTCGTCGAGCCGGACGGCCCGTTCGTGGTCACCTTCAACCAGCCGATGGACCGCGCCTCGGTCGAAGCTGGCCTCGTGCTCCGTGAGCAAGGCGGTGGCGACGTTGCCGCCTCGTTCGCGTGGAGCGAGGGCGACACGGTCGTCACGCTGACACCCGCCGAGTCGCTGGCGCTCGGCGCGGTGCACTGGCTCATCGCACCCGCCGGCCTGCGTGGAGCGAGCGCTGGCGCCATGCCCACGAACAGATCTTCGCGCTTCACGGTCGTGGAGCTGCCGGAGCTTGTGCGCACGAACGCGCCGGGCGGCACGACGGACGCCTATCCGTACGACATCACGCTCTACTACAACAACCCGGTGGACATCGAGTCGTTCGAGGACCGCATCACGGTCAGCGGCATCGACCCGGACGACGTCACACTGCGCTGGTATGAGTGGAGCCCCGAGACGGTCCGTATCGGTGTGGGGCTCGAGTACTCGACTGAGTACACCGTGCGCGTGGCCGAGGGCGCGCGCGACCGAGGGGGACGGACCCTCGCAGCGCACGAGTTCTCCTTCACCACGCGCGCGGCGCAGCCCCCGAGACCGTGGGTGGCCCTCGCGGCCCCGGCCAGCTTCGTCACCTTCTCGGCTGCCGACCCGCAGGTGCTGTACTACCACGCGCGGGCCGTGGAAGAGGCCCACTTCCGGCTCTACCGCCTCTCCGACTCCGAGGCCGAGATCCTCCTCCGTCGCGGCTTCATCGACGGATGGCGCGAGAGCGAGGGAACGGTCACCTTCTGGCCGGACAGCGAACCGATACGCACCTGGACCGAGCCGATCGGCGAGGAGTTGCGTGACACCTCGCGGCTCTACTCGACGGCTCTGAGCGTGGGCGAACCGCTGCCCAGGGGGCACTACTTCCTCGCCGCAGACGGTTGGGCGGACGATGAGGATGACGAGGACTGGCGCAAGCTGGTGCTGAGCGTCGTCGATACGGCGATCGTCACCAAGCTGGCGTACGACGAACTGGTCGTCTGGGCGCTCGACTACGAGACCGGCACGCCACTCGGCGGCGTGCCAGTGCGCACCGCCCCGCTCGAGGATCCGCCATCGAGCCCCTACCAGACGGGCAGCACCGACAGCGACGGGCTCGCGCGGTTCGCCGTCTCCGGCGGTCGCGGTTACCGCTGGGATTCCTACGGGCAGCACCTCGTGCGGATCGAAGAGGACGGGCGCAACGGCGTGGCGTCCACGTGGTGGGACGTAGGCGCCTCACCCCGGCAGCTGGGAGCGTCCTCCTATCTCCCCGGCCGGGTGGGCCACGTCTACACGGATCGCCCGATCTACCGACCGGGCGAGACCGTCTACTACAAGGCCGTCGTGCGCGACGACGACGACGCCTTCTACTCCGTGCCCGGGCCGGGCACGGAAATCCAGGTCACGATCCGCGACCCGCGCCGCGCGTACCTGCTGAACACCACGGCGGAGGTCGACGAGTTCGGAACCGTCGCGGGCGAGTTCGTGCTCCCCGGCGATGCCGCCACGGGCTCGTACTCGGTGTCGCTGAACTGTTGCAGAGGCGACAGCACGTCGTTCAGCGTCGCGGAGTTCCGCACGCCGGAGTTCGAGGTCGAGGTCGGGACGGCGGAAGAGCACTACGTCGCCGGCGACACGATCGCGACCGAGGTCGATGCGCGCTTCTACTTCGGCGGTGCGGTCGGCGGTGCGGACGTCTCGTGGGCCGCGCGCGCGTTCCCGACGGCGATCCGCGTCGAGGGCTACGAGGACTACTCGTTCTCCGAGTACGACTACTACTACCGGACCTCGGAGTACCGCGATCCCCGGCGTGGCAGCGGCACGGCGCGCACCGACGCCTCGGGCGTGGCGCGCTTCGAGGTTCCCGCCAGGCTTGAGCAGGACGAAGGCACGCAGTCGTTCACGATCAGCGCCACCGTGCGGGACGCCAACGGCCAGGCCGTGGCGAGCAGCACCACGGCTACCGTCCACCCCGCCACCTGGTACGCCGGCATCAAGACCGAGTCCTACATCGCGAAGGCCGGGGAGCCGGAGGCCGTCCAGCTCGTCACCGTCGACTACGAGAGCCGGATCGCGCCGAGCCGGCCTGTCACGGTCCGCATCTACGAGCGGGAGTGGGTGAGGAAGAAGGAGCGAGCCAGCAGCGGCGGCTACTTCCACCGCTACGAGCTGATCGAGACGGAGATCGAGGTCCTCTCCGCCACGACCAACGAGGCCGGCGAGGCGACGGTGACGTTCACCCCTCCGAAGGCAGGGTCGTACCGGCTCGTCGCGGAGTCGCTCGACGAGCGGGAGCGCGAGGCGCGCTCCGCCCGCTTCCTCTGGGTCAGCGGCTCGGACCATGCGCCGTGGCCCGTGCGCGAGGACGACATCATCGAACTGATCGCCGACCGCGAGGAGTACGAGGTCGGCGACGTGGCCGAGGTGCTCGTGCCGGCGCCATTCGCGGGCGCCACCGCGCTCGTCACGATCGAGCGCGGGCGCGTGCTGAGCAGCGAGGTGCGCACCTTCGAGACGAACAGCGAGGTGCTGCGCATCCCGATCGAGGACGCGCACATCCCCAACATCTACGTCAGCGTGGTGCTCTACCGCCCGCCCACCGCGGACGACCCGTACGCGCGCTACCTGGTCGGCTCCCTGAAGCTCCCGGTCTCGACGGCGCCACGCCGCCTCGACGTCCGGATCGAGCCGGACCGCGAGCAGGCGCTGCCCGGCGAGACGGTGCGCTACGAGGTCACCGTCACGGACGCCGAGGGCCGCGGCGTCGAAGCTGATGTCGCGGTCGCGATCGTCGACAAGGCGGTGCTGGCGCTGGCGGACGAGGTGGGCCCGGACGGCATGGACGCGTTCTGGTACGAGCGCACGCTGGGCGTGCGGCCCGCCTCGTCGCTCACCGTCCTCGTCAATCGCTGGAACGAGACGTACCGCGAAGCCGAGAAGGGCGAGGAGGGCCGAGGCACTGACAGCGCGCGGGAGGCGTCGCCACTCGGAGAGGCCCCTGTGTACGCCGTGGCTGCTGCGGCGACGGCAGAGGCATCGCCTGCTGAGGATTCGGCGTCAAGCACCGATCCGCGGGTGCGCTCGGACTTCCAGAATACGGCGCTCTGGATCGGGCAGCTCACGACGGACGAGGACGGCACGGCCAGCTTCGAACTGCACCTGCCGGACAACGCCACCACCTGGCGCGCGCGTGCGCGCGCCGCCACCGCCGGGACGCAGCTCGGCGAGGGCGAGAGCGAGTTGCTGGTGACGCAGCCGCTGCTCGTGCGCCCCGCGTTGCCGCGCTTCCTGCGCGTCGGCGACTCCGTCACCCTGCGCACGCTCGTGCGCAACGGCACGGCGGAGGCGCGCACGGTGACCGTCACCGTCGAGGTCGAGGGCGTGATCCTCGACGAGGACGCCGCGCGCTCCGCGACCATCGAACCCGGCGACTCGGCGATCTTCGAGTGGCCCGCCCGCGCGCTCGAGCAAGGCACGGCGACGGTCCGCTTCCGCGCCGTCACCGGCGGCTACGGCGACGGCGTCGAGATCAGCCTGCCCGTGCACCTCGACGTCACCCCGGAGACGACCGCCACCGGAGGCGTGGTCGAGGACACGCCCGTCATCGAGGCGGTCTACCTGCCGGACTACGTGATCACGGACAGCGGCTCGCTCGAGCTGTCCATCCAGGGCTCCCTGGTTGGCGCGCTCGACGAGGAGTTGAAGTACTTCGCGCCGTACCCCTCGCGCTGGCGGGAGTCGAATGTGCGTAAGGCGAGCCGCATCATCGCGACCGTCGCCGTGCAGCGCACAAAGGCGGGCCGCCTCGACGAGGCGCAGACCAGCCAGCTCGAGGCCGACCTGGCGGCGCTCGTGAACGTGCAACACTGGCGTGGCGGCTGGGGCTGGTGCCAGAGTTGCAACCCCGACCTGTGGATCACCGGCTGGGTGCTGATCGCGCTCGGCGAGGCCCGCGACGCCGGTCACGAGGTCCCCGACCGCGCCCTCACCAACGCCTGGCAGCTGATCCGCAGCGAGCTGAACAGCCAAACCGACGTCGAGCGCCCGGCGGATCCGAACCAGCACGCCTTCCTGCTCTACGCCCTCGCCAGCGCCTCGGAGCACGTTGCGGAGGCGGGCCCGCTGATCGATGAGCAGGCGCGTGCGATGCGCGCGATCGTCGAGGAACACCGGACGGGCCTCACCAGCTGGGGCCGCGCCTACCTGCTGCTCGGGCTGCTCGCGACGGGTCACGAGGCGGACCACCGGGACGTGCGGATACTGCTCAACGACCTGACCGCGACCACCATCGCCAGCGCCAACGGCAACCACTGGGAGGACCAGCGCAGCGCCGGTTCCCTGCACAACAGCAGCGTGCACGCCACCGCGCTCGTGCTGCGCGCACTGACCGAGGCCGACCCGAATCACCCGCTGATCGAGGAGACCGCACGCTGGCTCGCCATCGCGCGCGCCGCCGACCGCTGGAAGACGAATGTCGAGCGCGCCCGGGGCATGGCCTCGCTCGGCGCATATGCGGAACTCACCGGCGAGACGCTGGGCGTGTACGACTACTCGGTGCTGGTGAACACCGCGAGGGTGCTCGACGGCGACTTCGATGTGCCTGCCGGCGACTACCTCGACGGTACGGAGATCGCGCTCGCGGAGCTGCCGCTCGGCGGGGTCAGCCGCGTGCAGTTCGAGCGCGAGGCCGACAGCCTGGGCCGGATGTACTACGGGCTCAACCTGCGCTACGTCACGCCCGCCCAAGACGTCGAGGCGCTGAACCGCGGGTTCGCGATCTCACACCGCTACTCGCTGCTCGACGAGCCGGACAAGCCGATCAACAGCGCCTCGATCGGTGACGTGGTGCGGGTGACCGTGACGGTGATCGCGCCCGCGGACCGCGTGTTCGCAAAGGTCGAGGACTTCCTGCCGGCAGGCCTCGAACCGATCGATCCGCAACTGAACATCGTCTCGCCCTGGCTGCGTGAGCAGCTGGAAGCCGATCGTGTGGAGGCGCTGCTCGGCGCTGCGCCCGCGTACTACGCGCCCTGGTACCGCTGGTACTGGAGCCCGTGGAACCAGGTCGAGCTGCGCGACGACCGCCTGGTGCTGCGTGCCAGCCGCCTGCCGCAAGGCGTGCACGAGTACGTCTACTACGCGCGCGCGACGACACCGGGTGACTTCTTCGTCGCCCCCGCGCACGCGGAAGAGGCCTTCTTCCCCGAGGTCTTCGGGCGCAGCGACAGCCGCCGCTTCAGCGTCGTCGCGGGCGAGTAGGGCCGCTGCGGTAGCAAGGCCGGCCGGCACGCACGCTGCTCAGGCCCGCGTGATCGCGCGCGTACATCCCGCTGACGGCAGGGTGGAGTTCGCGCTCCAACCCAAGCTGGACTCCTTCCAGCTCGGCACCGACTACGACGACTACGGCGATCCGATCTTCGCAACGCGGCGCTTCTTCCCGAACGACGTGACCCACAACCGCTGGCTGTACAGCAGTGAGATTCGTTTCACCCAGGTCTGGGCGGGAGACGAATCGATGGAGGCCGAACCGACGCTGGAGGCGGAGGCGCCCGACGCGGTCAGGCCAGCTCCAGCACCCGTCACGGTGGAGAAGTGCCTGGCCTACATCGCGATGGGAGCGATGCCCTCGGAACACTGTGCCGATGTGATGCCGGCATACGCGGAGGAGCATCCCGAGGTGTGCGGCGAGCTTCCCAACTGGTGTCGTCGCCGCGCGGGCGGAGGCTGATCTACTCGCCCGGTCCGGAACGCCGCGCCTGAGCGCCAGCGCAACCTCGGAACACAGGCCGTTGAGTCTGCCAGAGTGGTGGGCGGTACTGGACTTGAACCAGTGACCTCTCGCGTGTGAAGCGAGCGCTCGTACCAACTGAGCTAACCGCCCGGGGCGCCTCCGCCCGGCTCGATGGCCGTGCGGCACGTCGATCAGCGTACCGACGCTGCTGTTGCGCGGCAACCGATGCGCATCGGCACTGCGCGCGCCCGCGCGGTTGCCCGGCGGCGTGCTGACGTGCTACAACCCGCGAGGCTCGCGCACGAGTCGAGCAGGCCGCGCTGACAGGATGCCGGAGGGGGCGTATATGCCGCAGTACCACGGGCTTGAGGTCTTCATTCCTGAGAACGACCGGCCGCACATCGAGTACTTCGAGCAGGCCGCTTCCGGCACGCTGCACCTGCAGTCGTGCCCCGACTGCGACCTCATGCGCTACCCGCCCGGCCCGATGTGCCCCGAGTGCGGCGGCACGGACCTCGCGTGGTCGCCCGTCTCCGGCAAGGGCACCATCCACTCCTACTACTTCGTCCCGCACGCCGTGAACCCGGCGTTCCGCGACTGGACCCCGTACCCGATCATCCTCGTCGAGATCGACGAGCAGCGCGGCCAGCCCACGGCCGACCGCTCCGTCCGCATCATCGCCAACTGCGTCGACGCGGACGATGGCCCGGAGCTGGAAGCCAACGTCGCCATCGGCAAGCGCGTCGAGGTGACGATGATCGAGATGGGCGACGGCATGGCCCTGCCCCAGTTCCGCCTCAGCGACGAGGACCCCGAGCACGAGATCTGGCAGTTCCCCGAGGACGCCTAGCTCCGCGAAGACCAACGGAAACCTGCGGTCGAGGCCCGAGCGCGAACGCTCGGGCCTCATTGCGTCCGGGCCAGGCCCCGTTGACGTAGCTGCCGTGTCGCACCCCGGCGTCCGGGCCGGCGCGCGACTGACGGGCGCAGTCGGTACGATAGCCACGAACCGGTGCGCGCTGGCGGCCGCCCAAACGCGGGCGGCGAGGGAGGGTGTGGCCCATGGCTGCGGGATTCGAGTCGCTGGACAGCTTTGGCGCGCGCGCGAGCCTCGAGGTGGGTGGCGCCTCACACACGATCTACCGGCTCGACCGCGCCGCCGAGGCGCTCGGCTGCGATCTCGCGCGGCTGCCCTTCACCCTGCGCATCCTGCTCGAGAACCTGCTGCGCGGTGAGGACGGCGCCGCCGTCAGCGCCGACTCGATCCGCGCGCTCGGCGCCTGGCAGGCGCAGGCCGCGCCCGCGGACGAGGTCGCCTTCCGCCCCGCGCGCGTGTTGCTCCAGGACTTCACCGGCGTCCCCGCCATCGTCGACCTCGCCGCGATGCGCGACGCGATGGCCGATCTCGGCGGCGACCCCTCGAGGATCAACCCGCAACAGCCCGTCGATCTCGTGATCGACCACTCCGTGCAGGTCGACGAGTACGGCGCCGACGCCGCCTTCCTGCTCAACGTCACGCGCGAGTTCGAGCGCAACGGCGAGCGCTACCAGTTCCTGCGCTGGGGCCAGCAAGCCTTCGAGGGCTTCCGCGTGGTCCCCCCCGGCACCGGCATCGTGCACCAGGTGAACCTCGAGTACCTCGCGACCGTCGTGCACCGCCAGGACGGCGGCGCCTGGCCCGACACCCTCGTCGGCACCGACTCGCACACCACGATGATCAACGGGCTCGGCGTGCTCGGCTGGGGCGTCGGCGGCATCGAGGCCGAGGCGGCCATGCTCGGTCAGCCGGTCTCGATGCTGATCCCGCAGGTCTTCGGCGTGCGGCTCAAGGGGCGGCTCCCCGAGGGCGCGACCGGCACGGACCTGGTGCTGCGCGTCGTCGAGCTGCTGCGCGAGCGCAACGTCGTCGGCAAGTTCGTCGAGTTCTTCGGGCCGGGCCTCAGCGCGCTCTCACTCGCGGCCCGCGCGACGATCGCCAACATGTGCCCCGAGTACGGCGCGACCGTCGGCTTCTTCCCCGTCGACGCCGAGACACTCAACTACCTGCGCTTCACCGGCCGCTCCGAGGACGAGGTCGCCCTCGTGGAGGCGTACTGCCGCGAACAACAGCTGTTCCGCACCGACGAGACGCCCGATCCCGACTACAGCGACCTGCTGGAGATCGACCTCGGCTCGATCGAGCCGAGCCTGGCCGGGCCGAAGCGGCCGCAGGACCGCATCGCGCTGCACGAGGCGCAGTCCTCGGCGCGCGCGACGATCGCCGAGGAGATCGAGCGAGGCGCGAGTGCGATGCCGGTGCAGGTCGCCGCGAACGGCCACTCCTACGAACTCTCGAACGGCTCGGTCGTGATCGCCGCGATCACGAGCTGCACGAACACCTCCAACCCGGAGGTGATGGTCGCCGCCGGCCTGCTCGCCAGGAATGCCGTGGAGCGTGGGCTGAGTACGCCGCCCTGGGTGAAGACCAGCCTCGCGCCCGGCTCGCGCGTGGTCACCGCGTACCTCGACGAGGCCGGGCTGACCGAGTACCTCGACGCGCTCGGCTTCAACCTCGTGGGCTACGGCTGCACCACCTGCATCGGCAACTCCGGCCCGCTGCCGGAGGCGGTCTCGCAGGCCGTCGACGGCGGCCCGCTGGCCGTCGCCGCCGTGCTCTCCGGCAACCGCAACTTCGAGGCGCGGATCAGCAACCAGATCCGCTCCAACTACCTCGCCTCGCCGCCGCTCGTCGTCGCCTACGCGCTCGCCGGCCACATGGATGTCGACCTCGCGACGCAGCCGCTGGGCATCGGCGCCGACGGCGAGCCCGTGCACCTGCGCGAGATCTGGCCGAGCGAGCAGGAGATCGCCGAGGTCATCCAGTCGTCGATCCGCTCGTCGATGTTCCGCGAGCGCTACGCGGACGTCTTCAGCGGCGACGAGCGCTGGGCCGCTCTCGACACCGGCGACGGCCAGCGCTTCGGTTGGGAAGACGACTCGACCTACGTGCGCCACGCCCCCTACTTCCAGGACCTGCAGCGCGAGCCGTCGCCACCCGGCGACATCGAGGGCGCGCGGGTACTCGCGAAGCTCGGCGACTCCGTTACCACGGACCACATCTCGCCTGCGGGGGCGATCGCGCCGGACAGCCCGGCCGGGGCCTACCTGCGCGCGCGCGAAGTCGCGCGCCGCGACTTCAACTCCTACGGATCGCGCCGCGGTAACCACGAGGTGATGGTGCGCGGCGCCTTCGCGAACGTGCGGCTGCGCAACGCGCTCGTCGAGCGCGAGGGCGGCTGGACGCGCCACCTCCCGGACGGCGAGGAGCTGCCGATCTACGACGCCGCCGAGCGCTACCGCGCCGAGGGCGTCCCGCTGATCGTGCTCGCGGGCCGCGAGTACGGGTCGGGGTCCTCGCGCGACTGGGCGGCGAAGGGGCCGGCGCTGCTCGGCGTGCGCGCCGCGATCGCGGAGTCGTTCGAGCGCATCCACCGCAGCAACCTGATCGGCATGGGCATCCTCCCGCTCGAGTACCCGGCGGGCGAATCGGCCGCCTCGCTCGGCCTCAGCGGCGAGGAGCGCTTCGACATCACCGGCATCGAGGGTGGCGTCGAGCCCGGCCAGGGCATCGCCGTGCGCGCCGTCGCCGCCGACGGCCGCGAGGTCGCCTTCACCGCCCACTGCCGCATCGACACCCCCGTGGAGGCGGAGTACTACCGCCACGGCGGGATCCTGCAGTTCGTGCTGAGGGGGCTGCTGGAGGAGTAGGGGGCCGGCCTCGCTTGGACATGCGTGCCTGACTTCGATCTGTACGAAGAACTCGAAGTCTCCCGGCAAGCCTCGCCGGAGGTCATTCAAGCTGCCTATCGCCGACTATCGCGGATATATCACCCCGACGGCTCATCGCCTGACACCGAGCGGATGGTCCGCCTCAACCGCGCGTACGAGGTATTGTCTGATCCAGCGCGCCGTGCTGCCTACGACGCTCAGTCGGGTTCCCGTTCTTCATCCCGCCGACGCCCTTCCGGAAGTGAAAATTCGGAACGGTCGCGATCTGCACCGGGCAGCGCCGCTGGAGCGAATCGCGCATCGGCCGGGACCCCACCACATCGGCGAAGTGATCACCAGGAGCCCCCGGAAGTCGAGCAGGGCAACAGCTTCGGCTCGCGGATTCTCGCCGGACTCATCCTGGTAGGCGCCGTGCTAGTCATCCGCCTGATCGTGTCCGGCGTTCTCGAAAGTGCAGACGAATCGCCGCCAGCCCCGCCCGTCCGGGCCGCTACGACTCCTGCGCCTGCTGCTGCGCCTTTGCGAGCAACGCCCTTCCGGGCGGTGGCTTCTCCTACGCCTCTCGCTGCGCGGTCGCAGGCCACGCCCGCAATGGCGCACGAAGCGATCGCTGTCATAGGCGATCTAGGTGGAGGCGCAGCGTTGATCCGGCGGCTCGACGGTTCATTCTCGATCATCGAGTACGTCGGGCAGTGTCCCTCGCTCACGTATTCCTCCTCGTCAGCGGAGGTCGTGAGATTTGGCTCGCCGGATGCGGAACTCGTAGTCCGTCGGTCTGGGAGCGATGAGCGGTGCCGCATCGTGAACGCCGACAGCCGGATCGAGCGCGCAACGGTCTCCCCGGTAGGCGGCTTTGGCAGCTCGCAGGCCATTCTGGCCCGCGCAAACGATGAGGAGTGGGAGATCGAATACGGGTCGAGTTGTCTATCACTTGAGGTCGGGGATGTGGTCACGGGGTACATCCGGTCGCCGGGCCAGTTTGCTGGCGAGGGGTCGGAAATCATCGTCTTGGGCCCGTTTGACCAGCGTTGTCGGGTCCAGTCGTCCCAGCGATTCGGGGTCGTCGCTGCTGCGACTCCGTCCCCGACGCCCTCCGCTGCGCCCGTCCGGGCCGTGGTGACTCGACATCCAGCGCCCGCAGTCGCCCAGTCAGCCACACCCTCCACGGTGTCTGAGGTGATCACCGTGATCGGCGATTTTGCTGGTGGCTCAGTCCTGATTCGGCGGCTCGACGGTTCGTTCTGGATCATCGAGCACGTGGGGCAGTGTTCCTCGCTCACGTACTCGTCCTCATCCGTGGAGATCGAGGGCTTTGGGTCGCCGGAGGCGGAACTCATGGTCCGTCGGCCGTGGTCGGATGATGAGCGGTGTCGGATTGTGAGTGCGGACAGTGGGATCGAGCGGGCGTCGATCTCCCAGGCGGGCAGCCGCGACAGTTCGCGGGCGGTCCTGGAGCGTGCGAACGGCGAGCAGTGGGAGTTGGAGTACGGAGCCGGGTGTAGGGCGCTACTCACGGTGCGAGGGACCGTCACCGGGTACATCCGGTCGCCGGGTGAGTTCGCGGGCGAGGGGTCTGAAATCATCGTCGTGGACCCGTACGACCAGCGTTGCCGGATCGAGTCGTCGCAGCGGTCGGGTCTCCTTGCAACGGCAACGCCGACTCCTCCCTCGACGGCCTCCCCCTCACTCGCCGAGTCGACGATCGAGGCGATCACCGTGGTCGGTGACTTGGGTGGTGGCGCAGTCCTGATTCGGCGGCTCGATGGTTCGTTCTGGATTGTCGACTACGTGGGGCAGTGTTCCTCGCTCACGTACTCGTCGTCGGATGTGGGGATCGAGGGCTTCGGGTCGACGGATGCGGAACTCGTGGTCCGCCGCTCTTGGTCGGATGATGAGCGGTGCCGGATTGTGAGCGCGGATAGCCGGATCGAGCGGGCGTCGATCTCCCAGGCGGGCAGCCGCGACAGTTCCCGGGCGGTGCTGGAGCGTGCGAACGGCGAGCAGTGGGAGTTGGAGTACGGAGCCGGGTGCAGGGCGCTTCTCACGGTGCGAGGGACCGTCACCGGGTACATCCGGTCGCCGGGTGAGTTCGCGGGCGAGGGGTCCGAAATCATCGTCGTGGACCCGTACGACCAGCGTTGCCGCATTTGGTCCTCGGAGCTCTTGTAGCCCCTCGCTGCCAGCCGTGCGTGAGGTGGGCACCGCGTTACGCGCGGAAGATGGAACGGCACCCCGCTACGGCTGGTGGCCACTTGCAACTCCTACTCCCCCGCCTGCGCAGCCCCCTCCAACTCCGCGACGATGAAGTCCCGGACCAGCGGGAAGACGGGGCGCTGCCAGTAGCCGCGCAGGTCCTGCCAGACCGCCCGGATCAGGAACGCGAAGACGTAGCCCTCGCTGGAGCCGTCCTCGGGGCGCGCGTAGCCGGCGGAGACGCGGTAGCCGACCGGAACCCCCGAGGTCCAGTAGCCTGCCTTCTGCCCGTAGACGTAGCCATCGACGCCGAAGTCCCGCGGGAACGGCCAGAAGGCGTCACCCAGCTCCGGCCTGGTCGCCAGGTCGAGCAGGTACGCCGTCAGCTCCTCGTTGAGTTGCTCGCCGCGCACGAGCGAGACCCAGACGCGCGCGAGGTCGAGCGGCGTGAGGTGCGCGTAGCGCCAGCTGTGCTCGAGCTCCGATGCTTCCGAGGTTCCCGCCCGCTCCAGCACGGCCGCGATCTGCTCCGTGGTCACCTTGTCGTTGAGCCGGTCGGAGTTCGCATCGAGGGACTTCGACAGGATGACCTCGATGTCCTCCTGGACCTCCCCCTCGAACTCCAGCAGGGCGTCCTGCACGGCGCGCAGCGCGGTGATGACGATCACGATCTTGCCTGCGGAGGCCGGGTACTGGCTGTGCTCCGGATTGACGAGGATCGCCTCGTCGCAGTCGAGGTCGATCAGGGCCAGCCCCCATCCTCCCGTGTACCCATCCATCGACTCCTCGACGGCCCCCTGAAGGACGGCGCCCCGCTCCTCCAGGCCTGCGCACCGCACAAGGCGAGGATCCGGCGTAGGGGTAGGCGTAGGCGTGGGCGAGGGCGTAGCGGTGGGCGTCGGGCTGGGCGTGGGGGTCGCCGTGGGTGTCGGGGTGGGTGAGGGCGTGGGTGTGGCGGCGGGCGTGGCGCTGGGTGTGGCGGCGGGCCTGGGCGTTGCCTCGGGTGTCGGGCTGGCCGAGGGCGTCGCGGTCGCCGGCGGCGTCGCGGCGGGCGTGGCCGTGGCGGCCGGCTGGTCGCGTTCGGGCTGCGAGCCCGTGCAGCCGGCCGCGAGGCCGGCGAGGAGTATGGCGGCGAGCAGGAGCGTGCTGGGGAGCAGCCGCATCGATGGCCCTCGTGCGCGTCAGGCGATGCTCCAGTGTATGCACGCCGGACGCGTGAGCGGGAGCGGCACCGCCCGCCGAGGGCGAGACGTCAGCTCTGGAAGCCGAGGGCGGCGGCGGCATCGCGCTGACGCTGGTCCAGCGTGACGAGGGAGATGCGGTCCGCCTCGCCCGCGACGTAGAGGGCGGTGGCGAGGTGCCACAGGTCCGCGCCTCGGAGGCCCGGGGCGAGCCGGCCAGGGCGCGCAGCAAGGAAGCGAGGAATGTTGAGCGGCGAGCGGCCTGTGCTCAGCGCCCCGCCGCCGCGGCGGCCTCGGCAATCCAGCGCTCGCGCCTCGCGGGCGGGCGCACCATCAGGAACAGGATCGATCCGAGCGCGGCGACCAGGGCGAGCACGATGAACCCGGTGCGGTAGCTGCCCGTCTGGTCGTACATCACCCCTGCAAAGATCGGCCCGGACGTCATCCCGATCATGATCACCAGCGATGAGAACCCCATGATCGTGCCGAACCGCTTCGGCCCGAAGAACTCGGCACGCATCGCCACCAGCAGCGGTCCGCGCGAGCCCCAGGCGATCCCGTTGATCACCACGGCGGCATAGATCAGCGGCAACCCGTTGGCGATCGCGAGCAGGAATATCGCGGCCGCGTGGCCGAGCAGGGCGGCGGTCACCAGTGGGCGCTTCGGCAGGCGGTCGCCGAAGTAGGCCGCGGCGCCCTGACCGATGATCTGGCCGAAGGTCTGGATCGTGATCGCCCCGGCTGCGAACCCGAGGCTGTAGCCGAGATCCAGGTGGATGTAGATCACGAGGTGCACCATCAGCGCACCGATCACCAGCACCGCCGAGGCCTGACCGAGGGAGAGGAACCAGAACGCCGAGGTGCCCAGCGCCTCGCGCGCCGTCATCGACCACTCCTCCTCCTCGGAGTCCTCGCCGTCCGCGGAGTCCGAGTCGACTCCGTCCGGCCGCAAGCCGTACGGCTCCGGGCGGTGCCGGACCACCAACGCGAGCGGGATGCCGACGAGGAGCACGACCCAGCCGGAGGCGAACGCGGCGCTGCGCCAGCCGATCCCTTCGATCAGCAGCGCCATCGGCGTGGCCGTCAGGCCGCCGACTGCGAAGCCCATCGTCAGCAGGCCGGCCGCCATTGCGCGGCGTTTGCGGAACCAGTTGACGATCGCGACGATGATCGAGAGGAAGCTCGCGAGCGAGGAGCCGATCGCGATCAGCAGGAAGGAGAAGTAGAAGAGCGGCAGCGAGTTCACCCGGCTCAGCACGAAGAACCCCGCCGCGAACATCAGCAGCCCCACGACCATCACCTTGCGCGGTCCGTAGGTGTCGATCACCCAGCCCTGGAGCGGGCCCAGTACCCCGCTCTCGATGCGCTGGGCCGCGAAGGCGAGCGAGAAGGTCGTGCGGCTCCACCCGAAGTCCGCCTGCATCAGCGCGACGTACGTGCCGAACGAGTGGAACATCAGCACGCCGATCAGGAGCTGGGTGGCGAAGCCCACCCCGGCGATGTACCAGCCGTAGAAGATTCGCGGCCGCCGGGCGATGCGGGCGGTCACGCTGCGTTTCTCACGACGCGGCGAACGCCCTGCAGCGGATCGCACGTTCGAGGTCGTCGTTGGCCTCGCGCAGCGAGCGGGCGAGCAGCGGCAGCCCGTCCCCGATCTCGCCGAGCAGCGCGCGCGAGCGGTCGAGCACGGCCTGCTCGATGCGGAAGTGGGGGAAGAGGTTCGCGAACCAGGCGCGGGTGAACTCGTTCTGGCGCTCGGCGAAGACCTCGGGCGCGCGCTCGAAGAACTCCCAGACCCACGGGTCGAGCAGCTCGCGCTGCACGCTCCAGTGGAAGCCGCCCATCGCCGCGGCGGTGAGGTGTAGCGAGCCGTAGCCCTCGCCGTGGATGCGCTCCCAGGCCTCCGCCTTCGCCTCCGCCGAGGGCGTCGCGACGGCGGCGCGGATCGCCGCGCGCTCGCCGCGGTCCGAGGGGTCGCGCTCGCGCTCCGCCTCGACGCGCGCCGCGGCGCCCTCGATGCCGTGGGCGACGGCGCGGGCGGCGATGTCCCAGCGCATCTCCTGGTCGATCGTCAAGCCGGGCACCGCGAGTTCGCCGTCGGCGAGCGCGATCACGCGGGCGATGTCCTCGGGCGTGATCGCGATGCCGATCAGGGTGCGGGCCCAGATGATCTGACCATCGCTTGTCGCGGCGCCGGGGACGGCGGCCCAGCCGGTCCTCGGCGGAGCGGCGGCGGAGGCGCCGCCCTCGGATAGCGCGCTCCAGGCGACCTCGGAGAAGCGGTGCGCCTGCTCGTCGCGCTGCTCGTCCGGGACGTAGCGGGCGATCGCCGCGACCACCGTCGCGAGGCCGCTCTCGATCAGCTCCGTCTCCGTCTCCGTCGTCACCTTCGAGGCGATCAGCGAGAGGTAGTCCGTCGAGCGCAGCTGCTGGTCGCGCACCATGTTCCACAGCGATTGCCCGATCAGCTGCCGCAGCAGCGGGTCGCCGAGGCGCTCCAGGTGGTCGCTGACATAACGTAGCGAGCGGTCGTCGAGGGCGACCTTCACGAAGGCGTGGTCGTTGTGGTTGGGCACCACCAGCTGCGGCGCGGCGCGGCCGGCGGCTTCCTCGACGACCCCGCCCTCGCCCTCGACTGAGACGGTGAGCGACTCGATCGCCGGCTCGCCGTCCCCGCCGTCGTCGCCAGCGCCGACGAGCGCGACATCGAGGCGGTGCGGGCGCAGCGTCGGGTAGTCCTCAGGCGCGGTCTGGGTGATCGCGAGGCTCGCGAGGCGGTCGCCCTCGACCTCCCAGCTCGCGGCGAGCGTGTTGAGCGAGGCGGTCTCGAGCCAGAGGGCGGCCCAGCCGTGCAGATCGCGCCCGGCGCCCTCGCCGATCGCGTCGAGGAACTCGGCGAGGGTGGTGTTGCCGAAGGCGTGGCGGCGGAAGTAGATGCGCATGCCGTCGCGGAAGCCGTCCATGCCGACGGCCGCGACGAGCTGCTTGAGGACGGCGGCGCCCTTGCCGTAGGTGATGCCGTCGAAGTTGAGGAAGGTCTCGTCGGTGTCGCGCACCTGCCCGGCGATCGGGTGTGTGGTGACGAGTTGGTCCTGGCGGTAGGCCCAGGCCTTCATTCCGGAGTTGAACGCCTGCCAGGCCGTGCCGAAGCGGGTCGCCTCGACCAGCGTCAGGTAGGCCATGTAGGTCGCGAAGCTCTCGTTGAGCCAGAGGTCGTTCCACCAGCGCATCGTCACGAGGTTGCCGAACCACATGTGCGCCATCTCGTGCAGCAGCACCTCGGCGCGTCCGAGCCGCTGGTTCTCGGTCGGCGGGTCGCGGAAGACCATGCGCTCGGAGTGCGTGACCGCGCCGATGTTCTCCATCGCGCCGACGTTGAACTCCGGCACGAAGATCTGGTCGTACTTTCCGAACGGGTAGGCGTAGTCGAAGAACTCGCCGAAGAAGTCGAGGCCCTGCTTCGTCACCTCGAACAGCTCGTCCTCGTCGAGGTGGCGGACCAGCGAGCGGCGGCAGAAGAAGCCGAGCGGGACGCCTCGATGCTCGTCGCGGACGACGTGGTACGGCCCGGCGATCAGCGCGAACAGGTACGTGCTGAAGCGCTCCGCGGGTGCGAAGCGCCTCCGCAGGCGGCCGTCCTTGAGATCCTCGCGCTCCAGCTCCGGCCCGTTCGCGATCAGCTCCCAATCCGAGGGCGCATCGACCGTCAGGTCGTAGCTCGCCTTCAGGTCCGGCTGGTCGAAGCAGGGGAAGAGGCGGTGGGCGTTGTACGGCTCGAAGTTGCTGTAGAGGTACTCGCCGCCGTCCTCGGGGTCGACGAACTGGTGGAAGCCGTCGCCGGTGTGGTCGTACTCGTGTTCGTAGCGGACACGCACGACATTGCTGGCCTGGAGTGCCGAGGCGGGCAAGGGGATGCGGTACTCGCCGGTCGGGCTCTCGATCTCCTCGCCGTTGACCTCGATGCGCTCGATGCCGCCGCCGCGGTGGTCGAGGAAGGTACCTGCGTCGTCGCCTGCGCTGGGGTCGTAGTCGAAGCGGATCGTCACGTCGCCGCGGTAGGCGGACGCGCCCGCGACCAGGTCGAGGTGGATCTCGTAGCTGATGCCGGACACAAGCCGCGCGCGGGCTACGGCCTCGTCCTGGCTGAGGACATCGCGCGCGATCGGGGAGTCGTCGGGAGTCATCTCCGCCTTTCAGGTCGGGCGCGCCTCGGGGACGGCAGCCGTGCCGCGCGAGGGGCGACGGTGCGGCGGGGTCAAGTATACGGCCCCGGCGATCGTGCTCGCGGAGAAGCCCGTGCTGTGGGCACGCTCACAGGCGGAACGGGTGGTCGAGGTACTCGCTGTCACCCCAGCACACGACTTCCCCATCGATGGTGACGGCGCAAGTGCGGCACTCGCTGGCGCTGATCGACGTGTAGCGGCCGGGCGGCGGGTCGGCCTGCCCGTAGTCCCACCATGCGGGCGAACCCCAGCAGACCGCTTCGCCGTGCTCGGTCAGCGCGCACGCGTAGCCCCAGCCCGTGTCCGACCGCGATGTAGCGGCCCGGCGGCGCTTCGGCCTGCCCGTAGCGGTTGTCGCCCCAGCACACCACCGCGCCGTCCTCCGTGATCGCGCAGGCGTGCTCCTCCCGGACATCGATCGCCGTGTACCGCCCAGGCGGCACGTCGAGCGGGGTCGGTCCGGAAGGCATGGAGGGCGTCCCCGGCCCGTATCCGATCGGCGTCGCGACCGGAGTCGGAGTGGCGGTGGGCCTCGGCGATGCGGTGGGACTCGGCGGTGCGGTGGGGCTCGGGGATGCGGCGGCGGTCGGCGTTGGCGTGGCTGTCGGCGGCGGGGACGCGGTGACCGTCGGCGTGACGGTCGCCGTCGGTGGCGGGTCCACCGGCGCAGCGGGCGAGGGCTCGACTGTCGGTGGCGCCGTTGCGGCGGGCGGGGTGTCCTCGCCACCCTCGCAGGCCAGACACGCGGCCGCGAGGATGATCACCGACGCGACTACCGCCAGGCGTGTTCTCACGTCACGGCCCCCCGAACGTCGCCACTTCCATGATGAATTGACGTCCGCGGGGTGGCGGATGTTCCCGTGCGCAGCGCCCGCGTGCGAGCGCTGTGCGCCTACATCTCCTCGCGCTTCTCGCCGGAGAGGTAGGCGGCGGGGTCTTCCTCGAAGGAGAGCCGGCAGCCGCGGCCGCAGAAGTAGTAGGTCTCGCCGTCGTGGACGGTGCTGCCGCCGGGCGGGTTGCCCCGGTCCACGGACATGCCGCAGGCGGGGTCGGTGGCGGGCCCGCGCCGGCGCAGCAGGTCAAGCAGGCGGGCCATCGGCGGTGCTCCCTTCGGCGTCCGAGGCCGCCTCGCGGCCCCGGCGCTGCTGGCGGATCCGCACCCCGGCCGTCACGGCGAGCACGGCCGCGAGGCCAAACCAGGTCAGAGCGTACTCGATGTGCGGCGTGGTGTTGCGGTAGCCCTCGTAGCCCGTCACCGGCAGCTCGTCCGGCGCCTGCCGCGCCTGCCGCGCCTGCCGCTCGACCCGCTCCCCGGCGATCACGTACAGCGGCGCGACCGCGTAGGGCAGCGTCCCGGCGATCGAGTCGAGGCCGAAGCGCGTCCAGGCGCCCTCTGCGTTCCGCTTCGCGGCGGCGTTGCTCGCGCGCAGGGCGAGCCCCTCCGGCGGTGCGCTCGCCTCGAGGCCCGCGATCACCCGCTCGCGCTCGGCGGCGGGGTACCAGCCGCGGTGCACCAGCAGCGCGGGCGCGCCCCCATCCGTCAGCAGCGGCACGTAGATGTCCTCGCCGCGCAGCCCGAAGCGCGTGCGGTTGGCGACGATCTGCGCTCGCCCGTAGTCCCACTCGCCCTCGAAGGCGACGCGCCGGTACTCGATCGCCTCGCCGTCGAGGGTCGCGGCCTCGGCGGCCGCGAGCGGAGGCGCGGCGATCTCCGCCTCGCGATCGCGGATGAGCTGTTGCTTCCACTCGTTCCGAGCGAGCTGCCAGGCGCCCAGCGCCGTCAGCACGACGAGCGCCGCGGCGACAAGCACGAGCACGGCGGGAGTCTGCAGCCGGCGCATGTATCGACTCTACCGCGAGGGGCGGTCACCGGCCCGTCACCTCAGGCGTCGCGGTTCTGTATCCTCGGAACCCGTTGCCGACGCCACCGGACGCACGAGAGCAGCATTCGAGGGAGCCCCGATGACACGACTGCCGAACCTGACCTCGCGCGATGACGTGCCGGCCGAACTGGCGGAGACCTACGACCAGATCGCGGAGCTGCGCGGCGGCCAGGTCTCCGGGCCCTACGGCATCCTGCTCCACTCGCCGGAGCTGGCCCTGCGGGCGGCGCAAGTCAGCCGCTACGTCCGCTGGGAGTCCGATCTCACCCCCGGCCAGCGCGAGACCGCGATCATCGTCGCCGCGCGCGAGCTCGATGCCGAGCTGATGTGGAACGCCCACGTGCAGCTCGCGCGCCAGGGCGGCGTGCGCGAGGCCGTGATCGAGGCGATCGGGCATCGCACCGACCTCGACGCCCTCGACGACAATGAGGCGGCGATCGTGCGCTACGTGCGAGAGCTGTTCGGCGACAATCGCGTCAGCGATGAGGCGTTCGAGGCGCTGCGCGCGCTCGTCGGCGACCAGGGCATCGTCGACCTGACCGGGCTGGTCGGCTACTACGTCTTCGTGGGTTTCACCCTGAACGCCTTCGAGGTCGAGCCCCCACCCGGCGCCGAGCCGCTGCCGTAGGTGCCCGGCGGGGACTGAGCGCCAACCGAGGCCGCGCGTGTGCTCCGGGCGCGGGCCGGACGAAAGGAAAGGATCTCAGGATGGGTGTTGCTCTCAACAAGGACTCGATCGACCTCGGCATCATCGTGCGCGACGGGCCGGCCGCGCTCGCGTTCTACCGGGACTTCCTCGGGCTTGAGCACATCGCCGACACGCGGGTCGGCGACGGCGGGACGATGCATCGCTTGATGGCAGGCACCAGTCTGATCAAGGTGATCGAGTTCGAGCAGCCACCGGAGCCGCGGCCCGCGCCCGGCGGTCTGAGCGGCGGCTCCGGGTACCGCTACTGGACGATGACCGTCTCGAACCTCGACGAGATGGCGGCGGCGGCGATGGCCCAGGGCTACGCCGTCCCCACCGCGCCGAGGGAGATCCGCCCGGGCGTCCGGATCGCGATGATCGAGGACCCGGACGGGAACTGGGTCGAGCTGCTCGAGGACCTCAACCGGTAAGTCCGGAGCAACGCGAGGCGCTACCCGAACGCGGGACTGCCCGCTTCGCGCCGCGCTATGGCTGCTGCGATGCGCCAAGACCGATGGCATCGAGGAAGTCCGCGGTTCCCATCACCGGGATGCCGTAGCGGTGGGCGGTACGCGCCTTCCCCGACTGACTGGATGGGTCAGCCGCTACCAGGAGATCGCAGCCCTTCTTCGTAACCGAGGCAACCGGCTGCGGTCCGGCTTGTGCGGCGCACTCTTCCAGGTAGTGCCGAGGCATTGAGGTTCCTCGGACAACTGCCTCGCCAGTGAAGCAGACGTGCATTCCATCGCGGAGCCTGCTCGTCGCCGGGAGGTCCGTCACCTCGGGCATAGCCATGTCGGTGATCTCGAGGGCATCCATCACCTGCTTGATGAGTTGCCGCTCGGATTCGGTGACGATGCCGTCGCGTTCGGCGGCGGCGATGATCGATGTCAGATAGGAGCGGTGTGCTTCCTCGCGCAGCTCGTCAGAGATGCCGAGCGTCGCGGCGAAGTCCGTGATCGCCGCATGCTCCTCTTCGTCGATGTAGTGGTCGTCGAGCACCCAGTCCAGCGCGTCGAGGTAGAGAAGCAGGGCCTCGTCGGAATAGGGGTAGTGCGCGAGGGACACGATGCGCGCCATCTCGCTGACCCCGGCATCCTCCGTCTCCCGGCGCAGGGTTCTTGGATTGGGCACGTGGGGAAGGTAGCCGACCCGTACGGCGCCGACGTTGGCCTCGTGGTCTGCCAGCACTTCTCGGGCAAGCTCGGCCGTCGCGCGTGCGTCGGCGAGCGCGCGGTGCTGATGGCTGAGCCCGATCCCGTACCTGTCGCATGCAGCAATGAGCTTCTCGCCAGTGGCACGGTAGGTGCATAGCCCGGAGCCCACGTTGAGCGCTGCGCCAAGCCGCTCGAACTCGTACGCCAACATCCGTGCGTCGAAGGGAAGGTTGTGTGCGACCAGGACCGAGCCATGGAGTCGGCGAGACAGGGCGGCTGCGATCTCGGAGAAGGTTGGCGCGGCCTCGACCATCGATGCCGTGATGCCGTGCAGCCCCGTGGGACCGACGTCGCGCTCGGGATTGACGAGCGTGTCGTACTCGTCGACCCGTTCCCACGTCTGCGAATCGAGCGTGACGGCAGCGATTTCGACAATGCGGTCGTGCTTGCCGAGGCCGGTGGTCTCGCAGTCGATGACGACCAGCGGAGGGGCTGAGGGTGGTCTCAGTACGATTGTGCCAGCCCCTCCCCCGGCGCGGCGCCCCTACCCCGCGTCCGCCTCGATCCTCGCGACGACCGCCGCCATCCGCTCGAGGTGCTGCTCGTCCACTTCGAGGATGGAGCCGACCTTGAGGAAGACATCGATCGGTTGGATCAGGGCGGCGCGCGCCTCGGGCGGGGTGAGCATCACCGGCTCGCCCTCGATCACGCCGGCGGCGCGCAACTCCGCGATCTTCGCGTCGTCGTAGCCGAGCAGCTCGCGCAGCACCTCGTCGGTGTGCTCGCCGATGTGCGGCGCCGGGCCGCGCGCGCCGTAGCCTTTGCCGTCGATGTGGGCCGGGAAGTAGCGCTGCACGGGGACGGTGGCGAAGCCGCGCACCGGCTGCGCGTCCCAGAGGTGGCGGGAAAGCAATTGCTCGTTCTGCATCAGTTCGCGGGCGTTGAGCACGGCGCCGGCGGGCGCACCGGCCGCCTGCAGCTCCTCCATCGCCTCGAACTTGTCGCGCGTGGCGGTCCACTCGCTGATCGCGGCGTCGATCTCGTCGTGGTGCTCGTGGCGGCCGGCCATCGTCGCGAGGCGGGCGTCGTCGATCCAGCCCTCGTTGCCGGTGGTGCGCGCGAGCGCGGCCCATTCCTCGTCGTCGCGGACGCTGATCGCGATCCAGGCGTCGTGGCCGGCGGTCGGGTAGATGCCGCGCACGACGCCCTCGCGGCGGTTGCCGGTCCCCGGGTGCAGGCGGCCGTTCATCCAGTAGTCGTGGAAGTGCGGGCCGAGCAGTTGCAGCAGCCCCTCCTGCATCGAGACGTCGATCTGCTGGCCGCGTCCGCTGCTCTCGCGGTGGTAGAGCGCGATCAGCAGGCCGCCGAGACCGTGGATGCCGGCGAACGGGTCGACCCAGGTGTTGCCGCTCTTGAGGGGCGGTTCGCCCTCGTAGCCGCTCACCGAGGCGATGCCCGAGGCCGGCTCCATGCCCATGCCGAAGGCGGGGCTGTTGCGCCGCGGCCCGCTCTGTCCGTAGCCGCAGAGCGACATCATGATCAGCCGCGGGTAGCGGTCCTTGAGGTCGTTCCAGGAGAGCCCGAAGTTCTCCAGCACGCGCGGCGTGTAGCTCTCGATCAGCACGTCCGCGTCTTCCAGCAGCCCGCGCAGGATCGCGATGCCCTCGTCACTGCCGAGGTCGAGCGCGAGCCCGCGCTTGCTGACGTTGCGCACGGTGTAGTACGGCGCGCGCTCCCAGTAGTTGCCGGTGGTGTCGTTCTGCGCGATGTAGGCCGTGCGGATGCGGTCCGGCACCGTCGGGCGCTCGACCTTGATTACGTCCGCGCCGAGGTCGGCGAGCACGCGCGCGGCCACGGGGCCGGCCCAGACCTGCGAGAGATCGATGACGCGGAGGCCCTCGAACGGCTTCACGATGCGCCTCCCTTCGAGGCGCCGAGTTCGTCGTTCGCCTCGCCGAGCGCGGGCGGCGCGCCCGGGCGCAGCGGCGTGTCGGAGAGCCCGACGGGCGGGCCGACTGC
Organism: Dehalococcoidia bacterium; assembly: GCA_965247895.1. Classification (GTDB taxonomy): domain Bacteria; phylum Chloroflexota; class Dehalococcoidia; order UBA2979; family UBA2979; genus VXMT01. Next base: position 529,025 of record OZ252046.1, on the reverse strand, counting down.
CCGCTCGCCGCCGGGGCCCTCGAAGAAGCCGCGGGCGGCCAGGTGCTCGTCCGCGGAGAGGTCGGCGACATCGGGGACGAGGGCGAAGGCGAGGCGCAGTTCCTGCGCCTTCTGCACGATCTCCTCGGCGTCGTGCTCCATCAGCCAGGGCGACATCAGCGCGTCGAAGTCCTGCCAGCGCACCACGCGCTCCTTGGGCAGTTGCAGCAGCGGGTCGTCGATCATCTCGGGGCGGTCGATCAGCAGCCCGAGCGAGGTGGCGAAGTCCGGCGCGCCCGGCACGACGGATACGAAGCCGTCCCTGCAGCGCATGATGTCGGACGGGTAGGCGCCGAGCACGCGGGAGTAGAAGCGCCGCCGCAGCAGGCCCATGCCGTGGTAGACGGCGAGGTTGTGGTCGTCGGTGAGGGCGGCGGTCTCGTAGCTGGCGATGTCGGCGTGGTGGTGCTGCTCGCCGTGGGCTCGGGCGTTGAGCAGCGCGAGCGTCGTCACCCAGCCGTAGAGCCCGCCGAGGTACTCGGCGGTGTCGACACCGAGGCCGACCGGCTCGCGGTCCGGGTAGCCCGTGACATAAGAGAAGCCGGCGAGTGCCTCGATGATGTGGCTGTCGCCCTCGAAGTGGGCGTAGGGGCCGCTGCGCCCGAAGGGGCTGATCGAGACGTAGAGCGTCTCCGGGAAGCGCTCGCGCATCGCATCGACGTCGTCGAGCGGGAGCTGCGCGGGGGCCTTCCAGGAGGTCACCAGTACGTCGGCGCTCGCGATCAGATCGGCGGCGACGGCGGCGCCGCCCTCGCTGTTCACGTCGAGCGCGACGCTGCGCTTGCCGCCGTTGAAGTAGGCGTGGCGGCCGCCTGCCTCGAGGTCCGGCTCATCGCCGGGGAAGGGCCCGCCGCGGCGGATCACATCGCCCTCGGGCGGCTCGATGCGGATCACCTCGGCGCCGCCCTGCGCGAGCAGCTTGCCCGTGTAGGCGACGGGGAGCCCCGCCGCGATCTCGATGATGCGCACGCCCTCGAGGGCGCGCGGCGCGTCGGTTGCCATCGACCGCTCCCTTCGCCGCTGCCGGCCGGGTGCGCAGCCTCGACGCTCGCCCCGCGGGCGTCAATGGCCGCGCGGTCCCGGTGTTACTCCTTGCCGTGGAACTCCGGGATCAGCTCGCCGATCAGCCGGATGCTGCGCGTCACTTCCTCGTGGCGCAGCTTGCCGACCTGGTGGAACGACATCAGGCGGTCGATCCCGACTTCCTCGTAGCGCCTCATCTTCTCGAGGCAGGCCTGCTGGTCGCCGACGACGAGCGACTGCTGCTCGCTCAGTATTTCGAAGACCTCTTCGTCGGGCACCGTCTCGCCGTTCATGATCCGCGCGTGCATCAGCTGGGCGCGCGTCGACTCGGCGTCCTCATTCTCGAGGAAGCGCCCGGTCAGGTCGCCCCCGGCCTCGTCCCGAGCGGCCTCCAGCTCGCGCGCACGGCGCAAGAAGGACTCGCGGGCCTCGAAGAAGGTCAGCGCGGTGTTGGTGTACCAGGCGGCGGCGCCCGCGGCGGCGCTGCTCAGCCTGGCGTCGCCGTCCTCGACGCAGTGGACGAAGGTGAAGAAGGCGATCTGGTCGTTGATGAACTCGCCGACGGGGCGCTCGCACTGTGCGATGCCGCGCTTGTAGGACTCGACGATCTCCTCGACCTGGTCGAGTGAGCGCCAGAGCGTGTTGGCGAGCGCGCCGACGCCGTTGCGGCCCGCCTGCTCGAACGAGGCCGGGCCCGAGCAGGCTTGCCAGAGCGGCGGATGGGGCTGCTGCAGCGGCTTGGGCGTGAGCGTGAAGTCCTGAATCCGGAAGTCCTCGCTGTCCCAGTTCACGCTGTCCCGCGTCCAGAGCTGGGGGATCAACTCGAACGCCTGCTGCATCTGCTCGCGTGTCTCGTCGCCATCGATGTTGAAGGCGCGCCACTCCTTGACGGTGGAGCGGGCGAGGCCGAGTTCGAGGCGGCCGTCGCTGAGGTGATCGAGGAAGGCGGCGCGCTCGGCGACGCGGATCGGGTGGTTGAAGCGGTGCGGCGAGAGCACGGCGGAGTGGCCGACGCGCAGCCGCTCCGTGCCTCGCGCGATCGCGGTCAGCATCATCTCCGGCGCGGAGCTGTAGCTGAACTCGACTGCCCCGTGGTGTTCGACCTGCCACCAGCAGCCGTAGCCCAGCTCGTCGGCGAGCCGCGCCTGCTCAAGGGTCTCCTCGATCAGCGTGTGCTCGTAGGCGTCGTCGTCCCACAGCTCGCGGGGACGCTGCATCTCGCTGAAGATGTCGATCTGCATGGCGCCGCTAGCTGCGCGGCAGGCCGAGACCGCGCGTGGCGATCACGTTGCGCTGGATTTCCGAGGTGCCCCCGGCAATCGAGTCCGGGATCATCCGCACATAGCGGTCGGAGAACTCGCCTTGCATCGGCGCCCTCGGGTCGCCCGGCCAGAGGTTCGTGTAGAGCCCCAGCGCCTTCGCGCCGGTGCGGGCCACGCGCTGGTGCAGTTCGGTGGAGAAGACCTTGCCCATCGAGGCCTCGTAGTTGGGGATCAGCCCGGACGACTGCATCCAGGCGAGGCGGTAGGAGAGGTTGTGCCCGACCTCGGTCTCGATCATGCGGTCGGCGACCTCGGTGCGCACGCTGGGCAGCTCGGCGATGCGGTTGCGCGTCCGGCCCTCCTCGCTGTGCGCGTAGTCGATCAGCTTGTGGATCGTGCGCCGGTCCTCGCCGGTCCCGGAGATCGAGGCGCGGTCGAAGTCCATCAGCGTCATCGCGACGTACCAGCCGCGGTTCTCCTCGCCGATCAGGTTGGCCGCCGGCACGCGCACGTCGTCGAAGAAGGTCTCGCCGAAGCGGCCGTGGTCGAAGCAGGCGTTGAGCAGCGGCTTCATCACGATGCCCGGCGCGGTCAGGCTATCGACCATGAGGAAGGAGATGCCGCGGTGCTTGGGCGCATCCGGCTCGGTGCGCACGAGGCAGTAAATCGCGTCCGAGGTCTGCGGGGTGGACCAGATCTTCTGCCCGTTGAGCACGTACTCGTCGCCGTCGCGATCGGCGCGCAGGCTGAGCGAGGCGAGGTCGGAGCCGGCGCCCGGCTCGGAGTAGCCCTGCGCCCACTCGATCTCGCCGCGGGCGATGGCGGGCATGTAGCGCGCTCGCTGCTCCTCGTTGCCGTGCACCATCAGTACGGAGCCGAGAAACATCGCGCCGGTGCCGCCGGCGCGAGGCGCGCCCGCCTTCTCGCGCTCCTCGTGGAAGATGAACTGCTCGCGTGTGCTGAAGCCGGCGCCGCCGAGCTCCTTCGGCCAGGCCGGGGCCACGTAGCCCTCGGCGCTGAGTGCGGCGCCCCAGTCCTCGGCGGCCTGGTAGATCTCCGGATCCTCGGAGAGCCGGTCGCCGGTCCAGCTTGCGGAGTTGAGGATGATCTCCTCGCCGTTGACGGCGCGAACGGTGTGGTAGTCGGCGTGCGGTGCGTTGCGGTAGCGCTCGGGCAGCTTCTCCTCGAAGAAGCGGCGAACGTACTCCCTGAACTCCGCCTGTTCCGGCGTGTCGCTCCAGTCCATCATGTCCCTCTCGACATGCTCGTGCCGTCGCGCCAATCATAGCCGCACCCCGCTGGCTGGGCGCGGCGGGCGGATGCGCACGATGCGTCAGCGCTGGCCCCAGGGCGGCACGGCGGCGCTAGACTGCCCGTAGGGCAGTCGGTGCGGGAGGCGATCGGATGACGGCGGACGAGTCAGCGGCGGAGATCGCGCGCCTGCGGCTGGAGCTGGAGCATCGGGACCAGCTGCTGGCCTCGGTCTACGCGCGCGCCGACACGCTGCGCGGCTCCGTCGAGCGGCTCGAGCGGCAGCTCGATGCGGCCACCGAGGAACAGCGCGAGGCGGCGACGGAGCGCGCGGAGTTGCGGCGGCTGCTCGGCAACGCGCAGTTGCAGGTGCACGCGCTGATGCAGCTCCCGGCCCCCGAGGCCGAATCCGACGCAGCGGGAGACGGTGCGGCAGGGGAGCCTGAGCCGCCGCCGCAGCCGGCAGCGACCACCGCGACGCGACCGCCGCAGCCCGAAGCGACCACCGCGACGCGGCCGCCACAGCAACGCGCAGCGCGCCCGCGTCCCCCGGCTCGCCGGCCGCGCAGCCTCCTCGATGAAGCGCGAGGGATGTTCGCCGGCCTGCGCCGGATGATCTAGCGGTCGCCACGGCCTCGAGTACACGAACACACGCCCGCGGAATCCCGCGGACGCGCGGTGCCTCCGTCAGGCGTATCAGGCTCGTCTGGCTCTGTTCAGCCCAGGTAGCGCAGCAGCCGCTCGTCGATGTCCGCCGCGAGCCGCAGGTGCGCGGCGCTGAGCCGACTCAACGCCGCGGCTGCGGACGCCGCAACTCCATGCAACCAACCTGCCGCGCGCAGGGCGATCCGGAAAGGCCACCAGGCATCAATACCCGTCCGGTCCGCCGTGCGCCGCCATTCGCCGTCGAGGCCTCGTGCGAGGCCGTCGAGGGCGAGGGCGAGCGAGCGCCAGAGGCCGCTCACGGTGAGTAAGACGAACACGAGCACCCGGCGGGCATCCTCGCGAAGTTCGCGCAGGTTGCCCGTCCAGGGGCTCGTCGCGAGTGCGTTCAGCACGCTTGCCTACCCTAGCCCGCGATTCTCGCTGGTTCGCGACTGCTCGCCTGGCGAGTTGCTAGCTACCGGCCTGAAGTGCCTACTCCTAGCCCTCGGCGAGCGTGCGGAAGAAGTCGTCTGCCGCATTAGTCAGCTGCCGTACGAAGACGGTCACGATCGAGATCAGGCGAAGACCGATGGCTGCAATACCCCATAGCACGGCAGCGGGCAGATGCACCCACGTGCCGGCCGCGGTGTCGGTGCGAGCCAGGCCGTTCTCGCTGCGCTCGCCCAGGCTCGTCACCAGGTCGTCGACCTTGCTGGCGAGGATGCTGGCGGCCAGCGTGAAGATCCTCGCGAGGTTGATCCCAACTAGTGCCACATTCGTCGCGAGGTCCCCTACGCGTTCTGCCCACGTCATTCCAACAATCCCCTCTCGTGCCGTAGTACGTACATCCTGACGTTGCTGCACGTACCAACTTGGACGGACGCTAGAGACCGCGCATCCCGGCTGTCAAGCGCCCAACCGGTCAAACAGGTGTTACGTACAGTTGAGTGCGTTGCTCACATTCGTTTTGGACACATTGCGCTACCCTGCGTCTCACATCGCGCATGATCCGGCGGTGACGGCGGGATGGAGTGAGCACGATGCCCGACTGTGAATCGAGGACACCCGACCGCGAGAGCGGTGCGGCGCCGGCGCGGCGCCCACGGTCGCCCTTCCTCGGCGTCGTGGGCGGTGCCGGCGAGGCGGCGGGCGAGGCGGCGGGCTCGGCGCTCGATGCCGCCGCCGGACTGGCCTCCGGCCTGGCGGACGCCCTCGAGGGCGTCGTCCGCGAGGCGACCGGATCGCAACGCCCGGCCGCGAGCGAACACGGCGAGGCGCGGGACGAGCCGCGCGAGCGCTCGTGACGGACGGCAGCGAGACGGACGTCCGCGGCCACCGCAACCGGCTCGCTTCGGAGACCAGCCCTTACCTCCTGCAGCACGCCGACAACCCGGTCGACTGGTACCCGTGGGGCGAGGAGGCGTTCGAGCGCGCCCGCGACGAGGACAAGCCGCTGCTGCTGTCGGTCGGGTACTCCGCGTGCCACTGGTGCCACGTCATGGCGCACGAGTCCTTCGAGGACGAGTCGATCGCGGCGCTGATGAACGAGGCGTTCGTCAATATCAAGGTCGATCGCGAGGAGCGCCCGGATGTCGACAGCGTCTACATGACGGCGACGCAGGCGCTCACCGGCTCGGGCGGCTGGCCGATGACGGTCTTCCTCACGCCCGATGGCCAGCCCTTCTACGCGGGCACCTACTTTCCTCCCGACGACCAGCACGGGCGGCCGGGGTTCACGCGCGTGCTGACCGCGCTGCGCGACCTCTGGACCAGCGATCGCGACCGTGTGCTCGGTTCGGCAGCGGACATCACGGAGCGGCTGCAGGCTGCCGTCGCGCGCCAGTACGCCGGCGAGGACGGCGAACGCGACGTGAGCGCCGCGCTGGCCTCCGAAGCGGTCGAATCACTCTGGCGCTCCTACGACGAGGAGTGGGGCGGCTTCGGCCGTGCGCCGAAGTTCCCCAACCCCGGCGGCCTCGAGTTCCTGCTGATGCACGAGGCGCGCCTGCGCGGGGAGGGCGGCGCGCCGGGTTCGGGGGGCCGGATGGTCCTCTCCACGCTGCGGGCGATGGCCGCGGGCGGCATGTACGACCAGCTCGGAGGCGGCTTCGCGCGTTACAGCGTCGATCGCCAGTGGCTGGTCCCGCACTTCGAGAAGATGCTCTACGACAACGCCCAGCTCGTGCGCGTCTACCTGCACGCCTACCAGCTCAACGGCGACGCGGCCTTCGAGCGGACCGTGCGCGAAACGCTCGACTACCTCGAGCGCGAGATGCTCCACGAGGAGGGCGGCTTCTACAGCGCGCAGGACGCCGACAGCGAGGGCATCGAGGGCAAGTTCTTCGTCTGGACGCGCGCCGAGCTGGACGCGGTCCTTGGAACGGAGGACGCGCGGCTCTGCAGCGCCGTCTACGGCGTGACCGAAAACGGCAACTTCCAGGATCCGCACCACCCCGAGTTCGGGCGGCGCAACGTGCTCAGCCGCTACCGCCCGCTCGCCGAGGTCGCTCGCGAGTTCGGGCTGGACGAGAGCGAGCTGGAGGCGCGCTTGCCCGCCTGGCGCGCGGCGCTGCTGGCCGTGCGCGAGCAGCGCGTCTGGCCGGGTCTGGACGACAAGGTGCTCACCTCCTGGAACGGGCTCGCGCTCGCGGCCTTCGCCGAGGCCGGGCGCGTGCTCGGCGACGCCCACTACCTCGAGATCGCGCGCCGCAACGCCGAGTTCGTGCGGGCTGCGATGTGGCAGGCCGGGGACGGGGAGCAGAGCGGGCGGCTCTTGCACAGCTGGAAGGACGGCGTCGCGAAGATCGACGGTCTGATCGATGACTATGCCGGCTACGGCCTCGGCTTGATCGAACTCTACCGCGCCACGGGCGACCTGGACTTGCTGCACTGGGCAGCCGAGCTGTTCGAGGCGGTCGTGCAGCGCTTCCGCGACGAGGAGGGCGGAGGCTTCTTCGAGACGCCCGAGGACGCCGAGCGCCTGATCCTGCGCCAGAAGCCGTTCTTCGACGCCGCCACGCCCGGCGGCAACGGGGCAGCCGCGCTGCTCGCGTTCTGGCTCGGCCGCTACCTCGGGCGGCCCGAGTGGGAGGCGCTGGCCGGCGAGGTCGTCGCCCAGGTCTCGGCGAAGATGGCCGAGGGTGCGGGCGGCTTCGGCAGCCTGCTCCAGGTCGTCGAGCTGCTTGTCGCGCCTCCGCGCGAGATCGCGATCGTCGGCAGTCCCGAGGCGCGCGCGCCCTTCGAGCGGGAGCTCGCCGGGCGCTTCCTGCCGGCGACGCTGCTCGCGCCCGCCGCGGGCGAAGGCGGCCTCCCGGTCCTCGAGGGCCGCGCCGTCGCGCCGGGCGAGGCCGCCGCCTACGTCTGCGAAGACTTCGTCTGCGCGCTCCCCGCGCGCAGCGTCGCGGAGCTGGTTTCGCAGCTGGACGAGGGCGGCCCGTAGCCGACCGCGCAGCGTCGCGCGCCTGGGCTGGACAGCGAATCGCGGCATGGCCACACTGCGTCGCGGGCGGCGCGCCACGGATCGCCGCCCGCCGAACGCGATGCCTGCAAGGAGAGCTGCCCATGCGAGCCGCCGTCTTCCACGCTCCCAACGATGCGCTCACCGTCGAGGACATCGACCTCGCTGAGCCCCGCAGCGACGAGGTCGTCGTCCGCACCGGCGCGAGCGGCGTCTGCCACTCCGACCTGCACTTCGTCGAGGGTCTCTACTCGATGGCCGCGCCGGCCGTGCTCGGCCACGAGGGCGCCGGGGTCGTGGAGGCAGTCGGCGACGATGTCACGATGTTCGCGCCGGGCGACCGCGTGATCGCCTGTCTCTCGATCTTCTGTGGCTACTGCGACCGCTGCCTCAGCGGCGAGCCGTTCCTCTGCATGGAGCGTCCGATGCGCGGCCGTGGCGACGAGCCGGCGCTGAGCTGGAAGGGCGGCGGCCTGACCCAGATGGCCGGGCTCGCCACCTACGCCGAGCGGATGCTGGTCCATCAGAACGCCCTCGTGAAGATCGAACAGGACATCGAGGTCGACCGCGCCGCCCTGATCGGCTGCGGCGTCACCACCGGCCTCGGCGCGGTGCTCAACACCGCCGGCATCGAGGTCGGCTCCACGGTCGCGGTCTTCGGCGCGGGCGGCGTCGGGCTGTCCGCCATCCAGGGCGCGCGCATCGGCGGCGCACGCACGATCATCGCGGTCGACGTGCACGAGTCGAAGCTGGCGACCGCCCGCGAACTGGGCGCGACCCACTCCGTCGACGCCTCCTCGCGCGACCCGGTGCAGGCGATCAAGGGCATCGTCCCCGGCGGCGTCGACTACACCTTCGAGGCGATCGGCCTCAAGGCCACCGCGGAACAGGCCTACGAGGCGATCCGCCGCGGCGGCACAGCGACCGTGATCGGCATGATCCCGCAGGGCGTGAAGGTCGAGATCGACGGCCCGAGTCTGCTCGGCGGCAAGAGGCTGCAGGGCTCCAGCATGGGCTCCAACCGCTTCCGCATCGACATGCCTCGCTACGTCGATTGGTACCTGCAGGGCCGGCTGCTGCTCGACGAGATGATCACGCGGCGCGGCAAGCTCGAGGACATCAACGAGGCGTTCAGGGCGATGAAGGCGGGCGAGGTCGCCCGCAGCGTCCTGATGTTCGACGAGGACGCGTAGCTCGTGGCCGAAGCGTCGACCCCGGAAGCCCTCGAGGGCATCCGCATCGTCGAGATCGCGAGCGGCGGCGCGGTCGCCTACGCCGGGCTGCTCTTCGCCCAGTGCGGGGCCGAGGTGATCCGCATCGAACCGCCAGGCGGGGACGCCATTCGCCGTGCCGGGCCGTTCCCCGGCAACCAGTTCGGCCTCGACGGGGGTGGGCTGCACCGCCTGCTCAACGGCGGCAAGCGCAGCGTCGCGCTGGACATCAGCAGCGAGGCGGGGGCGCGCTTCGCGGGCAAGCTGATCGCCTCGAGCCAGCTCGTGATCGGCAACTGGCAGACGCCGGCCGCGGCTGCGCTCCCGCTCGATGATGCCGCGGCGATGGCCGAGCGCTTCCCGGAGACGATCTACGTCTCGGTCAGCCCCTTCGGACGCACCGGCCCCTACGCCGATCGCAAGGCCGACAGCCTGATCATCGAGAGCGCCGCCGGCATGTCCTACGTCAGCGGCAAGCCGGACCGCGAGCCGATGGCCTCCGGCGTCGAGGTTGCCGAGTACTACGCCGCGGCGATGGCCTGGATCGCCGGCCTCGCAGCCCTTGCCGACAAGGGCGCGGGCGTCGAACACCACTTCGTCGATGTCTCGATGCACGAGGCGCTCTCCGCGGCGGACGACCACAACCTGCCGGTCTACATCGGGACCGGCGCGATCCGCCGCCGCTACTACTCGCGCGTACTGATCATCTATCCGTCCGACTCGCTGCCTGTGAAGGACGGCTACGTCGCCTTCGTCCTCGCGGGCCTCGACGTCGGCGGGATGATTGCGGAAATGATCGAGGAACCCGAGCAGGCGACGAACCCGATCGTCGCGAACGGGCAGGACCGGCTGCTCAACTGGCAGGAGTTCGACGAGATCGTCGGGCCCTGGATGAAGTCACACACCAAGGCCGAGGTGCTCAAGCGCTCCGACGAGGTCGGGCTGGCGTTCGCCGACGTGGCCACGACGAAGGACCTGATCGAGGATCCGCACCTCGCGGACCGGGGCTTCTGGCAGACGCTGCCTGACGGCGGGCTCGTGCCCGGCCCGTCCGTGCGCTTCTCGGAGACACCGATGCGCGTCGCACCCCCGCCGGCGCTCGGCGAGGGAACTGCGGAGCTGCTGGAGCTCGACGGGCCGACGGCCGCGCTGCTGTGGCGAGGGGAGGCGTCGGTATGACCCGGCAGGCCTCGGCGGCGGCCCGGCCTGGCATGCGCTTCTTCGAAGGGTTGAAGGTCGTCGACCTGACGCAGGTCTGGATCGGCCCGATGATGACGAGGATCCTCAGCGACCTCGGCGCGAACGTGATCAAGATCGAGCGTACCGAGACGCCGGACACGGTGCGCTCGGGCTTCCTCGCGGGCAACAACGCGAGCGGGGACTTCTGGAACAACCGCTCGCAGTACTTCGCCGCCCGCAACGCGGGCAAGCGAGCGATGCAACTCGACCTGCGCAGCGAGCAGGGTCGCGAGATCCTGATGCAGCTGCTCGAGGACGCCGACATCGTGGCGGAGAACTTCACGCCCGGCGCGATCCGGCGCATGGGCCTCGGCTACGACGACCTGAAGGAGCGCTTCCCGCGCCTCGTCTACGTCTCGATGAGCGGTTACGGGCAGGAGGGCCCGCTCGCCCACCGCAAGGCGGTGGGGATGAGCATGGAGCCGGCCGCCGGAGCGGTCGCCGTCACCGGCTACCCGGGCGAGGACCCGCTGAAGACCGGCCAGACCTGGGTCGACCACTACGCCGGCCTGCACGCCACCGCCGCCGTGATCACGGCGCTGATCTACCGCGAGCGCAGCGGTCGCGGCCAGTACGTCGACATCTCGATGCAGGAGGCGACGATCCCGACGCTCGGACGGCACCTTGCGGACTACCTCGTCAACGGGCGCGAGAAGGTCGGCGGCGACGGCAACCGCCGCCCCGGCATGGTGCGCGGCGCCTACCCCTGCGAGGGCGACGACAACTACGTCGCCATCTCCGCGCGCGACGAGGCCGAGTGGGTCGCGCTCTGCGGCGTCCTCGGACGCGACGAGTGGCGCGACGACGCCCGCTTCGCGAGCGCGGACGCCCGCTGGGCAAACCACGACGCGCTCGACGAGCTGATCGCCGGCTGGACCGCGCAGCGCAACAAGTTCGAGGTCGCCGACATGCTGCAGGCGGCCGCTGTGCCGGCCGGCCCGGTGCTCCAGGCGCCCGAGGTGCTGGCCGATCCGCAGCTCGCGGCGCGCGGGTTCTGGGACCAGCTGGAGCTGACCGGCTGGGGCGACGTGCCCGTGCAGCGCTACTTCTCGCCGCACATCGACGGCGAGTCCTTCGGCGCGAAGGACCGCGCCCCACTCCTGGGCGAGCACACCGACGAGCTGCTGCGCGAACTCGGCGCGAGCGACGAGGAGATAGCGGAGCTGCGCGAGGCGGGCGCCGTCGTCGGACATCCGGTCGCCCTCGACAACGACTTCGCGCGCGACGCGATCACGATGCGCCTGGAGCCCTACATCGAGCTCGGCTCGGTGCTGCGTATCGACGAGGACTTCCGCGAGCGGGTCGCGCGCGGCGCGGGGTAGTCGGAGGGCTGGAGCCTCGCGGGCGCGGTCGGCCCTCAGGCGGGGCGCAGCGGGTGCTGCCAGCGGAGCGAGGGGAAGCGGCTGAAGTCCGAGTCGGCCGAGACGAGCGTGCAGCCGTGCTCAATCGCAACGGCAGCGTGCTGGGCATCGGCGACGAGTTTCCCGGTGGCCCCGGCCTCACGGCACAGCCGCTCGAAGATCGCCGGATGGTAAGGGCCCGGACCGACGACTCGCGCGGTGGGACGCGCCATCAGCGAGGCGACGAACGCGAACGACCGATCGAGCGTCGACGGCGGGTCGAATATGCGCTGATTCGTCGCCACCCGCACAAAGCCCGCGAGGACGAGCAGGGAGAGAGCGAAGGGCTCCGGTCCGGTCGCCAGCCGGGTGAGCCACTCGGCATACTTGGGGTGATCGGGCGTGGAGTCCTCGACGTGGGCGTAGACGAGGACGTTGACGTCGGGCAAGAACATCCGGGATCAGCGGCGGACGCGGGTGAACGTCCACTCGTCCTCTTCAGTGTCGAGATCCCGGGGACGATCGAGGTCGAAGCCGGGGCGGGGTCGGGAGCCGCGCACGGTCACGAGCCGGAAGGGCGGCGCCTCCGGCGGCTCCCGCCGCTTCAGGGCGTCGCTCAGCACTCCGGCGATGAAGGCGCTCACGCTGCGGCCCTGCGCCGCGGCCTCACGCCGCACCTGCTTTGCCAGTTGGTCGTCGAGCGAGATGGTCGTCCTCATGGCGCCGATCATACCAGGGATGCATCACTGCATACAAACCTAGGACTGCTCGCCGATCTCGAAGCGCTGGAGGAAGCGGACGCCGACGACGAAGGCGGCGGCGACGACCACGATCGAGGCGATGAGGGCGGGGAAGCCGTCGAGGTTGGCCTCGAAGGTTCCTGTCGTGCTGATCGAGTCGGCGATGCCCCGTGCGTACTGGCTGACGCTGATCCAGCGCGTGCCGCTGAACACGTTGGTCACGAACGCTTCCCAGACGAAGACGTAGACGAGGCCGATGATCAGCGCCCGGCCGGTGATCGCGCTGAGGCTGACGAACACCGCGCTGTAGACGATGGCGCCGACCGCCACGCCGGCGGCGAAGCCCCCGACGATCGCCTGGTCGCCGAAGCCGCCGAGGGCGACCAGCGCCGTGGCCACGGTTGCCGGCACGGTGAGCGCGAGCGTCGCCGCCGCGGCGACGGCGATCTTCGCGGCGATGATGCGCCAGCGGGCGACGGGCCGTGCGAGCAGGTAGACGGCGGTGCCGTCCTCGATCTCCGCGCCCAGCGCGGCGGTGCCGAAGACGAGCGCGCCGATCGGCAGCAGCAGCGTGACCACGAAGCCGTCGAGCAGCCCCGTGGCGAAGCTGGCTGCCCCCTCGTTGTCGCCCGCGAGGCGATAGAGCAGCGCGATGCCGACCGGCATTAGCGCCAGCAGTGCGATCGGGATCCAGCGCCGGCGGCCGAGTAACTGCTGGAACGTCAGCGAGAGCAGGGTGAGCGTCATGAGCCCACCAGGTAGGAGAAGACGCTCTCCAGCGACTCGTCCGCCGGGTGCAGTTCGTGCAGCGTGACGCCGCTGTCGCGCGCCGCGCGCGCGATTGCCGCGGTGAACGCGCCGAAGTCCGTCGTGTGAATGTCGAGGCGGCCGTCGCTGATCTCGAGGGCCGCGACGTGAGGCAGGCCGACCAGCGTCGCCGCCAGTGCGCGGTTGTCGCTGGAGCGCAGCTCGAAGGCGTGGGGGCGGTCCGTCATCAGGCGGCGGATCTGGTGGAAGTCGCCGGAGGCGGCGAGCCGCCCGTTGACCACCACCAGCACGTTCTCGGCGAGGCGCTCGACCTCCTCGAGGATGTGCGAGGAGAAGAGGATCGTGCAGCCCTCGGCGGCCTTGCGCCGCAGCATCTCCATCATCTGGAGCCGCTGGCGCGGGTCGGTGCCGTTGAAGGGCTCGTCGAGGATCAGCACGTCCGGGTCGTGCACGAGGGCGGCGGCGACCTTGGCGCGCTGGCGCATCCCCTTCGAGTAGCCGCCCATCGGCCGGTCCTGCGCGTCCTCGAGCTCGACGAGCGCAACCGCCCGCCGGGCGGCCTCGTCGGGATCGGGAAGCCCGTGCAGGCGGGCGCTGGCGAGGGCGAAGTCGCGCGCCCCGAGGAAGGGATAGACGGCCTCACGCTCCGGCACCAGGCCGATGCGGCGGAACATGTCCGTGTTGCGCCACGAGGCCTCGCCGAGCACCTCGACGGCTCCCGCCGAGGGACGCAGGAAGCCCGAGATCAGGTGCAGCAGCGTGCTCTTGCCCGCGCCGTTGGGGCCGAGCAGCCCGGTGATGCCGGGGCCGACGGAGAACGAGATGTCGTTGACCGCGACGACGTCGCCGTACCAGCGCGAGACGTTGCGCACCTCGATCGCGGGAGCCGCCGCCGTCTCCGCCGCCATCAGACCGACCCCCGGAAGCGGCGCACGACGATCGCCGAGGCGAGCGCGGCCCAGGCGAGCGAGGCGAGCGGCCAGACATAACCCGGGAAGCCCGCCCAGGCGATCTGGTCCTCCGGATCGCCCGATCTGGAGGCCTCGTGAAGCTCCGGGAGGGCGTTGAAGATGTAGTAGGTGGAACCGCCCACCACGTGCAGCGGGCTGAGGAAGAGCGTCCAGCGCAGCTGATCGAGGTCGACTTCCGAGACGAGGACGGTCACGACGGTGAGCGAGATGAAGAAGATTGCGACGACGCTGATCAGCGCGAAGGCGCGGCGCTCGGCGTAGGAGGCGACGAGGATCCCCACCGCTCCGAACGTCACGCAGAGGATCAGGCCGCTTGCCACGAACCTCGGGACGTCGTCGGCGTTGTCGCGCACCCAGTCGAGGCCGTCGGACGCGCCGAGTGCGTTGCCGGCGAACATCACGATCTGCGGGAGCACGGTCAGCGCGAGCAGGCTGCTGGAGAGTGCGGCGATCTTCGCGAGCGCGTAGTCGTCGCGCTCGATCGGGCGCGAGAAGTAGAGCGCCAGCGTCCGTGCACGCCGGTCGTTGCCGACGAGATCCGAGGCGATCGCGGCGACGAAGATCACGAGGATGAACTGGATGATCCCGTAGTAGTCCCTTGGCGCGAAGAACTCGAAGTTGTCGGCTGGCACGACGGCGCCGAGGATGAGCGTGATCACCGCCGGCATGAAGGCGAACACGATCAGCCCGAAGGCGAGCACCTTCGGCAGGGCGCCGCGGCCGATGCCGAAGGCGTTGCGCACGCTCAGCACGTACAGCGACCAGAGCGCGTAGGCGCGTCCGAGCCGCGGGCCGTCGTAGCCCTGGTAGCCGAGATCGTAGATCGCGCCGCTCGGCGCGGGCTCAGGCGTCGTCACCGGGCGTTTCCGCGGCAGGCTGGGCGTCGGGCTGGAACAGCTCCTCGAGGCTGCGTCGGCGTTGTTCGAGCCGCACGAGCGGCAGGTCCAGCGCCACGACGGCGTCGAGGATCGTGTCGTGCACGCCGTCCGAGCCGCCGCTGGTCGAAACCTCGACGGTGCGGCCGAGCGCCTGCGCCTCGAGGCCGCGCTCGGCGAGCAGCGCGGCGAGGCGGTCGGCGTCCCACTCCACCTCCACCGCGAGCACGGCGGTCTCGTCGGTGAGATCGGAGATGCGGCCCGTGCGCATCAGCCTGCCGCTCTCGATCACGATCAGCTCGTCGCAGACGCGCTCGATCTCGCTGAGCAGGTGCGAGGACATCACGATCGAGATCCCGAACTCGTTACCGGTGCGCCTGACCAGGTCGAGCATCTCGTCGCGGCCCTGCGGATCCAGGCCGTTCGTCGGCTCGTCCAGGAAGAGCAGTTGCGGGTCGTGTGCGAGCGCCTGGGCGAGCTTCACGCGCTGCTTCATGCCGGTCGAGTAGCCGCCGATGTGGCGGTAACGCTCCTCGAACAGGCCGACGTGGCGCAGCACCTCGGCGGCGCGTTCGCGGGCGTGGGAGGGCGGGATGCCGCTCATCCGCGCCATGTGGATCACGAAGTTCGTCGCCGACTGATCGGTCGGCAGGCAGTCGTGCTCCGGCATGTAGCCGACGCGCTCGCGCACGCGCAGGCCCTCGCGCGCCGCGTCGATGCCGAGCACCTCGGCGCTGCCGGAGGTGGCGTCGACGAGGCCGAGCAGGATCTTGATAAGGGTGCTCTTGCCGGCGCCGTTCGGCCCGACCAGGCCGACGATCCCCGGCTCCACCTCGAGCGAGAGGCTGTCGAGCGCGGTGACGGCCGAGTAGCGCTTGGTGAGGCCGGTGGTCTCGATCAGCGCCATCGGTTCACCTTTGCCGCATCGCCAGTATCAGCCCCGGCAGCCGTTCAGACAAAGAACGAGCCGCAGTTCACGTCGAGCGACTGCCCGGTGATCGCGCTCGCACGGTCCGAGGCGAAGAAGGCGACCGCCTCCGCGATCTCGGCGGAGGTGGCGATGCGGTTGAGGGCGGACTCGGCGGCCAGCTCGTCGTGGATGGTCTGATAGTCGACGCCGCGCTCCTCGGCCAGCTGGTGGAACCAGACCCGGAGTCCCTCTCCCATGATGCCGCCGGGCACGACGGTGTTGACGCGGATGTTGTCCGCTCCCAGTTCGAGGGCGAGCGTCTGCGAGGCGGTGAGCAGCGCGGACTTGGACGCGGCGTAAGGGCCGCGGCCGTACAGGACCTGCCGTATGGAGAGGGTGCTGATCATCACGATCGAGCCGCCGCCGCCCTCGCGCATCGCCGGAATCACGGCCTGCGTCATCTTCAGCGTGCCGCCGAGGTTGATGCGGATCGCGAGCTGGATCTGCCGCTCGGTCGCCTCGGACAGCGGGACCTCGTGGCCGCCGGTGGCGGCGTTGTTGACCAGTACGTCGATGCGCCCGAACTCATCGAGCGTGCGCTCCACGAGGTGGCGGCACTGGTCGGCGTCCGTGACGTTCGTGGGGCCGCAGAGCGCGCGCCGGCCGAGCGCCCGCACTTCGGCCGCGACGGCGTCGAGCTTCGAGGGCGTGCGGGCGGCGAGCACGATGTCGGCGCCGTCGCGCGCGCAGGCGAGCGAGATGTCGCGGCCCATGCCGGGCCCGATGCCTGAGACGATGACAATCTTGCCTTCGAGCATCACTGCGCCCGCGTGTCCGCGTCGCGGCCCGGTATCAGCCCCGGGGACCGTTCACACAAAGAACGATCCGCAGTTCACGTCCAGCGACTGCCCCGTGATCGCCCTCGAGCGGTCCGAGGCGAAGAAGACGACGGCCTCCGCGATCTCGGCTGAGGTGGCGATGCGGTTGAGGGCGGACTCGGCGGCCCGTTCGTCGTGGACGGTCTGATAGTCGACGCCGCGCTCCTCGGCCATCTGGCGGAACCAGAACCTCAGCGCCTCGCCCATGATGTAGCTGGGCACGACGGTGTTGACGCGGATGTTGTCCTGGCCGAGCTCGAGGGCGAGCGTCTGCGCGGCCGTCATCAGCGCGGACTTGGACGCGGCGTAGGTGCCGCGGCCGCGCTGGATGCGCCGCATCGCCAGGGTGCCGGTGATCACGATCGAGCCACCGCCGCCCTCGCGCATCGCCGGGATGACGGCCTGCGTCATGTTGAGCGTGCCGCCGAGGTTGATGCGGATTGCGTGCTGGATCTGCCGCTCGGTCGCCTCGGACAGCGGGACCTCGTGGCCGCCGGTGGCGGCGTTGTTGACGAGCACGTCAATGCGCCCGAACTGCTCGAGCGTGCGCTCGACGAGGTTGCGGCACTGGTCGGCGTCCGTGACGTCGGTGGGGACGGAGAGCGTGCGCCGGCCGAGCGCCTGCACCTCTGCCGCGACGGCGTCGAGCGTCGCCTGCGTGCGGGCGGCGAGCACGATGTCGGCACCGTCGCGCGCGCAGGCGAGCGAGATGTCGCGGCCCATGCCGGGCCCGATGCCTGAGACGATGACGATCTTGTCTTCGAGCATCACCGCGCCCGCGTATCCGCACCGCGCACTGCCGTCGAGACTGTCGCGGACCTGTTAGCGGCGGTCGTACCCGCCGCCGCCACCGCCGCCGCCGCGGTAGCCGCCGCCGCCGCCGCCGCTGTAGCCGCCGCCACCGCCGCGGTCACCGCCGCCGCCGCGGTAGCCACCGCCACCGCCACCGCCGCGGTCACCACCGCCGCCACCGCCGCGGTCACCACCGCCGCCGCCGCCGCCGTAGCCGCCGCCGCCGCCACCACCGCTGCCGCGCGGCCGCGCCGCGTCGACGTTGAGACGCCGGCCCTGGAACGTGGAGCCGTCGAGGGCCGAGATCGCCTTCGTCGCGTCTTCATCGGCCATCTCGACGAAGCCGAAGCCACGGGCGCGGCCGGTTTCGCGATCGGTCGGGAGTGCTACGGAAATGACCTCGCCGTGGGCGGCGAACAGTTCCTCCACCTCCGACTCTCGAGCTTCGTAGGGCAGGTTGCCCACATAGATCCGCTGAGCCAAGGACTTCACCCTACGCCGGCGTCGCCGACACTCACTCGTGCCCGTGTGGACACGCATTCCACAATCTCAGCTCAAACCAGGGAACTGCTACAACCAGGGAAGGTGTCGTCCACGGCACGATTGCTGAGCGGCGCCATCCGGACGCCGCGCACAGGGTACCACCCTCCCCCCGCCCAATGTCGAGAGCGCATTGGAGTGGACTCGATGGATCGGCGGCTGCCCCCTGCGCGCGCATGCGCTACGCTGCGGCGCGCGCCGCGAGGGAGCCGCCATGCCGGTCGTCCAAGTCCTTAGCCCCTGGCCCGGACGGGTCGCCGAACTGCACGTCGAGACGGGATCGGCGGTCACCGCAGGCCAGGATCTCATCACCATCGAGTCGATGAAGGTCCTCACGCCGGTACCGTCCGAGCACGACGGCCGGGTCGTCGCCATGCACGTCGAGGTCAACTCGTTCGTCGACGAGCGCGATCCGCTGGTCAGCATCGAGATTCCGTAGCGAGCGGGGGCGGCCCTCGATGAGCGAGCCGAGGCAGCACTTCTTCGAATCGCAGCGGCTGCGGCTTTCCTACTGGGAGTGGGGCGACCCCGCCGACCCGCCGCTATTGCTGCACCACGGTGGTCGCGACCACGGCCGCAGCTGGGACCGCATCGCCGAGGGCTTCGAGGACGCCTACCGCGTGCTCGCGCTCGACCTGCGCGGCCACGGCGACTCGCAGCCGGAGGTCGGCGGGGAGTACGCGATCCGCCAGAACGTCATCGATCTGCTCGCGCTGGCCGAACTCGCCGGCCCGCCGGTCTTCCTGCTCGGCCACTCCTACGGCGGGCGCATCGGGTACCTCGCGGCCGGCGCCTTCCCGGAGCGCTTCCGTGCGTTCGTGTCGATCGAGGGCCCGCTGGAGCCGAGCCACGGCGACCCGAAGCCGTTCTCGCCGGAGGTCATGCGCTCGATCGTCGAAGCGCGCACCTCCCTTGAGGGCCGCAACCCGCGCAGCTACGCCGATCTGGAGGCGGCGGCGGGGCGGTTGCGCGAGAACAACCCGCGGCTCACGCCGGAGCACGCCCTCGACCTCGCGAGCCACGCCGCGCAGCGCGTCGACGACGGCTACCAGTGGAAGTTCGACAACTGGGCGAGGCCCGGCGTACGCCGCGACGACGTGAGCGCCGCCGAGATGAAGCGCTTCACCGCCGCGATCGAGTGCCCGGTCCTGCTCATCGTGGGCGAGGAGTCGGGCGGGCAGCGGCGCATGCAGGACCAAATCAGCCTCTTCCCAAACGGCCGCTCGGTGCTCGTGCCGGACGCGGCGCACTGGGTCCACCACGACCAGCCGGAGACCGTGATCCGCGAGGCGCGCGCCTGGTTCGAGGCGGCGGCCCAGAGCGGGTAGCTCGCCTCAGCCTGACCCGGCCTCAGAGCAGCGCCGCGACGGTCTCGTCCAGGCGGCGGCGCTGCGCGTCGGCGTCCCCGCTGTTGTAGGAGATCACCAACTCGTCGATGCCGAGCGCCGCGTAGACCTCGCTGGACTCGCGTGTCGGCACGGCGTCGATGTCGACACGCAGCGAGACGGTGATCTGCTCGCGGCTGCGACCGACCTTCTCGAGTTCCTCGTCGAGGCGTTCGAGGCGCTGTTCCATCTGCTCGGGGCCGAGCAGGAAGGGGTGCCAGCCATCGCCGTGGCGCGCGACGCGGCGCAGCGCCGGGACGCCGTTGCCGCCGATCAGCAGCGGCGGGTTCGGCCGCTGGAGTGGCTTGGGCGAGGCGAGGGCGTCCTGGAAGGCGAAGTGCGTCCCCGCGTAGGAAGCGGCTCCGTCCGCCCATAGCGCCTTCATCACGTCGATGCACTCGTCGCCGACGGCGCCGCGCGTGTGGTAGTCGATGCCCAGCGCCTCGTTCTCCTCGGGCATCGAGCCGACGCCGACGCCGACATCGAGGCGGCCACCCGACATCACGTCGATCGTCGCGAGCTGCCTGGCGAGGGGCATCGGGTGCAGGTAGGGCAGCACCAGCACGCTGGTCCCGAGGCGCACGCGCTCGGTGCGGGCGGCGACCCATGAGAGCAGCGTGAGCGCGTCCCAGTACGGCTTGAGGCCCAGCCGCTCGCCGACGTAGCCGGCGTTGAGGATGTGGTGCGAGACCCAGACAGAGGAAAATCCCGCCTCCTCGGCCCGCGTGGCGAGGTCCAGCAGGTCCTCGGGATCCTCGACGCCCCAGTGGTTGGGCAGCGCAAAGCCGAATCGCACGATGGTCCTCCTCCAGGCGTTCTGCGGGCGCGATCATACAACCGGGCCGTGGAGGCGGGCGCCGTGCGCGGGTGGCATACTCGCCGCGTCCGCGAACGGATCGAAGGAGGCCGCCGTGACATCGACCGCCGAGTCCCACCCCGCCGCGATCTCGGACCCCGACGCCCCGCTGCTCCTCGACATCGTCGAGGACGGGCAGGTCTACGTCTTCACGCTGAACCGCCCCGAGCGGCTGAACGCGATCACCTTCGATATGATGGCGACCCTGCGCACGAGGATGGAGATGTTCCGCGACGATCCGCGCGGACGCGTCGCCATCCTCACCGGCGCCGGGCGCGGCTTCTGTTCCGGACGCGATCTCAAGGAGTCCGCGGAGCGCCTGGGCGCGATCGAGCGCGGCGAGATCGAGGGCCCGCACATCCCCTCGAACTACAGCATCGACCCGCTCTCGGAGGACCTCCGGCTCTGGAAACCGCTGATCGCGGCGATCAACGGCCCGGCGTACGCGGGTGGATTCATGCTCGCGATGCAGTGCGACATCCGCATCATCGCCGAGGATGCCAAGGTGTCCGTCTCGTCCGCGCGCTTCGGGCGTAAGGGCGCCAGCTGGATGGCCCCGCTGGCGCGCCAGATCAGCCTCGGCGACGCCCTCGAACTGGCGCTCTGGGGCGACACCGAGTGGACCGCGCAACGCGCCTACGAGGCCGGCTGGGCGCAGCGCGTTGTCCCCGGCGAGGAGCTGATGGCGACGGCCATGGACTACGCGCGCCGCGCCATCACCATGGCCCCGCAGTCCGTGCGCAACTTCAAGCAGGCGATCTACCGCGGCTTCTACATGCAGCCCGAGGTCGCAAAGCAGTTCGGTGTCGTCCTCGACGGCCGCGTCGAAGGCCTTCGGGACACGGTCGAGGGCGCCACGGCCTTCGCCGAGAAGCGCCGGCCCCGCTTCATCGACGGCTGACCCCGTGGGCGACACCGACGCGGTGCTGGTGCGGCGCGACGGACCCGTCGCGCTGCTCTCCTTCAACCGCCCGGAGCGCCTCAACGCCTGGGGCCGCGACCTCAGCGAGCCGATGCTCGACGCCCTCGAGGCCTTGCGCATCGACGAGGCAGTGCGCGCGGTCGTGATCACCGGCGAAGGCCGCGCCTTCTGCGCGGGCGCGAACCTCAAGCGCCCCGGGCGCGGCGCCGCCCCGTCCGGGGACGCCTCCGGGATGCCCTCGCAGCCCGCCTGGGGCCGCCGCGATATGCGGGAGGCTGGGCATCCGGTCTTCGACACGCTGAGCCACTACCCGAAGACGTTGATCGCCGCCGTCAACGGCTACGCGATCGGGATCGGCTGCCTGATGCCGGTCTGCTGCAGCTTCGCGGTCGCGGGCGAGGACGCCGTCTTCTCGCTGCCGCAGGTGCGGCTCAACATCCTGCCCGCCTACGGCGGGACGCTGCGCCTCGCGCGCTTCGTGGGGCGCGGCCACGCGCTCAACATGGCGATCACGGGTCGTCACGTCGGCGCGCACGAGGCGCTGGAGATGGGCCTCGTCGCCGCCGTCTACCCGCCGGAACGGCTGCGCGAGGAGGCGATCGCGCTCGCCCACGACGCCGCGCGCGCTCCCGAGACCGCCGCGCGCCTCACCCGCGAGTCGCTGGACCTCGGCTACGAATCGGGCCTCGACGCGGCCGCGCAGGCGGACCTGCTGCGCGAATCGGCACTGCGCGCGGAGCTGGCGGGCGAACGGTAGTGGACAGCACCGGGAACCGAACGGCGGTCCGCGGCGTCAGGTACTCATGCTGCAACTGCTGAGCAGGCTCGTCTACGGCTTCTACGAGCGCCGGCTGGAAGCCGACGTGCGCCGCGGGGCGATCCCACAGCACGTCGGCGTCCTCCCCGACGGCAACCGCCGCTTCGCGCGGACGGCCGGCCTCGCGAAGGTCGGCGACGGGCACCGCGAGGGCGCGGACAACGTCGAGCGCCTGATCCGCTGGTGCGACGAGCTCGGCATCCCGGTCGTCACGATCTGGGTGCTCTCGACGGAGAACCTCGAGCGCCCCCAGGCCGAACTCGACGCGATCTTCGAGATCGTCGAGGCGCGGGTCGAGGCGCTCGCGGAGCAGCAGCGCCGCTCCGCGCTGCCGAGGCGCATCCGCGCGGTCGGCAGCCGCGACCTGCTCCCGGCGTCGACGGTGGCCGCGATCGAGCGGGTGGAGCAGGTGACCGCCGGGAACGCGGACGGCGACCTGCTCGTCGCCGTCGGCTACGGCGGGCGCGACGAGATCGTCGAGGCGGTGCGCCGCATGATCGCCGACCACGTGCGGCGCGGCGACTCCCTCGAGGGCGTCGCGAGCGGCCTCGACGCCGAGGAGATCGCGCGCTACCTCTACGCCCCGGACGTCCCCGATCCCGACCTCGTGATCCGCACCTCCGGCGAGTTGCGGCTGTCGGGCTTCATGCTCTGGCAGAGCGCCTACAGCGAGTACTACTTCTGCGACGCCTTCTGGCCGGCCTTCCGCCGCATCGACTTCCTGCGCGCGATCCGCTCCTACGCCCGCCGCCAGCGCCGCCGCGGCCGCTGAGCGGCACGGGCGAGGGACCTGCGTGGGGACCCTAGGGGACGAGCCGAAGGGACTCCGCGACTTGTTCGAAGAGCGCGTTGAGCCGGGCTGAGTTCTGTTCGCTGGCCCCTCCCCCGCACACGTAAGCGGTATACGTCAGGGCGGTGGGCTGATCGCCTTGCACCCAGGTCGTGCCCCGGCCCACGCAAATGTGTGAGCCCGTTTCGATGTCTACGACCCACATCATCGAGGCCGCTTGGCAGACCCCCTCCCTACAGCTCGGAATGGGAATGGGTCCGGCCCAAACCGTCATTCTCGAACCCTCGGGTATGTCGTATTGCACGGAGGGCCCGGGATCGAGAGTGTACGTATACGTGCCGGGGCTGTGCGGCTGGACGGATGGCGTGGCGGTCGGGGTAGGGGTAGAGGTCGCAGTCGCGGATGGCGTTGGGGTCGGCGTGGTGGTCGGGGTGCCCGTCGCAGATGGGGTTGGCGTGGCGGATGGCGTTGGGGTTGGCGTGGCGGTCGGCGTTGGCGAGGCCGTCCCGGTGTCAGCGTCTGATGTACAGCCCGCGATGAGCACAATCACCAGGGCGGCCAGCAGCAGCCGTATCGAGGCCATCGCGCGTTACGCGCCCCGCGGCGGGGCGTGCGTGCTGGTGCCGCCGTCGTCGACGACGAGCGTGTGGCCGGTCACCCACGTCGAGAGGTCCGAGGCGAGGTAGACGACGGCGGCGGCGACGTTCTCGATGTACTCGGGGCTGCCGCCGCCCGTGAGCGGGCCCGGCGTCTGCTCGCTCGCGAGGCGGCGGCGGCCGCCGGGGGCGATCGCGTTCACGCGGATCTCGTGCTCCGCCCACTCGGCGGCGAGCGATCGCGTGAGCCCGAGGATGCCCGCCTTCGCCGCGCCGTAGTGCGCGCCGTAGAGCGCCCCGTCGATCGCGTTCATCGAGGAGACGTTGACGATGCTGCCGCCGTGGCCGGCCTCGATCATCTCCTTCGCCGCGGCCCGCGCGCACAGCCATGAGCCGGTGAGATTGAGGTCCAGCACCGCCTCGAAGCCGTTGCGCGAGATGTCGAGCGCGGGGGCCATGAACATGCCGCCCGCGTTCGCCACCATCACGTCGATCCGCCCGAAGCGCTCCAGCGTGCCCGCCACGAGGGCGTCGATGGACGCGGAGTCGCGCACGTTGGTGCGCAGCCACAGCGCCTCGTGGCCGGCGTCGCGCAGCTCGCGCTCCATCGCCGGGCCGGTCTCCTCGTCGATCTCGGCGACCACGACGGCGGCGCCGGCGTCGGCGAGGCCGAGCGCCATACCGCGCCCGAGGTTGCGCCCCGCGCCGGTGACGACGGCGACGCGCCCGCTCATCTCCAGGCGATCGCGGATGAAGCCCACTGCGCGTCTCCCGTCCCGTGCCTGGTACGCCCTCGAACGGGTCGGCTACGCCTCCCCGACCTGCTCCGCGCCGCGCGCGAGGGCGTCCTCGATGGCGCGCACGAGCGCGCGGGCGGACGCCGGGTCGAGCTCGACGGCGATGCGCGAGTCGGGACCGGCGGCGGCGTTGACGAAGTCGATGTTGAGCGAGTGCTCGATGGCGAGCTGGAAGGGGTGGTCGTAGGTCACGTTCGCGCGGTCCAGCCGGACCCAGCCCTTCGGACCCTTCGCGCTGCCCTCGATCTCGGCGATTTCAGCGATCATCGTGCACATCTGACTGCTCCCTGCCCGGTGCCTATGCGCTGAGGTGGCGGCCGAAGAAGTCCCAGATCTTGTCCCAGCCGTCCATCGCCTGGTCCACGCGGTAGGCGGGGCGGTGATAGTAGAAGAAGCCGTGCCCGGCGCCCTCGTACATGTGGAACTCGTAGTCCTTGCCGTGCTCCTTCAGCGCCTGCTCGTGCTGCGCCACGTCATCCGGCGTCGGGCTCTGGTCGTCCGCGCCGAAGATGCCGAGCAGCGGGCTGGCGAGGTCGGCGGTGTAGTCGATCGGCGCGACCGGCAGCTTCTCGGTCAGCTCGTTCTCGGGCATCACCACGCGCCCGCCCCAGCAGTCGACCGCGGCGTCGAACTCGGTCGAGCGCGAGGCCGCGAGGACGGTGTGGCGCCCGCCGGAGCAGGTGCCGATCACGCCGATCTTGCCGTTCGACTGCGGCAGCCCGCGGACGAGCCGCGCGCTTGCGACGACGTCGCCGACCATCTGCTCGTCGGGCACGCCGCCATCGGCGCGCACCATCGCCGCGACGTCCTCGGGCTCGCCGTGGCCGTCGCGGTGGTAGAGGTTGGGCGAGATCGCGAGGTAGCCGTGGTGCGCGAAGCGCCGCGTGGTCTCGCGGTAGAACTCGTCCCAGCCTGGCAGGTGGTGGATCAGCACCACGCCGGGGAACGGCCCCTCGCCCAGCGGGCGGGCGAAGTAGGCCCCGATCTCGTCACCGTTGTGCCCCGTGACCGTGACGGTCTCAGCGAGCATCCCCTCGTACATGTCCGTGCGGTACATCCGAACCCCCTGTCTTGCGTCCTCTTGTGGCTGGCTCAGGCCGTGGCCGGGCACAGATCGGCGATCAGTCCGTCCACGTTGCGCGCCGACTCGAGCGTCGCGAAGCCCTCGATGCCGCGCTCGATCGCCTCCGAGTCCAGCACACGGCCGGCGGTGTCCCTGTACTTGTCGGCCAGCTCGTCCCAGCTCAGCGGGTGGTCCGCCGACCCGGCGGCCTCGTCGACGGCGTGCTCGAGGCGCCCGCCGCCGGCGAGCGTGACCGCGAGGTGCGCGAACTTCGGCGCGCCGGCGAACTCGGGCGGCGGGGCGCCCTCGCTGGTGTGGACGCGCTCGATGAGGCTGCGCGCCTCGGGACGGAGGACCGCCTCGTCGTGGAAGGTGGAGAGCCGCAGCTCGCGGTCGAGGAGGATGGCCGCGAGCACGTACTCCACGCTGAACTTGCCCTGCAGCCCGTCCTGCGGGCGCGGGTGGATCAGCGCGGCGAGCCCGCCCGGCTCCAGGCGTACGTCGATGCGCTCGACCTGGTCCGGCTGCAGGTCGTGCTCCCCGACGAGGGCGAACATCCCGTCGGCGGGGCGCGCCGTGCCGTAGCAGCAGGGGTAGCGCTTCACGTTGATCCCGGGGTCGACGATGCCCCAGCGCTCGCCGAGGGATTCGAGGCGTTCGGGCGCCTCGTCGCCCTCGGGTGCGAACAGCTTGAGGAAGCCCATCGGTCCGCCGATCGAGTCCTCGGCGGCGGTGAAGCCGCGCTCGGCGAGCAGCACGGCCTGCAGGCCGCCGCGGGCGGCGTTGCCGACGTGCAGCGGCTTGGTCATCGAGCCGAAGTTGGCGCGGCTGCCTCCGGCGTGCGAGAGCGCGATGCCGAGCGCGTGCGCGGTGCGTTCCGCGTCGAGCCCGGCGAGGCGCGCGCCCGCGGCGGCCACGCCGAGCGTCCCCGCGGTCGCCGTCGCGTGCCAGCCGCGGCGGTAGTGAGAGTCGCCTACGGCGTGGCCGAGGCGGGCCTCCACCTCGAAGCCGATCACGAAGGCGTCGAGCAGCGCCGCGCCGCTACGGCCCCGCTCCTCGGCCAGCGCGAAGACGGCGGGCAACAGGGGCGCCGAGGGGTGCCCGTGCAGCGGCACGGTCGTGTCGTCGTAGTCGAGCGCGTGGGCGGCAGTCCCGGTCGCGAGCGCGGCATCGAGGAGCAGCGCGCGCTGATCCGAGCCGAGGATCGCGACCGGTCCCGGCCCGTGCCCGGAGACGAGCTCGCGCACGATCGTCGGGCCATCCTCGGGCACGCCGGCCAGCGCCACGCCGGTGGTGTCGAGCAGGGCGCGCTTGGCGGCGGTGATCGCCTCGGGCGGGATCGATTCGGCGGGGGTCTCGGTGATGAAGCGGACGACGTGCTCGGTGAGGCTCATGGCTGGCGCTCCTTGCGCTCACGCGACCGCAACCCGCGGCGTGCGGCCGCCGCTGCGATGATAGCGAAGCGAGCGACGCGGCGGCGCGAGCGCCCCTTACCGCCTCATTCCGTATGCTGACCGCTCAGGCCCGGAGGCCGGGCCGCGCCTCGCTCGCGCGCCCGCGCGGCGAGGCAGCCGAGGGGAGCAACGAGTGGCCGATTCCGCCCTGGACGCCATCGACGAGTTCATCGCCGCAGAGTCCGCCGATCGCTCGAACCCGCGCTGGCGGACGCAGCTCAACCGCCCGCCGCAGGTCCGGTTCGACGGAGACAGCGCGTACTTCTGGGACCTCGAGACGAACGTCGGCTCGCTGAGCGTGCGGTTGCTGTCCGAGGACGCGCCGATGCACGCGAGCAGCACGATCTACCTGACGCGGCTGGGCTTCTACGACGGGCTCAGCTTCCACCGCGTGATCACGCAGTTCATGGCGCAGGGCGGCTGCCCGCTCGGTACGGGCACGGGCGGCCCCGGCTACCAGTACGCGGGTGAGTTCGGCGGCAGCGCGCGCCACGACCGGCCCGGCGTGCTGAGCATGGCCAACGCCGGACCAAACACGGACGGCAGCCAGTTCTTCCTCACCTTCGTCCCCACACCCTGGCTCGACGGCAACCACACCATCTTCGGCGAGGTCGTCGACGGCGTGGAGACACTGAAAGCCCTCGAGGCGCGCGGATCGCAGGGCGGGACCACGACGGAGCCGCTGGAGATCACGAAAGCTACGATCCGCGTCGAGTAGCCGCGGAGACTATCCCCCGAGGGCGGCGCGCAGCGCGGCACCGGCCTGGGCCTGCGCCGCCGTGGCCTTGTCCAGCATCGGGGCCATGTTGAAGAAGCCGTGGAAGACGCCGTCGTAGCGGCTCAGCGTGGTCGGCACGCCGGCCGCCTCGAGAGCGCGGGCGTAGGCCTCGCCCTCGTCGCAGAGGACGTCGTACTCGGCGGTGATCACGAGGGCAGCGGGCAGCCCGCTCAGGTCGTCCGCCTGCAGCGGCGCGGCGTACGGCTCCGCCGCCTGCTCCGCCGACTCCAGGTAGTGGTCCCAGTACCAGGTCATGTCCGTTGCCGACAGCAAGTCACCGCTGTCGCCGTGCTCGGCGTATGAGCCGGTGCCGAAGTCGCGATCGGTCACCGGGTAGACGAGCACCTGGAAGGCGAGCGGCGGACCTCCGCGGTCGCGCGCCATCTGCGCGACGACCGCCGCGAGGTTGCCGCCCGCGCTGTCGCCTGCGACGGCGATGCGCGAGGCGTCGATGCCCAGTTCGGCGGCGTGATCGCTTGCCCAGCACGTGGCGGCGTAGCAGTCCTCGGCGGCGGCGGGGTACTTCGCCTCCGGCGCGAGGCGGTAGTCGACGGAGATCAGCGTCGAACCGCTGAGGTTGGCGAGCCCGCGGCAGGGCCCGTCGTGGGTGTCGAGGTTGCAGATCACCCAGCCGCCGCCGTGGAAGTAGAGGATGCACCCGCCCGTCGCCCCCTCCGGGGTGTAGATGCGGACGGGCAGATCGCCGCCGGGGCCGGGGATGACGCGGTCCTCGACGCGCGCGAGCGGCTCCGGATCGCCGCCCAGCTCCCTCATCGCCGCGGTGCGCTCAAGCGTGTCGGCCCGCGCCTGCTGCGCCGTCTTCTGATGGTTGGGAACGAGGCGGAACTCGGCCGTCAGCTCAAGTAGCGCCTGCGCCTGCGGGTCCAGCGGCATCTCGCACCTCCGTCGCTCGCGAGGGCGTCCCCCGCGCCAGCGCGCATCGTACCGCCCGCGACCGCCGCGCGACCGCGACGGGCGGTTGTGCCCTTCCGGGCAGCGGGCGCTCCGAGGTCGGGACGATTGCGGGCAGCCGCGCGATGATGTAGTTCCGCACAGGCGCCTCGATGGCGCGTGGGCGTCGCACCAGCGGCGCCTGCAAGCGGACGCCGTCGCACCCGGGCTCGCCGGGTTTGCGCGTGTGTAGTATCGGCCCGCGAGTCGCTGCCGGCGGGCGCGATCGCGATAGGGCTGCGAGGGGAGCACGAGATGACCGAGCGACGCGAAGGCCGCCTGGCCGGCAAGGTCGCGATCGTGACCGGGGCGGGATCGGTGGCCGAGGGCATCGGTAACGGCCGCGCCACGGCCATCCTGTTCGCCCGCGAGGGCGCGAAGGTGCTCCTCGTCGGACGCACCCGCGAGCGCACGCTGCCGACCCTCGAGGCGATCGAGGAGGAGGGCGGCGAGGCCGCGATGTTCCTCGGAGACGTGACGCGCAGCGAGGACTGCGCGGCCATGGTCGCCGAAGCCGTGAAGCGCTGGGGACGGCTGGACATCCTCCACAACAACGCCGGCATGAGCGGCCCCGGCACCGTCGTCGAGGTGGATGAGGCCTTCTGGGAAGAGGTGATCCGCGCCAACCTGACGAGCACGATGCTGGCCTGCAAGCACGCGATCCCGGTGATGGCCGAGGGCGGCGGAGGCGCCATCAACGTCACCTCGTCGCTGTCCGCGATCCGGCCCGTCCACCTCACGCCGTACTCGACGGCGAAGGGCGCGCTGATCACGCTCACGGCCGGGTTGGCGGTGGACCACGCCGCGCAGGGCATTCGCGCCAACTGCATCATCGTCGGGCCGATGTACACGCCGTCGGTCTGGTCGCGCGGGATGAGCGACGAACTCCGCGATCGCCGCCGCCGTGCGTCGCCGCTGGGCAGGGAGGGGACCGGCTGGGACACTGCCTGGTGCGCCGTCTACCTCGCCTCGGACGAGGCGCGCTACGTCACCGGCGTCGCGATCCCCGTGGACGGCGGCGTACATGTCAGCAGCCCCAACCGCCACGACCCTCGCAGCTAACGGGCAGGGCGAGACAGGCTACGACGCGACCTCGCCATTCCCCCGGTGGACATAGAGCGCGACCGAGACGTTGTCGGGCGCGCCGCGATCGAGCACGGCCTCGATCAGCTCCGAGGCGTATTCGCTACCCGACTCCGCGACCACGCGGCCGATTGCATCGTCGTCGAGCACGCCGTGCAGGCCGTCGCTGCTGAGTAGCAGCAGGCATCGATCGGGCAGCGCGATCGGCCCGTAGGTGTCCGTCCGCGCGCGCTCGTCGAGGCCGATCGCGCGGGTGATGACGTGCCGGTTGAGCGCCGCCAGCGAGTCGTCCGGGTCGAGCAGCCCGGCGCGGATCTGTTCCTCGACCCACGAGTGGTCCTCGGTCAGCCGCTGCGCAGCGCCGCCGTCGAGGGCCACGAGGTAGCCGCGGCTGTCGCCGACGTTCGCGAGCCAGGCCTGCGAGCCGCGCACGAGCGCGGCGACGAGTGTCGTGCCCATCCGTGCGTGCGGTCCGTGCTGCTGCGCCCGCACCTGCCGGTTCGCTTCCTCGAACGCCTCGTGCAGGCCCTCGACGGGATCGGGAGGCGGCTGCGCCCGCAGTTGCTCGACGAGCGCGTCGAGCGCCGTCCGCGAGGCGACGTCGCCGCCGGGCAGGCCGCCGAGACCGTCGGCGACGGCAAGCAGCCGCGAGCCGTCCGGCAGCGTCAGCGCAGCCGCGGCGTCCTCGTTGCGCTCGCGCAGCAGGCCGCGGTCGCTGAGGGCTTGCAGCATCGCTCCCCCGCCTTCGTCGCCGGGCCGGAGGCCCCGGGCATGTGCGGTGCGAGCATAGGAGTTGGGGCGGTCGCGGCGCGGCTCAGGAGCGGCGGGGCAGGCTCACGGTGGCGGCGCCGGGGACCAGCACGTCCCCCTGCTCGTTGCGCTCGTAGACATCGAGGTCGACAAGCGCAACGCCGTTCTCCTCGCGCTTGTCGGTGATCGTGCCGCCGTAGTAGAGGTTCTCGTGCGGGAAGGCGTTGCCGCGGTTCTGGATGCGGAAGCGCCGCAGGTGGCCCGCCGGCCCGTGCCAGTCCGTCACCATCTTCGCCAGCAGCGCCGCCTGCAGCGGGCCCTGCACGAGGATGTTCGGGCGCTTCTCGAACTCCTTGGTGTAGGGCGCGTCGTAGTGGATGCGGTGGCCGTTGTTGGTGGCGGCGCTGAAGAAGAACATCTGCACCTCGTCGACGGTCTCGACCACCTCCGGCAGCTCGTCGCCTACGTTCACGTCCTCGAAGTAGACCTGCTCTGCCATCGTCCGTACTCCGTCAGTTCGCGATCGTGGAGAGGTGGGCGCGCACGACGACCTCGCCGTGCTGGTTGGTGTAGGTCGTCTCGCGCGTCATCAGCACGAAGCGCCCGGAGCGGCCGGTCTTCTCCTCGATGTTGGCGATGCGCGAGACGGCGGTGAGGGTGTCGCCGGGGTAGATCGGGGCCAGGAACTCGTAGTCCTCGCCGCCGGCCATGCGCCGGTCGGCGTTGCGCAGCGGGATGTCGCCGCCGCCGCGGCTGGGGATGCCGTCGTGGCGGAGGCCATCGCGGATCGTCACGCCGAGCATCACGTGCGAGACGAACAGGGGCGGGATCGGCGTGTCGCGGAAGCCCTGCTCCGCTGCGGCGTCTTCGTCGAAGTAGCGCGGGTTCAGGTCGCCCACGGCGGCCGCCCAGCGCTGGGCTTCCTTCTGGTAGACCACACCGACATCGCGCCGGGTCTCCATGCCGATCATCGCCTTCGCCTCGGGCGTGACCAGCGGCTCGTCTGTCATCGCTACCCCCTCCGGGCGCCGCCGTCGGGCCGCGATGAGTCTCGCACTGGGCGGCGTGTGGAGAAACGTGCGTGGTGGGGCGGCGCGCGCGGCGGGGGCGCTGCCGCTTGCCTCGCGGGGGAGTACCCTCGTGCGCGGGACGCGACTGCACGGCGCCTCGTGTGCGCTGCGGCGAACGGGGGCACGATGAGCGGCGGCGCGCTCTCCGACCTCTCCGTGCTCGAAGTGGCGCAGGGCGTCGCCGGCCCGTTCTGCGGCAAGCTGCTCGCCGACCTCGGGGCCGACGTAGTCAAGATCGAGCCGCCCGGCGGCGACCGGTCGCGACGGCACGGCCCGTTCCCCGGCGACGAGGCGCACCCAGAGCGCAGCGGGCAGTTCATCTACCTCAACCACAACAAGCGCAGCGTCACGCTCGACCTCGGCGACGAGACGGCGCGCGGCCTGCTGCGGCGACTGCTCGGCCAGGTCGACATCCTGCTCATCGACCTCGCGGCGAAGGAACTTGAGCAGTTCGGCCTGACCTACGAGGAGCTGCGGCGGCTCAACGATCGGCTGATCATGACGGCGATCACACCGTTCGGGCTCGTCGGCCCCTGGCGCGATTACGTCGCCACCGACTTCACCGCCTACATGATGAGCGGGCTCGGCTACCAGACGCCCTATGGGCAGGTGACGGACCTGGAGGCGCAGCCGCCGCTCGCGGGGGGCGGCTACCAGACGGACTACCTCGCGGGCGCGACGGCGGCAGCGGCGACGCTGGTCGCGGTCTTTCACCGCAAGGCGGTCGGCGAGGGCCAGCTCGTCGACATCTCGCGCATGGAGTCCGTGAACGCGATGGTGCGCAACGACTACTCGGCAGCGTCGTACACCCCCGAGCGCGTGCCGCCCAGGATCAAGCACGGTTACGCGTGGGTACTGCCCTGCGAGGACGGCTACCTCTCCTTCTCGCCGTTCAACGCCGACCACTGGTGGGCCTCGTTCAAGGAGCTGGCCGGCCAGCCGGCGTGGGCGCAGAGCGAGGTGTTCGACACCTCAGCAGGCCGCCACGAGAACAACGACCTGCTCGAGCAACTCACCGTCGAGTGGCTCCGCACGCAGAAGAAGTTCGAAGTCTACGAGCTGGCAATGGCGGCGGGCATTCCCTGTTTCCCCGTGAACTCGATCGAGGAGCTGATCGAGTCCCGCCAGTACCGCCATCGCGAGTTCTTCGAGGAGGTCGAGCACCCCGAGGCGGGCGTGCTGACGCAGCCCGGCCCGTCCGTGCGCTACTCGCAGACCCCGGCGACGATTCGCGAACCGGCTCCCCGGCTGGGCGCGCACAGCGCCGAGGTGCTGGGCGGCCTGCTCGGCCTCGGCGAGCAAGAACTCGCGGCGCTTGAGTCGGGATCGCCCCGGTGAGGCACACAGCGACGCCGGAGCGATGGTCGTGAGCGGCGCCGGGCAGTACGCGCCTCTCGACGGGGTCCGCATCACGGACATCGGCTGGGTGCTCGCGGTACCTCACGCCACCTCGTGGCTCGCGACCTTCGGCGCCGACGTGAACCGCGTCGAGTCCTCGGTGCGGCCGGACATCACACGCCTCGGCGGACTGCGCAACGGCGCGGACGGAATCCCGGGCATCAACCGCGCCTCGATGTACAACGGCGTCAACTTCGGGAAGCGCTCGATCATGCTCGACCTCTCGCAGCCGCGCGGCATCGAGATCGTGAAGGAGCTGGTGCGGCAGAGCGACATCGTCACGGAGAACTTCGCCGCCGGCGTGATGGAGCGGATGGGACTGAGCTACGAGGTGCTGCGCGAGGTCAAGCCCGACATCATCATGCTGTCCGGCTCCCCGCTCGGCCAGGCCGGGCCGGACAAGGACGCCACCGGCTTCGGGCCGAACACGCAGGCCTACGCCGGCCTGCCGCACATCACCGGCTACGAGGGCGGCATGCCGACGGGCCTCGGGCGCGACTACCCCGACTTCATGATCGGCGTGCACATGGCCTTCGCGGTCCTGGCCGCGCTGCATCACCGCAACCGCACCGGCGAGGGGCAGTGGATCGAGGTTGCGATGGCCGAGACGGTCACCTCGACGATTCCCGAGGCAGTGCTGGACTACACGATGAACGGCCGTGAGACGCCGCGACGCGGCAACCGCCACCCGCACTTCGCCCCGCGAGGCGTCTACCGCTCCAGCGGTGACGACAAGTGGGTCGCGATCTCCGTCGAGGGCGACGCGCAGTGGCGGGCGCTCGGCGAGGCCCTCGGCAGCCCCGACTGGGCGTCCGATCCGCGCTTCGACACGCATGAGGGCAGGCTGGCGCACCACGACGAGATCGACGAGCGGATCAGCGCCTGGACGCGCGAGCGCAGCCACTACGAGGCGACCGAGCAGCTCCAGCAGCACGGCGTGCCGTCCGCGCCCGTCCTCGATACGTTCGAGTCGCTCGAGGATCCGCAACTCAACGCGCTCGGCGCCTTCGTGGAGACCGTGCATCCGGAGGTCGGCAAGCGCCGTCTCGCCGGCCTGCCGGGGCGCTTCAGCGCGATCCCGGAGATCGAGTATGGCCGCTCGCCGCTGCTGGGCGAGCACACCGAGGAGGTGCTCGGCGGCTTGCTCGGCCTCAGCGCCGGGGAGCTGGCCGAGCTCTCCGAGCAGGGGATCACCGTATGAGCGGCGACGGCGGCGCCGGCATCACCAGCGGCTACATCCTCGACCGCGTGACGGTGCGGCCGGGCCGCCTCGGCGAGGGTCCGTCGGTGGTGGTGGCCCGGATCGACGCGGTGCGGGTCGCGCCGCAGTACCATGACCGCCCGGAGCCCGGCGCCTGGAAGCAGGAGTACCGGACCGGTCGACTGCCTGACCGTCGACCGTGTGGTGAGCGCGCGCGAGGAACGGGCCGGCACGAGGCGAAACGGGGTAACCGATGCACCTGATGTACTTCACCGAGCAGCCGATGTCCGCCTACCCGGAAGACGCTGTCGGCGAGGACGGCACGACCGCGCTGCTGTTCTCCAACAAGCACTTCGATTCCGTCGCGGGCAGCCGCCTCTACAACGATCGGTTGATCGAATACAAGCTCGCCGAGGAGGTGGGCTTCGACGGGATCATGCTCAACGAGCATCACGACGCGCCGTTCTGCATGCAGGCGCAGATCACCGTCTGGGCGAGTATCCTCGCCGCGGCCACGGAGCGCGTGAAGATCGTGCTCCTCGGGACGCCGTTGCCGACGCTGGAGAACCCGCTGCAGGCGGCCGAGTCGCTGGCGATGGTGGACATGATCTCCAAGGGCCGCCTGGTCGCCGGGATCGTGCGCGGGGCCGGCACGGAGCAGTACGCCAACAACGTCAACCCCGCCTTCAACCGCGAGCGCTTCTACGAGGCGCACGACCTGCTGGTGAAGGCCTGGACGGAGCCCGGCCCGTGGCGCTGGGAGGGCGACAACTACCAGTTCCGCGTCGTCAATCCGTGGGCAGTCCCGCTGCAGAAGCCGCATCCGCGCATCTGGGTGCCCGGCGTCGCCAGTCCGGAGACGATCGTCTGGTGCGCGCAGCAGCGCTACCCTTACGTCTGCCTCAACACCACCATCGAGATGACGAAGCAGATCTGGGAGCTCTACGAGAAGTCCGCCAACGAGGCCGGCTACGAGTCCGGTCCCGAGCACCGCGGCTACCTGCTGCGCGTGCACGTCCAGGACACCGAGGAGAAGGCGATCGCCAACGCGCGCGAGTACATGTGGATGCAGGGCGAGTTCACCGGCCTCGGCCACCCGGTCTGGTCCTCGCCCACCGGCTACGGCTCGCCGTCCAACCGCGAGCCCACCCTGAAGCGCATCAACAACCGCGCCGATGCCCCCCGGGCGATGCCCTTCGAGGATCAGCTTGAGAACCTGCAGATCGTCGCAGGCACCCCGGACCAGGTGGTCGCGCGGCTGCGCGTGCTGCTCGAGGAGACGCGGCCGGGCATCCTCGCGCTCTGGGGCAACGACGGCAAGGTCAGCCACGAGGACTCGAAGCGCTGCATCGAGCTGATGGGCTCCGATGTGCTGCCCGCGCTCCGCGAGATCGGCGAAGAGCTCGACCTGCGCGACCCGTTCGAGATCGATGCGGCGGTCAGCTCGCAGTTCCTCGAGCCGTCGCGCATCCCGGAAGGCGCTCCTGCGTGAGACTCGGCCGTGCCCGCGCCCGCACATCACCTCGGGCGAGTGGGTCGCGAGCGATCGCTGCGGGCAGGAGATCCTCGCGCGCCTCTGGCGGGCGGCGTTAGAGTGACGGCGTCGCCTCGCGGCGACGGGCGGCGCCGAGGGACGGGACGGACGAAATGGTCGATTTCTCCGACACACCCGAGCAGGCCGCGTGGCGGCAGGTCGTAGCGGATTTCGTCGAGGCGGCGTTGCCGGCGAAGCTGCGCGACGACGCAAAGTACAGCGCCCTGGGCGGCCCGGGCTCCTGCCCGGTCTGGCCGGACCCGAAGGAGCACGATCGCGCCGTCGATGCGTTCCGCGACGCGCTGATCGAGCGCGGCTGGGCCGCGCCGGCCTGGCCGAAGCAGTACGGCGGCGCCGAGCTGCCCGTGGACGAGCAGTTCATCCTCAACGAGGTGCTGGCCGAGTACCGCGCCCCGAAGGCCGGCGTCCTCGATGTCGGCTCGACGATCATGGTGCACGCCAGCGACGAACTGAAGCAGCGCTTCCTGCCCGGCTTCGTCGAGGGCAAGGACAAGTGGGCGCAGGGCTACTCCGAGCCCGGCTCGGGCTCGGACCTCGCCTCGCTGCGGACGCGCGCCGACCGGGACGGCGACGACTTCGTGCTCAACGGCCAGAAGATCTGGACCTCGAACGCGCGCGACGCGGACTGGATGTTCGGGCTCTTCCGCTCGAACCCCGACGCCCCGAAGCACCGCGGCATCACCTACCTGCTGCTGGAGATGAACACGCCGGGCGTCAGCGTCCGCCCGCTGGAGCAGATCAACGGACGCAACGAGTTCAACGAGGTCTTCTTCGAGGACGTGCGCGTGCCCGTGGACCAGGCCGTGGGCGAGATCAACCGCGGCTGGTACGTCGGCGCCACGCACCTCGACTTCGAGCGCTCCTCGATCGGCTCGGCGCTCACGATGCTGCAGACGCTCGATGACCTGTTCGAGTTGATCGAGGAGGAGGCGGGAGAGCCCGCGCCTCGCGTGGATGCGCAACGCAGCCCGACGCTGCGCGGCGAGATCGCCGATCGCTGGACCGAGGCGAACGTCGCGCGGCTCTTCTCCTACCGCGTGATCTCGATGCAGCTACGCGACGAGGTGCCCAACTACGAGGCCTCGATGCAGAAGCTGTTCACCGACCAGCTCGTGCAGGCGATCGCGCGCACGGCAATGAAGACGCTTGGCCTCTACGCACCGCTGTGGGACGGCGACGACGAGCGTACGGTGCTGCGTGCGAAGTGGTCGCGCGGCTACCTCGGGGCGGTCGCGACGACGGTCGGCGGCGGCACGTCCGAGATCCAGCGCAACATCATCGCCACGCGCGGGCTGGGGCTGCCGCGCGGCTAGGAGGCGTGGCCGTGGCGGAACGCGTCCCTCCCGAGTTCGACGACTTCCTCGCGGAGCCGCACAACGCGATCCTCTGCATCCCTCGCGCGGCCGACGGGAGCGAGGGCCAGGACGCGCCGCACGCGACGCCGGTGTGGTTCGACTACTCTGGGGGCCGCTTCCGCGTCTCGATCACCCGTACGCGCGTCAAGTACCGGCTGCTGCAGGAGTCCCCACAGGTGACGCTCGTGATCGACGACGCGCCGACGTACCGCACGGTCGTCGTCTCCGGGGAGGCGGAGATCCTCGACGACGACGCCTCGCTGCTCGAACTGCGGGCGCGCCTCTACGCCAAGTACCGTCGCGACTTCGGTGCGAGCGAACTGAGCGACGAGGAGCTGCTGCGCGGGCTTCGCGAGGAGGGCCGCGTGGTGGTCTCGATCAGGCCGGAGCAGGTGCTGTCCTGGGCGGGCGCGTAGCCGCGGGGCTGCCTCGCCGCCCCGCGCTCAGGCCGGCGGGAGGCCGCACGCAGGGCAGTGCGCGCCTTCCGGCTCGTCCGAGGGGGCATGCGCCAGCACCTGGTGCGCGTGCGATCCGTCGCGGTAGACGGTGACGCCCTTGCAGCCGAGCTCGTGCGCCAGCAGCAACGCCGATCGCACCTCCTCGACCGTCGCGTCGTGCGGCAGGTTTACGGTCTTCGAGACGGCGAGGTCGGTGTGGCGCTGGAAGGCGGCCTGCATCCGCACGTGCTGCTCCCAGCCGATCTCGTGCGCGGTCGCGAAGCGGCGGCGCAGCTCCTCCGGCAGCTCGGCGTGGTCCTGCAGGCTGCCGCCCGCCGCCAGCTCCTCGAATAGCTCGGGAGAGTGGAAGCCCCCGTCGCGCGCCGCCTGCTCGAAGGCGGCCGAGACCTCGGGCAGCACCGTCCCGTCGCCCATCCGCCGCTGGTGGGCGAGCGAGTAGAGCGGCTCGATGCCGGAGGAGGCGCCGGCGATGATCGCGATCGTGCCCGTCGGCGCGATGCAGGTGCGTGTGGCGTTGCGGTAGCGCGTGCCCCCGGCGTAGACCGAGCGCTCCCAGTTCGGGAAGACGCCCTTCTCCTCGCCGAGCGCCGCCGAGGCCGCATCGGCGGCCGTGGCGATCTCGCCCATCAACCGCTCCCCGAGGGCGAGCGCCTCGGGGGAGTCGTAGGGGATGCCCGCCGCGATCAGCAGGTCGGCGAAGCCCATCACGCCGAGCCCGATCTTGCGGTTGCCGCGCACCGCCGCCGTGATCGCCTCAAGCGGGAACGGGCTGGCGTCGATCACGTTGTCGAGGAAGCGCACGCCGAGGGCGGCGGTCTCGCGCAGCGCCGCCCAGTCGAGATCGCCAGCCGCCTCGTCCCAGAACGCGCCGACGTGGATCGAGCCGAGCGTGCAGGCCTCCCAGGGCAGCAGCGGCACCTCGCCGCAGGGGTTCGTCGCCTCGATCGCGCCGACCTGTGGCGTGGGGTTGGCGCGGTTGATCGTGTCGATGAAGATCATGCCCGGATCGCCGCTCAGCCAGGCCGATCGTGCCGCCTCGTCGAGCAGTGCGGCGGCGTCCAGCTCGCCGCGCGGGCTGCCGTCGCGCGGGTCGACGAGGGCGAACGGGGCGCCCTCGCCGGCGGCGGCGAGGAAGGCGTCGGTCACGGCGAGCGAGAGGTTGAAGCGCTGGGCGCTGACGCCGTCGTCCTTGGCGTGCAGGAAGGCGCGGACGTCGGGGTGGTCGACGCGCAGGATGCCCATGTTCGCGCCGTCGCGCTTGCCGCCCTGCGTGACCAGGCGCGAGACATCGTCGTAGTGGTGCAGCACGGAGACTGGACCGCAGGCGGCGCCGTGCGTGCTGGCGATCGGTTCGCCCTCGCCGCGCAGGCGGGAGAAGTCGAAGCCGGTGCCGCCGCCGAACTTCTGGACCAGCGCCGTGGCCCTCGCAGTGGACATAATAGATTCGAGGGTGTCCTCGATCGGCAGCACGAAGCAGGCGGCGAGCGTGCCGCGGCCCGTGCCGGCGTTCATCAGCGTCGGCGAGTTCGGCAGGAAGCGCAGCGAGGACAGCGCATCCCGGAAGCGCTGCGACCAGACCTCGCGCAGTTCCGCCGTCGGCTCGACGGCGGCGATCGCCGAGGCAACGCGCGCGAACAGCTGCTCCGGCGTCTCAACGACCGCGCCGCAGTCGTCGCGCAGCAGGTAGCGGCGCGCGAGGACGGTCCGCGCGTTGTCGGAGAGCGGGATGGGGCCTGAGACGCGCGCAGTGGGGGCGACCATGAGCCGCGTTCCCTTCCGCCGCGGGGAGCGTACGCGCCTATAAGAACATGCGTACGTCACAGGCGCAAGCGCTGCACCCGCTGCCTCGATCGATCGTACCGCGTCGCGAGGGCCTTGTGGGCGCAAGACGACGCGGCGCGAGGTCGCGTCGTCAGGGAGGGAGCGGACGCGCCGCGCTCAGCGGCGGGAGGGAGCGCTCGCAATCCAGCGCGGGGCTTGCGGCAGCTGCTCGTCGAAGAGGGGCGGCTGCGCCGCCGGCGGCATCGCGCTGTACTCCAGCCGCTCCAGCTCGTCGAACATGTCGTCCAGG
Organism: Dehalococcoidia bacterium; assembly: GCA_965247895.1. GTDB lineage: Bacteria > Chloroflexota > Dehalococcoidia > UBA2979 > UBA2979 > VXMT01. Next base: position 489,734 of record OZ252046.1, on the reverse strand, counting down.
GAGACGAACTGGCGATAGGCCGAGGCGAAGCGGATGTAGGCGATCGGATCGAGGGTGCGCAGGTGCGCGATCGCCATCTCGCCGATCACGCGGCTCGGTACCTCGGTCGCGTCCGATGCGGCGATGCGCCGTTCGATGTCCTCGACGACCGCCTCGATGGCGGTGGCCGTGAGATCGCGTTTGCGGGCGGAGAGACGGAGGCTGATGAGCAGCTTGTCGCGCTGGAAGTGCTCGCGGCGGCCATCGCGCTTGCGGACCATCACGCGCGTCGCCTCGGGCTGCTCATAGGTGCTGAAGAGGGCGCTGCAGTGCTGGCAGCGGCGGCTGCGTCGCACGCCGGCGCCATTCTGCTGGGTCTCGACGACGGTCGTGGCGCCCTGGCCGCAGATCGGGCAGTTCATCAGTGCTGGCTCCTTGGGGAGCAGTGGGGGAAGAGATTCGGGTCTGGGGAGTACAGCACCGGGAGCGTCGCCCGACAACGGGGGCAGTCCACAGTCTGTGGCGAAGGTGTCCACCGAGCCATCGCCGATGTGCGCAGCGGCCGTCGGAGCACCTCGAAGCGATTCGATCCCACGGACGCGAAGATGGGCGGCCCAGCGGACCGCCCCTCTTTGCCAACGAGCCTTGAGAGGTTGTGGATAAGTGTGGCGACCGCGTGCTTGCACGCGCGGCCGCTACACCGCTCCTAGCGCTTCGGGAACGTCCTTCGCAGGAACGCCGGCAGATCCGAGTCCGTCAGCGGGTCCGGCAGCAGCGCTGCGTCGGCCGGAGCCTCTGCCCGCAGCGACGGGTCGAGGTTGACCTCCGAGTTCATCAGCCCGCTGAGCGACTGGCGGACCCCGGAGAAGCCGGTCGCCACCACCGTGATCCGCACCTCGTCCTGGAGCGACTCGTCGACGGCGGCGCCGAAGATGATCTCGGCCTCGGGGTCGACGACCTCGGCGATCGCGCGCGCCGCGGTGTTGAGTTCCTGCAGCCCGAGGTCCGGTGGGCCGGTGACGTTGAAGATCACGCCCGTGGCGCCGGTGATGTCGACCTCCAGCAGCGGGCTGGAGATCGCCTGGCGGGCGGCCTCCACGGCGCGCTGCTCGCCGTGCCCGGAGCCGATCGCCATCAGCGCGGGGCCGGCCTCCGACATAATCCGGCGCACGTCCGCGAAGTCGAGGTTCACGATGCCCGGTACGGTGATCAGCTGGCTGATGCCCTCGATGCCCTGGCGCAGCACGTCGTCCGCCTTGCGGAACGCCTCGGTCATCGTCACGGCCTCGTCGCAGATCTGGAGCAGGCGGTCGTTCGGGATGACGATCAGCGTGTCGACCTTGTCCTGCAGGTCGCGTACGCCTTCCTCGGCCTGCTGGCGGCGCTTCGATCCCTCGAAGGCGAAGGGCTTGGTCACCACGCCGATGGTGAGCGCGCCCAGCTCGCGCGCTGCCTCGGCCACGATCGGGGCGGCCCCGGTGCCGGTGCCGCCGCCGAGGCAGGCCGTGACGAACACCATCTCCGCGCCCTGGAGCGCCTCGATAATCGCCTCGCGCGACTCCTCGGCGGCGCGGTGGCCGCGCAGCGGGTCGGAGCCCGCGCCCAGACCCTTCGTGACCCGGTCGCCGAGGCTCACCTTGACCTCGGCCGCGCAGCCCTCAAGGGCCTGCAGATCCGTGTTCAGGGCCACGTACTGCACGCCGGGCAGGCGCTCCATGATCATCCGGTTGATGGCGTTCGAGCCGCCGCCCCCGACGCCGACGACCTTGATCGGCGGCAGCGTGTCGTAGTTCCTCTGCATGGCGGGCCTCCTCGTGGTGCCTGTCGAACTGCTGCGGGGCGGTGCTTGCAGGGCTGCCCCCGACCCTGTGCGTGCCTTGTTTCTCTTGCTGGGGGTTGGCGCTTCGGCCTGCGCCTCGGCGGGTGCGTCGGCCGCTGCTTCGGCCTGCGCCTCGGCGGGTGCTTCGGTGGGTGCTTCGGCCGCTGCTTCGGTGGGTGCTTCGGCCTCCGCCTCGGTGGGTGCGTCGGCCTCCGCCTCCGCATGCGCCTCGGCCATCACTTGAGGCCTGGCCTCCGTGGGAGTCTCGGCCTGCGCCACAGCGAGTGCGTCAGCCCGTGCTTCGAGCGCGGCTTCGGGGGGCGCCGCGACCTCGGTCTCAGCAGGCGACTCGGCGGGTGCGGCGAGCGCTTCTGCTGGTAGCTCGGCCCGCAGCTCCGCCGCCGCCGGCGGCTGGGCCGCGAGCGCGAGGTCGAACTCGGAGTGCGCGTCCGTGCCCAGCGGCTCGGCGCTCAGATCGAGCGGCGTCGGGGCAGCTCCTGCCAGCGCGCGCGCCTCGGCGCGAGCCGCCTCGAGGTAGTCGAACAGCGGCGCTGCGCTGCCGCCGGAACCCCTCTCACCGCCAGCGGGCACCTTGGCCGGCCGGCCGCCCGATTCACGTGCGAGGTTCGACATCGCTGCCTCCAATGCTTCCGCGGGGAGTCATCACTGGGGGAGCACGACGCGCATCAACTGCGCGACCTTCCTGAACAGGCCGCCGACGCCGCGACGGCGGCGCGGGGCGGGGCGCAACATGATTTCCTGCTCGCGCAGCGCCCAGCGGAGCAGTCCCACCGACATCGAGTAGGCGGGGTCGTTCAGCAGATCGGAGAGGCCGGCCAGGTGGCGCGGCCGCCCGATGCGGGCCGGCAGTTCGAGTACCTGCTCGGCGAGCTGGTCAAGGCCGCGGATCGAGGCGCCGCCCCCGGTCAGCACCGCGCCGGCGGCGAGCAGTTCGGTCTGGGCGCCGCGCCGGACCTCGGCGCGCACCATCTCCAGCAGCTCCTCGCAGCGCGCCTGCAGCACCTCGGCCAGGAAGCGCTTCGGGATCTCCTTGCGGCCCTCGGACCCGAAGGCGTCGATCCCGATCGTGTCCGATTCGTCGACGAGCGAGGCGAGCGCGTAGCCGTGGGCGATCTTGGCCTGCTCGGCGGCCGGCTGCGGCACCCGCAGCGCGACCACGAGGTCCCCCGTCATCTGCGCCCCGCCCACGGGCAGCACCGCCGTGTGGACCGGCGTGCCGCGCACGAAGACGGTGATGTCCGTGGCGCCGCCGCCGATGTCGATCAGCACCGCGCCGTGCTGCAGCTCCTCGCGCTCCGCGGCCGCCTCCGCGGCGGCGAGCGGACCGACGATCAGCGAGTCGACATGGACGCCCGCGCCCTCGACGCAGCGCAGGATGTTCTGGATCGCGGAACTGCCCGCGGTCACTACGTGCGTCTCCATGTCCAGCCGTGAGCCGAACATGCCGAGCGGGTTCACGACGTAGTCCTGGCCGTCGACCACGTAGTAGCGCGGCACCACGTGGACCACCTCGCGGTTGTTGGGAATGTTGACGATCCGCGCGCTCTCCAGGGCGCGGTCCGTGTCGCCCTCGGCGATCGGCAGCCGCCGGTCGGTGATCGCGACGATGCCGCGCGAGCTCATCGAGGAGATGTGCGGCCCTGTGAAGCCGACATGCGCGGAGAGGATGCGCACGCCGGCGGCGCGTTCGGCCCGCTGCACGGAGGAGGCGATGGCCTCCATCGCGGGGTGGATGTTGTCGACCATCCCGCGCGTGATCCCCTGCGATGGCCCGACGCCGACGCCGAGGATGCGGATCTCCTTGCTGGCGGTGAGTTCGGCCACCACCGTGCAGATCTTGGTGCTGCCGATGTCGATTGCAGCGAAGGTCGGTTGAGCCATCAGCGCACCACCAACTGCCGCCCGAAGCGCAGGTCGATCTCGTTGACCTCGATCGGCTCGCGCTCGATGCGGTTGAGCAAGGCGCCCCAGGCCGCGATCTTGAAGGTGTAGTTGCGCCAGTCCCCGAACACCGCGTCCGGTCCGCCGGCGACACGCACGACGAGCCCGCGATCGGCATGGAACTCGAAGCGCTGGATCTCGATCCCGAGCCGCTGCGAGCGCGCGTCCTCGATCAACTGCCTGACCGCCGTGACCGTGTCCGGCTCGACGACGTCCCATGGCTCGAGAGCTCGAGTCCCGGCGACCTCGAAGATCGTCATCGCGCCGGCGGGCGGGGGGCGCCCGGCCGGTATGACGAGGCCCTCGCTGTCGATCACGACGCGGCGGCCGCCGGACTGCCAGTAGCCCCAGCCGACGTGCTCGGTGACGCTGATCGTGACGCCCTGCGGCCAGTTGCGGCTCACGGTCGCCCGCTTCACTGCCGGCAAGTCCTCGCTGACGCGCTCGGCGACGGCGCCGCTGTCGAGGAACAGCAGTGACTCCTTGCCGACGTGCGCGCTGGTGGCGATGGCGATCGGATCGGTGACAGCGGCGCCCGTGATCGTGATCTGCTGGACGCGCAGGGCTGGGCCCTCGACCAGCCAGTAGCCCCCGTAGCCGAGGCCGCCGGTGATCGCGAGCAGCAGCCCCGTCAGCGCGATGCCCCGCCAGGGGATCCGCGGCAGCGAGCGGCCCGGGTGCTGCGGGGCGCGCCCGAGCTGGTAGCCGCGCTGCTGCTGCGGGACGCCGAGCCGCCCGTGGCGCCTGCTGCGGCGCGGCCAGTGCAATTGCGGGAGACGTACGCTAGGCATAGGCGCGCGCCTCCTCGTGGCGTTCGAGGCCGAGCTCGACGAGCCGGGTGATGAGCGCCCCGTAGGAGAGCCCCGCCTCCTCCCAGAGCCGCGGATACATCGAGATCGGCGTGAAACCGGGCAGCGTGTTGACCTCCAGCACGTGGATGCCGTCCGGCTCGCTCACGAGGAAATCGACGCGCGAGAGGCCCGCCAGGTCGAGCGCGCGGTAGGCCTCGATCGCGGTCTGCTGGATGCGCTCGGCAAGCGCCGCGTCGAGGGGGGCGGGCACGAGCAGTTCCGCGCCCACATCCCGGTACTTCTCGTCGAAGGTGTAGAAGTCCCCGTGCGGGCGGACCTCGCCCAGCGGCGAGGCCTCCGGCTCCGCGTTGCCAAGGACCGCGCACTCGATCTCGCGCCCGGCGATGTGCTCCTCGACCAGCACCTTGCGGTCGTAGCGCGCGGCCTCGCGCAGCGCGTGGCCGAGGTCCTCGCGGGACTCGGCGCGGCTCACGCCGATCGAGGAGCCGCCGTTGGCCGGCTTCACGAAGCAGGGGTAGCCGACGGCGCGCTCGAGCTTCGCGAACGCCTCGCGTGGCGGCGTTTCTCCGCAAATCTCGGCAAGCTCGGCGTCGCGCAGCAGCACGTAGCGCGGCTGCGGCACGCCGTGGGCGGCGAACAGCGCGCGCATCAGCGCTTTGTCCATGCCCACCGCGCTCCCGGCGACGCCCGCGCCCACGTACGGCGTGCCCGACAGTTCGAGCAGGCCCTGCAGCGTGCCATCCTCGCCGTTGCGGCCGTGCACGATCGGGAAGACCACGTCGACGCTCGCGAGGGCGGCGACAGCCTCGGCGCGTGCGAGCAGCCCGCGTCCGGGCTCCTCGCCGAGCGTGTTCGTGCCGTCGGCCTCGCCGTGGGCGAGGCGTTCGCGCGTCTCCTGCTCGGTCAGCCACTCGCCGCCGCGGGTGATGCCGAGCGGGACGACCTCGAAGCGCTCGGGGTCCGCCTCGCGCATGACCGCGCGCGCCGAGATCACGGAGATCTCGTGCTCCGGCGACTGTCCGCCGAAGAGCACCGCGAGCCGCATGCGCGCGCTCATGGTCGCGCCTCCAGCCGCTCGCGGAGCAGCGGCAGCAGCGAGTCGATGTCGCCCGCGCCGATGGTGAAGAAGACGTCGCCGGCCTCGAGCGCCTCTGCGATCAGCGAGGCGCCCTCGTCGATAGATGCGACATAACGTGCGGTAGGCCGAGTGATCTCCGCCGCCAGTCCGGCGCCGTCGAGCCCGCGGTCGGGCGTCTCCCGCGCGGCGTACGTGGGCGCGATGAACAGCGCGTCGAGGCCCTCGAAGCAGTCGCGGAAGCCGTCCAGCAGGTAGGCGGAGCGGGAGTAGGTGTGCGGCTGGAAACAGCCGACGAGGCGCCGTCCGGGGTAGCGCAGGCGGGCGGCGGCGAGCGTCGCGCGGACCTCGGTTGGGTGGTGAGCGTAGTCGTCCACGAGCGTGACGCCGCCGGCCTCGCCGTGCAGCTCGAAGCGCCGCCGTGTGCCCGTGAACTGCGAGGCCGCCTGCGCCGCGCGCTTGAAGTCGACGCCCGCGCGCATCGCGGCGGCGAGCGCGGCGAGCGCGTTGAGCACGTTGTGGCGGCCGGGCACGCGGAGCGAGAGCAGCCCAAGCCGCACGCCTTCCAGCGACACGTTCGCATCGAGGCCGCCGAGGTCGTTCGCTCGCAACTGCTCCGCGCGCCACTCGGCGTGGCGCGTGAAGCCGAAGCGTTCGACGCGCGCCCCGGCGGCGCGGCGGGCGCTGCCGATCTCGTCGGCTGCCTCGGAGTCCGCGCCAACGAGCAGCAGGCCGTCCGGCCGCACGCGCTCCGCAAAGGCCGCGAAGGCCGCGCGGAGGCGCTCCTCGCTGCCGTAGTAGTCGAGGTGGTCCGCCTCGACGTTGTTGATGATCGCGATCTCCGGCTCGTACTCGAGGAAGGCCTCGGCGTACTCGTCGGCCTCGACCACGGCGTGCGCACCGTTGCCGTCGCGGGCGTTGCCGCCGAGGCCGGGCGAGTCGCCGCCGAGCAGCACGAGCGGGTCGAGGCCGCCGTCGATGGCCATCTGCGCGAGCAGGGCGGTGCTCGTGGTCTTGCCGTGGCTCCCGGCGACCGCGAGCACGAGCCGCCCGGCGAGGAGCCACTGCACCATCTGTGCGCGCGAGAGCACCTGCACGCCGCGCTCGCGTGCGGCCTCCAGCTCCGGGTTGTCGCCCGGGGCGGCGGCCGTGGCGACGACGAGTTCCGCGCGGCCGAGGTTGGAGGGCGCGTGGCCCCGGTAGACGGTCGCGCCCGCGCCCTGCAGGCGCTCGCTGTAGTCCGACTGCGCGAGGTCGGAGCCGGTCACGATGTGCCCGCGGGCAAGCAGGATCTGCCCGATGGCGGAGAGGTGCACGCCGCCCGCCCCGACGAGGTGGACCCGCCTGGGAATGGCGCCGCTGCGCGGCCGGGCGTCCAGCAGGCTCGCCATCAGGCCGCCAGCCCTTCCAGCATCCGCGCCAGCTGTTCGGCCGCGTCGGGCCGGTCGAGCTCGCGCATCGCCTGCGCCATGCGCTCGCGGGCGGCGTCGTTCTCGATCAGCCGCAGGATCTCGCCGGGGAGCTCCGCGACGGTGTCGCCGGAGAGCGTCAGGGCGGCGCCGTGCCGTTCCAGGTAGCTCGCGTTCTGGTGCTGGTCGGAGAACGCGCCGGGGATCACGATCGCCGGCAGGCCCGCCGCCGGCAGCTCGCCGAGCACCGAGGCGCCCGCGCGCGTGACGGCGAGGTCGGAGGCTGCCATCGCCAGCGCCATCTCGTCCGTGTAGGCGCGGAGGGCGTAGCGCTCCTGCAGCCAGGCGGGCAGGCGCTCGCGCTCGCGGGCCAGCCACGTCTCCTCGGAGCGACCGGCGACGTGGATGATCTGCGTGCGCTCCAGCAGCTCCCGCAGGCTGCGGGCGATCACGAGGTTGATGTGGTGCGCGCCCAGCGAGCCGCCGGTGACCAGCAGCGTCATGCGTGCGGGATCGAGGCCGAAGACGCGCGCGCCCGGCTCGCGGGACGCGGTGCGGAACTGCCTCCGCGTCGGGTAGCCGGTCACCACGGAACGATCGGCCGGCAGGTAGGGGAGCGAGTCCGGCACGGAGCAGGCCACCGCTTGCGCTTGCCCGCGCATCGAGCGGATCGCCCAGCCGGGGCGGACGTCGGGGAGGAAGAGCAGCAGCGGGATGCCCTCGCGCCGCGCGGCGCGGCCGATCGGGGCCGCGGCGTAGCCGCCGGTGGCGAAGACCGCGCCGGGCGCGTCCTCGGCGAGCCAGCGCCGCGCCTCGTGCGAGCCGCGAACGAGGTTGACCAGCCCGCGCGCGACGCGGACCGGCGAGCGCGAGCGCAGCGGCGAGGCGTGGACGGGCCGGTAGGCGAAGCCCTCGGCCTCGGCGACGGCGCGCTCCGGGCCGTCCGGCGTGCCGTAGTAGATCAGCTCCACGCCGGGGCGATCGCGCAGCCGCTCGGCCACCGCGACCGCGGGGTACGCGTGCCCGCCGGTTCCGCCACCCGCGAGTCCGTACCTCATCGCGAGCTCCTCGGGAGCGCGCCGCGCAGCCCGGGAGCGCGCAGCACGCCGTGGGTGGGCGGCTCGAACTCGGGATCCTCAAGGACGGCGTAGCGCGAGACGGAGAGCAGCACGCCGATCGCGACCATCGTCATCAGCAGCGAGGAGCCGCCGTAGGAGACCAACGGGAGCGGAATGCCGGTGAGCGGGATCGAGCGCGTGACGCCGCCGACGTTGATCAGCATCTGGAAGGCGATCCAGGCGAGCACGCCGGCGGCCAGGAATGAGCCGAACGGATCCGCGGCGCGCTGCATCACGCGCAGCCCGCGCCAGAGCAGCAGCGCGAACAGCGCCAGCACGACGACGACGCCGATGTAGCCGAGCTCCTCGCCGATGATCGCGAGCACTCCGTCCGTGTGCGCCGCCGGCAGGTAGAAGAGCTTCTGCCTCGATACTCCCAGGCCGAGGCCGGTCACGCCGCCCGAGCCGAGCGCTTGCAGCATCTGCAGCGTCTGGAATCCGACGCCCTGCGGGTCCGATTCGGCCGAGGTGAAGGAAAGGATGCGCGCCGCTCCGTAGCCTCCGACGATCACGAGCGCGCCGGTGAACCCGGCGGCGCTCAGCACCAGTGCGGCGATGTGCAGCAGCCGCGCGCCCGAGACGAACAGCAGCGTGCCCGTGATCAGCGCGATCATCGCCGCCGTCCCCAGGTCCGGCTCCAGCAGCACGAGCGCCGTCAGCAGCCCCACCATGCCGATGTAGGGCGCGACTCCAAGGCCGAAGTTGCGCACCGTGGGGCCCTTCGCCGCCAGCCAGGCGGCGAGGTAGACGAGCACCGCCAGCTTCGCGAATTCGCTCGGCTGCGCAGTGATCGGTCCGATGCTGATCCAGCGCGCCGACCCTTCCGCCGTGACGGACAGCGCCGGGACGAAGACGGCGACCAGCCCCGCGATGGCGGCCAGCATCAAGAGCGGACTGAGGCGCATCAGCAGGCGGTAGTTGATCGACATCGCGGCGACGAGCCCGACGAGGCCGAGCAGTGCCCAGAGCGCCTGGCGCCTGATGAAGAAGTTGGCGTCGCCGTGGTTCACCATGCCGATCGCGTAGGAGGAGGAGAAGACGGCGATCAGGCCGAGCACCACGAGCATCAGCGCCGCGCTGAGCAGCACGTAGTCCGGCTCTCCGCGCCGCATCGGCCGTGTCTCCGCTGCTGGCTCGCGCGCCATCAGTCGTTCCCCCGCAGGGCGGCGACGGCGTCGCGGAAGGCCGCGCCGCGCTGCTCGAAGTTGCGGTACGCGTCGAACGAGGTGCCCGCGGGCGCGCAGAGCACGACGTCACCGGAGTGGGCCAGCCTCGCCGCCGTGGCGACGGCCTCCTCGATGCTTCCGGTCTGCTCGACGACGGGGCGCTCGCCGTCGCGCGCGTCGGCGACGGCCTCGGCGAAGATCGGCCCCGCCTCGCCGAAGGCGACGACGGCGCGGCAGCGCTCGACCGCCTCGCGCGCCAGCTCGCCCAGCGGCAGGTGCTTGTCACGCCCGCCCAGCAGCAGCACCAGCGGCTCCTGGTAGGTGCGCATCCCGGCGAGCGCGCGCTCCGGGGTCGTTGCGATCGAGTCGTTGACGTACTGCACGCCGCGCACGGTCGCGACCGGCTCAAGGCGGTGCGGCACCCCCTGGAAGCGGCGCACCGCCTCGGCGGATGCCTCGTCCGCGACGCCCAGCTCCGAGGCGACGGCGAGCGCGCAGACGACGTTCGCGGCGTTGTGGTCGCCGCGCAGCGGGATCTCGTCGCGGCGCATCAGCACCGTCTCGCGCCCGCCCTCGCGGCGCACCACGAGCCCGCCGGAGACGGTGACCCCGTCACCCGGCAGCTCGCGCAGCAGGGAGGTGTAGCGCACACGCGCCGGGGCTTCCTCGGCGAAGGCGGCGGCCACCTCGTCGTCGATGTGGAAGATCGCGAGGTCGTCCTCGCGCTGGTGCTCGAAGATGCGCCGCTTCAGCGCGACGTAGGAGGACCAGGAGTAGCGGTCGAGGTGGTTGGGCGTGACGTTGGTGACGCAGGCGAGCTGCGGGCTCTGCTCGATCGATTCGAGCTGCGTGTGCGAGAGCTCCAGCACCACGCGCGTGTCCGGGCCGATGCGATCGAGCAACGCCAGCAGCCCGACGCCGATGTTGCCGCCGACGACGTAGTCCTCGCCGGCCTCGGCAAGCATCTCGCCGACGAGCGCGGTGGTGGTGGTCTTGCCCGAGGAGCCGGTGATGCCGGCGACGGGCACGGGGCAGCGCTCGAGGAACAGCCGCGTCATCGAGGAGAGCGGCACGCCGGCGCGCCGCGCCGCGCGCAGCGCGGGCAGATCGGGCGGCACGCCCTGGGAGACAAACACGCAATCGGCGCCGGTCATGTCTTCCTCGCGGTTCGCACCCAGCGAGAGGATCGCGTCCGTATCCTCGATGGCGGCGAGGGCCTCGCCGAGCTCCTCGCGGGCGCGGATCTCGGAGACGGTGACGCGTGCGCCCTGGGCCGCAAGGAAGCGTGTGAGGTCGATACCCTCGATGCCGAGCCCTACGACGGTCACGCGAGCTCCCGTCAGGTCTGGAGCACGTGCGAAAGCGCCTTCGCTATTGTGCTTATCCACAAGGATACATCAAACCGCGAGCGCGAGCGCGATCCCGACCATCGCGCCGATCATTCCGAACAGCCAGAGCCGCATCACCACCTGCGGCTCGCTCCAGCCGATCAGCTCCAGGTGGTGGTGGAACGGTGTCATGCGAAAGAGGCGCTGCCCGCCGGTCGTCTGGAAGTAGGCGATCTGCGCCACTGTCGAGCAGGCCTCGATCACGTAGACGATTCCGATGATCGGCAGCAGCAGCCAGTGCCCGGTCATCAGCGCCACCGTGGCGAGCGCCGCGCCCAGCGGCAGCGCGCCCGTGTCGCCCATGAACAGGGCCGCCGGATGGGCGTTGAACCAGAGGAAACCGAGGAGTGCGCCGGCCACGGTGAAGGAGAAGTTCGCGAGGAAGAGCTGCCCCTGGATAAAGGCGATGACGCCGTAGGCCCCGAAGGCGATCGCCGCCGTCCCGCCCAGCAGCCCGTCCAGCCCGTCCGTGATCGAGACCGCCGAGGTGGTCGCGATCACCGTGCCGACCGCGATCGGGATGTAGAACACGCCGAGCTCGTGTTGACCGAGCCACGGCACGTTGATGCTCTGCACCTCGAGGGCGAAATAGAGCACGCCCGCAACGACCCCCGAGAGCAGCAGCTGGTAGAGGAACTTCAGCCGCCAGCTCAGCCCGCCCCGGTTCTGCAGCCGCTCGGTCAGTGTCCCGAGGTCGTCGATCCCTCCCACGATCATCCCCGAGATCACGACGCCGAGCGGCAGCAGGATGCTGAGCCGCTCGACCAGGTTCGTCGGGATCGTGACGATCGCGACGGCGCCGAAGATCAGCAGCCCGCCCATCGTCGGCGTGCCGGCCTTGATGCTGTGCGTCGACGGGCCCTCTTCGGAGATCGCCTTGCCGAGCCGCTGTCCGCGAATCCATTGCACGAACGGCCGTCCGGCAAGCAGGGCGACGGCGAAGGCCGCCGCTCCCGAAAGCAGCGCATGCGTCACGATCCGCCTCCCCTCGGCGCTGCTTCATCGGGCTCTCCGGCCAGCAGCGTCTCCAGTTCCCCCACGACCGTCTCGAGGGCGAGCGCGCGCGAGCCCTTGACGAGCAGCGCGTCGCCCGGCTGCAGCAGCGCCCGCAGCGCCTCCGCGGCCTCCGCCTTCGAGCCAAGCGGGCGCACATCGCCAACGCCCGCCGCGCGGGCGCCCTCGGCGATCAGAACGGCCAGCTCGCCGACGGTGTAGAGCGTGTCGACGCGACCGCTCGCGTGCCGCCCGACCTGCTCGTGCGAGGTCTCCGCCAGCTCGCCCAGTTCGAGCATGTCGCCGAGCAGGGCGATGCGGCGGCCGGACATCTCGCCCAGCAGATCGAGGGCGGCCCGCGTCGCTGCCGGGCTCGCGTTGTAGGTGTCGTCGAGCAGCGTGATGCCGCCCGGCAGGCAGCGCACCGTCAGCCGCAGCGGCACGTCGAGCGCCTCGAGGGCGTCGGCGACCTCCGAGAAGGGCAGGCCCTCGACAAGCCCCACGGCAGCCGCGGCGAGCACGTTCGGCAGCAGGTGTGCCCCGGGCAGCGGCACGCGCACGCGCCGCTGCTCGCCGAACGCCTCGAGGGTGAACGTGAAGCCGCCCGCGCCGTGCGAGTCCAGCTCGCTGCCGCGGATCTCGGCGTGCTCGCCGGTTCCGAAGCGCAACACGCGCGCCGGGGTGTGGCCGGCCATCGCGGCCACGGCCGGGTCGTCGGCGTTGAGCAGCGCGAACCCGTCGGCGGGGAGCGCCTCGACGAGCTCGCGCTTGGCGCGCGCGATCGCCTCCAGCGATCCGGCGCGTTCGAGGTGCACCGGGCCCACGTTGAGCACCACGCCGACGCGCGGGCGCGTCCACTCGCAGAGCTGCGCGATCTCGCCCGTCGTGTACATGCCGTGCTCGATCACGGTCCGCTCAATCCCGGCGTCGATCTCCAGCAGGCAGAGGGGCACGCCGATCTCATTGTTGTAGTTGAGCGCGGACGTGCGCACGCGGTAGCGGCGCCCGAGCACGGCCGAGGCGATCAGCTTCGTCGTCGTCTTGCCGACATTGCCGGTCACGCCGATCACCTCGAGGTTCGGCAGCGCCTCGCGCCAGGCCGCGGCCGTGCGCTGCAGCCCGGCGAGGGCGTCGGCGACGACGAAGACGGCCGGGTCGCCCGCCAGATCGTCGGCGGGCGTGCGTTCGACCAGCAGCCCGGCCGCGCCGCGCGCCACGGCATCGGCCGCGAAGTCGTGGCCGTCGGCGCGCTCGCCGGGCAGGGCGACGAAGAGATCGCCGGCCTCGACACGGCGGGAGTCGATGACGGCGCGCCGGAAGGGCGTGTCGGGGCCGCGCCGCTCGCGCAGCGAGCCGCCGAGTGCGCGCGTGACGAAGGCCGCATCGAGGGTGGCGCGGTGCTCGGCAGGGCCGCTCATGGAGTGCTCACCCGTCGCTCGCCGGGCGGCACCCGGAGGTACTCCATGATGTCGGAGGCGATCGTGGAGAAGACCGGGGCCGCGACGATGCCGGCGAGATTGGAGTCGCCGCGGGGCTCGTCGATCTTGACGAGGATGGTGACACGCGGCTGCTCGTACGGGAGGAAGCCGACGAAGGACACGATCGTCGTGTCCGGATCGTAGGCGCCGTCGATCGTGACGATGGTCGTGCCGGTCTTGCCGGCGACGCGGTAGCCCTCGACGCGAGCCAGGTGGTAGGGGACGCCCTCGACCACCTCGAGCATCATCCGCGCCACGGTGTGGGCGGTCGCCGGGGAGACGGTGCGGCGGATAACGACGGGCTCGTGCACCCGCACGCCGTCGCTGGCGACGACGCTGTGGACGATCTGCGGCCGCATCAGCAGGCCGCCGTTGGCGAAGGAGTTGACGGCGCTGATCACCTGCAACGGCGTCGCCGCCAGCCCCTGCCCGTACGAGTGGGCGGCCAGATCGACCGGGTACCACTCCGGGTCTCCCACGCGCCGCATCATCCCCGGCGCCTCGCCGGAGAGCTCGATGTGCGTGGGCTGTCCGATGCCGAAACGCTCGAGGTACTCGTAGAAGCGCTCCGCGCCGACCTGCTCGGAGATCCAGACCGATCCGGTATTGAGCGAGCGCTGCAGGAACTCGGTCATCGTGACCTCGCCGTAGCCGGTGAAGTCCCAGTTGCGGATGGTGTGCCCGCCGACGTGCACCCAGCCCTCGTCGACGTACTTCGTCTGCGGCGTGATCAGCTCAAGGTCGATCGCGGCCGCCGTGGTCAGCGTCTTGAATACGGACCCCGGCTCGTAGATGTCCGAGACAGCGCGGTTCCGCGCGAGGTCGAGCACATCCTCGTCGTCGAGGTCGACCTCCGACAACGCAATGCTGGGCAGCGAGGTCATGGCGAGGATCGCGCCACTGTGGGGCTCCATGACGATCACCGTGCCGCCGCTCGCCTTGTTCGCCTCGATCGCCTCGGCCAGGCGCTGTTCGGCGATCGCCTGGATGAAGCGATCGATCGTCAACTGCACCTCGCCGCCCACCGTCGGCTCACGCCCGCCCGAAGCCGCGAAGGCGATCGGGCGGCCCAGCGGATCGCGCTCGGAGAGCAGCAGGCCGGGCTGTCCCCGCAGGATCGGGTCGAAGTCGCGCTCGATGCCCCACAGCCCGGAGCCGTCGAGGCCCACGAAGCCGATCAGCGGTCCTGCGAGGTCCTGCTCGGCGTAGACGCGCTGCGAGCTGGGCAGCAGGCGAACGCCCCAGATCCGGCGCTCGCGCAGCGCAAGCCCGCGTTCGTAGTCGAGGAAGCGCTGCACGATCAGGTCGCCGTTGTCCTGGGAGATGCCGAGCTCGAACAGCGCCTCGGGGTCTAGCCCCATCGCCCGGCCGAGGGCGACCGCGGCCTCGCCGGCGCGCGTACGGTCCTGCCAGAGGAACGAGTCGATGTAGAGGTCCCAGGTGTCGATCGAGATGGCGAGGGGATGGCCGGACGCGTCGAGGATCGCGCCGCGGGGGGCCGGCAGCAGCTCGGTGTCGGCCCGCATGGCGGCCGCCAGCTCGGCGTAGCGCTCGTGCTCCGCAATCTGTATCCAGGCAAGGCGTCCGAGCAGCGCGACAAGTGCGAGCGCGATGGCGGACGCCAGCAGCCAGTGCCGCCACGTCATGTGGTTGGGACGTGTCCGCTTCGTGTGCGGTTCCGTCACGCGCAGTCCCTCCCCCCGGTGGGCGCCTACTGCGGGGAAGCGCCCACTGCGCGCTGCGGGGTCGCGGCCGGCGAGCGCACTGCGCGCTCAGTAGATGCCGGTCACGCTCCCGAGCAGGCGCTCCCACCACGGCACCGGGTCCGTGGGGAGCGGCGCGACCTGCTGGACGTACCGTTCTGGCATTGGAATCACCAAGGGCGCGGGCACGGCTACTGCGACCGTCACGGAGCGCTCGGCGGGGACCATGCCAAGCCGCCCGGTGGCGTCGGCATGGACGGCGTTGAGATCCGCCAGGTGTGCGATGTCGGCCTCGAGCAGGCGCATCCGCGCGCCCAGCTGGGCGCGCTCGGCCTGCAGCGAGCGCAGCTCGTAGCCGGCCTCCGCCGTGCGGCTGCTCTGCAGTACCTGCAGCGAGCCGACGGCGGCGGCAAGCCCGAGCAACAAGGTCACGCTGAGCAGCAGGGAGACGCCGCGCAGCAGCCGCCCGAAGGCGCTGCTGCGCGGCCTGGGGAGTCCCACGGCCGCTTCGCGCGAGGTCGTGCTGCGGGGAGATCGGGTGGGTGTGGGCGCGCCGCGCTCAGGGGCAGCGTCGCGGGAGCGAGGGACGCCTCGAGGCGCGGCGAGAGGGGGGGAGCCGCCGCGCCTCGGGGCGCTGACCATCGCTGCCATCAGGCAGCTGCCTGATGGCCCAACGCCTCGGCGACACGCATCCGCGCCGGACGGGCGCGGGGATTGCGAGCCAACTCGGCGGCGGAGGGCTTGCGCACGCGCCGGTTGACCCGGCGCAAGGTGGCCTGGTGCCCGCAGATGCAGCTCGGGCTGCGCGGCGGGCAGAGGCAGTCGCTTGACTGCCGGCCGAGGTACCGCTTGACGATGCGGTCCTCCAGCGACTGAAAGGAGATCACCACGAGGCGAGCGCCGGCGCCGTCGAGCAGGCCGCAGGCAGCAGACAACGCGTCAGCCAGGAAATCGAGCTCCTGGTTCACCGCGATCCTCAGGGCCTGGAACGTCAGAGTGGCGGGGTTGATTGTTCGACGTTCCTTGCCCCGTCCTGCGACCCGCGCGACGGCGCCGGCCAGCTCGCCAGTGGTGTGCAGCGGGCGGGCGGCGACGATCGCTCTCGCGATCGCCCGGCTGCGCGGCTCCTCGCCGAAACGACGCAGCAACTCCGCCAGCTCGCCTTCTCCGTACTCGTTCACGATCACGGCCGCCGTCAGCTCGGCGTCCGGATCCATACGCATGTCCAGCGGCTCGTCGCGCTGAAACGAGAAGCCTCTCCCCGGCGCATCGAGCTGCAACGACGAGACGCCGAGGTCGAAGAGAACGCCCTCGACGCGCTCGAAGCCGTGTTCGGCGGCGATTGCCGCCAGGTCCCGGTAGTGGCCGCGCACCAGCAGCACGGCGCTGCCGAAGCGCGCCAGCCGCTCGCCGGCCAGCGCCAGCGCCTGCGGGTCCACGTCCACGCCCAGCAGGGAGCCGCCGGGCTGGGCCGCATCGAGAATCGCCTCCGCGTGGCCGCCGAGGCCGGCGGTCGCGTCGATGTAGCGGCCGCCCGGGCGCACGGCGAGGCCCTCGAGCGTCTCGGCCACCATCACGGGCACGTGCTGGGGAGACTCCTGCCTGGCGGAACGGGAGGCGCTCATGCGTCACCCTCCGCCACCGCGCCGGCGGCGGCCTCATCGGCAGCCTCCCAGCGCACGGGGTTCCAGATCTCGACGTAGTCGCCGGAGCCGATCAGCGTGACGCGGGCGTCCAGGTCGGCGTGCTCGCGCATCTCCGGGGGAATCACGATCCGCCCCTGCTGGTCCAGCTGGGGAAATCCGAAGGCACGGGAGAGGAAGGCGCGGCGCCGCTGGCGGCCGGTCAGCGTGCTCGTGTCGGAGTCGCCGAGCACCTTGTCGGTCTTCGCGCCGAAGCTCTCGTGCGTGTAGAGCTCGAGGCAGCCGTCGTCGGCCGGGCGCAGCACGCCGCCGTCCTGCAGTTCGCGGCGGAAGACGGCCGGAATCGCGACCCGGCCACGGCCATCCAGGGAGTGCTCGTACCTGCCGTAGAAGTACACGGCGGCCTCCCGCTCGGGCGGCACCCTTGAGTGCCTCGATGTGGGATGTAATGGGAATATCTCCCATTTCTCCCCACATAGCCCCGTGAGGCTACCACACGCACCATCGCTCCACAACCACCCCGCCCGCCCCGCGCACGCGCACCCCTGCTACGATCTGGCGAGGAGTTCCGCATGTCAGAGACCACTCCGGGATCGACCGCCCTGGGCGTCGCCGCCGTGCTCACCGTCAGCGACCGCGCGTCGCGCGGGGAGTTCGAGGACCGCGCCGGCCCGGCGGTCGCCGCCTTGCTGCGCGCCGCGGGCTTCGAGGTCGCCGCGCCCGCCGTGCTGCCCGACGACGCGGATCGCATCTCGGCCTGGCTGCGCGAGCGCGCCGACGCTGACGACGCGGCGCTGGTGGTGACGGCGGGGGGCACCGGCCTGACGCCGCGCGATCGCACGCCGCAGGCGACGGAGGCCGTGCTCGACTACCGCGTCGACGGCATCGCCGAGGCGATGCGCGCCGCCTCGATCGCCGTTGTGCCGACAGCGATGCTGTCGCGCGCGGTCGCAGGGGTGCGAGGGCGCACGCTGATCCTCAACCTGCCGGGGAGCGAGCGCGGCGCGACGGAGAACCTCGAGGTGGTGCTGCCGGTGCTGGCGCACGCCGTCGCCCAGCTGCGCGAGGCTCCCGAGGAACGCCCGCCCGCCGGCACGCACGCCGGCTGATCGGGCGGACGGACCGCGATGCGCACCGACGCCACGAGGCGCTACGACGTGCTGACGATCTTCCCCGGCATCTTCCGGGGCCCGCTCGACGAGACGATCCTGCGTCGCGCCCTCGACGCAGGCCTCGTCGAGATCGCGCTGCACGACCTGCGCGACTGGACCCACGACCGCCATCGCACCGTCGACGACTACCCCTTCGGCGGCGGCCCGGGGATGCTGCTGAAACCGGAGCCGATCTTCGAGGCCGTCGAGGCGATCCAGCCGCTCGCCGAGCCGCCGGCCAGCGTGGTGCTGCTCACGCCACAGGGCCGCCGCCTCGACCGCGAGCTCGTCGCCGAGCTGGCGGCGCTGCCGCGGCTACTGCTGATCTGCGGCCGCTACGAGGGCGTCGACGAGCGCGTGCGCACGCAGCTCGTGGACCTTGAGGTCTCCGTCGCCGACGTAGTCGTGTCCGGCGGCGAGCTGCCGGCGCTGCTGCTGCTCGATGCGCTGGTGCGCCAGATCCCGGGCGTGCTCGGCGGCGACGGATCGCTGACCGAGGAGAGTTTCGAGGGCGGGCTGCTGGAGTACCCGCAGTACACCCGCCCGGCGGAGTTCCGCGAGTGGGGCGTTCCGGACGTGCTGCTCTCCGGCCACCACGCCGAGATCGCGCGCTGGCGTCGCGAGCAGCGCCTGCAGCGCACCCTCGAACGCCGCCCCGACCTGCTCGCCGGCGCCGATCTGACACCGGAGGAGCGTGACCGCCTCGAGGGTGAGGGCGGGGCGACGCCGGAGTCCGGCTGAGCGCGCTCTGCGTCCGGCGTGACTGATATAGTGCGGGTATGACTG
Source organism: Dehalococcoidia bacterium (assembly GCA_965247895.1). GTDB lineage: Bacteria > Chloroflexota > Dehalococcoidia > UBA2979 > UBA2979 > VXMT01. Next base: position 471,252 of record OZ252046.1, on the reverse strand, counting down.
ATATACTGCGGGCATGAATGATTTGCTGGGGCTTGCTCTGTTTGTCGAGGGCGTCTGTCTGGCCGCGAACGCGATCACGGGCCTGGTCGGGCGCGTCGATCCGGAACGCCGCCTGCGCAACGCGGTGCCTGCGCTGATCCTCGGCGCTCTCGCGTTCGCGGGGTACGCCGCGCTGATGAACTGAGGCCGTCCGGCTCTCCGATCCAAATCATAAGTAGGTGTCACCGGCAACTTGTCTCCAGAGTCAGAACCAGGGTCTCTGCGGACATCCTTCCTCCCGGATCCGCGCGGCATCCGGCGGAGGAGGGGCCGCGCGGATCCGGGAAGCTAGGCGTGGTGGTCGACTGTCTTACAGGCGCCGATCGGCCCGGCGCTGACGACGTTCATGGGTTGCTGTCGCAGGCGCGGTGAGCCTGGCGCAATCACGTATGCACGGTTACCGGGAATTTGCGCGGCGGTTCCCGGGTGCGGCGGATTCCGGAGCAGGTTCGGAAGCGAGCGGTGCGCCGGCTGGACATGCTGAACGCCGCCGAGTCGTTGCAGGACTTGCGGTCACCGCCCGGGAATCGTCTGGAACGATTGCGGGGCGACTTGAGCGGGCTGTACAGCATTCGGGTCAACGAGCAATGGCGGATCGTGTTCAGGTGGGAGTCCGGTAGCGCGTTCGGCGTGCGCATCGTTGACTATCACGCGTAGGAGCTATCGACATGTTGCCGGAGCAGCGCATCCCAACTCACCCTGGCGAGGTTCTGGCGGAGGAGTTCCTGAAGCCGCTCGATCTCACGCAGGTCGCACTTGCGCATCACATCGGCGTGCCGGTGCAGCGGGTGAACGAGATCGCGCGCGGGAAGCGCGGGATCTCGGCGGAGACGGCATGGCTGCTGTCCGGCGCGTTCGGGACCACGCCGGACTTCTGGATCAATCTCCAGACGAGCTACGACCTTGCCACGAAGCGGCCCGACCGGCAGGTGGCGCCGCTGGGCCTGACCGGTTAGCGCCGCAGAGCTACAGCTACCTCCCCGATCAGCCCCAACGCCTTTCCGCCCACGCGCAAGTTCGTGACTCCTGGCCCTGCTCGCAGTACGTCACCCGGCCTCAGCGACACGACTTCTGGCTTCGGGCCCGTAGCACGCCGACAATCCTTCTGGCACTGATCGCTCTCTCGACGCTACCGCCGGAGGCGCTAGACTGTTGTGGAGGGCTCCGCTGGAGCCCGGTCGCATCTTCCGAGGACCACCATGTCGATCAACCTGCGCGAACTGGCCTCGCCGCGCAACGAGGGCATCCCCGACTTTCGCGCGGGTGACACCGTCAGCGTGAGCGTGCGCGTCGTCGAGGGCGAGCGCGAGCGCGTGCAGTCCTTCGAGGGCGTCGTGCTGCGCATCCGCAAGGGCCCCAATGGCAGCTTCACCGTCCGGCGGCTCGCCTCCGGCGTCGGCGTCGAGCGCACCTTCCCCTTCAACGGCAAGCGCGTCGAGGGCGTGACGGTGACGCGGCGCGGGCGCGTCCGCCGCTCGCGGCTCTACTACCTGCGAGGCCGCACCGGCCGCGCCGCCCGCGTCCGCGAGGCGCGCCGCACCTAGGCTCGCTGCCCCCCGCGAGGCCTGACCAGCCCGCCGCCACCCGTATCGTTCTGCAGGATCTGGATGAAGCGCTCGGCCTTGCCGTTGGTTTGCGGGCGGTAGGGCCGGGTGTGCCGCAGTTCCACGCCAGCGGCGGCAGCCACGCGGCGGAAGTCGCCGGAGACGGTGTAGACGGTGTCCGTGAGCCGCGCACGCGCACGCCGCGGCGGCCGAAGGCGGCGAGCGCCTGGCCACCGCGCTCGCAACCTGGAGGTAGTCGAGGCCGCGGGTGCGCGGGGTCCGGGCGGAGCGCCCGCGCACGCGGTGTCCGCCGCCCTCGCGGCCCAGCTTTTTCACGTCGATATGCAGCAGGTCGCCGGGGGCAGCGGACCACCGCGCGGGTGACGCGGTGCAGCCGGTCGAGGCGGTTGCCGAAGCGCCTGAGCACGGCCGGTGGAGCGGGCGATCCCGAGCGCCCAGCACATGCGGTGCGGCCCGACCCCTGGCTGCGGCGCACGGCGCAGATCCGCTGCTCGGGCGCGGCTGAGGTGCGGCGCGGGGGAACGCGGAGCGGAGCTGCGGTCGCGGAGCCCGGCCGCACCCTCCTCCCGGTAGCGGCGCCACCACTTGGCGACCGAAGAAACCCGCGCCGCGCAACCTCCGCTGCGACCAGCCGGCCTCGACCTCCAGAACCAGCTCCAGCCGGGTGGCCGGAGTCAGACGCGCGTTAGGATGTGCCACGAGAGGCTCCTCTCCTGCTACTGGTGCGTTCGTCACACACACACAGCAGCAGGCGGAGCCCCTCACCTGCCAACCTACGCTACACCTAGAGGCCTGACCAGCCCGCCGCCACCCGTATCTCGGAGCATGGCCACCGAAGCAACCTCGCAGGTCCGCCCGCCAGGTCGCCGTCAACGCCGGCCGCCCCACGCACATGACCTTCTCCTACCGCGTCCCGCCGGGCCGCGAGGTCGAGGCGGGGGACGTGGTGCACGTCCCGTTCGGAAAGCGCACGCTGCAGGGCATCGTGGTCGAGGGGCCGACAGGGTTCAGCGGCTACCACGGCGACATCCGCGATCTCGATCCGCCCGTCGAGGGCGCCCCGCGGCTCGGCGCCCTCCAACTCGAGCTGGCTCGCTGGATCGCGCATGAGTACCTCGCTCCGCAGTGGGAGGCGCATGCGCTGATGCTGCCTCCCGGCGCGGGGGAGCGTCCGCGCGCGCTCGTCGTGCGCGGGCCCGCCGACCCACCGCAGGCGCTCTCAGAGCGGCAACAGCAGCTCTACGATCTGCTCGACGAGACGCCGCGCGACGCTGCCCGGCTGCGCGCGGCGCTGCCGGGGCGCGTCGCGGCGCAAGGCTTCGAGGCCGCCCTCACGGCGCTCGTCCGGCGCAGGCTCGCCGAGCGGCGCTACGAGCTGAGCCGCCCCAGCGGCCGCCCGCGCGTCGTCGAGGTCGTCCGCCTGTCGGCAGAGCCGGAGGAGGCGCTGCGCTTCGCGCAGGGCATCGAGGGCCGGCGCGCCTCGCGCCGCGCGCGGGCGATCCAGGCCCTCCTCGACGCCGATGAGGCGATCGCGATCGACGATCTGGCGAAGATCGCGCGCGGGAAGCCGGCCGTCGAGACGCTGATCGAGGACGGACACGTCGAGATCGATGGACAGCGCCTTGTCTCCCTCGCCCTACGGCCGGACGCGGCGGCCGATCGCATCCGCGAGTGGACGCGCACGCGCGCGCAGGACGCGGCCGCGCGGCTGCTCGAACGCTTCGCGGGCGAGCCGGAGCTGTCGTTGCCCGTCGGGGACCTCGCGCGCGAGTTCGGTGCGGCGGCGCGCGAGGCGCTGGAACTGCTGCGCAGCGAGGGCCTGTTCACGGTCGCGGAGGAGCTGGACCGGCGCGATCCGCTGCGCAGCCTGCAGATCGCCGTCCGTCCGCCGCCCGATCTGATCGGCGAGCAGCACGGGGCGGCGCGCGCGATCACGGACGCGATCGATAGCGCCGATGGCGAGTCGTTGCTGCTGGCGGGCGTCTCCGGCAGCGGGAAGACCGAGGTCTACCTCGCGGCGCTGCAGCACGCCGTCGACCGGGGCAAGCGAGCGATCGTGCTCGTGCCCGAGATCGCGCTCACCGTGCCGACCGTCTCGCGCTTCGCCGAGCGCTTCCCGGGCCGCGTCGGCGTGCTGCACTCCGGTCTCAGCGAGGGCGAGCGCTACGACGAGTGGCGCGCGACCGCCGGGGGCGCCTACGACGTCGTTATCGGCTCGCGCTCGGCGATCTTCGCGCCGCAGCCGGAGCTCGGGCTGATCGTGATCGACGAGGCCCACGAGTGGACCTACAAGCAGGCGGATCCGGCGCCCCGCTACGACGCGCGAACGGTCGCCGAGCGGCTCGCGGCGCTGAGCGGCGCGGCGCTCGTGTTCGGCACGGCCACTCCCGACGCCGAGCGCTGGCACGCGGCCTCCGAGGGTCGTATCCGGCGCCTCGATCTGCCTCGGCGGATGCGAGCCGTGCGCCAGCCCGACGGAACGACGCAGGTCTGGCCGGACGTGGGCTTGCCGGAGGTGGAGATCGTCGACGTGCGGGGGCAGCGCTCACTGTTCTCCGGCGAGCTTACGCAGGCCCTGGGCGAGACGCTGGATCGCGAGGAGCAGGCGCTGCTCTTCCTCAACCGGCGCGGGCTCGCCGGCTTCCTGCTGTGCCCGCGAGGGCACTCGCCCGCCTGCTCCAGCTGCGACGTTTCGCTGACGCTGCACGATCCTCCGGGCCGGCTGGTCTGCCATCAGTGCAACCGCTCGCGGCGTGTACCGCCGCGCTGCCTCGAGTGCGAGGGCTCGCTGCGCCGGGCGCGCGCCGGGACGCAGGCCGTGCAGCGCGAGGTGCGGCGGCTCTACCCGACCGCGCGCGTCGAGCGCTGGGACCGCGACACCGCCCGCCGCCGCGAGCAGCACGAGGAGATCTTCGGGCGCATGCAGCGTCATGAGATCGACGTGCTGGTCGGCACGCAGATGATCGCGAAGGGCCTCGATCTGCCGCTCATCACGCTCGTCGGGGTCGTGCTCGCCGACTACGGGCTGCACGTCGGCGACTTCCGCGCGCGCGAGCGCACCTTCCAGTTGCTGGAGCAGGTCGCCGGCCGCGCCGGCCGCGCCGCGCGCCCGGGCCGCGTGATCGTGCAGACGCTCTCCCCCGAGGACCGTGTGATCGAGGCCCTCGAACAGCACGACGTGGACGGCTTCTTCGAGGAGGAGCTGGCCTGGCGCGCGGAGTACGGCTATCCGCCGTTCCAGCGCCTCGCGCGGCTCGTCTTCTCGCACACGCGGGGCGACTACGCCGCCGAGGAGGCGCGGCGCATGAGCGCCGAGCTGGAGCGCCGCGCCGCGGGCCTCCCCAACATCGAGGTGCTGGGCCCCACGCCGCCACCGCTGGCGCGCGTTCGCGGCCGCCACCGCTGGGCGCTGCTGGTGCGCGCGCCGGATCCCGCCGAGCTGCTCCGGGAGATCGACTTCCCCGCCGGCTGGCTCGTCGACATCGATCCGCTGACGCTCGGCTAGCCTGCTCGAGCGCGGCGCGGACGCTGCGCACATCGTGGGCTACACTCGACCGCCACACGCGCGCGACGCCGCGCGCCGGGCCAGCGACGCGCAGCGGGAGTGCACCCTGACCGTTCGACCGATCCGCTACCTCGGCGACCCCGTCCTGCGCCGCCAGGCGAAGAAGGTGCGCCGTCCCGACGACTCGATTCGGCGGCTCGTCGACGACCTGATCGAGTCGATGGTCGCCGCGCAGGGTGTCGGCCTCGCGGCGCCGCAGATCGGCGTCGGGCTGCGGGTGGTGGTGATCGGGATGCCGGACGAAGAGCCGTTCGCGCTGCTCAACCCGGTGGTGGTGAAGCGCTCCGGGGAGCGCCGCATGGAGGGCGAGGGCTGCCTCTCCGTGCCCGGCTACCGCGGCTCGCTGACCCGCTCGCAGCGGATTGTCGTCAAGGCGATGGACCTCGACGGTCGCGAGCTGCGGATCCGCGCCGAGGACAACCTGCTCGCGCAGGCGCTCGAGCACGAGGTGGACCACGTCAACGGCATCCTCTACGTCGACCGCCTCGACAGCATGGACGATTTGATGAAGCTTGAGGACGAAGGCTGGGTTCCCGCGCAGGCGACCGACGCGCCGGCGGCGGCGGACGCGGGCTAGGGGGCGACGTGGAGCTGCTGCTGCCGCTGATCTTCGTCGTCGTCGCCTTCTACCTGATCCTGCTGCGACCGGTGCTCAACCAGCAGCGCCGCCGCCGTCGCGACCTCAGCAAGCTCGCCGTGGGCGACGAGGTGCTCACCACGGGCGGCTTCTACGCCACCGTGCGCGCGATCCGCACCCGCGAGGACGGCCCACTCGAGATCCTGCTTGAGGTGTCGCCGGGCGTGGAGCTGCGCGCCACGGCCGACGCAATCCAGGTCGTCACCACCTCCGCCGCCGACGTCGCGCTGGACGCGGCCGATGAGACGGGCGCTCGCTAGATGCGGCGCTGGCTGCCACTGCTGGGCGTTGCGCTGCTGACGATCGCCGCGGTCGTCGCGATCTGGCCCTCCGAGCCGGGCAAGTGGCTGCCCGGCTCCGTGCCCTGGCCGGAGGGGCAAGGCGTCTCAATCGGCAGCTTCGAGCGCGACACGATGCGCCTCGGCCTCGATCTCCAGGGCGGCACCCGGCTGCTGCTGCAGGGCAGCCTGCCCGAGGACGCCGAGGGCGGCCTCGACGACGCCCTCGAGGGCTCCGTGCGCGTGCTCGAGAGGCGCGTCAACGCCGCCGGTCTCTCGGAGGCCGAGGTCACGCGCCAGGGCGCCGACAGCATCACGATCCAGATCCCCGGCCTCGAACCCGAGGAGGCGCGGCGGCTACTCGGCCGCACGGCGCTGCTCCAGTTCTGCGAGACCCCCAGCGGGCTCGGCGGCACGCCCTGCGGCGACAGCGGGCAGTGGGTGCAGTCCCTCGCCGTCCTCGACGGCGCCTCGGTCGCGCTAACGGGGCGCTTCCTGACGCCGAACGCGTTCGTGGGCTCGGACCCGCTCGGCAACCCCGTGGTCCAGTTCGCGTGGACCGGCGAGGGCTCCACGCTGTCCGAGCAGATCACGACCCGCCTGCTCGGTCAGTCGCTCGCGATCTTCCTCGACAACGAGCTGCTGTCCGCCCCAACGGTGCAGGGCGTGATTGTCAACCAGGGGACGATCAGCGGACTCACCTTCGAGCGCGCCCAGGAGCTCGTGATCCAGCTCAACTCCGGTGCGCTGCCGGTGCAGCTCACCGTCCTGCAGGAGCAGGAAGTGGACGCGACGCTCGGCGAGGACTCGGTGCGCCGGTCCGTGCTGGCAGGCGAGATCGGGCTGCTGATCGTGATGCTGTTCATGGTGCTCTACTACCGGGTGCCCGGCGTCCTCGCCTCGATCGCGCTGGTCGTCTACACGGTGCTGACGCTGGCGATCTTCAAGCTGCTCCCGGTCACGCTGACGCTCTCCGGCATCGCCGCATTCGTGCTTTCCGTCGGTATGGCGGTGGACGCGAACATCCTGATCTTTGAACGGATGAAGGAGGAGCTGCGCTCCGGGCGCGCCTTCCACACCGCCCTCGACGCCGGGTTCAGCCGCGCCTGGTCGTCGATCCGCGACTCCAACATCACCACGCTGATCACCTGCGGAATCCTCTTCGCGCTCGGCGGGGGCATCGCACTGCCCGGCTTCGGCGCGTTCAACGCGCCGCTGGTGCAGGGCTTCGCGATCACGCTGGCGATCGGCGTGCTGGTCTCGATGTTCTCCGCGATCACGGTCACCCGCAGCCTGCTCAAGGCGCTCGTCGGCACCCGCATCGCGCGCAACCCCGAGCTGCTCGGCGCGGGCGCCCGCGTCGAGCCTGGCGCGTCCGAGGCGGCCTCGCTGGGCGGTGAGGCGTGAGGGCGCTCGACTTTGTCTCGATACGGCGGCGCTTCTTCATCTTCAGCGGCGTGCTCGTGGTCATCTCGCTGGTGCTGCTGGCGATCCCACCGACGCTGCGCCCGGGCATCGAGTTCACCTCGGGCACGACGACGCTGCTGCGCTTCGAACGCAGCGTCGACCAGAGCGCGCTGCGCGCCGCCTACGCCGAGCTCGACCACCCCGAGGCGCGCATCCAGTCCACCGGTCCGGACGAGTTCCTGATCCGCACGAGCAAGCTCGACGTTCCCGACACGGCACTGATCGAGGTCGCACCCCAGGCGGCGGACGCCCAGCCTGCGGACCCCGGCCTCGGCTCGGTGCTGCTCGGCGCCGAGGGCGCCACGGGCGAGGTCGCGCTGCGCGTCTTCCAGTTCGGCGGTGTCTGCGACTTCGGCGACGAGATCTCCTCGGCCCCCGCGGGCACGGAGGCGCGCATCCTCGAGGAGGTGCGCGGCTGCGAGCAGTCCGCGGACGACTCCGGAGACGGTGACGAAAGCGGCGGCGAGGCTGAGGACAGCGGCGACGAGCCGGAGGCGGAGCTGCTTGCCTACCGCGTCCAGGTCGATGGCGACGACGGCGCGATCCTGACCGGCTTCGTCGCTCCCGCCGACACGCGCCCCTTCGACGCCGCCGCCGAGGACGAGCCGGCACTTGCGGCGGAAGAGCTCGGCGAGCGCGGCGTGATCGAGTCGGAGCTGGGGAAGCGCTTCGGGCGGTTCCAGGTGCTGGAATTCGCCTCGGTCTCGGCGGTGGTCTCGAAGCAGGCGGTGCGTAACGCGGCGGTGGCGGTGGTCATCGCCTCGCTGTTCATCATGGGCTACATCGTCTTCGCGTTCTCCAGCATGCCGCACCCGTTCCGCTACGCGGTGGCCGCGATCATCGCGCTGCTGCACGACGTCGCAATCGTAGTTGGCGCCTTCTCGCTCTTCGGGAAGATCTTCGGGATCGAGATCAACCTGATGTTCGTGACCGGACTGCTGACGGTGATCGGCTTCTCGGTGCACGACACGATCGTGATCTTCGACCGCGTGCGCGAGAACGTGCAGCGGGCCCCGACGGCGCCGCTCGGCGAGAACGTGAACGCGGCGCTGGTGCAGACGCTGGGGCGCTCGCTGAACACCTCGATCACGCTGCTGTTCACGATCCTGGCGCTGCTCTGGCTGGGCGGCTCGACGATTCAGAGCTTCCTGCTCGTGCTGCTCGTCGGCGTGATCGCCGGCGCCTACTCCAGCATCGCGATCGCGGCTCAGGTGCTGGTCGCCTGGGAGGAGGGCGATCTCGGGAGGCTGTTCTCCCGGCTCCGCCGAGGCGAGGGCCCGGCCGCGCCCTCGTAGTCGCGAGGCCCGCTCGCGCTACCTCGATCGCACGATCAGCACGCCGGCGAAGACGACGAGCACGCCGAGCAGGCGCATGACGGTCGCGCGCTCCACGCCCGCCCCGAACGCCCCGACGTGGTCGAGCGCCAGTCCGCCCGAGAGCGTGCCCGCGGTGACCGCGCTGAGCAGCAGCGCCACGCCGATGCGCGGCGCCAGGAACGCCGCCCCGGTGATGAAGATGCCGCCGAACAGCCCGCTCAGCAGCAGGTACGGCGGCACTCCTCGCGCCGACGCGAGGAGTGCCGCAACCAGGATCACGGCGACCAGCGCGAACGGCCACGGGCGATCGAGCGGCGCCGGGAGGTCCGGGCCGTCGCCGCGCAGCGCCCTCGCTCCGAGGATCAGCGCGAGCACCAGCACCGTGCCGAGGCCGGAAACCCATGCCGCCTCGAACGGTCCCCGCTGGCGCTCCAGCGCGCCGAGCATCGCGACCTGAACCGAGCCGCCCATGCCGATGGCGACCGCGAGCAACACTGGCAGCAGCGCCGTCACGGGCGCGCCTGCGCGAGCACGCGCTCGTCCCCGCGCCGCGTCGTCACGCCGTCGCGGTCGAGGCGTTCGAGCAGCGCCTGCGCGGTGCGCCGGTTGGTGCCGAGGGCGTCGCGCGTCCCGGCCAGGGTCACGCTGCTGTCGCGGGCGATCAGCGCGACGATCGCCTCGCGCGCCTCGGCGAAGCGTTCGGCGGCGAAGACCACGCCATCGCCGCAGTTGACCACCTGCCCGGCAGCGCCGAGGTAGCCCAGCAGCTCCGGGTCAAGGTCGAGCCGGGGCGGACTGTGGCCGGCGGCGGCCAGCGCGGCGATCGCCTCCTCGGCCGCTCGGCGCTGCGCGGCGGTCGGCTGTGGCGACCAGGCGGCTCGCGCCACGCCCGCGCCGCGCGTCTCGATCTGCGGGGCGAGCGCGCCGAGCAGCGCCGCCAGCGCGTCCGCCTCCAGGCGGACCCGGGCGCGCAACTCGCCCGCGGGCATCGCGAGCCGCAGCGGATGCGCCCGCTCGTAGTCCTGGAGCGCGCGCTCGATGCGCGTTCGCAGCCGCTCGAGGCCGGCCGCGCTGACGTAGCGAGGCGTCCCGTCCGGGTGCTCCAGTGCGACCGCGTCGCCGGCGGCGAGCAGCGTCTCGACCGCCGCCTCCAGGGCGTCGCCGCCGAGGTCCGCAGAGGCGGCGAGGCGCGCGAGCGTCGCCGGCTCGACGCCCTCCAGCGCGGCCAGTGCCTCGCCCTCGGGCGAGCCCTCGGCGAGGCGTCGCAGCCGCTCGACGATCGCGGGATCGGAGCGGCGGCGGCGTCCGGCGTTGACCTCCAGCACGCGCCCGCCGCCGACCGTCTGGTCCGAGACGCGCAGCACGAAGAGGTCGCCGGGTGAGGCGGCCAGGGCGGGCGCGAGCTGGATCTGGCACCAGCCCTCGGCACCCGCGGGCACCTCGTCCGCTCCCAATACGCGCAGGCGACCCTGCGTCTCGGCAGCACCGAGGTGCACGGTCAGGCGCAGGTTGTGCTTCAGGCCTCGGCGCGCGAGGGCGCGCACGCGCACGTCGATCGTCGTCGCGGGGCGTAGCTCGCCCGGCCGCGCCAGCACCTGTCCGCGACTGAGCCGGTCCGTGCTCACGCCCGCGAGGTTGACGGCGACGCGCGTGCCGGGCAGCGCCTCATCGAGCGTCTGCTGGTGCGTCTGCAAGCCCCGGATGCGCGCCTCGGGGCCGTCGGGGACCGCCTCGACGGCCTCACCGGTGCGCAGCCGTCCGTCGAGCAGCGTCCCGGTCACCACCGTGCCGAAGCCCGCCATCGTGAAGACGCGGTCGATGCCGAAGCGCGGCCGCCCCACGTCGCGCGGCTCGGGGGTTGCCGCGAGCGCCTCGTCGAGGGTCGCGCGCAGCTCGTCGAGCCCGGCGCCGCTGACGGCGGAGGTGCGCACGATCGGCGAGCCTGCCAGCGAGGTGTCGGCAAGCAACTCGCGCAGCTCCTCCTCGACCAACTCCGTCCATTCCTCTTCCTCGACGAGGTCGATCTTCGTGAGCGCGACGACGCCGCGCCGCAGCTCCAGCAGGTCGAGGATTTCGAGGTGCTCGCGCGTCTGCGGCATCACGCCCTCGTCCGCGGCGACAACCAGCAGCGCGAGGTCGATCGAGCCGACGCCGGCGAGCATGTGGCGCACGAAGCGGACGTGCCCCGGCACGTCCACGATCGAGACCTCGCGCCCGGACGGGAGCGTCATCCAGGCGAAGCCGAGCTCGATCGTGAGCCCGCGTTCGCGCTCCTCGCGGAGCCGGTCCGGGTGGATCCCGGTCAGCGCCTCGACGAGCGCGGATTTGCCGTGGTCGACGTGGCCGGCGGTGCCGATGACGTACATGGCGCGAGTCTACCGGCCCGCGGCGTTGGAGGGCCCGTGGGCCTTGACATCCGTCCGGGCAGAGGCGAGCCTGAAACAAGTAGAAAATCGACATAAACGTTGGAGCGCAGTCTATGGTTTACCTCCAATCTCTCCGGCAGGAATTGGCGGAAGCGCTCGGGGAGCGCGACCGGCTGGATGCGCGGATCGATCAACTCGAAGACGCGATCGAGGCGCTCGCGAGGCTCGAAGCGGAGCCCGGCGACGAGCCACCGCGACGCGCAGCTGCGTTCGAAGACGAACCGGGCGACGAGCCGCCGCGGCGCATGGCCATGCGCGACGAGCCGCCTCGACGCATGGAGCCGAGGCTGGGCCTCGGGGACCTGCTCGAGCGCTTCCGGGACGACATCATCGACCAGATCGAATCGCTCGAGGCGAGCCTGCCGTTCGTGGGGCTGAAGTACTACCGCGATCAACTGCTGCCACAGGTCGTCGGCGAGGTCAGGCAGGGCGAACTGCGGTCGCTGATGGACCTGCTCGTCGATAGCGGCGCGGTGGACGTCTACCAGGTCGAGAATCCCAACAATCCGGACTTCCCGACGGCGGCCATCCGTCTTCCGCTCACGGACGAGATCGACGACATCGACGAGTTGGACGAACTCGACGAGATCGACGACACGGACGAGATCGACGAGATGGCCGACGAGCCCGACGAGATGGATGAGAACGACGAGTCCGAAGACGTCGAAGACTCAGAAGACGTGGACGAGCCGGAGGACCGCGAAGACGATCCCCAGTGACCGTCGCCTTCGGCACTGACGAGCTCTACCTCGCCCACCAGCCCCCCGGCGGCGCGCCGCATCCCGAGCGCCCGGCGCGTCTCGCGGCAATCCTCGACCGCCTCGAAGCTACCGGCCTGCTCGCGCGCATGGAGCGACTGCCGCAGCGCGACGCGAGCGACGAGGAACTGCTCGCCGTCCATGACCGCGCCGTGCTCGAAACCGTCGAGGCGCACCACGCGGCCGGTGGCGGCTGGATCGACGCCGACACGTTCGTCGGAGCGTCCTCACCGGCCGCCGCGCGGCGGGCCGCCGGCGCGGCGCTCGCGGCGACCGGCGCGGTGCTCGACGGCTCGGCGAACAGCGCCTTCGTCGCGGCCCGGCCGCCCGGGCACCACGCCACGCGTGATCGCTCGATGGGCTTCTGTCTCTACAACCAGGTCGCGGTGGCCGCCGCGGACGCCCTCGCGCGAGGCGTCGAGCGGGTCGCCGTCGTCGACTGGGATCTGCACCACGGCAACGGCACGCAGGCGATCTTCGACGCCGACCCGCGCGTGCTCTACGTGAGCACGCACGCCTACCCCTACTACCCTGGCACGGGCGCGGTCGGGGAGCGCGGGAGCGGCGAGGCCGCCGGTACGAAGCTCAACATCCCGCTCCCGCACGGCGCCGGCGACCGCGCCTTCCTCGCCGCGTATGAGCAGGTGGCGGTCCCAGCCCTTGAGGCCTTCGAGCCGCAATTGCTGCTCGTCTCCTGCGGCTGGGATTCGCACGCCCGCGATCCGCTCGGCGCGCTCGCCGTCTCGACCGAGGGCTACACGGCCGTCGCGCGGCTGATCCTCGACGCGGCCGAGCGACTCTGCGACGGGCGCCTCGTCGCCGTCCTCGAGGGCGGCTACGACGAGCACGCGCTCGCCTGCTGCGCGCAGGCGCTCTGCGAGCTGCTGCTCGGCGACGAGCCGAGCCCGGATCCCGAGCAGGGCGCGGGGCGGCCGGAACTCGTCCCCGAGATCGACGCGGTGATCGCCGCAGCGCGCGTGTCCGCCGGCCTCGACTGACCTCGGGGGGCTCGGCGTAGCGGCAGCAGCGGAACCGTGGCAGGGTGCCGGAGCGATCAGACGAAGCAATCCCCCGGTTCGCTACACGGAAGGCGGCCTGCCCATGAGGCGCGCGACGCTTGCGCTGCTGCTTGGCCTTGCCATGGCGCTCGTCGCCTGCGGCGGCGAACACGGCGGCAGTGAGGGCTCCGGCGAGCACGGTGGTTCCGGTGAACACGGTGTGTCGGAACAGGGCGAATCGGGCGAGGGAGAAGAGTCGGGCACCCAGTTCACCAGGACCGAGGTCTACGACCATGTGCGCGCGGGCGCCAGGCTGATCATCCGCTACGACGCGGGCTCCAACACCTTCATCGGCACGGTGGAGAATGTCACGGCTGACACGCTGGACCGCGTGCGGGTGGAGGTGCACCTCTCGAACGGCGTCGAGCTTGGCCCGACGACCCCCACCGACCTCGCACCCGGCCAGGTGCTGGATGTGACCTTGCGCGCCACCGCGCAGCCCTTTGACACCTGGAGCGCCCACCCCGAAGTCGGCAGCGAGGAAGGCGAACACGGCGGCGAAGAAGGTTCCGGCGAGCACGACGGCGACTCCGAAGGGTCGGGCGACTGACTACGAGGCAGGCCCGTCCCGGGCTCGGCGGCTACTCGATCGTTCGCGATTCGGAGAGCGTGCCGTTACGCCCGCAGGCCGGGCAGCACTCCGGCAGCTCGCGGCGCGGCACTTCGCCGCGCGTCAGGGAGACGCCCAGCCAGATGTCGTCGCGCAGGCGGAAGTGGGGGCTGAGGCGTCCGCTCGGGCCGTGGGCGGCGGCGCGCAACTCCTCGTCGACGCGGCGGGCGGCCTCCGCGCGACTCATCGGGCCGGGCGGCCGCACCAGCACCTCGCGGCCGCAGTGCGAGCAGCGGTAGACGGAGAGCGCCACGGACGGGGGCCGCCGCTAGCCGGGCGCGACGGCGGCTGCGGCCTCCGACTCAGGCAGCAGGTCGACGAACACCTCGTTGGCGAGCAGCAGGCCGCGTTCGCTGAGCCGGAGCCGGCCGCCCTCCCATTCGAGCAGCCCGATCCCCGTGTGGCGCTCGATCGCCGGTCCGAACGCCTCGCGCAGCGAGACGCCGAAGCGCGCCGCGAACTCCGCCTCGCCGACGCCCTCGAGCAGCCGCAGGCCGAGGATGAGCGCGTCAGCGCGCAGCGTCAGCGCGTCCGGCGTCTCGCCGCCAGCGACCTGCTGTAGCTCGCCGCGCCCGTGCCGCTCGCGCTCCTCGTGCGAGGTGTTGACGAGCTCGACGTAGCGCGCGGGCGAGTCGACGTTCGCGAGGCGCTGCCCGGCGAAGAAGGAGTGCGCACCCGCGCCGATGCCGAGGTAGGGCTGCGCGCGCCAGTAGACGAGGTTGTGGCGACAGGCCAGTCCCGGACGAGCCCAGTTCGAGATCTCGTACTGCTCGTAGCCCGCGCGCGCGAGACGGTCGCGCGTCCACTCGTACTGGTCGGCGACGACGTCCGGGTCCGGCTCGGGCAGTTCGCCCTTCTGCACGCGGTAGTAGAGGTGCGTGCCCGGCTCGACGGTGAGGGCGTAGCAGGAGAGGTGCTCCGGCTGGACCGTGAGGACGCTCTCGAGCGTCTCCTGCCAGCGGCTCAGCGGCTGCTCGATCAGCCCGAAGATGAGGTCCGCGTTGACGTTCTCGAAGCCGGCGTCGCGAGCGTCGCGCAGCGCACCGAGGGCGCTCTCGCCGGAGTGCTGGCGGTCCAGCAGCTCGAGCTCGGCGTCGTGCAGGGACTGGATGCCGATCGAGAGGCGGTTGAAGCCGATCGCGCGCAGCCCCTCGAGGTGCTCGCGGCCGAGGTCCGTGGGGTTCGCCTCCAGCGTCCACTCGGCGTCGGGGGCCACGGCGTAGCGCTCGCGGATCGCCTCGACCAGCGCGCGCATGTCGTCGAGCGAGCTGAGGCTGGGCGTGCCGCCGCCGAAGAAGACCGTGCGCACCTCGAACTCGCGGGCGGCGGGGGCCCACAGCCCGAGCTCGCGCACCAGCGCGGGCGTGTACTCCGGCACGAGGTGGTCGAGGCCCTCGTAGGAGTTGAAGTCGCAGTAGCCGCACTTGGCCGTGCAGAACGGGATGTGCAGATACAGCGACAGTGCTTGCGCCATGCCTTGTCCCGCTCCCGGGCGCCGTCAGCGCCTCGCGGCCAGCGTACAGGCGCGGCGGGGTGTGGGGAACGCGCGGAGGGCCGGCCGCCGCTACTCCACCATCCCCGGCTCGCCGCCGGCGCGCAGCAGCCAGCCCGCGAGCGCCAGTTCCGTGATCAGCGTGAGCACGACGCCGATCATCGGAAGCACGAGCAGGTCGCCGTTGGCGACCGCCAGCCAGATCGTCAGCACCACGCTGCCCGAGACAATCGAGAGCCAGCCGAGCCAGCGGGGCGCCGTCGAGCCTGCCGCGGTCGCGGCGCCCGACATCGGGCTGCGCACGAGCAGCGTGCCCAGCGCGATAATCGCGAGCGCGCCGAGCGTGTAGCCACACGCCGTCCCGAAGGTGCTGAGGGACGCGAACCACTCCGCGAACGCTTCCAGCAGCTTCCTCGAATCCGGCGGCATCTCCGACGGGACGCTGGAAGCGAGTGCCTGTCCGGAGAAGCCGAGGATGCTCACGATCATGAGCACCGCACCCGCGGCGAGGAGCAAGGCGAACAGCACGCTTGCCAGCACCCGGTCGCGTCCCCGGAAGAGGACGTAGAGCAGCGCGGCCAGCATGACCAGAGCCAGGTTCGCGATCGCGTCGAGCGCGTACCCGAGCAGGTACAGCGCCCGGTTGTCCTGGATGTTCTCGAGCACATCGAGCGCTTCGAGCGAGCCCTGATCCCCGCCCAGCGCGCCGACCGCAATCTGCGGGAGGATCACGCTCGCGCCTCCGGCGACGGCCGCGATGATTAGCAACACCCCGATCGAGCGATTCAACTGCGTCCCGGTCATCGCCAGTCCTCCCTCAGCCCCTGGATCGCGCTCAATGTAGCGGCTCGCGAGCAGCGCAGGCCCGCACGCTGGCCCGCCCACGGGCCCCGTGCGAGACTCGACGCACGATGCTGCGCACCTTCGAGGCAGGAATACTCCGGCCGGCACACGCCGGCCAGGACGTGGTGCTCGCCGGCTGGGTTCACCGCCGCCGCGATCACGGCGGCCTGGTCTTCATCGACCTGCGCGACTCGACCGGCCTCGTCCAGGCGGTCTTCCATCCCGAGGACGCGCCCGAGGCCTTCGAGGTCGCCTCGGGGCTGCGCAACGAGTACGTCGTGCAGATCGCCGGCGAGGTCGTCGAGCGCAAGCCGGGAACCGAGAACCCGGACCTCGCGACCGGCGGCGTCGAGGTCGCGGTGCGCGAGGCGACGGTGCTCAACGAGGCGGAGACGCCGCCCTTCCCGATCAACCAGGACACCCCCGTCGACGAGGCGACCCGGCTGCGCTACCGCTACCTGGACCTGCGCCGCGCGCGCATGGCCGCCAACCTCGTGATGCGCCACCGCGTGGTCCGCTCCATTCGCAACTACCTCGGCGATCGCGACTTCATCGAGATCGAGACGCCGGTGCTCGGCCTCGCGACTCCCGAGGGGGCGCGCGACTACCTGGTGCCCAGCCGCGTGCATCCCGGCCGCTTCTACGCGCTGCCGCAGTCGCCGCAGCAGTGGAAGCAGTTGCTGGTGGTGGCCGGGCAGGAGCGCTACTTCCAGATCGCGCGCTGCTACCGCGACGAGGATCTGCGCGCCGACCGCCAGCCCGAGTTCACCCAGCTCGACCTGGAGATGGCGTTCGTCGAGCAGGATGACGTGCTCGACCTGATCGAGGGCCTCTACAGCGAGCTCGCGTTCACCGAGGGCAGGCGCTTCGAGACGCCGACCCCGTTCCCGCGCATGACCTGGGCGGAGGCGATGGAGCGTTACGGCTCCGACAAGCCGGACCTGCGCATCGGCATCGAGATCCGCGACCTCAGCCCGCTGGTCGCGGACTCCGAGTTCGGCGTCTTCAGCAACACGATCAAGGGCGGCGGCCGGGTGCGCGGCTTCGCCGTCCCCGGCGGCGCCGATACACCGCGCCGCGGCGCCGACGCGCTGGTCGGACTCGCGCAGGAGCTGGGCGCGGGCGGCCTCGTCTGGATCGCCTTCGATGGCGAAGGCGACCTCGACGGCGTGCCGGCCGAGGAGCTGCACGAGCAGACGCGCTCGCCGGCCAAGCGCTTCCTCGACGGCGAGACGCTGGCCGCGCTGGGTATGGCCTGCGGCGCGAGCCGCGGCGACATGCTGTTGATCGTCGCGGACCGCGACGAGGTGACCTCGCGCGTGCTGGACGGGCTGATGCGCCACGTCGCCGAGCAGCGCGAGCTCGCCGACCCCGGCGTGCTCGCCTTCGCGCTGATCACGGACTTCCCGATGTTCGAGCGGGACGCCGCCGATACGCGCTGGAGCGCCGTGCACCATCTCTTCACCTCGCCCTACGAAGAGGACGACGAGCTGCTGGAGACGGACCCCGGCCGGGTCCGCTCGCGCGCCTACGACCTGGTCTGCAACGGCCAGGAGATCGGCTCCGGTTCGATCCGGATCCACCAGCGCGAGCGGCTGATGCGCGTGCTCCGCGCCCTCGGTCTGGGCGAGGCGGAGGCCGAGGAGCGCTTCGGCCACATGCTGCAGGCATTCACCTTCGGCGCGCCGCCCCACGGCGGCATCGCCCTCGGCATCGACCGCACGGCGGCGCTGTTTGCGGGCGAGCGCGACATCCGCGAGGTGATCGCGTTCCCGAAGACCAAGACGGCCTCCGACCCGATGACCGGCGCGCCGAGCACCGTCGAGGCGCAGCAGCTCGCCGACGTGCACATCGCACTGACGCCGGAGGCGCAAGCGGCGGAAGGTGCTGCTGACGTATGATCTGCTGAGACTCGCTATCGGACCGGCGATAGCGAGTCTGCAAGTGGGCGGAGGGCTGCGTGGGCGGACAGAACCGCATCATCGTCATCATGCTCGGGGTCCTCGCGGCCCTGGTGCTGCTCATCGGCGGGCTGTCCGCCGTCTTGCTCCTCGGTGGAGGCGGCGACGACTCCACGGATGAACCCACTGCCGCGGCCGGCACCACCACCGACACGGGCGGCGTGCGCAGCGGCGACGATGGCGACGATGGCGACGATGGCGACGGCGGCACGAGCAGCGGCGACGGCGGCGATAGCGCCGGGAGCGCCGCCGGCCGGCTTCGCCTGGCGGGCAGCGACCCCGTCACGCTCGATCCGCACATCGCCGGCGACTCCGGTTCCGCCGAGTACATCGTCGAGATCTTCAACGGCCTCGTCACGATCTCGCCGGACCTGAGCATCGAGCTCGACCTCGCCGAGTCGCTCGAGATCAGCGAGGACGGGCTGCAGTACACGTTCACGCTGCGTGACGACATCCTCTTCCACAACGGCCGCCGCGTGACCGCCGCGGATGTGCTCTGGTCGATCGAGCGCGCTGCCTCGCCCGACCTCGCCTCGCCGACCGCGCTCGCCTACCTCGGCGACATCATCGGTGTGCGCGAGCACTTCTACGGCCTCGCCGAGACGATCGAGGGCGTCCAGATCATCGATGACCGCACGATTCGCTTCACGATCGACGAGCCGAAGCCGTACTTCGTCGCCAAGCTCACCTACCCGACGGCATTCGTCGTGGACCAGCAGCAGATCGAGAGCAACCCGCGCGGCTGGACCCGCCGCCCGGTCGGCACCGGTCCGTATCGCCTGCAGGAGTGGCGCATCGGCGAGCGAATCGTGCTGCGCGCCAACTCGCGCTTCCACTTCGGGGAGCCCGCGGTGCGCGAGGTGCTGTACGAACTCGCGGGCGGCTCCACGCTGACGCGCTTCGAGAACGGGGAGCTGGACGTCGCCTTCATCTCGGTGAACGACATCGACCGCGCCCGCGACCCGAACAGCGACATCGGGCCGCTCTATCAGGAATTCAACCAGTTCACGATCTCCTACCTGGCGTTCAACACGGCAGTGCCGCCGTTCGACGACGTGAACGTGCGCCGTGCCCTCGGGCTGTCGATCAATCGCAACCTGATCGCCGAGGTGACGTTCAAGAACATGCTCGCGCCGGCGACCGGCATCCTCATGCCGCAGCTGCCCGGCTACACCCCGGACGACAAGACGTTCCAGTTCGACCCGGACGAGGCTCGCCGGCTGCTGGCGGCGTCCACGTACGGGTCGGCCGAGAACCTCCCGCCGATCGTCATCACCGAGGTCGGTGGCGGCGCCGAGGCGCGGATCGACACGCAGGCGTTCATCGAGCAGTGGCGCAACGAACTGGGCATCGAGGTCCGCATCCAGCAGACCGACTTCGCGACCTTCCTGGAGGACCAGGACTCCGGCCGCCTGCAGATGTTCAACGCCGGCTGGATCATGGACTACCCCGATCCCGAGGACATCCTCGATCTCAAGTTCCACTCCGAGTCCGCACTCAACGACGTGGCCTACTCGAACGCCGACGTCGACGCGATCCTCGATCAGGCCCGCATCGAGCAGGACAGCGCCGCCCGGCTCGCGCTCTACCAGCAGGCGGAGCGGCTGATCATCGAGGACGCGGCCTGGCTGCCGCTCTACTTCTCGCGCTCGCACGTCGTGATCAACGCGGCCGTCGAGGGCTGGTTCGAACCGCCGATGGTCATCCCGCGGCTGCGCCACATCACCGTGAACCGCTAGCGGGAGCGGGGCCGGTCGCCGATGGCCGCCTACATCCTTCGCCGCCTGCTCTGGTTGCCGGCCGTGCTCTTCGTCGTCTCGTTCGCGACGTTCGCGATCGCGCGCTTTGGTCCGGGCGATCCCGTGAGCGTCGCCGCCGGGCAGTACCGCGACCCGGAAGTGCTGGAGCGCGTCCGCGCCGAGCGCGGCCTCGACGGTTCCGTGTTCGAGCAGTACGGCCGCTGGCTGTTCGGTGACCTCTATCCGGGTGGGAGCGGCGGCGGTTCGATCCGCGGCGACTTCGGCGAGTCATTCATCCAGCGCGGCTTCACCGTCAACGAGCTGATCCGCAAGCGCATGCTGATCTCGGCGCAGCTTGGCCTGCTGGCGCTGATCGTCGTCTTCAGTACCGGCATCCCGCTCGGGCTGCTCGCCGCACGCTTCAGCGGGACCTGGATCGACCCGTTCGTGATCAGCAGCCTGCTCTTCCTCACGGCGCTGCCCGTGCTGGTGATGATCCCGCCGATGCTCTGGCTGTTCGCGCTGCAACTCGACATCCTGCCGGCCGGCGGCTGGGGCGGTGACGGCGTCGCCGGCCTCTTCGATGTCTGGTGGATCGGCGGCGTGATCGCCGTGCCGATCCCCGACCCGCACCTCTACATGCCTGTCTTCGTGCTCTCGATCGGCGGGATCGCAGGCGTGGCGCGCCTCGTGCGGATCACCGCGCTCGAGGTGCTGACCGAGGACTACGTGCGCACCGCGCGCGCGAAGGGGATCACGGAGGCCGCGGTGGCGCTGCGGCACGTGCTTCCGAACTCGCTGCTGCCGGTGGTCACGGTGATCGGCTTCGCGCTCGTCGGCATCCTCGAGGGGGCGTTCTTTACCGAGACGCTGCTGGGGATTCCGGGCATCGGGCGCTTCTCGATCGAGGCGGTGCAGAGCCGTGACTACGACGTGATCCTGGCGATCACGGTGATCCTCGCGACGGCCTTCCTGGTCGCCAACCTCGTGATCGAGATCAGCTACACCTTCATCGACCCGCGCGTGCGGCTGGGCGAGACGGTGAACGGGTGAGCAGCACCACCGTCGGGCTGGAGAACGGAGAGGCGGTGCGAGGGCGTCCCTCCGGCCCCTGGCTGCAGCTCTGGAGGCGGCTGAGCCGCAAGCGCATCGCGATGTTCGGACTCGCCGTAGTGCTCGCGATCTACGTGATGGGGATCACCGCCAGCTGGTCCGCGCCCTACTCCTACCGCGAGCAGGATCTCACGCGCGGCCTCGAGGGGCCGAGCGCGGACCACTTCCTGGGGACGGACCGGCTCGGCCGCGACATGCTCAGCCGCGTGATGTACTCCGCCCGCACGACCGTGATCATCACGGTCACCGTGATCGTCACCGGCGGGCTCGTGATCGGCCCGACACTGGGGCTGCTCTCCGGCTATCGCGGCGGTTGGATCGACGGCCTGATCGGCCGCATCGGCGACATCTTCATCGCGCTGCCCGGGCTGCCGATGCTGATCCTGATCAATGCCTCGCTCGCGCCACGCGTGATCGAGTGGACCGGCTGGGTCGAGGATCACACGCCATTCTCGGGGCTGATCCAGAACGGGGTGCCCTCGTATCTCACCGTGTTCGGCGCGCTCTCGCTGTTCTTCTGGGTGGGCAGCATGCGCATCATCCGCGCGCAGACGCTGCAGATCCGCGAGCGCGACTTCGTGATCGCGGCGCAGGCGATGGGCGCCACCAGCAGCCACGTGATCTGGCGGCACTTGCTGCCCAATGTCTCGTTCCTGCTCATCCTCGGCGCCTCGACCGCCCTCGGCGCGGTCGCCGGGTCGGAGCTGTTCCTGACCTGGTTCGGCGTCGGCATCCAGCCGCCGGCGCCATCGTTCGGCGCGATGATCTTCGAGGCGGGCAGCGTCCGCACCTTCCAGGCAAACCCGCACCTGCTGCTGGTCCCCTCGTTCGTCGTCGTCTCGCTGCTCTTCGCCTTCGCGCTCTTCGGCGACGCGCTCAACGACGCCGTGCGCGCGCGCTAGCGAGCTGGCGCCGGCGGGACCGAAGCGGGAGCCGTTGATATACTCACGTCGCTACGCTCCCGCGCGTTACCGGTGGTCGCTGGACCCCGCCGCTGCGAGGAGGCCCCGTCGCGAGACGGGATGTCGCGAAGAAAGGGCTTGCCTTGGGCGTAACCGCTGAGCGTCTTCCCCGCTCGCTCGTCTCGATCGAAATCGAGGTCGAGCCGGAGCGCCTCGAGGCGTCGATGACGAAGGTGATCCGCAAGGTCTCACAGCAGGTCCGCATCCCCGGATTCCGGCCCGGCAAGGCCCCCCGCGCGATCGTCGAGCGCACCGTCGGGCAGCCGATGCTGCTCCAGGAGGCGATCGAGGACCTGCTCCCGACCGTCTACAACGAAGCCCTCGAGAGCGAGTCGATCGACGCGATCGGCCAGCCCGAGATCGAGCTCAAGTCGACCGCGCCGCTGGTTGTCCAGGCGACGGTGCCCGTCCGCCCGACGATCGAGATCGGCGCCTACGAGGCGCTGCGCGTGCCTCGCGACGAGGTCTCCGTCGGCGAGACGGAAGTCGACGAGGCGCTGACGGACCTGCGGCGGCGCTACGCGACCCTCGAGCCGGTCGATCGCGCCGTTGAGTGGAACGACACCGTGCGCATCGACATGAGCGTGTCCGTCGAGGGCCAGGCGGAGCCGCACGTCGAGGAGGGCGCCGAGTTCGCCGTCACCGAGGGCGGCATCGTCTCCCTGCCCGGCTTCCTCGAGCGGCTGATCGGCCTCGAGCGCGGCGGCCCGCACGAGTTCTCGTTCGACCTGCCCGAGGACGACCAGGCCGAGGAACTCGCCGGCAAGACCGTCGAGTACAGCGTCCAGCTTCTCGAAGTGAAGCAGGAGATCCTGCCCGAACTCGACGACGAGTTCGCCCGCTCGCTCGACGAGGAAGGCATCGACAGCCTCGAAGATCTGCAGGCCCGCGTGAGCGAGGGCGTGCAGGCGCAGATCGAGGCCGTGGCCGACATGAGCTACCGCGAGGAGGTCGTGGACCTGCTCCTCGCGACCGCCGAACTGGACTACCCCGAGGTGCTCGTCGAGCGCGAGATCGACCGCCTCGTCGACGAGCAGTCGCAGCACGCCGCCCACGAGCGCGAGGACTTCGAGCGCTGGCTCGAGGCGATCGGCCGCACCGAGGACGAGGTGCGCGACGCACTGCGCGAGCAGGCCGACCTGATCGTCCGGCGCGGCCTCGTGCTCGCGGAGTTCGCCGTTCGCGAGGAGATCGCGGCCACCGACGAGGAGCTGAACGAGCGCGTGGACGAGCTCGTCGAGCAGGCCTCGGCCGGCGCGACCGACCTCGAGCGCCGCGCGCAGGTGCGCGCGATGTTCGACACGGAGCAGATGCGCGCCTCGATGGGCGAGCGGCTGGTCACGGAGCGCGCGCTGGAGCGGCTGATCGAGATCGCCTCGCAGCAGGATGAGGAGCTCGAGCCGCGCTCGCCGCGCCGCCGCGGGCGCCGCCGCCGCGGGGCGCGAGCCGACGACGAGGCCGACGACGAGGCCGACGACGAGGCCGACGAAGCCGACGAGGCGGGCGCGGCAGCGGACGAGGCCGAGGCTTCCGAGGACGCCTCGTCAGAGGCTGACGCCGGGGACGAGGACGGCTCCGGGGACGAGGGCGGCGACGAGAACAGCAAGTCGTAGGGCGGCGCTCGGAGGCCGGCCGTGGTCCAATGGAACGCGAACAACACGCACGCCGGACAGCCTTCGGCGTTGGGGAAGACGGGTGATATGACGATGCGGCCGGGCGCGATTCCTCCCAGCAACGTCGTGCCGATGGTGGTCGAGACGACCGCCCGGGGCGAGCGCGCGTACGACATCTACTCGCTGCTCCTCAAGGAGCGCATCATCTTCCTCGGCACACCGATCGACGACCACGTCGCGAACACGATCGTCGCCCAGTTGCTCTACCTGGAGCGCGAGGAGCCGGACCGCGACATCAATATGTACGTCCACTCGCCCGGCGGCGTGATCACCGCCGGGCTGGCGATCTACGACACGATGAACCTGATCCGCTCGGACGTCTCCACGATCGCGGTCGGCGCGACGGCGTCGATGGCCACGGTGCTGCTCTCGGCCGGCGCCAGGGGCAAGCGCTATGCCCTGCCCAACGCCACGGTGCACATGCACCAGGCGATGGGCGGCGCGCGCGGTCAGGCGTCCGACATCGAGATCGCGGCGCGCGAGATCCTGCGCAACAACGAGATCATCCGCAGCATCCTCTCGGAGCGGACCGGCCAGACGATCGAGCGCATCCGCGCCGACACCGACCGCGACTTCTACCTGAACGCGGAACAGGCCCTCGAGTACGGGATGGTCGACGAGATCCTCGCGAGGCCCGGCGAGAGCGACTAGGCGGCAGCACCCGCCGCCGCGAGGCGGCCGGGCGCCGGAGACGGAACGGAGGCAGACGCGGTGGCGAACTCCTCCAAGCGTGGCGCGTGGGTCCAGTACCACTGCTCGTTCTGCGGCAAGAACCAGGACCAGGTCAAGCGCCTGATCGCCGGCCCCGGTGCGGTCTACATCTGCGACGAGTGCGTCGAACTCTGCCGCGAGATCATCACCGAGGAGAGTGACGCCGCCCCGACGCAGGCCGCCAAGCCCTCGCGCACCCCTCGGGATCTCGTGGAGCTGCTCGACGAGTACATCGTCGCGCAGGACCGAACCAAGCGCGTGCTCTCCGTCGCCGTCTACAACCACTTCAAGCGCATCGACGCCCCCATCCAGGCGGATGTCGAGCTGGAGAAGTCGAACATCCTGCTGATCGGGCCCACGGGCACCGGCAAGACCGCGCTCGCGCGCACGCTTGCGAAGGTCCTCGACGTTCCGTTCTCGATCGCCGATGCGACGGCGCTGACGGAGGCGGGCTACGTCGGCGAGGATGTCGAGAACATCCTGCTGCACCTCATCCAGGCGGCGGAGTTCGACGTACAGCGCGGCGAGCGCGGCATCGTCTACATCGACGAGATCGACAAGATCGCGCGCAAGTCGGACAACCCCTCGATCACGCGCGATGTGTCCGGCGAGGGCGTGCAGCAGGCGCTGCTCAAGATCATCGAGGGCACGGTCGCCAGCGTGCCGCCGCAGGGCGGCCGCAAGCACCCGCACCAGGACTTCATCCAGATCAACACCGCCAACATCCTGTTCATCGTCGGCGGCGCGTTCGAGGGCCTCGAGGACGTCGTCTCGCGTCGCACCGGCATCGGCGCGCGCAGCCTCGGCTTCGGCTCGGAGCGGCCGAGTGAGTCCGACCGCGCGCGCATCCTCCAGCACGTCACGCACGACGACCTGCTGCGGTACGGCCTGATCCCGGAGTTCGTCGGGCGCCTGCCGGTGGTCTCCGTCCTCGACCCGCTCGATGTGGAGACGATGGTCTCGATCCTGACCAAGCCGAAGAACGCGATCGCGAAGCAGTTCCAGCGCCTCTTCAAGATGGACGACGTGGAACTGGTCTTCACCGACGACGCCCTGCTGGCGATCGCCGAGGACGCGATCAAGCAGAAGACCGGCGCGCGCGGCCTGCGCACCGTCGTCGAGGAGCTGCTGCTGGACGTGATGTACGACGCGCCCTCGATGCCGGAGATCCGCAAGTGCGTCGTCTCGGCCGAGACGGTGCGCAACCGCACGCGCCCGCTGCTCGTCACCGAGTCCGGCCAGGTCGTCGGCGACGGCTCCCCCGAGGCGGACGACCTCGAGATCTCCGAGTCGGCCTGACGCCTCGCTACCGCAAGGTCTCGCGGTACGCCTCGAACTGCTCGTAGAACTCGTCGATGGTGAGGCCGAAGGCGGACTCGAAGGCCGCCGCGGCGCTCGTCGCGGATGGCAGCACGCGGTAGTACTCGAAGACAGCGGGCTCGCCGGCCCGCTCAACGAGCCAATCCACGGCGAGGTAGCTGAGTGAAGGTGGTGGGCCGCTGTACGACGCCTGGTCCCGTAACGACTCCCGCGTGACCCGCGCCACGTTCACCTCCCGGCCCCGGTACTCAGCGATATCGAGGCGTCCGGCAGCGGCGCGGTACGCAGCCGCCGCGTACTTCACCAGACCTTCGGACGCCCACGCCGGAGCGCGACTACTCGAGGTGGAGAAGGAGAAGCCGGCCGGGACACTGAGGCTCTCCAGCGGGGCGAGTTCTAGCACCATGGCGCCAATGTAGAGGTAGTCCAGCGTGAATGGGCTGTGGCAGCGGTCGAGTGTCACGATCGCCCGCCCGTCCTGCACCGAACTACAGTAGATGTGGCCCACGTTGGGAAGTGCACGAGCCGCCGATTCCACAGTCCGCGCGACGTAGAGCGTGAACTCCGTCGCCTCGGCCTTGAAGCGATCGGCGAAGAACTGCCGTACATTCTCGAACTCCGAGCGGATCTCCGCGGCAGTCTGGGCCGGCACGTCGCCGACGAATACCAGCACGGGTTCGTCGAGATCGTCGGTGAGGTGAGGAAGTGGCGGGAACGCCTCGGCGCGGTAGGCCTCGAACTGCTTGTGGAAGTCCTCGACGCCGATGCCGAAGGCGATCGCGAATGCCGCTCGCCAGTCCCCCGAGGCTCCCACCAGCCTGTGGTAGTCGAAAACAGCGGGGTTCCCGACCCGTTCCGCCAGCCACTCCACGGCGAAGAAGCCGAGGGCACGCTCGGAGTCGGTGGTCACCACGTCGCGATTCCCGGTCACTTCGAAGTGCCTGAGTGGGAGAGCGATATCCCGGGAGATGGTGTGCAGGTTCTCACGTTGCCGGAGTGACAAGCGGCCTTCGGCCTCACGGTACGACGTGTGGGCGTAGAGCAGCATGCCCTCGATCAGCCAACCGGGGCCGCGAGGGTCGAGCCCCGGTTCCCAACGTGCACCCAACCCCTTGCCGGGGATATCGAGCAGCAAGTCAGTAACGTAGTCACTGCTGAAATACGTCAACTCGGCACACTTCACCAGAAGGATGTGAATCTCCCCGCTAGGCCAGCCGCAGATGGCCGGTCTGGGATCGCGATCAACAACCGGGGCGTGGACTGCGCGCACCGCGTCCAGGTCGGCCGCGATGTGATAGAGGCGACCGCTCGTCGCGACCGCGAAGTGCTCTGCGAAGAACCGTCGCACGTTCGAGTACTCGGCGAGGATGTCGCTCTGGATTTCGGCGGGAACGTCGCCGAGGAAGACGAACGGTGGCTCCGCGGTCCCAGGCTGCCACCAGCTGACAGGCGCCGAGGCCTGAATCCAGAGCGCGTCGCCCGCTCGCAGCACGGGATCGCCGAAGCGGTATGGCTCGTACTGCTGCCGGAAGGGATCCCAGCGCCAGGCGCCCCTCGCGGCCTCGCTGAAGCGGCTGACCGCGCCGTCGGCCACGACGCCGACGAGGTTGAGGCCCCTGCGGAGTCTGAGCACCAGGCCATCCGGCGCGGCAGGGCGCGTCCACCGCACGGGGCTGTCCCCAGCGACGAGCAGCCAGAGCCCCACACCAGGCATCAGCTCCGGCAACTCGTCGGAAGAGTCTCGCGTCGCGCGCCGGTACTGCTGCGCCCCCGCGTCCCACGCCGAGACGCGCTGGAGCGCCGGGAGCTCCTCGAAGAGTTCCGAGGCGGGGGTGGACGGGCCGAGCCAGCCGGCCATGTTCCAGCCGGGCTGCAGCCACGTGACGATCGTCCGGGCCTCGGCGGTCTCGTCCGCGGGCTCCGAGGCGCTCGCCCGCACGGGCGTCAGCCCGGCGGCGAGCAGAAAGACGGCGAGGAGCGCGGGACGGGCGTGTCTCAGCCGCATCCCGTTCGTTCCTCCTCCAGCGGATGCGCCGGCATCAGCGCGCCGTCAGCTCCGCGCGGTAGGCCTCGAACTGCTCGTAGAAGTCGTCGATGGTGAGTCCGAGGGCGGACTCGAAGGCCGCCTCCCGGCTCGCCGAGGAGGGCAGGACGCGATAGTACTCGAAGACGGCGGGCTCGCCCGCGTGATTGACGAGCCACTCGACTGCCAGGAAGCCGACCCCGCGTGTCGTCCTGGTGCCCGCTACCGCGGCTCCGTCGTGTGTTGCCATCTCTCGCAACGAGTAGGGGGTGGACCGCGCTCTCTGGATCTGCACGTTTCGGTATTGTTCGAGATCCAGGCGTCCCGCAGCCGCGCGGTAGGCGACCTCTGCGTATCCCGTCGCGCCATCCGAGAACCAGCGCGGGGCGAGATCACCGGTACTGGAGATGCCAGCGGTGCGCAGCTCAGACAAGGGCGCGAGTTCATGCACCATGGCGCGGGCGTACACCGCGTCCAGCGGGGGCAACGTGCCGCATTGCTGGACCGTGAGGATCACCCGCTCGTACACCGGCCGGGCGCGGCAGAATATGTCGCCCACCCAGGTAAGTGCGCCGCTCGCCGTTTCCTCATCACGCGCTACGAAGAGCGTGAACTCCGTCGCCTCGGCCTCGAAGCGACTAGCGAAGAACCGTCGGACGTTCTCGAACTCGGTCTTGATCGTGAGCTGGGTCGCCGATGGGATACCTTCCACGAATACCAGCACTGGCTCCGTGAGATCGTCAGAGAGGTGGGGGAGCGGCGGGAACACCTCAGCGCGATAGGTCTCGAAGGCCTGGTAGAACGCATCCACGCTGATGCCGAAGGCAGCCTCGAACGCCGCTCGCCAGTCCGTTGAGGTCCGCATCAGCCTGAAGTAGTCGAAGACGGCGGACTTGCCCACGCGCTCCGCGAGCCATTCGACAGCAAAGAAGCCGAGCGCGTCCTCGGATGCATTGAGTGTCGAGCCGCGGTCTTGGACCAACTCGAAGTGGCTGAACGGGAGCACGGTCCGGCGTGCATTGACATCCGGGGGCCAGTAGTACCAGACCTGCGAACGGTTCGCTGCCTCGCGGTAGAGTGCCAAGGCGTATTCTCGCGTCCCCTCGATGAGCCACCCTGGGCCACGCGGATCGAGCCTGGGTGCCCCTCGCCATCTCAACCCCGAGCCGGTGATCCCGAACAGCAACGAGTCCACGTAGTACCAGTCCAGCGAGCCCGCGGGCGGAGTGGTGCATCGAAGCACAACGACATGGAATCCCCCGTGGTCACTACGCCCGCAGAAATCTTGCCGGATGTCATCGCCGAACACCGCGAAGTGGATTTGGCGCAGAGCCTCCGGGTCGGAGCCGATGTAGTGGAGAGTTCCCCGGATCGCGACTCCGAGCTGTTCCGCGAAGAATCGCCGCATCTCCCGATACTCATCACGGAAGTCGTTCTGGACCTCGGCGGGAACGTCGCCGAAGAAGGCGATCGGCGGTTCGGCGGTCCCTGGCTGCCACCAGATGACGGGCGCCGACGCCTGGACCCAGAGCGCGTCCCCGGCGCGCAGCGTCGCATCCCCGAAACGGTACAGCTCGTACTGCTGCCGGGCGGGGTCCCAGCGCCAGGCGGCGCTCGCTGCGGTGTCCGGCTGGCTGACCGCGCCCCCGGCCACGACGCCGACGAAGTTGAGGCCCCTCCTCAGCCGGAGCACCAGGCCATCCGGCGCGGCAGGGCGCGTCCAGCGAACCGCATCGTTGCCACCGAGGTGCAGCCACAGTCCCATCCCGGGCGTGAGCGTCGATAGCTCCTTCGACGAGGCTCGCGTCGCGCGCTGGTACTGCTGCGCCCCGGCGTCCCATGCCGAGACGTGCTCAAGCGCCGGGATCTCCTCGAAGAGCTCCGAGGTAGGTGTAGCAGGCCCGATCCAGCCGACCATGTTCCAGCCGGGCTGCAGCCACGTGACGATCGTCCCGGCCCCGGCGGTCTCGTCGGGTGCGAGCGGCTCGTCGGCGTGCGCTGCGGAGGGTTGCGCGTAGAGCAGCAGCAGCGCGAGTGCAGCGAGGAGCGCGGGGCGGAGGTTTCTCGCTCGCACGTGGCACTCCAGGGTTAGGCACGACACGTGCGGTACGTATGCAGCCGTCAACTAACCATACGCTCGCGCTGTCCCACAGGTTCCCGCGTCATGCAGCGTCCGCGGCGGCTGCGGAGTATCCTCACTCACTATGACAACAACCGCCCGAGGCCGATCGCGCGCGCGTCTGCGCCTCGACGAGCTGCTCGTCGAGCGCGGGCTGGCGCCCGACGCCGAGCGCGCCCGCGCGCTTGTGCTCGCACGCGAGGTGCGCGTCGAGGGCGCGGTGGCGACGCGGCCCGCGGCCACCGTCGCGCCCGACGCCGCGCTCGCGCTGCGCGAGCGCCCGCGCTACGTCAGCCGTGGCGGCGACAAGCTCGCCTCGGCGCTCGACGCCACCTCGCTAGCCGTCGAGGGCGCGCGCTGCCTCGATGTCGGCGCCTCCACCGGCGGCTTCAGCGACTGCCTGTTCCAGCGAGGCGCGCGCGAAGTCGTCGCCGTCGACGCCGGCTACGGGCAGCTCGCGCAGCGATTGCGCGACGATCCGCGGGTCGAGGTCCGCGAGCGCACGAACGCGCGCAACCTCGAGCCGCTCGACCCGCCCGCCGATCTGGCCGTCGTCGATGTCTCGTTCATCTCGCTGACCGCCGTGCTGCCCGCCGTGCTGCGCTCGCTGCGGCCGGGCGGCGACGCGCTGGTGCTGGTCAAGCCGCAGTTCGAGGCGCGCCGCGAGCAGGTGGAGCCGGGTGGCGTGGTGCGCGACGCGCGGGTGCACGCCGAGGTTGTCGGCAAGGTCGCGGCCTGGGCCCTCGATCACGGGGCGCGAGTGCGCGGCGTCCACCGTTCGCCGCTGACCGGCCCCGCCGGCAACCGCGAGTTCTTTCTCTGGCTGCGCCTGCCCACCACCGCGAGTCCTCGAGGCGACGCATGAGCAGCGGGAACACCCTCGGCGGTATCGCGCGCTGCGGGGTCTGCTACCACCCCGACGTGCACGGCGCGATGGCGCTCGCCGAGCGGCTGCACACGCAAATCGTCGAGGCCGGCCTCGATAGCTGGTGCGCGCCGCTCGAGCGCGACGGCCCGTCCGGCGGGCAGGGTCCCGTCGAGGCGCAACTGCCCGGCAGCGATCTGCTGATCTGCGTCGGCGGCGACGGCACGGTGCTGCAGGCCTCCGGCCTCGCCTCGGCGCTCGGCATCCCGATCTTCGGCGTGCGAATGGGCCGCCTCGGCTTCCTTGCCGAGTCGACCGAGGGCGAAGCCGAGGAGGCGCTGAGTCTCATCCTCGGCGGCGGGGGCCGGATCGAGGAGCGCACGATGGCCCAGGCGATCGTCGGAGACGGCGAGCCGCTGCACGCGCTCAACGACGTCGTGATCGGACGCCACCGCCTCGGCCGCACGGTCTCGGTCGGCGTCCATGTCGATGGCGTGCTGCTCGCCGAGTACCGCACCGACGCCGTGATCGTCGCGACGGCGACCGGCTCGACCGGCTACGCGCTCGCGATCCACGGGCCGATCCTCTATCCGACCTCGAGCGAGCTGATCGTCGCGGCCGTTGCGCCGCATCTCTCGTACGGCAACGCGCTCGTGCTGCGCGACGGCGCGGCCGTCACGCTGGAGGTCGCGCGCGGCCACGAGGCGGTGATGACCGTGGACGGGCACCACGAGATCGAGGTGCGGTCCGGGAGCATGGTGAACATCACGCGCTCGCCGCGGCAGGCGCGCTTCGTCCGCCTCGGCGGGGCGAACCAGTTCTACGCCAACCTCGCGCAGCGCCTCGGCTGGCTGCGCCTCGACCACCAGATCGGCGAGTTGGAACGCGATTGACGATGCGCATGGACGCGGACGCCCTCGCAAGCCCCGTCGCCGGAATGCGGCGCGGAGGACTATCCTAGAAGCATGACCGCACCCGCTCTCCCCGCCGCGGTCGAGCGCGCGACGATCCACGACGTGGACGGGATCCACGCGCTCGTCAACTTCTGGGCCGCCCGCGGCGACATGCTGCCACGCACCAAGGGCGAGACCTACGAGAACCTTCGCGACTTCTTCGTCGTCCGCGAGGGCGACGAGGTCGTCGCCTGCGGCGCGCTGCACATCGTCTGGGCCGACATCGCCGAGCTGAAGTCGCTCGCCGTCTCCGAGGATCGGCAGGGGCAGGGCTACGGACAGCTGCTGGTGCAGGCCTGTATCGACGAGGCCGCGCGGCTCGGCCTCGATCGCGTCTTCGCACTCACCTACCGCCCGCAGTTCTTCGAGCGCCTTGACTTCGTGCAGGCCGACGTGATGGAGCTGCCGCGCAAGGTCTGGAACGAGTGCTACCGCTGCCCCAAGTTCCCCGGCTGCAACGAGATCGCGATGACGCTCGACCTGCCCTCGCAAGCAGCGGGCTGACGCCTGCGTGAGCGACGAACTCCCGGAGATCCTGAGCAACGAGCGCGTCTACGAGGGCCCGCTCTTCGCCGTCGACCACGCACGACTGCGCTTCCCCGACGGCTCCGAGGGCGATCGCCAGACCGTCGTGCATCCCGGCGCGGTCGCGCTCGTCGCGCTGCTCGACGACGAGCGGCTGCTGCTCGTCGAGCAGTACCGCCATCCGGCGCGCCGGCGGCTGCTGGAAGTGCCGGCGGGCACGCGCGAGCCGGGCGAGCCGCCCGAGGTCACCGCGCGCCGCGAACTGCGCGAGGAGACCGGCTACGACGCGGAGTCAATCGTGCGCATCGGAGGCGCATGGATGGCGCCGGGGTTCACGAACGAATACATCGACATCTACCTGGCCACGGGGCTATTCGAGGCGCCGCTCGACACCGGAGACGAGGAAGACCTGGGCGCGCCGATCGCGATCACGCTCGACGAGTTGGACGCCGCCATCGGTGAGGGGCGGGTGGAGGACGCGAAGACGATCATCGCGTTCCACCTCTACGGCCTGTGCGTGCGTGACGGAGACTGAGCGGAGGCCAATCCGTGCGCGGCTACGCGACGGGCTACGTGCCCTCCATGACGATCACGTCGGTGTCGGACGAGCGGTTGAGCAGGTCGCGCATCGGGGAGAACTCCTCGGAGTTGAGCCAGCCACTGGCCGCCTCTGCGCTCTCGAACTCCACCACGACGAAGCGCGGAGGCGCCCAATCGCCCTGGAATACCTCGATGTTGCCGCCTCGGATGATGTACCTGCCCCCGTGAGCCTCGATGGTCGCCGGCACTCCCGCCGCGAACTCGGCGAAGAGGGCCTCGTCCGTCACGCGGACGTCCGCGATTACATAGCCAGCCACAATGCCTCCTCCGAGTGACCTGTTCCTGACGCAAACGTACACGACGGGCGGGAAGCCCGGCAGAACCTCGCGAGGCCGGCGGCGTCGCTGAGCGCCTTCCGCTTGACCATGACCCCGGCCACGGGAATAGTGAGCGTTGCCGCTCCGGCAGGCTCCGAGCGGGGGCACCGCTGACCGATTGAGAGGCGCAGTGGCCGACGATCTCCAGCACGACCTGCTCATCGTTGGCGGCGGCGGGGCCGGCCTGCGCGCCGTCATCGCCGCAGCCGAGGCCTACCCCGACCTCGACATCGCGATGGTCTCCAAGGTCTACCCGATGCGCAGCCACACGGTCTCCGCCGAGGGCGGCGCCGCGGCCGTGATCAAGGACGACGACAGCCTCGAGGATCACATCAACGACACGATCAGCGGCGCCGACTGGCTTGCCGATCAGGACGCCGTGGAGCTGTTCGTCAACGAGGCCCCGGACGAGATGATCCAGCTCGAGCACTGGGGCTGCCCCTGGAGCCGCGAGGAGGACGGCAGCGTCGCCGTCCGCCCCTTCGGCGGGATGCGCATCCGTCGCACCTGGTACGCCGCCGACAAGACCGGCTTCCACATGCTGCACGCGCTGTTCCAGACCTCGCTCAAGTACACGCAGGTCAAGCGCTACGACGAGTGGTTCGCGACGCGGCTGCTCGTCGAGGACGGGCGCTGCCAAGGCGTCTCCGCGATCGAGCTGCGCACGGGCGAGATGCGCGCGATCAAGGCGAAGGCCGTGATCATGTGCACCGGCGGCGGCGGACGCGTCTTCCCCTTCACCACTAACGCCGCGATCAAGACCGGCGACGGCATGGCGATGGCCTACCGCGCCGGCGTCGCCCTCAAGGACATGGAGTTCGTCCAGTACCACCCGACCGGCCTGCCCGGCACCGGCATCCTCATCACCGAGGCCGCCCGCGGCGAGGGCGGCATCCTCGTCAACACCGAGGGCCACCGCTACCTGCAGGACTACAACCTCGGCGAGCCGGTCGAGATCACCGACCCGCGCCACCCGCAGCTGCGCACGATGGAGCTGGGCCCGCGCGACAAGCTCTCGCAGGCGTTCATGAAGGAGCAGGCCGAGGGCCGCGTCTTCGAGGGCGAGTACGGCACCTACACCCACCTCGACGTGCGCCACCTCGGCGAGAAGCTGATCGAGGAGCGCATCCCGTTCGTGCGCGAGCTGGCGAAGAACTACGCCGGCATCGATCCCGTGCACGAGCCGATCCCCGTGCGGCCGGTGGTGCACTACATGATGGGCGGCATCCACACCGACACGAACGGGGCGACCAGCCTGCCCGGCCTCTACGCCGCCGGGGAGTGCGCCTGCGTCAGCATCAACGGCGCGAACCGCCTCGGCTCGAACTCGCTGACCGAGCTGCTCGTGTTCGGCCGCCGCGCCGGCCACTCGGCCGCCGTCTGGGCGCAGCAGCACCCCGAGTTCGACAGCGGCTCGATCGAGGCGCAGGCCGCCGACGAGCGGGCGCGCATCAGCGAACGCTTCCTGCAGCCGCGCGAGGGCGGCGAGCGCATCGCCGCGATCCGCCGCGAACTCAACTCGACGATGGAGGATGGCGCCGGCGTCTACCGCGACCACGCCAGCCTCGAGGTGACCACGCAGAAGGTCGCCGAGCTCAAGGAGCGCGCCGCGAACATCTCCCTGGACGACCACAGCGCGAGCTTCAACACCGAACTCACGGCCGCCCTCGAGCTTGAGTTCCTGCTCGATGTCGGGGAGGCCGTCGCCCACTCCGCGCTCTCGCGCACGGAGTCGCGAGGCTCGCACCAGCGCACGGACCACCCGGAGCGAGACGACGAGCAGTTCCTGAAGCACTCGCTGGCGTACCGTACGGACGATGCGCCGCGCATCGAGTACTCGGACGTGACGATCACCAACTGGCCGCCGGCCGAACGGACCTACGGAAACTAGCGACGGGAGGCGCCGTGACCACGGAAGCGATGACCACGACGCGCACCGTAACGCTCGAGGTGTTCCGCTACCACCCCGAGACGGACACCGAGCCCTCGTACCAGACTTACGAGGTGCCCTACCGCGAGGAGTGGGTCGTCCTCGACGCGCTCAACTGGCTCAAGGACGAGGTCGACGGCACGCTCAGCTATCGCTGGTCCTGCCGGATGGGCGTCTGCGGCAGCTGCGGGATGATGGTCAACGGCTACCCGCGCCTCACCTGCAACGCCTTCCTGCGCGAGTTCATGCCCGGCCCGATCCGCGTCGAGCCGCTGCGCGGCTTCCCGGTCGAGCGCGACATGGTGACCGTCCTCGACGACTTCATGGAGAAGCTGACGGACGTGAAGCCGTGGATCATCCGCGAGCAGGAGCAGCCGATCGAGGAGGGCGAGTACCGCCAGACGCCCTCGCAACTCGCGGACTTCAAGCAGTTCAGCATGTGCATCAACTGCATGCTCTGCTACTCGGCCTGCCCCGTGTACGAGCACGAGGACGACTTCATCGGCCCCGCCGCGCTCGCCCTCGCGCAGCGCTACAACCTCGATTCGCGCGATCAGGGCAACGCGCAGCGTCAGGAGCTGATCTGGTCCGACGCGGGCATCTGGGACTGCACCTTCGTCGGCGAGTGCAGCAGCGTCTGCCCGAAGCACGTCGACCCGGCGGCCGCTATCCAGCAGGCCAAGATCGAGGCCACGAACAGCTTCTTCATCTCGCTGCTGCCCTTTACGCCGCCCGGGATGGGTCGCTGACGATGCCTGGTCCGCTCCCGAGGACGAAGTCGAACGGCTGGTGGAACCAGCGCTGGGCGTACCGCATCGTCGTGCTGCGCGAGCTCTCGGCGTTCGCCGTCGCGGGCTACATGGTGCTGCTGCTGCTGCTCGTCGCCAGCGTTCGCGAGGGCGAGGGCGCATTCGCCGACTACCTCGACGTGCTCAAGAACCCACTGCTCTGGATCGTGCACGCGGTGATCCTCGGCTTCGCGCAGCTGCACACCTCGACCTGGTTCCGGCTGATGCCGAAGGCCGTGCCGCTCAAGCTCGGGGGGTGGCGCGTCCCGGACGATCTGATCGTCGCAGGCGCTCACGGAGCCTGGCTGGCCGTCTCCGTGGTCGTGCTCGTGATCTTCCTGGTCCTGGCGTAGAGGGGAGGACGGCGTGAGACCTTCGAACGAGCCGTTCTTCTGGGCGATCTTCTCCGCCGGCGGGATGATCGTGGCATTCTTGATGCCGGTGCTGATCATCATCACCGGCTTCCTCGTGCCCGCCGGGGTCGTCGAGTTCGAGCAGCTTGAGAACCTCTTCGACTTCTGGCTCGTGCGGCTGGTCATTTTCGGCGTGGCGTTCTTCACCTTCATGCACGCCGCGCACCGCATCCGCCACACGCTCAAGGACCTCGGCCTGCGCTCGATCGCGACGCCGCTGGCCGTGGTCTGCTACCTCGCGGCGCTGGCCGGCGCCGCCTGGGCCGCGACGGTCGTCATCTAGCACAGTCGTTGGCTAGACTGTCCCCGGCAGGCCGCCCCGCGAGCGAGGAGGGCAAGATGACCGACCGGCTCAACGTGGTGTTCATGACCATCGGCGCGGGTGTCGTGGTCGGCGTGCTCGTCGGCGTCGCTGCCGAGCTGATCGCCGATCCACCGGGGTTCGTCACGGGCGGGCTCGCGGGCATCCTCGGCGGCCTCGTTGCCGTCTTCCTCTCCTCCCGGCGGTAGCGCGCCGCGCCGACCTGCCCCGGCGCTCCGCGTCACTTGAGCGGTCTGTGCTCGCCGCGTGGCCTGTCGGGTGCAGGCCGGGCAGTGATGAGGTAGTAGTACTCGTGCTGCGATCCGCCCGCCTCGGGGTCGAGCCCGGGCGGGAGGGCGAGCCCTTCCACCTCGTGGAGGGTCGTCGAGGTGAGATCGATGATCTCAAGGGTCGCGAGGTCGTGCCGGAAATTGCCGAGGCGCAGTACGCTCGTGGGCCTGACGAGCACATTTTCGACGATGAACAGGCGGCCCTCCAGATCGTCCGTCGAGGCATACGCGCGCCGGACGGAGCCGTCCGCGTTTGCGAGCGCGATGACGTAGCCGCCTCGCGTCCCGGCGGCCCACGCAACGACGCCGTCCAGCCGCATGTCGGTGCGCTTCCAATTCACCGTTCCAATGCTGGGGAGCATCGGTTCAGGCAGCGGTACGTACGCCTCGTCCGAGCCGGCCCAACGGAGGCGGCTCCGCCAACCTTCCCGTTCGTCGAGACCGAGCGTGGCGAGTCGTTCGAGCATCTGCTCCCACTCCTCGTCGGTCAGCTCGTCCCAGTCCTCTCGCGTTTGCCAGATGTTGTACGTCCACACGAGCACATCGTCGTCGGTCACCTCGGCGATCCGTGTCTGGGGAAGCAGCTCACCCCGGTCCTCCCACGTGCGCCCGCCGTCGTGCGATACCCGGAGGCGCAACTCTGCGTCCGCGCTCGGGAGCCAA
Source organism: Dehalococcoidia bacterium (assembly GCA_965247895.1). GTDB lineage: Bacteria > Chloroflexota > Dehalococcoidia > UBA2979 > UBA2979 > VXMT01. The sequence continues at coordinate 433,932 of OZ252046.1, read as the reverse complement.
GCGCCGCCCACCGGTTCGACTTCGCAATACCCGACGTGGCAGATCGCGACAGCCAGCGTCTGGCCGCTCTCGCTCATCCCGAAACTGCGGACCGGGTTGTAGAGGTGGCCCTTGTGGTCATTCACCCCGTCGAAGGAAGCCAGCGGGCGATCCTGGTGGAGCGCGCCGGCCGCCTCATCGAAGACGATCCTGCGGAGGTCAAACGGCGCCCCATCGCACCCCGTGCATGGGTACACCCAGTAGTAGAGCGCGATCCCCCGCCCGCAACGGCCGCGGCTCCCCGCGCGTGATCGGCGTGAGCTCGATGCCCTGCGGCTCGGGCGTCGGGGTGGGAGTCGGCTCGGGCGTCGGGGCGGGAGTTGGTTCGGGCGTGAGGCTGGGCATCGGCGTGGGCGTCAGAGTCGGGCTGGGCGTCGATGTAGGCGTTGGAGTGGGGTTGGGCGTGGGGCTCGGTGCCGGCGTGGGTGCCGGAGGCGGGCTGGGCGTGGGACTGGGCGTTGATGTGGCCGCCGGTGTCGGGCTGGCCGTCAGCGTGGGCGCCAGAGTTGGTTCGGGCGTGGCGCTCGGCGTTGTCGCCGGTGCCGGAGCCGGGGCTGCCACGGCGGCCGCCGAATCGTCCACCGCGGTCGAGGCGGGCGGGGTCGTGTCGCCGTCGCACGCAGCCACGGCCAGCATCAGCGCACCGGCGAGCGAGGCGAGAGCCCAACGCATCACACCCCACCCTCGCGCAAGGCGGCGAGCGATCCCGCGCGGGTGCCGGGAACGCCTCCTACCAGGATTGACGTCTCAGGGCGGCGGTTCGTTCCGTCCGAGCGACCAGACCGCGGCCCGTCGGAAGTCAGCCGTCCGGCTACTCGCCGTACGGTATCGCCTCGAGGTCCTCGATTCGCTCGTCGCTGGTGAAGCGCCAGATCCCGACGTGACCTCGAAGCAGGTCGCCGTGCTCGTCCCAGTCGAGCGAGACCGAGGCGCCGTCGTAGTCGACCTCGCCGCCATCGCCGAGGAGCTCGAGGGCTCGCGCGACGCCCTCGGGCCCGGCGATCACCGCCTCGCCCGGCGCGGCGCCGATGGCGCGCAGCTGGTCGCGGATGGCGGCGCCATCGAGGCTGCCCGCAGCCTCCGCGGCGAGCGCGATCGCGATCGCCGCGTCGTACGTCGCCCGCACGTAGGGGGTCACCGGCAGCTCGCCGTACGCCTCGCGGTAGGCGCGATCCCAGGCCTCCTGCGCCTCGCCGCCCGGGTGGGCGACGCCTGCGGTGCCGTACATGTCGCCGAGGCGGTCGCCGCCGAACCTCTGCACCAGCGCGAGCCGCCTCGCACCGTCGCTGAACACGAACTGGTCGTGGAGGGCAAGCTCGAGCGCCTCGTACAGGATTGTTTCCGCCTCCGGGGCGAAGGTGATCAGCACCAGTGCCTGGGCGCCCGCGCCGAAGGTCTCGCGCAGCGCGGGGGTGTGCGTCTCCGCTGTGGGGTGGATCGCCACCGAGGTGATCGCGCCGTCCCAGGCCGCAACGAACGCCTCGTGCAGACCTCGACCCCACGCGTCGTCGCGATAGAGCACGCCGACGTTGTCGAAGCCGCGCTCGCGCGCCAGGCGCGCCAGCACCGGCCCCTGTGCGACATCGGAGAGGGCCGTGCGGAAGAAGAAGTCGCGGTCGTCTGCCGTCGTGAGCAGCGGCGAGGTCGCCGAGGGGCTGACCAGCGGGATGCCCGCCGGCCCCGCCACCTGCTCCGCGACCGCGAGCGCGTTCGCGCTGGAACTCGGCCCGACGATCGCGTGCACGCCATCGACCTCGATCAGGCGGCGCGCCACCTCGACGGCCTCGTCCGGGTCGAACGTGGGATCGGCCAGCACGAAGGTGACCGGCTGTCCGAGGACGCCGCCAGCGTCGTTGATGTGCCGGATCGCGAGCTCGAAGCTCTGCTGCCGCACCGTCGAGGCGGCGGCGGCGCCCTCGCCGAAGTTGAGCAGCAGGCCGATCTTCAGCGGCTCCCGCTCGTCGCCATCGTCGCCGCACGCCGCCGCCAGCGGAAGGCTGGCAAGCAGCAGCGCCGCCGCGAGGAGACCGATCTTCGAGCGCATAGGGCGGGGTCTCCTACGGGTGCGTCATCTCCTCGGGGCGCACCCACTCGCCGAACTCGGCGTCCGTGACGTAGCCGAGGGCCAGCGCCGCCTCGCGCAGCGTCGAGCCGTCGACGTGCGCCTGGTGCGCGACCTCGGCGGCGCGGTCGTAGCCGATGTGCGGGCTGAGCGCCGTCACCAGCATCAGCGACGACTCCATCAGCTCGCGGATTCGCGCGTGGTTCGGCTCGATGCCGACGACGCAGTTGTCGGTGAACGACACCGCTGCGTCACCCAGCAGGCGGATCGATTGCAGCACGTTGTAGACGATCACCGGCTTGAAGACGTTGAGCTCGAAGTGCCCCGTCGCGCCGCCGACGTTGACCGCCACGTCGTTGCCGATCACCTGCACGCAGACCATCGTCAGCGCCTCGGACTGCGTCGGGTTCACCTTGCCCGGCATGATCGAGGAGCCCGGCTCGTTGGCGGGCAGCATCAGCTCGGCGACGCCGGCGCGCGGGCCGGAGCCGAGCAGCCGCACGTCGTTCGCGATCTTCATCAGCGAGGCGGCCACGGTCTTCAGTTGCCCGGACAGCTCCACCTGTGCGTCGTGCGCGGCGAGCGACTCGAACTTGTTCGGCGCGGTCACGAAGGGCAGTCCCGTCATGCGCGCGATCTCGGCCGCGACGCGCGCGCCGTACTCGGGGTGCGCGTTGAGGCCGGTGCCGACGGCGGTGCCGCCGAGGGCGAGCTCGGAGATCCGGGGCAGCGCGCTCTCCACGCGCAGGATCCCGTACTCGACCTGCTTGACGTAACCCGAGAACTCCTGGCCCAGCGTCAGCGGCGTCGCGTCCATCAGGTGGGTGCGGCCGATCTTCACGATGTCCTCGAAGTCCGCCTGCTTCGCCGACAGCGCCGCGTGCAGGTGCTTCAGTCCGGGCACGAGGCGGTGCGTGACCTCCTCGGCGGTCGCGATCGACATCGCGCCGGGGAAGACATCGTTCGAGGACTGCGACATGTTGACGTGGTCGTTGGGGTGGACCGGCTTCTTGGAGCCGCGCTCGCCGCCGAGCAGCTCGATGGCGCGGTTGGAGATCACCTCGTTGGCGTTCATGTTGGACTGGGTGCCGGAGCCGGTCTGCCAGACGACGAGCGGGAAGTGGTCGTCGAGGTCGCCGTCGATCACCTCCTGGGCGGCGGAGCGGATGGCGCCGGCGACCTCGGAGTCGAGCCTGCCGAGGTCCTCGTTCACGGTCGCCGAGGCGTGCTTGACGATGCCGAGCGCGCGGATGATCGAGCGCGGCATCCGCTCGTCGCCGATCTTGAAGTTCTCCAGCGAGCGCTGCGTCTGCGCCCCCCAGTACCGGTCGTCGGCCACCTCGATGGCGCCCATGCTGTCGGTTTCGGTGCGGGTTGGGGTGGTGGTTGTCACGTCGTGGGCTCCTCGGGGCATTCGGGCGTGATGCGGGTTGTCGGGGTGAGGGTAGCGGGGTTGGGGGTTGTGGGCAGTACTACGGGCGAAAGTCAATCGGAGTCGAGCTAGATTGCTCGCAGGCGAGCGCCAGCAGCCTCGAGCGCCTCGAACACGCTTGCCATTCCTGACCCTCCTGCCCATGCATTGCGGCTCCGGGAAAGGGACTCGCCGCGTTCGTGCCTGACGCTCGCCGTGCTCGTCCCCCGGGGACCGAACGCAAGCTCCGCTTCTGATCTACACCCAGCGGGAAACTTGATCGCGAGAGCAATGAAGTTGTCCTTTGTCACTCTTACGTTCCGTATCGGATCCTCAAGGGCAGCGCAGAGTCGACGCACGCACGGCTCTGCATGCCACGCTGAGCTGGCAGTCTCCACCTTGCGCGCCCCCTCGAGGTTGCCCACTGCGTGGCGAAGCGCTCTAACAGCGGAGTAAGTCGTCACTACCTGATCCAGATCGTCGGGCAGTTCATCTGCCGAGTAGGGATGCGGCGCAATCCGAGCCCCTGGATCGTTGACTAGATCGAGGGGGCTAGGTACGGGATTCTCGTCTACCCGAGTAGGAGCCGACGAAACGGGCGTGATCTTCTTGTCTCCAGACAGCGCTCGCTCGGGGACGGTCGTAGGAGCGACCGGATGGGCGCCTTCCGCAACGCGCTCTTGGAGCGAGCCCAGCATGGCAAGCGAAGTATCGAGTATCACAGGCTCAGGAGTCGGCTCGTCCTCACTCCACACGGCGAACCTGTACTCTCGCTCGGGAGCGAATCTCTCCTGCTTCACGAAGATCGACAAGAGCATCCTCTCCCAGTCTGATGACGCTTCAGTGACCATCTCGTACGGATCGCTGACGTAGATCACCGGGCCGTGGAAGACGGTCTGCTGCTTGTGGCGCGTTGGCTCCCGCTCGACCAGCCCGCCGAATCTGTGCGTCATTGTGGCTTCCTGCCCTTGAGGTCCAAGCTGTGCAGCCACCATGCCTGCGAGCGCTCGCGCGAATTCGCGCGGCCTATGGATGTACGACGCGTGGTCGTAGACAGGATCCATGGCGTTCCGCCAAGCTGCCACTTCTGCCTCAGAGCTGGGCTCGATGGAGGTGCAGAAGAGCCACACCTTCTTGGCGTACGTGATCGAGTCTGTTGTCCGCGCTGATCGACTCACGCTGGTTGTCGTCGAGTTGGCGTTGATGCCGGAACCAACGAGTCGAACTGCCCGGTTGAGTTCGCGATCGTCTAACCGAGCTTCGTCGAGATCATTGGGGTCGTCCACGACAGAACTCTCCCGGGTCACCCGTGAAGCCCGTCCTTCTGAATCGTCCCACATCGGACCTTCGCCGCGTTCCCGATAGTACTGAGGCGTAGCGATTAGGAGTGTTCCGCCGCCTCCTATCGCATGTTCCCTTCGTCCGCTCTTGATCAGCATCGTGATTGGTCGCCGAGCCGCTGGATGGCGCAAATCGACGTAGTACGTCGTGATGACATGGCCTCCCTCGTCGAGGTGATAGCCATCACTCCTAATCTCGAATTCACGCACCGGGCCTCGCTCACCTACACCCTTGGAGTACGTTCGGTCTCCGCGAAGTTCACAGAATGCCAACGAGAGCGCTCATGCGTTCTCATGCTATCAGGATACCGCTAAGAGCGAAGTACCAGTTTCAAGGGTAGTGGGGGTAGCGTGGCCGGGCGACCGTTGCCATAGAACGCCTACCCCTGCGGCGTTGCCGCCACCAGCTCCAACACCGCCGCCCCCGCGGCGCGGATCGCCGCCGCTTCCGCGTCCGCCAGCGGCGGCTCGTAGACCTCGAGGATGCCGCCGGCGCCGAGCAGGACCGGGGCGCCGACGTAGGCGTTCTCGATGCCCCATTGGCCGTCCAGCAACGTGCAGCAGGGGAGGATGCGGCGCTCGTCGCGGAGGATGGCGTCGACCATCTCGATCGTGGCGGCGGCGGGGGCGGTGAAGGCCGACCCGGTCTTGAGCAGGCCGACGATCTCGGCGCCGCCCTTCGTCGTACGGTCGACGATGGCGTCGATGCGGTCCTGCGCCATCAGCGCGCTCAGCGGGACGCCGCCGACCGTGGCCGTGGAGACGATCGGGACCATTGTCGCCTCGGTGTGACCGCCCAGCACCCAGGCGGAGACGTCGCGCACGGAGACGCCGAGCTCCATCGCGATGAAGGTGCGGTAGCGCGTGCTGTCCAGCATCCCGCCCTGGCCGACGACGCGCGAGGCGGGGAAGCCGCTGGCCTCGAGGGCGACGTGGCACATCGCGTCCATCGGGTTGGCGAAGATGATCAGCACGGCGTCCGGCGAGTGCTCGACGGCCAGGCCGACGACGCTGCGCACGATGCCGGCGTTGGTGCCGAGCAGGTCCTCGCGCGTCATCCCCGGCCTGCGCGCGACGCCCGAGGTAACGACGACGATGTCGGAGCCGGCGGTGTCAGCCCAGTCGTTGGTGCCGCTGACGGAGCTGCTGAACCCGACCCACGGAGCGCCCTCGGCGATGTCGAGCGCCTTGCCCTGCGGCAGGCCCTCGACGATGTCGATCAGCGTCACGTCGGCGTAGCCGCGCGAGGCGAGGATCTGCGCCATCGTGGCGCCGGTGTTTCCCGCTCCGACAATCGTCACCTTGCTCCGCACCGTCGCCTCCCTCGGCGTTGCGCACCCGCGCGCGGACGCCCGCTCAATCTGCTCTGCTGTTGGTCTGCTGCCCCGGGTGCAGCCTCTCGTTCCGTCAGCTGCGTGCGCCTCGAGGCGCGGTCGCGGCTGCGGTCAGGAGCGCATCTCCTGCTGCAGGCGCTCCTCGATGCTGTCGAAGAAGGCGCCGGTGTTCAGGAACGGCACGTCCGGGCCGATGTGCATCGCCAGGTCCTTGGTCATGTTGCCGGCCTCGACCGTCTCGATGCAGGCGCGCTCGACCACCTCGGCGAACTGCTCGACCTCGGGCGTGTTGTCCATGCGGCCGCGGTATTGCAGCCCGCGCGTCCACGCGAAGATCGAGGCGATCGGGTTGGTCGAGGTCTCGTTGCCCCGCAGGTGCTCGCGGTAGTGGCGCGTGACGGTGCCGTGCGCCGCCTCCGCCTCCACCGTGTTGCCGTCCGGCGTGAGCAGCACGGAGGTCATCAGGCCAAGCGAGCCGTAGCCCTGCGCGACCACATCGGACTGGACGTCGCCGTCGTAGTTCTTGCAGGCCCAGACGAAGCCGCCGTCCCACTTCATGACCTGCGCGACCATGTCGTCGATCAGGCGGTGCTCGTAGGTCAGTCCGGCCTCGGCGAACTTGGCGGCGAACTCCGCGTCGAAGACCTGCTGGAAGAGGTCGCGGAAGCGGCCGTCGTAGCGCTTGAGGATCGTGTTCTTGGTCGCGAAGTAGAGCGGGAACTGGCGCTGCAGCGCGTAGTTCATGCAGGCGCGGGCGAAGCCGCGGATCGACTCGTCGAGGTTGTACATGCCCATGGCGATGCCGCCGCCGGGGAAGTCCATCACCTCGCGCTCAATCGGCTCGCTGCCGTCGGCGGGCGTGAAGGTCATCGTCAGCTTGCCGGGGCCCGGGACGACGAAGTCAGTGGCGCGGTACTGGTCGCCGTAGGCGTGGCGACCGATCACCATCGGGCGCGTCCAGCCGGGCACGAGCCTCGGGACGTTGGAGATCACGATCGGCTCACGGAAGACGGTGCCGCCGAGGATGTTGCGGATGGTGCCGTTGGGAGAGGGCCACATCTCCTTGAGGTCGAACTCCTCGACGCGGTCCTCGTCGGCGGTGATGGTCGCGCACTTCACGCCGACGCCGTACTGCTGGATCGCCTTCGCGCAGTCGACGGTGATCTGGTCGTCGCTGGCGTCGCGCGACTCCATGCTGAGGTCGTAGTACTTCAGGTCGACATCGAGGTAGGGGAGGATCAGCCGTTCGCGGATCCAGGCCCAGATGATGCGCGTCATCTCGTCGCCGTCGAGTTCGACGATGGGGGTGGCCACGGTGATTTTCGCCATGGGGCTCCTTCAGTGGTGCGTTTGCACGCTCCGGTGTTCCAGTCGGCTGGCGCCGCTGCCGCGATGCGGCCCTGCGCGCCGGCCTGCTCGCCGGTCTACAGCGGGATGTTCCCGTGCTTCTTCGCCAGAGGCGACTCTGCCTTGCTCTGCAGCATCCTCAGCGCCTTCGCGATGCGCTGGCGCGTCTCGCGCGGGTCGATCACGTCGTCGACGTAGCCCTTCGCGGCGGCGATGTAGGGATGCTCGAAGCGGGTCTGGTAGTCGGCGACGAGTTCGGCGCGGACGGCGTCCTGATCCTCGGCGGCCTGCAGTTCGCGGCGGTTGATGATGTTGACCGCCTGGTGTCCGCCCATCACGGCGATCGCGCCGCCCGGCCAGACGAAGTTGACGTCGGCCCCGAGGTGCTTCGAGCCCATCGCGACGTACGCGCCGCCGAAGGCCTTGCGGGTGATCACGGTGATCTTCGGGACGGTCGACTCGGCGTAGGCGTAGAGCAGCTTCGCGCCGTGCGAGATGATGCCGCCGTACTCCTGCGAGACGCCCGGCAGGTAGCCCGGCACGTCGACGAGGGTGACGATCGGCACGTTGAAGGCGTCGCAGATGCGCACGAAGCGCGCAGCCTTGCGCGAGGAGTCGATGTCCAGCACGCCCCCGAGGTACATCGGCTGGTTGGCGACGATTCCGACGCTGGCGCCGCCGATCCGCCCGAACCCGATGACGAGGTTCTGCGCGAAGTACTCGTGCACCTCCATGAACTCGCCGTTGTCGAGGAGCCGCTCGATCAGGTCGCGCACGTCGTAGGGCAGCGCGTCGTCGTCCGGGACGATGCTCAGGATGTCGTCGAGCAGGCGGTTGGGGTCGTCCCCCTGGTCGAGCGCCGGGGGGTTCTCGACGTTGTTGGAGGGGAGGAAGGAGAGCAGACGGCGCACCTCGTCGAGGCAGGTCTGCTCGTCGTCGTAGGCGAAGTGGGCGACGCCGGACTTGGCGGCGTGCGACATCGCGCCGCCGAGCTCCTCGAAGGTGGTCTGCTCGCCGGTGACGCTCTGGATGACGTCGGGGCCGGTGATGTACATCTGTGAGGTGCCCTCGACCATGAAGACGAAGTCCGTGATCGCGGGGGAGTAGACGGCGCCGCCGGCGCAGGGGCCCATGATCACGCTGATCTGCGGGATCACGCCGGAGCCGCGGACGTTGCGGAAGAAGATGTCGCCGTAGCCGGCGAGGGAGGCGACGCCCTCCTGGATGCGCGCCCCGCCGGAGTCGTTGAGGCCGATTACCGGGACGCCGGTCTTGAGGGCGAGGTCCATCGCCTTGGCCATCTTCTCGCCGACGACCTCCGAGAGTGATCCGCCGAAGACCGTGAAGTCCTGCGCGAAGACGCAGACGTAACGGCCGTCGATCTGCCCCCAGCCGGTGACGACGGCGTCACCGTAGAAGCGCTCGCCCGTGCCGTTGTCGCTCCAGTCGACCCCGAGCGTGTCGAGCTCCTCGAAGCTGCCGGGGTCGACGAGCGTCTCGATGCGTTCGCGCGCGGTGAGCTTGTCGCGAGAGTGCTGCGCGTCGATGCGATCCTGGCCGCCGCCGAGGGCGGCGCTGGCCTTCAGCTGCGCGAGTTGGTCGAGGTGCTGTTCGTGGCTCATAACCGGTTGAGAGTACCCCCGGGACGCACGTTGACGCCGGGCGTGGAGCCGCCCGGTTCCGGTTGCGTAGTATCGGCTGCTTTCGCCCGCAGCGCCACTGCGCCGCGGGCGGCGCGGCTGCCCGGCGGCTACTCGCCCGAGACCGGGATGGTCAGCTCCTGGCCGACGAGCAGGTTGTTGAGCTCCGCTATGGTCAGGTCGTTGGCGTCCGCCAGTGCCTGCAGCGTCACCTCGAACGCCGCGGCGATGTCGGTTGCGGTGTCCCCATCCTGGACGATGTAGGTGGTCGACTCGCCGCCGTCGCCTCCGCCCTCAGGGGTGGCGGTGGGCGTTGCGGTGGGGGTTGCCGCGGGAGCTGCCGTGGGTTCGGGCGCGGGGGCCGCCTCGGGGATGGTCAGTTCCTGGCCGATCCAGATCACGGAGTCGGTCAGCCCGTTCGCCTCGGTGATCGCCTCGACCGTCGTCCCGTAATGCTCGGCGATGCCGGAGAGCGTGTCGCCCTCGACAACGACGTGGATGAGGCTCCCGGCTTCGGGAGTTGCGGCCGTTCCCGGATCGGCTGTGGCGCCGGCGATCGTCAGTTCCTGGCCGACGAAGATCACCGAGGGGTCGGTGATGCCGTTCGCCTCCATGATCGCCTCGACGGAGGAGCCGTACTGCTCGGCGATACCGGAAAGGGTGTCGCCCACCACGACCACGTGGGTGCGATCCACTGCTGCCGGGGTGGCGGTCGCGGTCGGGGTTGCGTCGCTGCTTTCGGGGCCTCCGCCGTTGCCGCCGCCGTCATTCCCGTTGTCGCTGACGATGGTCGGCGTCGGGCGTGAGGCGAACGGTGTTGCGGTAGCGATCAGTTCACCGGAGCTGGAAGTGGGCTCGGCCGTTGGCGTCGATGTCGCTGCATCGACCTCGCTGTCCTCGCCGCCGCCGCAGGCGGCGAGCATGATGACGCTGGCCAGTATGACCGCGAGCGCGGTCATCGGCGAAGTGATCAGACGCATACGCAGCCAAACCTGTCTCCCCGCCGTTGGTATCGTACGTCAGCGGAAGCCGCGCGACAAGCAGACGGGCCCGGATCGCTCGCGGTACTAACCCCCGGAGAACAGTTCCTCCAGCAGCGCGACCGAGACTTCGAGGAGAATGGCCAGATCCTCGATGAAGACGGTGTCAAACGTGTCCTCGGGAGTGTGAATGAAGTCCGCTCCGCCGCTGTGCACGGTGATCGCGGGCACGCCGACCGCCTCGAAGCTCACGTGGTCGGAGGACGCGTTGGACGGGAAGGCGCCGCGCGGGATTCCATAGCCGAGATCGGACGCCACCGAGGCAGCGCGATCGGCCAGCGCGGCGTCGCCCGCGACGAAGCGCGCGCCGTCCCCGGTCCGCTCGCCGATGCGCGCGACCATGTCGAAATTCAGCATGAATGCCGCCCCGGAGACGTCGTGCGCCTCCACGAACGCCTGCGAGCCGAAGAGCCCGATCTCCTCGGCGCCGAAGGCGATGAAGCAGAGGCCCTCGCCGATCCCCGCGCTGCGGCTCACATGCGCGAGCTCAATCAGCAGCCCCGTTCCCGAGGCGTTGTCGTTGGCGCCCGGACTCCCGGGTACGGAGTCGTAGTGCGCGCCGAGGTAGGCGCGGCACTCGCCGTCCTCGGGGCGTCCGACCACGTTCTGCGACGTTCGGTTCTCGGGGCCGGTCCCGCTGCGGATGGTGACCTCTGCGCCGCCGTCTGCGAGGGCGCGCAGCGCCGGCCCGAGGCGGCCCGCGACGCCGATCACCGGGATCGAGACCCCTGCATCGGGGCCCAGCGTGCCGAACAGATCACCGGGTTGGTTGTTGACGATGACGACGCCCGCCGCGCCCGCTGCCTGCGCGTTCGCTGCCTTGAGGGCGAATGGCAGCACGCCGCGGTCGAGCAGCACGATCGCACCCTCGGCCTCCGCGCCGGCGAAGTCGGCGCTGTCGCCAAGGCCGGCGAAGACCAGCCTCCCGCTCGCCTCGCCGCTCTCGCTCTCGCCGAGTGGGAAGGCGCTGATCGGTCCGCCCTCGCCCTCGACAGCGACCGAGGCGTCATCGAACGGAACCCGCACATCGAACTCCTCGAGGGCGACGACGTAGCCCGCAGCCTCGAACTGCGATGCGATGTAGGCCGCAGCCTCACGCTCGGCGTCGGTCCCGGCGAAGCGCTCGCCGATTTCCACGGCCAGCACGCGCACGTGCTCGAAGGCGCGCTCCGCGCTGGCGTCGACCACGGGCGCTCGCGCCGAGGGCGTCGCGACGGCCGGGGAGGCTGTTGCCGTCGCGGTTGCCGCGAGCGGCGTCGAGGTTGCGGCTGGAGCGGTACCGGTTGCTGTCGCGCTCGGTTCGGGATCGCCCTCGCCGCCTCCGCAGGCGACGAGCAGCGCGGCCGCGAGCGCGATGGCCGCGAGGAGGATGCGCGGTCCGCGCGCGCGGGTGGGGCGCAGGCTGGTCATCGACGCGTTCGGCGGTCGCGGAGGATAGCGGCGCGGGAAGGCGGGGGCGTCAGCGTCGTGATCTGTTGCTGAACCAGCGCCGGATGCGCTGCGCGAAGGACTCGCGGCGGTAGGAGATCGTGCGCCCGCGCCACTGCTGCGTCCTCGCGCGTGCGCTCCCGCTCCCGAACATCATCAGCGCCAGCGAGGTCGCGAGCAGCGCGAGGCCCGCGATCATGATCCATGTGCCGATCGGCCCGATTCCGCGGATGAAGAATGCGCCGAGGATGAGCAGGAGGCTCAGCAGCACCAAATGGGAGAGCGAGACCCGCGACAGCTCCTGCGCGAAGGCGCGCTGCCAGGCGGAGACGCCGTTGCCGATGCGCCGCAGCGAGCGCTGCAGCCCACTTGCACGCCGCCGCCGCGGGGGGCTCGGCAGTTGCTCGATCTTGTCGAGGATTTCCTGGATCTCGCGTTCGAGGCGGTCCGGTTCATCTGGCATGTGGTGCGCTCCGTCCACTCGCCTCCGTCCTCGGTCATTGTAGCGCGCGCGGCCCGCCGAGCGCGGGCGCTTGACCCTGCGGCGAGGCCGGGGCTAGCGTGATCAGCCGGGCGCGCTGCTGCGATCCGTCGGAGCGCGCGGCCTCGATACAGGGAGAGTCAGGGAGCCAGGCACATGCCGGAACGCTATGCGGTCACCCCTCGGACCGTGCTGGGGAAGCGCTCGAAGCGGCTGCGGCGCGAGGGCGTCCTGCCCTGCAACGTCTACGGGCGCGGCCTCGATTCGGTGGCGGTCCAGTTGCCGCGCCGCGATGCCGAGACCCTGCTCTCCGAGCATGGGCTGAACTCACTGATCGAGATCGCCGTGGAGGGCGAGACCACCGAGCGGTCCGTCATCGTGCGGCAGGTGCAGCGCCACCCGCTGTCGCGTAATCTCCTGCATCTCGACTTCTACCAGGTCGACCTTGCGCGCACGATCCAGGCGAACGTGCCCGTCACGCTCGTCGGCGAGGCGCCCGCGGTCCACACCTACCAGGGCGTCATGATCACCGGCCTCGACCACGTACTGGTCGAGGCGCTGCCCGCCGCGATACCGTCGCACATCGAGATCTCGGTCGACGGCCTCGAGGAGCTGGATGCGCAGCTCACGGTCGCCGATGTGCCGGTCGCCGAGGGCGTACGGGTGATGAGCGACCCCGAGATCATGCTCGTCCGCATCGCCCGCCCCCGCGTTGCCGCGGAGGACGAGGCCGAGGACGCGCTGCTTGAGGGCGAAGAGGCCGAGGGCGAAGAGGGCGCCGAGGGCGCTCCCGACGCAGACGCCGAGGGCGGCGAGTAGCGCTCGGCGCAGCCCGGCCAGCGTCCCGGCTTTGGCCCCGGAGTTCCGTGCGAGTGACACACGCTTACTTTGCGGCTCCGCGCCTTGCCTTCACAGTGCCAGTAAGGCATACTTTGTAATAGTAATGCGTTTGGAGCTGATCCGTGGTTGAATCTACTATTACTTCGAAGGGACAGACCACGCTGCCCAAGGCCGTGCGCGAAGCGCTCGCCGTTCAGCCCGGCGATCGAGTGCGCTACATCATCCAAGGCAACGACGTGCGCATTATGGCTGTGCGGCCCCTGAGCCGGCTCTACGGCGTCCTACGGTACGACGGCCCGCCCGTGACGCTGGCGGACATGGATCGCGCCATCGCCGACGGTGCTACCGACGCGTGATCGCCGTCGACACCAACGTGCTCGTCCGATATCTCGTCCGCGATGTCGAGCGGCAGGCAGAAGCCGCCCGTGTCCTGCTCGATGGGCTTACGGAACGGCAACCGGGCTTCGTGTGCCGCGAGGTAGCCATCGAGACGGTCTGGGTACTGGAGCGTTCGTACCGCTTCGCGCGGTCCCACATCACCGATGCCCTGATTGAGCTTATTGCGACAGGGGGCCTCGTCTTTGAGGACGCCGACGATGTGGTCCATGCCGCTGCCCGCTACCGCGACGGTCGGGCGGACTTCGCGGACTTGATGATCCTGGCAGCAGCCCGCCGCGTAGGCGCCCAGCCCCTCTATACGTTCGATGTCCGTCTTGCCCGAGAAGACGGTACCGCTCTGGTGGAGGTCGGGCTGGAGTAGCGGCGCAGCTCCGGTCCCCGAGCCGTCCCCCGTCAGCGCGTGGACGCGGCCAGGTGGTCCGTGCGCAACTGGCCGCAGGCAGCGGCGATCTCCACCCCGCGCTCGATGCGGACGGTGGCGTTGACGCCCGCGGTCTGCAGCTCGCGCTGGAAGGCGCGGACGCGGGCGAGCGAGGGGCGACGCAGGCCCTCGCCGGCGGTCGGGTTGTAGGGGATCAGATTGACGTGGCAGCGCATCCCGCGGATCCGGCTCGCCAGCCGGCGCGCCTGCTCCGGCTCGTCGTTGAGGCGCTCGATGAGCGCGTAGGCGAAGGTGACCCGCCGCCCTGTGCGCTCGACGTAGTCGTTCGAGGCCTCAATCAGTCCGTCGAGGGTGATACCGCCCGCCGTGGGGATGAGGCGTCGGCGCAGCTCGTCGTCCGGCGCGTGCAGCGAGACCGTGAGGCCGATCTGCAGTCCCTCGTCCGCGAGCCGGCGGATCGGGCCCGGCAGGCCGACCGTCGAGATCGTCACGCCTCGGGCCCGCAGGTCGAGGCCGTCGCCGTCGATCAGCCAGCGCACGGCGGTGAGCGTGGGCTCGTAGTTCGCGAGCGGTTCGCCCATGCCCATGAAGACAACGTTGGAGACGGGACGCTGGCGCTGGAAGTGCAACACCTGCGCGAGGATCTCGCCCGCCTCGAGGTTGCGTGTGAAGCCCTGCTGTCCGGTGGCGCAGAAGATGCAGGCCATCGCGCAGCCCGCCTGCGTCGAGACGCAGACGGTGCTGCGCGCGCGTGATCCCGCCGCGTGCTCGGGGCGGTCCGGGTCGTAGTCCATGCGCACGGCCTCGACGGCGGTCCCCTCGCCGAGGTCGAGCAGCACCTTCGAGGTCGACCCATCGTCGGCGCGCGTCTCGGCGAGGACGGGTGGGGGCGCCAGTGTCCACTCCTCGGCGAGCCGGGGGCGCAGGGCGGCGGGCAGGTCTGTCATCTCCTTGAACGAGGTCGCGCAGTGGCGAAGTGCCCAGCGCGCGATCTGGCGCGCGCGAAACGCCGGCTCGCCCCAGTCGCGCAGGCGCCCTTCGAGGTCGGCGAGCGAGTGGTCGAGCAGGTGAGGCGGCATTGATGGAGTCTACGTCAGCACGTCACTCGCCGAGGCGCGCGCCGATGAGGGCGCGATCCCCGTTGAGGTAGTCCTCGATGTCCAGCGGTCGCCGGCCCGCGCGCTGCACGCGCAGCAGCGCGAGCGCGCCGCTGCCGCAAGCGACGACGGCGAGGGCGCGGCGGCCCGGCAGCAGATCGCCGAGCGGCTCACCATCTCCGGCGAGCACGCAGCCGGGCTCGGCCTCGACGGCCGCGGCGAGAGGCCAGGCGGCGTGGATCGTCAGGCGCTCGCCTTCGCGCGCTGTGGTCGCGCGCGGCCACGGCTCGTAGGCGCGCACGGCACGCGAGATCTCCTCCGCGGACCGCGTCCAGTCGATCACGCCGTCGTCCTTCTCGATCCGCGCCGCGTAGCTGGCCAGTGCTTCGTCCTGTGGGACGGCCTCCACGCTGCCCTCGACCCAGCCGGGCAGCAGCTCCAGCAGCCGCTCCGCCCCCAGCTCGGCGATGCGCGCGGTCAGCGTCTCCGTCGTGTCGAACGGTCCGATCGGCGTGGCGGCGGTTCCGAGCACGGGCCCGGCGTCCAGCTCGCGCACGATCAGCATCACGGAGGCGCCGCTCTGCTCGTCGCCCGCGAGGATCGCGGCGGCGACGGGCGAGGCGCCGCGGTGCCGCGGCAGCAGCGAGGCGTGGACGTTGAGGATGCCGTGCGGGATCGCCTCGATCAGGTGCGAGGGCAGGATGTGCGCCGAGGCGGCGAGGACGCCGACATCGGGCTCGAGCGCGGCGATCTGCGCCGTCGTGTCGCGGCGGATGCGCTCGGGCGTGAGCACCGGGACGCCCGCCTCGCGGGCGAGCCTCGCGACCGGCGTGGGGACGCCGCGACCGGAACGCCCGCGCGGCCGGTCCGGCTGCGTGACGACCGCTGCGAGGTCCACGGCGGGCGCCTCGATCAGCAGCCGCAGGGTGGGCAGGGCGTAGTCGGGAGAACCGAAGAAGACGACGCGCACGGCCTCGATGGTAGCAGGCGCCCTTCTCGCCGCCGCCTGCGCGGCGGACGTCAGGAGGCGGCGACGCTCCAGAGGGAGAAGCTGACGAAGACGACGACCAGCAGGATCGTCAAGCGGTGCAGCGAGCGTTGGATGCCGCGGCGCGTGCGGAAGTTCTGGTCGGCCCCGCCGAGGGCCGCGCCGAAGCCGGTCCCCTTGACCTGCATCAGGACCACCACGATCAGCGTGGCCGAGATCAGGATCTGCGCGATGTGGAGAAAGCTCGTGAGTTCCATGCGTGATCGAGGCTAGACCGCGCTCGCGCTTGCGGGCAAGCGCGGGCGGCACAGCTGCGTTCGACTAATCGTCACTCAGAGTCAGCAGCTTCTGGCGCCCTTCGTAGACAATCGTGAAGTTCGAGAGAAAGTCGGTTCCAAGGGCGATGTCGAACTCGGCGCCCATAAGGTCGGCGCTGGCAAGCTCCACGAGATACTCGGTCCCGAGTGCTGGGATGCGCACGTTGACCTCATAGGTCTCGACGAACTCCACCCCGGACGCAGTCCTAATCCCGAGCTTCTCCGGGTGAGCTACTAGCCCAAGCCTCGACGCCAGGTCAGAGTCGATCAGTCCCCCTCTTTCGGAACCAGTGTCGAGCATGGCGAGTCGCAATTGGTCTGAGTCCCCGACCACGACCTCGATCAAGGGGCGCCCGTTCTCACCTAAGCCATATGACGCCTCTGGCATGACGCCCCCCGGCGCTGGTGGCAGTTACGGCCCCGCCTGTTCCGGGAGTACCGCCGCCCCTTGCTGCACGCGCAGGTCGCGCTCGTAGTACTGGCGCATCACGGCGGCGGCCAGCCGCTCCGAGTCGTGCCGGTAGCGCAGCTCGTGATCGACGAGGTCGGCGAGGACGAGGCGCGCGCCGCCGTAGTCGGCGTCGCCGGGGGCGCGCACGGGCTGGGAGCGCCACTCGTCGGGGAACGGCTCGGCGGGCAGGTTGCTGTTGGCGAGGACCACGTGGGCGACGTCGTCGCGTCCCAGGTGGCGGCGGATCGCGGCGTAGTGCTGTGCGGCGTCGTAGTCCTCGGTCTCTCCCGGCTGGGTAGCGACGTTAGAGACGTAGACACGGTGCGCGCGCGATTGCAGCAGCGCATCGCCAAGGCCGGAGACCAGCAGGTTCGGCAGCACCGAGGTGTAGAGCGAGCCCGGCCCGATCACGATCAGGTCCGCCTCGAGCAGCGCGGCGGCGGCCTCG
Source organism: Dehalococcoidia bacterium (assembly GCA_965247895.1). Taxonomy (GTDB): domain Bacteria; phylum Chloroflexota; class Dehalococcoidia; order UBA2979; family UBA2979; genus VXMT01. The sequence continues at coordinate 416,888 of OZ252046.1, read as the reverse complement.
GCGTTGGCTTGCACCTGGCCCGGCTCGATGAAGACCTGCTCGATGGCGGAGCCGCCCTCGGCCAGCACGGACTCGCCGCGCACGGTCGAGCCATCGGCCAGGCGGGCGCGGAGCGTGATGTCGGCGAGCGTGGAGGGGAGGATGCGGCCGCGCACGGCGAGCACGCGCGAGGTCTCGCGGATCGCCTCCTCCATGTTCCCGGTCACATCGGACATGGCGACGATGAAGAGGTTACCGAAGGAGTGACCGGCGATGCCCTCGCCGGCATCGTCGCCGAAGCGGTACTGGAAGAGGCGCGTGACCAGTGACTCCGCGTCGGCGAGGGCGGCGATGCAGTTGCGGATGTCGCCGGGCGGGATCACGTGCAGGTCGCGCCGCAGCCGTCCGCTGGAGCCGCCGTCGTCGGCGACGGTGACGATGGCGGTGAGGTTGGCGTTGTAGCCCTTCAGCCCGCGCAGCAGCGTCGAGAGCCCGGTGCCGCCCCCGATCGCGACGACCTGCGGCCCTCGGCCCTGTCTGCGCTGCGCCCAGATGCGGTCCAGCAAGTCGTCCTGGCGATCGATCGGCACCACGGCGCTGACGATCGAGTGGTTGAGCTTCCAGGCGCCGATGAGCGTGGCGGCGCTGGCGGCGCCGATGAAGATCATGCCACGCACCCAGCGCGGCAGGAACTGCAGCGTGACATCGCCGACCCAGGCGGGGAAGGTGTAGGAGACGTAGACCTCGCGCAGCAGGTAGCTGATGCCGAGGCCCATCAGCACGACGCCGATGAGAATGACGAGCATCCAGCGCTTAAGGTGCAGGCCGACGTACAGCCATTTCGCGAGGGTGGTGCGGCTCATCGACGTGCTTTCGTCTTTGATCGAGCGCTCCCCCCCGCTCGTGATCATCCTGCCGTGCCGTGTGCCGCCCGGTCAAGCCGGGCGGGGCGGCGCTTCACAGGCAACGCCTCCGGGCTGTATCGTCGGGCAGCGATCCGGGAGGGACGACGCAGCCGAGGCTCCCGGCGATGCCGAAGCGGCGCGCGGCGGTTATCCTCAGGCTGCGATCATGGAGGGGAGCAGGCTATGGAGTGCCTCGTCTGCGGCGGGACCGTCACGGATGACGACCAGAGCAACTACCGCTGGCACCACACCGACGCCAAGTGGTATCGCTTCGACGACATCGGCTGCCGCAACAAGTTCATCGGCAACCCGGAGAAGTACCTCAACCCCGAGGGCGGCGAGTAGCACGGAGCTGCCGCCCCTGCCCGTGTCCGGTACGGTGCGGCTCGATCCCGGCACGGGCCGTGCTGTGTCGCAGCGCCGGGCGCGTCTGAGGCGATCCCGGATCGAAGGCCGCGCGTGAGCGTTGCGACCGTCTCCAGCGCCACCGGCTACGAGGTCGTGGTCGGCCTTGAGGTCCACGCGCAACTCAACACCCGCTCGAAGATGTTCTGCGGCTGCGCGAGCGACTACTTCGCGGCGCCGCCGAACACGCGCGTCTGCGCGGTCTGCCTCGGTATGCCGGGGGTGCTGCCGGTGATCAACCGCAGCGCCGTGGACCTCACGATCCTCACCGGCCTTGCGCTCGGCTGCACGATCCCGCCGCACTCCAAGTTCGACCGCAAGAACTACCCCTACCCCGACCTGATGAAGGGCTACCAGATCTCGCAGTACGACGAGCCGCTCTGCAGCGGCGGCGTGGTGGCGATCGAGCTCGATGGCGAGCGCCGCGAGATCGAGCTGGAGCGCATCCACCTCGAGGAGGACACGGCGCGCCTGCTGCATCGCGAGGGCGACGGCGGCTACTCGCTGCTCGACGTGAACCGCTCCGGCGTCCCGCTGATGGAGATTGTCTCCACCCCGGACATGCACTCGTCCGAGGAGGCCGTCGCCTACCTGCGCGAGCTGCGCCGCACGTTGCGCTACCTCGATGTCTCCGACGCGGACATGGAGAAGGGCTCGTTCCGCTGCGACGCCAACATCTCGCTGCGCCGGCCCGGCGATCCGCTCGGCTCGAAGGTCGAGATCAAGAACATGAACTCGTTCCGCGCCGTGCAGCGCGCGATCGAGTCCGAGATCCGGCGTCAGACCGTCGTGCTCGACAGCGGCGGCAGCGTCGAGCAGGAGACGCGCGGCTACATCGACGCCACCGGGGGGACCGCCAGCCAGCGCTCCAAGGAAGAGGCGCACGACTACCGCTACTTTCCGGAGCCGGATCTGCCTCCGCTCGAGATCGGCGAAGCGCGCCTCGCGGACATTCGCGCGCGCCTGCCCGAGCTGCCCGACGCGAAGCGCGAGCGCTTCGAGCGCGAGTACGGCCTCGCGGCGACCGAGGCGAGCCTGCTCGCCGAGACGCGCGCCCGCGCCGACGCCTTCGAGGCCGCCGTCGCCGCCTCGAAGCCCGAGCGCGCGCCGGCGGTCGCTCGCTGGCTGATCGGCGACGTCGCCGCGCTGCTCAACCAGGCAGGCGGGGATGCGGAGCTGGCGGACACGCCGCTCACCCCCGGGCACGTCGCCGAACTGGTCGGCCTCGTCGAGGACGAGGTGATTACCGTCGCCACCGCGAAGCAGGTGCTCGCCGCTGCCTTCGAGAGCGGCGACACGCCCGCCGCGATCGTCGAGGCGCGAGGTCTCGCCCAACTGCGTGACGACGAGGGCCTCGCGCGCATCGCCGCCGAGGTGATCGACGCCAACGCGCAGGCCGTCGCCGACTACCGGGGCGGCAAGGAGAGCGCGATCAAATTCCTCGTCGGGCAGGTGATGCGCGCCACCCGCGGGCGGGCCGACCCCAACGAGGCGCAGTCCGCGCTCCGCGCCGTCCTCGACGGGTAGCCTCGTCCGGCGGCTCTCCCACACGCGCGCCCGGCGGGCGCGCTGCTACCATGCGAAGGCGAGGAGGCGCGAGTGGCGGCGAAGCGATCCCGGAGCGGAGCGATCCACCAGCTCAGCGCGTCCAACGGCGGCGTTCCGAAGCGCCCGCTCGACCTCGCCCGCGCGCTGATTGGCGGCCTCGAGGGCGACGCGCAGGCGGATCGCAAGCACCACGGCGGACCGGAGCGCGCGCTTTGCCTGTTCTCGCTTGAGCAGATCGAGGAGATGGCCTCGGAGGGCCACCCGATCGCCCCCGGGCTGGCCGGCGAGAACGTGACGATCTCCGGCCTCGACTGGTCGCTGGTGGTGCCGGGGTCGCGGTTGCGCCTCGGCGGCGAGGTACTCGTCGAGATCACCAACTACACCGCGCCGTGCATGAAGAATGCGGCCTGGTTCGCCGACGGCGGCTTCAACCGCATGAACCAGAAGACGCACCCCGGCTGCAGCCGCGTCTACGCGCGCGTGCTGGAGGAGGGCCAGTTGCGCACCGGCGACACGGTCGATGTGCTCGACGAATCCGCCGCGGAGCGCGTCGCCCGCCTGCAGCCACCGACGATCCGCTGGCGGCCTCCCGGCCGGGGCGGGTAGCGGGCCGAGCCTCAGACCTGCGGCGTCACCGGCGAGGTGATGGCGATGCGCGGCGGCGGACCGGGTCGCCGTACGGCGAGAATCAGCAGCGAGGCGAGCACCCAGTTGATCCCGACGGCGAGGAAGACGCCGTTGTAGTCGCCGACGGCGTCGAAGTAGAGCGCAGTCATCAGCGGGCCGGCCCCGCCCATCGCCAGCGAGACGGGCAGCACCACGCTGCGCACCTCGCCGAGGTAGCGCCGTCCGAAGTACTGCGCCCAGATCACCTCCTGCGTCGGGAACAGCGCCCCCACGCCGGTGCCCCACAGCAGGTAGGCGAAGGCGACGAGTGGCGCGCTACCAGTTCCCGCCGCGTACACCACGAAGAACATCGAGGATCCGGACAGCGCGAAGCCAATGGTTGCGACATAACGGGCATCGACGCGCTCGGTCAGCCAGCCCCAGAACGGCTTCGAGAAGCCGCTAGCGAAACCGAGGAAGACGACGATCCGCGCGGCCGTGGCGCGGCTGTAGTCCTGGTCCGTGAGGAACGGGATCGTGTTCAGGATCACCCCGCCGATGCCGATTACCGCCAGCCCGAAGGCGAACGTGATCATGTAGAGGGCCGGAGTACGCAGCGCCTCGCGGCGCGTGTAGGAGTTGCGGTAGTCGGCCTCGATCCTCGATGCGGCGCCGAGGCGCATTTCGTCGGCGTTCCGCCCGTCCGGATTGAGGCCGTGGTCCTCCGGCTGGCGGCGGAACAGCAGCGCGACGGGGAAGATGATGATCACGACGACCACCGCGAGCACCTGCCAGCCGACGCGCCAGCCGAACTCGTCGACGAAGGCGGTGAGCGGCGGCGTGATCGTGATGCCGCCGATCGAGAAGCCGACGGCACCGAGGCCGATGGCGCGCCCGCGCAGGTCCACGAACCACTTGGAGAGCGTGACGTTGACAACGAGGCTCCCGATCATCGCGGAGCCGGCCATGAACAGCAGGCCGCGCAGGACGAGCCACTGCCACCACTCCTCGATGTAGGCGATTGCGAAGAGCGTCGAGGCGACGAGGACGCCGCCGGTGATCATCACGCCACGCCCGCCGCGACGGTCGACGTGGGCGCCGATGAAGAAGCCGATCGCGCCCGTCACCACTTGCCCGACGGTCTGGGCGAGCGTGAATTCGGTGCGGGACCAGCCGAGGTCCTCGGTCATCGGGACCAGGAAGACGCCGCCGGCGTAGACGCTGAGGCCGGCCTGCAGCATCTGCGCGAGGAACGCGCCCCCGACGATGTACCAGCCGAAGTAGAGCCGTGAGCGCTTCGTGCTGTCGGTGGAGGCAGCCGGCGCCTCGGCGGGTGCGGTCATCGAGGGGAGTATAGGCGCGCGAGTTCCGGCTGAACCGGCGGATCAGCCGCTGGCCACCCCCGCGGGCTGCGGCTCGATCGGCGTGATCACGCCGAGGCGATCCTCGATCGCCTGCGCGGCGTCGAGGCAAAGATCCTCGCGGTAGCGGGGGCCGATCAGCTGCACGCCCTGCGGCAGTCCGCCGGCGACGCCCGCGGGCAGCGCCACCGAGGGCAGCCCGAGCAGGTTCGCGACCAGCGTCAGGCGCATGCTCTCGCGCACCCCGAGCGCCTGCTCCCCGTTCGCGACATCGTGGCCGACCGTGAACGGCTGCGCCGTCGAGACCGGCCCGAGCAGCAGTCGCGTGCCCCCGGCCCACTCCGACCACGCCCGCGCGCAGCGCCCCCGCTCCATGTGCGCCTCGAGGTATCCGCCGAGCGACGGCTCGGGCGACGCCCAGGTCGTCAGCTCGATGAAGCGCCGGGTCTCGTCGCTGACCAGCTCCAGCACGGCGGTTCCGGCGCTGCGCAGCTCGGCGTCGGCGAGCCGCCCCCAGGTGGCGGTGGCCTCGCGCAGCAGCGGCGGCTCGCCCTCCTCGACGTGGTACCCGGCGTCGGCGAGCGTGGCGGCGGCGCGGCGGACGCCCTCGGCGACCCGCTCATCGACGCCGAGGCCGCCCGGATCGGCGGTGAAGGAGACGCGCGGCAGTTCGCCGGCGGGTCCGTCGAGCGGCGCGGGCGCCATGCGCGGGTCGCGCGGATCGGGTGCGGCGAGGACTGCGAAGGCGAGCCGCAGGTCGGCGATGTGGCGCGCCATCGGGCCGGTGACGGCGAAGAGATCGCCGCTCGGCGCCGGATCGGGCATGCCCTCGCGCGGCGTCATCGCGATGCGGCCGTAGCCGGGCTTGAGCGCGGCGGTGCCGCAGCACTGCGAGGGGTAGCGCAACGAGCCGCCGTAGTCGTTGCCGAGCCCCAGCGGCGTCATGCCGCTGGCGAGCGCCGCCGCCTCGCCGCCGCTCGAGCCGCCGGGCGTGCGGCCGGCGTCCCAGGGGTTGAGCGTCGCGCCCCAGAGGGTGCTCTCGCTGTACCAGCGCATGCCGAGGTCCGGCATGTTGGTGCGGCCGATCACGATCGCGCCGGCCTCGCGCAGCCGCGCGACCGCCGGAGCGTCGCGCTCCGCATACGCCTCCGCGAGGCTGGGGATGCCGCTCGTGGTCGCGGACCCGGCGACCTCGATGTTCTCCTTGATGGTGCAGGGCACGCCGTGGAGCGGCCCGACCTCCTCGCCGCGCGCGAGCGCCTCGTCGGCGCGGCCGGCGGCAGCGAGCGCCCGATCGGCGAGCACGACGGTGACGGCGTTGAGGCGCGGGTTGACCGCCTCGATGCGCGCGAGGTGCGCCTCGACGGTTTCGCGTGAGGAGACCTCGCGCTGGCGGATCGCGGCGGCGAGCTGCGCGGCGCTCGCGCGCCAGAGTTCGGCGGGCAGCGTCACGGCGCGAGGGCCACGAGCCGCCTCACGACGCTACGCGGCCTCGCCGTCGTCGTGCTCATCGGCGCGCAGCAGCGCGGCGGACCCCTCGGAGCCGAGGAACGCCAGGAGCGCGAGCGCGGCGACCATCGCGATCGGCAGGCCGAACGAGACGTCGGCCAGTGCGAGCGTGCCCGCCTCGGTGAAGTCGACGAGATTGACGAAGGCGATCAGTCCCCCGAGGGAGGCGGCCGCGAAGATCCAGAGATGGCCGAGCCTCGCGCTGACCTCGCGCCGGTGGAGCAGCCAGGCGCCCAGCGTCGCGGCGAGGCCGGCAACGAGCACGACCTGCCCGGCCGCGGCCGTGATCCCGAGGTCGCCGGAGCGCCACGGCAGGAAGGCCGAGACGGCGAGCGCGACGCCGGCGGCGATGGCGACGGGCCCGAGGCGCAGCGCCTGCGGGGCGCTCTCGCCTCGCAGCGCCTGTTCGGGGCCGAACTGGAAAGCGCGCACCGCCAGCCAGCCCGCGGGTACGAGCGAGGCGGCGAGCAGCAGCTTCGCGAGGTCGCCGGGGATGAATGGCGTCAGCCCCCACTGCAGCACGAGCCCCGCGCTCGCCTCGATGCCGAGCGTCGCCTCGTTGGCGTACGTCCAGTTGGCGAGCCAGGGCAGGCCGAAGACGTAGATGACCACGTTCCCCACGAGCATCGCGAGGGCGAGCGTGATCGGGCGGCGGTCCCAGCCGGAGCGCGCGAGGTAGCCGACGGCGAAGGCGGCGAAGGGGTAGGAGAGCAGGTAGCCGCCGGACGAGCCGGTGATCACGCCCCAGCCGTGCGCGCCGCTCGCGTAGACGGGCAGGTGGGCGATGCCCTCGAGGACGTAGAGCGCGGCGGCCATCGCGCCGCGGCGCGGGCCGAGCACCGCGCCGAGCAGCAGCACGGCGAAGGTCTGGCCGGTGATCGGGACCGGCCCGATCGGCAGGTGGATCGTGACCTGCGCGCTGAGCGCGAGCAGCGCCGACCCCGCAACGATGAGCACGATGTCTCGCACGAGCGTCTCGTACGGCAGCAGCGCCTTGAGAGGCGCCCCGCGGAATGGCGTGGCTGGCATGGTGTCTCCTGGCCTCGGTCCGGCGGCCCTGCGCCACCGGCGCGCGCATGGTACCGGAGGGCGCGCGCTGCGCGCGACGGGAACGCCGACGGGAGAGCTGGCAACGGATCAGCGTGGGCCTCGCGACCGGGCGTCAGGCGACGTTGGCGAGCGTTCCCAGCGAGTTGAGCGCCTTACCGATCTCGTGCTGATTCGGCAGCCCTGCAAGCGAGAAGCCCCGGCTGACCCAGAGGATCTCGACGCCAAGCACCTCGTCGGTCTCCCCGATGTCCACACGACGCTGCTCGTCGAGCTCGTCCGTGCGGCTCACCTCGCCATGCTGTGACTCAGCCCTGCTCAGGCGAATGTAGAGGGCATCGGCCTCGGTGTCGTACTCGATCAGCATGGGATCATCATCCCGCATTCCACTCTTGCCCGCAGGACAGAAAGCGCTCCGGCGATCTGGCGCCCGCTACCCTGCACATCATGCCGTCTCATGCACGACTCGTGTCCGTCGCCCTGGCCGCGTGCCTCGCCGCGGCCGTGCTCGCCGCCTGCGCCTCCGAGGCGACGTGCAACGAGGTTCCACTCTCGCCGGAGGCCGCCAACACCCTCGACGAGCTGGAGCGGCAGGTCGACTTCGCGCTGACGCGCCCGTGCTCCTTCGAGTCCGGCCTCGAGGTGACCGGCGTGTCTCAGGATGTGATCCCGGAGCTGGGGGTGCGCCATCCGCGGATCAACTTGACGGTGCAGCGCGCCGGCAGCCACGCGTTCACGCTGAGCCAGACCCGTGCGCTCGTCTCGTTCAGGGCGATTCCGCTGGGGAGCCACTGGCTTCGCGTGCAGGCCGGCGAGCTGTCCGCCGAAGGCTTCGCCGGTCCGACGGGCGCGGGCGTCGAGCTCGCCTACCTCCGCTGGCGCAGGGACGGCGTGACGTTCGAACTCCTCGCGACGCTGCACAGGCGGCTGACGGAGCAAGACGTCCAGGATCTCGCCGAGGCCCTGATGCGGAACTGAGGCCTAGTCGATCCCGGCCAGCGCCTGCTGCGCCCGGACGAACTTGATGATCTCCTCGACCTGCTCGTCGGTCAGTCCCTCGATCTTCGGCATGTTGCCGAATCGCCAGTGGTGCGAGATCACGCCGCGCTGCACCGCGAGCCGGAACGACGCGTCGGAATGATGCCCCGGACCGTAGATCCGGTTGAGGAACGGTGGGCCATTGTCGGTGCCCTCCAGGTCGACCCCGTGGCACACGGAGCAGGTCTGGATGAACAGCGCCCGGCCACCGACGCTCACGGCTGTTGGCTGAGCAGGCGCCGTCGTTGTGGCGGTGGGCGTCGCTGTCGGGGCTGGCGGCTCATTGCCGCCTCCGGTGCAGGCAACGATGGCGGCGAGCAGCGCGAGGAGCGCAGCGACGCCCGCGTAAATAACGACTGACGGTCTTCGGCCGCTCACGACTCGGTCCTTCAGCATGCGATTCCCGGATCCAACGTACGGGGTGGCGAGCCGTGTTCCAAGAGCCCGCGTTCTATTCCACTCCTTGCCCGTGTGACGTGTTCGCGGCTTCCGTGGTGCTGGTATCGTCGCGGTCAGCGCCGGGGTGGCGGAATCGGCAGACGCAGCGGGCTTAAAACCCGCGGCCTTCGGGCATGAGGGTTCGAATCCCTCCCCTGGCACCAGCAACCACGCTCGAAAGGACACCACGATGGCGGAGACGATCGGCTTTATCGGGCTCGGCAACATCGGCGGGCCGATGGCGCGCAACGTGCTCGGCGCGGGCTTCGACCTCGTGGCGCTCGACCTGCAGCCGGAGGCGCTCGCGCGGCTCACCGAGGCGGGCGCGCAGCCGGCGGACTCGCCGCGCGCCGTCGCCGGCGCGGCGCGCACGATCTGCCTCTCGCTGCCGACCTCGAACGAGGTCGAGCAGGTCTGCTTCGGTCCGGACGGCATCGTGGAGGGCGCCGAGCCCGGCACGATCGTCGTCGACCTGACGAGCGGCAACCCGCCGCAGACGGCTGCGATCGGCGCGCGCCTGCGCGAGTCCGGCATCGAGCTCGTCGACGCCGGGGTGAGCGGCGGGGTGCCCGGCGCCGAGGCGGGCACGCTCGGCATCATGTGCGGCGGCTCGATCGAGGCCTACGAGTTGTGCCTCCCGCTCCTCGAGGCGATCGGCGCGCAGATCTTCCACCTCGGCGAGCCGGGCGCGGGGCACCTGACGAAGGCGCTCAACAACTTCTGCTCGGCGGCCAACTACCTGGCGCTGTCCGAGGCGATGACGGTGGCGACGAAGGCTGGCCTCGACCCGCAGAAGGTGCTCGGCGCGATCAACGCCAGCTCCGGGCGGAGCTGGACCAGCGAGAACCGCTTCCCGAAGTTCGTCCTCGCCGGTGACTTCTCCTCGCGCGGCGGGATGGCGACCGAGTTGATGGTGAAGGACCTGGCGAACGCCGTCGCCGGCGGCAAGGAGCAGGGCGTGCCGATGCCCATCGCGGGCCTCGTCTCGCAGCTCTTCCTGCTCTCGCAGGCGCTGCACGGCCCGAAGGCGCCGAACCAGATAGCCGTGCGGATGTACGAGCAGTGGGGGCAGGCGGAGAGCCGCGCCTAGAGCACCCTTATTCGCCCCGCAGCCGCGGCGGCGCGGCCGGCCCAGCGACCGAAGAACGTGCAGTCGCCGAGCGAGAGCCCGCTGCTGTACCCGCGCCCTTGCAGCCCCGGCGTGGTGCGACCCGCGGCGTAGAGGCCGGCGATCGGGCTGCCGTCGTCGCGCAGCACCTCGCCCGTCATCGCCGTCTGCAGCCCTCCGATCGGAAAGCCCGACCAGACCGACGCCGTGATCGAGAAGTCGAGTGCGGCGAACGGCGGCCGGTCGAGCGGTTCGAGCCACTCGGGCGCCTTGTGGAACTCGGGATCCTCGCCGCGTGCGGCGTGCTTGTTGTAGGACGCCATCGTGCGCTGGAGGATGCCCTCGGGCATGTCCAGCTCGCGCTCCAGCTCCTCGTAGGACTCGGCGACGGCGACGATCTCCGCCTGGGCGAGCACGGGACGGCGGTAGGTCTCGTCGTCGACGATCATGAAGACGACGCCGCCGTGGTCGTAGAGCGCGGTCGGACCGAGCTGATCGCGGTACTGGTCCTCGTTCACGAAGCGGCGTCCCGCGCGGTCGACCAGCACGCCCTTGACCAGCCGTCGCGGCGGGCTCGTGGTCAGGTTGACCATGCCCCACTCCATGCGATCGAGGGCGGCTCCGAGGCCGAGGCCCATGCGAATCGCGGCGCCGTCGCTGCCGTCGTTGCCCAGCCGGTTGCGCAGCTGCAGCAGCTCCGGCGCGTAGCGGCGCAGCATCCCCTCGTTCATCACGAAGCCGCCAGCGCAGAGGATCACGCCCCGGCTCGCCCGCACGTAGCGGGTCTCGCGCTCGATGCGCGCCTCGAGGCCCACGACTCGCCACTCCTCGGGCGGCCCGTCGACGACGAGGCGTTCGCAGAGCGCGGACGTCTGGATGCGCGCGCCGGTATCGACCGCGGCAGTGCTGAGCGCCTCCATCAGCACCAGCCCGCCGCCCTCGCCGGGGTGCCGCGGGTGGTGGCCTCGAGGTGCGGGTTTCGCAAGCGCGCTGAACGGGTGGGCGAGTTCGCTGCCCGTGTAGGAGAGGCCGTGTTCGGAGCCCCAGGGATACGTGCCCCGCTCCGGCGGCAGGAAGTCGGCCTTGAACGGCACGCCGCGGGCGACGAGCCAATCGTGGAGCTCGACGCTGCCGTCGCAGTAGGCGCGCAGCCACTCGTCGTCCGGCCCCGGCTGCACCGAGGCGCGCAGGTAGCGGTGCATGTCTTCGGGTGTGTCGTCGAAGCCGCACGCGCGCTGGAGCGGCGTGCCCCCGCCGAGGTAGATCGAGCCGCCCGAGAGCGCGCTCGTACCTCCGCCTGCGAACTCGCGCTCGAGGACCAGCACGTCGGCTCCGGACTCGGCCGCTTCGATCGCCGCCGAGGCGCCCGCCGCGCCGAGGCCGACGACGACCACGTCCGCCTCAAGGTCCCACGCGGGCACCTCGGACGCTGCGAGCGGAGCGATCGGGGCTGTCTCGTCGGTGCTCATCCTGTGGCGCACTCTCCTTCGGTCGCCGCGTCCCGCCGTCTCCGTTCCGGGTAGAGTAGCCACGAGACCGGCGGAGACGCGAAGAACCCGGAGGAGGCAGCGCGATGGGTGAGGCAGGAGCGCCGCTCGGCAGCCGCGTGCTGAAGCAGGTCGCCTTCGTCGTCCCGGACATCGAGGCGGCCGTCGCGACGTACTCGGAGCTGCTCGGCATGGACCCGCCCGAGATCCGCACGCCCCCGCCGCGCGAGGGGCGTCAGTACCTCGGCAAGCCGCTACCCGAGGCGATCAACCTCAAGGTCGCGATGTTCGAGCTGGACAACATCACCCTCGAGCTGATCGAGCCGCTCGGCGGGCCGAGCGTCTGGCAGGACGTGCTCGACGAGCAGGGCGGCACGGCCTTCCACCACCTCGCCTTCGAGGTCGACGACGGCGCCGCGGCGGCTGACGAGCTGGCGAGCCGCGGCTACGAGTCGGTGCACTCGCAGATTCGCGCCAACGGCGGGCACATGGCCTACGTCGACGCGCGGCAGGAGCTGGGCACGCTGCTCGAGGTGCTCGGCGGCGCGCCCGGGGAGTAGCGATGACATCCGCGCAGGACCCTTCGGAAGGCACGGAGCGGCTCGCCGGCCGTGTGGCGGTCATCACCGGCGCCGCGCGCGGCATCGGCCACCAGATCGCCCTGCGGCTCGGCCGCGAGGGCATGCGCGTCGTCATCGCCGACCGCGACGGCCGGAAGCTCGCCGAGGCCGAACGCGAGCTGCACGCGCAGGGCGTCCAGGCGGTGGCGATGCCCGTCGACGTGAGCGACTTCGCGGACGTCGATCGGCTACCGCGTATCGCGCTCTCTGCCTTCGGCGCGATCGACGTGGTCTGCCTCAACGCCGGCGTGAACGCCACGCACGTCCCGACCTGGGAGATCGGGCTCGAGGACTGGGACTGGATCCTCAAGCCGAACGTCTGGGGCGTGCTCAACGGCATCCGCGCCTTCGTGCCGAGGATGCTCGCGCTGGAGCGAGCGGGCGCGACCGGCGGGCACATCGTGATCACCTCCTCGAACGGGGCGCTGCGCATGCGCGCCTCGAGCGGCCCGTACCCGGTGACGAAGCGCTTCGTGCTCTCGGCCGCCGAGTCGCTCCACCACGACCTCAAGGCCGCCGGCTCGGAGTTGCGTGTCTCGGCGCTGCTGCCGGGCGCGATCCGCACGCGCGAGGCGATGGCGCGCCGCGGCGAGCCGCGCGTCGCGAGGACGGGCGAGCAGCAGGACGCCGAACAGCGCCGCATGCCCCCGGAGGAGGTCGCTGAGATCGTGCTCGGCGCAATCCTCGAGCCGCGCTTCTACGTGCTCACCCACCCGGAGCGCTCGCACCGCCTGGTGCGCTCCCGGCTCGCGTCCATCCTCGAGGACCGCGACCCCACTCCCGCCGTCGTGTTCTAACCGCGCTACCCGTCCTCGCGCCCGGCTGCCGGCGGGAACCATGCGCCCCGCGCCGTCGTCGGAACTGACGGGGAGGGATGCTCGTGCGGAAGCGCCAGGCGGCCTCGGTGCTGCTCGCTGCCGGCCTCGCGCTGTCGCTGACGGCGTGCACCGGCGCGCGGGAGGAGCCGCCGCCGACCGCAACGCCTGCGACAGCGACCGCCTCTGCGGCGATACCAACGCCCACGGCGACTTCGATGGCGACCGATACAGCCGCGCCACAGCCGGCAGCTACCGCCGCGCCCCCGCCAACCCCGACAGTCACGCCCACGGCGACGGCGACTGACGCGCGTACGGCGACCACGGCAACGGCAACTCCGGCGCCGACGCCGACTGCGACGCCTACGTCGGCAGGCACGACCGCGCCGACTGCGACGCCCTCGCCAACGCCGACGCCGGAGGCCACTCCGCCCGCGACCGTGGAGGCTACGGCGACCGGGACGCCCTCGCCCACGGTCGAATCACTGACCTCCCCGACATTCGATACGCCGCCGGGCGTCTACACCGCGATCACCGTGGGAGCTCGCCACGCCTGCGCGCTGACGGCAGCGGGCGAGGCGGTCTGCTGGAACGTCGAGAACAGCACGCAATGGGAGACGCCGCCCGGGCCGTACACCTACATCACGGCCGAGGGCGATACCAGCTGCGCCGTCTCAACCGTGGGCGAGATCGCGTGCTGGCTCAGTCCCGGGTCGGAGTGGGGAGTACTGCCAGAGGAGGCTCCGCCGGGCGAGTATGCCGCCGTCAGCATGGACGGCCGCTACGCCTGCGCGCTGACCGGCCAGGGTGAGGCGGTCTGCTGGGGCCCTGAAGACAGCACGTTCCCTCTGCCGGCAGTGCCGCCCGGAAGCTACACGACGATCAGCCTCGGGCAATTCATCGCAGATGAATCGAGTAACGTTGTGGGCTACCTGACGGCGTGCGCCACGACGATCGAGGCCGACCTTGTTTGTTGGCAGTTCAATATCAACGGTCGTGGCGAGCAGGCCGTTGAGCGCAGTTCGGGGGACTATGCTGCGGTGCACGTTTACCTGTACGAGGCCTGCGTATTAACCGTCAGCGGTGGTGTCGCCTGCCAGGATTGGGACGGTGATAACGCCACTCGCTACACGGCTCTGGCGGTAGGGTCGCCTTTCGCCTGTGCCATCACCGAATCCGGGAAGATCCAGTGTCGCGAGCACGGGATCGAAGACCATTCCTTCGGGGACGGGGGCACACCGTCGCTGATGAACGCGTCGGAGCCCGACGCTGGCCGTGGCTACGCCGCTGTGAGCGTGTGGGGCGCCTACGCTTGCGCCCTCACAGATCTCGGCGAGGCCGTCTGCTGGGGGACGGTTGACAACAAGGTCGCGCGTACCGATCCCGCTCCCGGTGGCTACGTCGCCGTGACCGACGGCTACGGTCACACCTGTGCCCTCACCGACGGCGGCGAAGCCATCTGCTGGGGGAGCGTCGAGAACAAGGTTGCCCGGCCCGATCCTGTGCCCGGTCGCTACGTCGCGGTGAGCGACGGCGACGGCCACACGTGCGCCCTCACCGAAGTGGGCGAGGCCATCTGCTGGGGTTGGAACAACTTCGGCCAGGCGGACGTTCCTGAGGGCCGCTACGCGGCCATCAGCGCCGGCTTTGCGAGCACCTGCGCGATCACCGACGGCGGCGAAGCCGTGTGCTGGGGTGCGTTTCGGTTTGGTCCCGCCGAAGAGCAATACCGGGCGATCAGTGCTGGCTACGAAGCAGCATGTGCGCTCACCGACGAGGGCCAACCAGTCTGTTTCGGCGACTGGCGCCTATCCGAGGCGCCATCCGGATCCTTCGTCGCGATCAGCGTGGCCCGGACCGGTGACGCTTGCGCGCTCAGAGCCGACGGGGAGGCCGTGTGTTGGGGAGAACGGAGTCGGGACGGCCGACTCGATCCTCCTTCCGGCCCGTGGGCAGCGATTGACGCGGGCGACCATCACACGTGCGCGATAGACGCCACGGGCGAGGTGGTTTGCTGGGGTGATCCCTCCGCGCAACTTCCGGGTGCACCGGCCGGCCGCTATGTGGCTGTCGGCACCAGCGGCTACGAGGTCTGTGTACTCACGGACACCGGCCAGGTCACTTGCTTGGACGTGGGCGACTCGGCGCTTGCGAACCCCAGTTCCGTCTGGTTCAGCGATGGGTCCCGGGCACTGGAAATCAGTGTCGGTCTCAACCGCACCTGCGTCCTGACCGACGCGGGAGCCGCCGTATGTTGGGGCGACACGGAGTATTGGAGCTACCCCCACCTCATCAGGCACGGCTACCAGCCGAGGCGCTGGTAATCCGCTACGCCTCCTATCACCGCCCCCGCCCCACACCGCCCTGTCCCCACGCCTCGCCCATGCGAACATGGATGCATGAGCGGGAGCCCTCCGGCGGTGACGATCGAGGACGTGTACGCGGCGCGGGAGCGCATCGCGGGGACGGTGCGCGTCACGCCGCTATGGCCGAGCGTCTCGCTGTCCGGGATGGCCGGCGTGCCGGTGCTGCTCAAGTGCGAGCAACTGCAGCGCGGCGGCTCCTTCAAGTTCCGGGGCGCCTCGAACATGCTCGCCTCCCTCGAGACCCAGCCCCGAGGCGTGATCGCGGCGAGCGCCGGCAATCATGCGCAGGGCGTCGCGCTCGCCGCGGCGCAGCGAGGCTTGCCGGCGACCGTCGTGATGCCGGTCAACGCGCCCCTCGCCAAGCAGGCCGCGACGCGCGGCTACGGTGCCGAGGTGGTGCTGCTCGACGGCTCGATCGAGGCCTGCATCGCGCGGGCCCGCGAGCTCGCCGCCGAGCTCGACCTGCTGTTCGTGCCGCCCTTCGACAACCCGGCGGTGGTCGCCGGGCAGGCCACACTCGGCCTCGAGCTGCTCGAGCAGGCGCCCGAGGCGGAGACGGTGATCGTGCCGGCGGGCGGCGGCGGGCTGCTCGCCGGCGTTGCGCTCGCGATCAAGTCGCTGCGGCCCGAGGTGCGCGTGATCGGCGCGCAGGCGCAGGCGATGCCCGGCATCGCCGCCTCGCTCGATGCGGGGTCGCCGCTGGCCGTGCCGCTCGTGCAGACGCTCGCCGACGGCGCGGCGGTCGCCGGGCCCTCGGCGCTGACGTTCGACCTGATCCGCCGCTACGCCGACGAGGTCGTGACGGTCCCGGAGGCGGAGATCGAGCACGCGATGGTGCTGCTGATCGAGCGCACCAACTTCGTCGTCGAGGGTGCGGGGGCGCTCGGCATCGCCGCGCTGCTCTCGGGCGCCGTCGAGGCGAGCGGGCCGGTCGCCGTGGTGCTGTCCGGCGGGAACGTCGACATCAACCTGCTCGGCCGCATCGTCGAGCGGGGTCTGACGGGCGCGGGCCGCCGTCGCCTGCTCACGTTCGCCGCCGCCCACGCGCCCGGCGAGCTCGCGCGCATCAGCGCCGTCATCGCGGGAGCGGGCGCCAACGTGATCCAGGTGGACCACAAGCTGACCGGCGACAAGCTGCCGATCGGCCTGGTGCTGATCACGTTTCACCTCGACGTGTCGGGCGAGGAGGGCTTCGAGCAGCTGCGAGCCGCGCTGCACGAGGCCGGCATGCGGCCCGGCCCCCACGCCGACTTCATGACCCCGAACGCGCAGACGCTGCCCTCGTAGCAGCCTCAGCGCAGCGTGATCTCGTCGATCTCCGCCAGCTCGGCGGCGTCGAGGCGCCAGTCCGAGGCGGCGACGTTCTGCTCGATCTGCTCGCCCCGGCTCGCGCCGGCGATGATGCTGCCGATGTGTGGCTGCGAGGCGAGCCAGCCGATCGCCAGATCGACCAGCGTGTGGCCGCGCGCGCTCGCGAACGCCTCGAGGCGTTCGAGCCGGTCCCAGGCGGCGTCGGAGACGAAGCGGCTCGGCAGGTGCGGCGACATCTCGAAGCGCGTGCCCTCGGGCGCGGCCTCGCCGCGGCGGTACTTGCCCGTGAGGAAGCCGCTCGCGAGCGGGAAGTAGGGCAGCACGCTCACGGCCGCCGCGAGGCAGGCGGGCACGAGGTCCGCCTCGATGCGGCGGTCGAGCATGTGGTACTCGGCCTGCGTCGAGATGAACGGCGTGAGGTTCGCGGCGTCGGCGATGCCGGCCGCCTCGGCGACGCGCCAGCCCTCGAAGTTCGAGCAGCCGACGTAGCGCACCTTGCCGTCGCGCACGAGCTCGTCGAGGGCGCGCAGGGTCTCGTCGAGCGGCGTCGTCGGGTCCGGCCCGTGCAGCTGGTAGAGGTCGATGTAGTCCGTGGCGAGCCGCCGCAACGAGCCCTCGACGGCGTGGATGATGTGCCGCCGCGAGGCGCCCTGGCGCAGCAACCGCGGGGCGACGCTCGTCGCTGGCGCCTCGTGGCCCGCGCGCTCGAGGACGCTCGCGCGATAGAGGGCCGCACCCTCGCCCGTGGGGCGCGAGAACTTGGTGGCGATGATCGCCTCGTGGCGGCGGCCGCGCAGCGCCTCGCCGACGTACTCCTCGGAGCGCCCGGGCGGCCCCTCGCCGCCCGCGGGCGAGGGATAGACGTCCGAGGTGTCGAAGAGGTTCACGCCGGCGTCGAGCGCGTGCGCGATCACCTCGCGCGAGTGTGCGAGGTCCCAGCGCCCGCCGAAGTCGTTGCAGCCCAGCCCGACGATCGAGACCTTGAGGCCGGAGCGGCCGAGCTTGCGGTACTCCACAGACTCCTCCAGGCGCCCGCCGTCAGCGCCGCGCGGCGATCGGCACGCTGACGGGTCGGCTGAGGCGGCCCCAGGAGGGGAACCACGCCGAGTGCTTCCCCGCGCCGCCCGCGACCACGATCTGGATGCCCTCGGGTTCCTCGGCGATCGGCAGCATCACGTCGTCGTCGAAGCGCTCCTGCGCGTCCTCGGGCACGTCGCCCTCCGGCACCCTGCGCACGGCGATGGCGCGCCGCATCTCCGGCGAGAGACGCCCGGCGGGGTAGCGCGCGTGCTCGAACAGCCACGCCTGGATGCGCTCGCGCGTCCAACCGTCGCCTGCGAGGAGCGCCGCGTGCTCCGGGCAGAGCGCGAGCAGCGGGTTGCCGCGATTGAGGATGTTGTTGCTGCCCGGCTGGCTCATCGCCCCGGCGATGGTGCGCAGCAGGCCCTCGCCGGTGTTGCTGTCGCCGTCGCGGATGTTGTGCGGGCCCTCGCTGCCGAAGACCGTGACCGCGCTCACGTCCGCCTCGAGGCCGCGCGCGACGTGGAACGGCGCCCACGGATTCGCCTCGGCGTTCTCGGCGAAGCAGGAGGCGAACTTGGCCGGCGTGCCCTGCGTCGCGCTGTCGCCGCGGCCCGGCTGCGCGCCGCCGATGTTGAGCAGCACGAGCCGGATCGCGCGGCCGATCGAGGCGTTCGCGGGGAAGGCCGGCCCGAAGCAGCCGCTGCCAGAGTGGATGCCGAGCTCGTCCGCGATCGGCCCGCTCACGACGATCGTCTCGGCCACCGGGTGCGTCGTCGCGTTCAGTCCGGCGACGTTGTGCGCCTCCTCGAGGATCGCCTGTACGGCTGCCAGCACGACGGGGAAGACGCGCGGCTCGCAGCCGGCCATCGCCGCGTTGGCGGCCACGCCCTCGACGGTCACGAGGCCATGACCGGGCGGCAGCACGCCGAGCACGTCGAGGGCGTCGCGGTCGCCGCAGGCGATCAGCGCCTCCACCAGCGCCGGAGTCGGCGGGATGATCGGCAGGCCGTCCGACCAGCCGCGGGCAATCACCGCCTCGTGCAACGCGCGCGGCTCCGAGGGCAGCGCGAGCCGCTCGGCGGGCTCGCCGCGGGCGGGGAGGACGGCAGGCGCGGCGCCCTCGTTGGTTGCGCTGTCGCCGTTGGTCGCCGTCAGCAGCCGCTCGACCTCGGGCATCGCGGGCGTGGCGAGGCCGTCGACGGCCGAGGGCGGGATGCCGCCGAGCGGGTGCGGCACGGTGACATAAGGTAGCGAGGGCAGGCCGCGCCGTTCGGCCTCGTACTCAATCAGGCCGGTGAAGGCGTCGGTGCCGATCGTGACGGTCGGGACTCCGCGGGCTTCGAGGGCAATCGAGGCGTGGACACTCCACGTCGTGCAGCTGCCTCAGTCGCAACTCCCGACGAGCACGAAGTCGGCCTCGTTCGCGAACGCGTCGATCACCGAGCCGGGCGCCGGCGCCGAGGCGTTCTTGGAGCGCATCGCCGTCGGGCCGAGCTCGTGCCGCTCGCGGAGGCCCTCGACGAGCCGTTCGAGCAGCAGTTTGGCGTTCGCCTTGCGATTCTCCAGGATGCCGGGCCGCAGCCCGTCGAGGCTGGCGGGCCTAGGCGCGAGGGGGATGACGGCCTGGTGCAGCCGCCCGCGCGGGTTGAGCACCTCGATCGTCTCGCCGGCCATATCGCCCTCCTCTCGCCGTTCGCGGGGATGCTACACCGCGTCGCAGAAGAGGGCCCATGCTGACGGGCCAGTCACCCGTTCCGCCCCCTCTCCCCGAGGAGAGGGTGGGGGTGAGGGCGAGCGCTGGCGAAGGCCACGCCGCAGACGCTGATCCGGCGGGGGCGTGGGGGCGGAGCCCCCACAGAAAGAAAGTCCGAGGGCGGGTGGGTGGGCCGAGCGGCGCGCAGCGCACGCTCCTCCGAGATGGGGGTGTGGGGGGGCGCAGTTCCCCCACAGACGACAAGCGCCCGCCCTCGTGGCTCCCGTTGCCTCCTCGGCCGGCCGGCGCATCACCGAGTCCGTCCCCCTCTCTCCCCGAGGGAGAGGGTTGGGGTGAGGGCCTTCCGGATCCCGCGCGGCAGGCTAGCTGTTGGTGAAGCGGGGCGGGCGCTTCTCGATGAAGGCGCTGACGGCCTCCTTGTGGTCGGCGGTCATCATCGACATGCCCTCGGCGGCCAGCGAGTAGTGCGTCACGTCGTTCGCCATCGCGAGCAGCACTCGGTTGATCGAGCGCTTCGTCGAGCGCACGGCGTAGGGCGCTCCCGCCGCCAGCTTCGAGGCGATCGCGAGCGCCTCGTCGAGCAGATCGTCGTCGTCGACGACCTTGAACACGAGGCCGATCCGCTCGGCCGTCTCGGCGTCGAGGCGTTCGCCGGTCATCAGGTAGTACTTGGCGTTCTGCGGCCCGGCGAGCAGCGGCCAGAGCAGCGCGCCGCCGTCGCCGGCGGTGAGGCCGACCGTGACGTGGGGGTCGGCGAAGACGGCGCTGCGCCCGGCGATCACGATGTCGCCGAGCAGCGCCGTGGTGCAGCCGAAGCCGAGCGCGTAGCCCTTGACGGCGGTGACGACCGGCTTGTCGTTGTTGAGGAAGCCCTCGACGATCTCGCGCGGCTCGCCGAGCACATCGAGCGCGCTCATCCCCTCGCCTCCGCCGCCGAGGCGCTGCTGCACATCGGCGCCGGAGCAGAACGAGCGCCCCGCCCCTGTGATGACGGCTGCCTTTACATCCGCGTCGGCCTGGATATCCCCCGGCAACTGCGCGAACTCGGCATGCATGACGGCCGTCGAGGCGTTGTGCCGCTCCGGCCGGTTGAGCGTGATCAGCGCCACCCCGTCCTCGCGCTTCTCGATGAGCATCTCGGCGTAGTTCGCCTGGTCGAGCGTCCTGGCCTCGCGCGGCATGGCAGTCCCCCTCGGTCGCGCGGGGATGCTAGCACCCCGCCTGTGGCGAGGGCTGGGGGCGCAAGGGTGGAGCTGGGTGTCGGCGCGTAGCGTCTACACTCGCACTACTGTCGCCTGCCGGTGGATGCTGCATCGCGCCGAGGGGTTGGCGAGAACCATGCAGTTGACGCTTCGCGGGTGATCTTATAGCGTCCACCAAACGCCGAATGGGCGAGTCGGGAGCGCGAATGACACTCGGCAGCGTAGCTCCAGTCGAATCCATAGCCTGCTATGTTTGGCCCTGATGCGCCCACGCGAGACATTCGCTGCCACGCCCCTAGATCGGGAATCGATACCTCAACGCAGCCTCGACATCGCTGAGCAGGTACGCACCAACCCCTTGCCTTGGACCGGGCAGTTCTCGCCGCAACTCGTCGAGGAACTCTTGGCCACCTATGCCCCGCATGGCGGCGTGGTATTGGACCCGTTTGTCGGCAGCGGTACCACGCTAGTCGAGGCGGGGCGGCTGGGACTTGGAGCCTGTGGCGGCGACATCAATCCTGCTGCGGTGGTGCTCGCTCGGGTGTATGAGACCATCAACTTCGATGCAGCCAACCGGGCGGCTGTGCTCAATGGGTTACGTGACCGACTCCACGATGTGATCGGCCCGGCCAACGCGCCGTTGTTCTTCGACAGGAACCGCGGATCCGTGGATCGCAGAGCACTCGAGGCCAGGCTCGTCGGGTTGTGGCGTGAGTCTCACGCTGGCGCCGAGCGGGCACTCTCGGCAGCACTGGTGGTGCTGTGCGACTTTTATCAGAAGCATCTCGACCCGGGCACTGTCCGCAAGGCTTGGCTCCGCTTAGATCAGCTCGTCCGTAGCCTTCCCGAGTCCGCTCGGCCGGTGTCCGTCCATCATGCGGATGCAAGAGCGCTGCCCATTGAGGCCGACTCGATCGATATAGTGCTTACTTCACCGCCTTACATCAACGTCCATAACTACCACCAAAACTTCCGGCGTTCGATCGAGGCCCTGAAGTGGAACGTGCTGGCCATTGCCCGTTCAGAGATCGGATCGAACCGTCAGAACCGAGGCAACCGATTCCTCACGGTCATTCAGTATTCATTGGACATGGTGTTGACGCTTCGGGAGATGATCCGTGTCGCGAGATCAGGCAGTCGGTTGATCCTTGTGCTCGGACGCGAGTCTTCGGTCCGTGGTGTCCGGTTCTTCAACGGGGAATTGGTGACTGAACTCGCGGTGCGGAGTGTCGGCATGATGATTGAGCGACGTCAGGAGCGTGTGTTCCGCAACCGCTACGGGATCGACATCTATGAGGACATCCTTCACCTCCGTCCGACGGGCGAGGTTCCCGATGAAGAATCGTCACTGATGGTGGCGCGGCATGTCGCAGGGCAAGCACTCTCGGCAGCTCGCCCGCTTGCTCCTCCAAGAGAGCGCTTGGGACTTGAGGATGCAATGGCCCGTCTTGATATAGTCTCGCCATCCCCAATACTGGGCCGATCTGCACTGTTGAACGCGACCACCTGACTATGGACTACCCGACCCCACATGGCGATAAGCTTAGAGCGCTGGTAAGGAACAGAAAGCTTCCAAAGCCCGATGAGCCGCGGGTGCGCGTCGCGATCGCAAAGTACGAAGAGTGGGTCGCCGATCTGAAGAATACCGAGGAAACTGGCGATCACCTCGTTGAACGCCTGGTGGCGTTGCTCGATCGCTACAAGACATCGATCGAGCTCGATCTTGTCTTTGATAGCAGCGAGGACTTCTTGTACCGTCAGAAGGGGCAGCTTAAGCTTGACAACACAGTCTTGGAAGAGTTTCTCCCGTGGCTGGTCGGGCGCGTCTTAGGTGATCGGCTTTCTGGGCGTGACCTAGTCCTCGGGCCGACAAATGCCTTCTCACAGCTCCGTTTCGACTCAGACCTCCGGAACGCGATCGCTGGCGGCGGTATGGCGGTGCGGTCGAAGAACCATGACTTTGCACTGGCGCGTCCATTGTTTCTTAAGGCGTCTCACAAGGAGGACTTCAGCGAATCTCGCGAGGAAAGCACGCATCTCGCCTACCTGGCTGCCGAGATTAAGACCAATCTCGACAAGACGATGTTCCAGGAGGCGGCTGCGACCGCATTCGATCTGAAACTCGCGCTACCGAATTCGCAGTACTTCTTGCTATGCGAGTGGTTGGATATGACGCCGATTAGTACTGCTGTGACATCGATTGAAGAAGTGATTGTGCTGCGGAGAGCGAAACGCTTACCGGCGAATGTGCGGAGCCACTTTTCCACGAGTGCCGACCGAAGCAAGTACCGCGAGGTGTTCGAGCGCCACTTGAGGCAGCACCCCTTTGCCGCAGCTCCGTTCGAGCGGTTCCTATCCCATGTGCGGCGGCTGTTGGGCGATGACGAAGAGAACGAAGACGATGCATTGAGCCGAGGCTGGTTCTAACACACATCACGTAGGAAGCGCAGCCCCCCCTACAACACCTCCGGCACGCGCTTCGAGGGCAGGCGCACGGTCGCGAGGCCGGGGAGGGTGGGGCGGCCGCGCTGGTTCTCGCCGCGGATCTCGATGTCTACGAGGGCTTCGCCGGCCTCGAGGTAGGTGCGCGTCACCGTGCCGCGCAGCCAGGTGGTGTCGCCCATCAGGTTGAAGCCGCGCAGCTCGCCGCGCAGGCGCTTCAGGAAGCCGTCGTCGCCCATCCAGTTCTCGATCAGCGTGCCCGCCCAGGAGATGCGCTGCGGGCCGAAGTCGTAGGCGCCGGGGACGCCGACCTGCGCCGCGACCTCGCGTAGCTGGTGGCCCATGCCCGTGTACTCGAGGCCCTGACCGGCGTCGGGGTTGCGGAAGTAGTGGCCCGGGTGGCGGCGCGCTTCCTTGAGCGCTGCCCCGTGCGCCCGCCCGCGGCCGGTGCCGACCAGCCAGGCCGTGACGTCCGAGGTGGTGAGCGGCCCGCGCGCGATCGCGTCGAGCTGGTCGCCGACCTTGACGTCCTCCCAGTAGCGGGTGTCGCCACCGCGGATGCGCTCGTCCTCGCTGTATTGCGCCTGCTCGATCTCGTACAGCTCCTCGGGGGCGTAGTCGTAGGCGCGCCCGCCGGCGGTGACGGACTCCTCGCTCGACTCCTTGCCGCGCTCGCGGGCGGCGGCGCGCTCGTGGCGGGTGTTCCAGCCGCGCACCGTGGCGATCAGCTCGCCTCGCTGGTTGGTGAAGGTGGTTTCGACGTGGATGATCACGAGCTTGCCGGAGAAGCGGCTCTCCTTCTCGTCGAAGCCGAGCATGCGCTCGACGCTGTCGATGCGGTCGCCGATGCGGATCTCGCGCTCGAAGCGGAAGTCGTTGCCGGCGTGGAAGCCGTGCACGCCGGGCAGGCCGAAGCGGGTGCGGCCGGGCCAGGTGCGCGCGTAGAGGAAGCAGCCGGGCGCGAGCAGGCCGCCGTAGCGGGTCCACTTCGCGTACTCCTCGTCGCGGTGCAGCGGGTTGAGGTCGCCGATGCCGTTGCAGAAGTTGTTGAGCGTGTCGATCGTCGCCTCGCGGATGTAGCGCTCGGGGCGCATCTGGAGGCCGGTGATGCGGCGCAGGTCGTCGAGCGCCTCGGGGGTGATACGGCCCTCGGGCAGGTCGAGGCCGGAGGGCACGCCGGGGGCTGCGTTGAAGTCGGTCGCGGTCATCGTCGCCGCCCTTCGCGGTTGGTGCTCGGGTCTGTCGTCGCGCACTCCGGACGAGCGGTGCGCGACGTGCTGAGCGTCTGTCGCCGCCCGGTACGTGTCAAGGCGCGATGCGGGCAGACAGGTCGGCGACGACTCCGAAGTGGTCCGACAGCTTTCGCCCGTCGTCGACGTTGCTGATCACATCCACGGACTCAACCGCCAAATCCTCACTCAGTGCGATGTGGTCGATGCTTTTGCGTCCTTCGTAGGCAAGCGCCGAGGTGGCGATGGTCATGCTCGCCGGGAAGGCTCTCTGCAGCGCCAACTGCCGTTCACGGCCCGCGCGGCTGCCCGGCCCGATGATCTGATTGAAGTCCCCCATCACGATCAGTTGCTGCGCGGACACGCGTCCGAGCACGTGCGCGAGACCGTCCAGGTACCGCTCGTGGTCCTCCCAGCGCTGCTTGCGTTCCGCGCGCCGCGCCTCGGTCCGCGACCCGAACCAGGGAATGCAGACCCCCACGACGGTGAGCTCGCCGAGCGATGTCCGGGTGACGCCGGACACGAACCGCCCGGGCGGCAGGGAGTCGGCTCCGAGGTCATCGACGCGCTCCCAGGGCTGCATCGACCAGAGCACGACCTTGCGCCGGCCTTCCCTGATCCCGTAGCCGGAGTCGGCCTGCGAGCAGATCGCGTAGCCCTCGCGGGAGAGCAGCCCTGAGTGGGTCTCGGTGAGACAGACGACCTCGGCGCTGTGGTGGTCAATCCGGCGCAGGATCTCAGGGGTACGCGATGATCGGGGCGTAGCCCACTGGACATTCCAGTTCACCAGTCTCAGCGACATCGCCCTGCCTCCTTCGACCACGCCCGAGGACGGCGCCGGACCGACCTTGATGGCCGCGCTGGCGCGCGGCGGACCCCTCACCCCCGCCCTCTCTCCCGCAAGGGGCGAGGGGGCCGGAGGGTGCCCGTCAGTACAGCACCTGCTGCTCGGTGAGGCGCTCGAGGTCCTCGCGGGGGCGGCCGAGCAGTTCGCAGACGACGTACTCGTTGTGCTCGCCCATCAGCGGGGCGCGGTCGTTGGCGAGCGGGATCTCGTCGGGCCAGATCCAGGGGGCGCGGTAGACCAGCTCCCAGCCGATCGCGGGGTGCTCCGTCTCCACGTAGGTGCCGCGCGCCCGGTAGTGGGGGTCCTCGAAGCGGTCCTTGGCGGTGGTGACTGCGCCAGCGGGCACGCCCGCGGCCTGCAGCGCGTCCATCGCGCCTCGCGGGTCGCGCTCGGCGCACCAGCGTTCGAGGGCGTCCCGCACTGCGGCCGCATCGCCCGAGGGTGCGCCGGTGAGCGCGGCGACGGCGGCGAGCTGCGCCTCGTCCTCGGCGGCGACGGCGATCCACTCGTCCTCGCCGGCGCAGCGGAAGCAGTCGTGCAGCGGCTCGTCGTTGGGCGGCAGGTTGCCGAGCGGGCCGGGCGCCTCGCCGAAGAGATCGAGCCAGGCCATCGCCTCGGCGGAAGTCTGGAGACCGGCCGCCAGCTGCGAGAGGTCGATGTGGTCGCCTCGGCCGCTGCGCTTGCGGCGGATCAGCGCGGCCAGGACGGCGACGGCGCCGTGCAGGCTGGCGTTGGGGTCCGGGTAGGACTGCTGCACCCCCAGCGGCTCCTCGCCGGGATAGCCGCAGAGCGAGTCGAGCCCGCTGAACGCGGCGATCGTCGAGGCGTAGCTGCGGAGCTCGCGCAGCGGGCCCTGCTGGCCGCCGCCGGACATCGAGAGCATCACGAGGTCGGGCCGGCGCTCGCGCAGCGCCTCGTAGCCCAGGCCGTAGCGATCGAGCACGCCGGGCGCGAAGTTCTCGATCGCCACGTCGCAGTGCGAGGCGAGGTCGAGCAGCAGGTCGCGGCCGGCGTCGGTGGTGAAGTCGATGCTGAGGCTGAGCTTGCCGCGGTTGATGTTGTGGAACATCGGCTGCTGCTCGGTGTCGGGCGCGTCCTTCACGATCGCACGGCCCTGGCGCATGTAGTCGAGGCGCTTGCGCGTCTCCACCTTGATCACCTCGGCGCCGAGGAAGGCGAGCATCTGGCCGGGGACGGCCCCGGCCCAGACCCAGCCGAAATCGAGCACGCGCACGCCCTGGAGCAGCATCAGCGCCCCTCCTGAGGCCGCGAGACCGGAGGCGGCGGAACCGGGCCCGGCGGCGCGAGGTCGGCATCGGCGAAGCGGTAGGGCGGCGCCGGCAGGGTCAGCTCGACGCCCGAGGCGCCCTCGAAGCTCTCGAAGGCGTCCGAGTCGCGCAGGTCCGCGTCGTCGCGGACGTCGGCGACCGTGCGGACGGGGGCGGCGGGGATGTTGCGGGCGCGGCACTCCTCGAAGACCTGCTGGCGCGTGCGCGCCTCGAACCAGGGGGCGAGCTGCGCGTCGACCTCGTCGGCGTGGCGGTCGTTCATGTCGAGGCGGCTGCCGAAGCGCCGCTCGGCGGCCCACTCGGGTGAGCCGACCATCTCGATGAACAGCTCGTGCTGGTGGCGCTCCGAGGCCTGGATTGCGATCCAGCCGTCGGAGCAGCGGAAGAGCTGGTGCGGGTAGGGCTGGCCGAGCACGCGGCGGCCCTGGCGGCTGCGCAGCCGGTTCGAGAAGAGGTAGCTGACCACCGTCGTGCCTGTGTGCACCGTCGCCCAGACGTCGCTCTCGGCGATGTCGACGACGCGCGCGTCCTCGCCGTCCGCGCGGTCGTCGCCCTCGTAGGCGTCGCCCTCGTACGAGGAGCCCAGTGCGGCGATCGCGGCGACGAGGCCGGCCTGGATCGCGGTCTGGGAGAGCGGCATGCGCAGCGGCGGCCGTCCGGGCGCACCGATGCCGACGCTGGAGCCTCCGAAGGCCGAGGTGACCAGCTCGGGCCCGCGGTAGTCGCGGTAGGGGCCGCTCAGTCCGAACGGCGTGATCGCGCAGACGACGCCGCAGCCGAGGCTGGCCAGGCCATCAGCATCAAGGCCCCACGCCCCGTAGCGTCGCGGTTCGAGGTCGAGGATGAAGGCGTCGGCGTCCGCGACCAGTTCGCGCAGCCGCGCGGGGTCGTCGGTGACCTCGCCGGTCTTGCCCTCGTTGAAGAAGTCGAAGGCGGCGGTGGTTGTGCGGCCGTCTGCCTCGTGGCGGCGCGAGCCGTTGCGGCGCAGCGGGTCGCCCTCGGGCGTTTCGATCTTCACGAGGTCCGCGCCGAGGCGGCGCAGCAGCTTGCCGGCGTAGGCGGCGGCGCCGCGCTCGCTCAACTCGACGACGCGCAGGCCGCCGATCGGCAAGTCGAGCGTCGGCAGGTCCATCAGTAGACGGCCTGCTCGGCGATCCAGCGCTCGAGGTCCTCGCGGCTGTGGCCGAGGATGCCGCAGATCACCTCCTCGTTGTGCTCGCCGAGGTCCGGGGACCACGTGTCGTAGCGCACGCTCGAGGCGGTCTCGAAGAGCCAGGGCGCGCCGACGGTGGCGCGCTCGCCATAGGTCGGGTGTTCGAGGTCGACGATCGCACCGCGGTCGCGCAGGTGCGCGTCGGCGACGAGCTGCTCGCCGGTCAACGACACCTCGGCGGCGATGCCCGCGGCCTGGAGCCGCGCGGCGAGTTCGTGCGCGTGCTGGTTGGCCGTCCAATGGCGCAGCGTGAGGTCGATCGCCGCGCGGTTGGCGCGACGACCCGCCGCGGCGACGTACTGCGGGCGGTCGAGCGACTGGTGGCCGCTCAGCTCGACGAAGCGCAGCCACTCCTCGTCCGAGCGGATGGCGATGGCGATCCATGCGTCCTCGCCGCTCGCGGGGTAGATCCCGTGCGGGGCCCACTGCTCGTGGCCCGAGCCGAGACGCGGCGCGTCGCCGTCGGCGAGCGTCTGCACGATCGACTCGCCGACGAGCATGGCGGCCACCTCGCGCGCCGCGAGGTCGGCGAAGGCGCCCGCGCCGCCGCGCTCGCGCTGTTCGAGCATGGCGAGGGAGAGCAGCGCGGCGATCAGGCCGGCCTCGTGGTCCATCTGGTTGCGGATCTCGCCGGGCGCTCCGTCGGGGTAGCCGGTCATGTCGCCGAGGCCACCCTCGGCGGCGAAGATCGGCGCGTAGCCGGGGCGATGGCTGTCCGGGCCGTGCTGCCCGTAGGCGGAGAGCGAGACCATCACGAGGCGCGGGTTCACCTCGCGCAACTGCTCCCAGCCAAGGCCGAGCCGTCCCATCACGCCGGGCCGGAAGTTCTCGATCGCCACGTCGCTGGTGGCGACCAGCTCGCGCGCGAGCTGCACGGCGCGCTCGTCCTTGAGGTTGAGCGTGATCGAGCGCTTGTGACCCGAGAGGTGATCGAAGTTCGGGATGTCGAAGCGTCCGTAGAGCGGGTGCGGACGCCGCCCGATGTCGAGCCGCGCCTGCGACTCGATCTTGATCACGTCCGCGCCGAGCAGGGCGAGCATCAGCGTGGCGTAGGGTCCCGCGGCCATGTTCGTGAAGTCGGCGACGCGGACGCCCGCGAGCGGCTTCGCGCCCCCGGAGGCCGGCGCGGCGGACGGCGCTGACGCAGATCCACTCTCCGCCCCGGACGCGTGTTCGAGCTGCCAGGCGGCACCGGGTGCGAGCTGGCCGTCAGCGGCTTCGCGGAAGAAGCCGCGTGCCTGGAACTGCTGGTCCTCGGGCAACTGCTTCGGAGCGAGGTAGGGGCCGCAGGGGAGGCCCGTCTCCGCGGCGCGCGCGACGACCTCCTCGATGCTGCGCTTGGCGGCCCAGGCGCGGAGGTGCTCGTTGATGAAGGGGCCGCGCCGCCCGCGCTCGACGGTGTCATCGAGCTCCGGCGCCTGCGCCCACTCCGGGTCGCCCATCAGCTCGCGCAGGGCGACCCAGTGGTGCTGCTCGAGCGGCACGATCTCGACGTAGCCGTCGGCGCAGCGAACGATGCCGCCGTAGCTGAAACTGCGGTTCGAGCGGCGCTCGAAGTGGCCGTCGACGTAGCGGCTGACCGAGAGGTAGTTGAGCGACAGCTGCGAGTCCTGCACCGAGAGGTCGACACGCTCGGTGCGGCCGGAGGCACGCGAGGAACGGAGGCCGGCCAGCGCGGCGAAGGCGGCGTTCGTGCCGGCCTGGTAACTCCCGACATAACGGCCGACGCCGATCGGCGGGCGATCCGGGAACTCCTCGTAGCCGAGGCCGGACGGCTGGAGGAAGCCTTCGCCGCCGCCCTGGAACAGGGTCAGCTCCGTGCCCTGCCAGTCGCTCTTCGGGCCGCTGCCCCCGTACGGCGTGCAGGCGACCACGACGCGCCCGCGCTCGGGCAGCGGGGCAGCCTCGACGATCGGGTTCCAGCCGAAGGGCAGCGAGGCGCGCTCGTGGACGATGATCTCGACGTTGGCGACCTGCCCGGCGTCGGGACGGGTGGGGAGCTCGCGCGTGCTCATGCCCTCGGCGAGGTAGCGGAAGAGCGCGCTCTCGCCGCTGCTCCCGCCGCCGAGGAAAGGTGGGCAGGCGCGCAGCGGGCTGCCCACCGGCGGCTCAAGCAACTCGACGCTCGCGCCGAGCTCGAGCAGCAGCCGGCCGGCGAAGCCGGCGGCGGGCGTATCGGCGATCAGCCAGGCGCGGAAGCCGTCGAGTGGAAGCATGGGCGCCCCTTCGTCGTCCCTCATCGCGACGATGCTATGGGATCGCCCCTGCTGCGCGGTAGGCGTCGAGGTCGGCGTCGGAGCAGCCGGCCTCGCGCAGCACCGCCTCGGTGTCCGCGCCGAGCAGGGGAGCGGGGCCGCGCACGGCCGTCGGTGTTTCGGAGAGTTCGACGATCGGTCCGACCACGCGCTGTGGGCCGGTCAGCGGATGTTCGAGGTCGGTCATGATGCCGGCGGCGTTGACCTGCGGGTCGTCGGCGAGGTCCTCCGGAAAGTGCACGGGGGCGACGGGCACCCCTTCTGCCTCGAATGCCTCGATCCACTCGGCCACGGGGCGAGTGCGGATCAGCGCGCGGATCCGCTCAAGCAGCACCGTCGCGTGCGCGATGTTCGCCGGATCGCCGCTGTCGAAGCCCGGCGTGTCGCTCGCGTCGTCCCCGATGCCGAGCACGCGCCGGGCGCCCGCGCGCGTCTGCGGCGTGAGCGCGCCGACCGCCATCACGCCGTCGCTGGCCTCGAAACCGCCGTAGTAGATGCGGAACGCCCAGCGCCGGGCGCGCAGCGCGTGGCGCGCGTCAAGTAGCTCGCGGTAGGACGCCCCGGCGGCGCGCAGCTCCTCGATCTTCGCCATCATCGGCGCGATCGTCGACGCGTCGCTGAGGGGCTCGCGCATGATGTAGCTGTCCTGGATCGCCATCGCCGCGCGCAGCAGCGAGGTCTCCACCAGCTGGCCGCGACCCGTGATGCCGCGCCGGTAGAGCGCCGAGCAGATGCCGATTACCGCCGCCAGGCCGGAGGTGTAGTCGGAGACCGGTCCGGACGAGATGTGCTCGGGTCCACCGGCCTCGTCGACCTTGCCGTCGCCGACGGTGAGGCCGGAGTAGGCGGACATCGTCGCGTCGGTGCCCGCGCGATCGGCGAGCGGACCGCGCGATCCGAAGGCGGAGATGCGGCAGTAGACGAGCCCCGGATGCAGCACCGAGAGCGTCTCATAGTCGATCGCGAGCCGTTCGAGGACGCGCTGCCGGAAGTTGATCGTGAGCACGTCGAATGACGGCAGGATGCGATGGATCAGCTCGCGCCCGGCCTCGGTCTGGAGGTCGACGAGGATGCTGCGCTTGCCGCGGTTGACCGCCTGGAAGCGCTTGCCCTCGTTGGGGATCACCGCGCCGAAGTTGCGGTGCGGGTCGCCGCCGGGCGGCCGCTCGACCTTGATCACCTCCGCGCCGAGGTCGGAGAGCACGCAGCCGGAGAAGGGCCCGGCGACGAGCTGGGAGAACTCCAGCACCCGGATTCCCTCGAGGGGACCGCCAGCCGTCATCGCCTCGCTCCGTTCGCGCCGTGCCTGCCGTGGCTGTCGTCCCGGGTCGGGACGGCGTCGCGGGCGATGATAAGCTGCCCGCCCGCGGCAGGCGCGCCGCCTGCCGCTCATGCCTGCGCGCGGAGGTGACAGCCATGCCCACGATCGACCGCGACGGAGTCGCGATCTACTACGAGGACCACGGGCCGAAGGACGCGGACACGCTGCCCGTCCTGCTCACCCACGGCTACGCGGCGACCTGCCTGATGTGGCAGCCGCAGGTCGAGACCTTCGCCGATCGCTACCGGCTGATCAGCTGGGACATGCGCGGCCACGGCCAGAGCGGCAGCCCGCCCGACGACGCGCTCTACAGCCGCGAACTGACCGTCGAGGACATGCGCGCGATCCTCGATGAGCTCGGCATCGAGCAGGCCGTGATCGCCGGTCACTCGCTCGGCGGCTACATGTCGCTCGCCTTCCAGGTGGCGCACCCGGAGCGGACGGGCGCGCTGGTCCTGCAGGGCACCGGCCCCGGTTACCGCAACCCGGTCCCCCGCCAGGCCTGGAACGAGGACCGGATCGGGCGCGCCGAGCGGCTGGAGACGATCGGCCTGAGCACCCACGACGGCGGCTCCGAGGTCGATATGAGCGAGCACAGCTCCGCCGAGGGCCTCGCGCGCGCGGCCCGCGGGATGCTGACGCAGCACGACTCGCTGGTGATCGACAACATCGCCTCGAT
Organism: Dehalococcoidia bacterium; assembly: GCA_965247895.1. Lineage (GTDB taxonomy): Bacteria > Chloroflexota > Dehalococcoidia > UBA2979 > UBA2979 > VXMT01. Next base: position 385,131 of record OZ252046.1, on the reverse strand, counting down.
CGACATGCCGGTGCTGCTGCTCGTCGGCGAGAACGACACGCCGTTCCGCAACGGCATGGGCTACATGCAGAACCGGATCGAGGGCAGCGAACTCCACGTCTTCGACGGCGCCGGACACGGCGTGAACCTCGAGGCTCCAGAGGGCGTGAACGCGGCGCTCGAGGGCTTCCTCACGCGCATCGCGGGAGCCGGCGCATGACCGCCAGCATCCTCTTCTGGCCCCCGCTGCGCGGCGGTCAGGCGGACTGGGCGCGCCGCGTCGGGGAGGCGCTGCCCGGTGTCCGCACGCTCACGCCCGAGGACAGCGAGTCCGCCCTCGACGTGATCGGGGAGGCGGACGCGATCTTCGCGGAGAGCCGCATCTCGGAGGAGGCGCTTGCAGCGGCAACGCGCGTGCGCTGGATTCACTCGTCGATGGTCGCCCCGCCCGCGGGCTGGTACCACGACGCGCTGATCGGGCACCCGGCCACCGTTACGAACCCTCGAGGCGTCTACAGCGATCACATCAGCGTGCACATCACAGCCTTCGTGCTCGCCTTCTCGCGCCTGCTGCACCGCTACATTCCTCGAATGGCCGAGGGCAGGTGGGAGCCGGATCCCTCGCGCCGCGGCGTGACCTACCTCCCGGCGTCGACCGCGCTGCTGATCGGCGTCGGCGAGATCGGCGCGGAGACGGCGCGCGTCCTCGCGCGCTTCGGGATGACCGTCGTGGGCATCGATGCGCGCCGTAGCGAGCTCAGCGAGGGGCTGGCCGAGCTGCACCCGCCGGAGGCGCTGGACGAACTGCTGCCGGACGCCGACTTCGTGATCCTCACGGTCCCGCACACGCCGGAGACCGAGGGCATGATGAACGCCGCGCGCTTCGAGGCGATGAAGGACACGGCCTACCTCGTGAACATCGGCCGCGGACCGACGGTGCGCCTCGACGATCTCAACGAGGCGCTGCGCGAGGGCCGGATCGGCGGCGCCGCCCTCGATGTCTACGAGATCGAGCCGTTGCCCCCGGAGCATCCGCTGTGGAGCGCTCCTAACGTGCTGCTGACGCCGCACGTCGCGGCCCACGGCCCCTACGTCGATGAGCGCCGCTTCGAGGTCTTCCTCGAGAACTGCCGCCGCTTCGAGGCCGGCGAGCCGCTGCAGAACATCGTCGACAAGGCGCGCTGGTTCTGAGCGGGGACAGTCTGACTGGAGAAGGGGAGAGCACCATGGCCGATGGCTCTGATTCGGGCGTGTACGAGCTGTACGCGGCGAAGTACGCGTGGCGCCCGGTGCGGCGCGGCGATCTCTTCCCCACCGGCGGTGGCGATCGCAGCGAGCAGGTCGGGATGGACTACTTCGTCTGGGCCGCCATCAGCCCGGAGCGCACCTTCGTCATCGACACCGGCTTCACCGCCGAGGAGGCGGAGCGCCGCGGGCGCACCAGCCTGCGCAGCCCGGCGGAGGCGCTCGCGCTCGTCGGCGTGGACGCCGCGACCGTCGAGGACGTCGTGCTCACGCACTGCCACTACGACCACATCGGGACCGTCGACGACTTCCCGAACGCGCGCCTGCACATCCAGGAGAGCGAGCTGCAGTTCGCGAGCGGGCGCTACATGCAGAACGACTACATCGCGCACTCCTTCAACGTCGAGGAGGTCACCGGCCTCGTGCGCGACGTGTTCAGCGGGCGCACCGTGCTGCACGACGGCGATGTGGAGCTCGCCGACGGGCTGAGCATCCACCGGCTCGGCGGCCACACCGGCGGCAACCAGGTCGTTCGCGTGCGCACCGCGCGCGGCTGGGTCGTGCTCGCCTCGGACGCCGCGCACTACTACGACCAGCTCGATGACGGGGCGCTGTTCGCAATCGTCTTCGACGTCGGCGCGCTGGTGCGCGGCTACGACCGGATGCACGAGCTGGGCGACTCGCCCGCGCACCTCGTGCCCGGCCACGACCCGCGCGTGCTGCAGCGCTACCCGGCGCCGTCCCCGGAGCTCGAGGGCGTCGTCGCGCGCCTCGACGTGCCGCCCGCGGAGTAGCCCTTGAGGGCCCTCGCGGCCGGGCTGACACGAAGCCGGGCCGATTTGCGTACACTGTGATCCGCGCTCGCACACGTACGGGCGCTCTACGAGGAGGCGCTCCGCGGCGGGGGAGCGCCTCCGTCGCTATCCTCGGGCGTTCGCATCGAGGGTTGACAGCCGCTCGGCCCGCTGCCGAGCATGGGCCGTGAGACGGCCCCGTCGCCGAGGATCAGCCGGAGACGCCGATGACCACGACCGCGCCTCGTTCCGCAGAGTCACCCGCCGTCGCCCCCGGGATTGACGGTCTGCTCGACTGGGCCATGAACTACCGTGCGGACGAGGCCGGCGAGGCGGCGGCGCAGGTTCGCTACCTGCTGCTCGACCACGCCGCGAACGCGCTCGGCGGCCTCACCGCGGAGTCGACGCGCCTCGTGCGGCGTTACGCCGCCGGCCGCAGTGGCGGCATTCCCGCGCCCGGCGGCCACTCGCTGCTCGAGGAGTACGCCGCGTTCGTCGCCGGCGTCAGCGCGCACGCCCTCGAAAGCGACGACACGCACCAGGCCTCGTCCTCGCATCCCGGCTCGGCGGTCTTCCCCGCCGTGCTGGCGCTCGCGACGGCGGAGGGCGCGAGCTTCGAGGAAGCGGTCGCCGCCAGCGTCGTGGGCTACGAGGTGATGGCCCGCATCGGCATGGCCGCCACCGTGCAGGGCCAGTACGACCGCGGCTTCCACCCGACCGGCACCACCGGCGTCTTCGGCGCCGCGGCCGCGGCCTCGCGGCTGCTCGGTCTCGATGCCGACTCGATGCGCTCGGCGCTCGGCATCTCGCTCAGCCTCGCGGCCGGCTCGATGGCGTTCCTCGTCGATGGCGCGTGGACGAAGCGGCTGCACCCGGGCTGGGCCGCACACGGCGGGCTGATCGCCGCGCGGCTCGCCGCCGCCGGCTTCGAGGGCCCACGCGACCCGATCTGCGGCCCGGACGGCTACCTGCACTCCTATAGCGACAAGCCCTCGGACGCCGACGCGGAGCAGCGGCTGACCGCCGGCCTCGGCGTCGCGCCGCTGGCGATTCACCGCACGAGCATCAAGGCGCACGCCTGCTGCCGCTACAAGCAGGCGCCAATCGACGCCGTGCTCGGCCTGGTCGCGGAACACGACATCGCGCCCGAGCAGATCGCGCGCATCCGCGTCGGCGTGCTCGAGGCGGGCTGGAACATCATCGCTGCTCCCGAGGAGGACAAGCGCCGCCCGGTCTCCGTCGTCGATGCGCAGTTCTCGATGCCGTACGGCGCGGCGGTCGCGGTGCTCCACCGCTCGGCGGGGACGCGCCAGTACGAGCCCGCGGTAATCGCCTCGGCCGAGGTCGCTGCGCTGATGGACCGCGTCGAGTGCTACCGCTCGGACGACCTCGATGCGGTGTTCCCGGAGCGCTGGCCGGCCGAGGTCGTGATCGAGCTGCGCGACGGCGGCAGCGTCTCGCGCCGCGTCGACTACCCGAAGGGTGATCCGGAGAACCCGCTGACCCTGCCCGAGCTCCAGGTGAAGTTCCGCGATCTCACCGCGGGCGCCGTCACGGCCTCGGGACAAGAGCAGGTGATCGAGGCGGCCGCGGCACTTGGTGAGGGCGTCACGCCGTCGGCGTTCACGCAACTCGTAGGCAGCGGGGAGATCCTCGAGGCTGCCGCCGCGGAGATCGGCTAGCGAAGCAGTGCCGCGACCGGTGCGCTACGACTCGGCCGCGGAAGCCGTCGCCGACATCCCGGACGGCGCCTCGATCCTCGTCGCCGGCTTCCACGCGGGCGTGCCCTGGAACCTGATGCAGGCGCTCTGGGAGCAGGGCGCGACGGACCTCGTCATGATCTCGACGACCGTGAACCGCCCGCTGCTCGACGAGGACGGCCGCGTGACGATCGCAGACCTCGTGCTGGCGGGGCGCGTGCGCAAGGTGATCGCCTCCTTCACCGCCGCGCCGCACCCCTCGCAGCCGAACGAGGCCGAGCGGGTCTTCCGCGAGGGCGGCGCGGAGGCGGAGCTGGTCCCGCAGGGGACGGTCGCCGAGCGCATCCGCGCGGGCGGCGCGGGCATCCCCGCCTTCTACACCCCGGCCGGCGTCGGCAGCGTCTACGCCGAGGGCCGCGAGCAGCGGACCTTCGACGGGCGCAGCTACGTCCTCGAGCACGGCATCACCGCGGACTACGCCTTCGTGCGCGCGCACCAGGCCGACGAGGCGGGGAACCTCCTCTTCCGCCGCGCCGCACGCAACTTCAATCCGATCATGGCCACCGCCGGCCGCTGCACGATCGCCGAGGTGGACGAACCGATCCTGCCGCTCGGCGCGCTCGACCCGGACCAGGTGCACACGCCCGGCGTCTACGTCACGCGGCTCGTGCACATCCCCGAGGACCGCATCGTCTCGCCGCGGCGCACGCGGCGCAGCGGGCGCGAGCTGGACCTCGGCGCTGGAGATGGCGCGGGAGGCGCCTCGTGAGCAACGAGGCGAAGCGGCCGCTCAACCGCGAGCAGATCGCCGCCGTCCTCGCCGGCCGCCTCGAGCGCGACTGGATCGTGAACCTCGGCGTCGGCATCCCGGTGCTGGCCTGCGACTTCGTCGACCCGGACGCGGGGATCGTGCTGTCCTCGGAGAACGGGCTGATCGGCTACGGCTGGCACACCCCCGAAGGGCACGAGGATCTCGACGTCGTGACGCCGGGGATGCAGTACGTCGTGCTGCCGCCCGGCGCGGCGATCGTGCATCACGCCGACGCCTTCGGCCTGATCCGCAGCGGGCGCGTCGACTGCTCCGTACTCGGCGCCTACGAGGTCGCCACGGACGGCTCGTTCGCGAACTGGACGCCGCACGCCGACGGGCGCAGCGACCTCGGCGGCATCGGCGGGGCGATGGACCTGACGCAGGGCGCGAAGCGCGTCTGGCTGACGATGTTCCACACCACGTCCGAGGGCGCCCCGCGGCTCGTCGAGGGCTGCACGCTGCCGCTGACGGGCGGCCGTCCCGCCTCGCTGGTGGTGACGGACCTCGCAGTGATCGCCGTCAACGAGCGCGGCTTCGAGCTGCTGGAGTACGCGCCCGGCTACAGCGCCGAGGAGATCCAGGCGGTCACGGGCGCCCCGCTCGCCGTCTCGCCCTCGCTGCGTCCGATGCCGGTGTAGGTCGGGCGGATGCTCTATCGCTTGACCCGATAGCCTTACTCATCTAATGTCATAGTAAGGAAACGAGGAGACCATGTTGGTGCGAGTGACGTCGAAGCGGCAGGTCACCTTCCCCGCCCGAGTGCTCGATGCGTTGGGCGTCAAGCCGGGTGACCGCCTGGAACTCAGGGAAGGCCCGGACGGATTTTCGATCCACCCCCGGAGGGTCGACCTGTCGCGGCTCGGGACACTCCGAGACCTGATAGACCCCGACCACGAGCCGTTCGATCTCGATCAGGTTCGGAATCAGCCCTATGACCCGTCGCTACGGGATTGATACTTCGGTCCTGGTGCGGTTGATCACGGGCGAGCCTGCCGACGCGTTCGCTCACTGCGTCGAGCAACTGAGAGCAATGATCGAAGAGGATGGCGCGGAGATCTTCGCCTCCAACCAGGTCGTGGGGGAGGCGTACGTCACCACTCAGCACCACTACAGACTGTCGGGCGATGACGTGCGCGCAGCGCTGCTCGCCACCCTGCAAAGCGGACTCGTGTCTCCTCAGCGTGGACGCCCCGTCCTTGACGCTCTCGAGGCTTCGGGCGGCCCCGGCCTCTTCGACCGTCTCATCGCCGACGACTATGCGAGCGTCGGCCTGGATGTGCTGACGCTGGACCGCAAGATGTCCGCCCTGCCGGGGGCCACGAGGCTCTAGGCGACGCCCCTCGCAAGGGGGGATCTGCGCCACGCTGCCCGCGGGAAGGTGACCACTGATGAGCGACACAGAGGCGAATAAGGCGCTCGTGCGGCGCTTCTTCGAAGAGGTGATGAACGAGGGCCGCCTCGATCTCGTCGATGAGATCTTCGCGCCCGGGTACGTGAACCGGCACGCCCATCCCGGCCAGACGCCGGGACCGAGCGGCGTGCGCCAACTGGTGACGAACGTGCGCCGCGCCTTCCCCGACCTCGTCGAGGCTCCCGACGACCTCGTGGCCGAGGGCGATCGCGTCGGCCTCAGGCTGACGCTGCGCGGCACCCACCTGGGGCCGTTCCGCGGCGTCGAGGCGACCGGTAAGCGCGTCGAGGTGATGGGCATGGCGATCGTGCGCATCGAGGCCGGCCGCATCGCCGAGGGCTGGTTCTTCTTCGACCGCGAGGCGCTGTGGGAGCAACTCGGCGTGGAGCCGCCGGCGCGCTAGTGTCCTGAGTTGTTAACGCGATAAACAAGCGGGTATGATGTTGGTACAGCGGGGTGTTGCCCGTGTGGGGCAGACGCTGGAGTGTCCATGAGTACCCGACTTGGCCGGCCGACGGTGGCGGTTGTACTGAGCGACGATGAGCGTGAGACGCTGGAACGGTGGGCGCGCCGACCGACATCGGCTCAGGCGTTGGCGCTGCGCTGCCGGATCGTGCTCGCTGCGGCAGAAGGGACCCCGAATACCGAGATCGCCGCGGCGCTTGGTTGCCATCCGGTGACCGCGGGCAAATGGCGCAGACGCTTTGCGCAGCGGCGGCTCGATGGACTGAGCGATGAGCCGCGCCCCGGTGCACCGCGCACGATCAGCGACGCCCAGATTGAAGCGGTGATCGTCAAGACACTGGAAGAACAACCGCACAACGCGACGCAGTGGTCGACCAGATCGATGGCCGCCGCGGTGGGGATGTCGCAGACGGCGATCTCCAAGATCTGGCGCGCCTTTGGCCTCAAGCCACACCTCGTGGAGCACTTCAAGCTGTCGCCGGACCCGCAATTCATCGACAAGGTGCGCGACGTGGCTGGACTCTATCTCAACCCACCGGAGGCAGCGGTCGTCTTGTGTGTTGACGAGAAGACCCAGATCCAGGCACTCGACCGCACCGCCCCGATGCTGCCGATGATGCCGAGCGTTCCGCGACGCCAGACCCACGACTACGTCCGTCACGGCACCACCAATCTCTACGCGGCGCTTGACGTCGCCTCGGGCCACGTGATCGCGGACATGACCCCGCGACACCGTGCCCGGGAGTTCAAGCAGTTCCTCACCCTCATCGACCGCAGCGTGCCCGACGAACTCGCGGTGCATGTCGTGTTGGACAACGTCGCCACGCACCGCACCCCGGAGATCCAGCGCTGGCTCCGGCGTCATCCCCGGTTCACGTTTCATTTCACCCCGACCTACAGCTCTTGGATGAACCTCGTGGAGCGCTGGTTCGCGGAGCTCACCACCAAATGGCTCAGGCGCGGCACTCATCACGGCGTCGCTGACCTGATCCGTGCAGTGGAGGCCTGGGTCGCCGACTGGAACGAGCACCCGCGCCCCTTCATCTGGCACAAGACCGCCGACCAAATCTTCGACAACCTCACCGGATATCTCAATCGCATTCCCAACTCAGGACACTAGGAGTGCTGGAGGCCACGGTCGGAATCGAACCGACGATAAGGGTTTTGCAGACCCCTGCCTTACCACTTGGCTACGTGGCCCCGCCGCGCGACGCCCGCCGAAGCGGGCGCGTCCCCTCGATCCTACCATCGGCCAGAGCGGCAGGCGCAGCGGCGGTTCGATCCCGTTCCCGCCCCGGCGCGGTATCCTCGCCGCGACGCAGGTCGCGAGGGGGTGCGTGATGAGCGCGGATGACCGCCTGGAGATCATGGAGATGGTCGCGCGCTACGCGTACGCGTGGGACGAGAAGAACGCGCACGCCTACGCCGCCTGCTTCACCGAGGATGCCGAGTTCGAGGTCTACACCCGCGGGCGCGAGGCGCCCGCCTTCCGCCAGGAGGGTCGCGACGCCATCGAACGCTGGGCGAAGGGCATGCACAGCGGCGAGCTGGAGGGCATGCGCGCCCCCGATCCGCTGGAGCGCACGCGGCACGCACCCGGTGGCGTGGTCTTCGATGCCCTCGAGGGCGACACCGCGCAGACCCGCGCGATGCTCTTCGAGACGCGAGTCGCCGGCGGCAGGTCTACGGCGGTTCCACAGATCTCGGGCGTCTACGCGGACGAGTGGCGGCGCACAGCGGAGGGCTGGCGGCTCTCGCGGCGCGTGCTGCGCATGGACCGCCAGTAGCGCCGGGCAGGCGACCCACGGAGGGACGGGCAGGATGGGCTATCGACCGCGCCGGATGAAGTTCGGCATCTTCCTCGCGCCGTTCCACCAGCCCGGTGAGAACCCGACGCTCGCCCTCGAGCGCGACGCGGCGCTGATCGAGGAGCTCGACCGCCTCGGCTACGACGAGGCCTGGATCGGAGAGCACCACAGCGTGGGCTGGGAGTTCATCCCGGACCCGGCGCTGTTCGCCGCCCACATGGCAGCGCGCACGAAGCAGATCAAGCTCGGCACCGGCGTCGTCAGCCTGCCCTACCACAACCCGCTGATGGTCGCCGACCGGATGATGTTCCTCGACCACCTGACGCGCGGCCGCGCGCTGTTCGGCGTGGGGCCGGGCGCGCTCGCCTCGGACGCGTACATGATGGGCATCGATCCCTCGACGCAGCGCACGCGCATGGTCGAGTCGCTCGACGCGATCCTGCCGCTGCTGCGCGGCGAGCACGTCACGATGGAGACCGACTGGTTCAACCTGCGCGACGCGCATCTGCAACTGGCGCCCTACCGGGAGGAGCACCTCCCCGTGTCGGTCGCGCACAGCCTCTCGCCCTCGGGACCGCAGACGGCGGGGCGCTTCGGCATCGGGATGCTCTCGGTCGCCACGGCCGCGCCCGGTGGCATCGGCTCGCTGCAGGGCGCGTGGCAGTGGGCGCAGGAGGCCGCCGGGGAGCACGGCACGGAGATCAGCCGCGACGACTGGCGCGTCACGATGTACTTCCACCTCGCCGACTCGAAGGAGGAGGCGATGGCCCAGACCGCCGAGGCCTGCATCGCCTACAACCAGGGCTACACCGGCGCGCTTGGCATCCGTTTCGCCGAGGGCGAGGACACGATCGAGGCGATGGTCGAGCGCGGCGGCGCGATCGTCGGCACGCCCGACGACGCGATCGAGGGCATCGAGCGGCTGCTCGAGCTATCGGGTGGCTTCGGCGCGCTGCTTTGCTCGATGCGGGAGTTCGCGACGACGGAGCAGACGCGGCGCAGCTTCGAGCTGTTCGCGCGCTACGTAATGCCGCGCTTCCAGGGCCAGATCGACTCGATCGAGGGATCGCTGTCGTGGGCGCAGGGCAACATACGGGAGCTGTTCGGCCCACAGGCGGCTGCCCAGCGCAAGGCCTTCGAGGACGTCGGCATGGAGGCCCCCAGCCGCTCCCGCCGCCGCCCCGCCACGCCCTCGCAGCAGTAGGCGGCGCGCGTCGGCGCGGCCGTGACTACAGGCGGAACGGGGAGATTTCGTACTCCGTGTCGCCCCAGCAGACGACTGCGGAGTCCTCTGTTACCAAGTCGTGGTGCCCGCAGTGGAGCGCGTAGATGGCTCAGGCGCCCCCGGCCCGAGATTCATCCCAGGATGTTGCATGGTAGAGTCGGCTCGGGGGTACGTACGGACGAAGGGCGACCCTCGGATCGATGCAGCGCTTTCTTCTCGATGCCAACGTACTGATCCCGCTTGAACCGACCAGCCCGGCAGACCTGGAGCGCGATACTCCGCTCGCGGTAGAGATTGTTCAGCGCGCCACCGCGCTCGGCTTCCATCTTCTGGTCCACCCCGAGACGATTCGGGAGCTCGCCACTGACCCGAATCCTGAGCGCCGGATCGCGCGCCAGGTACTCTTGGCCAAGTATCAGGAACTCGACGATCCGCCTGGCATCGAGCACGTGGATGGTGTTCTTGGGGCAGTAGATCCCCAGAGTAACGACTGGGTCGATCACCTCCTCCTCGCGGCCCTGCGCGCGGACGCGGTTCACTACCTCGTCACCAACGACGACCAGATGCATCGCAAGGCGCATCGGCTGGGCGTGCCCTCAGACCGCGTGCTGACGATCGCCGACGCCCGAGCATTGCTGGGCACGTTGGTCAGCAGCCCGCAACCGCCACCCCCGCAAGTCACGACGCGGGCGCTCCACGCTCTGCGACGTGCTGACCCCATCTTCCGCAGCTTGCATGATGACTACCCCGGCTTTGACCAGTGGTTCGGGGGTGTCAGCCAGGAGGGCCGCCAAGCCTGGGTGATTGAATCGCCAGAGGGCGAGTACGCCGGGATTTGTATCTGGAAGTCAGAAGACGATGAGTTCCGACTCGGCGGCAAGGTGATGAAACTTTCCACCTTCAAAGTCTCGGAGGAGCACAGGGGGAGGCGCTACGGCGAACTGCTGCTCAAGACCGCGTTCAACGAACTGCACGCCAATCGCTATGACTACGTCTGGCTGACGGTGTTCGAGCGCCACGCAGCGCTCATCACGATGCTTGAGGATTTTGGTTTCGATCGGCTCCAGGACGAGACGCCTCTCGGCGAACTCGTGATGGTCAAGCACCTGACGCCCACAGATGGAGCAACGCGCGACCACTTCGCCTACCACAGGCACTTCGGTCCTCCCGCCGTCGACCCTTCGCTGGACGGCGGTGTATACGTGATCCCCATCCAGCCTCGGTATCACGGCCGCCTGTTCCCTGACCACCCGCGCGAGCAGGCTCGCCTCTTGCCGGACGACGATCCGTTCGGCAATGCGCTGCGAAAGGCGTACCTGAGCCGGAGCCTGATCGCGCCGCTGCCGCGCGGAGCGACGATCCTGTTCTACCGCTCGGACGATTGGCAGGCGATTACCGCCGTCGGCGTTGTCGAGCAGTCCATGCGCTCTGGCGATCCCTCGGACGTCGCTGCGTTCGCGGGCCAACGGACCGTGTATAGCTACGAAGAGATCGAGACGATGGCACGCCGGCCCGTGCTCGCCATCCTGTTCCGCCAGGATCGGCTCCTCGATCCACCGTGGCCGCTGGACGACCTGCGCGCGGCAGGCGTCTTGAACGCAGCACCACAATCGATCACGCAGGTCCACAGTGAGGAGGGCATCCAGTGGCTGACCAGTCGCCTGGCCGCATCGTCCTGATGTCGATTCACCCCGAGTACGCTGAGGCCTTACTCGACGGCACGAAGACGGTGGAACTGCGGAGATCGCGGGTCGCGGGAGACATTTCTCACATCGTGATCTACGCCACCGCGCCCGTCCAGCGAGTGTTGGGCTGGGTGAAGGCAGTGCATGTCGAGTACGGCAGCCCGAGCGCGATCTGGAAGAGGCACAAGTCTCGCACCGGCATTCGCGAGCGGGCATTCCGCACTTACTACCGGGGACACCCCCATGCAGTAGCAATTCATGTGGACTCGCCTCGACGGCTGGCGGCGCCGCTCGAGCTGTCAGCGATCGAGGATGGCTTGACACCCCCTCAGAGCTGGCGCTACCTGTCGCCTGCTGCGGCCAAGAGCGTCGGCATTCTCGTCTAGGACGGCACAGGAGCGGTCAGCACGAGGGCGAGCCACGCGCGTGCTGTCCGTCGCTGCGCCTGTCGCCAAGGCGCACGCGGCTGTAGCCTCGAACGGCGGCCGCTGCCATGGCACGTTCTGCTCAAGGAGCCCCCCTTGCTTCCGACGACGGCAGACGCCTCGCGGTTCCCGATTCGCGCCCGGATCGGCATCGGCTAGCCAGTGCTCGGCGGCGTTACCGACTTCGTCAGCAGCCCGCGCGGCAAGTGGATCACGCTGCTCGCCTGGATCCTGCTCGCGGGGACGCTGATCTCGCAGCTTCCGCGCCTCGCCGACGTGACCGAGAACGAGCAGGCGCTCTTCCTGCCCGGGGACGCCGAATCGACACGCGCCTTCGAGCTGGGGCGGGAGCGCTTCCCGGCCGACGGCACGCCCACGCTGATCGTCGTCCGCGAACCCGCCGGACTAGGCGCGTCGACCCTCGCAGCCGTGGCGGAGCTCGAGGCGTGGCTGACCGGACCCGATGCGCCCGACAACGTTATCCAGGTGCGTTCGCCGGGCCCCGGGCCCGGCGCCGGTTCAGGCCTCGTCTCCCCGGATGGCACCACGCTCTACGTATTCGCCGAGCTGGCCGGGGAGCCCGCCGAGGATGCCTTCTCCAATTCCGTGGGCGCGATCCGCGACCGCGCCGCGGAGCTCGACCTGCCCGGCGTCGAGGTCGCCGTCGGCGGGCCGGGCGGGCTGATCGTCGACCTCGTCGAGGTCTTCGCAAGCATCGACTCGTTTCTGCTGATCGTCACCGTGCTGCTGGTGCTCACGCTGCTGATCCTCATCTACCGCTCGCCGATCGTCGCGCTGATCCCGCTGCTCGGGGTCGGGCTCGTCTTCCAGCTCGCGGGAGCGGTCGGCGCCTGGGCCGCCCAGCAGTTCGACCTGCCGATCTCGGGCCAGACGACGGGCATCATGACCGTCGTGCTCTTCGGCACCGGCACCGACTACGTGCTCTTCGTCTCCGCCCGCTTCCGCGAGGAACTGACCCGCCACGACGACAAGCACGAGGCGATGCGCCGCACCATGCGCGGCGTCGGCGGCGCCGTCGCCTCGGCAGGCGCGACGATCCTCATCGCCTCGGCGGCGCTGATGTTCGCGACCCTGCGCTCGTACCAGACGCTCGGCCCGGTGATCGCGATCGCGGTGGGGCTGATGGTCCTGGCCGCGCTCACGCTGATCCCCGCCGTGCTCACGATTGGCGGCCGGCGCGCCTACTGGCCGATGCAGCCGCGCCTGAACCTCGAGGCAGCCGCGCAGCCGGAGGGGCCGCAAGACTGGCGACGCAGCATCTACGGCCGGATCGGCGGCGTCGTGCTGCGTTGGCCGCGCGCGTCGCTGGCAGCGACCACAGCGGCCCTCGCGCTGTTGATTGCCGGCCTGTTCGCCTTCCAGCCGAACTACGACCAGCTCGCGAGCCTGCCCGACAACACCGAGTCCGTGCGCAGCTTCGAGCTGCTGCGCAGCGGCTTCCCGGCCGGCGAGCTCTCGCCCACGCGCGTCTACGTCTCGCTGCCGCCGGGCGAGCAGGCGCTCGACCCGAAGCGGCTCGAGCAGCTCGACTCGCTCACGCTCGCCCTCGCCGGCCACCCCGCGGTCGCAAGGGCGGCCGGGCCGAGCCGGCCCTTCGGCACGGCCGGGCCTGCGGAAGGGCCGGAGGCAGCCCGTGCGCGCTTCGTCTCCGCCGATGGCGGCACCGCGCGGATCGACGTCGTGCTGACGGAGAACCCCTTCGCGACCGAATCGCTCGACATCGTCCCCGAGCTGCGCAGGCTGGCCCGCGAGAGCGCGGCCGCGGCAGGCCTCGATCCGGCCGCCGTGCTGGTCGGCGGCGACAGCGCCGAGGCGGCCGATACGCGGACGGCGGGGGATCGCGACTCACGGGTCGTCCTGCCGCTGATCCTGCTGGCGATCGGCGTCGTGCTGGCGCTGCTGCTGCGTTCGCTGATCGCGCCGCTCTACCTGATGGCGACGATCGCGTTCACCTACTTCGCCACGCTCGGCCTCGCGGTCGCGGTCTTCATCCTGCTGCTCGGGCACGAGGGCATCGGGCCCGGCGTGCCGTTCTTCCTCTTCGTCTTCCTGAACGCGCTGAGCGTGGACTACAACATCTACCTGATGTCGCGGATCCGCGAGGAGGTCCGGCACGCCCCGCTCAAGGAGGCGACCGGGCATGCGCTGGCGCGCACCGGGCCCGTGATCACCTCGGCCGGCCTGATCCTCGCGGGGACGTTCTCGGCGCTGATGACGCTGCCGCTGCAGGATCTCATGCAGCTCGGCTTCGCGGTCGCGACGGGCGTGCTGATCGACACCTTCATCACGCGCACGCTGATCGTCCCGGCGCTGGTCGCGATCTTCGGGCGCTGGAACTGGTGGCCCTCGCGCATCGCTGCCTGAGCGGTCTGGCGCGCGTGGCTCCGCCGAGGCGCGGACGCAAACGGGGCGGCTCAGGCCGCCCCCGTTTGCGTCCGATGCGGTCCGCGCTAGCGGCCGTGGTAGATCGCCTGCCGCTTCTCCGCGAAGGCCTTCTTCGCCTCGAGGGCGTCCTCGGTCTCCTGGAGGATGCGGGTGCGCGTCTGCTCCCAGCGGTAGCCGTTGCGCACGTCCATCGTCTCGATGACGTTGAGGTTTTCCTTGGCGAGGCGGATGCCGATCGGCATCTTGGAGGCGATCAGCCGCGCCTCATCCATCACCACCTCCATCAGCTGGTCGGGCGCGGCCAGCTTCCAGACGGCGCCGAAGTGGTAGGCGTCCTGCGCGCTGATGCGCTCGCCGCTGTAGTGCGCGCGCCGCACGATGTGGTGCGGGAAGGCGCGCATCATGTGGCGCGCGCCGCCGAGCAGGCCGACGTTGATCTCCGGCAGCCCGAAGCTCGCCGTCTCCGAGGCGATCAGGTAGTCGCACGAGCCGGCGAGGGCCATGCCCGCGCCGAGGCAGTAGCCGTTGATCGCGCCGATCACGGGGACGGCGCTTTCGAGGATGCAGTTGAAGTTCTCGCGGCCCCGGCGCTGGCCGGCGATGTAGGCGGTGTTGCCGCCCGCGCCCCCGGACTGCTGGGCCTCGCCGACATCGGCGGCGCGGCGCTTGACGTCCGCCCCGGCGCAGAAGGAGCGCGTGCCCTCGCCGGTGAGCACGGCCACCCGCACGTCCTTGTTGTAGTAGAAGGAGTCGAACACGGCCTGGAAGTCCCATTCCTGGGAGGCCGCGTTCACGGGCGGATTGTCCATCGTGACGACGGCGATTCCGTCCTCGATCTCCAGTCTCAGCTCGGCCATCGGCAGACTCCTTCGGGGATGTGCACTCGTGTTGGACGGACCGTTACGGGTCCGGGCGGACTATATCGGGCGGGCGGCAGCCCCACAAGGAACGCGGGCGGAGAGCAGCGCGGGCGGCATCGAGACCCGGACGCACAACCGCCGGCGTCGTGCCGGCGGTCGCTGAGTGTGCGTTGGTGCCGAGGATGAGACTCGAACTCATACGCCCTTACGGGCACCGCCCCCTCAAGACGGCGTGTCTGCCAATTCCACCACCTCGGCCCCGGTTGCGCCCTCGGGAGGGCGGTTGCTGGCAGGAGTGGAGGGACTCGAACCCACGACCTGCGGTTTTGGAGACCGCTGCTCTTCCAGCTGAGCTACACTCCTGGGCCCTCCGAGTCTAACAACGCTCCGCCGGGGAGTGAAGCGCGGCCCACCGTGTCGCCGATCTGCGTCCGCTATGCTCGATCGATGCAGGTGCGACGGTGACCCGATGGCGCCCGCGGTCCGCGGTGCGCGCGTTGCCCAGCCTCGCGCTGCTGCTCGCCGCCCTTGCCTCGGCGCTCGCCTGCACCGGTGGCGGCGAGGGGGGCCAGAGCGAACCTCCCTCGATCGTGGCGACTGCCGCACAAGCGCCCTCGCCCACACAGACGCCACCGACACCGACCGTGACGCCCTCGCCGACGCCGACCTTGCCGGCGACAGCCTCCCCGACGCCGACCGCGACGCCCACGCCCACGCCCACGCCAACGCCGGCCGCGACACCCACGCCAACGCCGGCCGCGGCGCCCACGCCGACGCCGACCGCGGCGCCCACGCCGACGCCGACCGCGGCGCCCACGCCGACGCCGACCGCGACGCCCACGCCGACGCCGACCGCGACGCCCACGCCGACGCCGACTGCGGAGCCAACGCCGACCCCAACACCGGAGCCGACGCCCCCGCCCCTCCCGCCGGAGTCACATCCAACGGTTGTATTCCTCGGCGACGTTGCCGCGGACCGGCAGGCCGAGATCACCGCGCTGACGCTCGACATCGTGACGTTCTTCTGGGAACGCCTCGATGCGCGCACCATTGGCTTCACGCTCTACTTCGTGGCCGACGCGGAAACAGGCATCGAGAAGATGACGGAGGTGACCGGACCCCCTTCGCGAGACCACCGCCTATGAGAGTCCAGCGTGTTGCTGAGCCTCCCAGCGCTCGGCGTAGGCAGCCGGGGCAAGCCAGCCCAGGCTGCTATGCGGGCGCTTCGTGTTGTACTCGAGCCTCCAGTCCTCGATCAGCACCTGCGCTTCGAGCAGGCTGTCGAACTGCTCGACCGCCAGGAACTCGTCGCGCAGCCGGCCGTTGAACGACTCCACGTACGGGTTCTCCCACGGCGCGCCGGGCTCGATGTAGCTGCTGCCGGTGCCGCTGAACCGGCACCAGTCGCGCAAGGCGTTGGCCGTGAGCTCGGGCCCGTTGTCGCAACGGATGTACGCAGGCGCCGTCCCGCGCCGGGCGACGATCCCCTCGAGCGTGGCGGCGGTGGCGTCGGCGTTGATGCGCCTGGCGGCCACCACCGCCAGCGCCTCCCGCGTGTGTTCGTCGACGATGTTGAGCAGCTTCAGGACCCGCCCGTCCGCGGTCTGGTCGAACTGGAAGTCCAGCGCCCAGACGTGGTTCGGCCGCTCGGCACGCAGCCGCCTGGCGGGCTGCGCCGAGTCCCCCAGGCGCTGACGCTTGCGTCGCTTCAGCGGGACGCGCAGCCCCTCCTCGCGCCAGAGCCGTTGCACCCGCTTGCGGTTCACGCCCCAGCCCTCCTCGCGCAACGTCGCCCAGGCCCGGCGGTAGCCCCAGCGGGGGTGGCCACGCGAGAAGGCGTGTAGTTCCGTCCTGAGCGCCTCGTCGCCGCGGCCGCGCGCCGGGAGGCGGCGCTGCGTGGAGCGGTGCTGGCCGGTGACCCGGCATGCCCGCCGTTCCGACAACTCGAGGCGGTCCTGCAGCATGCAGACCGCCTCGCGCCGGCGCGACGGGCTTACCAGTTTCCCTTCGCGATCTCCTTGAGCGCGTCGATCTCGAGTTCCTTGTCGGCGACGATCCGCTTCAGCCGCGCGTTCTCGCGCTCCAGCTCGCGCAGCCGTTTGGCGTCGTCGGCCTTCATCCCGCCGTACTGGTTGCGCCAGCGGTGGTAGGTCTGCTCCGAGATCTCGACCTGCTTCGCCGCCTCGGCGATCGTCTGCCCTTCGCCGAGCAGCCGCTCCACCTCGCGCAGCTTGCGCACGATCTGCTCAGGCGTGTGCCTGCGTCGTTTCACCGTGATGTCCTCCTCCGCCCACCTTCGCGGGCCAAAGGACTCTCATCAACGGCGGTCCCGTTTCAAGGGGTCAGGTCAGAGGTGCTGGGTCACGCTCCCGCCCTGCAATGCAGTATCGCGGAGGGGAACGTGGTCTTCTTCCACGAGTCGTGTGCCGAGAGCTGGATCGCGCACGAGTACTTCCATGCGCTTCAGACGATCTGGGCCCCCGAGGAGCTGTTGCCTGCTTCCGAGACCGGGTGGGAGTGACCGGACCCCCTTCGCGAGACCACCGCCTATGAGAGTCCAGCGTGTTGCTGAGCCTCCCAGCGCTCGGCGTAGGCAGCCGGGGCAAGCCAGCCCAGGCTGCTATGCGGGCGCTTCGTGTTGTACTCGATCCTCCAGTCCTCGATCAGCACCTGCGCTTCGAGCAGGCTGTCGAACTGCTCGACCGCCAGGAACTCGTCGCGCAGCCGGCCGTTGAACGACTCCACGTACGGGTTCTCCCACGGCGCGCCGGGCTCGATGTAGCTGCTGCCGGTGCCGCTGAACCGGCACCAGTCGCGCAAGGCGTTGGCCGTGAGCTCGGGCCCGTTGTCACAGCGGATGTAGCCGGGCGCTGTCCCGCGCCAGGCGACGATCCCCTCGAGCGTGGCGGCGGTGGCGTCGGCGTTGATGCGCCTGGCGGCCACCACCGCCAGCGCCTCCCGCGTGTGTTCGTCGACGATGTTGAGCAGCTTCAGGACCCGCCCGTCCGCGGTCTGGTCGAACTGGAAGTCCAGCGCCCAGACGTGGTTCGGCCGCTCGGCACGCAGCCGCCTGGCGGGCTGCGCCGAGTCCCCCAGGCGCTGACGCTTGCGTCGCTTCAGCGGGACGCGCAGCCCCTCCTCGCGCCAGAGCCGTTGCACCCGCTTGCGATTCACGCGCGGGCCAAAGGACTCTCATCAACGGCGGTCCCGTTTCAAGGGGTCAGGTCAGGAGCGGGGCGCGTGGTGGCTGATCGAGGGCTCAGCCTACTACGCCCAGATGCGGTATCTCGAAAGGATGCATCGCGACAATCCGAACTATCACGCAGAAAGCATCGACACTCGCCGACGTCTCTTGAGTTTCGACGCCGTCCCACTCCGCGACGCGGAAACTTACTTCACCAGGCATAGCGCCGGCTCAGAGCCTCTCGTTGCGGCATTGGCCATCGATTGGATTACCCGGCAGACAGGTGAAGCAGCGGTCATCAACTACTTCCGGCTACTTCCGGAGAGCACGGATTGGCGGACCGCATTCCGTGACTCGTTCGACATGACGACCGACGAGTTCTATGAGGCCTTTGAGGCACACGCCGCCGAAGTCATCCCCGTGCGCCGGGAGATCCGAGGAGTCGTGTTGGGGCCGGACGGCGAGCCGGTGACGCACTGGCGGATGGATGTTCTGGCCCAATCGGTCGATTCAGGCCGTGCGGAAGACGGACGGGGCGTCTTCTTCGGTGGGGTCTTCGGTTTGCTCGTCCCGGATGGCAGCTATGAGCTCTGGTTGCGAGCACGGTGCGCTCACAGATCGCCCTTCATCGGATGGCATGGCGGGGAGGCCGGCGTGGTGCTCTCGCGGGACCAGGCCGAGCGGGTGGTGGTAACGGGTTCCGATGTCACGGGTATCGAGATCAGGCTCACCGTCGAGCCGTCGGAGAGACACCCGCTCTGTGACTTCGGGCCGCTACGCGCAGTCAGCGGTACGGTCGTCGCACCCGATGGTCGGCCTTTGCGAGGGGTCAGGGTGGATGCGGGGGACCGGGTGAGATATGGCGCGCTCGGTCAGGACCAGGTTCTGACAGGCGACGACGGCTCGTTCGTCTTGCACCTTCCGGACGGTACCTTCTCGGTGGCTCCCTTGCTTTTCAGGGAGCGAAAACCCGGTTGGATCAGCAGGACCGGAGCAGGTTGGCTCACGCTCCTGGGCGGCCAGTACGCCGTGGACCCCAACGTCATCACCGTGGACGGCTCCGATGTCTCAGGCGTGCACATCCAGATCCTGACCGAGCGCATTCACCCCACACACTTCCCGGATCCGTAAGGCTCACCGCTACACGCAGGCCCGGGGACGCCAGCCCCGCCCTACCCCTCGTCCCGCTGATCGCGGAGGAAGCCCTCGAGGTCGCTGAGCAGGTCCTCGGCGGAGGGGAGCTCGGGGTCGTCGCCGGCGTCCGGCGCCGGGAGCTGGGGGAGGTTGGCGTCGTACTGCGACTCCAGCATGCGGATGTAGGACTCGGCCTCGCCCGACTCCGTGATCGCCTGCTGCACCTGCTCCTTGAAGCGCTCGATGCGCCGCTCGATCCTCGCGAGCGAGGTCTCGGTGCCGAAGCCGCGATCGATCAGCTGCACCAGCGCGGAGATCGCGTTCGGGTTCGGGCCCGCCGAGAGGTAGTGCGGCAGTTGCGCCCAGAGGCTCGCGTTGCGGAAGCCGCGCTGGCGCTGGTCCACGTTGAACGCGCCCACGATGCCCGTCGGGCCTTCGTAGCGGGACTGCGGCACGCGCAGGCCGAACTGGCCCTCGAAGTCCGAGTCCGAGGCGGAGAGCGTGACCGGCAGCGGGCGCGTGTGCGGCACCGCGCCGGCCTGCGCCGCGATGGTGATGCTGAGCGTCGCGCCGACCTCCACCATGAAGTCGGCGATCGCCTCGGTGAAGGTGCGCCAGCGCAGGTGCGGCTCGGGACCGCTCAGCAGCACGAAGTCGCGCTCCGCGCCCGGCGGGCTGGCGAGGCGGAAGCGGTGCCGGGGCCAGTCGATGACGCGCTGCTCGCCCTCGAGGCGCGCCTTCGGGCGCTCGACCGTGAAGTCGAAGAGGCGCTCGTTGCGGATCTCGGCGAGGTCGGTCGCCTTCCACTGTTCGGCCATGTGCTTGATGGCGGCGGCGGCGGCGCCGCCGAAGTCGTTCCAGCCGGAGAAGGCGGCGATCAGTACCGGATCGCGGAGCGGGCGCACCTCGCCGATCGGTTCCACGAGCTCGTGCATGGAGCCTCCTCGTCAGGGAATAGCGGCTCCATCATACGGGAGGCCCGGCTCAGGCCGCCGCGCCGCGCGCGCGCAGCGTGCGCCAGCCCAGCCAGGCGAGCAACGCCACCACTGCGACGGCGGCGAAGGCGCTCACCACGAGGTCAAAGCGGTCCGTGATGAACGACGTGAAGCGCTCGCCCCAGAAGAAGATCAGCACGCCGTACACCCCGAAGCGCAGCCCTCGCCCGACGATCGAGGCGAGCACGAACTGCGTGCGAGGGATGCCCACGACCCCCGCGCCGATCGTGAAGACCTTGTAGGGGATCGGCGTCAGCCCGGCGGCCGCGACAGCCCAGAAGCCCCAGCGCCGGAGCAACGCCTCGACGCGCTCGGCGTGCCCGCTCTGCAGCCGCAGTAGCAGCGGCCGGCCGAAGCGCGCGCCCAGCCAGTGCCCGACGACGCCGCCGAGCACGGAGGCGGCGATCGTCAGCGCGGCGAGCACGAGCGCGGCGTCCGGGTGGCGCAGCGCGAGCGCGATCAGCAGCGGGTCCGTGGGGATCGGGAAGAATATCGACTCGGACGCGGTGATCAGGGCGAGCGCGATCGGCGCGATCGGGCTGTCCGCCCAGTCGATCAGCCACTCACGCAGGTCATGCAGCACGAAGCACAGCGTGAGCCCACGAGGCGTTCACGGGCAACCGGGGGCCGGCGAAGTCGGAGGGCGGACGCCGCGTCGCCGGAGTGCGACGCCCGCCTGCGGGCCGGCAGGGAGCCTAGTGGCCGCCGCCGGAGGCGCAGCCGCAGCCGCCGCCCGCCGCCTGCGCGTTCGGGGCGTCGATGGTGAAGCCCTTACGCATCAGGTCGTCCTCGGTGTAGTCGATCGAGGCGCCCTCGAGGCTGGTCGCGGTGTCGGCGTCGACGATGAAGCGGACGCCGTGGAGGTCGAGCACGCTGTCGCTCTCGCCCGCCTTGTCGATGCCCATCGCGAAGGAGGGGCCGCTGCAGCCGCAGCCGCCGCCGCGCGAGAAGATGCGAAGGCCCTGCTCTTCGCTCTCGGCCTGCTGGGTGACGATCATGCCGAGCCGCTCTGCGGCGTCCTTGGTGACGGTGATGGTCAGGGTCATCGGGAACTCCTCTGTTGCTGGGCCGCGCCACATCGCCGGCGGCGGCCGCTTCGCTCAAGCATGCTTGCTCGCGGGCAGCGCCGCAAGCGCCCCCTGCAGTCCGGCCTGCAATTCGGTCTGGGCCGGCGCCGGCGAAGGCGCCTGCCGAGGCGCCTCCGGATCGAAGGACCGCAGTAGATCGAGGAGCTCGTCGCCGATCGCGGCGATGCGCGCGTCGCCGAAGCCCCAGACGTCGGCGAGGGCGGCGCGATCGGCGGGGCGATGCACGGTCAGCTCGCGCGCGCTGCGGTCCGTGAACAGCGTGTAGGCGGGCACGCCATCGCGCGTCGCGCGCTCGCGCCGCCACTCGCGCAGGCCCTGGAACAGCGGGTCGTCAAACGCCACCTCGGGCCCGGGCCCGACGGGTGCGGAACGCTGACGGGAGGCGGGCGCCGGGCGCGCCGGCGGCGGAGCGGCGTCTGGATTGGCCCGCTGCCACTCGCGCACGAGGGCAAGCATCCGATCGCCGAACCACTGCGCGCGCCGCTGCCCCATACCCCAGATCTCGAGCAGCGCCGACTCGCCGGCGGGGCGGTAGGTAGCGACCTCGCGGGCGGTGCGCTCCTCGAACACCATGTAGGGCGCGCGGTTCGACTCCCGGGCGATCGCGTCCCGCAGATCGAGGATCGTGTTGAAGAGATCGTGGGGGTACTCGGGCGTCTCGGCGCGGACAGCGCCGTTGCAGTTGTCGCAGCCGCCGCAGCCCCCGGCGCTGCGGGCGCCGTTCGCGTCGTTCGCGCCGGCCGGAGCGGGCGGCTCGCCGAAGTAGCGCAGGATCAGCTCGCGGCGGCAGCCCGAGGTCTCGGCGTACTCCGCCATCTGCGCGAGGCGCGACTCGGCGTAGCGGCGCCGCTCCGCGATCGCACGCGTGTCGATCGGCGCGTCGGGGTCGAGCGAGCGCAGCCGCAGATCCTCCTCGGCGAGCAGCCCGGAGGCGCGGAGCGCCTTCACGGTCAGCGCCCAGCCGTCCCTCCCGGCGGCGTCCTCGAACTCCGAGGGCGAGAGCGGGCGCTGCGGGTCCAACTGCTGGATCGCGACAAGCTGCGTCCAGCTGCGGCGCACGACCTCGTCGTCGGGGTGCGCCTGGTCGATGAAGCGGCGTTGCAGCGAGTGGTCGCGGCGCGAGTAGAGCAGCGTGCACTCGGCGGGCTCGCCGTCGCGCCCGGCGCGTCCCGCCTCCTGGTAGTAGGCCTCGAGGCGGCCGGGCATCTGCAAGTGGACGACATAACGCACATCAGGCTTGTCGATGCCGAGGCCGAAGGCATTGGTGGCGACGATCAGCGGCGCGCGGCCGGTGGTGAAGCGGCGCTGGATGGTCGCGCGCGCGGCGCCGCCCATGCCCGCGTGGTAGCCCTGAGCCGGGACGCCGGCGTGGTTGAGCGTCTCGGCGGTCTCCTCCACGGAGCGGCGCGTGCGCGCGTAGACGATGCCGGACTGGCCGCTGCGTTCGCGCGCGTAGGCGACCAGCCAGGAGAGCCGCTCCCTGGCGCTGGCGATCGGCGCCACCTGGAAGCGCAGGTTCGGACGGTCGAAGCTGGTCAGCACCTCGCGGGCCTCGGATTCGATGCCGAGACGCGCGAGGATGTCGCGCCGCACGGGCGGGTCGGCGGTCGCGGTGAGCGCGAGGGTGCGAGGCCGCCCGAGCCGCTCGCGCGCGCCGCCGAGCGCGAGGTAGTCGGGGCGGAAGTCGTGCCCCCATTCGGAGATGCAGTGCGCCTCGTCGATGACGAGCAGACGCACGCCGCCGCGGGCGAGGCCATCGAGGAAGCGCCGGTTGGCGAGCCGCTCCGGCGCGATGAAGAGCAGCGCGATGCGCCCCGCCTCGAAGTCGAAGTAGCGACGGTTCTGCTCGGCGCGGTTGAGCGTGGAGTTGATGAAGCTCGCCGGGACGCCGACCGCGTCGAGGGCCTCGACCTGGTCCTGCATCAGCGCGATCAGCGGCGAGATCACGAGCGTACGGCCGGCCTCGAGCGCGGGCAGGACGTAGCAGAGGCTCTTGCCGCCGCCGGTCGGCATCACGCCGAGGACGTCGTGTGTCGCGAGCGCCTCCAGCACCTCGGCCTGGCCGGGGCGGAAGTCGGGGTAGCCGAAGCGCTCCTGCAGCAGCTCGCGGTAGCGGCCGACATCGCGGGGCAGATCGGCTGCCGGTGCGGGTGGAGCGGCACGCTGCGGGGCCGCCTCCCCCAGCGGGTCAGGCGAGAGCGGGAGGGGAGGCTGCGGCTGGGCGGTCGCGCGCGGGAGCCGCTCCGGGAACGAGGCCGCACCGCGCATGGCATCGCCGTGCGGAGCCTCCTCGATGGGCGGTGGCGCCTCGGTCAGCGTCCCGCACGAGGGGCAGAAGGGCCCATCGATCGGTCGAGGCGAATCGCAGTGAAGGCAGCGCACGGCTGCATCGTAGCGGAGAACGCCCGTTCGCGCACCTGCGAGAGCGCTTTCGCAGCGTCAGTTGCCCGGGCTTGGGTCGACCCTCATGCCCTGGATGCGTCAACCTCGGCCCGGTATTCGTCGATCAATCGCTCGACATCGTCGGGGCCGATGCCCTGCTCGCGCGCGCGTCGTTCGCCGTAGGCGAAGAGACGCCGCCACTCCGAGTCGTCGCTGTCGCGGCGCGGAGGGGTGGGGGTGGTTCCGGCCATGTTCGCTACGTCTCCAATGGTCCGACTCCGGTCGGACTTGCGTGCGTCCAGCCTCGGGTCACTCAAGTGTGCCTGCGATCGCGCAGCGCGCGCTACCCACCCTTCGGGGTAACCCCCGAGAGCGAGCTCGCTTGCTCGACCAGTCCCGGCACGTCCTCGATCTCGCCCTCGACGGCGATGTGGTTGCCGTCGCGCTCGGCCAGCCGCCAGCGCACGTTGCCGAGCGTCTCGACGCGCTCGATGCGCTCGAGTTCCGCCCAGCGCACCTCGGCGAGCGTGCGTCCTCGATGCAGTGCGAGGGCGCCGGAGCGGGTGAGCACGATCGCGGTCGCCGTGCGCCGCCACGTGAACCAGACGATCGGGAGCTGCAGCACGAGCACGACGGCGAGGAAGATCCCGAACCCGGTCGCCTCTGCCGATCCGGCGACCTGCCCGATCGCGAGGAAGACGATCGCGCCCAGCAGCGGCAGCACGAACGAGGCGTGGTTCCACCAGTGCGACTCGTTGCAGTGCGCCGCGACGACGCCGAGGCCCTCGATGGCCGCAGCGTCGTCGCGGTGGAGGGGGGCGAGCGATGGCGCTGTCTCGCCGGCGGCGCCGCTCGCGTCGTGGTGCTTGTCCATCTCGTGGGGCGTGCGGCCGCGGCTAGACGACCTCCCACTGCGGCATCAGCAGCGTCTCGTCCTCGTCGATGATCTCCTCGAAGGTCGCGCGCACCCGCTGGCCGATCGCGACCTCGCCCGGCTCGCAGTTGAGCACGTTGCCGAGGATGCGGACGTGCGGATGCTCGTCGAGCGCGACGAGCGCGACGGCGTACGGCACCGCCTCGGCCAGCACGGGCGCCGGCGGGTTGTGGACGACGATGTAGGAGTAGATCTCGCCCTCGCCGTTGGTCTCCAGCGAGCGGAACTCCATCGCCTTGCAGGCGTGGCAGGCGGCGTCCGGCGGGTGCTGGACCGTCCCGCAGGGCACGCACTGCTGCACGACGAGCTTGCCCGCCGTGAAGAAGTCGCGGTTGAAGCGGTCAAGCTGCGGAATCGGCCAGTCTTCCGGCATGAATCGGGTCATGGTGCTCTCCTCGTGAACCCCTCGAGGCGGCTCGGGATGCGGTGCTGCGGCTTGCCTACGGCTCGACCGAGAGCAGCGCGGCGCTCGCCGGCAGCGCTCCCGGTCCCGAGACGACGAGGCTGAACTCGACGTCGTCCACCTGGCAGGTGGACTCGCCGCGCACCTGGCGGGCGGCCTCGTTCACCAGCTCGAAGCCGTGCACGTAGGCCTCCGCGAGGTTGCCGCCGCTGGTGTTGATCGGCAGTTCGCCGTCCGGCCAGCGCGCGTTGCCGGCGACCAGCCAGGCCTCGATCTCCTCGGGTGGCGCGACGCCCATCTCGCACATTGCCATCAGCGCGAGGCCGGTGAAATTCTCGTAGAACTGGGCGACCTGGATGTCCTTGGGGCCGACGCCGGCGCGGGACCAGATCATGTCGGCAATGTTCTTGTAGTGCGCGGTCGGGAAGTCGGGGTCGGCGTAGCCGGCGCCGACGGCGCCTCCGGCCGCTCCCCGGTAATCGATGCCCTGCGCGGCGGAGCGGATGTAGACGGGCTGCTTGGAGAGCTCGCGGGCGCGCTCCCCGCTGGCGACGATCACGGCTGCTGAGCAGTCGTTCTCCTGGCAGCAGTCGAAGAGCCGGAACGGCTCGACGATCCAGCGGGAGTTGAGGTAGTCGTCCTTGGTCAGCTCGCGGCCGTGGCGGATCGCACGCGGGTTGTGCTGCGCGTGCGCGTAGGCGGCGAGCGAGATTTCGGCGAGGGCGTGCTCGGTGATCCCGTACTCGTGCATGAAGCGCTGCGCGATCATCGCGTACCAGTGCGCGGGAACCATCACCCCGTAGGGGACGCGGAACGCGCCCTCCTCGGGCACGCGCACGCGGCCAGTGACGCGGGCCTGTCCGAAGCGCCCGTACTCGCCCTGCGCGAGGCTGCGGTAGCAGACGATGTAGTCGGCGTAGCCCGCCGTGACCGCCGCGTCCGCTATGGCGAGCGTGCCGGCGACGTTGTTGCCGCCGCCATCCCAGGAGAGCGCGGCAAACTTCGTCTCGTTGACGCCGAGCACCGTCGAGAGCTTCGAGGGCGTGCTGCGGTCGTTGCCGTAGGAGACGAAGCCGTCGATCTCCTCGACGTCGATGCCCGCGTCGGCAGCGGCGTTGGTGATCGCCGTGACCGCGAGTTGCAGTTCGCTGTCCGGGGAGCCGCCCGGCCGGTAGTAGGTCGATTCGCCGATGCCGACGATCGCCGAGGTGCCTCGCATGGGGCGCCCCTTCCCGCTGCGCGCCCGTCCGTTCGCCGACGAGCGCCCGGATCGTGTGCGCTCAGGTCCGCGATGTCAAAGAGCGCGGCCCGCGGCGCGGCGCGGGCCCCGGCGGGCGGATGGGGAGTGGCTGGCAGGCAAGCGCCATCGGGCAGGCGCGCCTGCCCGATGGCGCCGCTACCCGGGTGAGCGGCGCACGCCATCATCTTCGGCGAGCGGGGGCCTACTGATTGAACTTGTCGTCGCGCCAGGAGAGGGCGGCCCTGAGCCCCTGCTCGCGGCCGATCCGGGAGAACTCGAGGGCGGCGTCGGTCTTGTGGGCGATCGCATCCGTCTCGCGCGCCGCCTCCTGCAGCATGCTGCGGCCCATCAGCTCGATCGCCTTGTTGACGATCCCCTTGTTCGCGGCGAGCAGGTCGTTGGGGATCATCGCGACCCGCGAGGCGAGTTCGTGGACCTCGTCGGCGAGCCGCTCGGCGGGGACTGCCATCAGCACGAGCCCGATCCGCTCGGCGGTCGTGCCGTCGATGAAGTCGCCGGTGAGCAGCATCCGCTTCGCCCACTGCGGGCCGACCATGTAGGTCCACATGTGGGTCGGTGGGGCGCCCTGCGCGCGGACGGGTGGGAACCCGATCTGCGTGTCCTCGGCGGCGATGATCATGTCGCAGTGCATCGCGAGGTCCGTGCCGCCGGCGACGCAGTAGCCGTGGATCTGCGCGATCACGGGCTTGCTGAGCTCCCAGATGAGCGCGAAGCGCCGGGTGGTCCCTCGCAGGTTGTTGATGTCGGCGCGGATCGGCGTCTCGCCGCCGGGCGTCCGGCCCCTCGGCGTGATGTCGAAGCCTGAGCAGAACGCCGGACCAGCGCCGCGGATCACGATGCTGCCTGCCTCCTCGTCCTGCTCCGCCGCCGTGAGGGCGTCGAGCAGTTCGTTCTGCAGTTCGAGACTGAGCGCGTTGCGCCTCTCTGGTCGGTTGAGCGTCACGTAGCGGACGCGATCGCGCGTTTCGGTGAGTATCGTCGCGTAGGCCATTCTGTCCCTCCGGTCATCTTCGCCGTGCGCCGCGATGATACAGGCGCGCGGGTCGGTGACCGCCGCTCAGGTCGCGGCCGGTGGCGGTCCGAGCCCACGCGGAATTGCGTGCACCCGCTCTGACTACGTGCCCAGAGGCTGCCCGCGCCCGTTCGCCCCGCAGGAGAACGCTGGCTGCAGCGTGTTCACCGTGGGCCGATTGCGTGGGCCGGTCGCCGGGGTCCTCAAGTGGAGTCGTAGTCGAGTACACAAGACACCATGGTGCCTCGCCCGGACCTGTCCGACTCCACCTTGAGCCTTCCGCCCAATCGCTCGGCCGCCGCTCTCATGTTTCTGAAGCCGTGGCCGCGCTCGGCGTAGTCGTCGGGGAGGCCGATACCGTCGTCCCCGATGGACATGCGGAGGCCGTTCTGCCGGAAGTCGAGCTCGATCGTGACCTTGCTGGCGCGTGAGTGCCGCAACGCGTTGGCCAACGCGTTGTGCGCCATGGAGAACAGCAATTTCCGTGTGGCCGGAGAAAGCGGCGGCTCCGTTCCGGTCTGGATCAGCTCTGCGGGAACGGACGTAATGGTAGTGAATGTCCCCGCATGTGACTTCAGCGCGGGGGCCAACTCCGTGCCCCCGGAAATGAGACCAATGTCGATCGGGTGCCTCAACTCCCACATGGCTGCCTTCGACAGGCCGTGCGTGGCCTTGAGCTTGGTGACCAATTCCGGGTCTGAGTCATCTGCCAGCTCTATGGCCGTCTCTATGCCGAGCCCGATCATGTAGACGGACTGGGCGGTCGTGTCATGTATCGTCCGGGAGAGACCGACTTGCTCCCGCTGGAGCTCTCGTTCCCGCTCTACGGCCTCTTGCCTCCGGGTCCGCTCGAGGCTGGCAACCAGATTCACGCAGCCCACGATCGCGTACATGACGACGACTCTGGCAAGCAGCGTCTTCTCGTCCTTTGCGTCGAAGTCGAGGCCCGATCCGGCGGTCAGGGACGCAGTGACATAGATGGCGGCCACCACTGTGACCCATGCGATGCTGAGCCTGAAGGAGGTGAAGAAGACAGCAATCCAGGCTAGCGCCGGGTAGTACAGCACATAGAAGAACACGTGGCTGAAGCCGCCGGCGATCACCATGCCGATCGTAATCAGCGTGATATCCATCACGCTGAGAGCGAGCATCAGCTGCGACGTCAGCCCGCGGCCTGACTGGACGCGGTAGTGCACGTAGCCGCTCCCTGCTACGAAGAGCGCGAGGCACAGCGTGTAGCCCACGTACGAGGAATAGATGAAGTTCGGACGGTAGATCAGCTCGACCAGACAGAAGGCGCCGATGTACCAACGACCCCAAACGAAGACCCTGACCGGATCTCGCACGTCGTCCGAATCGGCTGCGCCGAAACTCCAACGGCGAGCCCCACGAGTCTCTGATGCTGCGGCTAGTGGTCTCAATGCTCGACTCCCATAGTTGAGTCGCGAGCCGATGCTGCCGACGCCGGCCTGCCCGACCTGTTCACGAATGCGAACTGGCTGCCGGGGGAGGAATCGAACCTCCATCAAGGGAGCCAAAGTCCCCTGTGCTACCGTTACACCACCCGGCAGCGGCGACGATTCAGTCTAGGCAAAGGGCCCCCACGGCGATAGCCTGATCCGGAGAGGTGGCGCACCCGCGCCGTCGACTCCCAGCGCACGAGGGGCCTCGCGATGACCGGGTTGCGTGCCGATACCCAGCGGCGACTGGACGAGCTCGCGTCGAAGTTCGATGAGCTTGCCGGGCAGTCCCTCGGATATCCGGCCAACCAGAACTTCGATTACTCGGCGCTGCTGCCGTTCCTCCGCTACTGCCTGAACAACGTCGGCGACCCGTTCCACGACAGCCACTTCTCGACCAACACCCACGATGTCGAGCGCGAGGTGATTCGGCGCTTCGCGAGTCTGCTGCGGATGCCGCACGACGAGGTCTGGGGCTACGTGACCAACGGCGGAACCGAGGGGAACATGTACGGCCTCTTCCTCGGCCGCGAGCTGTTCCCGGATGGGATCGTCTACTTCTCCGAGGACACGCACTACAGCGTGCTGAAGATCACGCGGATCCTGAAGACGCGCAACATCATGATCAAGAGCCAGCCCAACGGCGAGATCGACTACGACGACCTCTACGAGACGATCCGCATCAACCGCGACGTCCCCGTGATCTTCATGGCCAACATCGGGACCACGATGAAGGGCGCCGTGGACGACATGGGGCGCGTCCGCCAGATCCTCGACGACCTCGCGATCACGCGCCGCTACGTTCACGGCGACGCGGCACTCGGCGGCATGATCCTGCCGTTCGTCGACGACCCGCAGCCGCACACCTTCGCCGATGGGTTCGACAGCCTCTCGATCAGCGGGCACAAGCTGATCGGCGCGCCGATCCCGTGCGGGGTCGCGCTCACGCGCAGGGAGCACGTGGCGCGCATCGCACGCTCCATCGAGTACGTCGGCGCGATGGACACGACGCTCACCGGCTCGCGCAACGGGCTGACGCCGCTGATGCTCTGGGTAGCCTGGGAGCGCTACGGCCTCGAGGGCTTCCGCGAGCTGGTCACGGAGATGCTCGCAGTCGCCGCCTACGCCGTCGATCGCTTCAACAGCCTCGGCATCCCCGCCTGGCGCCACAGGAACTCGGCGACCGTGGTGATACCGCGTCCGCCCCCGGACATCGTGGACAGGTGGCGGCTCGCTCCCTACCAGGACATCGCACACATCATCACGATGCCGCACGTGACCCGCGAACTGATCGACCAGGTTGCCGAGGACTGCCTGCGGGCCGGCCTCGTGCAGCAGTCTGCGTGAGCCCCACATGACGATCGCACCGGGCGAAGACTCCATCAGACGCATCATCATCAGCACGAAGAACGAGGTCGGCGTGATCGCCGGTATCACCGCGGCGCTGGCCGAAGGCGGCGTCAACATCCAGTCGCTCGACACCGAGGGCGTCGGCGATCACGGGATGGTCATCATCACCACCGATGACGACGACGGCGCGCTGCTCGCACTCTCCCGCGCCGGCTACCGGGCCGTTGCCGGCGACGCGCTGATCGTGCGGCTGCGTGACGAGCCGGGCGCGCTCGCGCAGCTCTCGGCGCGGTTCCGCGACGCCGGGGTGAACATCCAGAGCATGCACATTCTGAACCGCCACGGCGGGCACGCGACGATCGCGCTGAGCGCCGACGATCTGCAGCGCGCAGCGGCGATCGTGGACGACGACGCGATGATCTGAGGCGGGCGACTTCGCGGCGGACGGCGCCCGCCAGCGGCCGGCCCCGCGCTCAGTCCGCCGAGGGCGAGAGCTGGCCGTAGACGTGCACGGCGCGAGTCGGGAAGGCGAACTCGACGCCGGCCTCGCGGAAGCGGCGCAGCAGCTCCAGGTTGATTGCCTGCTGCGTGTCCATGTAGACGCCGTACTCCGCGCTCAGCACGTGGTAGACCGCCTCGAACTCCAGCGCGGACTCTCCGAAGCCGCGGAAGTGCGCCCGGTCGAAGCGCGTCGTGGACTGCTGCTCGACCGTCTCCTGGATCATCCCCGGGATCGCCTCGATCTGTTCGAGGGCGGTGTCGTACGTGACGCCGAGGGTGAGGACCACGCGCCGCTCCTCCATCCGCCCGTAGTTGTGGATGCGCGAGTTGAGCAGGTCGCTGTTACCGATCACCAACTGCTCGCCGCTGAGGCTGCGCAGATGCGTCGTCTTGACGCCGATGCGCTCGACGCTCCCCCACATGTCTCCCACCGCCACGAAGTCGCCGACCGCGAACGGGCGGTCGAGCACGATCGCGAGCGAGGCGAACAGGTCGCCGAGGATGCTCTGCGCCGCAAGCGCGATCGCGATGCCGCCGATGCCCAGGGCGGCGACCAGCGCCGTGACCTGCACGCCGAGATTGTCGAGCCCGAGGATGAGCAGCAGCGACCAGAGGGCAAGCATGCCGATGTAGCGCCCCGCCTCGGTCACGCCGGGGGCGGCGAAGTCGGGGTCGCGCTCGCGCTGCCAGCGGGCCGCGAATGTGATCACGGCGCTGCCCCAGAGGCCGCCCTGCGTCAGCAGCGCGATGAAGGCGACCGCGCGGATCACTCGCTCGAGATCGTCGGGCAGTGTGAGGGCAGTGGAGCCGGCGAAGAGTGCGAGGATCAGGATGATCGTGGCGTGGGTGCGCCGCTGGATCGCGGCGGCGCACCCACGCAGCAGGGTCACCGCGCCGATCTGAGGCCCGCGCTGGGTGAAGCGCACGAGCGCCCAGCGGAGCAGCAGCAGGCCGGCGAAGACGCCGGCCGCGATCAGCGCCGAGTTGATCCAGTCCTCGCCGCTGTTGCTTCCGAAGGCCTCGAAGTCCATACCGGCGATCCTACGGGATGATCAGCGAAGACCGACAGACCGCCGCCGCCCCTCGCGGAGCGTCGCAGCAGGCTAGAATGTGCGCGATGTCGTCCCTGCCGGCCTTCTTGTTGCGCGACCAGTCCGCCGGGGAGCGGCGCTTTCCGAGCGGCCGTCCGGCGCTGCTCGCCTTCGTCAAGGAAGACTGCCCCACCTGCCGCACCTCGATGCCGCTGATCGAGGGCGCGCACCGCGCCTTTGGCGCCGGCGTCGATGTCTGGGCGGTGGGGCAGGAGGCCGAGGGCAACACGGCGCTGGTCGAGGCGTTCGGCCTGACCCTGCCGATGCTCGATGACTCCGAACTCGACGTGTCGTTCCGCTACGACCTCGATGCGGTGCCGACGGTGCTACTGGCCGGCGCGGACGGCTCGGAGCTGAGGCGCTTCGTCGGCTTCGGGCGCGACGACTGGCGCTCGCTGTACGAGCAGCTCGGCGAGCTGAGCGGCACGGCGCCTCCAACGGTCCAGTGGCAGCACTACCCGGAGAGCGAGCCGGGCTGCGGCGCTCGCAACGTCGAGCCGGGCATCGCCGAGCGGCTGGCCGCGGTCGCCGAGGGCAGCCCGCTCCGCGCTCGCCGCATCGAGATCGGCTCGGCCGACGACCCCGACGAGTTCATGTACGACCAGGGCTTCAGCGACGGCTTGCCCGTGATGGCGCCGACGCCGGAGCGCGTGCTGCGCATGCTCGGCGGCACGCGACGGGACGCGCAGGAAGTCGTGGCTATCGTGCCGCCGAACATGGCGCCGGCGACCGTCGAGAAGATCGCGATCAACGCGGTCCTCGCAGGTTGTCGCCCGGAGTACCTGCCCGTCGTCATCGCCAGCCTCGAGGCGGTATGCACGGAGACCTTCAACGCGCACGGAGTGTGGGCGACGACGATGGGCGCTTCGCCGGCGCTGATCGTGAACGGGCCGATCCGCGACCGCATCGGGATGAACTACCGCCTCGGAGCGCTCGGGCAGGGCAACCGCGCGAACGCGACGATCGGCCGCGCGCTGCGGCTCGTGCTGCGCAACGTCGGCGGCGCGAAGCCGGGCGGGACCGAGCGCTCGATGCACGGATCGCCCTCCAAGTTCACGCTCTCCTTCGCGGAGTGGGAGGAGCGCAGCGACTGGACGCCGCTACACGTCGATCGAGGCTACGACCCGGAGCAGAGCGTCGTAACCGCGTTCCCCGCCGTGCCCGGCCCGCTCGTCAGCTCGGACCAGACCTCGCGCAGCGCCGAGGCGCTCGCGGGCAGCCTCGCGATGTCGTTGCAGGCGATGATGCATCCGAAGTCCGGGGGCCGGGACACGCTCATCGTGATCGCGCCCGAGCATGTCGATACGATCCGGCGCGACGGCTGGACGAAGCAGCTGCTGCGCCAGCGGCTCTTCGAGCTGACGCACCGCCCGCTGCGCGAGCTGATCGCGGACGCGCGCAGCGGCGTCGGGCGGCCGCTCGCTGCGTACGGGCCCGACGGCCCGACGGAGGAGCAACTGGACGAGCCGGTTGCGAAGTTCGACTCGCCGGAGCGCATCCACATCGTGGTCGCGGGCAGCGATGCCGGTAAGTTCAGCTCGATGTTCGCCGGCTGGGGCAGCGAGGTACAGAGCCAGGTGATCGAGGATGTCGTCTGAGCGCGGGCACAGGCGGCGCGCAGGACAGGGAGGCCGTATGACCACGATTCTGGACCCCACGGACGAGCGTGAGCCGGTCGGACGGCAGCGCTCGCGGCGCCCGGAGCAGATCTCCGGCACCGTCGGCCTGCTCGACATCAGCAAGCCTCGGGGCAACCTCCTGCTGGACCGCCTCGAGGAGCTGATCGGCGAGCGGCTGCCGGAGGTGCAGGTGCGGCGCTACATGAAGCCCACCTTCACGAAGCCGGCGCCGGACGAGCTGCTGCGCAAGATGGCGGGGGAGGTGGACTTCGTCATCGAAGGACTTGCCGACTGAGGGTCGTGTACGACGTGCAGTGTGCACGACACGATCTGGTTCGAGATTCAGGGCAAGCCCTCGGTGATGATCGCCTCTGCCGAGTTCGAGAACGCCGCGGAGGCGCAGGCGCAGTCGCTCGGCCTCCCCGATCTCGCTCGCGTCTTCGTCCCGCACCCGATCCAGGATGCGAACGATGAGGAGATGCGCGCGAAGGCGGACCTGGCGCTCGACCAGCTGATCGCGGCGCTCGTCGACTGAGCCGGGACCGCGGCCTCGCGAGGCGACGGGCGCGTACCAGCCCGGCGTAGGTATAGTGTCGCGGGCATCACCCCTCCGCCGGAGGGGCGGAGGGGGGCATCGTGCGGCTTGATCTGTTCTACGAGTTCTGTCAGGGCGCCGGATATCCGATCCCGCACGGGGCGGACCGGCAACTGTTCATGGACATCCTCGAACAGGCAGAGGTCGCCGACGGCGCGGGCTTCGACGTGTTCTGGTCGGTGGAGCACCACGGCTCCGTCGAGGTCACGCACATGCCGGCGCCGGAGCAGTTCCTGACCGCCGTCGCGATGCGCACGAAGAAGCTGCGCGTGGGCCACTCCGTGGTGCTCACGCACCCGCTCTTCAACCACCCCGTGCGCTTGGCGGAGCGGGCCGCGGTGCTCGACAACCTGAGCGGCGGACGCCTCGAGATGGGGTTCGGGCGATCGACACCTCGCGAGTGGGCGATCTTCCACATCGACGGGGACGAGACGCGGCCGGTCCTCGAGGAAGTCCTGCACCTGATGCCGCAGATCTGGACGCAGGACAGCTTCCAGTACGACGGCGAGTATTTCCAGATCGCACCGATCACGATCGTGCCGCGGATGCTGCAGAAGCCGCACCCGCGCATGTGGATCGCCGCCGGCAGCGACGAGTCGCTGAAGATGGCGGGCAGGCTCGGCGTCGGCGTGCTCAGCCTGACGCTGCTGCGCCCCTTCTCGGAGCTGGAGAAGACGCTCAAGATCTACCGCGAGGCGCAGAAGGAGCAGACCCCGGTCAACCCCGATCTGGTCAACAAGCAGGCCGGCGCGTTCACCTTCGTCTACTGCGCGCCCACCCTGGACGAGGCGATCAACGACGGCGCCTCGGAAGCCGCGGCCTGGTACATGAGCAAGGTCTACGCGCTCTACGGCTCTGTCCCCGTGCGCGAGGGCGAGGCCGGCTACCACTTCGCGCGCGACCGCGCGGCGCAGATCGAGGCGATCGAGAAGTCCGGCGACTCCCCCGGACGCCAGGTCATGCTCAAGCTCCTCGACGAGGTGCCCGTGCCCCGCGAGGAGTTCTACGAGGCGATGAACTCCGAGAACCAGATCGTCGTCGGCACCCCGGACGAAGTGATCCGCAAGCTCGAGGCCTACGAGGGCATCGGGCTGGACCGCATGATGTGCATGGTCATGGGCGGCCCGGATCTGCCGCAGGAGAAGATCCTGCAGTCGCTCAAGCTGATGGGCGAGACCGTGATCCCGCACTTCCACGACCGCTCGTCCGACCCGAGGCCGCCGATCGAGTAGGCGCCTCCGGACGAGGGGCTGAGGGGAGCGCGCAGCCATGTCTTTCGTACGCGAACGGATGCGCATGGACGGCCGGGTCGCCGTCGTGACCGGCGCCGGTCAGGGCGTCGGGCGCGCGATCGCGCTCGGCATGGCGGATGTCGGCGCCCGCGTCGTCATCGGCGAGATCAACGAGGAGACCGGCCCGCGCACCGCCGCGGAGATCGAGGAACTCGGCGGCGAGGCGCTCTGGTTGCTGACCGACGTGCGCAAGGAAGAGGACATCAAGGCGCTGGTCCAGGCCGCGCAGGATCACTACGGACGCATCGACGCGATGTTCAACAACGCCGGGGGCAACTTCGAGATGCCCGCGGTCGATATCTCCGCCAACGGCTTCGACGCGATCGTGCGCATGAACCTGAAGTCGATGTTCCTCGGGAGCCAGGCGGCGGCGCGGGCAATGCTGGCCGCGGGCCGAACCGGCAGCATCGTCAGCACGTCCTCGGTGGCGGGGCTCCGTTCGGGGGGCAGCCGCACCGCCGTCTACGCCGCGGCCAAGGCGGGCATCATGGGCATGACGCGCGCGCTCGCGGCGGAGTGGGGCGAGCACGGCATCCGCGTCAACTCGGTCGCGCCCGGCGCCGTCGACACCGCGGGACGGTTGCGGAACATGCAGGGCGACCCGTGGGACCGGCCCGTGAAGAACCCGCTCGGCGTCCTCGCGCAGCCGGAGGACATCGCCGGGGCGGCGGTCTTCCTGGCCTCGGATCTGGCGGGTCACATCACCGGCCAGATCCTCGCCGTGGACGGCGGCGCCAGCACCTCCTGAGCGCCCGCTGGCGACAGCCTGCGCGCGACGTGCCTACGAGGTCGCCGCGGCTGCGCCGTCGAATGAGACGAACTCCACGATCTCCAGGCCGTAGCCGTCGAGGCCGGAGCGTTTCACGGGGTTGTCCGTGATCAGGCGCATCTTCTGCACCCCGAGGTCGACGAGGATCTGCATGGCGATGCCGTAGTCGGGCAGGCCGAGCGCCTCGGTGGCGGTTTCGCCGGCGGCCCCGACGGCCGACAAGTGGCCGCTTCCGGCCTTCTGGTGCACGCCGACGCCGCGGCCCTGCTGGTAGAGGTAGACGATCACGCCGCGTCCCTCATCACCAACGAGCCGCATCGCGGTCTGAAGCTGCTGCCCGCAGTCGCAGCCAAGCGAACGCAGCACGTCGCCGGTCACGCACTGGTCATGCACGCGCACCAGCACCGGCTCGTCGCCGGAGAGGTCGCCCGTGACGAAGGCGATGTGCTCGCGCGTGTCGATCAGCGTGCGGTAGGCGACGGCGCTGAAGTCGCCGTAGCGGCTCGGCAGATCCGCCGAGGCGACCCGCTCGATCAGCGAGTCGGTGCGCAGGCGGTGGGCGATCAGGTCGTTGACGGTGACGATCTTGTAGCCGTGCTCGCGGCCGAAGGCGACGAGGTCCGGCATCCGCGCCATCGTCCCGTCCGGGCGCATCATCTCGCAGATCACGGCCGCCGGCGCGCAGCCGGCCAGCCGCGCGAGGTCCACCGAGGCCTCCGTGTGGCCGGCGCGCTCCAGCACGCCGCCCTCGCGGGCGCGCAAGGGGAAGATGTGCCCCGGCCGGGTCAGCTGTTCCGGCCGCGTCGAGGGGTCCACCAGCAGGCGGATCGTGTGCGCCTTGTCCTGGGCAGAGGCGCCGGTGGTGACGCCGTCGCGGGCCTCGACGGTGACGGTGAAGCCCTTGGCGAGCGGGGAGGTATTGCGGCCGGTCATCAGCGGGATCGCCAGATGATCGAGTTGCTCGCCCGTCATGGTGACGCAGATCAGGCCACGCGTCTCGCGCGCCATGAACGCGATCAACTCGGCGCTGATGAACTGCGCCGGGACACAGAGATCGCCCTCGTTCTCGCGCCCTTCGTCGTCGGCGATGATCACGGGGCGGCCGTTGCGGAACTCCTCGATCGCCTCGGGGACGGAGACGATCTCCCCCTCGTGCTCGTGCTGGCTGCCCGGAGTCGAGGTCATGGCCGCCCCCTGTTCCGCTTCCGGTTCGAGCGTATCACGGGCAGGACTCAGAGCCCCTGCTCGTCGCACAGATCCTGATCCCAGAGCACGTGGCCGCTGAACTCCGGCGGCTGCTCGCAGATCCAGGCCGTCGCCTTCGCCATCGCCTCGGCGACCTCGAACTCCAGCGGATCGCCGAAGTCGCGGCCGGCGTAGAGATTGCCGGGCGTCTTCAGGCGTCCCATCGGCGACAGCACGTTGGTGGAGATGCCGGAGCCGTCGAACTGCAGGTCGCGCGCCAGTTGCTCGTTGAAGCGGTTGAGCCCGGCCTTGAAGGCGGCGTAGATGAAGCTCCCGCCCCGCGGGCGGTCGTAGGGCGCGGGCCCGATCGGGCGTGCGGCATTCGAGGAGACGTTGACGATGTGCCCGCCGCCGCTCGCCCGCATGTGCGGGATCGCCTGGCGGCAGAGCACGATCGGCGCGCGCAGATCGATCTGCCAGATCAGCTCCAGGCGCTCCAGCGAGATCTCCTCGACGCCCCCCTGGAAGGTGATCCCCGCGTTGTTGACGAGGATGTCGAGGCGCCCGAACTCGGCCATGGTGGCGTCGACAAGCGCCTGGGTGTCCTCGATGTAGCGCACGTTGGTGCGTACGGCGAGCCCACGGCCGCCGGCCTCCTCGATCTCGCTGACGACGGAGTGGATCGTGCCGGGCAGGCGCGGATCCGGCTCCTCCTCGCTGCGGGCGGCGACGGCGATGGCGACGCCGAGCCCGCCGAGGTGGCGCGCGATGTCCGCGCCGATCCCCCGGCTCGCTCCCGTAACGATCGCGACCTTGCCTTCTAGCGCCATCGAGGGCGGAGTCTACCCGCCGAACGCGTGAAGGTCGCGCGTGATCGCTATGCTCATTGCGTATGGAAGGGGAAAGCGATGGCGTACGGCGACACTGAACACGACGCGATACTGAAGGAGGCGTGGGAGCGCTTCTGTGACGACCTCAAGGCGGCGGGGTCGTACATCTTCGATGATCCGGCGCCCGCGACGGCGCTCGACCGCGCGCGAGGCTTTCAGTACCTCTCGCAAAACATCTCCCTCGGCCTCGACATCAATGTCGAGCACTCGGACCCGCTCTACCCGGACTTCTTCCGGCCGATGACGCCGACGCGCAAGTACGGCGGGGACAACCCGGACTGCATCTACCTGCGGACCTACATCGACGGATCGGAGACGTATCGCATCACCGGCAACCGCGGCGGCGTCCACTACCTGGTGTTCGGCGCCTACCGTCCGGTCGAGGCGACACCGCCGGGTGAGTCCGCCGAGGTAGGGCGGATCATGGGCAAGGACCTCATCACCAACTGGGACGGCGGCTTCGAGATCATCGTCGGCCCGGATGAGCACCCCGGGAACTGGCTTCGCACGGTGCCCGATGTGGACCGCCTCACGGTCCGCCAGTTCTTCGGCGACTGGGTCGCCGAGGCGCCGATCGACGTGTTGATCGAGCGCGTCGGCGACCACGGGCCGCCGCAACCGATGTCGCCCGAGCGGATGGCCGAGGGCCTCGCCGGAGCGGCGGACTGGGTCGGGGACACGGCCAACTACTGGCGCGAGTGGCAGAAGCGCTACCGCGAGCAGCCGAACACCTTCCGCGGCTCGGCCACGCAGGGCGCGGTCGGCGCGGCGCCCGGCGGCATCATCTACCACATGTACTGGATGGTGCAGCCGGACGAGGCGCTGCTGATCGAGTTCACGCCCCCGGAGTGCGACTACTGGGAGCTGGAGCTGAACGACTACTGGATGACCTCGATCGACTACCGCTACCACATGGCGGGCGTGAACTGCCGGCAGTCGCCGACCGAGCGCGACGGCTCCGTGCGCGTCGTCGTCTCGCACGAGGATCCCGGCGTACCGAACTGGCTCTCCACCGCCGGCTGTAACGAGGGCCATATCGGCTTGCGCTGGATGCAGTGCGATACGGACGAGCCGCCGTTCCCGCCGACGCGCCTCGTCAAGCTCGCCGACCTCGACTCGATGCTGCCGGAGGACGCGCTGCGCATGGACGCCGAGGGCCGCCGCGCGCAGATGGCGCATCGTCGCCGCGGCATCGCGCGGCGCTTCCGCGTGTAGCGCAGCACGCGGCTACCATCGCCCTCGATAGCCCGGAGCGTGCGAGGGAGCGGGGGAGCGACGGTGGCCGACAGGATCGTGGTCCTCGACGGGTACACGCTCAATCCCGGCGATCTCAACTGGGACGGCCTCACCGCCCTCGGCGAGCTGACGGTCCACGACCGCACGCCGCCCGAGGCGGTCGTCGAGCGCGCCGCCGGCTGCCGCTACGTCTTCACGAACAAGACGCGCCTCCCCGCGGAGACGATCCGGCAGCTGCCGGACCTCGCCTACATCGGCGTGCTCGCCACCGGCTACGACGTCGTCGACGCGGCCGAGGCAGTGAGCCGCGGCGTCGTCGTGACCAACGTGCCGGCCTACGGCACGGACTCCGTGGCGCAGCACGCCGCGGCGCTGATGCTGGAGCTCGCGCGCCGCACGGCGCCGCACGCGGAGGCGGTGCGCGAGGGCGCCTGGAGCAGCGGTGGCGAGTGGTGTTTCTCCGTCGCCCCGATCACCGAGCTGTCCGGCCGCACGCTCGCCATCGTCGGGCTGGGGCGCATCGGCCGCGCCTTCGCGCGTATCGGTGCGGCGCTGGGCATGGCGATCCTCGCCAGCGACGCGCACCGCCCGGACGCCGGGGCGCTCGATGGCCTCGAGGTGGAGTTCACGGGCATCGACGATCTCTTCCGGCGCGCCGACGTGCTGAGCCTGCACTGCCCGCTGACGGCGGAGACGGAGCGCCTGGTCGATGCCCGGCGGCTGGCGCTGATGAAGCCGGAGGCGCTGCTGATCAACACCGGCCGCGGCCCGCTGGTGGACAGCGCCGCCCTCGCCGCGGCGCTCGAGGACGGGCGCATCGCCGGCGCGGGCCTCGATGTGCTCGAGGCGGAGCCGCCGCCAGACGATCACCCGCTGCTGCGCGCGCCGAACTGCATCGTCACGCCCCACGTCGCCTGGTACGCGCGGGCGTCACGGCAGCGGCTGATGGACATCGCCGTCGCCAACCTGAGCGCCTTCGTCGAGGGGCGGCCGGTGAACACGGTGGGCTGAGCGCGGGCTACTCCTCGCGAGGCGCTCCAGAGGGCTGCCCGGCGGAGCGGGCCGCACGCCCGTCGAACACCAGGCGGCGACCGGCTCCCGGATCGGCGGGATCATCCAGAACCATGCCGTGGCGGAAGTAGAACTCGTCGCGGATCTCGTCGCTGTTTGCGTGCAGCCCGAGGAGCCAGCCCTCGCGCGTCGCGAGATCGCGCACGAGGCTCCAGAGCCGGTCGCCGTCGCCGGGAGGACCATGACCCGGCCCGAAGCGCCAGCGGATGAGCGTGTCGGCGTAGTGGTCGATGGGCTGTGCGAAGCGTCTGGCCCGCCAACTGATGCCCACGACCGCGAGCACGTTGGGCAGGGCTACGAGCATGAGCAGCACAGCGCAGAGCTCGATCCAACCCCCAGCGGCGCCCTCCGCGATCGGCGAACTGAGCATGACGACCATCGAGGCGATGGCGGCGAGCAGGAACAGCGCGAGGTGACGGAGCCGGCCTCGGAGCGGACTGATTCTCACGCTCGCTCGCCCGCCGCGCAGCGTGTAGAGGGGGCCGTAGACGTTCGGCAACAGCAGCAAGAGCAGCGTGTAGAGGAGAGCGAGGAGCCCGGCAACGGGGCGTGGCACGGAGGCCGGCAAGGCGACATAGGCGTACTGGCCCTGCGCCCAGGCAGGCCGCCAATACTCCCACGGGCTGACGCGCTGGATGGTCATCGAGTGCTTCGTCCCCCGGCGTCGGAACTCCCTGCGGGTACCGGGGTGGCTGGTGCCGAAGGTGGGAGTCGAACCCACACGGGCCGTGAAGCCCAACGGTTTTTGAGACCGTCGCGTCTGCCATTCCGCCACTTCGGCCGCGTCGCATCCAGCATCGCGCGCGCGCGCTTGCGCGACAAGCGCCGAGGTGGCGAGGGCGCGCGAGGTGGTGAGGGTGGAGCGGAAGACGGGGGTCGAACCCGCGACCTCCTCCTTGGCAAGGAGGCGCTCTACCACTGAGCTACTTCCGCTGGCTGTGCCATGGTACGGCGAGGGCTCGCGCGCGGGCAACGTCGCCGGCGGCGGCGGCGGGTACGATGAGATCCCGGGTGGCTGCTGAGTTCGAACGGACTGGCAAGTGAAGTCTGTTGAGGTAGCGACGCTATCTGCACTCGCCGCCCACGTGCTGGCCTGGGTCGGCGGCGTGTTCCTCGCCTTCGTCTTCGTGCCCCTCTACGGCAGTGGTGAGACGTTGGTGGAAGTGAACGGCCGAGGGGCCATCCGGCTGCTGCTCGTCCCCGTCGTGCTCACCGGCATCGCCCTGGCGGCCGCGCTGCTCACCCACCGCAAGCAGTCCAACCGCAGTCAGGCCACTCGGACGATGCTGCTCTGGAGCTCGGCTATCGTGCTCCTGGGACTCTGCTTCGTCGCGATCTTCAGCGTTGGCGTGTTCTACCTGCCGGCGGCGCTCGCGCTCCTCGTTGCCGCAATCGCTGACTCGAGGGTCACGAGGAGCGAGCCCCGCATCGGGCCTTGAGGCGCGGCTCGGCAGGGCGTAGGCTTGACCGGCGTCCGCCGCACGTTTGTTCGCCGCGGTGTCGATGACGGAGTGCCGATGACCACCGCCGAAGCGCCGATCGGGAGCCGCATCGACTTCCATCCCGCCGTCGCGGCCTGGTTCCGCGGCCGCTTCGCTGCGCCGACCGATGCGCAGACGGCCGGCTGGCCGCAGATCGCCAGCGGGCGTGACACGCTGATCAGCGCGCCGACCGGCTCCGGCAAGACGCTCGCCGCCTTCCTCGCCGGCATCGACGGCCTCGTCCGCAAGGCGGAGGCGGGCGCGCTCGAGGACGTGACGGAGATCGTCTACGTCACGCCGCTGAAGGCGCTCGGCAACGACATCCAGCGCAACCTCGAGACACCGCTTGAGGAGATCCGCGAGGTCGCCGCGGAACTCGGCCTCGAGCCGCCGGCCATCCGCACGGCGGTGCGCAGCGGCGACACGACGCAGAGCGAGCGGCAGGCGATGGTGCGCAAGCCGCCGCACATCCTGATCACCACGCCCGAGTCGCTCTACCTGCTGATCACCGCCGAGCGCAGCCGCGAGAACCTGCGGCGCGTGCGCACCGTGATCGTCGACGAGATCCACGCCGTCGCCCGCGACCGGCGAGGCAGCCACCTCGCCCTCTCGCTGGCGCGGCTCGACCAGCTCATCGCCGAGTCCGGCGGCGAGCGGCCCGCGCGCATCGGGCTCTCGGCGACGCAGCGACCGATCGAGGAGATCGCGCGCTTCCTCGTGGGCGCCGATCGCCTCGATGCGGACGGCGAGCCGGACTGCGCGATCGTCGACCTCGGCCACCAGCGCGACCTCGACCTCGCCGTCGAGCTGCCGCCGACTGACCTCGAGGCGATCGCCCCGGCCGAGCAGTGGGGCGAGATCTACGAGCGCATCGCCGAGCTGATCGCGGAGCACCGCACGACGCTCGTCTTCGTGAACACGCGGCGGCTCTCGGAGCGCGTCGCGCACCAGCTCGCGCAGCGCGTCGGCGAGGAGCACGTCGCCAGCCACCACGGCAGCCTCTCCAAGGAGCGCCGACTGCGGCTGGAGCAGCGGCTCAAGGACGGCGAGCTGCGCGCGCTGGTGGCAACGGCCTCGCTCGAACTGGGTATCGACATCGGCTCGATCGATCTCGTCTGCCAGATCGGCTCGCCACGCAGCATCGCGACCTTCCTGCAGCGCGTCGGGCGCTCCGGGCACGCGCTCGGCGTGCGGCCCAAGGGCCGCATCTTCCCCGGCACGCGCGACGAGCTGGTGGAGAGCGCGGCGCTGACGAGGGCGGTCCGCGCGGGCCGCCTCGACAAGATCGTGCAGCCGGTCGCCCCGCTCGACGTGCTGGCGCAGCAGATCGTCGCCGAGTGCGCCACGCGCGAGTGGAACGAGGACGAGCTGTTCGACCTCGTGCGCCGCGCGGCGCCGTACCGCGAGCTCGCGCGCAAGGACTACGACGAGGTGCTCACGATGCTCGCGAGCGGCGTCGGCGAGGGCGCGGGCGGATCGAAGCCGCTGCTGCACCGCGATCGCATCGCCGGCATGCTGCGCGCCCGCCGCGCGTCGCGCATGATCGCGATCCAGAACGGCGGCACGATCCCCGAGCTGGGCGACTACCGCGTGATCGCCGAGCCGGACGAGACCGTGGTCGGCACGGTCAACGAGGACTGGGCGATCGAGAGCATGGCAGGCGACGTCTTCCTCCTCGGCAGTACCTCGTGGCGCATCCGCCGCATCGAGAGCGGCACGGTGCGGGTCGTGGACGCGCGCGGCGCCCCGCCGACGATCCCGTTCTGGCTCGGCGAGGGCCCCGGCCGCACGATCGAGCTGAGCGAGGAGGTCGGCCGCCTGCGCCGCGAGATCGCCGAGGGCCTCGACGACGTCGAGCCGCTCACCAACACGCTGATCGAGGAGACGGGCGTGGGCCTCTCCGGCGCGCAGCAGCTGATCGACTACATCCGCGCCACGCGCGACGGGCTCGGCATCGTGCCGACCGACACGGACGTGGTCTTCGAGCGCTTCTTCGACGAGTCGGGCGGGATGCAGCTCGTCGTGCACGCGCCGTTCGGATCGAGGATCAACCGCGCCTGGGGCCTCGCGCTGCGCAAGCGCTTCTGCGTGCGCTTCGACTTCGAGCTGCAGGCCGCGGCCAACGATGACGGGATGGTGCTCTCGCTCGGGCCGCAGCACAGCTTCCCCCTCGAGGAGTCGTTCGCCTACGTCACCTCGCGCAACGTCGAGGAAGCGGTGCGGCAGTCCTGCTTCTACATCCCGCTCTTCCCCACGCGCTGGCGCTGGAACACGACGAGGGCGCTCGCCGTACCTCGGCAGCGCGGTGGCAAGAAGGTGCAGCCCTACCTGCAGCGCATGATCGCCGACGACCTGCTGGCGTCGACCTTCCCGGAACAGGTCGGCTGTCAGGAGAACGTCACGGGCCCGCTCGAGATGCCCGACCACGTGCTGCTGCGCCAGACGATGGACGACTGCCTGCACGAGGCGATGGACATCGAGAGCCTCGTGCACGTGCTGCGGCGGATCGAGGACGGCGAGATCAGGCTGCACGCGCGCGACACCACCGAGCCCTCGCCGATGGCGCACGAGATCATCAACGGCAAGCCCTACACCTTCCTCGACGACGCCCCGCTCGAGGAGCGCCGCACGCGCGCCGTGATGCTGCGCCGCTCGCTGCCGCGGGAGGCGCGCGACCTCGGTGCGCTCGACGCGGACGCCATCGAGCGTGTCGCCGAGCAGGCCTGGCCGCAGCCGCGCAACGCCGACGAGACGCACGAGGCGCTGACTGGCCTGGTCGCCGTCCACGAGGAGGACGCCTCGGCCTGGGAGAGCTGGCTGCTCGATCTCGCCGCGCGCGGCCACGCGGGAGCCATCGAGGCGAGCGGCGCGCGGCTCTGGTTCGCCGCCGAGCAGCACCCGGCGGTCGCGCTGCTCTACCCGGACGCCGCGGCCGTGATCGCGCCCGTCGCCGCGGCGCTGCCCGAGGGCGTCGCCGAGCCCTGCGCCGACCGCGAGGAGGCGCGCCGGCTGCTGCTGCGCGGACACAGCGAGGTGCGCGGGCCGTTCACGCCCTCGGGGCTCGCGTTGCGCACCGGGCTGGAGGCGAAGGATGTCGCGCGCGGCCTGCTGCAGATCGAG
Source organism: Dehalococcoidia bacterium (assembly GCA_965247895.1). Lineage (GTDB taxonomy): Bacteria > Chloroflexota > Dehalococcoidia > UBA2979 > UBA2979 > VXMT01. Next base: position 340,264 of record OZ252046.1, on the reverse strand, counting down.
GCGGGCGGCTTCGTGCTGCGCGGGCGCTTCACGCCGGGCCGCGAGGTCGACGAGGACGAGTTCTGCGACCGTCGGCTGCTCGCCCGCATCCACCGCGAAACACTCGACCGGCTGCGGCGCGAGATCGATCCCGTAAGCGCGCAGGACTTCATGCGCTTCCTGCTGCGCTGGCAGCACGTCGCGCCGGGCACGCAGCTTGCCGGCCGCCGCGGCGTGCGCCAGGCGGTCGCCCAGCTCGGCGGCTTCGAGGCCCCCGCCGCGAGCTGGGAACGCGACCTGCTGCGCGCGCGCGTCGAGGACTACGGTCCCAACTGGCTCGACGAGCTGTGCCTCGCCGGCGAGATCGCGTGGGGACGCCTCGCCCCGCCGCGGGCGGCATCGAACGGGCAGGACGCCTCGCAAGGCAATGGCGAGGCGGCACGCATGTCGCGCGCGACGAAGGTGACGCCGGTGACGGTCGCCTCGCGCGCGGACCTCGCGATGCTGCTCGCGGCGGCGCGGGCGGACGGCCGCCAGTTGCGCGAGCCCGCCGCCGGGGCGGCCGCCGAGATCCTCGCGCTGCTGCGCGAGCGCGGCGCACTCTTCTTCGATGAGTTGGCGAGCGGCACGCGCCGCCTCGCGAGTGACGTCGAGGAAGGACTGCGCGAGCTGATCGCCGCCGGGCTCGTCGCCTCCGACGGCTTCCGCGGGCTGCGCGACCTCACCCGCCGCTCCGCCCGCCGCGCCCGGCGCGGGCGCTACCTCGGGAGCGGGCGCTACGCCGGCGGCGGACCGGCCGGCCGCTGGGCGCTGCTGCGTCCCGGCGAGCATGACCCCGCCGAGCGCGACGAGTTCGCCGAGGAGCTCGCGCAGCTCTTGCTGCGCCGCTACGGCGTCGTCTTCCGCGATGTCGTCGCCGCCGAGAGCTTCACGGTGCCGTGGCGCGATCTGCTGCGCGCGCTCCGCCGCCTCGAAGCGCGCGGCCTCGTGCGCGGCGGGCGCTTCGTGAGCGGCTTCGTCGGCGAGCAGTTCTCGCTGCCCGAGGCGCTCGAGGCGCTGCGCGCGGTGCGCCGCAGCCCGCGCACGGGCGAGCGCGTGCGCCTCAGCGCCGCCGACCCGCTGAACCTGACCGGCGTGATCCTGCCCGGCCCGCGCATCCCCGCGGTGCAGGATCGCAGCCTCGAACTCGTCGACGGCGCCCTCGCCGAGCCGCCCGCCGAGGGCCTGCTCGCCCCCGGCGCCGATCTCGCCTCGATTGCCGAGGGCACGCGTACGCCCTCGCAGGCCGCGAACGGGCAGCCGCCCGCGCGCTCGCCGCGCCGCGCCATCCCGCGCTCCTCGCGCTGAGGCTGGACGCCGTGAAGACGATAACCGTGGACGGCAGCCTGTACGGGGCACTTAAGGCGGCCGCCGATCGCAATGGCAGGTCGGTCCACGAATTGTTGAACGAGGCTATCGAGTCGTGGCTGGCAGATGCCGCGATGGATGATGCCGACCACTCCGCGATCGAGCGATCCAGGCTCGAAGCCGCAGGGCAGGGCGGAGTCGAGTTTGAAGCACTCTTCGACGAGCTACTGGGCGACCAGGATTGATCGGCGGGGGTGTACCGGGTTGAACTGGCCCCGGCCGCACAGCGTCAGGCGCGAAGACTCGCACCGGACGACGCTCGGCGCGTTCGAGATGCGCTCCGCGAACTGACCAGCGATCCGCGCCCCGCAGGCAGCACGAAGCTCGCGGGGTTCGCTGCTGTGTGGCGTGTCAGGACAGCCGGTTTCGAGTCATCTACGAGGTTCACGAGGACGAGCAGCGGGTAGTGGTGCTCCGCGTCGCGAGGCGGGACGAGCGCACCTAGCGGGGCCTGTGATCGGCTCGGACGACCCGGACGCCGCGCTCGCGGTGGTCTCAGGCGCGCCCTCGCAGCCCGCGAACGGGCAGCCGCCCCCGCGCTCGCCGCGCCGCGCCATCCCGCGCTCCTCGCGCTGAGGCGGTTACGCCGCGGGCGGAGTACGTGGAACGGTACGCCGTGGCCCCGCGTAGTGTTGGTAGCGGGAGGATTCGTGAGCGCCCGGTCATTCCTACGGCCATCGTTCGTGATCGCTGCGCTGTTGGCGCTGGCCGCCATCGGCGGCGGCTGCGACGGCGACGCAGACGACGCGGCCGTCGCTCCGGCAACTGTCTTCATCGAATTGCGCGTCTGGCAGCACGTCGGCGACGCCGAGGACCTTTGGGTGAGTGTGCGAGCCAATGACGGGGACTGGGGCGCGCTGGGGACGGTCCCGTTCCCGTTGGACGGAGTCGCCGAAGGCTATGGCCCCCTGTCGCACCACCGTTACCGCAATCTCGCCATCGCCGGCGTCGGGCTGCGGGTGTGGCAGCCCGTAGCAGACCCCGCGAGCATCTACGTCCAGGCCTGCGCCAGCACCTGCCCGGAGCTGACTCGAGGCGAGTGGCCGTGGCCGTGGCGCCCGCTGGGCATGAACCGGCTGCTGCTCGAGGGCCACAGCCCGGGCTACCGCTACGGCGACCTCACCGTCGCGGTACCGCGCGGCAACCCGCAGTTGCTCTCAGAGCGCGAGCGCCTGCTGGCGCTGCGGGATGTGCTTGAGGGGGACGGCGCGCAACTCGACTGGAATGTCGGCACCCCGGCGTCTAGCTGGGAGGGCGTCACGCTGGGCGGGACACCGCCGCGCGTGACGGGGCTGGAACTCTCGGACCGCGGGCTCACGGGGGAGATCTGGGGCTACCTGGGTGACCTCACGGAGCTGACCGAGCTGCGGCTGGACGGGAACGCGTTGACGGGGACGATCCCGTCGGCGATGAGCCTGCTGTCGAAGCTCACCGACGTATACCTCGGTGGCAACGACCTGACAGGCTGTGTCCCGCCGCCACTGCGGCGCGCCGCGAACCACGATCTGGACAGGCTGGGCCTGCCCGACTGCCCGCCCCCCGTCTTCCGGGCCGACATTGGGCGCGAGCCCGGTGCGATCGTGACATCAGGGACGCACCGCCAGTCGCTCATCGGGCCGGGGAACCGCGTGGCCGTCTTTGACGTGCCGGATGGGGCATCGCTGCTCGTCTTTGGCTTCAGGGGGAGGTCTGTCAACGTTCCTGCCGATCACCGCTACGAGAGCATCTTCGACAATCCGGACCTCTCCGGGATTGTCTTCCGGGATCCGACCGCCGTCGACGAGGTTTGGCTGTATTTGCACGGGGGGTACGGCTACGAGCGGGAGCGCAGTCCGTACTCCGGCTGCGTGTACGACTGCGGCCCGGGCGGATCGGCCGCCTCGCTGATCGAGCAGGTGGCGGCCTCGGTGTGGGCCCACGCCATCGGCGAAGACGGCAAGTGGGTCTGGCCGTAGGAGCCGCGCCATCCCGCGCTCTGCGCGCTGAGGCGGGACGCTGCCCCCTCGGTGCGTGGAACGATACGGCGCGCGATCGCGTACTACTCTGTAGGCGGGATAGTCATGAGTATCCGATCGTTGCTGCCGTTGCCGTTCATTGCTGCCATCGTGCTGGCGCTCGCTGCCCTCGGTGCCGCCGCCAACACCGCCCTCGCGGAGGACGACGCTGCCGACGCTGGGGAGACCGTCTTCATCGAGATGCGCATCTGGCAGCACGTCGACGACGCCGACAATGTATGGGTCAGCGCTCGCCCCAAGGGCGGCCGCTGGGACACGCTGGGCACGATCCCGTTCCCGCTGGCTCTCGGTGCTGGCGGCTATGGCGAGATCTCTCGCTACCGCTACCGCGACCTTGCTATGGCCGGTGTTGGGTTACGGGTCTGGCAGCGGGTCGTGGAGCCGGAGCGTCTTGACATCCAGGCCTGCGCCAACGCGTGCCCGGAGCGGATGCCGTGGGAACGGCTGCGCTGGCGTCCCCTCGGCAAGGCTTCGCTGCCGCTCGACGACGGCCACAGCCCGAACGGGCGCTACCGCTACGGCGATCTCACCGTCGCCGTCCCGCGCGGTAATCCCGGGTTGCTCGCAGACCGCGAACACCTCGTGGCCCTTCGCGACGTGTTCGAGGGCGGCGGAACGGAGTTGGACTGGAGCCCGAGCCGGGCGACAGCGGACTGGGCAGGCGTGACCGTCAGCGGAACGCCACCACGGGTGACGGGGCTGAGTCTGGCAGAGCACGGGCTGGCGGGCGAGATCTGGGGCTGGCTCGGGAACCTCACGGAACTGACCGAGCTCCGACTGGACGGGAACGAGTTGACGGGATCGATCCCGTCGAAGCTGAGCCTGCTGACGCAGCTCACCGACACGTATCTTGCCGGGAACGATCTTGATGGCTGTGTCCCGCCGCCCTTGCGCCGGGCAGCAAACCACGACCTCGACTCGCTCGGCCTACCGAGCTGTCCCGCTCCCGCCGAGGTAGGCGTGGGCTACGGCGGCTGGGTGTTCGAGCAGATCCTTCCAATGGGGTCGTACTGGTCACCAATGGGCGGCATGTTTGTCTTCGATGTACCGAGTGGCAGGTCGATACAGTTGGACCTGCCACTCCTGAGTCCCGTCTGCGAGCTCGCAGGGCCGTTGTCCAGCATTTGGGCCGCGATCGGGTGCTCGCACGAAGGAGGGTTTGTCTTGCGCGAAACGGACCGCCCGACCTCGTGGGGCAGCCCTGGTACCTGGCTCGTTGTCGACTTGTGGCGCGGGTCGGGGGAACTTGAGCGCAGCCACTACTCGGGATGCATCTACGACTGTGGCGCGGACGGTTCGCCGGCCGCGCTGATCGAGCAACTGATCGCGTCGGTGTGGTTCAACACGTCAGTCGGCGATGACGGCGGGTGGGTGTGGCCCTAGAGCGCCGAGCCATCCTGCGCTCCGCCTCTTGAGCACAAACGCGCTAAGGTAGATGTCCGGGCGGCGCACCCCAGAGCGCCGCCACCGAGACGAGCGGAGCACCCCAGTGCCGCGACCGATCTGGCGAGGCGCGATCAGTTTCGGAATGGTCGCCATTCCCGTGCGCCTCTTCACCGCCACCGAGAGCAAGGATGTCTCCTTCCGCCAACTTCACCGCGAGGACAACTCGCGCGTGAAGCAGCTGCGCTGGAACCCCAACCTCGACCGCGAGGTGCCCTACGACGAGATCGTGCGCGGCTACGAGTACGCCAAGGACCGCTACGTCATCCTCGAGAACGACGACTTCGACAAGCTGCCGCTCCCGACGAAGCAGACGATCGCGATCAAGGCGTTCGTGAAGCTCGAGGAGATCGACCCCGTCTTCTACGAGCGCGCCTACTACCTGGAACCTGACGAGACGGGCGCGAAACCGTTCGCGCTGCTGATCAAGGCGCTGGAGGCGAAGGGCCTGACGGCAGTCGCGCAGATCGCGATCCGCAACAAGGAGCGGCTCTGCGCGCTGCGGCCGGGCGCCGAGGGGCGCGTGCTCCTCGAGACGCTCTACTACCCCGACGAGATCCGCACCGCCGCGCTCGAACCGTTCGAGGAGGCCGAGGTTTCCGAGGACGAGCTCAAGATGGCGCTCACGCTGATCGAGATGCTCGAGGCGCCCTTCGCACCCGGGGACTACCGCGACGAGTACCGCGACGCGCTGATGCAGCTGATCGAGGCCAAGCTCGAGGGCCAGGAGCTCGTCGAGGCCGAGGCGCCGGAGACGGCGAAGGTGGTGGACCTGATGGCCGCGCTCAGAGCCAGCGTCGAGGCCGCCGGCAAGCGCGCCGCGGCCCGCCCCGAACCCGAGGTCGCATCGAGTGCGGGCGAGCACTCCCGCGCGAAGGCGAGCTAGCCCGCGCCCCCGATTGGGCGCGAGCAGCGCGACCCCGCAGCCATGCCCGCGAACAGGCGCACCAGCAAGCCCGAAGCTCCGCCAGCAACCGACGCGCCGCGCAGCCTCGACGAGTACGAGGCGAAGCGCGACTTCGAGAAGACCCCGGAGCCGCCGCCCGAGGCGTCACCCAAGCCGCCGGCGGGCGGGCCGCTCACCTTCGTCGTCCAGCAGCACCGCGCCACCCGTATGCACTACGACATCCGCCTCGAGGTCGCCGGCGCGATGCCCTCGTGGCCGGTGCCGCGCGGGCCCTCGCTCGACCCGGCCGAGCGGCGGCTCGCGATCCAGACCGAGGACCACCCGCTCGGCTACGCCTCCTTCGAGGGCGTGATTCCGAAGGGCGAATACGGCGCGGGCGAGGTGATCGTCTGGGACAACGGCACCTACTCCCCCGACGACGACGGCGCGCTCTCCTTCCACGACCGCGCCGAGGCCGAGGCGCGCGCCCTCGAGGGCATCGAGCGCGGCAAGCTCTCCGTCACCTTCCGCGGGCGCAAGCTGAAGGGCTCGTGGGCGCTCGTGCGGACCAGCGCCGAGGAGCGCAGCTGGCTGCTGATCAAGCACCGCGACGAGGCCGCCGATCCCTCTCGCGACTTGATCGCCGAGGATTCTTCCGTTATTTCCGGCCTCACGATCGCCGATCTGCAGAGTGGACGGCTGCCGGACCCGGCGCGGCGGGGCACGCCGCCCGACCTCGCGGCGCTGTCCCGCGTCGAGCGCGGCGAGCTGCCGCGCGCGCTCGCGCCGATGCAGGCCGCCCTCGCGGACGCGCCGTTCGACAGCCCGGACTGGCTCTTCGAGCCGAAGCTCGACGGCATCCGCGCGCTCGCCTTCGTCGAGGATGGCGCGGTGACGCTGCGCTCGCGGCGCGGCCTCGACGTCAGCGCGCAGTACCCGGCGCTCGTGAGGGCAATCGCCGCGCAGCCGCTATCGAGCGCGATCCTCGACGGCGAGATCGTCGCGCTCGACGAGCGGGGCGCGCCCTCGTTCGAGCGCTTGCAGCAGCGTATGAACCTCGGCGGCGAGGGCGACATCGCGCGCGCCGACGCCGAGCTGCCGGTCCTGTTCTTTCCCTTCGACCTGCTCTACCTCGATGGCTTCGACCTGCGCCGCACACCGCTCGCCGAGCGCATTGAGGTGCTGGCGCGGGTGCTGCGGCCGGGACCGCTGCTGCAGCCCGTGCAGAGCTTCGAGGCCGACGGCGTCGCCGCCTACGAGGCGGCCGTCGCGCTCGGCTTCGAGGGCGTCGTCGCCAAGCGGCGGAACGGCGCCTACCTCGACGGACGGCGCTCGCGACAGTGGCTCAAGGTGAAGGCGCGCCGCAGCGGCGACTTCGTGGTCGGCGGCTGGCGCGAGGGCGAGGGCGCGCGCGCCGGCAGCTTCGGCGCCCTGCTGCTCGGCGCCTACGACGAGGACGGCGCGCTGCGCTACGTCGGGCGCGTCGGCTCCGGCTTCAGCGACCGCGCGCTGGAGGAGCTGCGCCCCCGCCTCGACGCCCTCGCCGCCGAGGCCGACCCGTTCACCGACGCGCCGCCGGAGCCGGGACGCCTCACGTTCGTGCGGACCGAGCTGGTCGCCGAGGTCGAGTTCGCGAACTGGACCGGCGACGGACGCCTGCGCGCGCCTGTGTTCGTGCGCCTGCGCGACGACAAGCCGCCCTCGGAGGTCCTGCGTTCGGACGCGGTCGCTGCCGCGCCACCGGCAGTCGCCGCGACGCCCGAGGCCGCCGACAATGATCGCGCGGCCCTCGACTCGGTGCTCGACCAACTCGGACGCGAGAGCGAGCGGACGCACCTCGAGGTCGCCGGGGTGGAGCTGGCCGTCACCAACCTCGACAAGGTGCTGTGGCCGGAGACGGCGGAGCAGCGAGCCCTCACCAAGCGCGACCTGCTTCGCTACTTCGCGACAGTCTCGCCCTGGCTGCTGCCGCACCTGCGCGACCGGCCGCTGACGCTCACGCGCTACCCGAACGGCATCGAGGGCGGCTCGTTCTACCAGAAGCACTACGACCGCCCGCCGCCCTTCGTCGAGACGGCGACGGTCTACACGGACTCGGCGGGCGGCGATCAGCAGGCGATCCTCTGCAACAACCTGCCGACGCTGCTCTGGCTCGGGCAGCTCGCCGATCTGGAGCTGCACGTCTCGCTCGCGCGCGTCAGCCCGCAGCCGGACGCGGGCCACCTCGGTGCGAGCTTCAGCGGCTCGAAGGCGCAGGTCGAGGCCTCGCTGCTGAACTACCCGGACTTCGTGCTCTTCGACCTCGATCCCTACATCTACGCCGGCACGGAGCGGGCGGGCGACGAGCCGGAGCTGAACCGTCGCGCCTTCGCGAAGGCTGTCGAGGTCGCGCGCGGGCTCAAGGAGTTGCTCGACGCCGCCTCGCTGTCCTCGTTCGTGAAGACCTCGGGCGCGACGGGGCTGCACATCTGCGTGCCGGTGCTGCGGCAGTTCGACTACGCGGCGGTGCGCTCGGTGGCGGAGACGTTCGGGGGCTTCCTGCAGCGCGCGCGCCCTCGGGACGTGACGCTGGAGTGGTCGGTGGACAAGCGAGGCGGGAAGATCTTCGTCGACGTGAACCAGAACGCGCGGATCAAGAACCTCGCGGCGGCGTTCTCACCGCGCCCGAAGCCGGGCGCGCCGGTCTCGATGCCGCTGCGCTGGGACGAGCTGGACGAGGTCTACCCGACGGACTTCACGATCCTCACGGCGCCCGCCCGCATCGCCGAGGTCGGCGACCCGTGGGCGGACATCCTGTCGCACAAGCACGATCTGGCGGCGCTGCTCGGCGCGGAGTAGCGCTCGCTCCTCGGTAGCTGCGACGGACGCGAAGAGGCCGCCCCGCGAAGGGCGGCCTCTGCAGTTCCGTGTCCGGCGTTCGGGCTACCGGCCCTGGAACTACCGACCCTGGAGCTATCTGCCCTGGAAGACGGGCTCGCGGCGCTCCATGAAGGACTTCATGCCCTCCTTGGAGTCCTCGGTCTGGTGTGCGACGGAGCCGCCCCAGGCCTCGATCTGCATCGCCTCGAGGAGCGTCGGCGCCTCGATCGCGTTCCAGATCAGCTTCTTGTCCAGCTCGAGGGTGATCGTCGGGCCGGCGGCGATCTGCTCGGCCAGCTCCATCGCAGCCGTCATCAGGTCGTCCGGCTCGTGGACCGAACTCACGAGGCCGATCTCCTTCGCCTCGTCGGCCATGACGAAGCGGTCCGTCCACAGCATCTCAAGGGCCCGCGAGACCCCGACCACGCGCGGCAGGTAGTAGGACATGCCAGCGTGGACGACCATCGCGCGCTTCGTGAAGATCGTGGAGAAGCGCGCCTTCTCGGCGGCCATCCGGATGTCGCAAGCCAGGATGAGCGCGAGGCCCGCGGCCACCGCGACGCCGTTGACGGCGGCGATGGTCGGCTTGCGGCAGTCGCCCACCTTCTGGATTGCGTAGCTGAGGACACCGCCCGGGTACTCGGTCATCGCGCGCTCGCCCAGCTTGGCGCGGTAGATCGGGCCATCCACGGCGGCCCTGCTCAGGTCCGCACCGGAGGAGAAGCCACGGCCGGCGCCGGTGAAGACGATGCAGCGGACCTCGTCGTCCATCTCGGCCCGCTCGATCTCGACGATGATCTCGTAGAGCGAGCGGAACGTGATCGGGTTCAGCTTCTCCGGGACGTTGAGCGTGATGGTCTCAACGTGCCCCTTCTTCTCGACCAGAATCTCTTCGTACGCTTCCTCAGCCATCGGCTCTCCCTCACAAGGTGTTCACGTGGCGTGTTTCGACTGCCGGGAAGTCGCTCCCCGGCGCTCGCCATCATACACGCCCGCGCCACCTCGCCACAGCGAGGCCCACCAGGCCCATCACGATCACCACGGCGAGCGCGATGGGAAGCGACGAGAGGCCGTCGCTGGAGAGCTGCTCGTCCTGGGGCGTTGGGCCCTGCGTGGGGGGCGGGCCTTGCCCGGGGGGCAGGCCTTGCGTGGGGGGCGGGCCTTGTGTGGGGGGCGGGCCTTGCGTGGGGGTCAGGCCTTGCGTGGGGGACGGGCCTTGTGTGGGGGGCGGGCCTTGCCCGGGGAGCGGATCCTCCCGGATCGAATCCCGCAGTTGGAGGAACAGCGGCCCCCAGTCATAGCGGGGGGCGCCGTCGACGTAGTGTCCGATGCGAGTGTCGTAGACAACATAGTTGGAGCTTCCAAGCTTCTCCCATCTAATCCGGGTCGATTCCTTTGAGGTCTGCGTCGACTCGCCCAGCGCGACGGCCAGCCCCACCGGGACGGTGAAGGTGTAGACGGTCCCACCCACGCGGAACCTGCGACCGCCCTCGAGCGCCGCCCCGGGGACTGCGATCGGGATGCTATCGGCCCCGGCCCGCAGCGCGACCGCCTCTACAGCGTCGTAGGCGTCGCCCGCACCGGTCGCCGTCCACCGCCGCACCTCGAACGCATAGGGCTGTTCGAGTTGCAGCCCCGTGAGCCGATGGCTCGTCGTGTTCGCATCGCTGCCCGGAACGTCCGTCCAGTCCTCCCACGCGTCCTGCTCGCCCGGCCCTCTCTGCCGATATTGCCAGTGCGTGGCGCCCGCCTTGGCGATCGTCCACTCCAGCAGGATCTCGCCCGCACGGCCGCCGGCCACGGCGGTCAACTTCGGACGACCCGTCGACGGAGTTTCTTCCTGTGCGAGCCACGCGGACTCGGTGATCCTGTCGAACGCCGACGCGATCACGGGCGCGGGGGGATCTACCGTGCGGGGGTACTCCCAGGCGTCCACCAGGACGAAGCCCATCACCGATTCGCTGTCTACGTGGTACAGAACCACCCAGGCGGGGTAATCGTGCAAGGTGACCGAATTCGGCCCCCGCATCGTCAGTCGGATACCCGCCGGCACGTCGAAGATAAAGACCGGGGAGCCGTCTCCGGTCACGGAGTGTCTGATCACGTAGGAGCCGTCGGTCAAGACCCCGTCCCTGTCGAAGACTTCGATGGGCGGCAAGCAGTCGGCGAGCCCCAGCGAGGCGACGTCGTTGTTCGCGACGGCGCGCAGTGACGGCGGGACGCAGCGCGTGAGCGCGTTCCCGCCGAGGTAGACGTGTGTCAGCCTGGTCAACTGGCTGACCCGCGAGGGAATCGCACCCGTGAGCGCGTTGCCGTCCAGCCTCAGCTCCTCAAGACCCGTCAGGTGCCCAAGCAGGCCCGAGAGTTCACCGTTGAGCCCGCGGTTCGCGAGTTGCAGCTTCGTCACGCGCGGGGGCGTCCCGCCGATGGTGACGCCGGTCCACGTCGTCATTGGGGTGTCGTGGTCCCAGTCGAGCGTTCCCGTTCCGGCCAGCGTGTCCCTGAGCCTGAGGAGTTGCACGCGGTCTGCCAGCAGGTCGGGGTTGCCGGGGATTGTCGCCACGGTGAGGTCGCCGTAGCGGTACTGCCCGTCGGGGGTGTGGCCGTCGTCGAGCGGCAGCGCGATCACGCCCAGCGGGAGCGGGACCGAGCGGGGCCAGGGATCCGTGCAACGGTGGGCACACACGGCGATGCGCTCGGGGTCGTCCGACGCCTGCCAGATGCGCAACGCGGTCCCGCCCACTTGAAGATCGCCGTAACGGTAGTACCTGGCGGTGTGGTACAGCGCGTACTTTCTGTCGAGCGGGAAGGGGGTCATGCTCAGTGTGCCCCAGTCGCCTCCCAGAGGCCGGGCGCTGACCAGGATGATCTCGCCGTCGTTCACGTCCTGCCAGACGCGCAACTCGACGAAGACCTCGAGGGGGGCGGTGTCAATGTCCTGCTGAGCGGCGGCGTCACCCGGCGCGGTCACGACCGTGGCGACGGCCGCGAGGAGCAGCGAGACCGCGAGGAGCGCGCGGCGCAGAGTCATCGGCGGGGCTCCCTTCACCGGCACGGCGACCTCGCCCTCACCTCCGCCAACACGGGGCGTCGTCCTCCGCGAGGGCCGGTTCGGCGGCGCCGCCGAGAGCGGCGAACGCCAGCACGATGGCAGCAATGAACGGCAACGCCAGCAACGATCGCGTACTCATAACTGTCCCGTCCTGCAGAGTAGTACGCGATCGCGCGTCGTATCGTTCCACGCACTCCGGCCGCGGCGTAACCGCTCAGCGCGAGGAGCGCGGGATGGCGCGGCGGCTCACGGCCAGACCCACTCGCCGTCATCGCCGACGGCGGTGTTGACCCACACCGCCGCCATCAGTTGCTCGACCAGTGCCGCAGGCGAACCTTCCGGACCGCAGTCGTACACGCACCCCGGGTAGTGGCTGCGCTCGAGTTCGCTCCCAGGTGGATACCGCGGGTCGACAACGAGCCAAGTCTCAACGTCGTCCCAAGAGGCGTTTGCGTCCGCTTCGCTTAGGTCGAAGACGGGACCCACTCTGAGTACGTAAGGTCCGTCCATTCGGATCTCGCCCCGGACTGAGACGACGACGGGCGGCAAGCAGTCCACGCTACATACAACGATGCTAACAGTACCGATATCGCGAAGGATTCCCAGCACGCGGTCCGGTGTACCGTGTGCGCCGCCTGTGAACCCGACGAAGGGAGCGACGCATGAAGGCAGCCCTGCTGCGAGCGATCCACGAGCCGCTGACCATCGAGGAGATCGAGATCGCCGATCCGAAGGCCGGCGAGGTGCTCGTCCGCATCGAGGCGAGCGGCGTCTGCCACAGCGACCTGCATCGCATCCACGGCGACTTCCCCTCGCCGCTGCCGATGGTGATGGGCCACGAGGGCTCCGGCGTCGTCGAGCAGGTCGGGCCCGGCGTGGGCAGCCCGCAGGTCGGTGACCACGTGGTGCTCAGCATCGGGCCCTACTGCGGCGAGTGCCTGGCCTGCGGCGCGGGCCGCTTCAGCGACTGCCCGAAGATCGCCGCGATGCGCCCGCTCGGCGCGCTCTTCGACGGCACCAGCCGCCTCAGCAAGGGCGGCGAGCGGATCAGCAACCAGTCCTTCGTCTCCTCGTTCGCCGAGTACAGCGTCGTCCCTGCGACCGGCGCGATTCCCGTGCGCAAGGACGCGCCGCTCGACACGATCGCGCTTGTCGGCTGCGGCGTGACGACGGGCGTCGCCGCCGTCTTCAACGACGCGAAGGTCTCGCCCGGCGATCGCGTCGCCGTCTTCGGCTGCGGCGGTGTCGGCCTCAACGCGGTGCAGGCCGCGGCGCTGTCCGGCGCGGAGCTGGTGATCGGCGTCGACCTGCTCGACTCCAAGCTCGCGCTCGCCGAGCAGTTCGGCGCGACGCACACCGTCAACGCCTCCGAGGGTGACCCGGTCGAGCAGATCCGGTCGCTGACCGGCATCGGCGTCGATCACGCCTTCGAAGTGATCGGCATCCCCTCCGTCGTGCTGCAGGGGATGGGCACGCTCAAGCCGGGCGGCCGGATGTGGGTGCTCGGCGTGCTACCTGCCGACGCCGTCCTCGAGATCCCGTGGTGGAAGCTGATGGCGGGGCGCCAGGGCCTACAGTTCAGCGGCTTCGGCGCCGCCAACCCGCGCGCCGACATCCCCCGCATCGTCGATCTCTACATGGCGGGCAAGCTGAAGCTCGACGAACTGATCAGCGAGCGGCTCCCGCTGGAGCGGATCAACGACGCCTTCGGCCTGATGGAGCGCGGCGAGGTCGCTCGCACGCTGGTCTACCCTCGGTAGCCGCGTCTCACGCGCCAACAACGGAACCAGCGTCCGCCTTCGGGCGCTTCCCCGGGGACTGCGCGGGAGTCAGTAGGGCCTGGAAAGACCGACAGACAAGGAGTCGTGCGGGACGCCGGGGCCGTGGGCCATCCACGGCCGCACCTGGAAGTTGTACCCTCCGGGCTGCAGGCCGGTCAGCCTGTGGCTCGTAGTGCTCCCGTCGCTGTCCGGAACATCCGTCCACGCCCCCCACGCGGCAGAAGCGCCCGGGCCCTTCTGGCGGTATTGCCAGCGTGTGGCGCCCGCTCGGGCGATCGTCCACTCCAGCTCGAGCTCGCCCCCGCCCCGGAAGGCGCCGACATCCAGCTTCGGCGGTAGCGTGTACGCCGTGCCCGGCGCTCCCGGCCACGCGGACTCGACGATCCTGTCGAACAGCTCAGAAACCCCCCTGGCGTTCCGATCCACCCGGCGCTCATTGCCCTCGCTGGTCCACTCCGCTCCCGACGACACGCTGAGCCCTACCTCGGATCGGCCTCCCGAATGTTCCAGCATCAACGCTTCACCGGGTGGGGGGTAGCCCGGGAGGGGCGTCGCCAGGAGGATCACCCCTTCCGCGACCTCGGCGCCCACCGGCACATCGAAGATGAGGACCGAGCCATCCCAGAAGAACACGTAGGAACCCTCCGTCAGGGTCTGCCGGTAGTTGATGGCTGCGATGGGCGGCAGGCAGTCGGGGAGCCCGAGTGAGGCGATGTCGTTGTTCGCCACGGTGCGCAGCAAGGGCGGGACGCAGTGCGTGAGCGCGTTCCCGCCGAGGTAGGCGTGCGTCAGATTCGTCAAGCGGCTGAACTTCGACGGAATCATGCTGGTGAGCGCGTTGCCGCCCAGCCGCAACTCCTCGAGGCCCGTCAGGTTCCCCAGCAAGCCCGAGAGCTCTCCGTCGAGCCCGCGGTTCACGAGTTGCAACTTCGTCACGCGCCGGGGCGTCCCACCGACGGTGACGCCGGTCCACGTCGCCATCGGGGTGTCGCCGTCCCAGTCGAGCGTCCCCGTCCCGGCCAGCGTGTCCCTGAGCCTCAGGAGCTGCACGCGGTCGCCCAGCAGTTCGGGACTCCCGGGGAAGGTCGTGACGGTCAGATCGCCGTAGCGGTGCTGCCCACTGGGGCTGTGTCCGTCGTCGAGCGGCAGCTGGATCGCCCCCACCGGGTGCGGGATCGTCTGTTCCGACGGATCCGGGCAGAGGTACGCGCAAACGGAGATGCGCTCGGGTTCGCCGACTTGCTGCCAGATGCGCAACGCGGCGCCCGCGACAGCGAGGTCGCCGTAGCGGTAGTTGTCGCCCCACGCGAACCCATCGTCGAGCGGGAAGTGGATCGTGCCCAGCGTGCGCCAGTCGCCGCCCCTGGGGCGTGCGCTCACCCAGATGTTGGGGGCGCCGCCCACGTGTTGCCAGACGCGCAACTCGACGATCACCTCGACAGGGGCGACATCCTCGCTCTCCTCGGCGGTGGCGCCGGTGGGCGCGGTCGCCGCCGTGACGACAGCAGCGAGGAGTACGGAAATCGCGAGGAGGGCGGAGCGCGGACGCAGCTGTATCGCCGGCTCCCTTCGCCGGGGCGACGGCAGTGCCACGGATCGATGGACGCGCGGGTGTCCTCACCGTACAGGGTCGAGAAGGACTCCCGGACGAGGTCGCCCGCACGCTGGTCTACCCGCGGTAGTGGCTGCTCACCCGCCGGCGCCGTCGAGGTAGTCGAGGACGAGGCGCAGCGCCGCGGCGGCGGCGCGCTGCTTCGTCTCCTCGCGGTCGCCGGGGAAGACGTGGCGCTCGACGCGCTCGAACTCATCGGCGACGAGGGCAACGTAGTAGAGGCCGGCCGGGCGCTCCGGGTTGGCGCGTTCGGGTGGCAGCGCGCTCGCCATGCCCGTCTCGGCGAGCGTGAGGTCCGCGCCGAAGGCAGACCGCGCTCCCTGCGCCATCGCCAGCGCGGTCTCGGCGGAGACGGAGCCGTGCGCCTCGAGGACGGCAGCCGAGACGCCGAGCAGCGCCTGCTTCGGCGGATTCGCGTAGGCGGTGATGCCGCCGGGGAAGACGCGCGAGGCGCCGTGCACGTCCGTGAGCGCGTGCCCGATCAGTCCGCCCACCGTTGACTCGGCCGTCGCGAGCTGCAGACCTCGAGCCGTCATGCGCTCGACGACCTCGCGCGCGGCGGCGGCGGTCTCCTCGGCGGGGGTCCGGTCGGCGGGCGTCATGGCGTCAGCCAATGCTGTAGCCAGGCGACGGAGCGGTCGTAGTACTCCTTGCGCAGCGAGGCGTGGCCGCTGCGCAGGAAGAGGTGGGAGCAGCCGGGGAAGCGTGCGAACTCCACCGTCTTGCCGCGCCGCTTGAGCGCCACGTAGAACTCCTCGGACTGCGAGATCGGCACGCGGATGTCGTCCTCTCCGTGGAGCAACAGCACGGGCGTCGTCACGCGGTCGGCGTAGCTGAGCGGCGAGCGCTCGACATAATGGTTGAAGTTGTCCTGCGGCAGCCCGCCCCACTGCCGTTCGCCGAACGATACGGCAATGTCGGTCTGCCCGTACATCGAAACGAGGTTGGTCACCGGCGCCCCGATCACCGCCGCACGGAAGCGGTCGCTGTGCCCGACGATCCAACTGGTCATGTAGCCGCCGTAGGAGTAGCCGTGCAGTCCCAACCGCGCCTCGTCGACGTAGGGGCGGCGGCAGGCGGCGTCGACGGCGGCGAGCAGATCGAGGTAGTCCTCGCCGCCCCAGTCCTCGAAGACCTGCGCGGTGAAGTCCGCCCCGTAGCTGCTGGAGCCTCGAGGGTTCACCGCGAGCACGAGGAAGCCCGCGCCGGCGAGCACCTGGTGCAGGGGGCTGAAGCCGTCGCCGTGGAACGCGTTCGGGCCGCCGTGGATCTCCAGCACCAGCGGATAGCGCCGCGAGGCGTCGAAGTCCGGCGGATGCACCAGCCGCGCCTCGATCGACTTGCCGGCGCGGCGCACGCGGAAGCGGTCGGTCCGGCCCGGCGGGTGCGCATCGAGGTAGTCGGACCCCGTGCGAGTGACCGCCCGGCCGCGCCCGCTGCGCAGGTCCAGCGTGCGCACCTGTGGCGCGGCTCGGGGACTCGAGGCGACGAGGGCAAGGCGCTCGCCCCCGGGCGTCGCGTCGAGCCCGCCGATCAGTTCGCGCCGCGCGCGCACGGCCTCGACCTCGCCCGAGGGCGCCACGGCGTACACGCCAGACGCGCCCGCGGCGTCGGCGAGGAACAGCACGCGCTCCTCGTGCCAGACCAGCGGCGGCGCGGGCGCGATCGGGAAGAAGCCGGTCTGCGGATCGATCGAGTCGTCCGTGAGGCGTCGGCACTGGCCCGACGCGAGATCGAGCAGGTAGACGTAGCGCTGCCAGATGTGATCCTCGGGCGCGCCGACGAAGGCGATCTGCTCCTCGCCCGGCGCGCGTCCCGGCCGCCAGGCGATGCCGCCGACGGCGACGACGTCGCGCGCCAGCCTGCGCACGCGCCCGCCCCCCGAGGGCATGACGCACAGCTCTGCGCCCCAGGGCGCGCGCTCGTGTCGCCTCCTCGAGCGGTCCGAGGCGAATGCAAGCCACTCGCCGTCGGGAGAGACGGCGAGCGCACGGTGCTGGAAGTCGCCGCGGGTGAGCCGCCGCGCCCGCCCGCCCGCCGCCGCTACGGCGAAGATCTGCCGCCGCGTCCGCCCGCGCCAGCCGATCGTGTCGCCTCGGTAGTAGATCTCGTGTACCTCGCGTACGCGAGGTAGCGGAGGCTCCCGCTCGGCGGAGGCGGGCAGGGCGTCGGGATCGACGTCGCTCGTGCAGTAGAGCGTCGCGCCGTCCGGCGACCAGGCGAACTCCGCGACCCCGCCGCGCAGCGAGGTCAGCTCGGACGCCGCTCCGCTCTCCGCGGGCAGCAGCCAGACCTGCGGCGCTCCTTCTTCCTCGCGGCGCAGGAACGCGAGCGTGCACCCGTCCGGCGACCAGCGCGGCGAGCCGTCGCGCGGCCCCGAGGTCAGCGGCCGCGCCGCTCCGCCGCCAAACGGCACGCGCTCGATGTGCGACTCGCCTGCCAGCGTCTCCCGATCGACGCGCGTGACGACGTAGGCGACCGCCGCGTCGCCGGGCCGGATCGACGGCGAGCCCACCGAAGGCATGTCGAGCACGAAGTCGCTGTCGAAGGGGCGGGGCGGTGGCGCTGTCGATGGTGCTGGCTGGGCCACTGGCCGTCTCCTCGTGCGTGGCGCGGGCCATGCTACCCGGCGCGGCCGCCCGTCGCTGCCTTGACCACGGCGGGGCGGCGTTGGACCGTGCGTGCGTTCGCCCGGAGGGGACCATGACTGCAGCCCACGAGTCACGGCACGAGGCGCACGGCCCGCTGCTCCTCGCCGGGCGCACCGCGGCGGTCGAGTGGGCCTCGCTGCTGCTGCGCCGCGCCGGGCACGAGGTCCGCCTGCTGGAACGGCAGACCGAGGGCGTCGCGGTGCGCTCCGTCTGGAGCGAGGACGGCGAGGGCCCAGCGGGGTTCTTCCCCTCGATCGCGGATGCGGTCACCACCCTCGATGCGTCGGCGCTGCTCGTCGACTTCGACGACCGCGCGGGCTGGCCGGACGGCGAACTGCCGGACGATCTGCCGTGTCCCGCTGTCGTGATCTCCGCCTTCGGCCGTGAGCCGGATGCGCCGAGGGGCGGCAACCTGACGGTCTCGGCGGCCTCGGGTGTGCTGCACCTCACGGGCGCCTCGGGCGACCCGGAGGGCCGCCCGCTGGCGCTGCACGAGCAGCAAACCGAGACGATCGCCGGCTCCTACGCCGCGATGGCGACGCTGCTCGCCGCCGCGCAGGGCAGCCCCGGTCAACTCATCGAACTCACGAAGCACGAGTGCTTCTCGATCTGCGCGGCCGGCGAGGTCGTGAAGTGGACCTACGCCGGGCTGCTGCCCACGCGCCTCGGCTCGGCGCTGTTCCAGCCAATGGAGGTGATGAGCGCCTCCGACGGCGATCTCTTCATCCTCTGCACCAGCGAGGAGCAGTGGCAGCGTCTGATGACGGAGATGGGCGACCCGGAGTGGGCGAGCTGGGAGATCTTCGCCCACCGCGGCCTGCGAGGCAAGAACTGGGACGTCCTCGAACCGCTGCTCGCCGAGTGGATCGCCGGCCGCACGTGCGACGAGCTCATGGACCTCGCGCTGCGCGAGCGGCTGCCCTTCGCCTTCGCCCTCGCACCGCCCGGCGTCGAGGAGCTGGAGGAGGAGCTTTCCGGCAGCGCCGACGTGCGCGACTGGCTCTACCGCCTGACGCCGTCCCCGACGTCGGCTCCGCCCTCGCAGGCCGCCAGCCCCACCGATCTCACCCGGCCGCTCGAGGGCGTCACGGTGCTCGATCTCAGCACGGTCTGGGCGACGCCGGTGAGCACGGCGCAGCTCGCGCACCTCGGCGCGCACGTCATCAAGGTCGAGTCGCGCGCCCACCTCGATCACACGCGCGCACGCATCGGTGAGCTCTCGGTGCCCGACGCGCACCTGCCGGAGTGGGACCGCAAGGGCGCGTTCCGCGAGACGAACCAGGGCAAGGAGAGCGCGACCGTCAACCTCACGACCGCCGAGGGGCGCCGGCTGTTCCTCGAGCTCGCGAGGAACGCCGATGTCGTCGTCTCCAACTTCACGCCCGGCGTCGCGGAGCGCCTCGGCCTCTCGGCGGAGGCGCTCTGGGAGGCGAACCCGGGCCTGATCATCGGCAGGTTCTCCGCCTACCACCCGGACAGCCGCCTCTCACGCCTCGTCGGATTCGGGTACGCGATGCTGCT
Source organism: Dehalococcoidia bacterium (assembly GCA_965247895.1). Lineage (GTDB taxonomy): Bacteria > Chloroflexota > Dehalococcoidia > UBA2979 > UBA2979 > VXMT01. Next base: position 321,058 of record OZ252046.1, on the reverse strand, counting down.
CGCCTGCGGCTTCGGCTACCAGGGCGAGGGCGAGCCGTGGATCGACCGCAGCATCGCCTACCCCGACCCGCAGGCCGGGTTCGTCCTCGCGTTCGCGATGATCGACGCGCTCCAGCGACGTGAGCGCAGCGGACGCGGCGCGCTGATCGAGGTGGACCTGTTCGGGCCCTCGGCGGCGCTGCATCGCTACCTCGGCAGCAACTACCCGCCGCGCGAGGGGACCCGGCAGCTCGACGCCGCCCGCGGCTTCGCGCTGCCCGTACCGGCGTTCAGCGAGTGCCTCCCCTGCCTCCACGATGAGTGGGTCGCCGTCACCTGCGAATCGCCCGAGGAGGTCGAACGCCTCGCGGACGCCCTCGGCGCGGACGGCCCGCGGGCTGGCGAGTCGCCTCGCGAGTTGGCGAGGCGGCTGGGCGCGATGAGCCTCCAGCGCGAGGCGCAGCAGCTGGAGACGCTGCTGCGCGGTCTCGGCCTGAGCGCGCAGCGCGTGCTCGATATGCGCCAGCTCGTGCGCGAGGCAGGGCTGATGGACGCCGCGCACGCCTCGACCGGCCTCTACCGCGTCACGCCCGGCGAGCACCACATGCACTCCGCCAGCCCCTGGGTGCTCGACGGCGAGCGCTACGACTCGAAGCGCCGCGCTCCGCGGCTCGGCGAACACACCGCCGCCGTGCTCGGCGACCTGGCCGGCCTCACGCCGGACGAGATCTCGGACCTCGAAGCGCGCGAGGTGGCGTGGTAGCGAGCGGAACCGGGCGGCGGCGGAGCGGCGGCTAGCGGCCCTGCCAGACGGGCGGGCGCTTCTCCGCGAACGCGCGAGCGCCCTCGCGGATGTCCTCCGAGCTGTCGATGTTGGCGCGGTAGACCCACTCGCTGAGGCGGTACGAGTAGTCCATATTGTCGTGCCGCCAGGCGCGATACGCGGCCTTGGTGCCCTTCACCGCCAGCGGGGCGTTGGCCGCGATCATCTCCGCGATCTCGATCGCCCGAGGCAGCAGCTGCTCCGGCTCGACCACCTCGGCGACGATCCCCCACTCCTTCGCGCGCTCCGGCTCCACGCGGTCGCCGGTGAGCAGCATGTAGCTGGCGGCGGCGAGATTGATCATCCTCGGCAGGTGGTGGATGGCGTAGCCGGCCATGCGCCCGCGCTTCGGCTCGAAGAGCGCGAACCAGGCGTTCGTCGAGCAGATGCGGATGTCGCAGTCGAGCGCACGCTCGAGGCCGCCGCCGACGGCGAGGCCGTTGACCGCGGCGATGTACGGCTTCTGCGCCAGGGAGTAGGGAGCGGACTCGCTGAAGCGCACGGTGGGCTTGGTCTGGCCGGCGGAGAACAGCTCGTTGCTCTCCTTGAGGTCCGCGCCCGCGCAGAAGGCGCGGCCCGCGCCAGTCACGATGCCGGCGCGCATCTCCGGGTCCGCCTCGAAGTCGGCGACGGCGCGTTTGAGATCCTCCTGCATCGCGCCGCCGAGGGCGTTGAGCCGCTCGGGCCGGTTCATCGTGAAGATGGCGAAGTGGTCGCGCTTCTCGTACAGCAGATCGGGCATGGCGAGTCCTGTCTGTGTTCCGGCGCGATCATGACGACGCCCGCGCCGCTTCGCAACCCCTCGGGCAGCAGCTACGCGCCGAGCGGCCAGCCGTCGTGCGCCTCGATCGCCTCGTCGATACGCTCCATCGCGCGAGGCGTCTCGGCGAGGGCGGCGCAGATCCGGCTGTACCAGGCGATGTCATCGAACGAGAGCGTGCGCCCCTTGCGGTCTTTCAGCCACTTCTCGGCGGGCCGGTAGCCGCCGATGGTGAGCGCCCATGTCTCCGGCGAGACGCCCTCGAAGCGCTGCTCGCCGTTGATCCACACGCAACCCGGCGTATCACCCGAGGGCTCGGCGTAGCGAACGCGCTCGACGCGGTTGTCGCCGGCGACGGTGAAGGCGGGCGCGGACGTGCCGTCCGCCTCCATCAGGTGCAGCGCGGCGAGGCGCGCGCCCAGCCGGACGACTTCGGCGAACAGCGCCCGGTCTCCGGGGAGCGGGATGCGCGGGAAGTCCGACTTCAGGAAATCGGCGTAGCGGCGACGGTACTCCGGGCTATGGAGCACGGCGTAGATGTAGTGGAACACGTCCTCCGGCCCGAACGTCGCGTCGAGGTCTCCCGCCCCGTCCGGCGCGAAGCGCAGCCCGATCGCGTCCGCAAGGGCCTCGACGAACGCTGACGCGAGGTTCGGCGTGCGCTCCGCAACCCCGAGCTCCATCGCGTCGTCCTCCCGCGGGTAGAGGTAGAGCGGGAACAGGCAGTTGCCTCCCCGCCGGAAGAGGTTGAAGTCTGTTGGGGAGTCCACAGCCACAATGACATCCCAGGCCTTTGAGCCGATAACTTGCCCGGCTCGGCCGACGGACAGACCCAAATTCGGCCCGGCCAGCATGTGGCGCATGACACGTTCCCGCCGGTGAACCGCAACGTTGCGGTCGAAGACGGTCGCCCTGATGTCGAAGGGCCGGTACTGGATGGCCTCGATGTGATTGCGCCAGGCGCCGCCCGCGAGCTCCACCTTCGCTCGCTCGTACCGCCATTGGTTCTGTGAACACAGGCGCCAGATCGACCGTGCCTCATCCTCGGACCGGGTACCCAGCAAGCGCTCCACCTTGGAAGCCGCCTCGGCATCCGTCCAGGAGATCGCGAACTGATCGTGAGTCGTCACGATGCCCGGCGCCGGGTCGCCGCTTGGCGAGAAGATCGCGGGCACTGACCATGCGGCTTCGTACTCGTCCATCAGCGCATCGTCGCGCGGTACGAAGAGGTAGTGCGGCGATTTGGGCGAGAGTTCGGTCCATTCCGTGCTCGCGATGTCGTTTGTGGCGAGCCAGCCATACTTGCCGGCGCCTGGCTCAGATTCGCGCTCGCCCCAGAGGTCCGTGTGGAACACGCGAGCTGGGCTGTCGTCGCCGTCCGCGTGCTTCACGAAGATGGCGATCGCGACCCCCTGCTGGATGTCGAACACGTTCTCGTCCGGCCCGCCGTCCGGCGCCCGCTCCCGCTTCTTCGTGTTGCCGTGGAGGTCGAGTAGCCGGATCTCGTCGAATGTCGCCATCAGCGATTGGCGCATCCCGCGGAAGGTGGGGTTGTCGAGGTAGCTGTGGTTGGTGACGAAGCCGAGCACTCCCTCGCCCGTTCGCTCGATGCGCCACTGTGCGAAGCGGATGAACTTTACGTAGTCGTCGCTGAGCCACTTCGCCTGTCCAGGTTTCCTCAACTCGGGGATGCCCTGCTTGTAAGCCCCGATCAAATCCCTGATCCACTTGCCCTTGTTGGCGGAGTGACCCGAGTAGGGCGGATTGCCGAGCACGACCATGACCGGGCGATCGCGCTTCACCGCGTCCGCTTCCCGCGCCTCGCGCGCGATCTCGGCGGCAAACAGGGGCCCAGTGGCTCCCTCGTGCGCCTCCTCGAGCGAGTTGGTGAGGAAGACGTTGACGCGTTGCCCCTGCGGCATCGTGAACTGTGCCGGCTCTCCGCCGATCTCCAGGGCGAGCTTGAGGTGGCAGATCGCGTAGGGCGCCATCAGCAACTCGAAGCCGAACAGGCGCGGCAGCAGGTGCTCGCGCACGTAGTCCGGCCACGCGCCGCCGAGGCCCTTCTCCGCGATCGTCCGGCGGACCAGCGAGACGACCTCGCGCAGGAACGTGCCGGTGCCCGCCGCCGGGTCGAGGATCAGCACGCGCGGGCTCGTCCGCGTCTTCCCGTCCTCCGTCGCTACCTCGATGGTGGCGGTGTCAGCGAGGCCGTCGGCGAGGCCGAACTCGTCGTGCAGCAGCCGGTCGACGCTGCGGACGATGTAGGACACGACCGGCTCGGGCGTGTAATAGACCCCGCGCAGTTCGCGCAGCCTCGGGTCGTAGGCGGCCAGGAAGTCCTCGTAGAAGTGAACGACGGGGTCTTCCTGCTGGGTGCTCTTCCCGAAATCCTCGAGGACCGCAGCCATGTCGGCGCGGGCCAGCAGCAGCGCGAGGTCGTCCATGATCCACGCGATCCGCGCATCGGCGTTCGGCCCGGCGACGCGCGTGAAGACATCGCTCAGGAACGGCGTCGTCTGCGCAAATACCGCTGACTGGCGCGTGAAGTCGTTCGGCGGGCCGTCGTGGAGGCAGCGCGCCGCGAACAGGCCGTAGGCCGCCGTCTGCGCCTGCAGGTCGGCGAACTCATCCGCGTCGAGGTCGCTGATCAGCACCTCGCGGTAGCTCGCCAGCAGTTCGCCAAGCGCCGCGGGTTCATCGTCGTCCTCGAGAATTCGCCGGATGGTGTCGCGGAGCAGTCGTGTCTTGCCTGCCATCCGCCGCGCCAGATCGGCCGGGTCGTCGATCGTGGCGTGGTCGGCTGCGGAGAACGCATCCAGCAACGCCCGCGCGGCGTCGCCGCCGCCGCTCTCCGGGGTGTACGCGCCGCCGCTGTCGAATCGGCCGAGGCGAGCAGTCTCGCGCAGCTCGCCCTCGGCGTACCAGCGGAACTCCAGATAGTCGGTGAGGATGAGGTTGGGGAGTGCTTCGCGGTAGCGCTTGAGTTGGTCGCTCCGCTCGGCAGTGTCGAGGTTCTCGCCGAGGTCCTTGCACTCGATATGTCCGATTGGCACGCCGCGCCGCTGGACGATGAAATCGGGCGCGCCAGCTTCAATGCGCGCGGGCTCGTTGATCGCCTCGGAGCCATCGCCGCCCAGCGCTTCGATCAGCGACTTGAACGCGGGCCGGTAACTGTGCTCTGTCGCCTGTCCACTGTCGTGGGTCTGCCGCAACGCCTGGCGGTAGGCGCGCAGGGCCTGGTTGGCGGTCTGCTGCGTGCTCGCGCTCATGGACGCGAGTCTATCTGACGCCGACCCGCGCGCCGCTAGGTGTAGTTCCCACGTAGGTTGTTGCAGGTGAGGGGCTCCGCCTGCTGCTGTGTGTGTGTGACGAACGCACCAGTAGCAGGAGAGGAGCCTCTCGTGGCACATCCTAACGCGCGTCTGACTCCGGCCACCCGGCTGGAGCTGGTTCTGGAGGTCGAGGCCGGCTGGTCGCAGGCGGAGGTTGCGCGGCGCTTCCGGGTTTCTCGTGCGACGGTCGCCAAGTGGTGGCGCCGCTACCGGGAGGAGGGTGCGGCCGGGCTCCGCGACCGCAGCTCCGCTCCGCGTTCCAACCCGCGCCGCACCGCAGCCGCGCTCGAGCAGCGCATCTGCGCCGTGCGCCGCAGCCAGGGGTTCGGGCCGCACCGCATTGCCTGGGCGCTCGGGATCGCCCGCTCCACCGTCTACGCCGTGCTCAGGCGCTTCGGTCTCAACCGCCTCGACCGGCTGCACCGCGTCACCCGCGCGGTGGTCCGCTACGAGCACCCCGCCCCCGGCGACCTGCTGCATATCGACGTGAAAAAGCTGGGCCGCATCCCCGAGGGCGGCGGACACCGCGTGCGCGGGCGCTCCGCCCGGACCCCGCGCACCCGCGGCCTCGACTACCTCCACGTCGCCGTCGACGACCACAGCCGCTACGCCTACGTCGCCGCCCTGCCCGACGAGCGCGGCCCCAGCTGCGCCGCCTTCCTCGAGCAGGCGCTCGCCGCCTTCGGCCGCCGCGGCGTGCGCGTGCGCGGCGTGCTCACGGACAACGCGAAGGTCTACACCGTCTCCGGCGACTTCCGCCGCGTGGCTGCCGCCGCTGGCGTGGAACTGCGGCACACCCGGCCCTACCGCCCGCAAACCAACGGCAAGGCCGAGCGCTTCATCCAGATCCTGCAGAACGAGTGGGCCTACGCCCGCCCCTACCGCTCCAACGCCGAGCGGCTGCACCAGCTCCCGCGCTGGCTCTACCGCTACAATGCTCGCCGGCCACACGGCGGTATCGGCGGGGCTGTCCCCGCCTCACGCCTGTAAACAACGTTCGTGGGAACTACAGCTAGCCGAGGTCGGCTACCCTGCTGCAAGGACACGGAGGAGCGGCGATGAGCGCGCGCATCGGGCTTGGCATGGCGGCGTTCCCGTTCGCCTCGGCGCGCGCCTTCCGCGAGTGGGTCGATCTCTGCGAGGAGAGCGACATCGACTCGATCTGGCAGTCCGACCGGCTGATCTCGCCGCAACCGCAGCTCGAGGCGATGAGCACGATGGCCGCGCTCGCCGGAGCCACCGACCGGCTCAAGTTCGGGATGAGCGTCGTCGTGCTGCCGCTGCGCGACCCGCTGGTGCTCGCGATGCAGTGCGCGACGATCGACTTCCTCAGCGATGGGCGGCTGCTGCCCGCCTTCGGCGTCGGCCCCGAGATCGCGCCCGAGTGGGTCGCGACCGGCCGCGCGCCTCGTGGACGCGGCCCGAAGTCCGACGAGATGCTCGAGATCGTGACCCGCCTCTGGCGCGGCGAGACCGTGAGCTTCGAGGGCGAGCACTACCGCTACAAGGACGCCTCGATTGCCCCGCTGCCCGCGCAGCAGCCGCTGCCGCTCTGGATCGGCGGGTCCAGCGCCGCGGCGGTGCGGCGCATCGCGCGCTTCGGCAACGGCTGGCTGGGCGGGCTGCAGTCGCCGGCACAGGTCGCCCCCGTGGTCGCCTCGATCCGCAGCGTCTCGCGGGAGGCGGGGCGGCCGGTGCCCGAGGATCACTACGGCGCGAGCTTCCCGTTCCGCTTCGGCGGCTGGGACGACCCGGTGGTCGAGCGCGCCGCCGCCGCCATCACCCGCCGCCCCGGCGGCCCCGATCGCGCCGACCCTCGCGCCTACTTCGCCGTCGGCGACGCGAGCGCCATCCTCGAACGCGTGGAGGAGTACGCAGCCGCCGGTGTCTCCAAGTTCGTGATGCGCCCGATCGCGGAGAGCGACGACGAGCTGATCGCGCAGACGCGCATGCTCGCCGAGACGGTGCTGCCCGTCGTCCACGGCCAGTAGCCGATAGTCCCTCGATAGCGCCAGCCGTACCTCCGCCGCACCTCGAACCCGCGCAGCACCACTTCGAGTCGCAGCGCCTGCGCCTCGCCTACTGGGAATGGGGCAGCGCGGAGGCCCCGCCGCTCGTCCTGCTGCACGGCAAGCGCGACCACGCCCGCTCGCTCGACCGCTTCGCTGCCGCGTTCTGCGGCGACTACCGCGTGATCGTCCCGGACCTGCGAGGCACGGCGATTCCGATTGGGCGGTCGGCGGCTACTACGGCATGTCCGAGCACATCGCAGATCTGCTGGCGCTGATCGAGGTGATCGGCGGGGAGGCCGACGTCATCGGGCACTCGTTCGGCTCGCGGATCGCGCTCTACGCGGCGGGCGCCTTCCCGGAGCGCATCCACTCCGTCGTCGCGATCGAGGCGACGGTGAACTTCGCCTTCCGGGGGCTCTCGCGCCGCCCGCTCAGCGAGCCGGAGGCGCTGCGCCGCTGGATCGCGCGCCAGGAGGGCTACGCCGCGATGCAGCCCCGCGTCTACGCGACGCTCGAGGAGGCGCGCGAGCGCATCCAGCGCGTCGACAGCCGCCTCGACGACGCATTCGCCCTCGAACTGGCCCGCTACGCGCTGCGCCCCGTCGAGGGCGGCTACATCTGGAAGTTCGACCCGTTTGGGCGCGGCCGCACGAGCGACGAGATCGATGTCGAAACGGTGCGCCGCTTCTGGTCGGCGGTGGAGTGCCCGGTGCTGCACTTGCTTGGAGGCGCCTCGACGTGGTCGCCGCCGCCGCCGCCGCCGGAGGACCGGGCAGCCTTCCGCGACGCCCGCTGGGTCATCGTCCCGGAGGCGGGCCACTGGCTGCACCACGACCAGCCGCAGATCGCGATCAGCGAGACGCGCGCCTTCCTCGCGCAGCACGGCCTCGCCGGCTGGGGTGCTGGGGGTTGAGGCGAGGCCGTCGCGTCTTGTGGCAAGGTTGGTAGCATAATGGGTAGTAGGGCGACCCCTACTCTGGTAGTATCACCGCATGAAGCTGAGCGTCAGCCTGCCGGAGAGGGATGTCGAGTTCGTGGATCGGTACATCGCCGATCACGGCGAGGCGTCACGCTCCGCCGTGCTGCGGAAAGCGCTGGAGCGACTGCGCGACGACGAGCTCGTCGAGGCTTACAAGATTGCCTGGGAAGAGTGGGAAGCCTCCGGTGACGCCGCGCTGTGGGACTTGACGGTCGGCGACGGCCTGGGGCCCGAAGACTGGTCGGCGGAGCGGGCCGCTGAGCCCGCGCGCGAGGACTGATGTTCCGCGGCGACATCGTGTGGGCCGATTTCGAGCCCGCCCTGGCGAGCGAGGCAGACAAGATTCGGCCAGCGGTGATCGTCACGAACGAGCGCGCCAATCGGGCCGCTCGGGAGTTGGGCCGGGGCGCCGTGACGGTGGTTCCACTCACGAGTCGCACCGAGCCTCTGTTGCCGTTCCAGGTGCTGATCGGCGCGCGGGGGACGGGCCTCCGCACCCCCTCCAAAGCGCAGGTGGAGCAAATCCGGGCGATCTCGGTGGATCGCATCCGCGGACCGATCGGCCGCGCGCCGAGCGACGTGATGGCCGTGATCGACGATGCGATCCGCCTGCACCTCGCTCTTTGAGAGCGCGCCGCAGCCTGCCTACTTGAACAGCTTGCCCAAGCCTCGGCCGGTTGCCTTCCCGGCGGTGCGACGCGCGATGCGCCGCCCGACGCGTCCGCGCCGCACCGCGTTGATGTCACCGAGGAGCCTCGCCAGCCAGTAGAGGAACCCGCGCGCCCGCCCCCTCACTCCACCCCGTAGCGCGCCTCGAGCTCCTGCCAGTCGGGGGCGCCGACGATCTGCTCGAACTCGTGGAAGCCGGTGAGGGCGTCGATGCGGCTGGCGGTGGTCTTCTCGTCGTAGAGGGCGCGGAAGGTGGCCGCGACGGCCTTCGCCGCGCTGAACAGCGCCGCCAGCGGGAACACCACCATCCCGTAGCCCAGCTCCTGCAGCTCGGTGGTGGAGAGCAACGGCGTCTTGCCGCCCTCGATCATGTTGGCGAAGAGCGGCGCGTCCGGGATCGCCTCGCGCACCGCCTTCAGCTCGTCGAGCGACTGCGGCGCCTCGACGAAGACGACGTCGGCGCCGGCCTCGTGGTAGAGCCGCCCGCGGCGGATCGCCTCGTCCAGGCCGAGCGGCGCGCGCGCGTCCGTGCGGCCGATGATCACGAGGTCGTCGTCCTCGCGTGCATCGACGGCGGCGCGGAGCTTCTGGACCTGCTCCTCGGCCGGGATGACGCGCTTGCCCTCGAAGTGGCCGCACTTCTTGGGCCACTCCTGGTCCTCGAGGATGATGCCGGCGACGCCCGCGTTCACGCACTCGCGCACGGTGCGGACGACGTTGAGCGGGTTGCCGTAGCCGGTGTCCATGTCCGCGACGAGCGGCACGTCGACGGCGGCAACGATGGGGCGCACGCGGTCGAGCACCTCGGAGGCAGTGAGCAGGCCGTAGTCGGGGGCGCCGAGGGCTGCGGCGGAGAAGCCGAAGCCCGTGGTGAAGACGGCGTCGAAGCCCGCTTGCTGCGCGAGCCGTGCTGAGAGCGCGTCGTAGGCGCCCGGCAGCACGATGATCTCCGGGCCGCCGAGCCGGGCCCGCAACGCGGTCGAGTGGCGCATCCTGGTCCTCCATCCGGCCCCGGGCTGCTGGTCGCGGGGCGCGCGCGGAGGATAGCGGACCCGGCCCCCGAGGGTCCCGGCAATCGGCGGCCGCACGACCGTGCCTGTGACGGCTACAGGGGGATCATGCTATAGTTCGCTCTCCGGGCGGGGGTTGTCGCACTCTGAAGGCCAAAGAAGGAGCGGGGGTGTCTCGCACATTGTTGGCCTTAGGGCGACATGAGTACCATGGTTCAAGAGGAACATCAGATAGAAGTTGAGGGCCTTTGGAAGATATTCGGCGAGGACGTCGAGCGTGTCTTTGAACCAGAACACATCAATAAAAGCCGATCTGAGATCCAGGATGAACTCGACGTTGTAATTGGCCTCCGGGACGTATCCTTTGGCGTCGAGCCAGGAGAGACGTTCGTGGTCATGGGCCTCTCCGGGAGCGGCAAATCCACGCTCGCCCGCTGCCTGATCCGCCTGATCGAGGCGACCCGCGGCTCGGTGCGCTTCGACGGCGAAGAGATTTGCGACTACACGGACAAGGAACTCACCGAGTTCCGCCGCACGAAGACAGCGATGGTGTTTCAGCACTTCGGCCTGCTACCGCACCGCCAGGTCCTCGACAACGTGGCCTACGGCCTCGAGATCCAGGGCGCTGACGAGGAGACGCGGTACACGGCGGCCACGGAGGCCATCGAGACGGTCGGGCTGGACGGCTGGGAGAGCTACTACCCGCACGAGATGAGCGGCGGTATGCAGCAGCGCGTAGGGATCGCCCGGGCGCTGGCGGTTGATCCCGACGTGCTGATCATGGACGAGCCGTTCAGCGGCCTCGATCCGCTGATCCGCAGGAAGATGCAGGACGAACTGAACGCGCTTCAGGGCCAGCTGCACAAGACCATCGTCTTCATCACCCACGACCTCAACGAGGCGATCAAGCTGGGCGACCGGATCGCGATCATGCGCGACGGCTTGATCGTCCAGCAAGGCCCACCCGAGGAGATCGTGTCGCACCCCGCCGACGAATACGTCGCCGACTTCGTGCAGGACGTCTCGAGCGTCGCTGAGCTCCGAGCGCGCGCTTCGGAGGCTGTCGGCGCGAGCGGGCAGGAGGCCGGGTAGTGGCCGCCACGGATATCGAGGGAGCGGGCGGCGGAGCCGGATCCGCATCGCCTCGCGGCGGACTGATGGCGCTCCACACCCGCGTGCCGTGGCTGGCGAGCGTGGCGGCGGTGCTGGTCGTGCTGGTGGCGAGCCTGCTGATCTGGGGCTCCGAGATGGGCTTCCCCACCACCCTCTCCGAGACCGAGGCGCCCACGGCAAGCGACAGAACCGTCACCCTGCAGCGGACGGTGCGCGGCGCCACGGGTGACACGATCGACGACGCCGTCGACTGGCTCACCGACGAGGGCGACTGGCTGTTCGACGGCGTGAGCGATGCCATCGGCTACACGCTCGTGAACATCGAAGACGCGCTCAAGTGGGTGCCCTGGCCGGCCATCATCGTCGCTCTCGGCCTGCTCGCCTTCGCGGTAGGCCGCTGGACGCTGCTCGGCTTCACCTCGCTCGCCTTGCTCTACATCGGGTTCATGGACCTCTGGGCGAACGCGATCGACACGATCGCGCTGATCCTGGTAGCGGTGGTCATCTCGCTCGCGATCGGCTTGCCGCTGGGCGTATTCGGCGCGCGCAGCCGCATCGGCGATAACCTGATGCGTCCGATCCTCGACGCGATGCAGACGATGCCGAGCTTCGTCTACCTGCTGCCCGGCATCCTCTTCTTCGGGCTGGGCAAGCCGGCCGGGATCTTCGCCACGGTCATCTACGCCGTGCCTCCGGTGATCCGGCTGACGAACCTCGGCATCCGCCAGGTCTCGCCCGAGGTGGTCGAGGCTGCCCTCGCCTTCGGGTCGTCCCCGTGGCAGGTGCTCACCAAGGTCCAGATCCCGATGGCGCTACCCACGATCATGGCCGGCATCAACCAGACCACGCTGATGGCGCTGGCGATGGTCACGATCGCCAGCATGGTGGCTGCGGGCGGTCTGGGCGATAATGTGCTGCGCGCCTTGCAGAAGAACCAGTCGGGGAACGGGCTGATCGCGGGGCTCGCGATCGTCTTCCTCGCCATCATCATCGATCGTCTGACACAATCCATCGGCTCCGGCGAGAAGGGACGAATGAGCGCCGGCTGACCGGCCGGCCGTGATGAACAAGACACAGCACAGCCAGCACCGCGAGCCGACCCGCACGTGCGGAGGCGGTTCGATCGGCGCGATCAGCCGCTGGTACGCCCGCCGCTGCTATCAGCAGTGAGGCGCCTCGACACGATCAAGCACGCGAATCTTTGGCTACAACAGCCATTGAAGGGAGTTGGAATTTGCTGACCAGATACAAGATGTTCGCTCTCACGATGGTCGCCATGCTCGTCTTTGCGGTCGCCGCGGCTTGCGGGGACGACGACGGCGGCGACAAGGAGACCCTTGTCTTCAGCGACCTGAACTGGACGAGCGCACAGGTCCAGAACCGCATCGCCCAGTACGTCGTCGAGATGGGCTACGACTACCCGACCGACGTGGTGCTGGGAGCCACGCTGCCCCTGTTCCAGGGTCTCCGCAACGGCGACACGCACATCACCATGGAGATCTGGCTGCCGAACCAGGACGAGGCCTGGAACGAAGCGCAGGCTAACGGCGAGGTCGTCTCGCTCGGCCAGAGCCTTGGCAAGGACTGGCAGTCCGCGTTCGTCATCCCTGCATACCTTCAGGAGGAGTACCCGGATCTCGACAGCGTCGATGACCTCAAGGACCCGAAGTTCCAGGAGCTGTTCGCGACCGCCGAGACCGGCGGCAAGGCGCGGCTGGTCTCCTGCGTCATCGGCTGGTCCTGTGAGATCGTCAACGCCGCACAGGTCGAGGGCTACGGCCTCTCCGACCACATCGAGATCATCGCCCCCGGCGATGGCGCAGCTCTGAACGCCGACCTGATCGGCGCGTACGAGAAGGGCGAGCCGTGGCTTGGCTACCAGTGGGGCACCAACGAGCCCGCGCTGGTCTTCGACCTCGTTCGGCTCACCGAGCCCGAGTACAGCGACGAGTGCTGGTTCACCACCAAGGCCTGTGCCTACGAGGACGCCACGATCCTGATCGCGGCGCACCCCGATGTCGTGACCAACGCTCCGGACGTGGTCTCGGTGCTGAGGGCGTGGACCTTCGACATCGAGCAGTACAAGACGGTGGCCGCCTGGCTCGAGGACAACCCGAACGCCGATGCCAACGACGCCGCCCTCTGGTGGCTGAGCGGCAACGAGGCCGTGTGGAGCACCTGGGTGACCGAGGATGCAGCCTCGGCGATCCGCGACGCGCTCGACGACGGCGAAATCCCGGACGGCTGGCCCGAGGCCAGCTAGACCGGAAGGACTAACCCGGGAGTAACCCCGGACCGTGCCCGCGCCGCCCCTTCGTGGGGCGGCGCAGGCGCGCCGGGCGTGGCGAGCGCCTGGACACCATGTCGGCCGCGTCCGTCCTCGCTGCTACCGATATCGCCGTCGCGGCGGCGCTCTGCTACGCAGCCGCCGAGGCGTTCCGCTGCTGGACCTTGCTGCACGCCGGGTACTGGCGGCTGGCGGCCGCCGGCCTCGGCGTTCTCGGCCTCGACGAACTGCTCGGCCTCCACGAGGCGATCGGATGGGCGATCGCCTCGCTTGGCGCGCCAGCGCCCTGGCACACCTCGCACTGGGACGACGTGGTTCTCGCGTGCTACGTCCTGCTCGCCGGGGCGATCTCGCTCGCGCACCTCGGCGAGTTGCGCCGCAGCCGCCGTGCGTTCGCGCTGCTTGCGCTGGGCTTTGGCCTCGCGGCACTCGCGGTGCTGCTCGACAACCTCGCGAGCGTCGTCGCGCTCGAGGAGCTGCTGGAACTGGCGGGCGCGGTGGTGATCGCGATGGCCATGCGCGTGCGGCGCGTCGAGGCGAGCGCGACGCCCGAGGGTGACCGGCTGCCCCGTGTGCGAGCGCTCGATGGCCCCGGGTCGTTGCGGGTCGACTCGGTCTGAGCACGGCTCCACCCGAGCCTGGCGCGCTATCCTCGCGCTGTGTCTGGCATCGTCACGCTGACTACCGACTTCGGGACGCGCGACCCCTACGTCGCGCAGCTCAAGGGCGTGCTGCTCGCGCGCTGCGAGGGTGTGCGCATCCACGACCTCACCCACGAGATCGCGCCGCAGGACGTGCTCGAGGGCGCGCTCTTCCTCGCGGCCGCCGTGCCCGCGTTCCCGCCCGGCACGGTCCATCTCGCGGTCGTCGATCCCGGCGTCGGGACCGCGCGCCGCGCGATCGCCGCGAGCGTGTCCGGGCAGCGCGTGGTCTGCCCGGACAACGGCCTGCTCACGCTGCTCGCGAGGCGCGCGGTGATCGAGGAAACCCGCTCGATCGAGAATCCGTCGCTGCGGCGCGAGCCCGTCAGCCCCACCTTCCACGGCCGCGATCTGTTCGCACCCGCTGCTGCCTTCCTCGCCTGCGGCGGCGCACTCGAGGAGCTCGGCCCGCCGGTCGACGCGCCCGTCGAGCTTCCGCTGCCCCGTCCGCGCACCGAGGGCGGGCGGCTCACCGGCGAGGTGCTGCACATCGACCGCTTCGGCAACGGGATCAGCAACCTCGCACGCTCCGATGTCGAGACGGTCGCCGCCGGGCGCGTCATCCACGCCGAGGCGGGCGGACGGCGGCTGCCGCTGGCGCGCACCTACGGCGACGTGGCGGAGGGCGAGGCGCTGGCGTTGATCGGCAGCGCCGATCTGCTGGAGGTGGCGATCCGCGGCGGCAGCGCCGCCACGGCGCTCGGCCTCGGCCGCGGCAGCGAGGTGACCATCGCGGCGAGGTAGGCGGCTCGCGGTTATGATGCGTGCCGGGCAGGCACGCAGAACCACGGAGGACGGATGCAGCAACTCGCCGGCGACCTGCGCGTGATCGACCTGAGCAGCGGACCGGCCGGCGGCATCGCCACGATGGTGCTCGCCGACTTCGGCGCCGACGTGATCAAGGTCGAACGTCCCGGCGGCGACCCGCTGCGCCGCTTCCCCGCATCGCCGATGTGGCTGCGCGGCAAGCGCAGCATCGAGCTGGACCTGAAGACCGAGGCCGGACGCGAGCGGCTGCACCGGCTGGCCGCCGGCGCGGACGTCGTCGTCGCCTCGTACCGTCGGGGGCAGGCGGAGCAACTCGGCGCGGACTACGAGACGCTGGCGATCGACAACCCCGGCCTCGTCTACTGCTCGATCACGGGCTTCGGCCCGCGCGGGCCGTACGCCAACTACGCGCCGTACGAGGGCGTCGTGTCGGCAAAGTCCGGGCGCATGCAGTCGTTCACCGGGCAGCCGCGCCGCGAGGGCCCGGCCTACACCGCGGTGCAGGTCGGCGTACACGCCGCCTCGCAGTCGGCCGTCAACGGCATCCTCGGCGCACTGCTCGCGCGAGAGCGCGACGGCAAGGGCCAGTTGGTGGAGACGAGCCTGCTGCAGGGCATGTTCCCACCGGACCTGTTCGGCCTCGTGCGCACGCAGCTCGCCCGCCGCTACCCGCGCGGCTTCGAGGGCGACCCCTACGCGAAGTTCGAGCCGATGCCGACGCTCCAGTACCACCCCGTGGTCGCCAGCGACGGGCGCTGGATCCAGCTGGCGAACCTCCTCGAACACCACTTCCACGCCTATATCAGCGCAATCGGCCTCTCCGAGATCTACGCGGACCCGCGCTTCGTCAACGCCCCGACGGGCCTGACGCCGGAGACGCGCCGCGCGCTCAGCGACCTGATGCTGGAGCGGATGCAGGAGCGCAGCCTCGACGAGTGGATGGAGCTCTTCCAGACGGACGGGCAGATCGCCTCGGAGCCGGTCCAGTCCGCGCAGGACGGCCTGCTGCACCCCGACCTCGAGGCCAACGACGAGGTCGTGGCCTTCGACCACCCGCGCCACGGGCCGGTGCGCCAGCTCGGCCCGATCGCGCAGCTCAGCGAGACGCCGGGCGAGGCGCCGCAATGGTTCGCGGATCCCGGCGAGCACACGCAGGAGCTGCTCGCCGAGCCGCCCCGAGCGCCCTGGCAGCCGGCCAACGGCGCCACCCCCAGCGATCGCCCGCCCCTCGAGGGCGTCACGATCGTCGAGTTCGGCACGATCATCGCCGCCCCGCTGGGCGTCGCCTTCCTCGCGGACCTCGGCGCGCGCGTGATCAAGGTCGAGGCGCCCGGGGGCGATCCCTACCGGGGGATGGGCTACGGGCTCGGCTCCTTCTGCGGCATCGCCAAGACCTCGGCCGGCAAGGAGAGCATCTGCGTCGACCTCAAGCGCGAGGAGGGGCGCGCGGTCGTCCGCAAGCTGCTTGAGGGCGCGGACGCAGTGATGCACAACTTCCGGCCCGGTGTGCCGGAGCGCCTCGGCATCGGCTACGAGCAGGTGCGCGAGATCCGGCCCGACGTCGTCTACCTCCAGGTCAACGGCTACGGCCCGAAGGGGCCGAGCGCGGCTCGCCCCTCGGCGCACCCGATCCCCGGCGCCGCCACCGGCGGCCAGCTCTACCAGGCCGGCGCCGCGATGCCGCCGCCCGAGGTCGGCTCGATCCCGGATGCGAGCGAGGCCGCTCGCTGGCTCTACCGGGCGAACGAGGGCAACCCCGACCCGAACACGGGCTGCGTCGTGCAGAACGCGATGATGCTCGGGCTCTACGCACGGAAGAAGTTCGGCATCGGGCAGCTGGTCTCGATGAGCATGCTCGGCGCGAACGCCTACGCGAACTCCGACGACTTCCTCTCCTACGAGGGCAAGGCGCCTCGGCCCACCGTCGACGCCGATCTCTACGGCATCAACGTGCTCTACCGCCTCTACCCCGCCGGCGAGGGCTGGGTCTTCCTCGGCATCGTCACGGACGGCGAGTGGGCGACGTTCTGCGAGACCACCGGCCGCGCCGATCTCGCCGCGGACCCGCGCTTCGCGACCGCCGAGGCACGAGGCGAGCACGACGCGGAGCTTTGCGAGGAGCTGCGCGGCCTCTTCACGCAGCGTTCCGCCCTCGAGTGGGAGCAACTGCTCGCGCCGCTCGGCGTGGGCTGCGTGCAGGCCGACGGCGGATCGCCGGGCGAGTTCTTCGCCGACGACCCGCAGATCGAGGCGAACGGCTGGGACCTCGAGGCCGAGCACACGCTCTGGGGCCGCTACCGGCGGCACGGCCCGCAGGTCACGCTGAGCCGCACCCCGGGCTCCTACCGCGCCGGCGCGCTCGCCGGCGAACACGGCGACGCCCTCCTCGCCGAGCTGGGCTACGACGCCTCGGAGGTTGCGAGCCTGCGCGAGCAGCGCGTCGTCAGCTCGGAGCCGCTCTTCGACCCCGCGGAGTACGACCCGCCCGGCGTGAGCTACCCGTAGCGCCTGCTCCGACTCTCGCGGCATCGCGCGAGCGCGGCGGGCGCGGGAACAAACGCGCGCCCGGCGGCGTCCTGATCTTGACGGCATGAAGCCGATCTGGAGCCACGCCGGAGGTCGACCGAATGGCGGCGATAGTCAAGACCGCGCTGCTGTACATGTTCGGGGGCTGGCTTGGTCTCATGGCTGTCGTCGGCTGCCAAGCCGAGCCGGAGCCGGCCAACGCGACGCTCGAGATCCCGTCCGGCCGTGATCCCGATGCGTCCGTCAGCGGCACCGTCACGTACCGCGAACGGCTGGCCCTCACGCCCGGCGCAACCCTCGTCGTGGAGCTGCGAGACGTCTCCTATGCCGATGCCGCCGCGCCGCTGATCGCGCGCCAGACCATCACCGAGCCCGGCCAGGCGCCGATCAGCTTCAAGGTCGAGTACAGCCGCGACGACATCGACTCGAGGAGTCGCTACTCGGTCAGCGCCCGTATCGTGGAGTCCGACGGCCGCCTCGCCTTCACCAACGACACGGCCTACGAGGTGATCACCCGAGGCCAGCCCAGCAGGGTCGACATGCTCCTCGTGCTGGTGCAGCCCCCGCCCAGTCTCGTCGGAGACGGCGATGCCTCTGACTGGCGAACCTGGATCGAGGTTCCGGTCACCGTGGTCTGGGCTAACCTGATCCCGAACGAGCCGGAGCTGTTCCTGCGGGTCGCCTACTACCAGTCCACGATCGAGGGTTGCGCCCGCCCCGGTAACGAGAGCCTCGAGCTGGACGGCGACGCGATCCGCGTCAGCGTGACGCTGATGCAGCCACCCCCGACCGCCTGGGCGATCCCCTGCGACGAGGAGGTCGTCGAGCTCGACACGGTGCTGCCCGTCACGACGGCCCTCGAGGCCGGGCGCACCTTCCGCGTGATCGTCAACGACGGGGCAGTGACCACCTTCACCCTGCCGGGGCCCGACTTCCCGCACAGCGTCATCGCCGAGTCACCGATCGAGAGCGTCGAGGTGGACGTGCTGGAGAGCGCACCGCCGCAGTACCAACTGCGCATCGTCTCCGGGCTGCCCAGGGGCAGCAGCTGCTCGCAGTTCAACGGCTACGAGATCCGGCGAAGCGACGCGAACAAGATCGAGGTGGCGATCACCCACCACGAGGTCGCCGACACGCTCGTCGCCTGCACCGCCGACTACCCCTCGGTGGCGACGGTCGTCCCGCTCGGCTCCGGCTTCGAGCCGGGCGAGGAGTACGAGGTGCGGGTGAACGGGGAGGCGGCTGCGCCATTCGTCGCCCAGTAGGCCGCTCCGAGCGTGGAGACATCTCCGCGCTTTGCTTCGACTTGACTCATGCGCAGTTCATCGAGCGAGCGGTCGTCGCGGTCGGCACCTGCGGGGAGATCTATGAGCGCGCGGTCGGGCTACTGCCTACCTGGCGGTCGGCAGCCTGCACGGCCGGGGCGGCATCCTCTACGCGCTGCCGTACCGCTAGATCGAGGCTCGCACCCCGTCACTCGATGAGCGCGAGGCGCTGGCGGTCGACTGCCCGCCGGGCCAGGGCGGCATCCTCTACGCGCTCCCGTACCGCTAGATCGAGGCTCGCACCCGGTCACTCGATGAGCGCGAGGCGCTGGCGGGCGTCGGCGACGGCGCCGGCGCCGCCGAAGAGCAGCAGCCGGTTGCCACGATGGAGCATCGTCTCGCCGTTCGGCACCACGTCCTCGTCGGCGCGGCGCACGAGCAGGACCAGCACCCGCTGCGGCAGTTGCAGGTCGCGCACGCGACGCCCAGCGAGGCCGGAGCCGACGACGAACTCGACCGTCAGCCGGTCCTCGCCGCCGGGGGCCAGCGCCTCCTGCAGCACCGGCTGCCCGATCACCGACATCAGCGCGTCCGCCACCGCCTCGTCCGCGCCGATCGTCGCGATGCCGGAGCGGCGGAACGCCTCGACGGCGTCGGACTGCTCGACGCGCGCGAAGGCCGTCACCTCCGGGTTCTCGGCGCGCACGTACTGGCAGAACAGCAGGTTCGTGTCGTCGCTGTTCGAGCCGCCGACAGCGAGCGAGGCCTCGCCGGCTCCGAGCTTGCGCAGCAGTGCGACGTTCGAGGCGTCGCCGACCTCGGCGTTCAGGCCGTCCTCACGGGCGCGCGCCACAGCGTCCGAGTTCGTGTCGATCAGCATCACATCGAAGCCGCCGGCTTCGAGTTGCTGGCCGATCCGCCTTGAGACCTTCCCGGCGCCGGCAATCAGTGCGCGCATCGATCGCACCCCCAACAGCCGCGCGAGTGGCGCGGCATAGCTCGACTGTACGGCAACGGTGAGGGCGACCGTGAGGAACACGAGCGCCGTCAGCTCCGGACCTAGCAGGTCCGCGCCCAGCGCCTCGCCCGCGAAGGCGGCGAGCGCGACCGCTACGACGCCTCGAGGCGCGATCGCAGCGACGTAGAGCCGCTCGCTCAGCCGCAGGTCCGACCCGAGTGAGCAGAGCGCGACGGAGAGCGGGCGCACGATCACCATCAGCCCAATCACGACGAGCACGCCGTTCGGCCAGAGCGCGCCCAGCAGGCCGAGGTCGAGCGTCGCCGCCGCGAGCACGTAGACCGCGGCGAGCAGGATGCGTGACAGCTCGTCCTCGAACGACCGCACCACATCGAGGTGGGGCAGGTGGGCGGCCGCGAGAACGACGCCCATCGTCGCCATCGCCGTCAGGCCGGAGTCCGGCAGCAGGCGCTCGGAGAGCGCGAGGATGCCGGTGCTCACTCCGAGCAGCAGCAGCGTCATCTCCGTCGGCGAGGGCTTGCGATTGAGGTAGAGCACACCTCGCACGGTGAGCACGCCGACGAGCCCGAGCGCCGCCCCTCCGATCAGCCGCGAGGGCACCCACAGAAACGGCTCGGCGTGGAGGCCGGAGAGCGCGAACTGCAGCACGACCACCGCGAGGATCGCGCCGAGCGGGTCGATCAGCACGCCCTCGCCGAGCAGCACCGCACGCACGTGGTCGTTGAGCCGCACGGAGCGGACGAGCGGCCCGATCACCGTCGGCCCCGTGACGGAAACCAGCGCGCCGAACATGAAGGCCGTCCGCCAGGGCAGCACGTCCAGCAGCCCCGCCAGCAGTGTCCCCGTGAGGAACGTCACGACCAGCCCCACCGTCAGCAGGTTGCGCACGACTGCGCCGACGCGCCGCAGGAACTGCACATCGATCACGAACGCACCCTCGAAGACCAGCAGGCCGACGAGCACCTCAAGCGCGAGCGGGAAGATCTCGTGCAGATCCGCGGGAGCGAAGAGACCGGTTACGGACGGACCGGCGACGACGCCGATGATCAGGTAGATCAGGATCGGCGGCAGATGCAGCCGCCTCGCGAGCTGGTTCGTGACGGCGACGGCGAAGCCGATGACGCCGAGGGCCGAGATCGCTGCCGTCTCCATCGCACCACCAGAGCCGCCGCAGCGCTCGTCCGCAGCCGTACGCTAGCCCGTGGCGGCCGAACGCGCGACGCACCGCGCCACCATCCCCGGTATACCCTGCCGGGTGGCAGCCCTCGTCGCGCCGAAGGAGAACCGGCGATGCCCACCCGCGAGCCCGCCAGCAGGCCGACCGCCCCCGACCCCCGCACCGTCGAGGTCGCCGTCGAGCGCCACGAGGGCGGCGACGCGCGTGGCGCCCTCGACGAGGTCGCCGCCGAGGAGCCGCTCGAGATCGCGATCGACGGCGACTCGATCGCGGTGGTGATGCGCACGCCGGGCGACGACGACGACCTCGTGCGCGGCTTCCTGCTGACCGAGGGCATCGTGCTGCGCCCCGAGGAAGTCGCAGCCGTGGAGTTCGACGACGAGGGGCGCGCCGATGCGCGGCTCGCGCCGGGCGTGGCGATCGACCCCGATCAGTTCCGGCGCAGCATGTTCACCTCCAGCTCGTGTGGCGTCTGCGGCAAGGCCTCGATCGAGGCGGTGATGCTGCATGCGCCCTCGGCCGAACGCATCGAGGTCCCGTCGGCAATCATCGGGCGGCTGACGGACGAGCTGCGGACGCGGCAGCCGACCTTCGACGCGACGGGCGGCCTGCACGCCGCCGGCATCTTCGGCCTCGACGGCGCGCCGCTGGTCGTACGAGAGGACGTCGGGCGACATAACGCCGTCGACAAGGCAGTCGGCGCCTTCGCCCGGGATAGTGCCGGCGAGGGCAGGACGAGGCCTCCCGCGCTCCTCGTAGTCTCGGGCCGGCAGAGCTTCGAGATCGTGCAGAAGGCGGCAATGGCGCGGCTGACGGGGGTGGTGGGTGTCTCGGCGCCCAGCTCGCTCGCCGTCGATCTCGCGCGGGAGCTGGGCCTGCTGCTCGTCGGCTTCGCCCGCGAGGGGCACTACAACGTCTACGCGGGCTCGGATCGCCTCGTCGACTGACGCTCCGCCTCGCGCGCGGCAGCGAGCTGTTCCGGCGTGTTCACGTTGAGGAACGAGCGGCCCTGCGGATCGAGGTGGGCGTAGGCCTCGGGAGGCAGCAGGGCAGCCTGTAGCACCGAGGCGGCGTCGTGGACGGCGCGGTCGCCGGCGGCGATGCGCTCGCGCAGGACGGGCAGCGTGTCTCGCCGCCAGGCCGCGCACAGCCACTGCGGGACGCCCTCGTGCAGCGGCGCGACGAGCGGGCTACCGGCATCCGCCCACTCGCCGAGCAGGCGCAGCAGCGCCGGTTGGAGCGCGGGCGCGTCGCAGCCGACGGCGATCGCGACGGGCGCCGATGCCGCCTCCAGCCCCGCGGCGATCGCGACCAGCGGGCCGGCGTCCTCGAACGGGTCGGCGACGAGGCGCAGCGGCGTCCGGCTGCGCAGCTCGGGCGGCGGACGCCCCGGCGCGTGTACGACGATGATCTCCCCGGCGACCTCGTCGAGGGCGTCCACGACGCGCTGGATCAGCGTGCGCCCGCCGACCTCGAGCGCGCACTTGTCGCGGCCCATGCGCCGCGATCCGCCGCCGGCGAGGATGATGCCGCTCGGTCGGGTCGGCGTTGGCACGGCTGCGGAGTCGGGCGTCGCGTCAGTCCTCGAGCGGCTCATACATGAAGCGCCCGTCGCGGGCGGCGCGGCGTCCGAGGCCGGGGAAGCGGAAGTGGCCGCCGATCACGAGCGCGCCCTCGTCGTCGACGCGCTCCATGATCGCGGCGCGCGAGCGGTTGCCCATCTCGTGATCCGTGTCGGCGCGGTCCGACCACTCGGTCTCGCAGACCTGCATCGCGATATGGCAGGAGTCGCCGAGGATGTAGGCCGCCTCGCCCTCGCTTGCGATCCGCACCACCTGGTGCCCCGGCGTGTGGCCGTAGGCGGCGACGGCCGATATCTCCGGCGTGATCTCGCGATATCCGTCCAGCAGCTCGATCATCGAGGCCGCCTCGAGTGGTCGGATGCTGCGCTCGAGGACGGGGCCGGGGAAGCCGCGATCGGTGACGACCCAGTGCTCCCAGTCCGGCCGCTGGATCAGGTGCTTCGCGTTCGGGAACATCGGCACCCAGCCGTCGCCCTCCGGTCGTGTGTTCCAGCCGACGTGGTCGAAGTGCAGGTGCGTGTGCACGACGAAGTCGATCGAGGCGGGGTCGATCCCCTCCTGGTCGAGCAGGATGGGCAGCTGCGAGTGCTCGTCCATGTCGTGGCGGCCCATCGGCTGGTCCGCGATGCCGCTGTCGGCGAGCACGCGCACGCCCTGCGACTCCAGCAGGTAGACGGTCATGCTCAGCTCGGTCGTGCCGTCCTCGTCGATCAGGTGCGCGTAGGGGGCGAAGTCGGCTTCGACCTCGGGACGGAGGATGTCGCGCGGCGCCCAGCGCGCGCGTCCGTCCTGCAGCGCCGTCAACTCGACGGCGCCGATCTTGCGGCGGT
Source organism: Dehalococcoidia bacterium (assembly GCA_965247895.1). Lineage (GTDB taxonomy): Bacteria > Chloroflexota > Dehalococcoidia > UBA2979 > UBA2979 > VXMT01. The sequence continues at coordinate 298,262 of OZ252046.1, read as the reverse complement.
AGACCTCACCCATTGGATCCTCCAGGCTCGTGCGCGCCTACACGTTCGGCTTCGCCCCGGTGCGCCGCATCAGGCGGTCGATCGCGGCGACCCAGTGGTCCTCGTCGACTTCGCCGACGCCGGCCTCGCCGGACTTCGCTACGCGGCGCTTGTACGCCTCGTAGACGGGGATGTCGTCGTCGGCGAGGGGCTGCATCCACTCCTTGCGGGCGAGGGCGGCCTCGATGTAGGGGGCGAGTTCCTCTTGCTTGCGCTGCTGCTTCTGCTCCTCGCGCTCCTGGAACTCCGGCATGATCTCTTCGGCGAAGATACGGAGCGACTCGCAGATGTCCTCGTGGGCGATCTTGCCCATCTGCGCCATGAACAGCACCTCGTCGCAGCCCATGCCCTCGTAGATCTGCATCATCTTGCGCGCCTGGTCGGGCGTGCCGACGGTGCTGGGCGCGCCGTAGCTCTCGAACGACTCGCGCAGGATCGGCCAGGCCTGCTCGTACTGCTCCCAGATGTCGGTGCGGCCGGGCTTGTGCAAGCCGTCCACGTAGTGGTGGTTGCTGGCGAAGGTGAAGAAGTAGCGCCCCTTGAATCCGCGCTCCCGCGCCGTCTCCTCGTCCGCGTCGAGCGAGAGCGGCGAGGTCAGCGCGATGTTCGCGTTGACCGTGTGCCCGATCGGCACGCACTCCGTCTTGATGATCTCGTAGTACTCGTCGATCCAGCCCTTCGCCGTCTTCGCGTCGACGAGGGCGAAGCCGAGCGCGCCGAGTCCGAGGCGCGCCGCGAGCTTGATCTGCTCGTGGTTGGAGCAGGCCATCCACATCGGCGGGTGCGGCTTCTGCACCGTCTTCGGCACCACGTTGCGCGTCGGCATGGAGAAGAAGCGGCCCTCGTAGCCGGGGTAGGGGTCCATCGCGAGCATGTTCGCGACCTGCTCGGTGCACTCCAGCCACTGCTGGCGCTTCTCCTCCAGCGGCACGCCGTAGCCCTCGAGCTCCGCGCGCGAGGAGGACTCGCCGGTGCCGAACTCGACGCGCCCGTTGGAGACGAGGTCGAGCGTGGCGATACGTTCGGCGACGCGCGCGGTCTGGTTGTAGCCGGGCGGCATCAGCACGATGCCGTGGCCGAGGCGCAGGTTCTTCGTGCGCTGCGAGATGGCCGCGAGGAAGACCTCCGGCGACGAGGAGTGCGCGTACTCCTCGAGGAAGTGGTGCTCCACCTCCCAGACCGAGTGGTAGCCGAGCTGGTCCGTGAGCTCGACCTGATCGAGGACGTTCTGGAAGAACTGGCGCTCGCCGTCTTCCGGCCACGGCCGCGGGTATTGCAGCTCCAGCAGCGTACCGAATCTCATCGCCGGTCCCCTTCAGTCGCGGGCGCCCTCAGCCAGCCGAGCCTAGCCGCTGCCCGCCTTGTGATCAGCCGAGCAGGAAGCCGCCGTCCACGACGAGCGTCTCCCCGGTCACGTAGCTGGCGCCGTCCGAGGCGAGGAAGACCGCGGCCTTCGCGATCTCGTCCGGGCCGGATCGCCCGCCGAGCAGGATCGTGCGTGTCGGTCCCGCCGCCATGCGCTCCTTGTCGGCCTCGGTCAGACTATCCCGCAGCTGGGAGGTACCCTCGGTGGAGATGCCGCCGGGGGCGATCGCATTCACGCGGATGCGGTGCGGCGCGAGCTCCAGCGCGAGCGCCTTCGTGAACATCACGACGCCACCCTTCGACATGTTGTAGGCGGCGAGGCCGACGAACGTCGGACGGAAGCCATCCACCGAGGCGAGGTTGATCATCGCCCCACCGCTGCCTTGCTCGACCATGCGCCGCCCGACCGCCTGCGTGCAGTAGGCGAGCCCGCGCGAGTTCACCTGGTAGATCAGGTCGAAGGTCTCCTGCGGCATCTCCAGCATCGGCGCTATCGGGTAGACCCCGGCGTTGTTGACGAGGATGTCGATCGAGTCGAGCTCGGCGACGGCGCGGCTGGCGAGCTGCTCGCCGGCGTCGTCCTCCCTCACGTCGAGCCGCATCGAGACGACCGTGCCTGTGCCAGGACCGTCGGAGGCGAGTTCCCCGGCCGTGCGCTCAGCCCAGTCGCCGTCGACATCGGCGATCAGCACGTTCGCGCCGGCCTCGAGGAAGCGCTCGGCGATGGCGCGGCCGATGCCGCGCGCGCCGCCGGTCACGATCGCGTTCTTGCCGTTGAGGCTGAATGGTCCCCAGTCCGCCATCGATCGCTCCTCCCGCCGCGGTTGCGGCAATCCCCGGCGAGGCCTAGCCGGGCAGCATCGTCTCGATTGATGGCACGTCGGCGGACCAGGCGACGCCGCTCTCGCGGAGCTGCGCGATCTCGTCGCTGCCGTAGCCGAGTTCATCGAGCAACTCGTCGGTGTGCTGCCCCGCGAGCACGCCCGGTCCGTAGCGGCCCGGCGTCTCCGTGAAGGTGACGAGCGGCCCCCAGCGCTGGTGCTCGCCCCAGACAGCGTGGTTCGCCGTCTGTGTGAATCCGTTCTCGTGCACGTGTGGGTCGTCCAGCAGGAACTGGCCGGGGAGGCCGACATCCGCGCGCACGCAGCCCACGTCGACGGCGATCAGCGCGCGCTCCCAGTCGTCGGCGCCGCGCTCCGCGAAGCAGGCTGCGAGGGCGTCCGCCAGAGCCTCGGCGTTCGCCTCGCGCGCCCTGGCGTCCGCGAAGCGCGGGTCCGTCGCCAGCGATCCGCCGGCACCATCGAGGACGCCGCAGAACCGCGACCACTCCTCGTCGTTGGTGACGGCGAGGAAGACCCAGCCCTCGCGCGCCTCGTAGAGACGGTAGAGCGGGCCAATGCCGTGCAGTTCGGCGTCCAGCGGTTGGCGCGGCTGTGCGCCCTCGTAGTCGACGAAGGCGTCGGCGTTGGCGTAGGTGTTCGCACCGAGCATGCTCACGAAGATCTGCTGTCCGCGGCCCGTGCGCCGCCGTGCATACAGCCCAAGCAGCGCCGAGGACGCCACGACCATCGAGGTATTCGGATCAGGGTTTGCCTCGTTGGAGCGGAACAGCCAGCGCGCCGCCTCACGCAGCTCGTCGATGTCCTCGTAGGCTGCGGGGGGCATCGACGGGCCTGCCTGCTGCAGCGCGCCGCCGACGACGGCGCCGGGCACGGGGTGCGCCGAGGGCCGCGAGGCGCTGGGGCCGTGCGGCCCATAGCCGTTGACGGAGACGTGCACGATGCCGGGGTTGAGCGCGCTCGCCAGCTCGTAGCCGATCCCGAGCCGCTCCGGGACGCCGGGCCGGTAGTTGTGGATCAGCACGTCGGCGTTCCTGATCAGCTTCGCGACCACCTCGCGACCCGCGTCCTGCTTGAGGTCGAGGCAGATGCCCTCCTTGCCGGCGGTCGTCTTGGCGACGGCGACCTGGCCGGGCAGGCCGGCGGTGTTGCCGCGGAAGGGCTCGCCGCCGATAGGCTCCACCTTGATCACGCGCGCGCCGAGGTCGGCGAGCAGCGCCGCGCCGAGCGGTGCCGCGATCACCGTCGCGAACTCAAGGACGGTGATGCCCTCGAGGGCATGCGCGGGTATCGCGCCGGCTCCCGCGGGCGCCGTCCAGGCGGCGCGCGGCGGTTCGGCGAGGACCTCGGCGGTGTCCGCACCGGGGTCGGGCGCCGGGCCCCCGACGGTCCCGGGCGTCTGCGTCAGGTTGGCGGCGAGGCCGAGCTGGCGGACGGGCCCGAGCCGCGGGTGTTCGACCTCGACGACCTCGGCGTTGGCGACGATGTCGGGGTTCGTGAGGGCGCTGAGGGTGGTCCCGAATGGTTCGGCGGCCACGTTGGAAGCGGCGCGGAAGTCCCGCATCCACTCCTCGCCGGTGCGCTCCCGCACGCGCAGCAGCATGCGCTCGCGCAGCTCCTCGCGATCGGCGTCGGTGAGCCAGCGCGGAGCGCCGTTGAAGCGCTCCTCCGTGTAGATGTCCTCGAGGCCGATCGTCGCGATGAAGGCGTGGAAGAGGTGATCGATGAGGTTTGCCGGCTGGATCCACTGCCCATCGCTGGCCATCACGGGCTGGTAGTAGATCGGCGGCTGCGCTCCGTAGGCGCCGAGCTGGTTGGCCGCCATCTGCGCCGGGAAGCTGCGCTCCAGTTGCGTGCGAATCAGGCTGTTGATGTCGTAGGCCATCAGGCCTTGCAGCAGGCTGGTCTCGATCAACTGCCCGTGCCCGCTGCGATCGCGCACCAGCAGCGCCGTGAGGATGCCCGTCAGCGCGGATTGCGCCGCCGCATGCGTCCCCGTCTGGACTGCGGCGAAGGCCGGTCCCTCGCGCCTCGGCACGCCGCCGAAGTGCTGCATCCGCCCGGACTTCGCGGCGACGACGCCCTCGTAGCCGGGGTAGCCGGCGTAGGGACCGCGCGGCCCGAAGCCGGTGATCGAGCAGTAGACGAGGCCGGGGTTGCCCTCACGCAGCGTCGCGTAGTCGGCGCCGAGCGCCTCGGCGCGGCCGGGCCGGAACGAGGCGACCACCACGTCCGCCCCCGCCGCCAGCTCGCGCAGGCGTTCGCGCGCGCCCTCCTCGCCGGGGTCGAGGGTGATCGAGCGCTTGCCGCGCAGCCAGACGGGCGCGGCGGTCAGACGGCGGAACGGATCGCCGCCCGGCCGTTCGACCTTGATCACGTCGGCGCCGTAGTCAGCGAGCATCATCGTCGCGATGCCGCCGACGGGGCCGCTGCTGAGATCGATCACGCGGATGTCGTCGCAGGGGCCGCGCATTGCTCCGTTGCCTGATGCGCGGTTGCCGGCCCTGTTCGTCACGATACCGCCACGCTCCCCTCGGCCGCCGCGAGCGCGCGGTCGAGCGCGTCATAGTCGGCGATCAGCGCCTCTTGATACTCCTGGACGACCGCCCGGGTGTCGGGGTGGGTGAAGATGAAGCGCCGGTTCTCGCGCACGCCGTCGAGGATGCGCGGGGCCATGAGCGCCGGGTCGGCGGGCTCGCGGCGGGGCGGGATCGGCATCGGTGGCTGGGTGAGCGGCCCGCCGAAGCGCTCCTGGCGGTTGCGACCGGCGGTCATCAGGCCGGTCGCCATCATGCTCGGGCAGAGCACCGACACGCCGATGCCCTCGGCGGCCAGTTCTTCGCGCAGCACGAAGCTGTAGCCGACGACGGCGTACTTGCTGGCCGTGTAGACGCCGTGCGCGTTGTCGCGCGCGACGACGCCGTTGAGCGAGGCCGTGTTGACGATGTGGGCCTCGCCGCCTCCGTCCCGCTCACGCTGCTCGCGGATCCTCGGCAAGAACGCGCCGACGCCGTGCAGCTGGCCCCAGAGGTTGACCGAGAGCACCCACTGCCAGTCCTGCTCGCTCATCTCCGCGAGCGCGCCGTGCATCGCCACGCCGGCGTTGTTGAACAGCAGGTGGACCGCGCCGAACTCCTCGTACGCGCGCTCCGCGAGGGCCTCGACGGAGTCCCGCACGGCGACGTCCGTCTCGACGGCAAGGCCGCGCACGCCGCGCGCGGCGATCTCCTCCGCCGTCCGCGCCGCGAGCGAGCCGTCGATGTCCGCGACCACGACGTGCGCGCCGGCGTCCGCAAGCTCGAGGCCGATCGCGCGCCCGATGCCCGAGGCTCCGCCGGTGATCACGGCGACCCGGTCCCGGAAGTCGTCCATCGCAGATCCCCGCAGGCGTTGTGGCGGTCCGGCGCGGCGTCCGTGCGCACCGGCCACGATGATATGCGCTAGATCACCACACCGTCATCGCGCAGCGCCGCGATCTCTTCGTCGCCGTAGCCGAACTCGCGCAGCAGCTCGGCGCTGTGCCCGCCGAGCGGGGGCGCGGGGCCCCGCGCGCGCGCCGGCGTCTTCGACATCTCGATCCAGGCGTTGAGCTGACGCTGTGGCCCGCTCAGCGGATCGTCGAGCTCGACGAACCACGAGGCGGTCTGCGGATCGTCGGCGAGCTGCTCGGGGAAGCGCAGCGGCGCGGCGGGGGCGCCGGTGCGCCGCAGCGCCTCGATCCACTCCGCCGTCGTGCGCGTGCGGATGATCTCGGCGACATGCTCCTTGAACTCGGTCATGCGCTCGCGCGTCGCCTCATCGAGCGGGTCGAAGTCGGGCTCGTCGCCGCCCTCATACTCGAAGCCGATCGCCTCGCGGATCGCCTCGCGGTTGGCCCGCGTGAGCGCGCCGACGACGATGGCGCCGTCGCTCGTCTCGTAGGCGGTGTGGTAGATGCGGCGGACGACGGCCGTGGGCGCGAGGCCGCCCTGCCCATAGTTCTCGATGGCATCGGCGTAGCTGGCGCCGGCCTCGAGGGCGTCGCGCACGCGCTGCAGCGCCGGGTTGGTGATCACGGCGTCGCTGACGGGTTCGTGCAGCACCGCGCGGCCGATGCCCGCCATCGCCCCGCGCAGCAGCGAGGCGTCGATCAGCTGGCCCTCGCCGGTCAGCGAGCGGTGGTAGAGCGCGGCGGCCACGCCGATCGTGGCGGACAGCCCGGCCATCAGATCGGAGACCGGCAGTGCGCGGATGCGCCTCGGAGCGCCCCACTCGTCCACCGCCCCCTCGTCGGCCAGCATTCCGGAGTAGGCCTGCCCGACGATGTCCGAGGCAGCCTGATCGGCCAGCGGACCGTCCGGCCCGAAGCCCGTCACGCGCGCGTAGATCAGATCCGACCGCAGCGCCGAGAGCGTCTCGTAGTCGATCCGCTGCCGTTCAAGCACGCCCGGGCGCGGGTTCGCCACGACCACGTCGAAGGAGGGCACCATGCGATGCACGATCGCCTGGGCTCGTGGGTCGCGCAGGTTGAGCATCAGGCTGCGCTTGCCGCGGTTGTACCACTGGAACCCCTTGCTGGTTCCCGGCACGACACTGCCCGTGCGACGGAAGGCATCGCCCTCGGGCGGCTCCACCTTGACCACGTCGGCGCCGAGGTCGGCGAGGAACTGCCCGATCACCGGGCCGGCAACGACCTGGCAGAACTCGAGCACGCGGATGCCGTCGAAGGGGCCTGTTGTCATCGCGCGTCATTCTCGCCGCTGCGCGGCGTCGTCGCCAGCGAGGCGGGGGATTGCGCGCGGCCCTCGCGCATAACGGATATCCGGCAGACCATGTCCGGGCGTAGCAGCGTGCGCTGGCAGGCGGGGCCGGCTCGCTCGGCAATGGATGTACCGTGGGCGTTCGCTCGCATCGGCCTCGCTCTCTTCTTCTCCTGCCTGCGGCGCTGCTCGCCGCCGTCGCTCTGTTGGCCCTCTCCCTGCCCGCAACTCCCGCGAACGCGGCGGGCCCGTTCGCGGACGGCGAGCTAGCCGTCATCAGCGCCGACGGTGACTGCCTGAACCTCCGCTCGATGCCGACCATCGATGGCGCCATCCTCGCGTGTGTCGACGACGGCACGGTGGTGACCGCCCGCGGCGCGCAGCACGAGGCAGACGGGTACTGCTGGGAGGCGGTCACCGCCCTCAACCTCAACGGCTGGATGGCCGACGACTACCTCGCGCCCGCCGGTGGTGGCAGCAACGAGAGCAGTGAGGCGTGCGGCGACGACGGCGACGATGGTGACGACGACACGACGACCGAGCCGGGCGAACCGAACTCCCTGCCGGTCCCGCCCCCTGGCAGGCTGACCGAGGGCGTCGCGGGCACATCGGACATTGACGCCCTGATCGCCGCGCAGGCGTTCGATATCGCCAGCATCTGGGTGTTCGAGCCCGCCACGCAGATCTTCCGCGTGCACATCCCCGGCGCTCCTCCGTTCGTCAACACCCTCGACTCGAGCTCGCTGACCCCCGACAGCATCGTGATGCTGCTGCGCAACGGCACCGCGCCCGAGCGCGGCGAGGCGCCGACCGCCGACGACGAGGCGCCTCGCGGCGTCGCGAACGTGCTGCCCACGCCCCCGGAGGATGGTCTGACGCTGGGCGTGTCCGGCTCGAACGACCCGGCGGTGCTGGCCGCCAGCCAGCCCTTCGAGGTCAAGTTGATCGCGATGCTCGACGTGCCGTCGCAACGCTGGCTGACCTACGTCCCCGGCGCTCCCGACGTCGTGCAGACGCTCACGCGCGGCCTGCTGCAGCCGGACTCGATTGTCTGGCTGCGCGCCGGGGCCGTCACGACGCCCGAGCCGGAGCCCGAGCCCGAGCCCGAGCCGGCCGTGGCCGTCGTCGAGGCGAGGATCACCTATTTCTACTGTAACCAGGGGACGATCTCCGCCGGGATCGGCGACGGCGGTGGGTTCTGTGGGCACATGGCCAACGGCGAGATCGTTCACGAGGGCGCCGCCGCCTGCTCCCGCGACAACTTCGGCCAGCGCTTCCGCATCGTCGGCGACCCACTCGGCCTCACCTACACCTGCAAGGACACCGGCAACGCCGTTCACGGCGAGCAGCGCGACATCTGGTTCGACAACAGCGACGACGGCCTCAACTTCATCCGCCAGGTCGGCGCCACCGCGAACGTCGAGATCCTCGCGGAGTAGCGAGGCCCGCCGCCCGCGGCTACCGTCTGCCCATGGAACCGCGACCCGATCCGCTCGAGCTCTGGCCAGCCGTGCGCGCGTTCGTCGAGGCGCAGCGCGTCGCGCGCCTCGCCACGATCGACCCGGCGGGGACGCCGCACATCGTGCCGATCTGCTTCGTGCTGCTCGGCGGGCGCTGCTACTCCGTGGTGGACGAGAAGCCGAAGCGCCATGCCCGGCTGCAGCGCCTCCGCAACATCGAGGACCACCACGCCGCCACGCTGCTCTGCGACGTCTACAGCGACGACTGGGAGCACCTCGCCTGGGCGATGCTGCGCTGCCATGCCGAGGTGCTCGCCGAGGACGGCGAGGGGTACGCGGCAGCGCTCGACGCGTTGCGCGCGAAGTACCCGCAGTACCGCTCGATGGCGCTCGACGGCCGGCCGCTGGTCGCGTTGACGCCGCTGCGCGTCAGCAGCTGGGGTATCGAGGGCCGCACGCCGTGAGCGACGCCGCCTCGCTCGCGGCGCTGGGGGCCGAGATCGTCGCCTGCCGCGCCTGCCCGCGCCTCGTCGAGTGGCGCGAGCGCGTGGCGCGCGAGAAGCGCGCGGCCTTCCGCGACTGGGACTACTGGGGCAGGCCGGTGCCGGGCTTCGGCGATCCGCAGGCGCGGCTCGTCGTCGTCGGGCTCGCGCCGGCGGCGCACGGGGCGAACCGCACCGGGCGCGTCTTCACGGGCGACCGCTCCGGCGACTGGCTGTTCCGCGCCATGCACCGCGCCGGATTCGCGAACCAGCCGCACGCCGAGCACCGCGACGACGGCCTCGAACTCCTCGATGCCTACGTCGCCGCGACCGTGCGCTGCGCGCCGCCCGACAACCGCCCGACCATCGAGGAGCGCGACCGCTGCCATCCCTTCTTCGAGCGCGAGCTGGCGCTGCTCGACCGCGCGCGCGTCTACCTCGCGCTCGGCGGCTGGGCGCTGAGCCGCCTCGCGGTCACCGAGGACATGCGCCCGCGTCCGCGCTTCGGGCACGGCGCGGAGTTCGCGCTCGCCGGCGGGCGCACGCTGCTCTGCTCGTACCATCCGAGCCAGCAGAACACCTTCACCGGCCGCCTCACGGAGCCGATGTTCGACGCCGTGTTCGCCCGCGCTCGCGCGCTCCTCGACGCGGCTACGGGCTGAAGCGGATCGGGAGCCGCGCGAAGCCGCGCAGGGTGAAGCCGGGCGTGTCCAGCCGCTCCGCCGGCTCCGCGCGCTCGAGGCGGGCGTAGCGGTCGAGCAGACCGTTCAGCACCGCCCGCAGCTCCGCACGCGCGAGCGGCGCGCCGAGGCAGTAGTGGATGCCGTGTCCGAACGCGAGGTGCGAGCCGAGCTCGCGGTCCAGCAGGAAGCGGTCCGGGTCCGGGAACTCGCGCCCGTCGCGGTTCGCGGAGCCGTAGATCACGGCCACCGTGGAGCCCTCGGGGATCGCGACGCCGCGCACCTCGACATCCCGCACGGCGCGCCGCCAGAGCAACTGCAGCGGGCTGTCGAAGCGCAACCCCTCCTCGATCGCCGCGTCCACCAGTGAGCGGTCCTCGCGCAGCCGCGCCCAGAGGTCGGGACGGTCCACGAGGACGTTCAGCAGGTTGCTGATCAGCGCCGTGGTGGTCTGGTTCCCGGACACGAGCATCACCTGGCAGATGTCCAGCAACTCCTCCTCGGAGAGCGGCCGGCCGTCGGCATCCTCGTGCACCAGCACGGAGATCAGGTCCTCCCGCGGTGCGCCGCGCCGGATCGCGGCCACCTCGCGGAAGAGGGCGTGCATCTCGCGCACGGCGCTGGAGGTGGCCTCGGCCGGGGCGTCGGTGGCGATCACGGCGTCGGACCAAGCCCTGAAGCGCCGGTAGTCCTCGGGGGCGATGCCGAGCAGGCGCGCGATCACGATCACCGGGAGCGGGATCGCCAGCGCCGGCACGAGGTCGACCGGCTGCTCCGTGGCTGCATCGAGGAGATCGTCGACGAGCGCCTCGAGTTCGGGCTCCAGCTTCTCGATCGCCCCGCGCGCCAGCGGCCGGTTCACCAGCCGCCGGATGCGCGTGTGGCCGGGCTGGTCCTGCCCGACGAGCACCCGTGCCGAGCGCCGCGGCCCGAGCCGCGAGTCGGCGCCCCTCGTGTTCTCCGAGGAGAACGCCTCGTGGTCGGCGAGGGCGGCGTACACGTCCTGGAAGCGGCTGAGCAGCCACGCGCCGGTCCGCGGATCGCGGTACACCGGGTGATGGTCGCGCAGGATCCGGTAGGTCGGGAACGGGTTGTGCTTGAACGCCGGGGTGAACAGCTCGACGGGATCCATCGCAACTCCTCGCCGCCGGGTCGCGACCATCTTCACCCGCACGCGGGGCCTGTCAAGGCGAAGGTCGTGCCCGAGGCGCAACCGCCGACGCAGAAGAGCCGCCCCCGCCGGGACGGCTCTTCGCGATGCTCGAACGGACGCCCGCAGGGCGTCGCGTTGCTAGCTGACCGGCTTGAACTGGACGATCGTCCAGTCGTCGTCGAGGTCCTCGAAGACGGCCTCGACCGGCATGTCGCAGACGGCGTCCTCAACGGCGCACTGGATGCCCGAGATCATGCGCGGGCCCTCATCCAGCTCGACGACCCCGTAGACGTAGGGGACGTACTGCTGGAACCAGGGGTCGGCGGCCTGGCGGATCACGGTGTAGGTGTGCAGGCGGCCCTTGCCGCTCAGTTCCTGCCACTCGATCCCCTCCATCGTCCAGCAGCCAGGGCAGATCTCGCGCGGGTACCAGACCAGCTTGTCGCAGCCCGTGCAGTGCTGGACCACCAGCTTGTGTTGCTTCATCGCCTCCCAGAACGGCTCGGTCAGCGCGTTCGAGGCCGGGACCGGGCGCTTGATGTCCTGTTCAGCCATGACTAGTCAACGCCCTTTCCGAAGACCAGGGAGGCCTCGACGCTGAGGCCGCCGCCGTTGTTGTTGATGAACGCGTAGTTGACGTCCTTGTGGGCCTGGCGCGCCTCGCCGCGGCCCATCATCTGGCGCACGCCCTCGACGACGTGCGACATGCCGCCGCCGCTGCCGGCCTGCCCGAAGGAGAGCTGGCCGCCGTGGGTGTTGACCGGGAACTCGCCCTTGAAGGTCACGTCATGCGAGGCGAACCACTGGCCACCCTCGCCCTTCGGCGCGAAGCCGGCGTCCTCGAACTCGCAGATGATCGCGATCGTGTAGCAGTCGTAGATCTCGGCGATGTCCATGTCGGCCGGCGTCAGGCCCGCGGTCGCGAAGGCCTTCTGCGCGGAGATCTTGACCGGCGAGATTGTCATGTCGGCCGCGTAGGAGAGGCCGGGCACGCCTCGGTCCGTGGCGCAGCCGGCGCCCAGCAGGTAGACGGGCGTGTTCGGCGAATAGTCGATCGCGTCGGAGCGGCTCACGATCACCGCCGCACCGCCGATGCAGGGCATGACGCACTCGAGCAGGCGCAGCGGGTCGGAGACCATGCGCGAGTTGAGGATGTCATCGGCCGTCGCCGGCTGGCCGTAGAAGACGGCGTCCGGGTTGCCCTGCGCGTTCTCGCGCTGCTGCACGGCAATGGCGACGCGGTCCTCGTCGCCGAGGCCGTAGAGGTGCTGGTAGCGGGTCGCGATCTGGGCGTACTCGTAGTTCGCGCCGGGGCCCGGGCCGTGCGCGCGCACGTACTGCGCGCCGTGGCCGTCCGGCGAGGGCTCGGTGCCGCCGCCGAAGCCGCCCCACTGGCTGGAGCAGACGATCACGAGGACGTTGTCGGCGAGGCCGGTGGCTACCGCCGCCGCCGCCACCGTGAGGCTCGTCGCTCCGGAGCCGCCCATCTGGTCGACGCTGTGCGACCAGCCCAACTGCAGCCCCAGGTACTCGGCGAACTCGATGTTGTGGGAGTACGGGATGTGGGTGATCAGGCCGTCGATCTGGTCCTTCGTCAGTCCCGCGTCCTCGACGCAGTTCTTGGCCAGCTCGGCGGCCAGTCCGACCGCCGTGCGGCCCGGCTTGCGCCGTTCGGGCTTGATCTCGGCGAAGCCCGTGATCGCGGCGGCGCCGCGGATTGATCGATCGCTCACTCGCTCCATCCTCTCCTGCGGCGGCCTCTGCCGGGCCCTGCCGCTCCGAGATTGGAGTCTACTCCAATGTTGCGCCAGCGGCAGCCTCTCCGAGGTCCGCGACCACCGCCATCCGCCACAACCGACGGTCCCACGGCCTAGACTGGACGTATGGGCAGTCGCCGTTCGCGTCGCCTTCCGCCCGGCCTCCAGACCGATCTGTTCGAGGGGGATGAGCCGCGCCTGCCGAGCGGCGCCGTCGCTCCCGGAGCGCAGGCCGCACCGCTGGCGGCCCGGATGCGCCCGGCTACCCTCGACGACTTCGTCGGGCAGGAGGACGTGGTCGGTCCGGGCAGCCCGCTGCGCGGCATGATCGAGCGCGACGAGACGCCCTCGCTGGTGCTCTGGGGCCCGCCCGGCGCGGGCAAGACGACGCTCGCGGCGATCATCGCCCGCACCACGAGGCGCCGCTTCGAGCCGCTCTCCGCCGTCGACTCCGGCGTCGCCGACATCCGCCGCGTCGTCTCCGAGGCGCGCGAGCGCCGCCGCATCTCCGCCGTCGAGACGATTCTCTTCATCGACGAGCTGCACCGCTTCAGCCGCAACCAGCAGGACGCCGTGCTCCCGCACGTCGAGGAGGGCGCCGTCACCGTGATCGGCGCGACCACCGAGAACCCCTCGTTCCACGTCGTCGCGCCGCTGCTCTCACGCGCCCGCGTCTTCGTGCTGCACCCGCTCGATGCGGACGCGCTGCGGACGATCGTGACGCGCGCGATCGAGCGCGACGAGCGGCTGCGCGAGCAGCAGGTGAGCGTCGACGAGGGCGCGCTGAGCGCGATCGTCCACCTCGCGGGCGGCGATGCGCGGGCGGCGCTCAACCTGCTGGAGATGGCGGCGGCCACGGTGGAGCCCTCGGCCGAGGGCGCGCGCGCCATCACGCGCGAGACCGTCGACGCCGCGGGCCAGCACCCGACGCTGCTCTACGACCGCGAGGGCGACGGCCACTACGACCACATCTCCGCCTACATCAAGTCGGTTCGCGGCTCGGACCCGGACGGCGCGCTCTACTGGCTCGCCCGCATGCTCGAGGCCGGCGAGGACCCGCTGTTCGTCGCCCGCCGCGTGGTGATCCTCGCCGCCGAGGACATCGGTCTCGCCGATCCGGCGGCGCTGCCGCTGGCCGTGGCGGCGCAGCAGGCGGCGCACTTCCTCGGCATGCCGGAGGCGCGGCTGCCGCTCGCCGAGGCGACCGTCTACCTGGCGCGCGCGCCGAAGTCGAACAGCGCCTACGTGGCCTACCAGCGCGCCGCCGCCGACGCCGAGCGCACGCGCAACGAGCCGGTCCCGCTGCACCTGCGCAACGCCGCGACGGGGCTCATGCGCGACCTCGGCTACGGCCGCGACTACCAGTACGCCCACGACTACGAGGGCCACACCCCGCCCTCGCAAACCCACCGCCCGCCCCCGGCGGAGGGCAACACCTACTACACCCCCGGCACGCTCGGGGATGAGGCGGAACGATAGCGTCGCCGGTCTGTGCAGGCTTGGTCGGTTGCGTCCGCGATGGCCGGCGCCCGTGAGATCGCCTGCCCGGCTACTCGCCGTCCTTCGTGTCCGGGCTGACTGCCCCTGCATCGTCGAGTGACAACAGATGGTATTCGCTGCGGTGCACGCCGATCCCCTTCTCGATGAGCAGATCGACGAGCTGCTCGCCGTTCATCAGGGCCACCGGTGAGGCGTCCGCGCGCGCCGCTTCCTGGCGCGCGCCCTTGCTGAAGTCGCTGGTCGTGATAATCAGTCCCTGCTCATGTGCGCCGAGGCTGCCGCGCACTTGCTGCACGATTGGCGCCTGTACGTTGTTCTTCCAGCGCTTGGCTTGGACGGCCATGCGGATGTGCACGACGCCACCGACCACCAGCGTGCCACGCACATCGATGCCACCGTCTCCACCGAGTGGTGTGCGCTCCACTTCCTCGAATTCGAGTGCCGACAGCAATTCAGCGATGAGCCGTTCGAACGCGGCTGGGGAGTCGTCCCGAACGCGCTTCAAGAGATTCTCGCGCACATCGCGGTTGTGCTCCTCGATCTCGGTGGCGAGGTTCGGCGGCACGGGCTCGGCGAGGCCAATCGTGCCCCGCCCGACTCGGACGAAGCGCTGCGGCTCCCCGCGGGCCTCACGGCGGCGGATGTCCGTTCCGACCATCGCACTGAGGGAGACGCCCGGCGTCTTGCCCTCCGTTGCGATGAGCCCCGCCGCGATGGCCTGTGTTGCGATCACCTCGTAGTGCATCGGCTCGCGCGATCCCGAACTGCGCAGCACTTCCTCGGCAGCGTCGAGGAAGGACATGCGCCCTGCGAGCTTCCAGTCGGTATCGCCGCCGCTGCGTGCTTGATCCTGGAGGCCAGGCTTCGCCGCCGGACGAGACGCGCCCGCATCGCTGAGGGTGAACATGCCTGGAGCTGTTCGGCGGAACCGCGAGTCCTCGCCCCGCCCACGAATGTCCACTGCAAGGCGCGCGTTGACCGTCTCCCAAGGCGTCTTGCCCCGTGTCGTCCAGAGCCCGTGATCGAGTATGCGCTTCGTCAGCTCGCGGTAGTGCAGCGGCTCTTGGGCGTCGCGTAGCACCTGCTCCGCAGCGTCCAGAGCGCTCACTCTTGTACTCACGGTCATACGCTCGGCGCGCGCTGCTCGAGGACGGAGCGGAGCACTTCCTCAAGCGTGCGCGGGGGCGGCTGCGCCGCGAGCGCGTCGACAACGAGCCGCTCGGCCTCGCGGCGGGAGTACTGGAGCGTCACGAGGGCCTCGACGGCGTCGTCGCGCACGTCGGGGGTGGGCTCGCGCTCGCCGTCGACGGCGTCGCGCAGCAGCGCCTCCTGGACGAGCTTGCCCCGCAGGTGCGCGACGATGGTCTGGGCGAGGCGCTCGCCGATGCCGGGCAGCAGGCGCAGCGAGCGCTGGTCCGCCGCCTCGATCCAGCCGGCGATCTCCGAGACGGGCCGCGTCAGCGCGCGCACGGCCTTGGCCGGGCCGACGTCCGGGACCTCGATGAACTTGCGGAAGAATTCGCGCTCCGCCAGGTGCGGGAAGCCGTAGAGGGTGGGCATGGGCTGGCGCTCGGTGGCGTGGTAGTAGGTGAAGACCTTCACGTCTTCGCCGGGCATGTGGCCGGCCACCCAGTCCGCGGCGAAGGCGGGCATGTGCACCTCGTAGGTGATCCCGCCGGCCTCGATCCAGAGCGAGGAGCGCTCCGCGTCCCAGCGCACGAGCGGGCCGCTGAGCGCCGCGATCACTGCCCGCTCCCGCTGCTGGCGAGGCGCGCCTCGAAGCTGACCTCGGCGAGGCGCGTCAGCGCGATCGCGAGGGCGTCGGAGGCGTCGAGCGGCTGCGGCGGCTCGGCGAGCCCGAGCTGCAGCGTGACCATCGCCTGCACCTGCTCCTTGGGCGCCCCGCCGTGTCCTGTCACCGAGGCCTTGATCGTCGCTGGCGGGTACTCGAAGACGGGCGTCCCGTGCGCGGCCGCGGCGATCATCGCCGCCGCCCGCGCCTCGCCGATGGCGAAGGCGGAGCGCGCGTTCTTCGCCACGTAGGGCTGCTCGATCGCGAGCTCCTGCGGGCCGTGCTCCTCGATCAGCGCGCCAACCTGCTCGTGGATGTGGTGCAGGCGCTCGGCACGGCTCCAGCGCGGGCGCGTGCGGATCGCGCCGTAGGCGATGAGTTCGGCCGTCCGCGCGTCGCCCTCGATGATGCCGTAGCCGGTCGCGGCCAGTCCGGGATCGATCCCGAGCACGCGCCGTACGCCGTCGCTCACCGTGCGTGTACCGCCGCCCCGGTCATTCTCCGAGGCTCGCCGCGGCGAGCACCTCGTCGCTGAAGTCGGCGTTGCTGTAGACGCGCGAGACGTCGTCGAGCTCGTCCAGCTGGTCCAGCAGCCGCAGGGTCTGGGCGGCGTTCTTCTCGTCGAGCTCGACCGTGGTCTTCGACATCTGCGCGATCTCCGCACTGGCGATGGTGAACCCCGCCTCCGTGAGTGCCTCGCGCACGGCCTCGAGGTCCCCGGGGCTGGTCAGGACCTCGACGAGCTGCTCGTCGGCGCTGACGTCCTCCGCGCCGGCCTCGATGGCGGTGAGCTGGATCTCATCGGCGTCGGCGCCGGCGGCGTCGATCGTGATCACGCCGCGCAGCTCGAACATCCAGGAGACGGCGCCGTTCTCGGCGAGCGTGCCGCCGCCGCGGTTCAGCGTGACGCGGATATCGGCGACGGTGCGGTTGCGGTTGTCGGTGACGGTCTGGATCAGCACCGCCGTGCCGCCCGGCGCGTAGCCCTCGTAGACGATCTCCTCCAGGGAGGCGCCGTCACCGCCGCCGGTCGCGCGCAGGAGCGCGCGCTCGACGTTGGCGCCGGGCATGTTGCTGTCGCGCGCCTTCTGGATCGCGAGGCGCAGCGCCGAGTTCATCTCGGGGTCGGCGCCGGCGCGGGCGGCGACGGTGATGTCGCGCGCCAGCTTGGTGAAGAGCTGCCCGCGCTTGGCGTCGGTCGCAGCCTTCTTGTGCTTGATCGAGGACCACTTGGAGTGACCGGACACGAACCCCTCCCGAGGATGGCGGCGACATCGGGCCGCTTCGAGGCATCACGACAGGTACGGGCATGGTAGCACCGGCGAACAGGCGCGCTACGCTCGCCCCTCGCGCAGCGTGACGTTGTCGATCAGCCTCGCTGCGCCGAAGCGCACCGCCAGCGAGAGCAACGCGGGCGGCTCGACGGCGCCCTCGAGCTCCGCAAGCGTCTCCGAGTCGGCGAGCGAGATGTAGTCGATCTCCGCCAGCGGCTCGGCGGAGATGCGCTCGCGCACCAGCGTGCGCAGCGCCGAGGCGTCGCGTTCGCCGGCCTCGAAGGCCTCGGCGACGGCGCTCAGCCCGGCGTGGAGCGCGGGGGCCTGCGCGCGCTCCTCCGGTGTGAGGTAGATGTTGCGCGAGGAGCGCGCGAGGCCGTCCGGCTCGCGCACGGTGGGGCAGCCGACGATCTCGACGGCGAAGTGCATGTCCGCCGTCATGCGACGCAGCACGGCGAGCTGCTGTGCGTCCTTCTCGCCGAAGTAGGCGCGGTCCGGCTGCACCATCAGGAAGAGCCTCGAGACCACGGTCGCGACGCCCTCGAAGTGGCCGGGGCGGCGCTCGCCCTCCAGCACCTCGGTCAGGCCCCCGACGCGCACGCGAGTCGAGTCGCCGGGGGGGTAGATCTCCTCGAGGGACGGAATGAAGGCGATGTCCGCGCCCGCGTCCCCGAGCAGATCGAGGTCGCGGTCCTCGTCGCGCGGGTAGTCCTCGAAGTCATCGTTCGGGCCAAACTGCGTGGGGTTCACGAAGATCGAGACGATCACCGTGGGGCACTGCGCCTTGGCCGCCTCGACCAATGAGATGTGGCCCGCGTGCAGGTAGCCCATCGTCGGCACGAGGCCGACCGGCGCGGCCGGCGCGCGGAGCGCCATCCGCAGCTCGGCGATCGTGCGCGCGACGATCAGCATCGGAGCGTCACTGCCATCGAGGCGTCGCCGGCGACCGGCTAGACGACCTCGTCCTCTTGCAGCATCGCCACTTCCGCGTCGACGCCCTCGTGCGCACTGTCGTGTGCGGGTGCGTATGCACGGTCGGGGGCGCGTGCGCTGTCGTGTGCGTGGCGGGCGAGCGTCGCCTCGATGTGTTCGCGCTTGGCGGCGTCGAGGAAGAACGACTCCGCGGCGGTGGGGAAGCTCCCGGCCTCGACGGCCTCGCGGTACTCGCTGAGTGCGCCGCGCACGAGTTCCCCGCCTTCGAGGAAGCGGCGCGCGTGCTTGGGCTCGATGTCCGGGTAGAGGCCGAGCATGTCGTGCAGCACCTGGACCTGCCCGCTGCAGTACGGTCCGGCGCCGATGCCGATGGTGGGGACATTGAGCCGCTCGGTGATCCTCCAGGCGACGATGGCGGGCACGACCTCAAGCACGACCGCGTAGGCGCCGGCTTCCTCCAGGGCCTTCGCGTCGCTGAGCACGCGCACGGCGTCGCGCGGGGTGCGCCCCTGGATCTTGTAGCCGCCCATGGCGTTCACGGATTGCGGGGTGAGGCCGACGTGGCCCATCACCGGGATGCCGGCGTCGACAAGGCGCTTGACGATCTCCGCCGAGCGCTGTCCGCCCTCGAGTTTGACGGCGCTGCAGCTGGTCTCCTGCATGATCCGGGAGGCGTTGCGCATCGCGCTCTTCCAACCGGCCTGGTAGGAGCCGAACGGCATGTCGACCACGACGTGCGCGTGCTCTGCGCCGCGCATTACCGCCGATCCGTGGTGGATCATGTCCTCCACCGTCACCGGCAACGTCGAGTCGTAGCCAAGGACCACCATCCCGAGCGAGTCGCCCACGAGGATGACCGGGATACCGGCCTCGTCGGCGAGCCGCGCCGTCGGGTAGTCGTAGGCCGTGATCATCGTGATCGGCTGGCCCTTGCGGTGCATCCGCTGCAAGTCGCTGACACTGACGCGCTTCATGCCTGCGGTCATCGTCCTGCTCCCTCTGCTACCGGCTCTCGCGACTCGGCCGGGTGAGTGCCGTGGACGAGGTTGGATGAGGTGATGGAGCCGACGCGGTTGCGCTCGTCGACGAGCACGATGCGCGGGCGGTGCTCGGCGAGGCGATCCTCGGGGACGCCCTCGTAGGCCATGATGATCACCATGTCGCCCGGGTTCACGAGGTGGGCGGCCGCGCCGTTGATCTGGATCTCGCCGGAGCCGGCGGGCGCCGGGATCACGTAGGTCTCGAGGCGCGCGCCGTTGGTCAGATCGACGACGTGGACCTGCTCCCACTCGGCGACCCCGGCCGCGTCCAGCAGGTTCTGATCGATGCTGATCGAGCCCTCGTAGTCGAGATCGGCGGCGGTGACGGTGGCGCGATGAATCTTCGAGCGGAGCATGATTCGCATCATCGCCCTGCTCCGTTCTTGCCTGGAGTTCGCACGCCTGACTCGTGGGCGTCAGCCGCCCGGCTGGGTGCTGGGGTCATGTGTTCACTCCGTCCCGAATCCCGGGGGGATACAGACGAGTACGCATGGGCCTCTGGCACGAACGCGCGCACAGTATAGGCACCCTTGCAACCCCGCGCATCGCATCATTGAAGTTGTTACCGAGATCACGGCGCGTGCATCACAACCCTGTTGCCGAACGCCCCCCTCGGAGCCTCCGGGATGTTGCCCGGCGGCGTTCAAGCCTCGGTGATCGCCTTCATGCAGCGGACATGTCCGCCGCCGAACCGTCGCGAGGAGCCCGCAGGTCACGGACGAGCGGTGTCGCGAGGGGGCGCGGGTCGGGGCGGCCTGACGGGGTAACGCTACAGTGACTCTCCGGCTGCGGTTCTGCTGGAGCGGGCGCTATCGACCACGGATGGAACCGGCCAGGCCACGGCGATCCTCGCCGAGAAGGACCGGAGTCAGAGCAGCGCCGGCGCTGGAAGCTTGCCCTCTCCGCAGGGCTTGTCATCGTTCATGAGTAATAGCGATAGTGGTATCATCTCTGTGTGGCCAGCGTCGCGGCAACTGTCAGGCAGATGCGCGTCAACCCGCGCGGCGTTCGTTTTGCCGACCTGGCGAAGGTCTGCGACCATTACTTCGGGCCGGCGCGACGGACGGGCGGCAGCCACTGGGTCTATCGCACGCCCTGGCCGGGAAACCCGAGAGTCAACATCCAGAACGACAGAGGTGCGGCCAAGGCGTACCAGGCAAGACAGGTGCTGAGGGCCATCGAGAGGTTGGAGGCCGGCGATGAGTGATCACTACACCTACCGCGTCACCTGGTCAGCAGAGGATGAGGAGTACGTGGGCCTCTGCCTCGAGTTCCCGCTCCTCAGCTGGCTGGCGCCGCGACCAGAGGAGGCGTTCGACGGCATCCGGAGGACGGTGGCCGACGCCGTGCAGGATATGCAGTCCGCCGGCGAGGCTGTTCCGGAGCCGTTGGCAAACCGCCCCTATTCGGGGCGCATTCTGCTCCGCGTTCCGCCCAAGATTCACCGCGAACTCGCGACACAAGCGGCCGAGGAGGGCGTGAGCCTGAACCGGCTGCTGAACGCACGCCTGTCGTAAGCGCCACTGAGCCTGCCTCAGGATGTGGCCCGGTCGCCGGGAACGACTGGGCAGACCGCACGGCAACCCGTCCATGCGCGCCCCGGAGCGATCGGAGCGCGCGGCTGGGTAACCGATTGGTGATGCAGCTGGAGCGAGGTGCGGTAACAGTCACTTCTGATGCACTGCACCCCGATCATCGTCCCCGCTCCACGGGCCCCCGCGGAGGCCGCTCCACGCGCCGATCGGGGGCGTCGCCACGGGCGTCCGGAGGCTCCCCTCAGGACCCCGCCCGCGCCCACTCCGCGGCCGATGGAACGCCGTGAAGGCCATCGGCTGCGTGGACGCCGTTGAGCACCGCACGCTCCACCGCGCGCGTCGCGAGCGCCTCGAGGGCGGCGTAGGCGTAGCGGTCGATCTCGACGGCGCCCGTGGCGATCGCGAAGATCACGTCGCCGTCGCTGCGGCAGTGCGCGGGCCAGATCGTGCGCGCGAAGCCGTCGTGGCAGACGCTCGCCAGCCGGTTCGCCTGCTCGCGCGTGAGCCGCGCGTCCGTCGCGACCACCGCGATGGTCGTGTTCTCGGGGCCGTCCTCGCCGTGTACCGCGTCGGGGTCGGGCAGCTCGTGCCAGCGGACGCCGCTGCGCAGATGCGCATCGAGGTCCACGAAGCCGCTGCCGTCGGCGCGGGGCCCGGCGACGAGCGATCCGTCGCTCGGGTCGCGAATCGCGCCGGAGGAGTTGACGGCGACGATCGCGCCGACGGTCGCACCGCTTTCGAGCCGTTCGCTGGCGCTCCCGAGGCCGCCCTTGAGCGCGCGGTCCCGGCCCAGCAGCGAGGCGACGGTCGCGCCCGTGCCGGCGCCCACGGAGCCCTCTGCGACGCGCCCGCCCGTCGCGCGCCTCGCCGCGCGCTCGCCCTCCTCGGCGCCGGGACGCCGGACGCCGCTGCCGAGGCCGAGGTCGAACAGGATCGCCGCCGGGACGATCGGGATGGTCTGCTCCGCGAAGCTGAGCCCGATGCCGCGCTCCTCGAGGTAGCGGGCGACGCCCCCCGCGGCGTCCAGGCCGAAGGCCGAGCCGCCGGACAGCACGACGGCGTGGACCTCCTCGACGAGGTTGCCGGGCCGCAGCAGATCGGTCTCGCGCGTGCCGGGAGCGGCCCCACGCACGTCGACGCCGCCGACGGCGCCGTTGGCGCAGATCACGACGGTGCAACCGGTCGCCCAGCGGCGGTGCGTCCAGTGCCCGACGCGGATGCCCGCGACGTCCGTGATCGCGTCGCGTGGTCCGGAGCTGACTCCTGCCGCGCTCGCGCTTGGCATCAGATCGCGCCTGCGGCCGCCGGGCGTGCCGGCGTGACCGATTCGATGAAGCTGCGGCAGTACCCGAGATAGGTGGTGGGGTCGGCCCGATATGCTCCGCAGTGCTCGCCTGCCGGCGCCAACCATATCCGGTCGTCCGCGTTGATCGACGCCGCTCCGAGGTTGAGCGTGTGCTCCATCGGCACGTCGGGGTCGCCCTCGGCGTGGATGTAGAGCACCGGCTGACGGAGGTACGGGATCACCTCGATTGGCGTGACCGCGTCGATGTCGGCGTGGAAGAAGCGGCGAGCCATCACGGTGGCGAGGCGGAACACCAACTCCGGCCACTGGCGGTACTGATGCCGCAGGTGGCTGCGCATCGACGTGAACGGCGAGTCCGCGATCACTCCGGCGATCGCCGGGTGTTGGGAGGCGGCCACGAGTGCGAGCGCCGCTCCCATCCCGAAGCCGTGCAGCAGCAGCGCGTGATCCGGCTCCCGGCTCTGGGCATAGGCGACCGCCGCTTCAATGTCGGCCAGTTCGCCCGCACCCAGGTGGTCCTGATGGCCCTCGGACTCGCCTCGTCCCCGGAGGTCGAAGCTGAGCACGTTCATGCCCCGGCGCACGTAGTCCCGCTGCAGTTCGAGTAGCCCGTGCCGGGGGTCCGAGCGCGTACCAGCGGCGTCGTGGACCAACACGATGGTGGCCCGGGCGCCCAGTGATGCGAGATACCAGCCGCGAGTGCTCACGCCGTCGGCCGCCAGGAACTCCACCTCGTCGTGCCGCAGCAGCAAATCGGCCGGATTGCCCTCGACGCGCCCGCGCTTGGTCCGCGTGAGCGTCTCGGCGAGGTAGTAGGCCGCGAGGAGCCAGGCGAGCAGCAGCGCGCCCGCAATGGCGACCATCGCGACCAGCAGCACGATCACGCCGCCCGCCCCGTCTTCAGTCCGGCGCCTGTGAGTTGTAGCGCGGACCGTACCAGCGCGCCCCGTGCCTCACAAGCGCGGCGCGAGGCCACGGGCGCCGCCGGCGACGTGCCGGCGGCGCTATTCGGGCGTACAGCCGTCGGGAATGCTCAGCGTCCAGCCGATGTAGATCAGGTTGGGGTTGCTGAACGTACGGCCATCGTCCATGACGCGATCACGGTTCGCCTCCCAGATCTCGCGCCAGCGCGAGCCATCGCCGTAGCAGTGGGCGGCGATCTTGCTCAGGTAGTCGCCGGGCTGCACGACGTAGTCGCTCGCCGGTTCGGCCGGCTCGTCGCCAGTCGAGGTGGTCCCGTCGGTACCGGTGTCGGTGGTACCGGTGTCGGTGGTACCGGTGTCGGTGGTCCCGGTGTCGGTGGTCCCGGTGTCGGTCGTACCGGTGTCGGTCGTACCGGTGTCCGTCGTACCGGTGTCGGTCGTCCCGGCATCGGTCGTCCCGGTGTCGGTCGTACCGGTGTCGGTCGTCCCGGTGTCGGTGGTCCCGGTGTCGGTCGTACCGGTGTCGGTGGTCCCGGTATCGGTCGTCCCGGTGTCCGTCGGCTCGGTGTCGGTCGGCTCGGTGTCGGTCGTACCGGTGTCGGTCGTCCCGGTGTCCGTCGGCTCGGTGACGTCGGGCCATGTGAGCAGCACCCAGCCGTCCGCGCCGAGGGCGACGACGCGCGTGCCCAGCGCCGAGGCGGCGACGAGGTGCGGATCGTCACTCAGCAACTGCGCGAGCTGCGCGACATCCAGCAGCAACTCGTCCGGCTCCGGGCCCGAGCGGTCGAAGCCTTCCTCGATCCACATGTCTTCGCTCAGGTAGGAGGCCAGGTAGTAGGTGCGGGTGCCGACCAGCCGCGCCGCGTCGGGCGTGATGTGCTCGGTCGCGCCTTCCTCGAGTTCCGCCACCGCCTCGGCAGCGTCGACGGCAGCCCGTCCGCTGGACGGCGCCGCCGCTGCGTCGTCGGCCATGGCGTCCATCGCAGCGGGCTCGTTGAAGACGAAGTCGGGCTCCTCGGCGAGGTAGGAGGTGTACGGCGTGACGATGCCGAAGCGGTTGGCGATCGCGATGATCCCCTCGATCAGGCCCTCGCGTTGCCCTTCGATGCGCAGTTCGGTCAGCAGGTCCGCGATCCGCCGCTGCGCCCAGAGCAGCGCGACGCCCGCGTCGTCGTTGCTCTCCGGAAGCGACAGCTCGTACGCGAAGCGCTGTTCGCCCTCCGCGGCCTGGCCCGTGAGCACCACCGTGACCGCGCCCGAGCCCTGGTAGCGCCCGGTGATCAGCGTCTGCTCACCGGCGAAGATGCCGCCGAGGCTGACGGGCGCGAGCGAGCTGACCGTGGGTTCCGAGGCGTCATCGGGAAGCTCGAACGAGAGCGCGGTGCCCAGCAGCACCGGCGAGGAGATGCGCTCGCTGAGCAGCCCCACCTCGGTGTCGATCCGCTCATCGGGCGTGACGTAGTGGCTGGAGCCGGTGAAGCGCGACGTCAGCGAGTCGAGCAGCACTGCGTCGACGTCGTAGCCAACGCCGAAGGCGAAGAGCTGCACCTGCTCCGGCGCCGTGGCGGAGGCGGCGGCGACGATGCCGTCCCTGTCTTCCACACCGGCTGTGGGCAGGCCGTCCGTGAGGAACACGACCGTGGCGGGTCGGTCCCCGGGAAGCAGGTCCATCGCCTCGCCGAGCGCGCCGGAGATGTTGGTGAGGCCCTCGGCGCGGATGCCCTTGACCCACTCCCTGCCCTGCTCGGCGTTGGAGGCGGGGTGCAGCATGCCCTCGAAGGACGATACCGAGCTCGAGAAGCTCACGATCCCGAAGCGGTCGCCGGCGCCCAGCCTGTCGAGGATGCGGATGGCGGCGTCGCGAGCCTGCACGATCTTCTCGCCCTGCATCGAGCCGCTGCGGTCGAGGACGATGACGATATCTCGCGCGACCTGCTCGTCGGTCTCGAGCGCGGGGGCGAGCAGCAGCGCGAAGTAGCCGTCCTCGTCGCCGTCGGTCGAGCTGCGGTGCGCCAGCAGCCGCGCGTCGACGAGGCCTTCGCCGCCGGCGAGGTGGAGCCGGAAGTCACGCTCCGCCGTCCAGCCGTCGGGCGACTCCCATGACACGCTGAGCTGGCCCGATCCCTCGCGCACGACGGCGGGCACGTGGCCCGGCGCGATCGCCGATCGCACCTCCCACGGCACGTCGATCTGCACGCTCAGCGAAGCCGCCGCGGGACGCGGCGACATCCGCGACCAGGGCGCCTCGATCACCGCCTCGCCGCCCTCGGCCGTCAGCGGCGTGGTCACGGTGTAGGTGACCGTGCGCGTCTCGCCGCGCGGCACGGGGAAGGCCTTGATCTCGTAGAGATCGTCACCGAGCGAGCGCAGCAGCGCGGGGTCGATCAGGCGCCGCACGATCTCCTCGTAGATTCGCGAGGCGTCATCCGCGTCGAGCAGCCGTCCCTCAAGCGTCTGCGTGCCGTCTCCGAGCGTGAGATCGGTGACGACGCTGTCCGGCGGCAGCGGGACGATCACGCGGCCCTCGGCGGGCCCGAAGCGCCCGCCGATGCCGCCGCCAGCGATGTCGGAGGGGTGCGCGAAGGTCAGCGTCCAACTGGTGCGGTAGCGCCCGTCTTCCACGTCGACGCTGGCGTCGGCGCGCGTGAGCCGCGCGTCGGACGGTCCGGCCCACCAGCAATCGAAGCAGGGCGGCGGGATTGGTCGCTGCGCGGCCACCGGCGAGGGCAGCGCCTGCACGGCGACAACGATCGCCGCGAGCAGGACGAGGAGGATCGTGTGGCGCATGCGCATGGTGGCCTCTGTTCCGGCGTCCGTGGGCGGGATGCTCGGCGCACCCTCGCCCCTTGATCAGAGTGTATGCGCGGGCGCGCCGATCGGTTCCCTCAGCGGCGCTGGCAACTCGCGCAGAAGTGCGTTGCGCGTCCGCCGAGGCGGATCTGGCGGATCTCCCGCCCGCCGCAACGCCGGCGCTCGCAGGGCTCGCCCTGGCGGCGGAAGACGTGCACGCGCAGATGGTGCCCGCCCGTGAGGCCGAAGGCGTCGCGGTAGTCGTCGAACGAGCTGCCGCCGTCGGCGAGGCCCTCGCGCAGCGTCTCCAGCAGTGCGGCGTGCAGCCGCGCGACTCGGCGCGGGCCGATCGAGCCGGCCGGCGTGCGCGGGTCGATGCCGGCGATCCAGAGCGCCTCGTCGGCGTAGATGTTGCCAACCCCTGCCGCCACGCGCTGATCGAGCAGCGCCGACTTCACCGCCACGCTGCGCCGTCCGAGGACGTCCCGCAGCCAGCGCGCGCTGAACGCCTCGGAGAGCGCGTCCGGTCCGATGCGCGGCATCGCCTCGGCGGGATCTTCGACGAGGTGCCAGGTGCCGAACTTGCGGATGTCGTTGAGGCGCAGCGCGCAGCCGTCGTCCAGCTCGACGCGCGCGCGCTCGAAGCGCTCGCCGGGCGCCGTGCGGTCGCCGATCAGCAGCACGCCGGTCATGCGCAGGTGCATCACCCAGCTGCGGTCGTCGTCGAGAGCGGCGATCAGGTACTTGCCGTGGCGGCCGAGCGCCTCGATGCGCCGCCCCGCCAGCTCGTGTTCGAGTTCGCGCGGGGAGTGGGTGACGGCCAGGCGCTCGGCGCCGGCGTGGATGTGCACCGCCTCGATGGTGCGCCCGGCGATCCGCGGCTCCAGGCCGCGGCGGATCGTCTCGACCTCGGGCAGCTCAGGCATCGCGCAGTGGTGGGCGGTTCACGCCGTCTCGGCCATCTCGCCCCACGAGCGGCCGTACTTCTCGTCCAGTTCCAGCGGCACGGAGAGCTCGACGGCCGGCATGAGGCGGCAGGCGATCTCGCGCACGCTGTCGAGTTCCTCGCGCGGCAACTCGAACAGCAGTTCGTCGTGGACCTGCAGCACCATGCGCGCCCGGCCGCCCGCGGCGCGGTGGGCGATCAACTCGCCATCGATGCGGTTCATGGCGATCTTGATGATGTCGGCGGCGGCGCCCTGGATCGGCATGTTGATCGCGATCCGCTCCGCCCCGAGGCGGCGGTTGTGGTTCCTCGATCGCAGCTCCGGGATGTAGCGGCGCCGTCCGGTCAGCGTCTCCGCGTAGCCGCGTTCGCGCGCCTCAGCCACGATGGCGTCGCGCCAGTGCGCGACCTGCGGGTAGGCCGCGAAGTAGGCGCGGATGAACTCCTCCGCCTCGTCGCGGGGGATGCCCTCGCGCTGCGAGAGCCCGAAGGCCGTGAGGCCGTAGAGCACGCCGAAGTTGAAGACCTTCGCCCGGCGCCGCATCTCCGCGTCCACCTCCTCCGGGGCGACCTTGAAGACATTCGAGGCCGTCGCGCGGTGGACGTCCTCGCCCGCGAGGAAGGCGCGCCGCAGCTCCTCGTCGCCTGAGACGTGCGCGAGGATGCGCAGCTCGATCTGCGAGTAGTCGAGGGAGAGCAGCAGCGGATCCTCGCCGCAGTCGCGCGCGATGAAGGCGTTACGCACCGCCGCGCCGATCTCGGTGCGCACGGGGATGTTCTGCAGGTTCGGGTCGTTCGAGGAGAGCCGCCCGGTGGCGGCCGTGGTCTGCGAGAACACGGTGTGCACGCGGCCGGTCACCGGGTGGATCTGCCCCGGCAGCGTGTCCACGTAGGTCGATCGGATCTTCGTCAGCTCGCGCCAGCGCAGCACGGCCGCGACCGCCGGGTGCGCCTGCCGGAGCGGCTCGAGGGCGTTCGCGTCCGTCGTCCAGCCCCTCGCCGTCTTGCGCGTCCGGGGCAGCTCCAGTTCCTCGAAGAGCACGTGCGAGAGCTGCTGCGGCGAGCCGATCTGGAACTCGTGCCCGACTGCGGAGAACACCTCGGCCTGCGCCGCCTCGGACAGCTCGGCCAGCTCCGCGCCGAGGATCGCGAGCGCCTCGCGGTCCACGGCGAGGCCGTACTGCTCCATGCGCGCGAGCACCGGCAGGTGCGGCAGATCGATCTCGCGGAAGACGCCGTCGAGGTCGTTCGCCGCGAGCTCGGGGAGCAGATCGCCGGCGAGGCGCAGCGTCGCGTCGGCGGCGCCCGCGGCGAAGTTCGCGGCGTCCTCGGGGTCGGTGCGCGAGAAGGGAATCGCCTTGCGGCCCGTGCCGAGCAGGCTCTTCGCCTCCGGCAGTTCGTGCCCGAGCCGCTCGAAGGCCAGCCCGCGGATGTCGCGCGCTCGCTCGCCGAGCACGTACGCGGCGACCGAGGTGTCGAAGTCGATGCGCTCGGTCCAGACGCCGCCCGGGGTCTCGGCGAGCGCGAGCATCTGGTTCTTGCCGCTGTTGGAGACGCGCTCGAGCTTTGGGTCGGTGAAGAGCGTGCGGACCGCCTCGAGGACGGCGTCGCGCGGGAGCTGCGCGATCGGCGCCTCCGGCTCGGGCGCATCCATTGCCATCTCCTGCTGGCCCTCCTCCGGAGGCAGCGGCTCGCTCGTGTGGCCGAAGGGCAGGTACCAGCCCTTGCCAGGCTCGATGCTGAGCGCGAGGCCCACGAGGCCGTAGGCGGCGCGCATCGGGTGCTCATCGTCGGCCAGCAGCTCGAAGGCGAAGCGCCCGGCCGCGCGCACCGCCTCGACGACCTCGGCGAGGCGCTCGGTCGTCGTCACGACCTCGTAGTCGCCGCCGCTCGTGATCGCGCCCTTGGGCTGCGCGCCGTCCGAGGCGGCATCGTCCGCGTGCTGCGGCAGCCGTCCGACGAGCGAGCGGAACTCGAGCTCCTGGAACAGCGCCAGCACCGCGTCGCGGTCGTAGTCGTGCACCCTCGACGCGTCGAGGTCGAGCGTCACCTCCGGCACGTCGATGACGATGGTGGCCATGCGCTTGTAGTGGCGGGCGTCGTCGACGGCGGCGGCCAGCGCCTTCTGCGCACGCGGCGGCTTGATCTCGTCGAGGTGCTCGATCATCCCCTCGAGCGTGCCCCACTCGCCGATCAGCGCCTTCGCGCCCTTGTCGCCGATTCCCTTCACGCCGGCGATGTTGTCGCTGTTGTCGCCGACCAGGGCCTTGAAGTCCGGGATCTGGTCCGGCTCGAAGCCCCAGCGCTCACGGACGCCCTCGGTGTCATACAGGACATAATCTCGCTGGTAGGGCCGGTACATCAGCACGCGCACGCCCGGCTGGACGAGCTGCACCAGGTCGTTGTCCAGCGTCACGATCACGGTCTCGACGCCTGCGGCCTTCGCCTGCGTGGCGAGCGTACCGAGGACGTCGTCGGCCTCGAAGCCCGGCGCCTCGATCAGTGGGATGCGGAACGCGGCCAGCACATCGCGCACGCGTTCGATCTGCGGCTTCAGGTCGTCGGGCGTCGGCGGCCGGGTCGCCTTGTAGTCGGCGTCGGCCTCGTGGCGGAAGGTCGGGGTAGGGGCGTCCCAGGCGGCGATGATGTGCGTCGGGCGCAGCTCGTCCAGCACGTAGAGCAGCGAGTTGGCGTAGCCATAGACGGCCCAGACCGGCTCACCCGTGAGCCGCACGGTGCTCGCGAAGCTGTCGCGGAGCGCGAAGTACGAGCGGTAGATGATGCCATGCGAGTCGAGGATGACGAGCAGTTTCGGGCGGTCCGACAGATCGAGGGCCATTGCCCGCAGTATATCCGCCGCGCAGCCGACGGCGGGCGCTACACCTCCACCGGCTCGCGGTCGGCGCGCTCGAGCGCCTCGCGCACGTCGGCGAGCAGGCCGGGCGGCAGGCCCTCCTTGCTGCACACCGGGCAGGTCGGTTGATCCGGCGCGCCCATGTCGAAGAGGCGCACGCGCCGCGGACGGTCCGCGATCAGGATGCCGCAGACGGTGTCGACGCGGGCGGTGAAGTAGAGCCGCGGCTCCAGCTCCTCGGCGGCGTGCAGCACCACCCAGTGCCAGTCGTCGGCGAGGTCGTCCATCGCCTTGCCGACGATGCGCACCTCAGCCACGCGGCGCGTCCGAGGCCGGCCGGTCCGTGTCGGCGATGCGGCGCGCTATCTGCCAACCGTCCTCCGTGCGCCGCCACTCGTCGCGGCAGACGCCGCTGCTCACCGTGCGCGGGTAGTGGTCGCCGGGACCGATGCTGGTGAGCAGGAACATCGTGCGGGTTCGCGCCGCGTCGGCGGTCAGCTCATCGAAGACGGTCGCGCGCTGGTGATGGCGTGTGAGCACGCCCTCGGGGAGCGTTTCGAAGGCGTCCGCCGCCCAGCGGCGCAGCGCCTCGCGGCCTTCGACGGCGTAGACCGGCCCATTCGAGCCGATCTCGTGGCGCTCGAAGACACCGCCCTCGGTGAAGAGGCCGGCCATGCCGTCGACATCCTGATCGTCGGCCGCGTACGAGTAGCGGCCGATCTGCTCGATGATGGCGAGTCGGTCTTCGGCAGTCACGGGCGCACGATAGCCGATTTCGGCACGAGGATCAGGGTTGGGGATCCTCGCGCGCGAGGATCCGCTCCATGCGCGCGCGAATCTGCGCATCAAAGTCGGTCCCGTGCGAGAAGATGTAGAAGCGCTCCGCGCGCAGCCCCTCGACCACGGCCGCCGCGACGCCCGAGGGCGGCATGTTGCGTCCCATGTTCTCGCCGGTCTCGTCGCGCGCTCGCGCGAAGGCAGCCGCGCGCTCCGGATCTTCCGCTCCCGGATCGGGGTTGCGCAGCTCCGCCGGGCGGTTGCGCTCGGCGAGGTAGCTGCGCGTCGCCACGCCGCCGGGACAAAGCAGGTGTGCGCGCACGGGCGAGCCGAGCTCGCCCAGCTGCATCTGCAGCGCCTCGGTGATGCGCCCGACGGCGAACTTCGTCGAGCTGTAGGCGACGAGGCTCGTCCCGCCCTGGAAGCTCTGCACGGAGCCGGTGTTGACGATGTGCGCGGGCTCGCCCTGCTCGAGCAGCAGGGGGGTGAAGGCACGGATGCCGTGCACGACGCCCCAGAAGTTGACGCCGTAGGTCCAGCGCCAGTCATCGAGCGTGAGGTCCCACATCGGGACGCCGCCCTCGGGGTGCAGCGAGCCCCAATCGTTGACGGCGGCGACGCCGGCGTTGTTGCAGACGACGTGCACCCCGCCCCAGGCCTCGAACGACGCCTGCGCGAGCGCGTCCACCGAGGGCTGACTGGAGACATCGACCTGCTCGCCGCGCACCTCGTGACCCGCGTCCCGCAGATCCGCGACGGCGGCATCGAGGGCCTCCGCCTCGACGTCGGCGAGGACGATGCGCATGCCCTCCTCGGCGAAGCGCTGCGCGAGCCCGCGCCCGATGCCGCTTGCCGCGCCGGTGACGACGGCGACCTTGCCCTCGAAGTCCTGCATGGCCGCCTCCCGTCCAGTGGCCGACGCGTATCCGCCGGAGTGTATGCGGGTGGCGGTCCCGCCGCGGCTACATCGCTGTGTAGCCGCCATCCACGGGCAGCACGATGCCGGTGATGAAGGAGGCCTCGTCGCTGGCGAGGAAGACGGCGGCGGACGCGATCTCCGAGGGCCGCGCGATGCGGCCGAGCGGGTGAATTGCGTCGGCGGGGTGTGGATCGCCCTCGGTAAAGTCGCTGCCGCCTCGCAGCATCGGCGTGTCGATGCCGCCGGGTGCGATCGCGTTGACGCGCACGCCGCGCCGCCCGTAGACGACCGCGAACTGCCTCGTCAGCCCCACGACGCCGGACTTCGCGGCGATGTAGCCGAGCGGCCCCGAGGGCAGCGGGCCGCCGTCGCGCGGCAGCCGGTGGTGGCGCAGCGCGACGAGCGCACCGACGGAGGCGGTGCTGACGATCGCGCCGCCGCCCTGTTCGGCGAGCAGCGCCGCGCCGTGCCGCAGCCCGTAGTACACGCCCTCGAGGTTGACCGCGATCGTCTGCGACCAGTCGCCGGCGCCGCCTCCGACGGCGGCGTTGTTCAGCAGCACGTCGAGCCGCCCGAAGCGCTCGACCGCCTCGCGCAGCATCGCCTCCACCTCGGGCTCACGGGAGACATCGACACGCCGCGCGACGGCGCGGCCGCCCGCGTCCTCGATGCTCGCGACCGTGTCGGCGAGGCCGTCCTCGTTGACGTCGGCGCAGAGCACGCTCGCGCCTTCCGAGGCGCAGCGCTGCGCCATCGCCCGTCCGGCGCCGGAGGCGGCGCCCGTGACGATGGCGGCCTTGCCCTGGAGGCGCTGCGTCATCGAGCCGTGTTCGTCGTGGTGGCTACAGCCCGGCGGCGAACTCGCCGATCAGCTCGGCGATGCGTTCGGGGCGTTCCCACGTGCTGTAGTGGCCCGCGCCGCGCAGCCAGTGCAGTTCCGCGCCCGGCAGCATCCTCGCGAGGTCGAAGCCGTTGAAGGGCACGGCCACGCGGTCCGCGGTGCCGTAGATCAGCAGCGTCGGCTGCGACCACTTCGCCCAGTACTTCTCGGCGTTCATCGATCCGAGGATCGAAAGGGAGAGCATCACCTTCTCACGCGGCGCCCGGTCCTCGAACATGCCGTCGAGCAGCGCGCGCTGCTCGTCCGTCTCCCCGAACCCCGCGCCGCAGTAGGTCTCCACAAAGAGCTTCGCGTAGGAGTCGGCATCGAGGCCCCGCTTGGTCGAGAGCGGGTACATGTTCGCGGAGGCGGCCGGATCGCCGGCGAACAAGCCGCCGGAGTTGAGGAGCACGAGCCCGCGCACGTCGTCCGGGTGACGGACGACGTGGTTCGACGCGACCCCGCCCCCGAAGGCGTGACCGAGCGAGATCACCGGGCCGTCGCTGACGTGCGCGATCAGCGCGTGCAGGTCGTCCGCGACGACATCGACGTTCGCGCTCTCGGCCACGATCTCCGTGTCGCCGAAGCCGCGCACGTCGTAGGTGACGACGCGGAAGCTCTCGGCGAGCATCGGGACCAGCGGACCCCAGAACTTCGAGGGTGTGTTGTAGCCGGCGGTGAGGACGATCGTGTCGCCCGCTCCCTGCTCGTGGTAGTGCAGCCTCGCCCCGTCCACATCGAGCATCGGCATCGCGGTCTCCTCCCGTATCGCGTTGCGAACCCTAGCGGCGCGCCTCTCGCGCGGCAACCGGGCGGACGGGACCCTGGCCGCGCATGATGGCGAGGGCTGCCTCGTGGGGAACGCGGTTGCCATCGTCCGCTTCGAGGGCAGCCAGCGTGTCTTCGAGATCCTCGATCCGCCCGATCAGGGCGTCGTACTCCGTCCGTGTCAGGGTGATGGATTCTTCGTTAGTCATGGTCTGACCTCGTCCTGCTCAACCTCGAGGTTACGCGCTGGCCGCCCAGGAGGCTCGCACCATCGAGCGCCATCGCAACGAGTCAGGGCCGCGACGCCGTGCCGGACGCGCGGCAACCGCGAGGGCCATCGCCTACACTGCATGGATGATCGCTTCCTTACGTGAGCTGGCAGGTTCGCCCGCCCTCGCAAGCGGTCCCGCGCCGTGACCGCCGCCCCGACACGGGGCACTCCCGAGCGCCCGATCGATCGGCCGCCGCGACGTGGCGGCGGCTCCGGAGCCGGGCGGCAGCTCCGCACCTTCGACTCCTTCTCCGACCCCGAGTTCCGCTGGTTCTACCTCGCCCTGCTCGGGCAGATGGCCGCGATGAACATGCAGATGCTCATCCGCGGCTACCTCGTGTTCGACCTCACGGAGAGCTTCGCGGCGCTCGGCGTCATCTCCCTCGGAAGCGCCGTGCCGATGCTCACGCTTTCGGTGTTCGGCGGCGTGCTCGCCGACCGTGCGCCGAAGAAGCTGGTGCTCCAGATCGGGCAGTGCGCCAGCGCCCTCATCGCCGTGGCGGTCGGCCTGCTGCTGCTGTTCGACCTGCTTGAGTTCGCGCACCTGATGGTCGCCGGCGTCGCTCACGGCATCGTGATCTCGCTGATGATGCCCTCGAGGCAGGCGATCATGCCGGAGGTCGTGGGCATGGAGCGCCTGATGAACGCCGTCGCGCTGAGCGCCGCCGCGACGAACCTGATGCGCCTCATGGCGCCGGCGCTGGGCGGCTTCATGATCGCCTTCATCGGCGCGGAGTGGGTCTACTTCCTGATGGCCGCGCTCTACGGCTTCGCCGTCATCACGCTCGCCCGCGTGCGGCCGCAGCACCAGCCCCCCGCCCGCCGCCGCCGCACCAGCGGGTACGCCGACCTGATCGAAGGCCTCCGTTACGTCCGCACCGAGCGCACGCTCGCGCTGCTCCTCCTCGCGGGCCTGGTCGGTTCGTTGCTCGCGATGCCCTACCAGATCATGCTCCCCGGCTTCGTGCGCGGCGTGCTCGACGGCGGCCCGGTCGAGCTCGGCCTGTTGATCGCGGTGAGCGGCCTCGGATCGCTGTTCGGATCGCTGGTGCTCGCCTCGCTGCCCGCGCGGCGCCGCGGCCTGCTGCTGCTGGTCAGCTCCCTGGTCATCGGCATGGGGCTCGTGGGGTTCGCCGCGACGAGACTGATCTGGGTGGCCGGCTTCTTCATGCTCTTCGTCGGCATCGGCAGTGCCGGGCGGCAGGCGCTCGGCA
Source organism: Dehalococcoidia bacterium (assembly GCA_965247895.1). Classification (GTDB taxonomy): domain Bacteria; phylum Chloroflexota; class Dehalococcoidia; order UBA2979; family UBA2979; genus VXMT01. Next base: position 264,026 of record OZ252046.1, on the reverse strand, counting down.
ACGTGCTGCTGCAGCACTACTCGCTGGACGAGTACCGAGGTCGCGTGATGTCGCTCTACATGACAGAGTTCGGCCTGATGGCGTTCGGGGCGGTGCTGTTCGGCCTGTTCGCCGAGCAGGTCGGAGGGCAGTGGGCGCTCGGCTCCACCTCCTTCGCGCTGGTCCTGGTCACGATCGCGATGATCGCGTTCCTGCCGCGGCTGCGGAAGCTCGACTAGCGGCGAGGGGCGCCGTGCTGAGCGCGCGGCGGGCCCGGCGGCACGACGCGCACGGGGCGGCGGCGGTAGCGCGCCATCAGCTCCGAGGGCGGCTTCGTCCGCAGGATCGCGGGAATCGCGAACAGCCCGACCAGGCCGGTCACCGCGAAGCCGATCGAGTAGCCTCCGGTCGCGTCCACGCTCAGCCCCAGCAACCACGGCCCGAGGAACGCGCCGAGCGTCCCGACCATCATCGAGACGCCGTTGATCGCCCCGAACGAGCGTGTCCCGTAGTAGTCCGCCAGTAGCGCCGTGCGGATCGGGTTCGCGCCGCCGACCCCGGCGGCGATCACGACCAGCACCAGGCTCGCCTGCCAGAGGTTCTGCACCAGTGAGAAGAGCGGCATCGCGACCCCCGCGAGCAGCACCACGAGCGCCAGCACCACCCGCTTGTCGAAGCGGTCCGCGGCGCCGCCGGAGACGAGGCGCCCGACCAGCGAGGAGAGGGCGAAGAACGCCGAGCCCACCCCCGCCGCCGTCTTCGAGATGCCGACGTCATCTTCCATGAACGGCACATGCAGCACGACGATCGCCGTGATCGAGAAGAACATCGTGAACTGCGCGAAGGCCAGCAGCCAGAACGCTTGCGTGCGCAGTGCCTCGCGGAGCGGCACGCCCCAGCGATCGTCGTCCTCGTCGGCCGCCGAGCCTGCGGGGCGCGGGATGCCGTCGAGCGGCTGGTGGTGGCCACGCGGCCGCGTGCGCACGTTCGCGCCCGCGAGGAGGCCGCCGACGAGCAAGAAGAGCGCCATCACCCGCAGCGCGCCACGCCAGCCCAGCGCCTCGACGAGGAAGGCGATGGCCACGACGAGCACCCCGCCGAGCGTCCCGCCTGCGGTCGCCAGCGCCAGGGCGCGCGCCCGCTTGCGCTCGAACCAGCTGACGGTGGAGACCATCGTCACCTGTCCGCCCGACGTGCTGGTGCCGAGCGCCATGACCAGCATCAGCACGTAGAAGTGCACGATGTTCTGCATGTACGACATGAGAAAGAGGCAGCACGAGGCGAGGACGATCCCCGCCATCATCAGCAGCCGCGAGCCGATCCGGTCGATCAGCGCCCCGACGAATGGCGCCGAGATGCCGTTGACCTCGGAGCGGACGGCGAAGGCGAACGCGGTGCGGCCGTGGCTCCAGCCGAACTCGCTGACGATCGGGTTGAAGATCGGGCCGAGGCCCCAGAAGACCGCCGCGGAGAGGATGAACAGCGCCGTCGTCGAGGCGCCGACGACGATCCAGCCCTCGTAGACGCGCGGGAACAGCCTCGCGACCATTGCGCCTCCAGCGGCCCACTCTAGCCCCGGCCGCCGCAGACCGCAGAGCCCGCCGCCGCGTGTCATGCGCTTCGCTAGACTGCGGGTGGCGACGATTCCCGGCCCGCGCGGCGACTCAGGGAGGTCAGCGTGAGCAACTTCTCCTCAACGAGGGGCCTCGATCGCCCCGTGTCCCGAGAGGCAGCATCATGACCAACCCGCCCGTCCACCCCTTCGAGGTGATCGACGGCTACACGCACTGCGGGCTGAGCAAGTACTTCCCGTACGAGACGCTGCGCGGCACGCTCGACCAGGCGGGCGTGAGCCGGGTGGTGATCGTCCAGCACATGGGCGAGTACGACAACGCCTATCTTGGCGGTCTCACCCGCGAGCACCCGGACACTGTTGCCTGCGTCGGCCTGGTGAATCACCGCGATCCGCGGGCACGCGATCAGCTCGCGGAGCTGGCCGAGGGCGGCGACCTCAAGGGCGTGCGGCTCACCTCGGAGATGATGTTCGAGCGGCCGGAGCTGGTGATGGCCGCGGCGCACCTCGGCCTCATCATCCAGGCGATGCCCCATCACGCGCCGGCCGACTGGGTCCCGTACCTCGAGGCGGCGATCGCGCGCCACCCGGAGACGCGCGTGATGCTCTCGCACCTCGCGACGCCGCGCCTGCAGGACGCGCCCGATTTCGCGCCACAGCAGCCGGTCTGGGACCTGGCGCGCCATCCCGGCGTCTGGTTCCAGCTCTCGTTCCCGAGCCGCTACGCCCCACACCCGCACGAGGCGGTCTACCCCGTGGTCGCGCAGGCGGTGGAGGCGTTCGGGGCGGAGCGTATCGTCTGGGGCTCGAACTACCCGGCCTCCGGCCTCGACGAGTACCTGGCCGACCTCAACCTGCTGCTCGACGGGAAGCTGCCGGTCCCCGACGAGGCGATCGAGGCCATCGCGGGCGGCAACGCGCGCCGCTTCTGGTTCGGCGAAGGCTGAGCCTCGAAGCTGCCTGCCGCCTCGAGGGCTACTGGGCGGTGTAGCCACCGTCCACGGGCAGCGCCACGCCGGTCACGAACGAGGCGTCGTCACTCGCGAGGAAGAGGATCGCGTTCGCGACGTCCTCGGGCTTCCCGAGGCGGCCGATCGGGTGCAGACCGATCGCCTGCTCGCGCCGCGTCTCGTCGAGAAGCATGGACTCCGTCATCGGGGTCTCGATGTAGCCGGGGTTGACGCAGTTCACGCGCACACTGCGCCCGCCGAACGTCAGCGCGTAGTTCCGCGTGAGGCCGAGCACGCCGTGCTTCGAGGCCGTGTAGGCCGATGTGGACCCACCGACGAGGCCCATGATCGAGGAGAGACTGACGATCGAGCCGCCGCCGTGCTGCTCGATCAGCGGCGCGCCGTGCTTCATGCAGTAGTAGACGCCGTTGAGATTGACGTCGATCACGGTGTGGTAGTCGCTTCCGCGTCCGCTGATCCCGGCATCGTTGATGAGGATGTGCAGCGCGCCGAGTTCCTCGACGGTGGCCGCGAGGGCAGCCTGCACGGCGGCCTCGTCGGTGACGTCCAGCTCGAAGACCGCCGCGGTCCCGCCGGCGGCGGCGATCGCGTCCGCCGTCTCCTGTGCGCCCTCGGTGTTGATGTCGGCGCACATCACGGCCGCGCCCTCGCGGGCGAGCGTCCGCGCCGTGGCGCGCCCGATACCCGAGGCCGCTCCCGTGACCATCGCGACCTTGCCCTCGAGCCGCATCGATCACCTCCCCGGCCTCGCGCTGTGTGGTCTGGTCTGCTCCGCCGGGCAGCATAGCGCGGTGTGGAGCGGGGCGGGATCATGGCTCGCGGCGGCGTACAATGGACCGCGTGACCACCACAGCGAGTACCGGGTTCGAGCTGGTCAGCGACTTCCGGCCGACGGGCGACCAGCCGCAGGCGATCGAGCAGCTCAGCGAGGGCCTCGATCGCGGCCTGACGATGCAGACGATGCTCGGGGCCACCGGCTCCGGCAAGACCTTCACGATGGCCAACATCATCGCCCAGCACCAACGGCCGACGCTGGTGCTCGCGCCCAACCGCACGCTGGCCGCGCAACTGACCTCGGAGTTCCGCGACTTCTTCCCGCGCAACGCGGTCGAGTACTTCGTCTCCTACTACGACTACTACCAGCCCGAGGCGTACGTCCCGCGCTCGGACACCTACATCGCCAAGGACGCCGACATCAACGAAGAGATCGACAAGATGCGCCACTCGGCGACACGGGCGCTGTTCGAGCATCGCGACGTGCTGATCGTCGCCTCGGTGTCCTGCATCTACGGCCTCGGCGAGCCGGGCGAGTACGAGTCGTTCGTCGCGAAGCTGCACGTCGGGCGGCACGTCAACCGCAACTCGCTGATCCGCCAGCTGATCGACATGCAGTACGCGCGCAACGACATGAGCCTCGTGCGCGGCACCTTCCGCGTGCGCGGCGACACGCTGACGATCTTCCCCGCCTACGAGGACCTCGCCGTGCGCGTCGACTTCTGGGGCGACGAGATCGAGCGCATCGTCACCGTCGACCCGCTCTCCGGCGAGCTGCTGACGGCGCAGGAGCGCTTCTCGATCTACCCCGCGAAGCACTTCGTGACCTCCAGCGACCGCCTCGAGGTCGCCATCACCAACATCGAGGAGGAGTTGCGCGAGCGCTCCGTCTCGCTGCGCCGCGAGGGCCGCATCCTCGAGGCGACGCGGCTCGAGGAGCGCACCCGCTACGACCTCGAGATGCTGCGCGAGAGCGGCTACTGCTCGGGTATCGAGAACTACTCGCGGCACCTGCAGGGCCGCGCCGAAGGCTCCACGCCGTGGACACTGCTCGACTACTTCCCGGACGACTGGCTGGTGTTCATCGACGAGTCGCACATCGCCGTGCCGCAGATCCGGGGGATGTACTTCGGGGACATCCGGCGCAAGGAGACGCTGGTCGACTTCGGCTTCCGGTTGCCCTCGGCGCTCGACAACCGCCCGCTCAACTTCGCCGAGTTCGAGGATCACCTCAACCAGGTGATCTTCGTCTCCGCGACGCCCGGCCCGTTCGAGCTGGAGCGCTCGCAGCAGGTCGCCGAGCAGGTGATCCGCCCGACCGGCCTCCCCGATCCCATCGTCGAGGTGCGCGAGACGCAGGGCCAGATCGACGACCTGCTTGCCGAGGTGCGCACGCGGGCGGAGCGCCACGAGCGCGTGCTGGTGACGACGCTGACCAAGAAGATGGCCGAGGACCTGACCGACTACCTGCTCGAGATGGACGTGAAGGCGCAGTACCTCCATTCCGAGATCGACACCCTCGAGCGCGTCGACATCCTGCGCGACCTGCGCCAGGGCGTGTACGACGTGCTCGTCGGTATCAACCTGCTGCGCGAGGGCCTCGACCTGCCCGAGGTCTCGCTGGTCTGCATCCTCGACGCCGACAAGGAGGGCTTCCTGCGCTCCGGCGGGTCGCTGATCCAGACGATCGGCCGCGCCGCCCGCCACGCCGGGGGCCGCGTGATCATGTACGCCGACACCGTCACGCGATCGATGCGGACCGCCCTCGACGAGACGGAGCGGCGGCGCGTGATCCAGCTCGCCTGGAACGAGCAGCACGGCATCGAGCCCGAGGGCATCAGCAAGCAGATCCGCGACATCACCGACGGCCTGCGCGTCGCCGAGGAGTCGCCCGCCTACGTCGTCGCCACGGACCTGCCGCGCGACGAACTGCTGCGGATGATCAAGGAGCTGGAGTCGCAGATGAAGTCTGCGGCGCGCGAGCTGGAGTTCGAGCGCGCGGCCCAGCTCCGCGACCGGATCGTCGAGCTGCGCCGCGAACTCGTCGGCGACACCCCCGAGGGCCTGCGCGCCTTCGAGTCCCCCTCGCCGCGCCCACAGCGCGCGAATGGCGGGGGCGGGCGCCGCGGCGGGCGGCGGCGGGGGCGGTAGGGCGGGTCAGCGGGCGAGGGTCTACACTACGGCTGACCGCTGCTCCAGGTCCGTGCGCGCCAGACACAAAGGCTGACTGCGATGCTCGAACGTCTCCACATCAAGAACTTCCGCGCTCTGCGCGACCTCGAGATGAGTGGGCTCGCGCGAATCAACCTGATAGGCGGACGCAACAACTCCGGTAAGACCAGCCTGCTTGAAGCGCTGTTCCTGCTGTCCACGGCCGGGGAACCGGGAGGGGCGCTCGACACGAACCTGATCCGCACCGACGGCGCGCGCGATAGCCTCCGCGATGCGGCGCCGTGGCGGGAGTTGTTCAACGGGTTGGACCATCAGGCAGCCATTGAAGTCGCCGCGACCCATAAGGCGTTTGGCGCATGGACGCTCAGCATCGAGAGGGAGTGGCCAACAACCCCGGAAGTCCCGATCGGATCGGCGAAGCGCCGGTCCCTGCGAGACGTGTCATCGCAGGCAGGGCTCAGGCCGACGCTTGCCTTGCGTTACAGTCAGCCGGGTAAGGATGCTCGCTCATCGCGTCGCTCGGAGGGACAGGGGGTCAAGATCGAATGGGCAGATCACCCTTTCCCGCTCGATGCGGCGATCCTGTTGTCGCGCGCCCCCGCCGATCAAGGCGAGTTGGCGAACCGCCTGGGTAACCTGAACAAGCTCAAGCGAGGCCACCTGCTCCTCGACGCACTCCGGGTCGTCGAACCCAGGCTCCAAAGCATCGAGTTTCTTCCGGGGCACGACAAGCCCATGATCTGGTGCGACATTGGCCTCCCCGAGCTCGTGCCCCTGACCGTGGTCGGGGAGGGCATGATCCACCTCGCGGAAGTGGTGCTGTCGATCGAACATGCCGCCGGCAGCCTCCTGCTGGTCGATGAGATCGAAAACGGGTTCCACCACTCCGTGTTGCCGGACCTGTGGAAGGTGATCGGGAAGGCGGCGGCGGACGCCGACACGCAGGTCTTCGCCACCACGCACAGCTACGAGTGCTTCGAGGCCGCGCAGAAGTCGCTGGACCCCGATGCGTTCCGCTACCACCGGCTCGACATGGTCGAGGGGGGTGTCCGCGCCGTCACCTACGACCCCGACATCGCCGCAGCAGCCGTCAAGCACTACTTCGAGGTACGGTAGTGCCGGAGCCGCAGTCGATTTCCCGAAGCATTCAACTGCTCGTCGAGGGCAACGACCAGCGAAACTTCTTCTCGGCGCTCTGTGACCATATCTCGATCACGGATGTCCAGATTCAGAACTTCGGTGGCGTGCCCGAACTGCACGGCTTCCTGCTCGCCCTCTCGAACGCATCAGCCTTTAGTAGTGTCAGCAGTATCGGTATCGTGCGGGATGCGGAGGTGAACGCCGCGGATGCTCTCCGCAGCGTTCAGGGCTCGCTCCGCAACGCGGGGTTGCCCGTGCCAGACCGCCCCGGAGAGCGCGTCGGCGAACACCCGACGGCATCGGTCTTGATATTGCCCGGCGGTAACAGGCGGGGCATGCTCGAAACGCTGCTCTGCGAGACCTTCGCGGACAACGCCGAGGCGGGGTGCATCGACGCCTTCTTCGAGTGCGCCGAAGCGCTGCCGCATGTCTCGATCGACCGGCCGGACAAGGCGCGCGCGCAGGCTTGGCTGGCGACGAAGCGCGATCCGCACGTCTCCGTAGGGGTGGCGGCGCACAGGGGCTACTGGAATCTCGATCACGCCGCGCTCGGTCCGGTGCGCGACTTCCTGACTGCGCTGTAGGCCGAGCGCCCGCTACCCGTCCCGATCCACAACCGGCGCACCCGCGACAGGCGCGGCAGGCGACTCCGCATCGTCGTCGCCGTCGAGGAGGACAGGGCGGCTGCCGGAGCCGCCCTCGGAGGCGCCGACGACGCCCTGCTCCTCGAGCTCGTCCATGACGCGCGCGGCGCGCGGGTAGCCGATGCGCAGGCGGCGCTGCAGCAGTGACGTCGAGATGTGGTCGTGCTCGCGGGCCAGCGCGAGGGCCTTCGTGATCATCGGGTCGACCTCGGATGAGGGGGACCCCGCGGCGCCGCCCGCCTCGAGGGCGGCAACGTCCTCGGCGACTTCGTCGATCAACTCGTCGAAGCTGGGCGGGCGCAGGTTCTCGAAGCGATCGTTCGTCCAGAAGTCCACGACGTCGTCGATCTCTCCGTCGGAGACGTAGACGCCCTGCAGGCGGGTTGGCTTCCCCTGGTCCTTCGGCTGGAAGAGCATGTCGCCCTTGCCGAGCAACTTCTCGGCGCCACCGCCGTCGAGGATCGTTCGCGAGTCCACGTGCGAGGAGACGGCGAAGGCGATCCTCGTGGGGAAGTTCGCCTTGATCAGCCCCGTCACCACGTCCACCGAGGGCCGCTGCGTGGCGACCACGAGGTGGATGCCCGTCGCCCTCGCGAGCTGCGCGAGGCGCACCAGCTGGTGCTCCACCTGGTAGGGCGCGGCCAGCATCAGGTCGGCCAGCTCGTCGATGACGACCACCCAGTAGGGCAGGCGGCCGCTCCCGGCCTGCTCGTTGTAGCGCTCGATGTTACGCACGCCGACCTTGGCGAAGCGGCGGTAGCGCGTCTCCATCTCGTGGATGACCGCCTGCAGCGTGCCGACCACCTTGTCCATGTCGACCACGATCTCGCTGAACGCGAGGTGCGGCACGTCGGCGAACGCGGCGAGCTCGACACGCTTCGGGTCGATCAGCACGAAGCGCAGTTGCTCGGGTGAGAAGTTCATCAGCAGGCAGGCGATGATCGAGTTGAGGCAGACCGACTTGCCCGAGCCGGTCGCGCCCGCGATCAGCAGGTGCGGCATCTCCGCGAGGTCCGCGACCACCGGCGAGCCGGACACGCCGGAGCCGAGGGCGATCGGCAGCGGCGACTTGCCCGCCGCCTTCGCGAACTCGCGCGACTCCAGCACGCTGCGCAGCGTCACCACCGCCGAGCTGGCGTTCGGCACCTCGATGCCAACGACCGACCGGCCGGGTACCGGCGCCTCGATGCGCAGCGCGGGCGTCGCGAGCGCGAGCGCGAGGTCGTTCTGCAGCGCGGTGATGCGGTTCACGCGCACGCGCGTGCGCGAGACCTCGATTTGCCTGGTGCGGGGCTGGCCCTCGTCGTCGAGGAGGGCGACGCCCTCGGGGGTGCGCTCGGCCACGGTGCGCGTGCGGACGTCCCAGCCGGGCTCGACGCCGAACTGGGTGACCGTCGGGCCTTCGTTGATCTGGCTGACGCGCGCCTCGACACCGAAGGAGGCGAGCGTCTCGACGATCAGTTCGGCGCGCCGCTGCTGGTCGTCCAGCTCGGGCGCGAGCGGCTCCGCCTCCGCGAGCAGCTCGATCGGCGGGAGCTGCCAGCCGTCGCTGGAGTGCCGCCAGCTGCTGACGTCGTGCTCGAGGTCCATCTCGATCTGCTTCGCCGGCGGCGGCTCCGCGGCCTCGGTTTCTTCCGTGGGCGCGGGCTCGGGGTCCGCGGCGGCGGGAGCCGATCCGCTTTCGAGCCGCGTGGGCAGACCGGCTGCGACCGGCAGGTCGGCGCGGAGGTCGGCGTAGGGATCACTCGCCGCCGCGGGGTCGCGTCGGCGCATCCGGTAGCTGCGGGCATACGCGGCCACAGATCGGCCGGCGGGCCTGACGGCGTTGCGCCAGAGCCATGAGAGGCTGCGCCCGAGGGCTGGCGGCGCCGCGCGCAGCAGCGCCAGTGCCGTGCGCGGCCAGAGCAGCGTGAAGCCGAGCACGAATGTCGCGACCCAGGCGATCGACGCGATCCCGCCACCCGTGAGCGCCCCGCCGACACTCCCGCCTGCCGAGGCCTCGCCGAGGTCGACTTCGCCGACGATCACGTCGGGGGTCCAGAAGCCGAGCGCGCCCGCGCTGAACACCAGCAGCAGGGCCGCGCCGGCGAGGTGCCTCGCGTGCCCTCGCAGCCGCTTGCCCTGCCGCAGCGCGAGCAGCAGGCCAATCGCCAGCGTCAGCACGACGAGGGTGAAGACGTGCAGTCCGAAGGCGCCGACCAGTTCGTCGCGGGCGTCGTTCACGATGCGGGTGAGCGGAAGCTGCGGGAGCAGGTAGAACAGCAGCGCCGCTGCGAGGACGATGAGGACCGTGCCGACGATCTCGGGGCGCAGCACGCGCCGCACGATCGATCGCGACGACGCGCCCGGCGTGGGACGGCTTGTGCTTCGGCGGGTGTTCGTTCGGGCCATCGCTCCGCTCCTTCACCGGACCGCCCCCCGCCAAGCAGACGGACCGGTTCGAGGGCTGGACTCACTCCTCCGTCGCTGCGCTCCGTTGCGGTGCGCCGCTCCGTCCAGCGGAGGGCGCCTCCACGGTCACCGACAGGACCAGGGGCCGCCGGTGCGTCTCGCGATAGAGGAGGCGAGCCACCTCGTCCTCCAGTGTCTCACGCCAGTCGGTCCAGTCGAACCGCCCGCCCTCGCCGCCGGCGAGGTCGGCGACCAACTGGCGCACGCGCTCGGTGATCAGATGTTCTTCCTCGGGGCCGACGAAGCCCTGCGACAGCACCTGCGGCACGCCGGCCAGCTTGCCGCGCCGGCGGTCGATGGCGACGACGACCACGCAGACGCCCTCCGCGGCGAGTCGCCGCCGGTCGCGCAGCACCATGTGATCGATGTCGCCGATGCCGATGCCATCCACGTAGACATAATCAGCAGATACCTTGTCGACTACGGATGCGCCGTCGTCGCGGATCTCCAGCACGTCGCCGTCGCTGAGCACGAACGCGTCGTCCTCGTTGATACCGAGGTCGACGGCGAGATCGCGGTGCATGACGAGGTGGCGGTGCTCGCCGTGGATGCCGATGAAGTGCCGCGGCTGCACCAGCCGGTGGATGATCTTCAGCTCCTCGCGGGCGGCGTGGCCGCGCACGTGGACGGGTGCGATGCGGTTGTAGACCACGCGCGCCCCGGCGCGGAAGAGGTTGTCGATGTTGCGGTCGACGAGCGCCTCGTTGCCGGGGATCGGGTTCGAGGAGAGGACCACGGTATCGCCCTCGGTGATGGCGATGTGCTGGTGGTCGCCGTTCGCCATGCGGGTGAGGGCGGCGGTCGGCTCGCCCTGCGCGCCGGTGCTGATCACGACGGTGCGCGAGTCCGGGTGATCCCGCATCTCGCGCACGTTCATGAGGATGCCGTCAGGCACGTCGAGGTAGCCGAGCTCGCGCGCCATCTGCACGTTGTTGACCATCGAGCGGCCGGTCACGAAGACGCGCAGGTCGTACCGCGCGGCGGCGTCGATCACCATCTGCACGCGCGAGATCAGCGAGGCGAAGGTAGCGACGATGACCCGCCCCGGCGCCTCCCCGATCACGCGATCGAGGGCCTCGGCGACGGTCTGCTCGGAGGGTGTGTGGCCCTCGATCTCGGCGTAGGTCGAGTCCGCGGCGAGCAGCAGGACGCCCTCGCGGCCGATCTCGGCGAGGCGCGTGAGGTCGGTGTGCTGCCCCATCACCGGGGTGTGGTCGATCTTGAAGTCGCCGGTGTGCACGACCGGTCCGAGGCCGGTGTGGATGATGAAACCGACGGAGTCCGGGATGGAGTGCGAGACGGCGAAGGGCTCGACGGAGAACGAGCCGGCCTCGATCGTCTGGCCGGGCTCAATCACCTGGACGTGCGTCTCGTCCAGCAGGCGGTGCTCGCGCAGCTTGACCTGCACGAGGCCTCGCGTGAGCCGCGTGCAGAACACCGGCGGCAGCGGCTCGCCGCGGTCGCGCAGCGCGCGCATCAGGAAGGTCAGCGCGCCGATGTGGTCCTCGTGCCCGTGCGTGAGGAAGACGGCGCGCAGCCGCTCGGCGTCGCGCAGCAGGTAGCTCCAGTCCGGGATCACGAGGTCGACGCCCGGCATGTGCTCGTCGGGGAACATCAGCCCGACGTCAACGGCGATCACGTCGTCGCCCTGCTCGTAGAGCATCATGTTGCGGCCGATATCGCCGAGACCGCCGAGGGGGATGACCCGCAGGGTTGCCCCGTCGTGCGCGCTCACAGCAGCGAGTGCTGCCCGGCTGACGGGCTGGGGGCAGCGACCGCGGTTGCCGGCGCGATGGGCGTGGATGTCTCGGAGGTGGCGATGTCCTCGCGCGCGCCTCCGCTGCGCGCCTCGGCGAGCAGCTCCGGGATGCGGGCGAAGTCGGCCTCGATCACCGGGCGCAGGTCGCCGCGGTGGAGCGCGGCGGCGGGGTGATACATCGGCAGCACGATGCGCTCGCCGAAGCGCTTCGGGCGGCCGTGGATGCGGCTGATCGAGGCGCCCGGGAACCAGCGCGACATCGAGAAGCGCCCGAGCGTGACGATCAGCAGCGGATCGACGATCGCGATCTGCCGCTCGAGGAAGGGCGTGCAGGCCGCGATCTCCTCGGGCTGGGGATCACGGTTCCCGGGCGGGCGACACTTGACGACGTTGGCGATGTGGACGGTCTCCCGCGAGAGCCCGGCGGCGCCCAGCAACTGGTCGAGGAAGCGCCCGGCCGGTCCGACGAAGGGAACGCCCTGTTCGTCCTCGCGCGCGCCGGGGGCCTCGCCGATGCACATCACCTCGGCGGGGGCGGGGCCCACGCCGGGGACGGTCTGGGTGCGGTGACGCGCCAGCTCGCAGGCGGGGCAGTCTGCGATCTCCTCGTAGAGGGTGAGCAGGGCGTCGTTGGGCGCCTGTGGCGGACTGCCGATCGCGTCGCTCATCTGCGGACTATCGTAGCACGCCGACGGAAACGGCTGCGCTGCGTATACAGCTGAGCCATCTCGCGATCGCCTCGTCCGCCGGGCTAGTCGGACCTCGGCCGCACGATCCAGGCGAGGCCGATGCCGAGCCCGTAGAGCACGATCATCGGGCCGGCCACGAGCGACTGCGTCACGGGGTCGATCGTCGGCGTCGCGATCGCGGAGACCACGAAGGCGCCGATGATCGCGATGCGCCACCAGCCGAGCAGTTTGCGCCAATGCACGACGCGCATCCTCGCGAGGCCCATGATCAGGATCGGCATCTCGAACACGAGCCCGAGGATCACGATCAGCCGCAGCGTCAGATCCATGTAGCTGCTGACCTTTGGCTGGACCGCGACGAGGGAGCTCCCGAACTGGAAGAGGAAGCCGTAGGCCGCGGGCAGCACGACGTAGTAGCAGAAGGCCATACCCGCGACGAAGGCAAACGAGGCGCCCCCGGCGATCGGGTAGATCCAGAGCCTCTCCTTCTTCGTCAGCGCGGGCGTCACGAAGCGCATCGCCTGGTAGACGAGCATGGGCATCGACACGGCGAGGCCGCAGGCAAGCGCGATGCGGAAGTACACGCTGAGGTTCTCAAGCGGCTCGGTCGACTGCAGCGTGCAGTTTTCGAGGCGCGCCCGGCAAGGTTCGATCAGGAACTCCCAGACCGCGAAGTTGATGGGAAAAGGGAAGAAGATACACATGCCGACGACGACCGCTCCGGCCATCCAGGTGATGCGCGAGCGAAGCTCCAGGAGGTGGCCCATCAGGGTCATCTCGCCGCCGTCGCGCTCCTCCTCGGCGTCCGGCGGGGTCGGCTCGTCAGTCACGGCGGTGGCCACGGCGGGTTAGCCGCCCTCGGCGTCGCTGGCGGGCAGCTCGCGCGGGGTGCGCAGGCCGCCGGCTGCGTCGGCGGGAGGACTCGCGCCGTTGCCGGCGGGATCCGGCTGGACTTCCTGCGCCCGCGTCTGCGCCGCCGGAGCGTCCCGCACGGCGTCTCCCGCCTCGCGCCCGATGTTCTCGATCTCGCTGCGGGTCTCCGCGATCGAGGTGGAGAGGCCGGTGGCGATCTCCTCGTGCGCGGCCTGGAGCTCTTCCTTCTGCTGCTCGACCTCGGCCTCGAGCTCCGCCATCGCGCCGCGCACGTCGGAGGTGACCTCGGACGCGTAGCGGCGGGCCATGCGGAAGTAGCGGCCACCCTGGCGGGCAATCTCGGGAAAGCGCTGCGGGCCCACGACGATGAGCGCGATCACAAGGACCACGAACGCCTCGGCGGCTCCGACGCCCAGCAGTTCCATGTCTACAGGATAGTACGCCCGGCGCAGCCCCGTTCGGCTGCGCCCGGCTCACCGCGGCAGGCGGGCGAGTCGCCGCTGCCGCGAGGCGTGGACGTCACCCGCCGGCGGCGCGGGCTAGTCGTCGTCGATGCCGAGGTCGTGCAGGTAATCGATCGCGTCCTGCACGCTCTGGATCTTCTCGGCGTCCTCGTCGGAGATCTCGATCTCCGTGCCGTCGCCGGAGAACTCCTCCTCCATCGACATGATCAGCTCGACCAGGTCGAGCGAGTCGGCGTTGAGGTCATCGACGAAGGATGCGTTCGGGGTCACCTGGGACTCGTCGACGCCGAGTTGCTCGACGATCAGGGCGCGAACGCGCTCGTACGTGGTTGCCACCGTTGCGGTCCTCTCGCTCTGGGGCAGCGCCGGGTCAGTCGGATCCGGCGGAGCGCCCGCTGTGCTCGTTCGTTGTCGCCTCGTGCTTCGTGGCTTCCGCCGCGGCGATGCTTCCGAGCACACCGTGAATGAAGCGCCCGGAAGACTCCGAGCCGTATCCCTTGGCCAACTCGACGGCCTCGTTGATGACGACCGGGAGCGGAGCAGGGCGATTATCGAAGCATATCTCGAAGAGGGCAAGGCGCAGCACGTTGCGATCCGTAGGCGCCATCGAGGAGAGCGGGAATGCCGGCGCCTGCGCGGCGATCCGCTCGTCCAGTTGCTCGCGGTGCGCCTCGACGCCCTCGACGAGGGCGCGGCTGAACTGCGCCGCTTCCGCGGAGAGCCGCGACTCGGCGACCTGACGCTCCAGAATGCGCTGCGGATCGCGGCCGGACTGGTCCGCCTCGTACAGCACCTGGAAGGCGACGATGCGGGAGCGGCGGCGCGAGCCGGGCGGCATCGCGCCCGTTACTGCATCACCAGGCCGCCGTCGACGTGCAGCGTCTGGCCGGTGATGTAGCTCGCAGCGTCCGAGGCGAGGAAGGCGACGAGCGGGGCGATGTCCTCCGGCTCGGCGTGGCGGCCCAGTGGGATCATATCGATGATCGCCTTCTTCTGGCTGTCGCTGAGCCCCGCCGTGAGGTCCGTCAGCACGAAGCCGGGGGCCACCGCGTTGACCGTGACCTGGCGCGAGGCGACCTCGCGGGCGACGGCGCGCGTGAAGCCGATCATGCCGGCCTTGGCGGCCGCGTAGTTGGCCTGTCCGGCGTTGCCCATGATGCCGGAGACGGAGGTGATGTTGATGATGCGTCCCCAGCGCGCCCGCGTCATCTGGCGCAGCGCCAGCCGCGTCGCGAGGAAGGCGCCGCGCAGGTTCGTCTCTATCACTCGGTCCCACGAGTCGTCGCTCATCCGCATCACAAGGCCGTCCTCGGTGACGCCGGCGTTGTTGACGAGGATGTCGATCTTGCCGTAGCGCTGCCGCCCTTCCTCGAACAGCGCCTCCAGGTCCTCCTGGTTGCGCACGTCCACGTGGACGGAGGTGCAGCTCGCGCCAAGGGCGCGGATGTCGCCCGCGACGGCGCTGGCGAGGTGTTCCTCGCGGCGGTAGGTGATGATCAAGTTCGCGCCCTGGCGGCCGAGTTCCATCGCGATCGCACGGCCGATACCGCGCGCGCCGCCGGTGACGGCGGCGGTGCGGCCCAGCAGCGGCCTTGTGCGCGCCTCGCCGACCATCCCGCTACTCCCCGTCTCCGCCGCGCGCATCGGAGGCGGTCGCGACGTTACGTACGGCAGCCGAGCGATCGGTCCGCCCCACCGTGCCCGTGAGCACCCGGCCCGGCCCGAACTCGACGAACGAACTCACGCCCGCGCCGAGCATCGTGCGCAGCGAGTCCAGCCAGAGCACGGGACTCGTGATCTGGTCGCGCAGCTCGGCTGCGAGGGCGTCCCCGGCGGTCAGTGGTTGTGCCGTCACGTTGGAGACGACGGGCAGGGCGGGATCGCTGAACGGAGCCGCAGCGAGGACGGCCGCCATGCCCTCGGCGGCGCTCGTCATCAGCGGCGTGTGGAAGGCGCCGGCGACCTTCAGCGGGACCACCCGCGAGGCGCCGGCCTCGGTGGCCGCGGCGCTCGCCGCCTCGACGGCCTCGGCGGTCCCGCCGATGCTGATGTTGCCGGCGGCGTTCTCGTTGCAGACGGCGGCGCCGTGATCGGCGCAGATCGTCTCCAGTGCGCCGCGCTCGAGGCCGAGGATGGCCGCCATCGTGCCCGCCTCCGCGTCACACGCCTCCTGCATCAGCCGCCCGCGCTCGCGTACCAGCTTGATGCCGTCCTCGAAACTGATCGCACCCGCGGCGATCAGCGCCGCGTACTCGCCGAGCGAGTGGCCGGCGAGCAGGGTAGGCGCCTCGCTGACGCTGCCCTGGTCGATCGCCGCGGCAAGCGCGGCGATGGCGTGCGCGACAAGCGCCGGCTGCGTGTTGACCGTGCGCAGCAGCTCGTCCTCGGGGCCTTCGAAGCAGAGCGAGGAGAGCGAGAATCCGAGTGCCTCGTCGGCCGCCTCGAAGACGGCGCGCGCGGCCGGGATCTCCTCGGCCAGGTCCTTGCCCATGCCGACGTGTTGCGCGCCCTGTCCGGGAAAGAGCCAGGCGCTGGCTGCGTCCTCGCTGGCTGGGGGCAGGTCCGGGAGGGTGATTGGCGTCATTGGCGTTCTGCGAGTTACTCCGTGTGCCTCGGGAGCGCCCTCGCCGAACCGGCGAGCGCTACTCCGTCTCCTCAGCCTCCGCTGCCGGGGCCGGGGCCGGCGCGGCGGCGTCATTGTAGTCAACCTCGCAGGTCTCGCACACGTGATGGCTGATGTGCCACGAGTTGCACGTGGTGCAGCGCACCAGGTGCGGAGCGTTGATGCGGTGGTGGCTGCGGCGATGCTGCTGCTTCGCCTTCGGGGTCTTACGTTTCGGTAGCGCCATCGCTCTCCTCCGTGGCGTGCAGCCGCTCGCTCAGAGCGGACAGCTCATCCCAGGGCCCCGCCGTGCCTGCCTTCGCGCACTCGCAGGGAGCGAGGTTGCGATTGGACCCGCACTCCGGACACAGCCCGGCGCAGGCGGGACGGCAGATCGGCTGAAGCGGGATCGCCGTCTGTTCATACTGCCGGACTGCCTCGCTGAGGTCGAGATGGTGCTGCCCGTCGATCCGGAACTCGTCCGCGTCGATCGTTTCCACGGCGACGCCCGTGACGAGGTCGTACGGCGCCACGAACTCCTCGTCGATAGTCAGCGAGACTACTTGCCGGAACGCCTCGAGGCAGCGCGCGCACTCGACCAGCGGGGCCGTCTCCAGCCGCGCCTGCACCAGCACGCCGCGGTCCGAGCGCAGCAGCCGCACCTCGCCACTGGCGACGGCGTCCCAGCCCGCCGCGGCCACGTGCATCGCCTCGCCCTCGAGGCGCGCGTCGCGGCGGCTGCCGATCGGCTCCTGCAGGAGTGTGGCGACATTGAAATGCACAGCGGCCTCCGGGGCGACCTCTGGACAGACGAGCCGCCGCGAGCCTCGGACACCCGCGGGCGCGGGCAGGTAACGATCGTAGCACCGGGCACGGCTCGGCATATACTCGGAATGCGGGGCGTACCGGGACAGCGTGAGGCGGCGCGGAACTGCGGGGGAACCCTGGGCGGAATGCGCTCGGCCTGGCGACTCTCGCGATTGCAGCGCTTCCGCGCCCCACTCCCGGCGCTCACGGCGATCGGCGTCATGATCCTGCTCGTGGGCGCCTGCGGCGGGGACGACGACGAGCCGACGATCACGGTTGCCGCCGCATCGTCGCTGCGGCACGTATTGCCCGACATCGTCGAGGCCTTCGAGCGCGCCAATCCCGGCGTCAAGGTCGAGCTGCGGTTTGCCGGCTCGCAGGTGCTCGCCTCGCAGATCGCCGAGGGGGCGGGCGACGATCTGTTCATCTCCGCGAACCCGCTGCAGGCGAGCCGGCTGATGAGCGCCGGGCTCGCCTCGCGCCCCACGGTGGTGACGGCGAACGCGCTCGTCGTCGCGGTCCCCAACGAGGCGCCGTGGCGGAGCCTGCGCGATCTGGCGCTGGCCGACGTGCGGATCGCCGTCGGATCCCCCGCGGTGCCGGCCGGCGCTCTTGCGGAGATCGCGTTGAAGCTGTTGGAGCTGCAGCAGCCGGAGACCGCGCAGGCGCTGCGCCGCAAGATCGTGACGGAGGATCCGAACGTGCGGATCGTGCTCTCGCGGCTCGAGCTCGGCGAGGCCGATGCGGCCTTCGTCTACGCCTCGGATGTCGAGGCGGCGACGGGTCTGCGGCTGATCGCGCTGCCGCTCCAGACGCCGCCGAACGAGTACGTGGCGGTGCTGATCGAGGAGGCCGACCCCGCGACCGAGGACTTCCTGGCCTGGCTGCTCGCTCCGCAGGCGCAGGCGATCTTCCAGCTCTACGGGTTCCTGCCCAGCGTCGCCGGAGTGCAGGCCCGGTGAGCCGCGGCCTCACGTTCGCACTGGCCGCGGCGGCGGCGCTGCTCGCGCTGCTGCTGCTGCTGCCCCTCGGCGGCCTCGTCTGGCGCGCGCTGAGCGACGGCGATGTCGCCGCCGAACTGGGTTCGGGAGCGACCTGGGATGCGCTGCGCCTCTCGCTGATCACGGCCACGATCACGGCCGCGATCGCCGTGCTGCTCGGCACCCCGCTCGCCTGGCTGCTGGCGCGCAGCCGCACGAGGGCGGCCCGCCTCGCGGCGTCACTGCTCGATCTGCCGCTGGTGCTGCCGCCCACGGTCGCGGGCATCGCGCTGCTGACCGCGTTCGGCCGCAGCGGCTACCTCGGAGACGCGCTCGGCGGCGTTGGCGTCACGCTCTCCTTCACCACGGCGGCGGTCGTGCTGGCGCAGCTCTTCGTCTCCGCGCCGTTCTACGTGCGCTCCGCCTACGCCGGCTTCAGCGGCGCCGATCCGCGCTTCGAGGGCGTCGCCTACACCCTCGGGCTCTCGCGCTGGCGGACGTTCCGCAGCGTCACGCTGCCGCTGATCTGGCCCTCGCTGGCCGGCGGCGCGGTGCTCTGCTGGGCGCGTGCACTCGGCGAGCTGGGCGCGACGCTGCTGTTCGCGGGATCGCTGCCGGGCAGGACGCAGACGATGCCGCTCGCGATCCTCGGCGCCTTCGAGTCGGAGGCGGGGATCGCCGGCGCGGTCTCGCTCTCGGTCGTGCTGCTCGGCTTCGCCGCCGTGCTGCTGCTGGCGCTGCACCGCGTGACCGCCTCGGCGGGGGCGTACCGATGACGCTGCGCGCGCAGTTCGAGGCGCGCGTCGGCGACTTCGATCTCTCGGTCGCCCTCGACGCCGACGACGAGTTGGTGGTGCTGTACGGGCGCTCTGGTTCCGGGAAGAGCCTGACGCTGCGCGCCATCACCGGCCTGCTGCGCCCTCGCAGCGGTCGCATCGAGATCGGCGGGCGCACCGTCTTCGACGCGGCGGCGGGCGTCGACCTGCCGCCGCAACAGCGTCGCAGCGGCTACGTGGTGCAGGAGCCGACGCTCTTCCCGCACCTCGATCTGCGCCGCAACGTGCTGATCGGCCTCGAGCGCGACGTGGACGCGCCCGCGCGCTACGAGCAGTTGCTGAGCCTGCTCTCGATCGAGGGCCTCGACGGGCGGCGGCCGCACCAGCTCTCCGGCGGGCAACAGCAGCGCGCCGCGCTCGCGCGAGCGCTCGTGCGCCACTCGGACGTGCTGCTGCTCGATGAGCCATTCTCGGCGCTCGACGAGGCGCTGCGCGCCGACCTGCGCGCGGAGCTGCTGCGCCTGCGTCGCGAGATGCGGCTCTCGATCGTCTTCGTCACGCACGACCTGCGCGAGGCGCACCTGCTGGCCGATCGCATCGCCGTCCTCGACGAGGGGCGGGTGCTGCAGTTCGCCCCGCGCGACGAGGTCTTCCGCCGCCCGGCCTCGCGGGCGGTCGCGGAGCTGACCGGCTTCTCCAACATCTTCGAGGCCGAGCGACTGATCGAGGGCGTCCTGGTCGCCGGGCTGCCACTGCGGGCTGCGGTGCCCTCCGGCCCCGCGGAGGGGGAGATCGTCGATGTCGCGATCCGCGCCGAGCGCTGCGTGCTGCGGCGGATCGATCCCGACGGCGCGCTGCCGGAGAACTGCTTCGTCGCGCGGATCATCGACGACCTCGCCTTTGGCAACACGCACACGCTCCATCTCGCGCCCGACGGCGACGGGCCGCCGGTGGCCGTCGAGGTCGCCTCGAGGCCGTACGAGGTCCTCGGGATCGCGGACAGGGCGCGCTGGGTGGTGGAGCTGCCGCCGGACGATCTGCACGTGATGTCGCGGGCGGCAGGCGGGCCAGAGTAGGATCGAAGCTGGTCAGGGGGCCGGACGGCCGCCGGCGGAACGCCCTCGGGCGGGCCGCGGGAGGAAAGTCCGAACTCCTCCGGACAGGGCGCCGGCTAACGGCCGGGCGGCGTGAGCCGACGGAAAGTGCCACAGAAACATACCGCCGTCGCGGGCCTCGGCTCCGGCGGTAAGGGTGAAATGGTGCGGTAAGAGCGCACCGGCGTCCCGGAGACGGGGCGGCCGGGCAAACCCCGCCCGGAGCAAGGCCAAATAGGGGAGCACACCGCGCCATGCGCGCGGCAGGGGCGTCCGGCTCCGCTCCCGGGTAGGCCGCTGGAGGCGGCGGGCAACCGCCGTCCTAGATGGATGGTCGTCGCCGCCCTCGCTTCGAGGGCGGTACAGAATTCGGCTTACAGGCCCCCTGGCCACTTACCCTGCACATAAGTGACATAACTCTGCGCGTCAGCAAGAGCCTGCTCCGCAAGCGTGTTGAAGCCCTCCACGGACCAGCCGACGCGATCCTCGCCGAGCCGCTGCCGCAGCTCCTCGTGCAGCGCTCGCGCCGCGCGCTCGTCGCGCCAGTCGCCGTAGCCGAGGTCGGCGAAGCGGGCGGGGAGGGGGCGCCGCGCCGTGCGCTGTCCAGTCGCGCCGTCACCCGTGAACGTGTCGACGACGACGCGGTCGGCGGCCTCGGCGATCAGCCCGGCGAGGCGCTCACGGGAGTGCGGCAGCACGGGGCTGACGGCGGCTTGCACGGCAATGCCGAGCGCGCGCGCCCGCCGCATCGCCGCGAAGCGACGCTCGATGCTCGGGCAGGTCGGCGTCAACGCGCGGCGCACCTCGTCGTCGTCGGTCTCGACGGTCATCGAGAGCCAGGTGAAGGGCAGCTCCGCGATCAGATCGAGGTCGCGCTCGACCAGCGGCGAGCGCGTCTGCAGCAGCAGCAGGCCGACCGGCAGCTCGCGGAACACCTCGAGGATCGAGCGGGTGATGCGGTATCGCGACTCGGCGGGCTGGTAGGGGTCGGTTGCCGAGCTCATGAAGACGCGAACCTCCTCGAGGCGCGGCTGGCGCTCCAGCTCCCGGCGCAGCGCCTCGGCGGCGTTCGTCTTCACGCGCAGCCACTGGCCCCAGGGGCGGCCCGCGAAGCGGCCGATCGGCGACTCGGCGACGTAGCAGTAGACCCCGCAGCCGCGCTCGCCGAACGCGCAGCCCGCGTACGGGTTGAGGGTGTGCGAGAAGGCGGACAGGTAGCCTCCGGTGGGCGTCAGCAGCCTGCGAGTCGGCGCGAGCTCGACCTCCAGCCGGGAGAGAGGAGTCATGCGTGCATGGTAGCGCTCCGGGTTCGGCGCGACGGCACGCGATCCGCTCGCCCCCGCGTGTTAAGTTCGATCCATGAACGTCCGTCTCGCCGCCGCTGGAGTGCTGTTGCTCGCCGGCGCCGCCCTCGCCGGATGCATCGGCGGCAGCGACTCCGGCCCCGCTCCCGTGACCGTCGCGACGCCAGCCCCGGAATCGACGCCCGCGCCGACCCCGACGGCCACGGCGACGCCGAGCCCTTCGCCCACGCCCACACCGAGCCCTTCGCCGACCTCGACACCCGCGCCGACCCCTACAGCGACCGCGACACCCACGCCCAGCCCAACCCCCAGCGCCGAGGAGCGCGCGGCCGAACTCGCCTCGATCGTGCTCGCGGCGATCACCGAGGAGTTCGGCGAGAACGAGCTTGAGGCGCGCGCACTGGATCTCGGCTTGCGGGACGCAGACGGCGCGTACTGGGCCGTGCTCACGAACGGCCTGCGGCCGTTCTACGTGAACCGTAACGGCGACCCCATCAACTTTTTCCACCTCGTCGCCGTCCACCGGCTCAACAACGACGGATCATGGTCCGATGAGATCGACCGGATCGAGATCGACACCGCGCCGTACGGCACGGACGTCGCCGAGTTGGTCGACCTCGATGGCCGCGCGGGCGGGAACGCGTGGATCGCGATCCGAGACAGTACGGGCGCGCACGCCGGAACGCTGGACGTGATCCGCTTCGACGGCGGACTGGAGACGGTGCTCTCGCACATCAGCTCGAGGCCGAACGCGGGGGAGATCACCGACCTCGACGGGGACGGCCTGCCCGAGTTCGTGCTCAACGCCTCGAACCCCTTCGTCTTCTGCTACGCCTGCGCCGTCGAGGAGCATGCGGTCGAGCTCTACCGCTGGGACGGCGCCGCGCTGAGCAGGGTGGCGCTTGCGGTCCCGGCCGGCCTCGCGCCCGGGGCCGCGGCGAACGCCGCGCGCGTCGTGTCGCTTGCTCAAGCCGATCTCTGGCGGGAGGCGGCGGCGCTTGCCGTCCGGACCGCGAGCGAGGCGCCGGACGGCGACGGCCTGCGCTGGCTCTCGATCCTCGTCAACCAGATGGCCGCGGCACGACTCGGGCACGCGGGATCGCCGGGCCAGCCGTTGCTGACCAACGTGCTCGCCGGCGAGTACGCCGCGGCGCTCGACCTGATGCGCGCCCATCCGCCAGCCGAGGCGTTCGCCCTCGACGGCCCCTTGATCGTCGGCACCGCCGCCGAGCTCGACCTCAGTACGATGGCCGTCGAGATTCTCGATTACAGCGAGCGGGCGCTCGCGGAGCGGCCCGACGACGCGGCTATCCACGCGGTTCGCGCACTCGGGCTGGCGCTGGCGTCGCCGGATCAGCTCGATCAGGCGCGCGAGGCGGCGGCGCGAGCGCTTGAACTCGCACCGGCGGACGAGTTCCTGCAGCGGGCGTCGGAGTTCCTCGAGTCGGCCGAGCGCGCACCCGGTCTGCCGCCCGAGGCGCCGCCACTAGAGGAGCTGCTGCCGGCGCCGCCGCCGGAACGGTTCGCCGATGGGCTCACGCTCGGCGCAGGCGACCGAGGGCGCTTCGTGCGCGCGCTGCAGCAGCGACTGGCGCGCGTGCGGGGACTCGGCTTCCTCGATCCCGGCCGCTACTACGACGTCTACGACACGGCGACGCGCGAGGCCGTGATCCGCATCCAGCTGCGCGCCGACCTCGAACCGACCGGCGTCGTCGACGCCGCGGCCTGGGACGCCATCGAGGCCGCATGGCAGCAGCCCGAGCCCGTCGAGGAGCCCCCCGATCGGGCGGACCCGGCACACCCCCCGGCGCACAACCGATCGGGCGCGCCCGTGGCGTACCTGACCTTCGACGACGGGCCCCATCCCACGTGGACGCCCGACGTGCTCGACGTGCTCGCGCGCTACGAGGTGACGGCGACATTCTTCGTGCTGGGCCTCAATGTCTCCAGGTACCCGCGGATCATCGAGCGCATGGTCGATGCCGGGCACGAGGCCGAGAACCACACCTTCGACCACATCTGGCTGAGCAAGGCCGCCCGCGAGGACATCATCACGCAGGTGACGAGCACGGATGACGCCCTCCACGCGGTTGCCGGCACGCGCGTCGACCCGATCAAATGCCTGCGGCCCCCGTACGCGGCCACGAACGAGCGCGCCGTCCGCACCGCCGCCGAGCTCGGCAAGTCGATCGTGCTCTGGTCCATCGACCCGCAGGACTGGCGGCGGCCGCCTGCCGAGCAGATCGCCTCGCACGTGCTCGCCAACGTGCGGCCGGGCGCGATCATCCTGATGCACGACGGCGGCGGCGAGCGCTCGCAGACCGTCGCCGCCCTCGACACCGTGCTCGCTGGCCTGAGCGGCCGCGGCTATGCCTTCGGCGTGATCTGCCGCTGAGCCGCACCCGCGTCGCGGCCTCAGGAGCCTTCGGCGGCGCGATCCGGCGTCGCAGGCGCGGGATCGCGTCTGGCGAGCAGTTGCGTGCCGCGCGGGACGCCGTCCGGGAACAGCGCCAGGAAGGCCTCGTTCACGATCGCCGGCGCGTCGAGGATGTACGACACGTAGGCGCTGCCGTCCCAGGCGTAGACCGCCCGTACCGAGAGTCTGCGCGCGCAGGCCTCGAAGTGGCCGTTGCTCCCGCCCGAGTAGCTGACGAGGCCGAAATCGTCGCCGAGGCCGTCGAGGCACTCCGGGACCTCGATGAGGACGCGGTAAACCCGCTTCCGGCTGCCGTCCGCCGAGGTCACGGTGACGGTGATCTCGGTGCCGTCATCCAGCGCGAACTGGTGGCCGTTCTCCAGGTCGCCGTCGACATCGCTGGGCACGATCGCGACGGTGGCCTCGCTGTGGACCGCGGAGGCCTCGATGACGGTCCTGGCCACGCCGTCGACGAGGATGCCGGTGTAGTCCGTGCGGTCGGGCGAGAACTCGCCGAGCTCGACATGGTTGATCCTGAGCGAGGCGAGCCGCGCGTCGCTCGTGGAGCTGGCGACGATCCTCAGGATCCGGTCCACGCCACTGCCCTTCGAGGTCGTAACGTAGAGGGCGCCGTCGGGGCCGAGCATCGGCGTGCGGAGCCGGCCATACGCACCGTCGAGTTCGGGTACGACGACCTCACTGAGGAGGGCGCCGTCCGCGGCGAACTCGAAGAGCCGCAGTTCGCTTCTCTTGAGCGTGGCCACCGCCAGCCGTCCCTCCCAGCTGCCCCACTGCTCGCCCTCGAGGAAGATGCCACCGCTGGTGGCGAGCGTCGGATTGCCCGACGACCACTTCGCCTCGACGGCGTCGGGGAATTCCGTGAGATCGGTCATCGGGACGCTCTCGTTGTAGCCGGGCACCGGGTTCCAGCCGTAGTTGCCGCCTGAAGTCAGCAGGTTGATCTCGTCGTCCCTCGAGGGGCCGTGCTCCACGGACCACATCTGGCTCGTGCCGGGACGCAGCGCGAGGCCCTGCACGTTGCGGTGGCCGTAGCTATAGATCCGGGTGCCGAACGGGTTGCCCGGCGCCGCGGCGCCCGTCGACGCGTCGACGCGGAGGACCTTCCCGCCGAGCGAGCTCAGGTCCTGCGGGGTTGTGCCGCGCGCCCTGTCGCCGGTGGAGATCCACAGATAGCCCTGTGGCCCGAAGCGCAGCCGGCAACCGCCGTGCCGGCCATTGCCGGCGGTGGGCAACCCACCGACGAGCGGATCGGCGACCCGGGTGGCCTCGGTGTACGCCGCGTCGATGGTCCAGGCGATGACCTGGACCTCGGGCCCGCTGTGGCCCTGGCAGGTGTAGAAGCGCCGGTTCGAGGCAAAAGCGGGATCGACGACGATCGCCATCAGGCCGGTCTCGCCTCGGGCGAACAGGTCGCCGAGCTCGGCGCTGACGGTCTGCACGGTGCCATCCGCGAGGCGACTGCTCAGCACGCCACCCCGCTCGGTGAAGAGCATCGTCCCGTCCGGCGCGAAGGCCACGTCCCAGGGGATGTTCAGCCCGGAGACAAGCGTCGTGACCTCGAGAGCGGGGGGCTGGGGCTCGTCGACCGCATCCACCGAGGTCCCGCCGTCGATCGTGTCGCCCGCGGCCGGGTTGCTATCGCTCGCCAGCGAGGGCTGCGCATGTGAGGCGAACAGCGTGCTGGCCAGCAGCACGAGCAGCGTAGCGAGGGTCCGTGTCGGTGAACGTCGCAGCCAGGTGGGTTGGTCTCGGAGCGTGGAGTGCGAATCCATGACCCGAATGTACGGCCTTTCGTACTAAAAGCGGAAGCATACGCGGCGCCGCTCCGGCGGTCCGGGCGGCCGCCGATGTGGCGGCGCTGCTCGCCCCAGGGGGCTGGGATGGATCGGGACGACGGAGGCGCCGGCCCCCGCTGAGCCGTACGCCACGCCCGAGGGCGCCGGCGCCGGTGACGAGTGCCCTCGATGCTACTATCGGCGCCCAGCTCGGGAAGGATGATGGCCTGTGACGGGAGCCTGTAGCGGACTCCGCGTGCTCGACTTCACGAGGGGCATGCACGGCAACCTCGCCGGCGTGATCCTTGCCGACTACGGGGCCGAGGTCGTCAAGATCGAGCCGCCCTCGGGGGATCCGTTCCGAGGACATCCCGCCTGGGGCTTCTGGAACCGCGGCAAGGGCAGCCGCGTGCTCGATCTCAAGTCCGACGACGGCCGCGCCGCCGCCCGCGAACTCGTCGCCTCGGCAGACGTGCTGATCGAGAACTTCCGGCCCGGCGTGATGACGCGCCTCGGCCTCGGTTACGAAGAGGCCCGCGAGCTCAATCCAAGCCTCGTCTACGCCTCGATCAGCGGCTTCGGAGCGCGCGGTCCGTGGGCGCAGCTGAAGGGCTACGAGGGCATCGTCTCGGCGAAGACCGGACGCATGCTCGAGTTCGCGAGCCTGGTCCCCGACCGCGGCGGGCCGGCGTTCGCCGCGGTGCCGTCCGCGGGCTACGGCGCGCTGCATGCGGCGCTCCAGGGCATCCTCGCCGCGCTGCATGTGCGCCGCCAGACGCATCGAGGCACGCATGTTGAGACGAGCCTGCTCCAGGGCAACAGCGCCTACGACATGATCCGCTGGTACGCCATGCAGGCGGCCTCGGTCGACCCGCTGGCCGCCGATCGGCTGAGCTCCTGGGGTGCGATCCAGCACCAGATCCCGCGCCCGAACTACCTCACGGCGGTCACGAAGGACGGCGTCTGGCTGCAGTTCGCGAACACCCTGCCGCACCTCTTCATGGCGCAGATGAACGCCCTCGGCCTGACGGACCTCTACTCCGACCCGCGCTACGTCGACCTCCCCGCACTCAAGGAGCCCGAGGATAGCGAGGGCGTCTGGGAGGCCGTCCTCGATCGCGTGCGCGAGAAGACCTGGGCCGAGTGGCAGCCGATCTTCGACGCCGAGCGCGACCTCGCCGTCGAGCCCTTCTTCGAGGCGAGCGACGCGTTCGATCACCCGCAGGTCCGGCACAACGAGCACATCATCGAGATCGACGGCGTCGAGCAGGTAGGCCCGATCGTCCGGCAGACGGAGACACCGGCCGCTCCCAGCCGAGGGGCCCCGCAGCTCGGCTCGGCCAACGGCGTCGACTCCGGGAGCTGGGCCGCGACGGCGTCCGGGGAACCCGGGCGGGCGCCGGCGGCGCCCCTCGACGGGATCCTGGTCGTCGACTTCTCGACCTTCTACGCGACGCCGTTCGGGAGCGCCCTGCTCGCCGACCTCGGGGCGCGCGTGATCAAGGTCGAGCCACCCGAGGGCGAGGTGAGCAGGTACACGGCGGGCGGGATGCTGTTCTTCAAGACCACGGCGGGCAAGGAGAGCATCGGCGTCAACCTCAAGACACCGCAGGGTCAGGAGATCGTGCACCGGCTGCTGCGGCAGGCGGATGTCGTCATGCACAACTTCCGCCCCGGCGTCGCCGAGCGGCTCGGCATCGGCTACGAGCAGGCGCGGCAGCTCAACCCGCGGGTCGTCTACCACTACGGCGCCTCCTACGGCGACTCCGGCCCGTACTCGTACAAGCCGGCGATGCACCCGATTGCGGGAGCGCTCGGCGGCGGCGCGATCCAGCAGATGCCACCGAGCGAGCTGCACGCCGACGACGCCGAGCTGCCGATGGACGCGCTGAAGCGGAAGGCGTGGCGCCTGCAGAACGCGAACGAGGGCAACCCCGACGTCAACGCGGCTCTCGGCCTCGGGAGCAGCCTGCTGCTCGGACTCCGCGCCGCCGAGGAGTTGGGCGTCGGCCAGTACCAGTTGACGACGATGATCGCCTCGAACCTGTATGCCAACGCCGATGGCGCCGTGCGCGGGCCCGGCATTCCGCGGCGCCGGCAGCCCGACGGCGAGCTGCTCGGGCAGGGGCCGCTCTACCGCCTCTACCGCACCAGCGACGACGCCTGGGTGTTCCTCGCTGCCCCGTTCGAGCACGAGTGGCGCGCGCTCTGCGCCGAGCTCGGGCGCGAGGAGTGGCTCGCGGACCCTCGCTTCGAGGGCCCCGAGGCGCGGGAGGAGCACGGCGACGCGCTCGCCGCCGCCCTCGCCGACGTGTTCCTGACCCGCAGCTCCGGCGAGTGGGAGCGCGACCTCGCCGCCCGCGACGTCGCCTGCGTGCGCGCCGACGCCGCGAACGTCGCCGAGTTCGCCGTGAACGAGGAAGCGAACCGTGAGCTCGGCTTCACCGTCCGGGTCAGCCATCCGACCTTCGGCGAGTACTGGCGTCACGGACCGATCGTCACCCTCGACAGCGCCCCGTCGACCATCCGCGCCGCCTGCGAGCCGGGCGAGCACACGCGGCAGATCCTCGCCGAGCTGGGCTACACACCCGCCGAGATCGAGCGCTTCAAGGACACCGGCATCGTCGGCTGGCCGGAGGGAAGCGGCGGGGACGCGTCCGCCCGCGCTTCCGAGGAGCGTGAGCGCAGCAGGGTCGCCGCAGCCTCACGGCCACCGCGCTAGCTGTAGTTCCCACGTAGGTTGTTGCAGGTGAGGGGCTCCGCCTGCTGCTGTGTGTGTGTGACGAACGCACCAGTAGCAGGAGAGGAGCCTCTCGTGGCACATCCTAACGCGCGTCTGACTCCGGCCACCCGGCTGGAGCTGGTTCTGGAGGTCGAGGCCGGCTGGTCGCAGGCGGAGGTTGCGCGGCGCTTCCGGGTTTCTCGTGCGACGGTCGCCAAGTGGTGGCGCCGCTACCGGGAGGAGGGTGCGGCCGGGCTCCGCGACCGCAGCTCCGCTCCGCGTTCCAACCCGCGCCGCACCGCAGCCGCGCTCGAGCAGCGCATCTGCG
Organism: Dehalococcoidia bacterium; assembly: GCA_965247895.1. Taxonomy (GTDB): domain Bacteria; phylum Chloroflexota; class Dehalococcoidia; order UBA2979; family UBA2979; genus VXMT01. The sequence goes on along the minus strand of OZ252046.1, from coordinate 235,712 downwards.
CCGTGCGCCGCAGCCAGGGGTTCGGGCCGCACCGCATTGCCTGGGCGCTCGGGATCGCCCGCTCCACCGTCTACGCCGTGCTCAGGCGCTTCGGTCTCAACCGCCTCGACCGGCTGCACCGCGTCACCCGCGCGGTGGTCCGCTACGAGCACCCCGCCCCCGGCGACCTGCTGCATATCGACGTGAAAAAGCTGGGCCGCATCCCCGAGGGCGGCGGACACCGCGTGCGCGGGCGCTCCGCCCGGACCCCGCGCACCCGCGGCCTCGACTACCTCCACGTCGCCGTCGACGACCACAGCCGCTACGCCTACGTCGCCGCCCTGCCCGACGAGCGCGGCCCCAGCTGCGCCGCCTTCCTCGAGCAGGCGCTCGCCGCCTTCGGCCGCCGCGGCGTGCGCGTGCGCGGCGTGCTCACGGACAACGCGAAGGTCTACACCGTCTCCGGCGACTTCCGCCGCGTGGCTGCCGCCGCTGGCGTGGAACTGCGGCACACCCGGCCCTACCGCCCGCAAACCAACGGCAAGGCCGAGCGCTTCATCCAGATCCTGCAGAACGAGTGGGCCTACGCCCGCCCCTACCGCTCCAACGCCGAGCGGCTGCACCAGCTCCCGCGCTGGCTCTACCGCTACAATGCTCGCCGGCCACACGGCGGTATCGGCGGGGCTGTCCCCGCCTCACGCCTGTAAACAACGTTCGTGGGAACTACAGCTAGCCGAGCGGGGGTAACGCTTCCGCACGGGCGAGTTCTCCCCGCACCGGCGCCGGCGCCTCCCCGGTCGTCCACCGGGCTGCGCGTAGACGGCCGGTCGGGGAAGATGCCGACAGCACGCCTCCGCACCGGGATCTCCTCGATCGGGCTCTTCCCGGCGTAGGACGGACACAACGAGACGGGACCGATGAACTCACGTCTGAGGTCAGTGGTAGCCGTTCTCATCGTCACGCTCGTGTCGGTCGTGCTGGCGGCCTGCACCTCCGATCCTTCGCCCGCGCCGACTCCGGCGCCCACGGCCGCGGCCACGCCGGTGGCGGCGACGCCCACCCCGACTCCGGTTCCCACGGCGACGCCCGCCCCGACTCCGGTTCCCACGGCGACGCCCGCCCCGACTCCGGTTCCCACGGCGACGCCCGCCCCGACTCCGGTTCCCACGGCGACGCCCGCCCCGACTCCGGTTCCCACGGCGACGCCCACCCCGACTCCGGTTCCCACGGCGACGCCCACCCCGACTCCGGTTCCCACGGCGACGCCCACCCCGACTCCGGAACCCGCGGCGACGCCCACGCCGTCGCCGGTTCCCACGGCGACGCCCACCCCCGCGCCGACGGTATCGAGGCCCGACGATCCTCTGCCCTTCGATCCCGCGGTGGTCCGGGGCACCCTCAGCAATGGCCTGTCCTACTACATCACGCACAACGAGGAGCCGCGCAACCGGGCGCAACTCTCGCTGGTGGTGAAGGCGGGCTCCATCCTCGAAGAGGATGAGCAGCGCGGGCTGGCCCACTTCGTCGAGCACATGGCCTTCAACGGGACGGAGCGCTTCGCCAAGCAGCAGATCGTCGACTACCTCGAGTCGATCGGCAGCACCTTCGGCGCCGACCTGAACGCCTCGACCGGCTACGACTCCACGATGTACTTCCTGGAGATTCCGACCGACGACCCCGAGATCCTCGAGACCGCGTTCCAGATTCTGAGCGACTGGGCCTACGCAATCACGTTGTCGCCCGACGAGGTAGAGCTGGAGCGCGGGGTGATCCTGGAGGAGTGGCGCCTCTTCCAGGGGTTCGGCTCTCGCTTCCAGACCAACCTGTTCCCGCTGCTCTTCGGCTCCTCCCGCTACGCCGAGCGGGGCCCGATTGGCCTCACCGAGGTCATCGAGACCGCACCCGTGGAGCAGTTGAGGGCGTACTACGAGCGCTGGTACAGGCCTGAGCTGATGGCCGTGGTCGCCGTGGGTGACTTCGATACGGATCTGATCGAGGCGAAGGTGAGACAGCACTTCGCGCCGCCGCCGGAGGGCGAGGCCTCGCAAGAGCGGGCCGCCGTCGCGGATCCGGCCAGCCGGCCGAGCTTCGACATCGCTGACAACGACGCTCCGCTCATCGACGTGTTCACCGATCCCGAGGCGCCCGTGACCCAGCTGACTCTGGTCCGCAAGGTTGCTCCCGCAACCGGCCAGAACCTGGCGGCATTCCGGCGCGTTGTGGCGGAACGGCTTGCCTTCATGATGCTGAACGGGCGGCTGTTCGAGCGGGGCCAGGTCGCCGATCCCCCTTACCTGCTGTCTGCAACCGGACGCTCTTCGTTCGTCGAGCCACTGGACATCCTGACCTTCTCGATCCTGGTGGAGCAGGACAGCGTCGAGCGCGGATTCGCGGCCTTGCTGGAGGAGCTGCAGCGCGCCGGACAGCATGGCTTTACCGACAGCGAATTGGCTCGAGAGAAGGTCAACCTGCTGAGCTCGGTGGAGCGCGTGTACACGCAACGGGACCAGCAGCGCTCCGGCCAGCTGGCCGCTTCGTACAGGAACCACTTCCTCAGCGGCGCCCCGGTTCCCGGTATCGAGGCCGAGTGGGCGCTGTATCAGCAACTGCTGCCGCAGGTCTCGTTGGCGGAGGTCGACGACTCGGCGGACTTCTGGACGGAGCCCGGGAACACGGTGCTGCTGGTCCTGGGGCCCGAGGCGATCGACCCGACCGGAGGCAGTGCGCTGGCCGCGGCGCTGCGGACACAGCTCGAGGGCGCCGACGCACTGACGGTGGAGCCGTACACGGACAGCTTCGACGATGTCCCGCTGCTGGCGACACTCCCGACTCCGGGGAGCATCACCGGGGAAGAGCACGTCGAGTCCATCGATGCCATGCGCTGGACGCTCTCGAACGGCATCACCGTCATCGCCAAGCAGACCGACTTCCGCGATGACGAAGTGCGCTTCAGCGCCTTCAGCCCGGGGGGGCACTCGCTGGTCGCCGACGCGGACCATGTCTCCGCCCTGTACGCCGCCACGCTGGTTTCCGGCAGCGGCGTCGGCCTGCACGACAGCGTCACCCTGGACAAGCTGCTCGCCGGCAAGAGGGTCGGAGTGTCCCCCTATATCAGGGAACTGTCCGAGGGCCTGAACGGCAGCGCATCTCCGGACGACCTCGAGACCCTCTTCCAGCTGATCACGCTGTATGCGACCGACCCGCGGCTCGATCCGGCCTACTTCTCGACCTACGAGGCACGGCTGCGCAGCGCCGCCGAAACTCGCCCCACCCAGCCGGACGCAGTCCTCTTCGACACCGTGAACACGGTGCTGAGCCAGAATCACTTCCGGCGCCGTCCGCTGAGCCTCGAACAACTGGAGGAACTCAGCCTGGAGCGTGCGGAAGCGGTGTTCGCCGACCGGTTTGCCGATCTGGGCGACGCGACCTTCGTGTTCGTGGGCGCCTTCGACTGGGATGAGCTTCGCTCGTTGACCGCGACCTACCTGGCCAGCCTGCCGACCACCGGGCGTGCCGAGCAGTGGCGGGACGTCGGGGTCGATCCACCACCGGGCATCGAGGACCTCGTCGTGCGCAGCGGCATCGAACCGCGCGCGAACACGGTGTGGGTGTTCGCCGGAGATGCGGAGTGGAGCGGTCAGGAAGCGCTGACGCTTCGGGTGGCCGGCGAGGTGCTGGGGATCCGCCTGCGCGAGCGAGTGCGGGAACAGCTCGGCGGCACGTACAGCATCAGCGTCAGCGCCGGCTTGAGGCCGCTCCCGGATCCCGAGTACCAGGTCGCCATCATCTTCGGGAGTGACCCTTCCCGTGCGGAGGAGCTTGCGGCGGAGGTAGCGGTCGAACTGGAATGGCTGCGCGCCGGGGGTGAGCAGAGATACCTGGACACGGTCAAGGAACTGCTGCGTACCTCACGCGAGGAACAGCTGCGTGACAACGGGTTCTGGCTGAGTGGGATCCTTACGGCCACCCAGCGGGGCGAGCCGCTCGCGGAGATCAACCGCTTCGATGAGTGGTTGGAGGCGCTGACCCTGGAGCAGGTCGCGGCCGCGGCCCGGCGCTACCTGCCCGAGGACCGCTACGTACGCGTCGTACTGCTTCCGGAGGACGAATAGCCTAGCCGACCGGGGGCAGCCCTTCCCCGAGCCGGACGTCGTTGATCGTCTCCATGACGCGCTGCCGGAACGGCGCGTACTGGACCTCGAACTCCTCGACGAGCCGCGAGTTGTCCATCAGGTAGAGGCTCGAGAGATCGCGCCCGCCCTCGTCCTCCTCGAAGGTGATCTCCGCCTCGGGCAGGAACTCGCGCACGAGGTCGGCGAGCTCGCCCATGTTCAGCGATTCCCCACCCGAGTTGTAGATCGAGTAGTGCGTCTCCTCGGCGAGCGTCACGCGCAGGAAGACCTCGGCGATGTCCTCGACGTGGAGCGGCAGCGTCATCATGTCGCGGTGGGGGAAGTGGACGGGCTCGTTGCGTGCCGGCAGCACCTGGCACTGCACGTGGTTCATCGAGCCCCGGACCTTGTCGGGGCCCGTGATGTTCGCGGGCCTCACGCCGGTGATGGCCATGTCGTAGGCGCGGTTGTACCAGTCGGCCTGGTGCTCGTTGAAGATCTTGGAGACCGCGTAGAGGCTCGTACCGAGCCGCGCTTCGTCCTCGGTCACGTGGTGCTGGCCGTGCAGGTGCTGCGCGCCATAGACGGCGAGTGAGCTCGCGTAGACCACCCGCCGGATGCCGAGGATGCGGGACGCCTCGAAGCAGTTGTCCATCCCGAGGATGTTCAACCGCACCTGCGGGTGCGGGTCGCCCTCCGACTGGCCGAGGGTGTACGCGAGGTTGAGGACGCGGTCGGGCTTGCTCGACACGAGCGCCTCGAAGACGTCGTCCATGAGGGTGATGTCGCCGCGCATGATCCGGATCCGGTCACGCAGCGGGTCGAGCGCCGGAGTATCCGGCGCGATGTCCATGCAGTGGACCTCGTGCCCATGCTCCACGAGCCGGCGCATCACGCGCGTCCCGATGAAGCCGCTTCCGCCCAGTACAGCAACACGCATCCCGCACCGACCTTCCGTCGCGTCCCGGCGCCAATGTAGCGACACCGGGGTGATCTCGCGATGCGGTGCGAGCGGCAGCGACTTCGAGGTCACCTCGATCCGCGCGCCGGCGCTGGCGACCGCCACGCGCTACCCCAGGCAGATCACGCCGGTCTCGCGCGTGAAGCGGTACTCGATACCGGGGTTCTCCCGTCCCTCGGTCTGGCCGAGACGGAGGATCTGCGCTTCCAGCTTGTCCCCGTCCACCTCGATCAGCCCGACCGTCCCGAGGCGAGTGGACCAGAGGTGCGGGAGCGTCGGGCTCCCCGAGTTGATCTGCAGCACCCCGTCCCGGTAGTCGATCCGTTCGAAGTGTGTGTGACCCGTCACCAGGATGTCGGCGTGCTCGTCTCCCAGATCGCGCCGGCGCAGCTCCTCGATCGGTCGGGTCTCGGGCTCCATGTCGTGCACCATCGCGAGTCGCAGCCCCTCGATGTCGAGTAGCTGCAGGTCCTTCATGCGGAGATCCTGCCAGCCCACGTCGTTGTTGCCTCGCGCAGCCAGCACCGGCGCGATCTCCTCCAGCCAGTCGAGCACCATCGGGTGCACGACGTCTCCGGCGTGGAGGATCAGGTCGACGCCCTCGAACGCCGTGTACACCTCGTCCCAGAGGGTTCGTTGTTCCGAGGGCTGGTGCGTGTCCGAGATCAGGCCGATCAGCACGGGGTCAACTCCACCCGCGTTCACGCCGAACGGGCAGCGGCGAGGCGGCGCAGCCCTCGCCGGCTACCAATTTGCGGCGCTGGGACGCGGCGCGCCCTCCGGCGCCGACCCGTAGTCACCGAATGGGCCGTCGCGCCAGGCAAGCGCCGCGGCCAGGCCTTGCTCGCGCGAGATGCGGCCGAACTCCCCACCGCCCGGGCGCACTGAGCTCAGCGTCTGGATGTCGCCGCCGACCGCGAGCGCGGTGCGGATGCCCATGACCTCGTAGGCGCGGTTCAGCTGGCGCTTCGTCATCTGCAGCATCGGGCTGTCGATCAACGCAATGCGCTCGGCGAATGCCTCGGTCCCCGCGGCGAGTTCGTCGATGGGGAACGCGCGATTCGCCCAGCCGATCTCGGCCGCCTCCTTCCCGGAGAGCGGGTCGCCGGTGTACAGCAACTCCCGGGCCTTGCGCATCGGCATGTGCCACGGGGGGTAGGCAATGTCGACGCTGGTCATGGCACGGACCGGCGGGTAGCCGATCTGCGCGTCCTCGGCCACGACCATGAGGTCGCACATCGTCGCGAGCTCCGTCGCGCCCGCGAGGCAATAGCCGTGGACCTGCGCGATCACCGGCTTGGTGAGCTCCCAGATCTGCCAGTAGCCGCTGAGCAGGTGCTGCGGCCACTGGCCCTGCCCCGGATGGATCGGCCCCACGGCCGGCATCTCGCTCCGCCTGTCGATGTAGTCACGCTCCGGGTCCGTCTCCGAGATGCCCGCGAGGTCGTAGCCCGCGCTGAAGGCGCGGCCCGAGCCGCGGATGATGATCACGCGTACGTCCGGGTCGGCCTCGAAGTCCTTGAGCGCGTCGAAGAGCTCGGCGCGCATGTTGTGGCTGAGCGCGTTCATCTTCTCCGGGCGGTTGAGTTGCACGATCCCGTGGCGCTCGCTCTTGATCGTCAGGATGTCGCTGTAGTCACGCTCTGGCATTGCGGGTCGCTCCGATTCCGGTCTGCGGCTGCTGAGGCCGCGCTCGATTACGAGCGCGATTGGATTATAGGGAACGTCGGCGCGCCGGCGTCGAGCGGGTCCGGCCCGACCTCACTGCACGGCGGGCCGTCAGGCGTAGTCAGGCTCGTCGGCGATCACCGCTTCGTCGCGCAGGCGCCCGATCTCCTCCGGGCTGAGCCCCAGCTCGCCCAGGATCTCGTCGTTGTGCTCCGCGAAGAGGGGGGACGGCCGGCGAACGCGTGCCGGGGTCCGCGAGAGCCGCCACGGGAAGCCGTCCCAGCGCTGGTGCCCGGTGTCGGGATGCACGATATCGACGAAGTAGCCGCGCTCATAGAGGTGCGGGTCGCTCACGATCTCCCAGTTCGCCAGCACCGGCCCCGCGGGGACGCCAGCCTCCTGCAGCAGCTCGGCGGCGCGGTTGTGATTGCGCGTCTCCGACCAGGCTTCGATCGCCGCGTCGATCTCGTCCTGGGCTCCGAGGCGTGCTTCGCGCGTGGGGAAGCGCTCGGCGAGGTCGGGTCGCTCGATTGCCGCGCAGAGCGCCCGCCACTGATCGTCCGTCTCGATGCCGAGCGCGAGCCAGCAGTCGGTCCCGAGCGAGCGATAGGCGCCCTGCGGTGCGATCCGCGGCGAGCGGTTCCCGCGCGGCCGCGCGACCCGGCCATTCAGCCGGTAGTCCATGATCGACTCGGTCATGAACGCCGCCGCCGACTCTTGCAGCGCCATGTCCAGACGTTGCCCGTTGCCCGTGCGCTCGCGCGCGAGCAGCGCGGCGAGGATGCCCACGGTGGCGTGCCCCCCGGTGATCGGATCCGCGTAGTACGAGCCCGTACCGTGGGGAACGCCGTCGCTGTACCCGGTCTGCGACACCAGCCCGCACGAGGCCTCGATGTTCGAGCCGAACGCCAGGTAGTCCCGCTCCGGCCCGCTGGCGCCGAAGCCCGAGATCGAGCACATCACCACGCGTGGATTGCGCTTCGCAAGCGCCTCGTAGCCGAGGCCGAGCTGGGGGAAGACACGCGCGCTGTTGTTCTCGAGCACGACGTCGGCATCCTCGACGAGTCGCAGGAAGATCTCGCGGCCGCCGTCGGTTGCGAGGTCGAGGCAGAGGTCGCGCTTGTTGCGATTGAAGAGGTTGAAGTAGCCGGACCGGTTGTAGAACGTCTCCCAGCCTTCTCCCCCCGCCGGGTGGCCGACGCGGGTGGCGGGCCGGCGCGCGAGCTCGACCTTCACCACCTCCGCCCCGAGGTCTCCGAAGTGCCTGCCGGTGAGCGGTCCCGACCAGTTGCCCGTGATCTCCAGGACCCTGATCCCCTCGAGGGGCAGTGTGTCCGGGTCGCCTCGCCGCGACTCCGTTCGCTCGCGAGGAGGAGGCACGTACCCGGCGTCGGCGTCGAGGCGAGGCGCCGCGGCCCGTGGACCGGCGGGCGTGCCGGACATCAGCCACGGCGGACCGGGGAGGAGCAGGGCGCCGAGCTCCGGGTGGGGCGTCTCTCGCCACCAGCCCCGCGCCCGGAGCTGCCGCGAGTTCGAGAGTTCCTCCACCGTGCTGACCCGCGTGATCGCCAACCGCAGCGCCTGCCCCCGCTCGCAGATATCGGCGCCGGAGTGGTCACGCGCCCACTCCGCGAAGAGGGCGCGAATCTCCGGTATCGCGCCTCGCCAGCCTTCGATCGTGTCCCAGCGCGGGTCGTCGAGCAGCTCCGGGCGCTCGATCAGCACGAAGATGTCGAGATTGCGCATCCCCATCCAGATCACCTGGCCGTCGGCGCAGGGGACGAGCATCGAGGGCTCGCGAGACTGGATCAGGCCCTCGTGCGTCCACATGGTCGTGAGCCAGACGTGCGCGTTCAGCATCGCTTCGAGGGTTGAGACCTCGAGCTGCTGACCGGCGCCGCTGCGGCGCGCGTGCCAGAGCGCCGCCAGCGCCCCCGCGGCGAGCTGCATGCCCGCGTGCAGTTCCGCCTGGTGGCCGTGCACCATCAGCGGCGACCGTCCGGGGTCGCCGCCGAAGTACATGTAGCCGCCCATCGCCCAGTTGACGATCTCGCTCGTGGCGCGTTGCGCGTAGGGCCCGGTCAGGCCGAACGCAGAGTGTGAGGCGTAGACAAGCTCCGGATTGGCCTCGAGCAGCGCGTCCGGCCCGAGTCCCCGGCCCTCCATCACCCCGGGGCCGGCGTTTTCGAGCAGGATGTCGGCCTGCGTTGCCAGCGTGCGGAAGCGCTCCCGGTCGGCGAGGGACTCGAGGTCGAGCACGAGCGAGCGCTTGCCGGCGTTCAGCGCGAGGTGGAGGCCGCCGGCCTCGAGGTCCGGTCTGTCGCCGGGGAACGGTCCGAGGGCGCGAAGGCTGTCGCCCGACGGCGGCTCGACCTTCACGACCTCCGCGCCGAGGTCCGCGAGCAGCCGGCCGGCGTAGCCGCCGGCCACGCCCTGGCTGACGTCGACGACCAGGACGCCGGCCAGTGCGCCGGCCTCCGTTGCGACCGGCGCCGGCTCGCCGCGTGATGGCGGGGATTGGCTTGACTCTTCGGAGGGCATGTCGCGCGTTATAGTACCTCCCGCGGTGTAGTCGGCGGACAACGAATCTCCACACCGATCGCGCCAGGGGCGAGGACGGGCACCGCGGCGGAGCTGCAGCGGATCGGCGGATGGGACTCTGGTCATGGAACTCGAGGGAGCGGTAGCGATCGTTGTGGGGGGCAGCCGCGGCATCGGCCGTGGCATCGCCCGCGTGCTGGCCGAGCGCGGCGCCTTCGTCGCGGTGTGCGGCCGGACAACGGCGGAGCAGAGCGAAGACAGGCCCGGGAGCATCCACTCGACGGTGGCCACGATCGAGGACGCCGGCGGCTGGGCGAAGCCGTACGAGCTGGACGTGACGGACGAGCGAGCGGTCCTCGGCGTGGTGAACGATGTGATCGGCGATCACGGACGCGTGGACATCAGCGTCTGCAGCACCCTCTCCGGTCCCAGCGACGACCTGACACCCCCGACCTACATGGAGCCCCGCCACTTCTGGGAGCTGCCGCCCACACTGCTGGACCGCCCCTGGCAGGTGACCGTGCGCGGAGCCGTCGTCCTGGCGCGCGCCGTGGTGCCACACATGCGCCGCCAGGACTCCGGGCTGATCGTCCATGTGAGCGGTGGCCCGCCCGGGGGCGGACGCCCCGTGCCGCTGTGGCTCGCCGTCACCAAGGCGGCCCTGGACAAGGCGACCGAGAGCATCGCCTACGAGCTGCGCCAGACGAACGTGCAGGCGGTGTCGCTCTGGCCCGGGCTCGTCATGACGGAGCGAGTGCAGCTGGCGGTCTCGCGGGCGGAGCGGACCCGGTCGCGCCTGGCGATCGACGTCTCGCAGCCGAACTCCACACGGTTGGGCGGCGAGGTTGTGGCGTACCTGGCGACCCACGGCGCCGGGGAATACAACGGACGCGGCGTACCGTCGCGCGCCTTTGCGGAGGACCACGGCATCAAGGCGTAGCGGGGGCAGCCTGCTCGCGGGCGACGGCAGAGCGCCAAGCGTGTCGGATCCGGGCCTTGACGCCGCTGCGGCCAGACCTCTAAAACAAACGGCAGTATGAGCGAGCGCTCATACTGCGGACGGCATGCCCGATCAGCACCCTCAGCGCCACTCGGCGCCGGGGATTCTGATCCGCGTAGGAGATCGAGGAACGCGGCAGCTCCTCATTGGAGGTTTCGATGGCGCAGGGTCAAAGAGAGATCGCGGTTGTAGGGGTCGGCGGCACCGTCTATCAGCCCCGAGGGGTCACCGGCCATGAGGCCATCAGCTACCACGCCGAGGCCGCCGCGCTGGCCATCGCCGACGCCGGCCTCAGCAAGCGCGACATCGACGGCATCCTCGTCTGCGAACACAGCGAGGACGTGAAGATCGCCTATCGCCTTGGGGAGAACCTGGGCATGAGCGGCAGGGCCAAGCCGCTGTGCCTGGCCATCACCAACGGCGGGGTAGCGGCCGCGGTGGCGAATAAGCTGGCTACCTGGGCCTTGCTGTCGGGCGAGGTCAACTATGTCCTGGTGGTCGGCGGTGGTGGCGGCGCCCGCGGCCGGGCCTCGGAACGAGCCACACAGCCCGGCACCTACATGCAGGGGCAGCACCACTTCAGCTGGGAGTTCGACGTCATCAACGGCCCGCTGGGCGCGCCGGGCTTCTACGCCCTGCACGCCCAGCGCCACATGCACGAGTACGGGACGACGGCCGAACAGCTGGCGGCCGTGAAGGTCGCGTCCAGCAAGCACGGCGCGCTGTACCCGAAGACCCTGCTGCCACAAGTCGTGACGGTCGACGATGTCCTGAATTCCCGCTACGTCTGCGAGCCATTTCACATCCTCGACTGCTGCTACCCGACCGGCGGCGGCTCCGACGCCTACATCCTCACGACCGCCGAGCGCGCGCGGGATCTGAAGCATCCGCCGGTCTGGATGCTGGGAGTCGGCCAGTATCACTCCGGCTACCACATCGGAGCGCTCTGCACGGGCTGGGAGGATGGCCACGACCTGATCCGGACCAACGGCAGGGAGGCAGCCGACCAGGCCTTCGGCGAAGCCGGGGTGGAGCGGAGCGACATCGACCTCGCGGAGCTGTACGACAGCTTCACCATGACCGTCCTGATGCAGTTGGAGGACTTCGGCTTCTGCGCGAAGGGGGAGGCCGGGCCGTTCGCCGAAGGGGGCCGTCTGGAGCTGGGCGGCGAGCTTCCCGTCAACACGAACGGCGGCATGCTGAACCTGGGTCAAACCGGCGTCGGTTCGACGGTGATGTTCCAGACCGAGGCGGTCGAGCAGCTGCGCGGCGAGGCCGGGCCACGCCAGGTGCAGGACGCGCAGCTGGCCGTGGTGGGCAGCGTGTCCGGACCCATGAGCAACTACGGCTGCACGATCCTGGCACGGGACTAGGGGAGCGACTCAGATGGCCGAATACCTCAAGCCGATTCCGGTACCCTCGCTGGTCTCCCGGCCCTACTGGGATGGATGCCGCCAGCATGTGCTGAAGGCACAGCAATGTCGCGCCTGCAACCACCTCTGGATGTACCCGAGCCGCGTCTGCCACAACCCTGATTGCACGTCGCTGGACAACTACGACTGGGTGCCGTTGAGCGGCAAGGGCGAGGTCTACACGTTCAGCATCCACCACCAGGCTCCGAGCGTGGAGTGGACGGAAGACGTCCCGTACGTGTTCGGAGTCGTCCGCCTCGATGAGGGGCTCTTCCTCACCACCAACGTCGTCGACGGCGACCCGGCGGACGTCTACATCGGGATGCCCGTGGAGGTGGTGTTCGAAGACGTCTCCGATGAGATCGCGCTACCCAGGTTCCGGCCCGTGGCGCAGTCATAGCCGTCACCCGCGAGGACAGAGCCACCCGAGGACTCGCGTAGCGCACGGCGCGGGGCTGAGAGAGCGGCGGCCCGTTCACGCTGTCCCATGGCGGCACGCAGCCGCCGACCTTCGGCTGGGATGAACAGCCCTACAGATCCGGGATCGACGCTGGTCGCCCGGCGGTATTGTTGTGGTGGAGACGGGGGAGAATTGAACTCCCCGTCCAGAGAGCGGCCGTCACGAATCTACTACGGGCGTAGTCGGTGAGAAGGTCTCACCGGCCTGCCTTCACCGACGAGGGGTGGGCCGGCCAGCCCCAGTAATCTTGGCCGCGAGACCTGTGGCGCGTCTTCGCGGTTGCAGCCCGGCGTATCGTCGCCGCCTCCCGGTCTGCCGGGCTGAGCCCGGGGGCGACGTCACCGCCTGGTTAGGCGGCGAGGGCGAGTTCTTTTTCGCCAGTTACGGTTTGCCACCTGTTTAACGAGGGTGGTGGCGCCTCGGCCCGCAATCCGTGTCCGTAAACTCCTGTCGACTCCTATCGTCCCCACGGTTCTGTCACGCCGCCCACGTCCGGCCTCGCCTTCGCTGCCGCCGGCTCAGCGCAGTTCCCTGCGCAGCGCCCGCTGCATCGTCCGCTCGGCCTCGCGTGTCGCGATCGCCTGCCGCTTGTCGTAGCTGCGACGGCCGCGACCGAGCCCGATCTCGACCTTCGCCAGCCCGCGGGTCAGGTAGAGCCGCAGCGGGACGATCGTCGTGCCGGGCTGCTCGCGCAGCGCTCGCTCCAGCCGCTCGAGCTGGCTGCGATGCAGCAGCAGCTTTCGCGGACGCGTCGGCTCGTGGTTCTCACGCGCAGCCGCGTACGGAGCGATGTGTACATTATAAAGCCACAACTCGCTCCGCTGGAAGCGCCCGAAGCCCTCGGCGATGTTGGCCTGGCCACTGCGGATCGACTTGATCTCGGAGCCGGTGAGGACGATACCGGCCTCGGTGTTCTGCGTGAGATCGTAGTCGTAGCGGGCGCGGCGGTTTGTCGCGACGGCGCCGCCGTCTCGAGCCTTGCGCTGCCCGCGTGATCGCTTCTTCGCCATGGCGCTGCTCCGCGGCGTCACCGTGCCCGCGAACCGTGCGCCGGGCCGGGGAGGGTGGCGCTCAGGTTACATAACTACGAGCTAGCTGAGCTCTGCGCCTCGACCTGTGCGCGCAGCGCGTCGATCGCCCGATAGAGCGCCACATCGCGCCGCTCCTCGATGTCCTCGACGGTCAGTTCCACCTCTATGTCGGGAGTAACGCCCTGGCCCTCGATCAGGTTGCGATCGGGCGTCAGCCAGCGGGCAATCGAGACGTAGACGGCGCCGCCGTTGCTGAGGTCGCGGGCGTGGCTGACGGTGCCCTTGCCGAAGGAGGGCGAGCCGACCACGATCGCGCGGTCGTTCTCCTGCAGCGCCGCCGCCAGCAGCTCGGAGCCGGAGGCGGAGAACTCGTCCTGCAGGATCGCCACCGGAATATCCGTGACCATGCCCGACTGCGCGTTGTAGATCTGCTCGTTTCCGTCGCGATCGACCTGCACGAGGATCGTGCCGCCATCGAGGAACAGGTCGGCCGTCTGCGCGGTCTCCACGAGCAGGCCGCCCGGGTTGCTTCGCAGGTCGAGGATCAGCCCCTTGGCATCGGGGGCCGCCTCGATCGCGCGCCGCAGCTCGGTCGGCGTGCGCGCGGTGAAGGTGCGGATGCGGATGTAGGCGAGGTCCGTGACCTCGTTGTCGTCGCCGTCCTTGAGCACGCCGCCCGGCGGCGAGGTGCCCACCGAGGCCACGAGGATCTCGTCGCGCGTAATCGGGATCAGTTCCTCTGTGCCGTCGGCGTGCCGGACGAGCAGCTCGACGGTGGTGCCGGTGCGGCCGCGGATGCGCAGCACCGCCTTCTCCACGCTCCAGCCCTCGGCCGACTCGCCGTCGACCTCGAGGATGATGTCGCCGGACTGGATGCCGGCGCGCTCGGCAGGCGTGCCGGGCAGCGGCGTCACGATCACGACGTAGTTGTCCTGCTGCGCGATCGTCGCGCCGATACCCTGGAAGGCGCCGGAAAAGTCGCTGCGCGAGACCGCGAACGTCTGCGGGTCGATGTAGGTGGAGTGCGGGTCGTTGAGCGCGGTGAAGATGCCGCCGATCGCACCTTCGAGGAGGTACTGGCGGTCGATGCGCTCCGGTTCGACGAAGTCCTCGGCGAGGATGTCGACGATCTCCTCGAAGATCCCGGCGTGGATATCGACGCCGCCGTCGACGACGCTCGTATCCGGCGTCGGAGGGGTGTCCGCCACGGGCGTCGCGGTGACCTCGGCGACCGCGGCGGGGGTCGCGACCTCGTCGCCATCGTCGAAGACGATGACGGCGGCGAGGAAGCCGGCCGCGATCAGCAGCGCGCCGATCACGGCCGAGAGCACCGCGACGAGAGCGTTACGAGCCGCGTTTGAGTTCATGCTGGGCTCCTCGCGCCGGTCTGATCCCGGATCCCACGGGGACGCCTCAAGTCTATCACTGCCACGGTGAGCCGCCCGGATCGCAGGGGCCTGCGGGTAACCCCGGCATCACCGCGCCCGCGGAAACCATGTGCCGGGTGGGGAGGGGTGCTCAGGCTACATAACTACACGGGGAGTGCGGTCCTCGCCGCGACCTGCGCGCGCAACACATCGATCGCCCGATGGAGCGCGACATCGCGCCGCGCCTCGATGTCCTCGGCGGTCAGTTCCACCTCGATGTCAGGAAGCACGCCGCGGCCCTCGATCAGATTGCGATCGGGGGTGAGCCAGCGGGCGAACGAGACGTAGACGGCGCCGCCGTTGCTGAGCTCCACGGCCTGGCTGACGGTGCCCTTACCGAAGGAGGACGCGCCGACGACGATCGCGCGGCCGTTCTCCTGCAGCGCCGCCGCCAGCAGCTCGGAGCCGGAGGCGGAGAACTCGTCCTGCACGATCGCGACTGGCAGGTCCGTCAGTGTGCCCGGTTCCGCGGTGAAGACCTGCTCGTTCCCGTCGCGATCGACCTGCGCGAGGATCGTCCCGCCGTCGAGGAACAGGTCGGCCGTCTGCGCGGTCTCCACCAGCAGACCGCCCGGGTTGCCGCGCACGTCAAGGATCAGGCCCGCGACGTCACCGGCCTCGCCGATCGCGCGTCGTAGTTCGCCGGGCGTCCGCGCGGTGAAGGTGCGGATGCGGATGTAAGCGAGGTCGGCGACCTCGTTGTCGTTGCCGTCCTTGAGCGCGCCGCCCGGTGGCGTGGTGCTCACCGAGGCCACGAGGATCTCGTCGCGGGTAATCGGGAGCAGCTCCTCGGTGCCATCGCCGCGCCGGATCAGCAGCTCGACCGTCGTGCCGGTGCGGCCCCGGACGCGCAGCACCGCCTTCTCCACGCTCCAGCCCTCGGTCGACTCGCCGTCGATCTCGAGGACGAGGTCGCCGGCCCGGATACCGGCGCGCTCGGCAGGCGTGCCGGGCAGCGGCTGCACGACCACCACGAAGTTGTCCCGCCGTGCGATTGTCGCGCCGATGCCCTGGAAGGCGCCGCGGAGGTCAGCACCCAGGACCGCGAACGTCTCTGGGTCGATGTAGGCCAGGTGAGGGTCGCCGAGCTCGTTGAAGATGCCGTTGATCGCGGCCTCGATCAGGGCCTCACGGTCGACAAGTTCCGGCTCGACGAACAGCTCCTCGAGGATGGCAATGATCTCGTCGATGAGGCCGGAGTAGATCGTCCCGCCGTCTCCTCCGGCGGCGGCGCCCGGCGCCGGCGTCCCCGGATTGGCGGTGGCCTCGAGGACGGTGGCAGCTGTTGCCTCGGTGTCTCGGTCGTCGAGGACGATGGTGGCGGCGAGGAAGCCCGCGGCGATCAGCAGCACGCCTGTCAGGGCCAGGACCGCCGCGGCGAGAGCGTTACGCGGCGCACTCCAATTCATGGCGGGTCCTTGTGCTGATTCCTGATGCGGCAGCACGTCGAGTCTATCAGCGTCCTCAGCATTGCCTTGTCAGCCCTGTGCCAACATAAGGGTTATATGGCGATGGAAGCCGTGCACGCGGCGCTGGAAGCCGAGTGGCGTGAGTAATGTCGCTCGAAGCGCTATCCCAATCGCAGGCCGAGCACATCCAGAGCTGCGGAAACGCTGGGATCCTCTGGGTCAAACGGCTCGCCGTCGACCGGATGTATCGGTGCTGTCGCCCCAGGTGGAGGCTCAAAGATCGCCCAGTTCAGAGTCTCATCGTCAAGGCGGGAGTAGTAGCGGATACCGGCGAATGGCGAGTCAGCGAGTGAACGACACTCATAAACGAGCCGAGAGATTGCTTGCGTGAACCCCCGCGGAGCGGCGAGGCGCACGACAGCGGCATCCACATCCGGTAGTCCGTAATGGATTGCTTGTGCGGCAAGGCGGGAGCGTAGCGTCGCGAGCGATGTGGCAGCGCCGATATCGGCGTACGAACCTGCGAGTTCGGCGATGCCGATGCGGCGCCCTCGAAACCACTCGCGGGGAACGACGCCGGCGCGCAGAGTATCACCCCCCGTGTCGACAACGGCGGCCACACGCGCAACAGCCTCGAGGGCCGGGCGAAGAGGGGCGAGTGTTTCGAGAAGAGCGCCGAACCGCGTTGCGCTGGCGTATAGAACACGATACACGCCGCGAGGGTCGTCCCAACGATGCCCGAAGGTGCCGTCCGGATGCGCCCTGCTCCACTCGGGCCACGCCCAAGCAGGCGCCCGAGCTACCCGGTAGACGTATCCGGGGCGAGCGGCAGTCGCGAGATCGCAACTCACCCAGCGTCCACGAATGCCCGCGCGGCACCGATCACCGCTGGTCCTACCTCGTCGAGATCGCCGTCGCGCAACAGAAGCAGGGGTGAACGATCGTCGAGTTGGGGGTTCATACCCTGAAACCAGGCCTGAGCGACGGCGGCCGAGTCGGCCGCCGCGATCGCCGCGGCCGCCTGCAGGGCGACACGCAGGCGCTGCTGGACGGCGGTGCTAGGAGTGCGCGAGCCAGCCGCCCATTGCGCAATCGCCCGGGTCTCCCGCACCGATCCGAGCGCGGCGCACACCCTGGCCCCGAGCAGCTCGCGCAGTTCCGTCACGATGACAGGGAACTCGGAACGCACCGCTCGCGCGTGCGCTGCGTACTCCGGTCGAGTCGTAGGAGTTGTTGTCATCGGCGGACCTCCAATGCATCAAGGATACCACCTGCAATCCCGGCTGGTATCACGGCACCCATGGCACAGCACCGCTCGCCGAGGGCGGCCCCACCGACTCCTCGTGCCTCCAGCCCAGCTCGCGTGCCAAGACCCGTATCGCACATCGCCTCGTGAAGCTGGATTACCCCGCAATCGGGACAGCGCTCTTGGCAGTATCGAGCCACGGAGGCGCTGCGTGCTCAAGATAGACCTTCTGCAGACATAACCATAATAGGGCGAAGTGGCGAGAGAGAGGCCCGTATGCAGCTCGAGATCAAGGATGACTACGACCGTGAGGCCATCGCGGCGATCTTCCGCGCCCTCGACGCCGCGGCGATCGCGGGCTCTACGAGTGTGAGCGGCGTTGTTCATCCCGAGGTCCGGACGCGGTGTAACCAACTCGTCGATGCGATTCGGATGGAGTTGATGGAGGGACTGGCGGTCGCCGACGCTGCGGGGCACTCGAGCGCTGGCTGATCGGGGTCGTGGCTGCCGCGCCCGCGGCGGCCAGGGTTCGACCATGGAGTTATGTCGCACGCCGTCGGGAGTAGCACCCCCGCGATGCCCTGCCCTGCCTCGGCTGACGATTGAGCTATGGGCCGGCCGGGTGTAAGGGGCCCTGGTATCACGGTGTCAAGCCGGACAGGTGTGCTACTCTTCACTCTGGGTCGCGAGTTCAGGGCCAAAGGCCGGTGGCGGCCCGCCTCCCCGCAATCCAGGGGAGCAGGCCAGGGAGATACGACTTATGACCGTCGCCGAACTCATTGACGAGCTGCAGAAGCACAACTCCGACACCCCTGTCCAGTCAATCGCCCCCTACAGCGATGGGGGCTCGATAACGCCCGTATTGCCATCGAACGCAAGTGGGTCGAGTGCGACACCGGCCGCGAGTATCGCGAGGTTCTGGTGATCACGGGCTCACCGGATTCCCTGGTGGAGCTGGGGTGCGCTCACCATGGCGCACCGCCAACCGGGAGGAGCAGCTAGGTGGTTGGACGGAATCTTCAGCCTCGGCAACCTGGTAGTCGCCTTGCCTCTCGCGGTCCTCATCATCACCTTCGGCGTGCTTGCCCGGGACGTCGCGCTGAGTCTCGGAGATGCCTCCGGGCGCCACAGAAAGCAACATCGGCTGCACCCGACCTGGCGCCTCGATGGAGCTGGCCAGCGCTACGTCTGCGATTGCGGACGGCATGGCACCGCCGCGGAGATTGAAGCTGCACACGCTCGAGTCGGCCGCGCTTGCCAGCGAAGCGAGTGATGGGGCGACCATGAGCACTTGGCTGTTCGGGCCGGCGTTCGACCCATCATCCGTGGAAGCTTAGTGGGCCGCCGTGCTCGATCGAGACCCTGACGCTACTACCGCCATGGCGACGTGGCCACCGCTCGTAACGCGCGGCCTCGAACGGCAAGCAGCCCTGTCCGCACACGTATCTCGGTCGCTGCGCTGGGTCCTCGCGTTCGCGGCCGCCGCCACGCTGCTGTACCCCGCTCTGCTGGCGCTAATCGACAGCTCGGCGCTCCTGTGGTCGATCGCCGTATGCGGGGGCAACCTGCTGGCTGCTACGGTGATGTGGAACCGG
Organism: Dehalococcoidia bacterium; assembly: GCA_965247895.1. Classification (GTDB taxonomy): domain Bacteria; phylum Chloroflexota; class Dehalococcoidia; order UBA2979; family UBA2979; genus VXMT01. The sequence goes on along the minus strand of OZ252046.1, from coordinate 216,871 downwards.
CGTGTTCGCTTCCTGTGGCCCTGGCCGCCGCTCCGGGACACGCCGGAGAGCGACGGCTCGCCTTGGGGAGCCGCGCTTGCAGGGAACGACCTCCGGGTTCACACCCAGGTCGCGATGTTCGGAGTGATCATCCGGATGCTCGGCCTGATGGCGGTGTGGACGAGCGGAGTAACTCTTGGGAGGGTCGCCGCGAGCATCCTATGAACGCGGGGGCGCGGCGGCTCGCCTGGCCGCCCAGGCGCTTGCGGTAAACCCGCTCGCCACGACTACCGCAGTCACGATCGTAAGCATCGAGCCGGTGACAGGACTCCCGGCCCAGCGCGGCCACCACTACGACCGCGAGCCCGTAGAAGGCAGCGACCTCGGGGTGCATCGTTCTGTTCACTGAACTTACAGGCTCCACCCCCATGCTTCCGAATGATGGGCCACGCACGTCCCGCACGAACGCGACCACCGCGAGTGTAATACGCCGGCCAGAGGATGAAGACGGCCCCTAAAGGCTGACCTGGCGCAAGGACGGGCGTGCGCGTCCGCCGCTCTGCCTGCGCGCCGCGGCGGAGGGCCTCGACCGCGCCGGCGACGCGACTAGGAGGCCAGCCCGCCGCGCTGCGTCTCCGGCACGGTCAGCTCCGCGCCGGTGATCGAGAGCAGCAGGTAGCGCGGTGCCGGGCAGCGGCCGATGCGCCAGTTGCCGATCGTGCTGGTGCTGACGTCGAGCGCCCGCGCCAGGCTGGCGCTCGACCAGTGCCCATCCTTCATCCACGCACGGACTGCCGCCGTGGCGGGCGGCGGCGGCGCCTCGCCCCGGGGCTGCAGCGCGAGCGCGTCGAGTGCAAGCTGCAGGTGCACCTTCAGCGGGCGCCCCGGCTGCCGCCAGCGCTCCAGCTCCGACGGGCCGACCCCTAGCGCTCGGGCCAGATCGTCGGCCGACCAGCCGTGCGCCGCGCACCAGCGATCAAGCACGTGGGGGCGGGTGTGCCGACGTTCGGGGGACGTGCCGCCGCGGCGGCGCTGCCCGCGCGGGACGTGCGTGGCCCCGCGGCGCAAGCGCCCGGTAGCGTGCGTAGCGTTGCGCACGAGTGCGCTGATTGTGATCGCGCTGAGGGGCCGTGCTGCATCGGAGCGCACCTGGAACACCATGCTGCGCGAGGGGCGATCGCGGCGCGTCGCCTCGAGTAGCAACATCGTCTCGCGGCTCAGCGGTCGTACTTCTCCCGATGGGAGCCGTACGGTGGCGGTACCCCCGGCAGGCTGCGTAACCGCGTTCCAGCGCAAATCGCGTAGCTCATCAAGCGTCAACCGGCCCTCACGCAGGACCGCGATCAGAGCAGCATCGCGTCGGCCTGCCGGCGAGTCCGCAGGTGTGGGCGCTTGCCGGCCGTGCTCGATCGCGCGAGCCGGACTGCGCAGCGGATGGCCGTTGGTCAATGCTTTCCGCGTCATCGCAATCGCGTCGGCCAGAGCACCTCGGACCTCCGGCGTGTCGCTCGGATCCGCGAAGCCGGCGCGACGATGGGTGCGTCCGATGATGCTCACCGTCCGGCTCCGCAGGGTCACCTCGCGCCGCCCGGCGGCCGCGAGCGCGGCCGTGTAGGCTGCGAGATCCACGGGTTGCGCCGGCCACGGCCGCAGGCCGCGGGCCTCGCACCACTCCCACCAGTGCTCGAACTGCGAGCGGTACACGCGCACCGAGTCGGGCCGCAGGTTCGCACCCAGGAACGCCACGACCGTCGCTAGATCCGCGTCTGCACCAGGAGAAGGCGGCGACTTGCTCATAAACGGCTACGACCTCCAGCCTGCAGCGCGCCGCTCATGCAACGCGGTTGCGAGGGACTACCCGCGCCTCAATTAGTAACGCGACGGGCAAGGAATCGCAATGCCTGCGGATTGCCATGTGGTTCTGGGGTCACATCGCCGAGGACGTGGGGCGGCTGCCGAAGCGCCTGATGACCGGCCTGATCGCCGCGGCGACACTGTTCTCCCCGCCCCCGTGGCCCCGCTCACTGCGGCGGGTCGAGAACGGCGTCGACCGCGATGACGAACTGGCGCCAGTGGGCGCGGTGGCCGGCGAGTGCCGCGTGGCCTGATGTGGTGAGGGTGTAGACCCGCCGGCGGCCGTCGCGCCGGGCTGACGGACCCGGGGCTGACACCAATCCGCGGTCAGCGAGTCGCTGTAGCGCCTGGGAGACGCCCGCGGTTGTCAGGCGAAGCATTCCTTCGCTCTGGGTCTCGATAGCATCGATCATGCCCGCGCCGTAGAGCGGGCCTGACTCGAGGGCCGCTAGCAACAGGCCGCTCATCTGGCCGTAGAGCAAGCCACCGCGCCCGGAGCCGGACACGTGCACGAGCGGGGAGCCATTGAGCGCGGCGTCCGCCGGCGCAGGAGGTGTATCGGTTACGGAGCTCACGCCGCCGCCTCGGCCGGCGGAAGGCCGAACCGCGTGACGTGAGTGGGGCCGTTTCAGACTGTCACACCCACGTGATAGGTACGGGACCACGAGCTGCCCAGAATGTGGGAGCGAAGACCTCTATGAGGAGACCCGACTCGGTTATCAGCACAGACGGCCTTCCCTTCTGCTGAGCTCCTGACAGCGCGACGGTTCGCGATCGTGGATTGGGGCATCCGGGTAGACACCAGACCACATGTGCTACGCTGGTCGCGGGTCTCCCCGGCCTCCCGGACAGGGCGCGACGAAGCCTATGTCCGTTCACGTCCTCAAGCCCTGCGCTCAGTCTCGCCCCAGCTCCCGCGGCGCGGCCCGTCCCTGTCTCGTGCCGGGCTGCGGCGCTCGCATCCGTCAGGGCTCGCGCTGCGCCGAGCACGCCGTCCGCCGCGACAGGAGCTACGCCGCACGCAGGCGCCGCGACGCCGCCATCGCGCGCTCACGCTGCGCACACTGCGGCGCGCCGGCCGAGGAGCTGGACCACGTCGTGCCCCTCAGCCGCGGAGGCAGCGAGCACCCGGACAACCTGCAGGCGCTGTGCAAGCGCTGCCACCTGGCGAAGACGAGGAGCGAGCGCCGGAAGCCAGGGGCGGGGTCAAAACACCCGCACGCAGCGGCCACCGAGACCGCTGCTCGCGGACTGGGGCAGACGGCACTACGTGAACGCAGATCTGCAACGAGCAGGTCAGGATGAAGCTGGCGGGTCTCCCCGCCTGCGCGGGTACGCCCCGGGAGCGACTCGTAGGAATGAAGACTGAGACGCCCGCACGTTGCGGCAGGTCCGTCTCAAGCTGTACGCCCTGCATGGCAGAGCCGCCTTTGATGCATACATCGATCGGAAAGACGTCCAGCGTTGCGTGGCCTCGATCACCAGCGGGTGGGACGCGAACGGTGGATGCGCAGATCACCGAGGTTCGGCATGAGGTACTTCGTGCAAAAGGCAGGCGTAGTCACGCGCGCTACTCGGCTGCGGCCGGGGCCGCCAGGGGGAGCGGCACGCGAACGCGCTTGCCGGAGGCGTCGCGGACCCGCACCTCGACCTCGGCATCGACGGCGCTGAGCAGCCGGCTCACGGTCTCCCAGCTGGGGTGCACCCTGGCGGCCTCGATGCGGGAGATCTCGGACTGCGTCATGCCGATCCGGCGCGCCAGCTCGCGCTGCGACAGCCCGGTGGCCGCGCGCAGTGCGATCAGCATGCTCGCCAGGTCGTAGCGCGGCGAAGCGGCGTCGTACGCCGCCCGCGTCGCCGGGTCTTCCAGCAGCTTTGCGCGCAGGTCCTTCCAGTCGCTCATGGTTGTTCCCTCCTCCGCCCGAGCCACGTCGCCCGACGCGCTCTGGCGACCTCGATCTCGCGGCGCGGCGTCCGCTGGGTCCGCTTCGTGAAGCCGTGGAGCAGCCCGAACGTCCGCCGGAACCAGTGGAAGTAGATCACGCGGTAGATGCCGTCGCGCTCTCGCGCCCGCAGCTCCCAGAGACCGTCACCGAGTGAGCGGGCATGCGGCATACCCAGCGTGGGACCGTGCGCCTCCAACAGGTCGATGACGTGCGCGACCTCTGCCCGCGCGTCGGCGCTCAGACCGAGAACCCACTCATCGACCGGCCGCTGACCGGTGTCTGAGATGAAGGTCCTGACGTTCCAAGCCATGTGAGAAAGATAGCATATATGCGTTCACCTGGCAATAGCACTTCTGCTATCGGGACAGTTCGCCCCGAACAGCGCCCCTGTGGCTCGCTGCCGGCGTCGGTGCCGTGCGGCCGTGGTGGGAGGTGGCGCTAGGCTTCCTTGATGACGAGTCGGCTCGGGCTCGGGGCCGAGCATAGCGCAGCGTGGTCCGCTCCGTACACCCGTGCTAGCATCATCCACCGCAACGAGCATCGTGCCCGTGTACACGATCGAGCGCCCCGGCACGACCTGCTGGAAGGCGACCCGGTTGCGATCGCCGCTCGCGCCGTTCGAGGCCTCGGCGGCGACGCTCGCCGCCGTCGGCGGAGCCACACGCCACGAGCAGCCCCGTCGCGAGCAGCAGCCCGGCACTCGCCACCCTCGTCCAGCACATCATCCGGGTGTTCCTCTCGCTGCGCCGCGCGCTTCCTTGCCGACTATACGTTCCCGTGCTGCCGATGGTTCCCTTCACCGCGTGGCCGCGGTTCGAACTTCATGCTCGGCCTGCTCGCCGCCGCCGCGACGGTCGTCGCCGTGCTGCTCGCTGCCGATGCGATCGTGGTGCGCAGGAGCGCGCAACGCCACTGCGCGCCGGCGCTGCCGTTCCGGTCACGGGCTGGCTGGCTCGACCGTGGTGCGGTTCAGCCCGTCCGCCGCCGACGACGTGGCCGGGGGAGGATCCGCAGTTCCGCGCCGTCGATCGCAAGCGGCAACCACGGGGGAACGCGAACGGCCCCGTTGCAGTAGCGGCGCGATGTTGGTTGCTACCCTCATTGTAGCCCGATACGTACAGGTGTGCTAATGTCGGTTCGCGTCACAGAATGTCCCTTCTGTGTAGCGAAGCGGCCCGGAGGAGCCCACTATGGTCCCCGAACCAGCCCCCCAACTTCTCAGCTTCACTACACAAAAGGCGAACGGGGCCGCCAGCGCCCCGGATCTGGGCCTCGCCGGCGCCATCAGCGACTACCTGACGCGCGCCGTCCGCGGCGTCCGCTCGCCCGCCTCGGCGCACCTCCGCGAGCTGCACCTCACCCGCTTCCGTGGCTTCGTCGCCGCGCGCTACGGCGACGACCGCCTTGGCGCGCTCGTCGCACGCGACGCCGCCGCCTGGCAGCGCGAGCTGGCCGGGCGCTACGCGCCATCGACCGTCAACGCCCATCTCGCCTCGCTGGCCGCGTTCTGCAGCTGGGTCGAGGCCCGTGACCCGCGGTGCTTCGCCGTGGGCCCGCCGACGGCCGGGCTACGCGCGCTGCCGCTGCCTCCGCTTGAGCCGCGCGCACTCAGCGCGCAACAGGTCGCCTCGCTGAAGAGCGTGTGCGACCGCCTGCCGCGCTTCGCGCAGCTCAAGGGGCGCCGCGCCGACGGCGAGCGCAGCCACGCTCACGCCCGCCCCTGGCGCGACCGCGCCGTGGTCTACGTGCTGCTCTCGACCGGACTGCGGCGCGAGGAGCTGTGCCAGCTCGACCTCGCGCAGCTTGAGCCCGCTGAGCCGCAGCGCCTGCGCAGCGCGCGGCGCGCCCGCATCGACGGGGTGCGCGGCAAGGGCGGCACGCAGCGCAACGTCTTCCTCTCAGCCGAGGCGCGGGCGGCGCTCGCTGACTACCTCGAGCGCGAGCGTCCCGGCGACGCCGGCGCGCACGAGGCCCCGGCGCTCCTCCTCAGCGCCGCCACGCTCGCGACGCGGCGCCCGGATGGGCGACTCAGCCCGCGCGCGGTGAACACCCTGCTCGCGCGCATCGGCCGCCTCCACGACGGGGAGCAGCCCGACCGTACTCGCCAGATCAGCCCGCTGCGCCCGCACGACCTGCGCCACACCTTCGCCTTCGCGCTGGCGGAGGCCTCCGGCGCCGACGCCTACGAACTCGAGCGCCGCCTTGGGCACCGCAGCCAGCGCTACATCGCGCGCTACACTAACCCGCCCGAGGACGTCGCCGCCGGGTACGTGGAGGAGCTATGAGCAGCGAAAGACAGCTCAGCGCCCGCCTGCGCGCGGCGCGACAGCGCGCGGCGCTCACCCAGGCGGAGCTCGGAACCGAGCTGGGGGAGCGTTACGACCGCTCAATGATTGGCCACGTCGAGGCTGGCCGTAGTGGTCTCTTGGTAGACGGCCTCGCCAAGGCCGCCGGGGCGCTGAAGGTCTCTACGGACTACCTGCTCGGCCTCACCGACGACTCGACGCCAGCGGCCGACCTGTCCCATGCGCTGCGCGCGCACTCCGGAGCGGAGGCCACACGACGCGACGATCAGGGTGGTGAGCAGAGCGCTGATGCCGTGCCTGCCCCCACCGAGGGATTCGGTGTTCCGATCGCTCTAAAACCCGACCGCTGATCGGTCTAAAACTCGGCCACTCCAGGGCATGGCCCACCCTTGTGTCGGCGGGAGCCGGACGAGGTTGGGAGGAAGGGGATGCTCGGAGTGCAGGACATCTACGCGCTGCGGCACAAGGTCTTCGTCGAGGGCAAGAGCCAGCGCCAGGTGGCGCGCGAGTGCGTCAAGGCACTCTGGACTTGGGGAGGAGGCCTTCCCCGCGCTCGGCGCCTACACCGCTCGCTGCGGCGACGCGCGTGTGCCGCAACAGCGTCGCGCTCAGGCACGACCTGTCCCGCGAGTCCGGCGAATCCCGCTCAGGTCCCATGCTGTCCGGATGGGGATGGCGCCGCCGGAGGTTGGGGTAGAATCCTCCAATGAGTTCCGCCGACATCTTTCTCGAGATAGCGCACCGCCACCTCGAAGAGCTGAAGGCGACCGATCCGCCGGTGTCAGCCGACCTTGCCCTTCAGGATGCGCTGATATGTAGTGTCTTCGCGGCTGTAGCGGTCGAGCACGCCTTGGCAGAGTTCGTCTGGGCGCGAGCGTTCTTTCAGACCCCGCTCAAGTATCGAGCGGTCGCGATCCAGCGAGCTCGCGCAGCATGGTCGATTCCCAGCAAGATTGAGTTTGTACGTGCCACATCCGAGCTACCCGACTCGGTCCTGCAGGACATAGCGGCCCTATCCAGGTACAGGAACCGCCTTGTGCACGCACAGGTCGAGCCGGTGGAGGGCAAAGCTATCGATGTTGAGGCCATGATCGCGATCGAAGAGGATGGCTTGGGTTCGGAATTCGACAAGGCTTCCCGTCGTGCGCTCGAAGGCCATTCGTCGGCGCTCGACGAATTCAAAGAAAGCCACGGGAACTACTACAGGTCCCTTAACTTAGGCGGGCTGGGAACGCTTGACCTAGATGAGGCGCCACGGAACTACAAGTCCGCAGCGGAGCCCCTCACCTGCAACAACCTACGTGGGAACTACACCTAGCGGCCGAACTGACCTCCGAGGACTGGCCGGTCCAGACGGATGGGCCTACGGTCGATTAGCGCCCTACGCCCCGTTAGCCAGCCACGGATGCCAGCGTTCCAGCAAGCCATCGCTCTCGTCATGGTGGGCCCAGCGCGCGGCTGGTGCTACCGCGTCATGGAGGGCCTGGGGCAGGCGGGCGAGGAGTCGGAACGCAAGACGAACCTCCACGCGGAGGTCCGTGTTGCGCGTCGACGCGAGCCGGTTAGCTCAAGCGCGGGACGCTTGCCTGGGCGTCAAGGGCGCCGGGCGCGGGCCAGCGCCCCGCTTTGAGGGGTCTCGGCCGACGGGGCCGATCGTGTTGGCCAGCAACGCGACCGCGAACTGATTGAGGCTCACGCCCTCGCGCCCGGCGGCCGACACCAGCTGGCGGTGGAGCCATGGAGGCATTCGTACGAGCACGTTCCCGCTGTAGGACGGCTCCTCGTGGGGATCGGGGATCGGATCGCCGTCCTGCAGGGCGTCGTCGATCCAGGCCGTCATCGCCCGCTCGATGTTCTCGAACAGCTCATCGTGGCTGCGCCCCTGGGCGATGCAGCCGTCGAGCTCCTTCACCTCGGCGACCCAACCGGAGTCGCCATCCTCGCTCTCGCTCCAGACGATCTCGATGTGGTAGGGCCGCTTGAGGTAGTCCTCGATCGCCGCCATGTTCATCTCAGCACCTCCTCGATCGCGCGGATCGCCTTCGTGACGTAGGCGACGAGCAGCGGGCTGCGGGGATCAATCACCAGTCTGCCCCGCCGATCGGGGTGGTGGTAGACCCAGTGGTCGCCCTTTCCGAATCGCCGCGTGAAGCCCGCGGCCTCGAGCACCCGGTGGAGCTCCTGGGGCCGGACGTTTCTCCGGCGCTGCTTCAGGCGCTCTACCTGCTGCCGTGCATCCACGAGCGAATGGTAGCGTATGTGCTAGCAGGCTGCAAGCGTATGCGCTAGCAGTGTTTCGGGGGGTCGGCGTCCGGAGCGCAGTCCAGGCGCGTGATGTTCCGGGTCGCTCAGCTTAGAGCGCCCGCCACCGCGCTCAGCCTGCTCGATCCGACCCCATGATATAGGCCGACACCGCAGCCGCGAGGAAGCGGTTGAGGCTCACGCCCTCCTCAGCCGCGCGCATCGCGGCTGCCCGGTGGACCGAGGGCAGCATCCGTAGCCGAAGCTCGCCCGAGTATCTGCGCGTCTCCAGCGGTTCCGGGATCTTCTCGCCTGCCGCGAGCATGTCCTCGATGAAGCCGGCCATCGCCTCGTCCACGTTCGCGATCGCGGCTTCGGCCGTGTCCCCCTCGGAGATGCAGCCAGGGAACTCAAGCACGGTCGCCGTGTAGCCACCCTCCTCCGCCGGCGTGAGCACGTGCGCGTAGGGTCGGGCGACGACCTCCGCAGCCGTCGTGTGCGTCGCCGTCGTCGCCATCACTCGCCCCCTTCCATCAGCGTGCGGATGATTCCCCGCTTCGTACCGTTCTTGCGTGCCGTCAGCGGGATCGAGACCCGGCGGCTGGCCTTGCGATGGATGTGGTGGCTGCCGCCGATCCGCGCCAGCTCCCATCCTCGCCGCTCGGCCGCTCGCATCAGATCACGAGCGCTGACGCTCGCCGGGCTCTCGTACATTCGCCGCAGGTCGTCCGGCCTCGCTGACATGGTGCCATTATAGGGACCATCGGCATGGTGTCAATAATGGGCCCTGCGCAGTGCATCACAACTAACTGTTACCGGGCCACCTTTCCCCTGCATCACAATAGGGTTACCAGCGGATCTGCTACTCCTCTCTCGATCTGCTCCAGCGCATCCGCGAGGACAACCCGGAGTTGTGGCAGACCGTCACGGGCCTGCCGGACGGGATCCGGTCAGCACTGCTGACGGTGCCGCCAGAGCGGCCCGACGCTGTCGGGAGCACGTACGTCCAGGACGTGATGCCCATCGGGGGGCACAGCCGTCGCTACTCTCGCCAGCGAATCTGATGTCCGCCGAGCCGGCCGCCTTCGACGACCCCGTAGCGGGTGAGACCCTGGTGCTGCTCGCTGCGGGCGACGTGCACGGCTGTTACGCAGTTGGTGACGGCCTCGAACCGCGCTCCATCACGCCAGCGCAACTGGTGGCCGCAGACGCTCGTGATACGCAACGCCTGCCGGGATAATGCGATCGCAGCGTTCGGCGCCGACTGGATTGGTATCGACCCGGAGACGTTCGAAGGGTCACGTCCAGCTGCGTGAGCCGTTCTCCGCCCGCCAATCAACGAGTGCGTCAACGCCGCCGGGATCGATCTTCACGGGATCGGGCCGGCGCGCCGAAACGGGATCGCTGAGCGAACATCCTAGCGAATAGGTTGCGATCAGCCCCAATCATCCCTCCCTCTTGAGAAGTGTCATCGGACTGCCACCGAAAGAGAGCGCTTGTCCACTGAAAGTTCATAGCGCGCTGATATCCTGTCGTGAATTGACCCCGTGCTATGGGGAGTTGATGCGGCGTCCAGAGAATCCACTAGCAGGCTGCTGAAAAAGTCGTCTGGAACGGTCTCGGCCCGGAATCGACTGCGTGCGACTACCAAGAAACCCCTTGTTTTCAAGGGTTTGTCCGAGCGCCGTAGTGCCGCGAAACGCTCCGTTTCCCGACTTCCAGGGGTTTTTCATCACCCTGCTAGTGTCCTGAGTTGTTAACGCGATAAACAAGCGGGTATGATGTTGGTACAGCGGGGTGTTGCCCGTGTGGGGCAGACGCTGGAGTGTCCATGAGTACCCGACTTGGCCGGCCGACGGTGGCGGTTGTACTGAGCGACGATGAGCGTGAGACGCTGGAACGGTGGGCGCGCCGACCGACATCGGCTCAGGCGTTGGCGCTGCGCTGCCGGATCGTGCTCGCTGCGGCAGAAGGGACCCCGAATACCGAGATCGCCGCGGCGCTTGGTTGCCATCCGGTGACCGCGGGCAAATGGCGCAGACGCTTTGCGCAGCGGCGGCTCGATGGACTGAGCGATGAGCCGCGCCCCGGTGCACCGCGCACGATCAGCGACGCCCAGATTGAAGCGGTGATCGTCAAGACACTGGAAGAACAACCGCACAACGCGACGCAGTGGTCGACCAGATCGATGGCCGCCGCGGTGGGGATGTCGCAGACGGCGATCTCCAAGATCTGGCGCGCCTTTGGCCTCAAGCCACACCTCGTGGAGCACTTCAAGCTGTCGCCGGACCCGCAATTCATCGACAAGGTGCGCGACGTGGCTGGACTCTATCTCAACCCACCGGAGGCAGCGGTCGTCTTGTGTGTTGACGAGAAGACCCAGATCCAGGCACTCGACCGCACCGCCCCGATGCTGCCGATGATGCCGAGCGTTCCGCGACGCCAGACCCACGACTACGTCCGTCACGGCACCACCAATCTCTACGCGGCGCTTGACGTCGCCTCGGGCCACGTGATCGCGGACATGACCCCGCGACACCGTGCCCGGGAGTTCAAGCAGTTCCTCACCCTCATCGACCGCAGCGTGCCCGACGAACTCGCGGTGCATGTCGTGTTGGACAACGTCGCCACGCACCGCACCCCGGAGATCCAGCGCTGGCTCCGGCGTCATCCCCGGTTCACGTTTCATTTCACCCCGACCTACAGCTCTTGGATGAACCTCGTGGAGCGCTGGTTCGCGGAGCTCACCACCAAATGGCTCAGGCGCGGCACTCATCACGGCGTCGCTGACCTGATCCGTGCAGTGGAGGCCTGGGTCGCCGACTGGAACGAGCACCCGCGCCCCTTCATCTGGCACAAGACCGCCGACCAAATCTTCGACAACCTCACCGGATATCTCAATCGCATTCCCAACTCAGGACACTAGCAGGGTGATGAAAAAGTCCGCCGCGGCGGTTTTGGGCTGAAATCGCGCTGGCCGCGACATCAAAAACCCCAATGTTTCTGGGCTCTACGCCAGCCCACCGAATGGCCAGTGAGACCCTGCGGCTCAGGATCAGGGGTTTTTCAGCAGGCTGGCGATGGGGTGCGCGGGAACGAGCGAGTTCGCTACGCCGCCGCCCGCACCGGCGAGCGTAACTCCGACAGCGACAGCAGCTGGGGGCCCAGGCGACACGGCCACGCCGGCGGGGCGTGCGAGCGCCACGCCTCCGCCGACCGCGGCGGCTGCGCTCGTGACGGCGGCCGAGGAGCGGATCAAGGCGGAGGCGGAGGCGGCGTATCACGCCTACTGGACGGCGTACGCTGAGGCGCTCCGTACACGCGCAATCGGCGCGGTCGCGGCACACGCAGGCGACGCCGAGCGAGCGCGGATCGCCAACGCGCCTACCGGCGGCTCCCCTTCATCGACCCCTCCATGTACAGGTCTTCGACGTCGAAGAGTGCGCAGATCACCCCGCGATCGCCAAGGTCTTCCCACGAGTCCCGGCTGGGGGCCAGCGTTCGAATGCCGAGCAGCGAGTTCTCGTAGGTTTCCCCCACGAACTCGTCGAAGTAGTCGAGGCAGAGGCTGGACACGACGGAGTCGAGATGGTCGTACCCTGGGAACCGCGCATCGTTGGGCGCCTCGACATCGGCAGCCGCGAATACCTCGTACTGGTGCGGCTCCTCGCAGTCGACGAGTTCGACGTTCGCGACCTCCTCCGCCTCGTCCAAATCCTGGAAGCAGTCTCCCACCTTCAGCGAGAACACGTTTCCCTCGCCTCCCTCGCCGGAGCACGCGACAAGGACGACGGTGAGCGCCACCAGCGCCGCGATCGGACCCCCCATGAGCATGGATCGCGACCACCACCAGCGGGCATCGCTGGCCTCCTGGCGGCGGGTGTCGGCTTCGTGCTGCGCTGAGTGGTACGGCATTGGCAGTTCCGTTGCGGTAAGCGACCCCTCAGCTTCGTGCCCAAGTTGGCCTGTGAATGGAGGTTCGATTCCCCGATGCTGCACCGACATCGTGGCAGTTTCCGCGCCACCTTGCAACACCGAGCACCCGCACCACAGGGCGTGAGGGCGGATGCGGGCGTAACGAGGACCACGCGGTCAGCGTGGCCGGCTGCCCGTGCCTTCGCGGCGCGGATCGGCGTGGCGCCGGCCATCGTTGTGGGGCGTCTGATGGCGGCGTGTGACGGTGCTACTCTCGGAGCCTGTTACAATGCGGCTGTAGAGGGGCGTGGAGGCGTGGCTGAGCAAACACACGATGCCCGGATCGCGACACTCGAGGAGCGCACGAACCACCTCGTCACGCGCGGCGACTTGTACCGCGCACTCCTGATCCAGACCCTCGCGATCGCTGCCGTTGTTGGCGGCATGCTGCAGCTTGCCGGCTAGGCCCGGGGCTGAGCGAGTTTCGGTGGCTGCGACGTGTACGGCCTGACCGTGCTCGGCCTGGTCTTCACGCTCATGGTTGCAACGGGCTTGCTCCTGTGGGTGCACGGCCCTTCGGCGCGCCCTCCTGGCCCGGGCAGCTCGCCGAAGCCCACCTGCGCCTGGCAAGGCCTGTGTTCCAGGGACGAGTCTGGGAATGTACGTGCCAGTATGGCCGGCAAAGGGCCGACTGGACTCAGGCCGGAACCGCAGGGTGCCCTTGATGAGTAGTCCGCGTGGGTTTCGCGAGGAGGCTCCTCAGAACCGCGCGCTCCGATTGCTCGATTGGGAATGACAACCCGATCTGGCCCCACCGTGATGATCGGTTCTGGCCCCTTACCTTCTTCAACCGGGCTCAGTAACCTCTGAGCCCAGGAAGCCCAGCAGTGCCGGCATGGCTCAACTGGCCCTGCCGCAACGGACGGCTCGGGTGGTGTTGCCACCGGCACTGTTCGGCGCGTGAACCTCTGATGGGGACATGCGAGCCAATCGCTGATTTGTAAGGTGGATGACGGCGAGCGCGCCTGCGGCCTTCCTGCTGGAATGAGGGGAAACCCCGGAAGGAGTCGCAGTGAGTACGCCCGACGAAACCACCGTGTGGATCGGCCTCGACATCGGCAAGACCGAGCACTTCGCCGATGTGCTGGATGAGGCAGGCTCGCCGCTGTTCGCCGGCGCCGTCGCGAACGGCGAGGCCGACATCGAGGCGCTCCTCGCTCGCGCGGAGTCCTTCGGCTCCCCGGCGCTGGTCGTCGACCAGCCCGGCTCGCTGGCCCGGCTCGTGCTCGGTGTCGCCGCCCGCCGCGGCGTGCCGGTGGCGTACGTGCCGGGGCTGGTCATGCGCCGGGCCGCCGACCTCTACCCGGGTGAGTCCAAGACCGACCGCCGCGACGCGTTCGTGCTGGCCGATACCGGCCGCACCCGGCGCCACCAGGTGCACTGGCTCGATGCCGGCAACGACGAACTCCTGGAGCAGCTGCGCGTTCTCAACGGCTACGACACCGACCTCGCCGCCGACGCGACGCGGCTCTCCAACCGCCTGCGGGATGCGCTCACCAGTGTTTCCCCGGCCCTGGAGCGCGTACTGGGCCCCAGGCTCCACAATGCGGGGGCACGGGACCTGCTCGCCCGCTACCCGACACCGCAGGCGCTGGCCACGGCGGGTCGCGGCCGCATCGCGCGGACGCTCCGGAAGCGCTCGCCGCGCCTCGCGACGGCGCTCACCGAGGCCGTCACCGGGGCCCTCGACGCCCAGACCGTGGTCGTACCCGGCTCGGTCGCGATGGGTCGGGTGATCGCCGAGGTCGCGACCGAGCTGGAGCGCACGCAGCAGCGGCGGGAGCGGCTCGGCGCGGAGATCGGGAAGCTCTTCGAGGCCCACCCTTTCGGCCTCATCCTCGGCTCCCTGCCCGGGGTCGGGCCGAGGACGGGCGCGCGGATGCTCGCCGAGATCGGTGACATCTCTCGCTTCGCGAACGGATCGAGGCTGGCCAGCTACGCCGGACTTGCCCCGGTCACCCGCCAGTCCGGCAGCAGCATCCGGGGGCAGACCCGGAGCCGCCGCGGCAATCACCGGCTCAAGAACGCGATGTACCTCTCCGCCTTCGCCTCGCTGCGCGATCCCGTCTCGCGGGCGTTCTACGACCGCAAGCGAGCCGAGGGGAAGAGACACAACGCCGCAGTCATCTGCCTCGCGCGTCGTCGCTGCGACGTCATCCTGGCCATGCTCCGCTCGCGCACGCCGTATCAGGCGAAGGTCCCGCACGACCAGCCGGTCGCCGCTTGATGGCGTCAACTCAGCTGGCTTCAGGAGCCCGAGGGCCTTGACGAAGAAGATGGGGACACCACCCCGTGGTCGTGGTCAGGTCGTGTGCGCACCTCCGTTCGCGGACCTGGTGACGCGGAGGCGGAAGGACTGGGCGCCGGTCTCGATGATGTGGGCGCGGAACGTGAGGCGGTCGACGACGGCGGCGGCGAGCCGGGGGTCGGCGAAGGTCTGGCCCCACTCGGAGAACGGTGCGTTGGAGGCGACGGCGACCGAGGCGCGCTCCTCACGCTCGGTCAGGATCTGGAAGAGCAGCTCGGCGCCGCGCGGGTCGAGGTGCACGTAGTTCAGCTCGTCGAGGCAGAGCAGGTCGAGCCGGCCGTAGCGGGCGACGAGGCGCGAGAGCACGCGCTCGTCGGCGGCCTCGGCCAGCTCGTTCACGAGCGCCGCCGTCGTGACGTAGCGCACGCGCAGCCCGCGCTGGCAGGCGGCGATGCCGAGGCCGATCAGCAGGTGGGACTTCCCGGTGCCGCTCTCGCCGAGCAGCACGACGGGCTCGCCGGCGTCGATCCAGGCACCGCGCTCGAGTGCGGTGAGCATCGCCGGGTCGACGGTCGGCGCCGCCTGGAGGTCGAAGTCGGCGAGGTACTTGAGGCGGGGGAAGCGGGCCTCGTGGATGCGACGCTCGCGGCGGCGGGCGTCGCGGTCCTCGAGCTCGGCGGTGAGCACCTCGGCCAGGTAGGCGCGATGGCTGAGCCGCTCGCGCAGCGCCGCCTCGGCGAGCGGGCCGGCCTGCTGGCGTACGGTCGGGAGGTGCAGCGCGCGAGTGGTCGCCTCGATCTGAAGCGACGCCGCCTGCTCGGTCAGGGGGGCGCTCATCGCACGCTCCCCGCGAGCAGTCCGTCGTAGCGGGCCAGGCTCGGCGCCGGGCGGTCGAAGCGCCGCAGCGCCGGACGCTCGACGACGGCGGTCTCGCGGCGGCCGTCGGCGATGCGGCGCGCCTCGATGGCGACGAGCGAGGGGTCGACGGACCCGACCCGCGAGACCGCGTCGAGCGCGGCATGCACCGCGGTGAAGGGCAGGCGCCGGTGCAGCAGCAGCACCTCGATCAGCGCACGCGTGCCCGCGGCGTCACCGAGTCTGCGGCGGGCGCGCTGCCAGAAGCGCTCGTGCGCGGCGGTGAAGCCACCGCCTGAGCGTGCCTGCGCGAGCGCGCTTGAGCCGGGCAGCGCCCCGGGCTTGCGCGCCAGCACCTCGAGGTAGTGGTCGAGCACGAGCACCTCGGCGCCCTTGCGTGCGCTGCGCTCGTGGCGGGCGACGACCGCACCACCCGAGGTGACGGTCACCGTCGCACCGCCCAGGCGCACCTCCACCGCCCGGCCCGCGCAGGACGCCGGTACCGAGTAGCGCGAGCCACGCACGGCGATCTTCTCGGCTGCCGCGCGGTCGGTGCGCTGCACCTCCGCACGGCGGAAGTGCTCGATCTCGGCGGCTGCGGCCTGCCGGAAGTTGCGATCGAGCCCCTCGCCCGATTCGAGTTGCTGGCTGTCGATGAGCAGTGTGCGCGGACGGGCGCGCAGGTTGGCATGCTCGTCGTAGTTCTGGAACAGCTCGAGCCGCCCGTTCACGACGGATGTCGAGCCGTCCGGATTGTCCCGCTGGAAGCCGGAGATGTAGGAGATGTAGTCGTAGACGAGCTTGGAGGTCGCCGTGTTGTTGCACACGACGATGAAGCATGGCGGCACTTCGACGCCGGCGTTCTCCCAGAGTTCGACGGTCTCTGCGTAGTGGCCGTACAGGGCCTCGATCGCCGTCTGTAGCTCGACCGGGATGCTGAGTGGGTCGAGCTCGCCAGCCTGCCCTCGGCCCTTCCTCGGCATCTTCGACCTGATGTGGTCCCAGAGGTTGCGGAACAACGGCACGTCGGTTCCCGGGATATTGTCGGCTACGGGGACGCGCGGGAGCTTCACGATGCCGCACTCGATGGCGTCCATGAGCGAGAAGTCGCACATCGTCCACGGGAACAGCGTGCCCTCGGCGTAGCCGGAGCCACGCAGGAAGAACGGAGTCGCCGACAGGTCGACGACGCGCCGGAGCCCGAGCTTCCGGTTTACGGCCTCGAGCCCGGAGATCCAGAGCCGGGCTGCCTCGCGGTTCTTCTCCGCCTCCCGGCGGTCGTCGCCGGTCAGCTTTCCCTCGTCGTCCTCGCCGGGCTTCTCGCGGTAGCAGTGATGCGCCTCATCGTTGAAGGCCATGATGCTGCGCATGCCCATGAGCTCCGGCATAACGCGCTGTAGCATCTGGCCCTCGGTCTCGATCGACTCGATTTCCGGCCCACGGCCCTGGAGCAGCGCGCGGCCGCCCTTCGAGAGTTCGAGCGTCTCTCGGAGTTTGAAGGCGTGGTAGTTGGTGATGACGATCCGCGCCTGCTCGAGGTCCTGCAGCATGTCGCGCGGCACGAGCTCGCGGCTCTCGTAGTAACTGTCGGGGTCGTTCGGCTTCAGCACTCGAAGCCGGTCGCGGATGGTCAGCCCGGGCGTGACCACAAGGAAGCCTCGCGTGAAGTTCCGGCTCGTCGGCCGCCTCACGGCGTTGACCGTCTGCCAGGCGATGAGCATCGCCATGACCGTCGGCTGGTGCAGACGGCGCGGGAGGGCCTGCGCTGCCTGCCTGGAGGGCCCGGCACCACCCGGCTCGTTGGGGTGGCACGCCAGCAGCGCGGCGAGCATGGCCTTCGTGAGGTCTTGCGTGAGGCGCTGCGCCCAATCTCCGCTACAGGCGGCCGTCCCCTTTCCTGAGCCCGCACGCTGCCGCAAGGTTCCGGCCTGTCTGCCTTGCTTTCCCAACCTGCGGACAGCGTGTCCGCAAGGTTGGACCCGGGCTTCAACCACCACCCGATGTCGCGCAGCGGGTAAGTTCGTGGGCGCGAGTCGGGTGGGCTCAGATGAACTGCGCGATCGGCCCGACGTTCTTGAAGATGTTCGCGAATCGCTCCTTGCGCTCTCCCGCGTAGGAGATCAGCGTGAGCGGGTACACGTACCGTTCACCTTTGGATCTCTCGCCGACAAGGCAAGCCGGTTGGTTCGCGACGAGACGCCACCATGACGCCTGCCAGAGATGCTCTTCCATAGGCGCAGGCAGTACGAGCAGCGTCTCCCCCGCGCGCCCCGCAGCGCGTTCGCGCGCCCACTTCTCGACGAACTCTTGGACACGACTGTACGGGGGATTGAGCAGAATCCGGGACGCGTCCCACACGCGCCCAAGCCCGTCGTCCTCTCTGCCGAAGGCGCGCTTTCGGTGAAGTCGCGGCGGCGGCGTGAGGACGGGAACGGAACGGGGCCGTCGATTCGCCCCGGAGCGCTCAACCCCGCGGGGTGCGCTCGGAATGGTCGCCTGACCCTGCGTCAGGTAGACAATCGCCCAGCGGTGATCATTCGGTCCGCATGTGAACGCCCATTCGCGCTCAAACGACGCCAAGGAGCCGAGACGGCGCCCGCCGATAGCCAGCATCGAAGTGGAGTCGATGAACCGGCTCACGCTCAATTGATCCGGCTGCGTGCCCCCGGGCGCTCGGGCGCCTCCGCGAGACGGAGCCCACCCCCCTGTCCACGTGTGTTAGCCTCGACGAGCAGGGCGGCCCGCGCAGAGATCGCGCTCCGCGTACTAAGGAGGGAAGAGCACACTCGATTGCCAGACGGCAGCGGGCGCGTGCATCTCGCCCAGTCCGGCGAGAACCTGCCGCTCCGCACGGAGACAAGGTCACTCCTCGAGGCGACCCGCCGCGAGCTAACCACATCCGATGCCGACGATCGGGACACGATATGAGGGCAATCCATAAGGCAGCTTTTTCGCGACTGACAATCATCGGCGTGCTGCTCGCCGTTGGTGTGTTGCTGCTCGTCGCTATGGCGCCGGCCAACGCGGCCAACGCGCCGACCGCGTTCACCGCGACCGCGGGCGATAGCCAGGTGACGTTGGGCTGGAATATCCCCAACGACTCTACGATATCCGGGTACCAGGTGTTGGCGGTGGCAATCGACAAGCTGGTCGGTCCCAGTACTGGTACAGGCGCCATTGGGGCAGGTGACAGGTTCGGAGATTCCGTGGGGATTGGCGGGAACAGGGCAGTGGTTGGAGCGCCCTTCCAAACATCTAAGGACAACTCGAACAACGATATTGCTGGAGGCGGATGGGGGCACGCCTTCAGCAGGGGTTCCGGTGGGTGGAACTACGACGAATTCCTGGCGTTAAGTAACCCGCAGGAAGGCGGCAGGCTCGGAAGTTCCGTAGCGGTGGCCGGCAGTACGGCCATTATTGGGGCTCCGTCGACCTCCCAAAGCAACAACGCTGATGCCGGCAGGATTACCATAGCCTCCAAGAGTAGCGTGACCGGCTCATGGGGCACCGAGTTCACGAAGATCGGCGAAGCTGGAAATGACCTTTTCGGAAGTTCCGTGGCGTTGGACACCGGCATCGCCGTCGTGGGGGCCCCGGGAGCCACGGCCAGCGGTCACGCTTTTGCCGGTAAGGCTTACCTGTACACCAAGGCTTCCTCCGGAACGTGGGGTCTGACGGAAGTATGGTTCGCCGGTAATTCCAACGTTGGGGTCGGCCACATTTTCGGCATTTCAGTGGCGGTGGACGGCAACACCGTCGTCGTAGGGTCACCGGGGGAAGATACTTTCTCTGGCGCGGTTTACGTGTTCACCAAGGGTAACAGCGGGTGGGACTTTGACGCCAGGCTCACCGCCCCAGGGGCCGCGAATAACGACTCGTTCGGCCGGTCGGTAGCGGTAGACGGTAACTCTGTTGTGGTAGGGGCTTGGCAGGACGACGACGGCGGCGCCGATTCCGGGTCGACGTTCGTGTTCACCAAGCCCAACGCCGGCTGGAGCGCTTGGGGCGGCCTGTCGGAGACCGCCAAGGGCAATCTAACCGCCAAGTTGACCGCCTCCGACGCCGCTGCAGACGATCACTTCGGGTGGTCGGTAGCGGTTGACGGCGACAATGTGGTAGTTGGGGCCTACGGGAATGACGATGACGGCACTGACTCCGGTTCGGTTTACCTGTTCGCCAAGCCCAGCGGGGCCTGGGCAACGGCCACCGAGACGGTCAAGCTGACCGCCCCCGACGGCGCGGGGGGCGATCACTTCGGAGAGTCGGTGGCAGCGGGCGGTGGTAGGGCCATCGTCGGGGCGCCCGGGGACGAAAGCGCGACTGGCGCGGCTTACGTGTTCAGCATCCCCGGATGGACCGATATCTCGGGAAGCGGAGCGGGGACCACGTCCCACACGGTGACCGGCCTGACTAACGGTGTGGAGTACACCTTCCTGATTCGGCCGGTGGTCGGCAGCGGATATGGCCCTGCCTCGGAGAGCGAGCAAGCCACGCCGATGCCATCGCCGGCAGCCCCAACGAACCTCGCGGCCGTACTTGGCGACGGCGAGGTCGTGCTTACCTGGGCGAATCCGACGGACTCCGCAATAACCAAGTACCAGTACAGCACCAACGGTGGCACGAGCTTCACCGACATCGGCGGCAGCGGTGCGGCCACCACCGCGTACGTCGTTACCGGCCTGACCAACGGCGCCCAGTACACGTTGGCGGTGCGCGCGGTGAACGTTTACGGCGCCGGCATGGCATCCACCGTGACGGCCACGCCGACGGCTCCGCCGGCCGTGCCCGTGTATTTGAGCAACATGGGCCAAACTACCGCGGTCAATGATCTTGCCGACTTGTCTAGTGCCCAGGCTCAGAGCTTTTCCACCGGCGCGAATGCGCTGGGTTATCTCTTCGGAAGCATCGATGTATACGTTGAACGTGCTCCGGGTAGTGGGACCCTGACAGTATCGGTGCGGGACACAAACGCATCGGGCCAACCAGGCAGCACGGTGCACACCTTGACCAACCCGGCCACCGTTGGGACGGGAATCCAACGGTTCACCGCCCCTGCCGACGCCCAGCTGGTTGCAAACACTAATTACTTCCTACACCTGACTTTTAGCGGCAGCGGAACTACACCCCGATTGCTGACTACGGAATCCGACACTTTGGATTCCGGCACGGCCACCGGGTGGAGCATGGACGATTTCCGCTACTATTCCTCGGGCGCGAATTGGTTTGCCCATACAGATGCGCTAAAAATCAGTATCAATAATGTCCCTCCGCCCGTGCCGGCCGCCCCGACGAACCTCGTGGCTACGCCGGGTGACCGCCAGGTTGTGCTCACTTGGACCAATCCGAACAACGACACAATCACCAAATATCAGTACAGCACCAACGGCGGCACGAGCTTCAGCGACTTCGATGGCGGCAGCAACAAGGACAGCACCTCATACACCGTTACCGGACTGGACAACGGCGTCACGCACACGTTGGCGGTTCGCGCGGTGAACAGTTCCGGAGACGGCACGGCAGCCACCGTGGACGCTGTGATGATACCGGCCGCCCCGGCCAACCTCATGGCTATGCCGCGTGACGGCATGGTTGCGCTTAGCTGGGATGACGCCGGGAGTGCGACCATAACCGAGTACCAGCTAATGCAGCTCGCCGAGGAGAGTGAGCTGATCGCCTCCGACGCCGCTAAAAACGACCGGTTCGGCGTTTCGGTTGCGGTGGACGACGATACGGCCGTGGTCGGAGCGTTCCATCCCGATTATGTGGACTCCGGTACTAACGTTAGCAGGCCCGGCGCGGCCTACGTCTACACCAAGGATTCCAACGGTGCGTGGAGCCAGCAGGCCAAGCTGACCGCGTCCGATGGCGCGGATGGTGACGAGTTCGGAATCTCCGTAGCGGTGGACGGCGATACCGTCGTGGTTGGGGCCCGCGGGAACGTCAGCAAAACGGGCGCAATCTACGTGTTCACCAAGCCTTCCGATGGCGACTGGACCTCCACCATTACCGAGACCAAGCTCACCGCTACAGGCGGCGCGGCGGACGACCTGTTCGGAGCCTCCGTGGCGTTGTACGGTGACACCATCGTGGTCGGTGCGCCCGGAGACCAAATTACGGTTGCAGGCGGCGTGGTCAGGTCAGGATCGGTATACGTCTTCACCAAGAACTCCGGTGTGTGGGGCGAGGCGGCCAATCTCACCGCCACCAACGCTGCTGAGGGCGACCTGTTCGGGAATTCAGTAGCGGTGGACGACGACACCATCGCGGTCGGGGCGTACCAGAAGGACGACAACAGCATCACCAATTCCGGTTTGGCCTACATGTTCGTCAAGCCTGGGGTCGCCGCCTGGGCCACGACCACTGAAACCGTGCAGCTCAGGGCGTCTGACCAGGCCGCCAACGACAATTTCGGTCGTTCCGTAGCAATCGACACCGGCACGATAGTCGTCGGCGCGTCAGGAGACCGGATAGGGGGCACTGACGTCAGCACCGGTTCGGCCTATGTATTCACGGAGCCCAACACCGGTTGGGCCAACAGTGGAGGCGCCGAGACAGCCAAGCTCACCGCCTCAGACGGCGCCCATACCGACCAGTTCGGTCGGTCCGTTGCAGTGGACGGCGACACCATTGTGGTCGGGGCTCACCAGAATGACGACGATGGCTCGGATTCCGGTTCGATCTACGTATTCATCAAGCCCACGAACGGCTGGGAGGGCACTTCTGGCACGGTCAAGCTCACCGCCTCCAACGCCGCGACGGGCGACCGGTTCGGAATCGCGCTTGCGCTGGACGGTGACACTGCATTGGTGGCGGCGCCCAGAAACGACGCCAATGATGACGACGACAACGACGACAACGATGTCTCCGATGCCGGCTCTGCCTACGTAATCGGGACATCGGGGTGGGCCAAAATCCCCGATGACGCCGCCGCGATCAGGAGCCAGACGCTAACCGGCCTGACCAACAACATCAAGCACACCTTTGCCGTGCGTGCGGTGAACGCTTCCGGCAACGGTCCGGCATCCACCGCGTCCGCCATGCCCGCGCCCGTACCAGACGCCCCGACAGGC
Source organism: Dehalococcoidia bacterium (assembly GCA_965247895.1). Classification (GTDB taxonomy): domain Bacteria; phylum Chloroflexota; class Dehalococcoidia; order UBA2979; family UBA2979; genus VXMT01. The sequence goes on along the minus strand of OZ252046.1, from coordinate 194,397 downwards.
CTCTCGGCCACACCGGGCGACGGCCAGGTTGCTCTGTCCTGGACCGATCCGGACAACGACACCATCACGAAATACCAGTACAACGCCGACGGGGGCGCGAATTTCCCGGACTTCGACGGTGGCAGCAGCGCGTCCACCACCTCATACACCGTTACCGGACTGGACAACGGAGTCACGTACACGGTGGCGTTGCGTGCGGTGAACATTTCGGGCGCCGGCGCGGCATCCACGGTGACCGCCGTGATGGTGCCAGCCGCTCCGAAGCTGTCGGCGGCGCCGGGAGACGGCCAGGTTGTCCTTTCCTGGGACGATCCGGGCAACCCCACGATCGGCGAGTACCAGCTGTCGCAGTCCGACCCCCCGGAGTGGTCCAGAATCACCGGAACCAACGCTACGACCCACACGGTAACCGGGTTGACCAACTACACAAGGTATTCATTCCAGATCCGCGCGGTAAACAAAACCGGCGCCGGCCCGGCCTCGAACAGCGCCAGCGCAACACCCAGACTTCCGAAGCCAGCCAAACCGGCCAGCCTGACCGCAGTGGCTGGCGACAAGAAAGTAACGCTCAGATGGACCGACCCCGATGATTCGACCATAGACAAGTACCAGATATCGGAGGTGATCCCGGAAGACTTTCTCACCGCATCCGGCGGCCTGGCGGGCGACCATTTCGGGGTTTCCGTAGCAATCGACGGCGACACGGCCGTGGTTGGGGCGGACCGGGCAAATACTAGGAATGGTTCGGTCTACATATTCACCAGGGAGTCCAACGGTAACTGGACCCAGCAGGCCGAGCTCGAAGGCGGGAATACGGGCGACCAGTTCGGGTGGTCGGTTGCGGTGGACGGAGACACGGTAGTGGTTGGAGCCCACGCATACGACGGCAAAAATGATGACGATGAAACCCTGGTAAATTCCGGTGCGGTCTACGTAATCACCAAGCCCGATACTGACGCCAACAGCGACGGCTCGAGCGACTGGAATGACTGGGACTCGCTGAGTGACGATGACAGGGCTAGGTTGACGGACACGTTGACCGCCACCACCCCTGAGGCGTATGCCTTCTTCGGTGGTTCCGTAGATTTGGACGGTAACACCCTGGCGATTGGGTCTCGCCTCGCTGACGTTGGGGGCTATTTGAGCGCTGGTGCGGCCTATGTGTTCACCAAGACTAACGATGAGTGGAGCCAAGCAGCCAAGCTGACGGCCTCCATACCCTTGCAGCTCGCCTATCTCGGGTACTCGTTAGCGGTGGACGGCGACACTGTGTTGGTAGGGGCGTACGGGGACGACACGGTCTTCGGTGAGTTGGGAAGCGGTTCGGCCTACGTCTTTGACAAGCCTCCCGGAGGCTGGACCGACGGAAATGAGACTGCCAAGCTGACCGCCTCCGACCGCCAGCCGAGCGGCTACTTCGGGTTTTCCGTAGCGCTGGACGGCGACACCGCGGTAATCGGAGCAAGGCAGCACAACGACCCCGCAAGCGGCGCCGGTTCCGGTGCAGCTTACGTCTTCACCAGGGAATCGAGTGTCTGGGGCGAGAAGGCCAAGCTCACCCCCTCCGATGCCGCAGCTGGAGACAACTTCGGAGTGTCCGTGGCGGTAGAGGATGGCACGGTCGTAGTTGGGTCGTGGCAAGACGACGACAACGGCCGCAATTCCGGTTCGGCGTACGTGTTCACCAAGCCTGACCTCGGCTGGGCTAACACCTTTGAGACGATGAAGTTCACCGACCCTGACGGCGCGGACAACGACCGGTTCGGATGGTCAGTGGGCGTGGACTTGGATGCTGTACGCGGTGATCTCGCACTCGTTGGGGTGTACAGCGACGACAACGCAAATGGCACGGATGCCGGTTCGGTCCACGTGCTCGGAATCCCCAATTGGGTAAACATCGGTGACGAGAACGACGACGGCATTGACTACAATGACGATGGGACCATTACCCACAATGTAATCAAGGTGCCCGACGGAACCAACACCGACTTGCGCAATGGGACCGAGTACACCTTCCAAATCCGGGCGGTGAACGACGGCGGCGCAGGCCCTGCCTCGGAGGGCGCCAGCGCCACTCCTGTGGGGCCGCCAGCCGAGCTGATGGGACTGGCCGCGGACCCAGGCGACTCGCAGGTGAGGTTGCACTGGGCTGCGCCCACCCCGAGCCGCGCCGTGGCCCCCATTACGGGCTACCAGTACCAGCTCCAGGAGCAGGATGCTGAGGGCAACTTCGGCGCGTGGAGCAATGTCTGGACGGAGATTCAGGGCGGCGGGACCGTCACCGAGCACACAAAGGCCAGGCTTGCGAACACAGCGCACAGATTCAGGGTACGGGCAGTGAACAAGATCGGCGATGGCCCGTCGTCCGAGGTCGATGCCACGCCCGTAAGTGTGACACCGCTAGCGCCGAGGCTCAGCGCAACGCCGGGCGACACTCAGGTGCGCCTGCAGTGGCCCGATCCCGGCGACTTCTCGATTGATAAGTATCAGTACCGATGGATTGAGCAGGGAGGCACCCTGGGTGCTTGGGACGACGTCCCCAAAGGCGCGGACGGGACCATCATCCGCGCAGTCACGGTGACCGGCCTGATCAACAACACAACCTACACCTTCGAGGTTCGCGCGGTGGACGAACGTGACGGAGGCGATGAAGCAAGTGATCCACCTGCGACGGTGGACGCCACGCCGACGGCTATGGGTATGCAACCGGCCGCTCCAAACCTCATGTCGCACCCGGGGAACAAGCGCGTGGGTCTGGCCTGGGACGACCCCGACGATGCGTCGATCGATAAGTATCAGTACCGATGGATTGAAATGGGAAGCACCCTGGGTGATTGGAACGACGTCCCCACAGGCGCGGACGGGACCATCATCCACGCAGTCACGGTGACCGGCCTGATCAACGGCACAACCTACAGCTTCGAGGTCCACGCGGTGGACGTACATGACGGAGGCGATGAAGCAGGTGCCGTTGCGAGGGTGGACGCCACGCCCATGCCGGACAGACCGGACCAGCCGACCGGACTTGGCGCACGCGCGGGCAACCGGGAGGTGGCACTGCGGTGGGACGACCCCAATGACGAGACCATCAGCAAGTACGAGGTAGTGCATCTGCTCCGGACCAGCGAGCTTCACGCCTCGAGCGGCTCGACGAACGACAAGTTCGGCTATGCCGTCGCGGTGGATGGTGACACTGCGGTGGTCGGGGCGTACCGGGACGACAGTTACGGAGCTGATTCGGGCGCCGCGTACGTCTTCACCAGAAATCCACTAACCGGCCTGTGGGGCGGGGGGGTCAAGCTGACCGCCTCGGGCGGCGCGGCGTACGACAACTTCGGGATATCCGTGGCCGTGGACGGTACCACCAACACCGTCGTGGTCGGGGCGTCCGGAGACGACGCTGACGCCACTGATTCCGGCTCGGCCTATGTATTCGTGAAGCCCGCCGGTGGGGGCTGGGTCGCCACCAGCACTCCGACGGCCAGGCTGACCCCCTCCGATGGGGCGAGCCTCGACTACTTTGGTCATTCCGTGGCGGTGAGCGCTGACACCGTGCTGGTAGGGGCCTACCAGCACGACGACGAGGACGCCGATTTGGAAGACTCCGGTTTGGTCTACGTATTCGTGAAGCCCTCGGGGGCCGCTTGGAGCACCACCAGTACCGAGACAACCAAGCTGATCGCGGCCGCTCCTGCCGATGACGATTGGTTCGGGGTTTCTGTAGCCCTGGACGGTAATAGGGCGCTGATAGGGATGCCCGGGGACGACGACAAAGGCGTTGACTCCGGTTCGGTGTACGTCTTCACGAGAGATTCGCAGACTCGCAATTGGGACGCTGGGAAGAAGCTGACCGCCTCCGACGCTGCCCCTGGCGACTGGTTCGGGTATGCCGTAGCGGTGGACGGCGACACCGTCGTGGTTGGTGCGTACCGCGACGACAGCACCGACAACGACGGCAACGTCGTCACTGATTCCGGTTCGGCTTACGTGTTCGTGGAGCCCTCCGGAGGCTGGGCGCTATGGGACGACAGCACAGACAAGGAGAGGGCCAGACTGACCGCCTCCGACGGCGAGGCGTTTGACTACTTCGGGTATGCGGTAGCGGTGGACGGTGACACCGTGCTGGTAGGGGCCTACCAGCACGACTCCATTGACCCGCAGTCAGGTTCCGTAATCTCGAATTCCGGTTCGGCTTACGTCTTCACTGAGGATTCGGAGAGCGGTGATTGGAGCCAAACGAACAAGCTGACCGCAGACGGCGGCTCGAAGAACGACTGGTTCGGGTATACCGTAGCGGTGGACAGGGCATCTCACACCGCCCTGGTAGGTGCCGGTTCGGCCCATGTGTTGGACATCCACGACTGGGCGGAGGTCGAGGGAAGCGGATCAGGGACCACCTCGGCCACCGTCGATGACCTCATCAATGGCCGTGTGTACGATTTCGAGGTCCGCGCGGTGAACCTCGCCGGCGAAGGTCCCGAGTCAGACCAACTATCTGCCACGCCTCGAGCGCCGCTCGGGCCGCCTCCGTCAGTTGGTCAAAAAACCAACAGAGCTCCCTTCTTCAGCGACGGCGACAGCGTCACGTTCGCCGTCGCCGAGAACACGCCGGCCGGCGGCATCGTGGGCAACGTTGCCGCCACCGACCCGGACGACGACACGCTCACCTTCTCCCTATCAGGGGACGACGCGTCGTACTTCGACCTCGACGTCTCTACCGGTCAGATCAAGGTGGGTTTGGAGACCGAAGTCGACTACGAGTCCGACGCCACCAGTTACAGCGTCATCGTGTCAGTTCATGACGGCAAGAACGCGGGCGGCAACACCGACCCCACGATCGACGATTCCATAACCGTCGCTATTGACGTTACCGACGTGGAAGAGCCGCCTTCGCAGCCAGGAGCTCCCGAGGTAAGCAGCGTCGGCCCCACGGCCCTGACGGCTAGCTGGACGGCGCCCGAGAACCAGGGGCCGGAGATCAGCGATTACGACGTGCGGTACCGGGAAGCTGGGGCAGGGTTCCAGGACGCCGGGTACAACGGCATTGGCACGTCTGTGACCCTGGATGGCCTGACACCGGGGACAAGTTACGAGCTACAGGTGCGGGCCATCAACGCTGAGGGAGCCAGCCCGTGGTCGGAGTCGGGCAGAGGCGAGACCGAAGAGCCGACGCCCACGTCAGTTGGTCAAAAAACCAACAGAGCTCCCTTCTTCAGCGACGGCGACAGCGTCACGTTCGCCGTCGCCGAGAACACGCCGGCCGGCGGCATCGTGGGCAACGTTGCCGCCACCGACCCGGACGACGACACGCTCACCTTCTCCCTATCAGGGGACGACGCGTCGTACTTCGACCTCGACGTCTCTACCGGTCAGATCAAGGTGGGTTTGGAGACCGAAGTCGACTACGAGTCCGACGCCACCAGTTACAGCGTCATCGTGTCAGTTCATGACGGCAAGAACGCGGGCGGCAACACCGACCCCACGATCGACGATTCCATAACCGTCGCTATTGACGTTACCGACGTGGAAGAGCCGCCTTCGCAGCCAGGAGCTCCCGAGGTAAGCAGCGTCGGCCCCACGGCCCTGACGGCTAGCTGGACGGCGCCCGAGAACCAGGGGCCGGAGATCAGCGATTACGACGTGCGGTACCGGGAAGCTGGGGCAGGGTTCCAGGACGCCGGGTACAACGGCATTGGCACGTCTGTGACCCTGGATGGCCTGACACCGGGGACAAGTTACGAGCTACAGGTGCGGGCCATCAACGCTGAGGGAGCCAGCCCGTGGTCGGAGTCGGGCAGAGGTGAGACCGAAGAGCCGACGCCCACACCCACTCCTACCGCCACGGTGGAGCCGACGCCCGAGCCCACGCCGGAAACGCCGGCCGTTCCGGACACCGGCAACGGCGGCTTCGCGGCCGCTGGCAACTCCGGTTCGCCGGTGCTGGCCCTGCTGCTCGGCATGCTCGCGATCGCCGGCCTCGCTGGCGCGCGCGCCTCGTCGAGGCGCGTGAGCGGGAGAACCCGTACGTCGAGTCGTTGAACGGCCGGCTGCGCGACGAGTTCCTCGCCGTCAAGCAGTTCGACAGCCTGCTCGAGCCGCAGGTGCTGATCGAGGATTGGCGGATCGAGTACGACACGAAGCGCCCGCACAGCAGCCTGGGCTGGCTCGCCCCGGCTGCCTACGCCGAGCGCTGGGGGGCTCAGCAACACGCTGGACTCTTATAAGCGGTGGTCTCGCGAAGGGGGTGCGGTCATGGGTCCGTCAGCATTCACCTCTCACGCTGGCAGACTCATAGTGCAGGCGCGCGTTGAGCAGCGCGCCCCAACCCGCCCGAACGTTCGCTCGGCCCGCCTTTCGCGCGGTGGGCAACAGAGCCTCGAGTGCCGCAGCTGCACTGAGGAAAACCTCTGTGAACCGCCCCTTCCGCGAGCTGTTCCTGCCGACGTGCCCGCCCTCACCCCGCTCATCGCCAGGAGCGCCGGACCGCCGTCCCCGGACCCGACGTCCGACAGCAGCGGCGCGGGTAACCGCCTGACGCAGCCCTGGCAGGAGTGCCTGCGCGGCGCCATCGTCACCGGCTTCAGCCTCGTCCTCTACGAGGGGGGGCAGCGTCGCCGACATCGAGGCCTGCGCGCAAAGTCGCCACGTCACGGCCCTCTACATTTGACCCGACCCCCTGAAACGGGACCGCTGTTGATGAGAGTCCTTTGGCCCATGAAGGTGGGCGGAGGAGGACATCACGGTGAAACGACGCAGGCAAACGCCCGAGCAGATCGTGCGCAAGCTGCGGGAGGTGAAGCGGCTGCTCGGTGAGGGGCAGACGATCGCCGAAGCGGCGAAGCAGGTCGAGATCCCGGAACAGACCTACCATCGCTGGCGCAACCAGTACGGCGGGATGAAGGCAGACGACGCCAAACGGCTGCGCGAGCTGGAGCGCGAGAACGCCCGGCTGAAGCGGATCGTCGCCGACAAGGAACTCGAGATCGACGCGCTCAAGGAGATCGCCCGGGGAAACTGGTAAGCCCGTCGCGCCGGCTACGACGCGCTGCTCGCCGCGAGCACGCGATGAGCACGCCCGTGACCGAGCAGGCCGCGGCGCTCACGGTCGAAGCAACCAGCCGCGCGCTGCATCTCCCCACCGTGCGCCAGCAGGCCAGCGCGCTCGCCGAGGCCGCGCTGCGCGACCGGCTCACCCATCTCACCTACCTCGCCGAGGTGCTCTCAGCCGAACTCGACGACCGCGATGCGCGCCGCCGTGAACGCCGCATCCACGAGGCGCGCTTCCCACGGCTCAAGCTGCTCGCCGACTTCGACCTGGCGGCGGCGCCCACGGTCGACCCCGCCATGCTCGCAGCGCTCGAGCGCTGCGAGTGGATCGCCTCGGGCGAGCCCGTCGTGCTGCTCGGCGACAGCGGCACTGACCGGACCCCCTTCGCGAGACCACCGCCTATGAGAGTCCAGCGTGTTGCTGAGCCTCCCAGCGCTGATCGGGCTCGGCATCGCCGCCTGCGCTTCGAGCAGGCTGTCGAACTGCTCGACCGCCAGGAACTCGTCGCGCAGCCGGCCGTTGAACGACTCCACGTACGGGTTCTCCCACGGCGCGCCGGGCTCGATGTAGCTGCTGCCGGTGCCGCTGAACCGGCACCAGTCGCGCAAGGCGTTGGCCGTGAGCTCGGGCCCGTTGTCGCAACGGATGTACGCAGGCGCCGTCCCGCGCCGGGCGACGATCCCCTCGAGCGTGGCGGCGGTGGCGTCGGCGTTGATGCGCCTGGCGGCCACCACCGCCAGCGCCTCCCGCGTGTGTTCGTCGACGATGTTGAGCAGCTTCAGGACCCGCCCGTCCGCGGTCTGGTCGAACTGGAAGTCCAGCGCCCAGACGTGGTTCGGCCGCTCGGCACGCAGCCGCCTGGCGGGCTGCGCCGAGTCCCCCAGGCGCTGACGCTTGCGTCGCTTCAGCGGGACGCGCAGCCCCTCCTCGCGCCAGAGCCGTTGCACCCGCTTGCGGTTCACGCCCCAGCCCTCCTCGCGCAACGTCGCCCAGGCCCGGCGGTAGCCCCAGCGGGGGTGGCCACGCGAGAAGGCGTGTAGTTCCGTCCTGAGCGCCTCGTCGCCGCGGCCGCGCGCCGGGAGGCGGCGCTGCGTGGAGCGGTGCTGGCCGGTGACCCGGCATGCCCGCCGTTCCGACAACTCGAGGCGGTCCTGCAGCATGCAGACCGCCTCGCGCCGGCGCGACGGGCTTACCAGTTTCCCTTCGCGATCTCCTTGAGCGCGTCGATCTCGAGTTCCTTGTCGGCGACGATCCGCTTCAGCCGCGCGTTCTCGCGCTCCAGCTCGCGCAGCCGTTTGGCGTCGTCGGCCTTCATCCCGCCGTACTGGTTGCGCCAGCGGTGGTAGGTCTGCTCCGAGATCTCGACCTGCTTCGCCGCCTCGGCGATCGTCTGCCCTTCGCCGAGCAGCCGCTCCACCTCGCGCAGCTTGCGCACGATCTGCTCAGGCGTGTGCCTGCGTCGTTTCACCGTGATGTCCTCCTCCGCCCACCTTCGCGGGCCAAAGGACTCTCATCAACGGCGGTCCCGTTTCAAGGGGTCAGGTCAGCACCGGCAAGTCGCACCTGCTGATCGGGCTCGGCATCGCCGCCTGCCAGCGCGGGCTGCGGGTGCGCTACACGACGGCGGCCGCGCTCGTGAACGAGCTGGCCGAGGCCTCAGACGAGCGCACGCTCTCGCGCCTGGTCGCCCGCTACGGCCGGCTCGACCTGCTCTGCCTCGACGAGTTCGGCTACGTCCACCTCGACCCGCGCGGGGCCGAACTGCTCTTCCAGGTCCTCACCGAGCGTGAGGAGCGAGCGTCGGTGGCGGTCGCCTCCAACGCCCCGTTCTCGGAGTGGGGTCAGACCTTCGCCGACCCCCGCCTCGCCGCCGCGGTCGTCGACCGGCTCACGTTCCATGCCCACATCATCGAGACCGGCAGCGACTCCTACCGCCTGCGGGTCACCACGTCCGCGAGGGGAGGTGCCCAGACGAGCTGATCACGACCACGGGGTGGTGGGGCCAAACCGATCATCACGGTGGGGCCAGAACGGGTTGTCATTCCCATCCCTGTCTTCGTGATCGGTCCCCGCCGCTGACGGGCGCCGCTGCTGTACTCGCTCGGCGTGAGCCCGAGGTACGACATCAACTGCCGGGCGCTGCCGAAGCGCGTGACGTCGCCGAGCTCGGCCAGCACCGTCATCGCCGTCACCGTGTCGATGTCGCGGAAGCAGCGCAGCAGCCCCACTGCCTCGCGGTAGTCGTCGCTGGCGGCACACGCGGCCAGTTCCTGCTCCAGCGTGCCCAGCCGCTCCTCCACGCCCTCGAGCGCGCGCAGGTAGTCGTCGAAGGTGGCCTGCGCGGCGGGGTGTTCGAAGCGCAGCGTCAGCAGCCAGCGGCGGTGCCCGCAGCGTCCAGTTCCGCCCGTCGTAGGCGATGCCGCGCCGCAGCAGCAGCTTCGCGAGGCGGTGGCGCGCCCGCGTGCGGTCGGTCACGGCGTCCTCGCGCGCGCGGCAGAGGTCGCGCACCGCCTCCTGGTCGATGGTCGGGGGATGCACCGCCGTGAGCAGGTCCGCGCGCAGCAGCGCGGCGAGCTTCCGTGCGTCGCGGCGGTCGGTCTTGACGCGGTCGCCGGGCCGCCTCGGGATCAGCGCCGGCGCGATCACCCGGCATTCGATGCCTGCGGCCTCGAGCTGGCGCTGCAGCGCGAAGCCCCCCGGCCCCGCCTCGTAGCAGGCCACGACCGGCCCCGGCGCCATGCGCCGCAGGCGCTGCGCGAGCCGCTTCACCGCCTTCGGCTCGTTCGTCAGCTGCCACTCCTCGGGCCGTCCGCTCTCCGCCGTCAGCACCGCCACGTGGATCGCCCGCGCGTGTGCATCCATCCCTGCATATGTGGTAGTCATCTTCCTGACCGGCTCCCTTTCGTATGCGGCTCTGCAGCCCTCGCGTCTGTAACCCGCGAGTTTGCGGACTCGGAGCCGGTCACTCCATACGGTCTAGGCGAGCCACTTCTCCCACGGCAGCCACCCGAAAGCGGCGCTCATCGCAAGCACCACTACAACGCAAACTGCTTGTTTGAATCGACGAGCCACGGCGTCGCGGAAGGCCACCCCTACCCCTCGCGGCAAGCTGCTCGATCGCAACGTGAACGCGGCGCGCAACGTGCTGGCGCGGGCGTTTGGCGGGCTCGCGACGCTGGCAGCCGCGTGATCGTGTGGAGCAGGAACGGGGTCGGCGATTCGCCCGTGGGATGCGCTCAGAATTGTCGCCTGACGCACAGCGTCAAGTAGACAATCGCCACTATCCTCCCATCTGCGCCGCGAACCGCACGACCCGTTCCAGGTACGTCTTGCGGCTCATGCCGCGCCGCAACTTTGCCCTAGCAGGGTGATGAAAAAGGGGCGGTCGTCTGGCAGGATAGGACTGGCGGCGGGGGCATAGCCTGGAGGCTGCCCCATGCGAGGCGATGCTGAGCGTCAGACCAACATGTTGCTGGCGGTGACGCCGGACTCCTTCATCCCAGACGACCACCCGATCCGCCGCATCAAGCCGATCGTCGATTCCGCGCTGCAGCGGCTCTCGCCGCTGTTCGGCACGATGTACAGCAAGCACGGCCGGCCCTCGATCCCGCCCGAGCACTTGCTCAAGGCGAGTCTGCTGATCGCGCTCTACTCGATCCGTAGCGAGCGCCAGTTCTGCGAGCGGCTGCGCTACGACCTGCTGTTCAAGTGGTTCCTCGACCTCAACATCTCAGACGAGCCGTTCGACGCCTCCAGCTTCTCGAAGAACCGCGAGCGCCTGCTCGCTGCCGATGTCGCGCGCGCCTTCTTCGCCGAGGTGGTGGCCGAGGCGAAGCGGCGCCGGCTGCTCTCCGCCGAGCACTTCACGGTGGATGGGACGCTGCTGGAGGCCTGGGCCTCGCTCAAGAGCTACCGCCCGCGCGACGAGCAGGAGCCACCCCCGGGCGGACGCAACCCGGATGTCGACTTCCGGGGGCGGCGGCGCAGCCGCGATACGCATAGTTCCGGCACCGACCCGCAGGCGCGGCTGTACACGAAGGGGTCGGGGCAGACGGCGAAACTGAGCTACATGGGGCACCTGCTCACCGAGAACCGTCACGGCCTGGTGCTGGACGTGGAGCTGACCGAGGCGAACGGGTACGCCGAGCGCGAGGCGGCGGTCACGATGCTGGAGCGCAGCGTGAGCGGCTGCGGGACGCTGGGCGCCGACCGCGGCTACGACACGCGCGACTTCGTGGCGGCGCTGCGCGCTCGCGGCGTGACGCCGCACGTGGCGCAGCACGACCGCCGCCGCCGCAGCGCCGTGGACGGGCGCACCACGCGGCATCGCGGCTACAGGCAGAGTCAGAAGCGACGCAAGATCGTGGAGCAGGTCTTCGGCTGGCTGAAGACCGTGGGCGGCGGGCGCAAGCTGCGTTTCGTGGGCCGCGAGCGCAACCGCGGCTGGCTGGAGCTCACCGCTGCCGCCTACAACCTGGTGCGCATGGCCACGCTTGAGACCGCCGCGGCGTAGGCGCAGTGCGCCCTCCGCCCCGCCAGGGAGCCCTCAGAGGCGCCCGGGGGCAGGTCAGGAGGCCACGATCACGAACCCGGAGGCCGCTTCAAGCAGCCCGGCACCGCTCCAAACCCCCGGAAGGCGTTTCTTCAGCACCCTGCTAGTGTCCTGAGTTGTTAACGCGATAAACAAGCGGGTATGATGTTGGTACAGCGGGGTGTTGCCCGTGTGGGGCAGACGCTGGAGTGTCATGAGTACCCGACTTGGCCGGCCGACGGTGGCGGTTGTACTGAGCGACGATGAGCGTGAGACGCTGGAACGGTGGGCGCGCCGACCGACATCGGCTCAGGCGTTGGCGCTGCGCTGCCGGATCGTGCTCGCTGCGGCAGAAGGGACCCCGAATACCGAGATCGCCGCGGCGCTTGGTTGCCATCCGGTGACCGCGGGCAAATGGCGCAGACGCTTTGCGCAGCGGCGGCTCGATGGACTGAGCGATGAGCCGCGCCCCGGTGCACCGCGCACGATCAGCGACGCCCAGATTGAAGCGGTGATCGTCAAGACACTGGAAGAACAACCGCACAACGCGACGCAGTGGTCGACCAGATCGATGGCCGCCGCGGTGGGGATGTCGCAGACGGCGATCTCCAAGATCTGGCGCGCCTTTGGCCTCAAGCCACACCTCGTGGAGCACTTCAAGCTGTCGCCGGACCCGCAATTCATCGACAAGGTGCGCGACGTGGCTGGACTCTATCTCAACCCACCGGAGGCAGCGGTCGTCTTGTGTGTTGACGAGAAGACCCAGATCCAGGCACTCGACCGCACCGCCCCGATGCTGCCGATGATGCCGAGCGTTCCGCGACGCCAGACCCACGACTACGTCCGTCACGGCACCACCAATCTCTACGCGGCGCTTGACGTCGCCTCGGGCCACGTGATCGCGGACATGACCCCGCGACACCGTGCCCGGGAGTTCAAGCAGTTCCTCACCCTCATCGACCGCAGCGTGCCCGACGAACTCGCGGTGGATGTCGTGTTGGACAACGTCGCCACGCACCGCACCCCGGAGATCCAGCGCTGGCTCCGGCGTCATCCCCGGTTCACGTTTCATTTCACCCCGACCTACAGCTCTTGGATGAACCTCGTGGAGCGCTGGTTCGCGGAGCTCACCACCAAATGGCTCAGGCGCGGCACTCATCACGGCGTCGCTGACCTGATCCGTGCAGTGGAGGCCTGGGTCGCCGACTGGAACGAGCACCCGCGCCCCTTCATCTGGCACAAGACCGCCGACCAAATCTTCGACAACCTCACCGGATATCTCAATCGCATTCCCAACTCAGGACACTAGTGTCCTGAGTTGTTAACGCGATAAACAAGCGGGTATGATGTTGGTACAGCGGGGTGTTGCCCGTGTGGGGCAGACGCTGGAGTGTCATGAGTACCCGACTTGGCCGGCCGACGGTGGCGGTTGTACTGAGCGACGATGAGCGTGAGACGCTGGAACGGTGGGCGCGCCGACCGACATCGGCTCAGGCGTTGGCGCTGCGCTGCCGGATCGTGCTCGCTGCGGCAGAAGGGACCCCGAATACCGAGATCGCCGCGGCGCTTGGTTGCCATCCGGTGACCGCGGGCAAATGGCGCAGACGCTTTGCGCAGCGGCGGCTCGATGGACTGAGCGATGAGCCGCGCCCCGGTGCACCGCGCACGATCAGCGACGCCCAGATTGAAGCGGTGATCGTCAAGACACTGGAAGAACAACCGCACAACGCGACGCAGTGGTCGACCAGATCGATGGCCGCCGCGGTGGGGATGTCGCAGACGGCGATCTCCAAGATCTGGCGCGCCTTTGGCCTCAAGCCACACCTCGTGGAGCACTTCAAGCTGTCGCCGGACCCGCAATTCATCGACAAGGTGCGCGACGTGGCTGGACTCTATCTCAACCCACCGGAGGCAGCGGTCGTCTTGTGTGTTGACGAGAAGACCCAGATCCAGGCACTCGACCGCACCGCCCCGATGCTGCCGATGATGCCGAGCGTTCCGCGACGCCAGACCCACGACTACGTCCGTCACGGCACCACCAATCTCTACGCGGCGCTTGACGTCGCCTCGGGCCACGTGATCGCGGACATGACCCCGCGACACCGTGCCCGGGAGTTCAAGCAGTTCCTCACCCTCATCGACCGCAGCGTGCCCGACGAACTCGCGGTGCATGTCGTGTTGGACAACGTCGCCACGCACCGCACCCCGGAGATCCAGCGCTGGCTCCGGCGTCATCCCCGGTTCACGTTTCATTTCACCCCGACCTACAGCTCTTGGATGAACCTCGTGGAGCGCTGGTTCGCGGAGCTCACCACCAAATGGCTCAGGCGCGGCACTCATCACGGCGCCGCTGACCTGATCCGTGCAGTGGAGGCCTGGGTCGCCGACTGGAACGAGCACCCGCGCCCCTTCATCTGGCACAAGACCGCCGACCAAATCTTCGACAACCTCACCGGATATCTCAATCGCATTCCCAACTCAGGACACTAGGCTGGGAGTAGGACAGACATTGCGCATCTGCCAGTATCCTGGGAGAGTTTATCGGCTCGGAGGTCAACACGGAGCGGGTCATGCGCCGATGTGGTGCCCCGGGAGTCCTGCACGGGTACACCAGCCCCAGGCCGCAATGGGCAGCACAGCGCTGCCTGCCGGCCCTTCCAGGATCTCCCGATTCACGGGAACGACCTCAGTGACGGTTCCTGCCGTACAAGCTCGTGGCCGGTGGAAGCGGTTCGGCGATCGGACAACGGTACAGGACCTCTCTGTCTCGGTTCAGCCCGGCGAGGTAGTCGGACTCGTCGGCCGGAACGGCGCCGGCAAGACCACGACCATCCGGATGCTGCTCGACATCATCCACCCGGACGCCGGGCAGATCTCCCTCTTCGGGGCCCCCATCACCCGTGAGGCCCGTGAGCGCATCGGATACCTGCCAGAGGAGCGTGCTGCGCGACCGCGGGCGTTGCCATCATGTTGTTTACGCATCAGCTGACAGACGTGGAGGGCTACCGCGTCGAGTGATCACGACGGAGCGACCTCAGTTGTGTGCCGCGCCTCCGCGGTCCGTGTCCGCTGCGGGCGGTCTGTCGCTCTTGGCGATGAGCGGGGTGATGACGGGCACGCCGTCGACGAAGAGATCGTGGAAGGGGCGGTTCACAAAGTCCGGCGCGCCAAGGATGTAGGGCAGATACTTGCCGTCGTGGATGATGTAGAGGGCCGTGACGTGGCGGCCTTGCGCGCAGGCCTCGATGTCCGCGACGCTGCCCCCCTCGTAGAGGACGAGGCTGAAGCCCGTGACGATGGCGCCGCGCAGGCACTCCAGCCAGGGCTGCGTCAGGCCGTTACCCGCGCCGCCGCTGTCGGGCGTCGGGTCCGGGGAGGGCGGTCCGTCGCTCTTGGCGATCAGTGGCGTGAGGGCGGGCACGCCGTCGACGAAGCGATCGCGGAAGGGGCGGTTCACAAAGTCCGGCGCGCCGAGGATGTAGGAAAGGTAGGCGCCGTCGTGCAAGGTGTAGAGGGCGCTGACGTGGCGGCTCTGGGCGCAGGACACAAGGTCCTCGATGCGGCCGCCCTCGAAGACGACGAGGCTGAAGCCGGCGGCAACCGCGCCGCGCAGGCAGTTCGCCGACGGTCCCGCCTCGGCGAGGCGCACCCGGTAGACCTTCGTGCGGCTGCCGTCGGGCGAGGTCACGGTCACGGTGACCTCCGCGCCCGTGGCGACGGCCGCCTGGTGACCGTCGGCGTGCTCGGCGCGGTCTGCTGGCTCGATCAGGACCGTCGCGTCGTCCTGACGCGGCTCGGCTTCGACGGTCGTCTCTGTCACGCCGTCCGCGAGGACGCCCGCATACTCGGACGTACTGGCTGAGAACTCGCCGATCTCGACACCGCTCAGCGCGAGCGAGGCGAGGCCGGCGTCGATCGCGTCGGGCATGCTGTAGCTGTAGACCATGTCATCGCTCGCATCGGCGACGTACATCACGTCGCCGTCAGACCAGATGCCGCGCGGGCTGTTGTTGGCGGAAAGCGTCACGTTCGTGAAGTCCTCGTCCGGGACGCGCTCGAGGGCTCCGGCCCCGGCGTCCTCCCCGGCCGGCCCCTCCGGGACGGACAGCCGGTAGGCGAAGAGGCGCTTCGCGCCGTGGTCGGAGACCCATACGCTCACGCCGTCGGACCAAAGGCCGCGCGGGTCGTTGTTGGCGGAGTCGAGCTCGTACTCCCCGAGCAGTGCGCCCGTCTCGAGGTCGTAGGCGAACAGAGCGTCGGCGCGGCCGTCGAGCACCCACATCGTCACGCCGTCGGACCAGATGCCGCGGGCGGCGCGGTTGTCGCGGGCGAGCTCCCTGTCCGAGTCAGGGAGGCGCTCGCCGCTCTGCTGGTCGTGCGCGAAGAGCTTGTCCTTGCCGCTGTCGGAAACCCAGATGGTAGCGCCGTCGGACCAGAGGCCGCGCGGGGCGACGTTGGCCTTGTCGAGCTCGAACTCGCGGTCCTCCACGCGCTCGCGGCTTTCGATGTCGTACGCGTAGACGGCGTCGTCGGCGCCGGCGCCGTTCTGGGCGAGCCAGAGGGTGGCGCCGTCGGACCAGAGGCCGGTGGTGACGTCCCGGGTGCTGTCGGGTGCCGGCGTCGGCCTCGCCCAGACGACGTACGAGGGTGGGCCGTCGCCGACCCCGTCAACCGCGCGAACCTGGAAGTAGTAATACGATCCGTTCGACAGGCCCCTTACCGTGTGGGCCGCGGTCGTGTCGTTGCTGCGCTCGATATCCTTCCACACCGCGATGTCTGATGCGTAGATCGCCCCGAAGTCATCATCGCCTGCCAAGTCAGCATCGGACGCGCCGACCACGACATATTGGCCATCCACGTCGACGGAATTGCCGAACAGGTCGTCCTCTTCCGCAGCGTCGCCCGCTGGTAGGATGAGCGTCGCCGTCTCGGTGCTGTCGGCCCACCCGTCGCTGGGCTTGGTGAAGACAAATGCCGCACCCGAGGCGGAACCGTCGTCTCCGCGAATGTCGGTGGCCGGCGCCCCGACGACCACCACATCACCGTGCACCGCAACGGAGCTTCCGAAGCCGTCGACTATCACGTTATCGAACCCTGTCGCTGTCAGCGTGGCCGTGGCCGTGTCGGGCCACACACCAGTCGAATCGCGGGTGAAGAGGTAAGCTGCGTCAGCGTTGCGGGCGCCGATCACGAGCGTGTCGTCGTACACCGCAACAGCCGACCCGAACTGGTCGCCGTCATCGCCTTCGGAGTCGGTGAGCTCGGCCGTCTCGGTGCTGTCGGCCCACTCGCGGCTGGGCCTGGTGAAGAGGTATGCCGAACCGGGACCATTGGGGGCATTGGACGCCCCGATTACAACCGTGTCACCGTGCACCGCGTCACCGTGCACCGCAACGGAGTAACCGAAGTAGTCGCGCTCCCCGGGATCCAAAGCGGTCAGTTTGGCCTCCTGGTCCCACCTCTGCAGGGCCGAATTCCACATGAAGACGTAAGCTGCGCCGGCGTCGCTGATCCCTAATCCGTCAGGGTGGTCGCGGAAGCGTGCGCCAACCACAATCGTCTGCTCGTGGACTGCTACGGCAAAAGCGAACTCATCGTCTATGTCGCCGTCGGAGACGGACAGCCTGGCCGTCTGGCTCCAGAGGCCTGTGATCGTGTTCCTGGTGAAGACATAGGCCAAGCCCCTCGCGCTATTGACCAGAGGCGCCCCAATCACGATCGTATTACCCTCGATCGCGACCGAATGCCCGAACATGTCGCCCACGGCGCCGCCGTCGGCGGTGAGCTTGACCCGCTGCCCCCACCCACTCGAGTCCTTGACGAAGACGTAGGCTGCGCCTGCTTCGGCGTCCTGCCCGGGCGCGCCCACGACGGCGGTACCGCCGTCCACTGCGACCGAGAATCCAAAGTGGCCGCCTGTCTGGCCATCGGTGCCGGCGCTCAGCTTCTGTTGCCGATGCTGCGCTACCTGGTAGCCGCTGATGCTCGAGTCACGCGATCGGTCCCAACGCAGCGTCACCAGGCCATCGCCTCCCTGCGCGGATAAACCACTCGTCACGCCCGGCTTCGCGCTAATCGGCATGACACCGGGGAATTCCACGGCCGGTTCGTTGCCGGCGTCGTTCACTGAACGTACCTGGAAGCCGTACTCCTGGGCATTGGTCAGACGAAGCGCCCGGTATTCGTAGTTGACGCCCTCGCTCCTCAGCTCCGTAGCGACCAGGTCCGTCCAAATCTTGGCATCCGTCCTGCCGTCGATCTCCATGACGTAGGCAAAACCCGACCTGGTGTCGGGTAATGATGGGTCGCGCTGCGGCGCGCCTGCCAGGACAGTATTGGCGGACAGCGCGACGGAGTGCCCGAACTCGTCGTTCGATGCGGCGCCGGGGGCAACAAGCTTCACCGACTGGCGCCAGCCGGTCGAGTCGTGGCTGAACACGTATGCCGACCCGTCATCGGTTCGGAACAGCCCTGATTGATCGTAGAGGTGCGCCCCGACCACGGCTCTCACCCCGTCGACCGCTACTGAAACACCGAAACCATCGTTGGCCGAGCCGTCAGAGGCCACCAGCCATGCTGCCTCGCTCCACCAACCGGAGCGCGAGTCCCTGCTGAAGACGTACGCCGCGCCGGCGTCTGCCCAGCCGTTGGCGTCGTGCTGGTGCGCACCAATCACGACGCTGTCGTCGTCGATCGCCACCGAAATGCCGAATTCGTCCGACTCTGCCGCGTTGGCGGCGGTCAGCAGCGCCGTCTCCGTGCCGGTGCTCCAACTGTCGCCAGTCTTGTTGAAGACGTAGACCCCACCGGAATCTGCAACAGAGTCGGTAATGGTTGGGACGTGGTACTTGTGCGCCCCGACCAGCACGGTGTCGCCATCGATCGCCACGGAGATACCGAGTCCGTCGCCGATCGCACCGTCCGTGGCGGTCAGCTTGACTGTTTCTATTCTGTGGGCTGCCTCCGCCTCGCCCCACACGTAGGTAGTCACATTGGTAATCGGATCGGTCGTCGAAGTCCTGCTGAAGACGTAGGCCGCGCCATGGCCCGCCTCGTCGACTCCGGCGCCGTCCGGATCGGGCTGGTGCGCGCCAATCACGACGGTGTCGACGTCGATCGCCACGGAAATCCCGAACTCGTCGTACGTGCCTCGGTCCGAGGGGACCAGCGTGGCTGTTTCTTCCCACACGTAGGTAGTCACATTGGTAATCGGATCGGTCGTCGCAGTCCCCGTGAAGACGTACGCTGCTCCACTTTCGGCGACCGGACCTCCGCCATCGTCGAAGTCGTGCGTGTATGCCCCGACGATGACGGTATTCCCGTCAACTGCTACGGAATGGCCGAACGCGTCGTTCGCCGCGCCGGTGGCAGCAGCGAGCGTGACCGGCGACCCCCACCCGTTTGAGTCCCTGGTGAAGACATAGGCCGCGCCCTGGCCGCTGTTGTTCCCGGGAGCCCCCACCACGGCGATGTCGCCGTCAAGCGCGACGGAATACCCGAACTCGTCGTCATCGTCGTCGCTGGCGATGCCGTCGGTCAGCTTGCTGAGCGGGATCTGCAAGAGCTGAAAGTTGGGTGTGTTGCCGCCGAAGCGCCAGTTCACCGTCGCCTGGGTGTCACCTGCTTCAGCGCTGAGCCCGACCGGCCGCCGCGGCTGCATTAGGACGACCGAGTTGGAGGACCCGCTTCGCCCGAAGCTGTTGACGGCGCGGACCGCGAAGTCGGACGACGATACCGCGGTCAGACCGGAGACCGTGTACGAGGCCGTGCTGGAATCGCTATCTGGAATGTCGATCCAGGTGGATCCGCCATCGTCCGTGTACTGGTAGCCGGTCACGGTCAGCGGCTGCGAGGCCGCGCTCCAGGTCAACGCAACCCGTCCGACGCCGACTTGCGCCCCGGCCAGCCCACGGGGACTGGCGGGAGTCGAGCGCGCCGCTGTCGGAAGTCTGCTCACCTCGTTGCTCGCGGCGCTTCCGATCGCGCCATTCACGGCCCGGACCCGGAAGCTGTGGCTCGTGTCGTTGGTCAGTCCGGTCACACTGTGCGACGTGGTCGCCGTACCACCGGGCACGTCGGTCCAGTCGTTGCCGAACACGCCCCCGCTCCGCACCTGGTACTGGAAGCCGCTGATCAAGTCCTGGTCGCCGCTAAAGCTCCAACGCAGCTGCGCCTGACGGTCGCCAACGTAGGGGTCGAGTGCGGTCGGCGCCGTCGGCGGTGCTGCAACGATGGTCACCGACCGAGCATGGGACGACCCGCCGTCGTCGGCGCTGTTGCCAGCGCGGATTGTGAAGGTGTGCGTCCCGGCGGCCAGGCTTGAGACGAACCCGGAAGCGGTCGTCGAGTCGCTCCCGCTAACGCCGATCCAGCTCGATCCGTCATCCGTGCTGTACTCATACCTGGTCACGTTGAGCGGATAGTCGCTCGGCCTCCACTCCAGGCGCACCTCCCCGGCGGCCGTCTGCACGGCGGACAGGTTCCTGGGTGCGAGCGGCGCCGCCGCCGCCGCCCTCGGGGTCGCGGAAGCATTGTCGGGCAGGCCGGCGGCGCCGTCGTTCACCGCCCGAACGGCGACGGATTCCTGCACACCGTTGGCCAGTCCGGTCAGCGCATGCGACGTGGTCGCCCCCGTGCTCCCTTCAATGTCGCTCCAGCCCACAATGCGGTGCTCGAAGACGGCCCCCCAGTCCTGGAAGTCCGCGCGCTCTTCGCCATACCAGTCCGCCCCGACCAACACGGTGTCTCCGTCAACCGCCAGGGACCATCCGAACTGGTCGTCGTCACTCGCGCCTGGCCCCGGGACCTTGGCCGTCTCAGTCCCGTCGTCCCAGCCGCCGTCCGGCTTGGCGAAGACGTACGCTGATCCTCGATCGTAGTTCGAGCCGCTGGCCTCATAAGGCGCGCCGACCACTACGATGTCCCCATCCACCGCCACCGCATGCCCGAAGAGGTCGCCATCGGCGCCGTCCGAGGCGGTGAGCCAGCCGTCCTCGTTGTCGGTGGCCCAGCCGAGAGCGGGCTTGCTGAACAAAAACGCCGAGCCCGTGTTGGCGTCTGTGTTCGCCCCTACCACAATGGTATCGCCGTCGATCGCCACGGACTGTCCGAATCCGGCGGTTACCGCGGCGCCCGAGGCAGTGAGCTTGCGCGTGGCGTCGTCTTGGTCGGCCCAGTCGTCGCCGGCCTTGATGAACACGTACGCCGAGCCCGCGCCGTCACCGTTCGCCCCGACCACGACGGTGTCGTCATCGATTGCCACCGAGTGGCCGAATCTGTCGTTTGTCGCCCCATCGGAGGCAGAGAGGATGGCGGTCTCTGTTCCATCGGTCCAATCGTCTTCGGCGGCCTTTGCAAACACGCAGACAACACCGACCGTCGTGCGCACTACGTTTCCCAACGCATCGCGGTAGTGAGCGTTGCGCGCGCCGGCCACGATAGTGTCACCGTCCACCGCCACCGCCTCGGATCCGAACTCATCGTCGGCCGCGGCGTCGGAGGCCTCGAGCTTGGCTGTTTGTATTCGGTGGGTTCCTGGGGATTGATCTTCGCCCCATTCGCCGGTAGTCAGATCACGGGTGAACACGTACACCGCACCGGAATCGGTGATAGCGACGCCTCCGCTATCCGTGCCGTCCTCGTTGGGCGCGCTAACCACGATCGTGCCGCCGTGCAACGCCACGGCATTGCCGAATCCGGCGTCATCTTCAGGAGTGCTGGATCTGAGCTCGGCCACTTGCGTCCACACACGGGTGTCCGGGTCCCGGTCGAAGACAAAGGCCGCGCCGGCGTTGTCGACCGTGCCGTAATCCTCCCCGGGCATCCCGACGACCGCCGTGTTGCCGTCCATCGCCACGGAATAGCCAAACTCATCATCGGTTCCCTGATTGGGCTGGGTGAGCGCCGGTAGCGTCCGCGTGAGGCGCCAGAGTTGGTATTTGGTGACCGGCGGCGACCCGTCAGCAGGTGGGTCCCAGGTCAGCCAGACCTGCGTGTCGCCTTCCAGGGCATCGAAGTTGGCGGGGGGCTCGGGGACCGGCGGATCCTGCGCGGACGTAAGAGATGGGCTCGCAGACCCGGAGAGCATTACCAAAATAGTGACGGCCGCCGCTATCGCCACTCTTCGGAACCGGGAGCCAGCATACATAGAAAGCGTCTCTTTCATGTATTGCGACGCACGCGATCAGCCGACTAGGACCGCTTGCACTAAGCGTACCACGGCACCCATGCGACCTCCGAGATAATACATGGGCTGAAGACGATGGGCAGCTGCGGAGACGCACCCGCTCCGGCGGATCATCGCGCCCCGATCCATTGCCAACGGCTCGACCGGAGGCGAGACGACCGATGAGCGTAATCACGCCTTGTCCTTCTGTGCACGAGCGCGTCCTGTGCGCGAGCGCGTCGTCATGCCGGTGCGCGTGCAGTTAGGGAGCAACTAGTCTGACCGGACCCCCTTCGCGAGACCACCGCCTATGAGAGTCCAGCGTGTTGCTGAGCCTCCCAGCGCTCGGCGTAGGCAGCCGGGGCAAGCCAGCCCAGGCTGCTGTGCGGGCGCTTCGTGTTGTACTCGATCCTCCAGTCCTCGATCAGCACCTGCGCCTCGAGCAGGCTGTCGAACTGCTCGACGGCCAGGAACTCGTCGCGCAACCGGCCGTTGAACGACTCGACGTACGGGTTCTCCCACGGCGCACCCGGCTCGATGTAGCTGCTGCCCGTACCGCTGAACCGGCACCAGTCGCGCAGCGCGTTGGCCGTGAGCTCGGGCCCGTTGTCGCAGCGGATGTAGCCGGGCGCCGTCCCGCGCACGGCGACGATCCGGTCGAGCGTCGCGGCGGTGGCGTCGGCGTTGATGCGCCTGGCGGCCACGATCGCCAGCGCCTCCCGCGTGTGCTCGTCGACGATGTTGAGCAGCTTCAGGACCCGCCCGTCCGCGGTCTGGTCGAACTGGAAGTCCAGCGCCCAGACGTGGTTCGGCCGCTCGGCCCGCAGCCTGGCGGCGGGCACCGCCGAGTCCCCCAGACGCTGACGCTTGCGTCGCTTCGCCGGGACGCGCAGCCCTTCCTCACGCCAGAGCCGTTGCACCCGCTTACGATTCACGCCCCAGCCCTCCTCGCGCAAGGTCGCCCAGGCGCGGCGGTAGCCCCAGCGGGGGTGGCCACGCGAGAAGGCGTGCAACTCCGTCCGCAGCGCGTCGTCGCCGCGGCCGCGCGCCGGCGGGCGGCGCTGCGTGGAGCGGTGCTGGCCGGTGACCCGGCATGCCCGCCGTTCCGACAACTCGAGACGGTCCTGCAACATGCAGACCGCCTCACGCCGGCGCGACGGGCTTACCAGTTTCCCCGGGCTATCTCCTTGAGCGCGTCGATCTCGAGTTCCTTGTCGGCGACGATCCGCTTCAGCCGAGCGTTCTCGCGCTCCAGCTCGCGCAGCCGTTTGGCGTCGTCGGCCTTCATCCCGCCGTACTGGTTGCGCCAGCGGTGGTAGGTCTGTTGCGATCGGTCTCGATCTGCTTCGCCGCCTCGGCGATCGTCTGCCCCTCACCGAGCAGCCGCTCCACCTCCCGCAGCTTCCGCACGATCTGCTCAGGCGTGTGCCTGCGTCGTTTCACCGTGATGTCCTCCTCCGCCCACCTTCGCGGGCCAAAGGACTCTCATCACCAGCTAACCCCTGACAGAATCGCGGGCCGTCGACAATCTGCTTGCCGGCAAGTTCGATCCGGCGAGCTTCGCTCTCAAGCTAGCCCAAAAGGACACGTCCCTTGCGATTCAGCTGGCACGCGAGGTACGAGTCCCGGTACCGCTCTCATCGTTGGCGGAGCAGATTCAGCTCGAGGCAATGGGCCTCGGCTGGGGGAACAGAAACGCCACCGCAACAGACCTGATCATCGAGGAGAGGGCAGGCGTCGAGGTCCGGGCGGCGGAAGCAGGCTCCACCCTAGGGTCAAAAGCTGCGCAGGGGGAGTGTCGACGTTCAGCGACTTTGTCCGCTTAACGGTTCAGCGAAAATGTCCTCTCGCGCTGGTCGGTGCTCGGTAGATGATGCCGCACCCTGGCGCCCGGGTGGGCCGCCGGCGCGGAGGTAGGAGCGGACGGTGTTGCGCGAGATGCCCAGTACGCGGGCGGTGGCGCGCATCGAGAGCCCCTGCAGCTGTGCCTTCCATGAGAGTCGTCTGATCCGCAAGGGCCGACGTGGCGGCCGTCTGCGCCGTCCTAGCGAGCGCGCCTCCCATCCGCGGCCCTGTGGTCGTCGTCGGTGCCGATGCGAGTGGTCCCGTCGTGTCGTCCCCGGGAAGTCGTGTTGGCCATGCTTCCATTCGCACTCGCCGAGGGGCCCCTCCGGGCCCGGTGCATGATGGACAACCTGTCTCCAGGGTGTGGGCGCTGCAATCTAACTGCCGTCCTCGTTGGGACCAGCCTGACCCGCAGTCGCCCGGGTGTCGGCATCTGTCGCATCCTCCGCAGCCCACCGGCCGTCCGGTCGCCTCGCTCCTCGCGTGCTGCCTGCTGCTACGCCGCCTCGGCCGCGCGCGCCTGGCGCAACGGCTCGTAGACCTCGCCGTTCTTCCAGAGCGCGAGCAGCAGCACCGCCAGTCGCCTCGCGACCGCGACGACGGCACGCTTCTTCGCATTGCCGGCACCCGACTCCGCGTAGCGCAGCCCCCATCGCCGGAGGTCGCTATCGGGGCCGAACGGGCCCAGGATGTAGTGCGCGGCCTGGTTCAGCACCCGGCGCAGCGCCGCGTCCCCGTCCTTCGTGATCCGCAGCTGGGGCTGCCGGTCACCGGAATCGCGGCTCCGCGGCACCAGCCCGAGGTAGGGACCGACCGCCCTGTTCTTCGGGAAGCGGGTCGGGTCCTCGATGGTGAGGATGAAGGTGAGCGAGGTGATCGGGCCGACGCCCACGATCTGCCGGAGCGCGCCGGTCTCCGGGTAGCGCGCGCACATCGCGGCGATCTGCTTGTCGGCCTGGCGGATCTCCCCGGTCAGCTGCTCGATCTGCCGCAGCACCGGCAGCAGCGCCGGGCGTAGCTCTTCGGGGATGTGCGACTCGACCGTGCGGTGGAAGGCCGGCGTCGTGCAGCTCGGAAGCGCCGCGCCCCACGCCTTCACCGCGCCCCGGACGTGGTTGATGAGCGCGGTCCGCGCCCGCACCAGCGCGTCGCGGCTGCGGAGGACCTGGAGGTCCGCCTGCGCCGTGGCCCCGCGGTGCCCGATGGGAAAGAGGAGCCTCGGGTCGAATCGCCCGAGCCGGGCGAGGTGCTCGGCATCGGAGCGGTCGGTCTTGCGCTGGCTGCGCGCGATCAGCGCGACCTGCCTCGGATTGGCGACGATGACGTCGTGCCCGAGCTCCGAGAGCATCCGGCTCAGCCACGGGGACCGCGGCCCCACCTCCAGCACCACCCGCGCGTCCTGCAGTGGCGCGAGCGCCCGGGTGAGCGCCGCGGTCGTGGTGCGGACTCGCTCCTCCCGGAGGATCTCCCCGTCGTCCCCGAGGATGCAGAGGTGGCTGTAGCGGTCGCTCACGTCGATCCCGACGGTCACGAGCTCCGCGTCCCCCACCCTCCTGCTCTCTGCGACTGCTGTACCCTGTGCCATGGTCGGTCTCCTACCTCTCTCGGCTCGCCTGAGCCGTTCTTGGCCCACCTACGTGAGGCCGTCTTCTTGGGGGGAAGTATCCCCTCTGAGGAGGGGACCGACTCTCATGCCAGAGCGCCCGGCTAACTGGTGGGTGGGCAGGAGGTGGAAGTCCTCTGCGGCAAAGGAACGAGCCATTCCATGCCGCTCCGCGAGCCGTGCGTGGGTCGTCGCGAGGCGACACGCGAAGCGTCGGCAGCGGGGTATGCGGGCGGAGCTATCGAGCATCGAAAAGGGCAATTCGGAGTGCCGAGGCTATTGGTATGGTCGAAGGCAACACCGGTTACGGCGCCACAGGGCGAGCCGTCGCCGGGCTCCGCGGTGTCAAAGAACTCACGCACGCATGCACGTCCAACACCGGGACCGGGGAGGGCTGCGCGCCGTCCCGGCGTGTCGTACGCCGGGACCGCATCGGGAAGGGAGGCAACCGAAGCCGATGATGCACGACGCGCAGCAGTCTGACGCGGCCGTAGTAGCGATGAAGGCGGCGAACAAGGGGGCTCGAGCCCCGGCGGAGCCGCTGGAGCGAAGGGCCGCGGCCGAGAGGAATCCGCAACGCACCGGCACGGTCCGGACGCAGGGTCGGGGGGCGGTGTCACCCGGTGCCGAGCGGATACGGCAGTTTGCGAAGGAGAATCCGGGGGAGCGGCTCACCGCGCTGCTGCACCACATCACGACGGAGACGCTGGAGGCAGCGTATCTCGCGCTGAAGCGAGACGCGGCCCCGGGCGTGGACGGGGTGACGTGGCGCGAGTACGGGGACGGACTGGCCGAGCGGCTGCTCGACCTGAAGGACCGCGTGCACAGTGGAGCGTACCGGGCGGCCCCTGTTCGGCGGGTAGAGATACCGAAGCCTGACGGGGGCATGCGACAGCTGGGTATTGCCTCGCTGGAGGACAAGATCGTCCAGCGGGCGGTGGTGGAGCAGATCCTGAACCCGATCTACGAGTCGGAGTTCTACGGATTCAACTACGGGTTCAGGCCGGGGCGCTCGGCGCACAACGCGCTGGACGCGCTGGCCTACGCGGTGGAGCGGCGCAAGGTCAACTGGATAGTGGAGGTGGACATCCGCCAGTACTTCGACAGCATCGACCGGGAGCAGCTGATGCAGTTTCTGGAGATGCGTATCGGGGACCAGCGGGTGTTGCGTCTCATCCGGAAGTGGCTGAACGCCGGCGTCATCGACGCGGGGCTAGCAGGGTGATGAAAAACCCCTGAAGTCGGGAAACGGAGCGTTTCGAGGCACTGCGGCGCTCGGAAAAACCCTTGAAAACAAAGGGTTTCTTAGTAGCCGCACGCAGTCGATTCCGGGCCGAGACCGTCCCAGACGACTTTTTCAGCACCCTGCTAGTGTCCTGAGTTGTTAACGCGATAAACAAGCGGGTATGATGTTGGTACAGCGGGGTGTTGCCCGTGTGGGGCAGACGCTGGAGTGTCATGAGTACCCGACTTGGCCGGCCGACGGTGGCGGTTGTACTGAGCGACGATGAGCGTGAGACGCTGGAACGGTGGGCGCGCCGACCGACATCGGCTCAGGCGTTGGCGCTGCGCTGCCGGATCGTGCTCGCTGCGGCAGAAGGGACCCCGAATACCGAGATCGCCGCGGCGCTTGGTTGCCATCCGGTGACCGCGGGCAAATGGCGCAGACGCTTTGCGCAGCGGCGGCTCGATGGACTGAGCGATGAGCCGCGCCCCGGTGCACCGCGCACGATCAGCGACGCCCAGATTGAAGCGGTGATCGTCAAGACACTGGAAGAACAACCGCACAACGCGACGCAGTGGTCGACCAGATCGATGGCCGCCGCGGTGGGGATGTCGCAGACGGCGATCTCCAAGATCTGGCGCGCCTTTGGCCTCAAGCCACACCTCGTGGAGCACTTCAAGCTGTCGCCGGACCCGCAATTCATCGACAAGGTGCGCGACGTGGCTGGACTCTATCTCAACCCACCGGAGGCAGCGGTCGTCTTGTGTGTTGACGAGAAGACCCAGATCCAGGCACTCGACCGCACCGCCCCGATGCTGCCGATGATGCCGAGCGTTCCGCGACGCCAGACCCACGACTACGTCCGTCACGGCACCACCAATCTCTACGCGGCGCTTGACGTCGCCTCGGGCCACGTGATCGCGGACATGACCCCGCGACACCGTGCCCGGGAGTTCAAGCAGTTCCTCACCCTCATCGACCGCAGCGTGCCCGACGAACTCGCGGTGCATGTCGTGTTGGACAACGTCGCCACGCACCGCACCCCGGAGATCCAGCGCTGGCTCCGGCGTCATCCCCGGTTCACGTTTCATTTCACCCCGACCTACAGCTCTTGGATGAACCTCGTGGAGCGCTGGTTCGCGGAGCTCACCACCAAATGGCTCAGGCGCGGCACTCATCACGGCGTCGCTGACCTGATCCGTGCAGTGGAGGCCTGGGTCGCCGACTGGAACGAGCACCCGCGCCCCTTCATCTGGCACAAGACCGCCGACCAAATCTTCGACAACCTCACCGGATATCTCAATCGCATTCCCAACTCAGGACACTAGACGCGAGGACGCTCCTGTGAGGCTCTGGCGCTGGTTCAGCCCGTTGACTGCTCCGAATTGGGTCCGGTGGAGCCTCGTCGCAGGGGCGCTGGCGTCCGTGCTCTTGTGGATCAGTGGCGCAGCGGTGCCCGCTGCGCTTGGCTTCGGCCTGTTCGCTGGTGCCGTTGTGGCAGCCGTCCTTGCACTGTGGGCAGTCCGCTTGCTCCGCGTGCGCCCCTACCGAGAAGTCTCTGGCGCACCGATTACGCGCGACGGCGAAGAGCTGATGCTGGGTGTGGACGAAGCGGTCCAATTCCAGGCGAGCACGGGTGACGAGTGGTTGGTGCTGACGAATCGCAACGTCAGGTGGACGCATGGCGAGCTGCGCAGGAAGGGGATCGTACCGCTCCGCGTCCCCACGTGGACCCGGCTGCCCTTCGCGGCGGTCGGCCGCCTGGTGACGGAAAGCCGCGAGGAAGACGGCAAGCGCTTCACGTTGCGGCACGTCCGTCTCAAGGTGCACACCCTGCATGGCAGAGCCGCCTTTGATGGATACATCGATCGCAAAGACGTCCGGCGTTGCCTGGCCTTGATCACCAGGGGGCAGGGCGCGCACGTACGTCCGCCGCCGGCATGATACCGACCAGGACAATGTACTATTGACACTGGTAGAGCAGTGGCTATACTGTATCTATGGCCCGGGATGAACACCTGCAGCGGATGTATCGGAACCCCGGGTCGGTGTCGCGGCGAGTGTTGGTCGCGGCGCTCGAATCGCGCGGCTGGGAGCTTGTGCGGCGGGCGCAGGGCCACGACATCTACGCGAAGGCGGGCTGGCCAGAGATCATCGCTGTGCCGGCGCGGCTCAAGGCTACCGGCACGATCCGCAGGATCATCCGCCAAGTGCAGATGGAGGAGACCAGTGATGAGTGAGATCGACGCTCGCGCCGCCGAACTGGCGTCGGGACCCTACGCCTTCGTACTGACGCAGGGCTCGGAGGGCGTCTACACCGTGGAGGTGCTGGAGTTGCCCGGCGCCATCTCCGAAGGTGACACCCCCGGTGAGGCCATCGCCAACGGCCGCGACGCCCTCGCGGGCGTGATCGGGGCGATGCTCGAGCGCGGCCAGGAGATCCCGGTGCCGTTCGAACTGCGCGAGTTCTCGGGGACGACCCAGCTCCGCATGCCGCCGTCGCTGCATGCTCGGGCAGTCACGCTTGCCCGGCGTGACAACGTGAGCCTCAACCGCTACCTCAGCGCTGCGATCGCTTACTACGTGGGCGCCACGCAGCCCGTCCCAGAACAGGGGAAGGTAGTGAACCCCGTCACCTGACCCCTGCCTCTGCTACTGTTCGCTTCAAGCGCCGGAGAGCGCAGGGCGCCTGAGCGGCGGCATTGTCCGTGGCGGCGATCACTCCACAGACATAAGGAAGATAGGGCGAAGTTCACGACGCGCGCGGGCACAGCGTAAACGCCGGGGAGGGCCAGCCCCTCCGAGAACGGCATCCGCGGGCCTGGCCCTGGCCGACGGCGACGGCGGGGGCCTCGATGGATCGTCGTAGCCTTCGGTGGTCCGGAGCGAGCATCACGCTCGCAGCGCGCCGTACCGCCCCGCAACTGCACTGCGGGGGCGGGGTACGTCGCTGCCCACCGCGAGGCGCAGGAGGAAGCGACGTGGGTGAGGACCGGCGAGCGTTGCCCGCGCGGCTTGCGCTGACGGGCTCACAACGCGCGAATCGTATAGAGCCAGCGTTATGTCGCCTTGAGGCAATCCCCGCGCAGGTGTGCCCCGGACGCTACGAGCGCGAGGCGAGGTCGCGCAGTGCCTTGAGCACCGTCTCGCCGTGGTCGGCGGCGCGGGCGCGCTTCCAGACGCGCAACAGCTTCCCGTTCGGCCCGATGATGAACGTCGAGCGCGTCATGCCGATGCTCTTGCGACCGTAGAGGGTCTTCTCGCCCCACGAGCCGTAGCGCGTCGAGACCTTCGCGCCCTCGTCCGACAACAAGGGGAAGCGGAGGCCATGCTCCTCGCGGAAGCGGCGGTGCGAGTCCGCGTCGTCGGTGGAGACGCCGAGGATCACGGCGCCCTCGGCGGCGATCTCATCGTTCGTGTCGCGCAGCGAGCAGGCCTGCTTCGTACAGCCGGGCGTGAAGTCCCGCGGGTAGAAGTAGAGGACGACCGTCCGTCCGCGGTAGTCGCTCAGGCGGTGCGTCGCGCCGTCCTGGTCCGGCAGCGTGAACGCCGGAGCGCGGTCGCCGGCCTCGAGGGTGATCGCCATCGGCTGCCTCCTCCGGGCGCGTGAGGTGCTACTGGTCGGAGCGTGCGCTGTCGCTCGGGAAGGCCACGAGCGATGTCGTGGACTGGATGCCCTCGATGGTGCGGATTTGCCCGGAGAGGATGGGCGGGATCTCGGTCAGGCTGTCGGCCACGATCTCCGCGACGATGTCGTAGGGGCCCATCACCTCGCTGACGGACTGAATCCGTGGCAGCGCCGCCAGGGTCTCGGACACCTGGTGCGTCCTCCCCGGGTCCGTGACGATCAGCACGTACGCCTTGACCACGCTGTCCCCTCCCCGCCGACAATCGCGCTCCTCGTTCGGCCCAATCATACGAAGGCGCCCTCGTACGAGCAGCGCGGCGTCAGAGTTATGTCCACCACCGAGGGACACGCCGCGTCCGTGGGTCACCGTCCCTCGCATGCTACAGTTCGCGCGCATCGCCCGGCGTCACACGCCGCGCGCGGCGTGAGGGGGCCCACGATGGCTACGGTCCCGACCGCACGCGGCAACATCGACACGAGCGAGCTCGGCTTCACGCTCATGCATGAGCACGTCAAGATCGAGTCGCCGAACGTCCGGCCGAACTGGCCTCACCTCTTCCCTGGCTACGACCGCGCGGCGGAGATCGAGTACGCGATCGCGAGGCTCGAGGAGGCGTACGAGGCCGGGGTCCGCACGATCGTCGACGTGACGACGGTCGACCTCGGGCGGGAGATCGAGTTCGTGCAGGAGGTCGCGCAGCGCTCGCCCGTCCAGATCATCGTCGCCACCGGCGTCCACTCGCACCCCTCGCTCTACTTCAGCCGCGCCGATCCCGAGCTGATCGTGCCGCTCTATGTCCACGACATCGAGGAAGGCATCGCCGGGAGCGGCATCCGCGCCGGCGTGATCAAGATCGCGACGGACGAGGCCGTGACCGAGGCGAACGCGGTGCAGCTCCGCGCCGCGGCGAGGGCGCACCGCCGCACCGGCGCCCCGATCATCACCCACTCCAGCGCCGCTCACGAGACGGGGCGGGATCAGCAGGACCTGTTCGAGGAGGAAGGCGTCGACCTGACGCGCGTGCTGATCGGGCACGTCGGCGACACGACGGACCTCGACTACCTCACGAGCCTCATGGAGCGCGGCAGCCTGATTGGCATGGACCGCTTCGGGCTTCCCAGGGTCAGCCTGCAGGATCGCATCGCGACCGTCGCGGAGCTGTGCAAGCGCGGCTTCGCCTCACAGCTGGCGCTCGCGCACGACGCGAACAGCTACTTCGACCAATCCCCGCGCGAGACGCGACAGAGCCCCGTCGCCGAGGACTGGAACTTCCTCACGATCTCGCAGAAGGTGCTTCCCGCCCTCTCCGCACTGGGCGTGAGCGAGGAGCAGCAGCACACGATGATGGTCGAGAACCCGCGCCGCTTCTTCGAGGCGCAGGGGGCCTACTAGCGCGCGTCGGCCGCCTCCCCCCGCGGCGGCGGAACCCCCGAGATCGAGCGCAATATCATCGCGTCGCGCGGCCTCGGACCGCCCCGTTCCTGACGCGGTAGGCCCGCCACGAGCTATGCTGGGTTATGTCACTCGCACGAATGGCGGTGGCGGACCGGCGCGGACAGTTGAACATAGCCGTCTCCGGCATCGATACTCACTAGTCAGGAAGCATCGCGTACGATGCAGCGGGAACCTCCCCAGGATAATCGCGAGGCCGGACGCCACGATGACGGCACTCCGGATCACAGGCCACACATCACGCACAAGGCGTACGTCGCTCCGGCATTGCCGATGGGTGTACCCTCGCGCGCGATCGGCCGCTCTGGTCTCCCCGCCCGAATGGCTCCGAGGTCGCCCAGGCGCGCCTCCGGGATGAGGACAGATGAGTACAGACCTGATCGTCCGGTTCGCAGGTGAAGGTGGCCAGGGTCAGGTCACGGCCGCCGAGGGGCTCGCGCAGGCAGCCGGCCGCGTCGGCTACCACGTGCAGACCTATTCGACCTATCCCTCGCAGATCAAGGGCGGCCCCACCTGGGCGCAGACCCGCATCTCCACCAATCCGATCCAGCATGACGGCGACGCCCTCGACATCCTCGTGGTGCTCAACAGCGAGGCCTACGAGAGCCACATCTCCGAACTGCGTGACGGCGGCGTGCTGGTCTACAACTCCGAGGACGTCGACCTCGACACCAACGGCAGCACCGTCGGCATCGCCGTCGACGAGCTGGCGCGCTCCACCGGCAACCCGCGCGCGGCCAACATGGTCGTGATCGGCGCGGTGGCCGCCCTCGGCGGGATGCCGCCGGACTACTTCGAGGACTTCATCCGCGAGCGCTTCACCCGCGGTCGCGACAACGACCAGCAGATCATCGACGCCAACATCGAGGCGCTGAAGCTCGGCGTGCAGGAGATTGAGCGCACCGGCTTCAAGGTCTCCGACCTCGACGCGCCGCCGGCCGAGAACGGCCCGCGCGTCGTGATCAAGGGCAACGACCTGCTTTCGCTCGGGGCGATCACCTCGGGCCTCGACATCTTCGTCGGCTACCCGATCTCGCCGGCGACGACGATTCTCGTGTTCATGGAGGACCACCTCGTCGGCGAAGGCAAGGCGGTCGTCCAGGCAAGTTCCGAGATCGAGTCGATCTCGACGATCATCGGTGCGGGCTACGCCGGCAGGAAGGCGATGACCTCGACAGCCGGTCCGGGCCTCAGCCTGATGGGCGAGGGCCTCGGCTTCGCCTGGATGGCGGAGATCCCCTGCGTGGTGGTCGACGTGCAGCGCGGCGGCCCGGCGACGGGCCTGCCGACGAAGACGGAGCAGTCCGACCTGCTGGCCTGCCTCAACCCCGGCCACGGCGACCTGCGGCTGCCGATCATCGCACCGGGCACCGTCGAGGAGTGCTGGACGGCCGGCATCATGGGCCTCAACTGGGCCGAGCGGTACCAGGGCCCCGTGATCGTGCTCAGCGAGATGCAGCTCGCCGAGCGCGCGCAGGACATCCCGCGCCCCAACCCCGCCGACGCCGTCGTCGAGCACCGCGTCGTCTCCGACGGCTCCATCGGGAACCGCCGCTACGCAGGCGGCGGAGTGACGCCCTTCCCGGTGCCGGGCGGGGTCGGCGCCTACATCGCGAACGCCTCCGAGCACGACGAGCAGGGCGACACCGTTCACCAGCCGGACACGCACCCGACGATGACCGCGCGCCGCTTCAACAAGCTCAAGATCCTCGAGGACGGCGACTACGAAGCAGAGAACATGGACTCGCCGGTGGTGCTGATGCCGTGGGGCGGCTCGAAGGGCGCGGCGCGCGCGGCCTACGAGGAGCTGCGCGCGGCCGGCGTGGACATCGGCTGGTGCTACACGATGTACCTCCACCCGCTGCCCCCGGCCCTGCTCGAGCACCTTCGGAGCCGGGAGCTGGTATTGGTGCCCGAGCTCAACTATCTCGGGCAGTTCTCAAGTGTCTTGCGGCAACTCAATGTGTCTGCGGAGTCGCTCACGCAGTTCACGGGGTTGCCGTTCAAGGTGAGAAGCCTCGTCGAACGAGTCCAGGAGCGCTGCGGCGCCGGAAGGCTGGCTCAGGTATGACCAAGCGCAATCCCGAATACGACTTCAAGTGGTGCCCGGGCTGCGGGGACTTCGCGGTGGTGCGCGCCGTCGAGCTCTCGCTCGCGGAGTGGGTCAACACCGTGAACCGCCCGATCGAGGAGACCGTGATGGTCGCCGGCATCGGCTGCTCGGGGAACCTCGTGCATCTGCAGGAGGGCCCGCAGCCGTTCGGCATCCACGGCATCCACGGCCGGACGCTGCCGATCGCGCTCGGCGTGAAGTCGGCGCGGCCTGACCTCAACGTGGTGGTCGTGGCCGGCGACGGCGACTTCCTCAGCATCGGCGGCGAGCACATCGCCCCGGCGGCGAAGCGCAACCTCGATGTGACCTGCATCATCATGGACAACGGCGTCTACGGGCTGACCAAGGGTCAGGCCTCGCCGACCACCGAGTTCGGCCAGATCACGCCGACCACGCCCTACGGCAAGCTCGACGACCCGGTGAACCCGCTGCTGCTGTACCTCTCGTACGGCGTGCCGTTCATCGTCTCCGCGATCTCGACGCAGCCGCGTGTACTGGCGCGGCAAATCGGCGAGGCGATGGAGTACCCGGGCTTCTCCATCGTCCACGTGCAGTCGCCCTGCACGACCTACAACGACACCTATGAGGCGCTGAAGGGCAACCCGGCCAAGGGCATCGACCCCGGCGCCTGGGACATCCCGGAAAGCCACGACCCGAGCAGCCTCGCCGCCGCCCTTGATCTCGTCCGCCAGGACGGCATCCCGGTCGGCATGCTGCACCGCGCGACCGACAGCGTGCCGATGCACCAGCGCCTGGTCGAGGCGAAGCAGCGTCTGCGCGTCAAGGAGCGCAGCGTCGACCAGCTGCTCGACATGGTTGCCGTCTGAGCAGACGCAGCGAGTAGTGAACGTGACGAGGGCAGCCGCGCGGCTGCCCTCGTTCGTTGCGCGGGCGACGCGATGGCCCGACGACACCCCCCGATGAGCGAAGCAAGCGCGGAGCGGCGCGCGGTCACCGTCGAGGGCGTGCGGCTGCGCTTCGCCGCCGCGCACATGGCCACGCTCGGTGACGAGCTGGAGCCGCTGCACGGACACAACTACATCGTGCGCTGCCGCGTCGAGGGCGCGCTGACGGCCGACCACTGGGTGATCGACTTCAGCGTGCTGAAGCGCCTCGTACGCGAGGCCTGCGAGCGCCTCGATCACCGCTTCCTGCTCCAGCGCGACTCGAACCTGCTCGACATCGAAGAGCAGGGCGACGCCTGGGTGGTGCGCTTCGGCGAGCGGGAGTACCGCTTCCCGGCCGCCGACGCCGCCGTGCTGCCGATCGAGAACAGCACCGCCGAACTGATCGCGCAGTGGCTCTGCGAGGTCGTCGTTGCCGGCCTCGCGGCCGAGGGCGCGGACAACCTCACGCGTATCGCCCTTGAGGTGGAGGAGATGCCCGGCCAGTCCGGCAGCTACGAGCTCGATCTGGCGGCTGGGCAGCCCGGCGGGTAGCGCCCTCGCGGCAGCCGGGCCGCGTCGCGGGCTGCGCTACTCGTCGAAGACGGCGCTCACCGCGCAGCTGAAGCCGGGCAGCACGTCCTCGCCATCGAGGTCGTCGCCGGCGGCGAGCATCACGCGGCGTTCGCCCGGCCGGTGCACGGCGACCGTGCGCGACTCGGGATACACGGCCCACGCGAGGCGCACGCCGCTGGATAGCCACATATGCGACTTGTCGAAGATCGCGTTGCGGCCGTCTGTGAAGGACTCGACCTCGGCCACGAGGTCGGGGAGAACCTCAGCGTAGCCGGTCACGCGCCCCTCCAGCCGCCCCGGCGCGAAGTACGCGATGTCGGCCTTGCGCACCGTGTCCGGGTCGTGGTCGAGCCAGATCCCGGATCCCATGGCCAACCGCCCCAGCCGGCGGGTTTGGACGAAGCTGGCCAGCAGCGCGCCCAGAGTGGCCAGCACGCGGCCATGCTCGGCCCCCTCCGGCTCCGTCTCGCAACACACGCCCCGGATCAACTCGCCGCGCTCACCCTTGCTGTAGAGCCGCAGCAGGTCGTCGGCGGTCAGCAGCTTCGTTTCGGTGGCCGTCATTGCTGTTCGCTCCCGTGCACCGTCATGGTACCCGCTCACAGGCGGCCATCTGCGCTCGCGAGGCGCCGTTCGCGCGGTCTGCCGGCGGGTAGCACCTCGCAGCAACCACGCCGCTTTGACAGTGGCCGGGCCGGGCGTACCATCCGGGAAGCGCGAGCGCGCGGAAGGATGAAGGTGCGCATCAACTGGGAAGAGGCGATCAACCAGATCTTCGCGCGTCGGCTCACCTGCCCGCGCTGCCAGACCGACTTCGAGGCCCTCGTCGTCGGCTACTCCCGCAAGCCCGAGCTCTCGCCCTTCGCACCCCGCCACCACAACTGCCCCCGCGGCGACGCCTGCGAGGCGCGCAAGCTCGTCACCCTCTGCGAGGACTGCGCACGCCCCGAGCGGCTGCGCGGCTCCACCGCCGACGCCGGTCAACTGCTCGAGACCTACATGCTCGACTGCCGCCGCGACCTTGAGGACTCGCTCGACTACCTCGCCGAGTACTGGCGCGACGAGTTCGACCTCGACGAGGAGAGCTTCGATCGCCGCCTTGAGGAGGTGGACCCGGACGCCTATCGTGAGGAGTCGGAGTGGAGGCGACGGCTCGAGGAGGAGTACCTGCGCTACCACCGCGAGTTCCGCGAGCTGCACCGCCGCATCCCGGCGGCCGGTTGGCGCGCCGAGTACGTCGAGGAGATCCGCTCCCTCGGCTACGAGACGGTCCTCGGAGACTGACCGGCGGCGACGGACCTGGAGAGACGATGGCCTACGACAAGCCGCTGCCACAGGCGACGCCGGAGACCCAGGAGTTCTGGGACGGACTGAAGCGACACGAGCTGCGCATCCAGCGCTGCCTGGACTGCGATCGCTTCTACTTCTACCCTCGCCCCTTCTGCCCGCACCAGGGCTGCCGCTCCGGCAACGTGCAATGGGAGACGGTCTCCGGCCGCGCGAAGCTTCACACCTACGTGATCTCGCATCGCGGCTTCGGCGGCTTCGCCGAGGAGACGCCGTTCGTGATCGCCGTCGTCGAACTGGACGAGGGCCCGCGCATGATGACCAACCTCGTCGAGGTGGAGCCGACGCCGGAGGCGCTGCCCGTCGACATGCCGCTGGAGATCGTCTTCGACGCCGTCACCGACGAGGTGACGCTGCCGAAGTTCCGGCCGCTCAGTACGTAGCGAGGAGTCGACGATGCCCGCATCAAGCCGCCTCAGCCGCAAGGTCGCGATCGTCGGCGCCTCGGAGACGGAGCTCAGCGTACTGCCCGACCGCTCGATGATCCAGCTGCACGCCGAGGCGGCCCGGCTCGCCCTCGCCGACGCCGGGCTTACCGAGGACGACGTCGACGGCATCGCCACCGCGGGCGCGACGCCGGCGCATATCTCGGAGTACCTGAACATCAGGCCGCGCTGGGTGGACGGCACGGCGGTGGGCGGCGGCTCCTTCCTCATACACGTCGGCCACGCGGCGGCGGCCATCGAAGCCGGCTACTGCGATACGGTGCTGGTCACGCACGGCGAGTCCGGCCGCTCGCGCGTCGGCATGCCGCCGCCTGACTCCGGGCCGTCGAGCATCCAGGGGCAGTTCGAGCGCCCGTTCGGGGGCTGGGGCGCGCCGAGCATGTTCTCGATCCCGCAGGTGCGGCACATGCACCACTTCGGCAGCACCGAGGAGCAGTTCGCCGCCGTCGCCGTGGCGACGCGCCGCTGGGCGACGCTCAACCCTCGCGCGATGATGCGCGACCCGATCAGCGTCGAGGACGTGCTCAACTCGCGGCTGATCGCCTGGCCCCTTCGCCTGCTCAACTGCTGCCTCGTCACCGACGGCGGCGGCGCGCTGGTGCTGGTCAGCGAGGAGCGCGCGCGCGACTTCCCGAAGCCGCCGGTCTGGCTGCTCGGACGCGGCGAGGCGACGGCGCA
Source organism: Dehalococcoidia bacterium (assembly GCA_965247895.1). GTDB lineage: Bacteria > Chloroflexota > Dehalococcoidia > UBA2979 > UBA2979 > VXMT01. Next base: position 156,855 of record OZ252046.1, on the reverse strand, counting down.
CCAGGCGATCACCTTCATGGACGACATGACCGAGTGGACGTCGGCGAAGCAAACCGGCGCCGACGCCTTCGCGATGGCCGGGCTCGACCACTCGGCGATCCGCCACCTGATGCTCTACGACGCCTTCACGCACGTCCCCATCTACGGCCTCGAGGCGCTCGGCTTCGTGCAGCCGGGCGAGGCCGGCCCCTACTTCGCAGAGATGCGCAGCGCGCCCGGCGGTGAGCTGCCGATCAACACCAACGGCGGAGGCCTCTCCTACACGCACACCGGCATGTACGGCATGTTTGCCATCATGGAGTCGGTCACGCAGCTGCGCGGCGAGGCGGGCGAGCGCCAGCTCCCCGACCTCGAGCTGAGCATGACGCACGCCCCGGCCGGCATGTTCTCGGGCACCTCCACCCTGATCCTCGGCAACCGGTAGTGTGACCATGGCTAGCGCCGCTACGGCGGCCCCCCGCCTGCACTCGGACACGCCCATCCCGCCCGGGGAGTTCCTGCGCGAGCACCTCGAGGAGTCCGGGGTGAGTCAGGCCGACCTTGCGCGGCGGCTCGGTCGACCGCGCCAGGCCGTGAACGAGATCATTCGGGGCAAGAAGGCAATCACCGCCGAGACCGCCCTGCAGCTTGAGCGCGTCCTTTCGACCCCAGCTCACATCTGGCTCGGACTTGAGCAGGAGTACCGGCTCGTGCTGGCCCGAAACGCCCTCGCAGCGAGCGAGTAACGGCGGCGGGCCGTCGGCACGGCACGGAGGACTGCAATGGATCTCGGCGTGATGATCGAGGGGCAGGAGGGGCTCGGCTGGGAGCTGTGGCGGCGCATCGTCCGCGCCACCGAGGACGCCGGCTTTGAGTCGCTCTGGCGCTCCGACCACTTCTTCTCGCTCACCGGCCCACGCGACCGCGAGGCGCTGGAGACGTTCATCTCCTTCGTCGTGGCTGCCGAGGAGAGCGAGCGCATCCGCTTCGGGCCGCTCGTCGCCTCGATGACGTTCCGCCACCCCTCGCTGCTCGCGCGGATGGCGGCGCAGCTCGACGAACTGAGCGGCGGACGCTTCATCCTTGGCGTCGGCGCGGGCTGGAACGTCGGGGAGCACGAGGCGTTCGGCCTGCCCTTCCCCAGCCTGCGCGAGCGCATGGACCGTCTCGATGAAGGCATCCAGGTCGTCCTCGCACTGCTCGGCGACGAGCCCGCGCGCTTCGAGGGGCGCTACTACCAGCTGCACGAGGCGCTCTGCTACCCGAAGCCGCTGCAGCGCCCGCTGCCGTTGCTGATCGGCGGTCGCGGCGAGCGCCGCACCCTGCGGATGGCCGCCCGCTACGCGCAGGAGTGGAACTTTGCGGGCATCGACCTCGCTGAGTACCGCCGGCTCGCCGGCGTCCTTGCCGCGCACTGTGACGAGGCCGGGCGCGACGCCTCTGAAGTGCGCCACTCGCAGATGGCGGGCTTCGTGATCGGGCGCGACGAGGCGGAGCAGCGCGCCCACCTCGAACGAGTCGCCGCGCAGGTTCCGGCGTTCGGGGGGCAGCCGTTCGAGGAGACGCTCGCGCTGCTCGAGGCGCGGGGCTGGCTGGTCGGCACGCCCGACGCCGTCGTCGAGGAGATCGGGCGGCGCGAGGAAGCCGGGATCACGCGCATCATGCTGCAGCACCACGCAATGACGGACTTCGCCTCCCTTGAGCTGATCGCCGCGCGGGTGCTGCCGCAGGTCCAGCGCTGACCGGGGTGCGCTGCGAGGCCCGCTACTCGTCCGCGACGACGGTGAAGCGGCTGCTGTCGCTGCGTCCGAACACCTCGGGAAAGAACGTCTCCTCGGCGTGCACGGGGGCGACGAAGAAGTCGCCCGGGGTCGTCGCTCGCGCGTAGTAGACGTACTCGTGCACGCCCTTCGGCAGGCGGTTCGCGAGCAGCACAACCCGGTCGTCGCGCAGGTCCACCTGGTCCCACGGGTTGTAGTACCAGCCGTACCAGGGCGCGTAGTACTTCGGTGCATCGCCGCGCAGGGCCCTGGCGCGATCTTCCTCCAACTGCCGGCGCAACTCGACCGGCACGATCTTCAGGCGCGGGTCGATCGGTTCGAGGCCCGCCGGGAGGAAGTCTTCGACCCTGGCGAACACGCGGTCCGTGGGGGCGATCACCGTGACCGTCACACGCACGACCTCCCCAAGTCTGGCGCTGCTGATCGCCTTGTCGGGCTCGCCCTGCAGGGAGTAGCGGTGCGAGACGGCGAAGCCGCGGTTCAGCGCCTCGATCTCGCTTGCCGGCGTCAGGTAGCGCAGGTTGAGCCCGTAGTACATGCGACCCGGGCCACTCGCATCGCGCTCGAACTGCACGCGGCTGACTTCGCCCAGCGGCAAGTCGGCGAGCGCAATCGCCGTACCGTCGGCGTAGTCGCCCGCGGGCACGTCGAAGTCGCCATCCAGTACTTCGCGTGCGTTCAGCAGCACCGAGTAGTCGTATACGCCGCGCGTCTCGCCGGTCAGTTCGGCGAAGGCGCCGAGCGAGGCCATGCCCTGCGAGCGATCGAGCGAGGTCTTCCAGCGCTGGGAAGTGCGCGCGATCGACAGCCAGCGCGCTGTCTCCTCGATCAGCGGGTGCTGCGGGTCGACCGTGCTGAGAGCGCGCAGCACGAGTGCGGTGGTGCGCACGCTCCCGTTGTGCATCGAGCCCGCGATCCGCTCGTCCTCCCAGTAATTGCCGTTGGCGCTGGCGATGATGTTGGCGGTGAGGTCGTTGAGCAGCGCCCGGACGGCCTCGTGGCCGCTGTCATGGCCCGTGGCGAGCAGGCCGAGCAGCAGATAGGCGCGGCCCCAGTTCGTGAGGCTCGCGCGGTGCTGCTCGACGATCGCACGCATCGTGCCCGCCTGGCCTCGCGCGAGCGGGCTCGTCACGTCGCCGCTATTCGAGGCGTTCGCGAGCGCGTACAGCAGGAAGGCGTGCTGGTTCGGGTCCGAGGGCCACAGGACATCGGTCCGGCGGTGCACGTGCTCGATGATCAGGCGCCAGGCCTGACCGAGCACGTCGGGCGGCACGTGATAGCCGGCGTCCCGCGCCTCGCCGAGCGCGATCAACACCCAGCCGGTGCACATCGGATCGCTGGGGCAAGCCCAGCACCAGCCCCAGCCTCTGTCGTAGCGCTGCCGGCTGATCAGCTCCGTCACGTCGGCCTGGAGCTGGCGCTTCCCGGAGATGCTGAGGCCCCGCGCCGTCCCGCGCTGCACCGCGATGCTCGCGACCACGCGGCTGGCGATGGTGATGTTCGACTCTCTCCCGTGGGGATTCGGAGCGAAGTAGCCCAGCTCCTCGTCGAGCGCGCCGACCAGCGAGCCCTGGACGGAGATCTCGAGTGAGCCGCTCCCCGTGATCACGTAGTCCGGCAGGTAGACTGCCTCGACGGCCAGCGAGCCCGTGACGACGCCGCCGGTAGCCGTCGTCTCCGGCGTCACGTCGAGGTGCACCGGCAGGCTGATCTCGACGGCGTCGCCGTACCCGCCGGTGGCGCCCGCACGGAAGCGGATCGTCGCCGTGCCCGGCTTCAGCGCGCGGGCGGACCACTCGAACATCTCCGAGTCGTCGGACGCGATGCGGGCGATCCGCAGGGAAGCGCCGTCGAGGGTCACACCCTCGGCCTCAATGGTGACCGCCACATCGCGCGCGCTGGTGGTGCCGTTGCGCACGAGCGTGCGCAGCACGACCTCGTCGCCGACGCGCAGGAAGCGAGGCAGCGCGGGCCGCACGAGCAGCGGCTGGGTGACCAGCAGCTCGCTCGTAGCCTCACCGACCTGTGTCGTGCCGCTGACGGCGCGCGCCTGTGCGCGCCAGGTGGTGGCGTTGTCCGGCAGGGCCAACTCGAAGCTGGCCCGCCCGTGCTCGTCCGTCGTGAGTTGCCCGATCCAGAGCGCCGTGTTCTTGAAGTTCGAGCGCAAGCGGGCGTCGCCGCTCCCGCCGCCCTTGCCGCCCTCATCCTCCGGCTCCATGATCACGTCATTCCTGCGATCGACCGAGACGGCGAGCGAGGAGGCGGTCGCGACGCCGAGCGGGCGCTGGAACCAGAACGCGCGCAGCCCGTCCGGCCCCACTTCGTCCGCGAGTGAGAGCACCGCCTGATCGACGATGGCAACGGAAACTTCGGCGGCTGCGGCGGCGCGGCCCTTCCAGTCCGTCACCTCCACCTCGTAGCGCACGGTCTCGCCGGGCGCGGCCCGCTCACGATCCGGCTCGATCCGCACGTCCAGCCTCCGCGAAGCCGTCGAGACCGGCAGCTCGACGTAGCCGACCTGGTAACGAGGCAGTGGGTCCTCCGCCGTGGGCGGGCGATAGAGCACGACGCTGACGTAGATGTTGGGCAGGTGTGCGTCCTCGATCGGGATGCGCAGCACCTCGCTGTTCGTCTCGAACACGCGCACCTCGCTGCTCAGCACGCGTCCACGCTCGATCGTCACGAGGCCGGTGGCGCCCTCGAACGGCGCCGGCACGAGCACCTCGGCGACATCGCCGACCTCGTAGCTCTCGCGGTCGGCGATCAACTCGATGGTGTCGTCGTTGCGTACGCGCCACTGTGCGCGCTGCCTGCCGCTGACCCAGAGGTAGCGTGCCGAGCGCGCCACGCGCCCCTGCTCGTCAATCGACTCCGCCACGATCCGGTACGCGCCGGACTCGGGAGGCGTGAACGCGATCGCTGCCTCACCGTCCCCACCCGTCGTCACCGTGCGCAGCTCGATCTCGGTGTCGACCATTTCGCTGTGGTAGCTGCGGCCGCCGCCGGGGGTTTGCACCTTCGTCGTGATCCACTCGCGCTTGACGAAGCGCACCGTGACCGGGCGCCGGGGCGCGATCTCGCCCTCGACGTCGACGGTCACGAGGTGCACTTGCGTCGGCCTGGCGGCCGTGGCGATGTACGACTCGGGCCGGACGCCCACGTACCAGGCGGCGGGGTGGACGGTGACCGTGGTGCTGCTGGCCACGGCCTGCGCGTTCGCGTCCGTGACTGTGGCGCTGATCGTGAACTCCTGCGTGCCCTCGCCCGAGTTGAGCGCTGCCGCAATCCCGACTTGCGCGTTTCCCGTGGAGTCCGTCCGCGAGCCACCCTGGGCTCGCAGGGGCCGATCGACTTCGGCCCACCAGTAGCGGTCGTAGGCGGAGAACGAGTAGCGCTCGTACCCCGTGACGCGTATCGGCCTGGCCGACGACAGCACTGCCCAGGTGATGTCCTGATTGCGGACGGCGCCGCCGAAGAAGAAGCTTGCTCGCACCTCGGCAGCGATCTGTTCGCCGTCGATGTAGTGCGCCTTCGGCGCCTCCACCTCCACCTTGAACTCGGGCACGCGGAATTCGAAGACCGTGAAGCTCGTGGAGGTGATGTAGCCGCCACCGCTGCGCGAGAGCCGAACGTAGTAGCGGCCGGTCGCCGCCTCGTCCGGGAGTACCGCCTCGCCCGCGATCGTTCCGATCTCGTTGGCCTCGATGCTCGTCTTGAGGATCTCCCTGCCCTGGCGGTCGCTGATACGCACGTCGAACTCCGTGCCGGGGGAGGGAATCGAGTACGCCGCGTCGTCGTCGTGGCGGACCACGCCCTTGAAGAAGACCGTCTCGCCGGGCCGATAGATCGGGCGGTCCGTGTAGAGGTGCCCCAGCAGTCGCGGCTGAGAGAAGGAGAACGGGAGGCCCACTTGCCAGGGAGCGCTGCCCTCGTTCCAGCGGGTAGACGCCGTGCCGCGATGTCCCGCTGAGTCGAGCCGCACCACGTGGTACCTGCCCCCGGTCGCGCCGGGGAACCGTGCGATCCCGCCGGCGTCCGTTGTCGCCGTAGTCGTGGTCTTCACCTCGGCTCCGGCAAGCGGTTGGCCGGTCTCGTAGTCGAGCGCCCAGACGAGCAACCCGTCGGACGCAACCTTCGTGACGATCGCCGTGTCGACGACGCTCAGCACCACCTTGCTGGTCCCGGCCGCACTGCTGACCACCAGCAGGTAGTCGCCCTTCGGCAGCGGTTGGCCGTCTCCGAGCGATGTGGAGTGGAGCCGTCGGGCGCCTCGCAGATCCTCGCTGATCGCCTCCGTCCACGTCCGCAGCGGATCGCTGGAGGGCACGAACGGCACCCACTTCCTGTTCTCCCATCTATCGATTTCGTTCCGGCGGAGCAGGAGCTCCGCCTCGGCGTCGGTCAGCCGATTCAGCCGGAAGTGGACGCGGTCGACGTGTACGGCCTGGTAGTGCAGCTCCTGCTGGTGGGTCGCCGACCAGGTCACGAATCTGCCCGGCACGGCAAGGTACAGGCGCGGCGAGGGCAGCGGCTTCGAGCGGGTGGTGAACGAGAACTCGTGGGCGGGGAGCGGTCGCCCCCCTCGATCGCGCACACCTGCTGCGATCCGCACCGTGTAGTGGGTCAGGTACTGGAGCGGCGCGTATACGGATGCGCCGCGGTAGTACCCGCTCACGCCGATCTCCTCGGGGTCGATGCCGCTGATCGAGACGCGCCCCTCGAACGAGTCGGGGTCCATCGGGTTGTTGTAGCTGAGGCTGATCCCACGCAGGTTGACGCCTGTCTGACCGTCGCGCGGGTATGTGCGGACGAGCCGTGGCCGAGCCATCGTCGTGAAGCTCGAGATCCGCTCGGCGCGCAACGTGCCGCCGGAGGCCCCGCGCAGGCCCGCCCGCGCGATCACCTGGTACGTGGTGCTGAGCGCCATCGGCGCGGTCGGCGTGATCGTGACCACCGTGTCGTCTTCGTTCCACGTGAACGAGGCCGCAACGCGCTCGACCTGGCCGGCCCACGAGAACGAGGAGCCGGTACCCGGGTCGCCCGCCTCGCGAAGCACGAGGCCCGCCTCGACCGAGGCGCGGTCCATCGGCTGGTTGAACGCGACGACGACAGGCGCATCCGGCTCGACATGGAGCGAACCGTCGCCCGGACGGAAGCGGGTCACGATCGGCTGGAACGTGGCGAAGCTCCACGCGAAGTCCGACACGAGGACGCCGTCGGTGGCCGAGGTCAGACCGGCGGGAATGCGCACGCGGTACTCGGTGCTGGGCCGCAGATCGCCGGGAATGAAGCGGTAGAGCGAGGTGTTGAGCCACTCCCCCTGTCCCGCGAGCGGTGGATCGAACTCCAGCACCTGCGGCGCGGGCCCTTCCTGGAGCACCGTCAGCGCTGCGACCGAGCGATTGAATTGCACGAGGATCTGCGCCGCCGTCGGCACTCCCGTGTCGCCATCGGCGGGGATCACGTAGGTGACCTCGAGCTGCCCCTCGACGGTGAATGCGTGCGCGTGGTCGTCCTCGATGCCCGCGGCCGAGCCGTCCACGAGCAGCTGGTAGCGCTGGCCGCGCTGCCAGCCGGGGAAGTCCGGCTGGAAGAGCAGGGTGCGGTCGTCGGCCCAGACGAAGGAGCCCTCGGCCGGCGGATCGATACTGACCAGCTCGGCGCCGCTCGCTTCCACGGGAGGATTGCGGAAGGCGATCTTCAGCGTTGCCAGCCGCGGCACCGTGTCGCCCCCGGGCGAAACAGTCACCGCAGGCAGGGACTCGGGCGCGGGCGACGGGGATGGGGCGACCGTGGCCGTGGCGGCGCGGGTGGGCGAGGCCGTGGCCGTCGTCGAGGGCGAAACGCCGGTGGTGGGCGAGGGCGAGGCGCCGGCCGTGGCCGTGGGCGAGGGCGAGACGACGGCCGCTGGAGCCGTCGCGGCAACCGGCGCGAGCGCGCCCCGGTCGCCTCGGGGTGCGGCGAGAATGGCCATCGCCGCCACGAGGAGCACGAGGCCGGCAAGTCCGGCCATCCACAGCCAGGGACGCTCCCGGGGGCGTAGCGGTCCCGTGCCGGTCACTGGTCGCGTACCTCGAAGCGCGATGAGGCCGTGGCCGTGCCGCCGTCGCTGAGTGTCGCCACCACCTTGAGCCGGTGGGAGCCGACGGCCAGGGTCCACACCACCCGCGCGTCCGGCCCCTGCGCGCTACCCACGGACACGCCATCGACGAGGAACTCGATGCGTTCCGCACCCGCCGGCGCAGCCACTCGCAGCAGTGCCTCCTGCCGCGCAAGTTCGGGAGCCAGGTAGAGGACCGCTCCGCTGGCGGGCTGCACAATCGCCAGCCCGGTCTCCGTTGCGCCGTCCTCGGGCCCGGCGAGCCGAGCGCCGGCCTGCGCGGCCCACGGACGCGCCTCGACGGGCGGGTCGATGACAAGCGCGCCGTCCGCACGGGGCAGGTAGTAGGTCTCGGTTCCGGTGGGTTCCGTCCCGGCGATGAACCACTCGAGGACCGGGGACGGACAGTACGGACCGGGCAGCAGCCCCGTGGGCGAGCAGACGACAATCTCGACCATCGTCTCGGGAGGCGTGAAGCCGAGCACGGGCCGGTCCGCGCTGGCCGCCTCGATCACGTCGCGCCAGATCGGCGCCGCTCCGGCGAGGCCCGGCAGGTCGATCATCGGCGCGCCGTCGGCGTTGCCGACCCAGACGCCGACCGCGCGCTCGGGCGTGAACCCGACAGCCCAGCTGTCGCGGAACTGCGAGGTGGTCCCGGTCTTCACCGCTGCCGGGAAGGGCGTCTCCAGCGCCGAGCCGAAGCCGAACGCCGGCGCTCGCGCGAGCGGATCGCTGAGGATGTCGGCCAGCAGGAACGCGTGCTCCGCCGTCATCACGCGCTCCGCCACGCGGGGCGCGCGCTCGTACAGCAGATCGCCCGTCGCTGCGTCGCGCACGCGCTCGATCGCGTAGGGCTCGGCGCGAAGGCCGCTCCTCGCCAGTGCGCCGTAAGCCGCCGTCAGATCGAGCAGCGGCACCTCGCCCGACCCGAGCGTGAGCGAGAGGCCGTGGTCCTCGGATGACGAGAGGTCCAGGCCGGCGCGCGCGGTCATCCTGAGCAGCGCGTCGACGCCAATCCGGTCGAGCGTGCGTACCGCCGGTACGTTGAGTGACGAGGCAAGCGCGACGCGCAGCGGCGTGGGCCCGTGGAAGCGCAGATCGTAGTTCAGCGGCCGGTAGCTCCCGGCCGCGGTGAGGAAGCTGGACGGCACGTCCAGCAGCACGGTCGCCGCCGTGTCGCCGCGCTCGAACGCCGCGGCGTAGAGGAACGGCTTCAGCGCGGAGCCCGGCTGCCGGGGCGCCAGCGCCATGTTGACCTGCCCCGTGCGTTCCTCGGAGAAGTCGGCGCTGCCCACCAGCGCGAGCAACGAGCCACGCTCCGGGTCGAGCACGACGACCGCGCCGTTGCCTGCGTTGCGCTCCGCGATGCGGCTCAGGTGGGCGCGCACGGATCGGATCGCCTCGCGCTGCAGGTCGCTGTCGAGGGTGGTATCGATGATCAGGCCCGGACGCCCGGCGAGGTCCGGGCGGAGCCGCGCGAGTTCCTCGTCCACCATCGTCGTGAAGTGCGGCGCGAGTGCCGGTTCGCCCTGCTCGACAAAGGCCAGCGTGGTGCGGGCGGCCTCCGCAGCCTGCGCGGCCGTGATCACCCCGTCGGCTGCGAGGCGATCGAGCACGTAGCGCTGCCGCACCAGCGCGCCGGCGGACTCGGCGGAGTCTCCGTACACACTCGGCAGCTGCGGCAGGCCCGCGAGGTAGCTCGCCTGCGCGAGGTCGAGATGGCTGGCGCTGACCCCGAAGTACAGGCGCGCCGCCGCCTCTATGCCGTGCGCGCCGCGGCCGTAGTAGACGTGGTTGAGGTACGCCTCGATCAGCTCGGACTTCGGATGTCGTGCTTCGAGCTGGAAGGCGATCAGCGCCTCGCGCGCCTTGCGCAGCAACGCGGGTGCGCCGGAGTCGGACAGGTAGAGCAGACGGGCCAGTTGCTGCGTGAGCGTCGAGGCGCCGCGCGGCTGCCCCTGCCCCGTGGCCGCGTCCGTCAGCGCGCTCGCCACCGCGAGGACGTCGACGCCGGGATGCTGCCGGAAGCGCTGGTCCTCGGCGGCAACGGTGGCGTCCACGGCGATCGGGGCGATCTCATCGAGGCCCACGGGGATGCGCACACCATCGGATGCGTCACGCAGCAGCGGCGCACCGTGGCGATCGACAATCACCGTCCCGGCGGGCGGCGCCTGCTGATCGAGTGGCGTCAGCGGAGCGAGGTGTGCGTAGGCCAGCAGTGCGCAGGTTGCCCCGAGGACGCCCGCTCCGGCCGCGAGGCCGATCCGCAACAGCGCACCGGGCCGGTCGCGCCGCAGGAGGCGGATGGCGATCGTCCGGATCATCCGGCCCTGCACGCGCTCATCCTCGATCCCCCCGGGGCGTCTGCCCGCACATGGCGGCGCGACTCGACTTGACGAGTTCGGGTGGCCGCTTGCTGATGAGACGTTGGGGCGTGGCCGAAGGTTCCCGGACCTCCGGGCCTGCGAGGGAGAACGGGCTACCGCGAGGTCAGTTGCTCGCGAGTGCCGGCAGCGGTTCAGCGATGGCCGAGGGTGCTCCCGCCGGCGAACGGCTGCCCGATTTCACGTGGATGCAACATTGGCGGAACACGGCTGTCACGCTGCGCGCCGATAGTACGGTTGCACCCGGAGGGAACAGGTTGATGCAGGCAGCGCGAGTGACCCGCAACCGGCAGCCCGCCCCGCAGCGGCGGCTGCTGATCGCCAGCCGTCAGATGCGCGCCGGTTCCCGCCCGAGCCAGCAGATGCGCGCGGGTGGCCTGCGCACCCCGCAGGCTCGCTGAGACGAATCTCAGCGGCGCGCCTCAAAACCTGCCCGGCTCGAAACGATCAGGCCCTTCTCGCTACGCCCCACCTCCACGGCCGCGTCTCCAGCGCCGTATCCTGTCCGGGTGACATCCGCCATGACCGACATGCTTTCGACGTACGAGCAGCTGGCCGGGCCGGATGAGATGCTGGACCGGGAGGGTCGGCCGCGCCCCGCGTACGCCGAGTTCGCCTCCAGGCTGGCCTCGTGGACCGTCGACGACATCGACGCGCGCCAGCAGCGCGCGGAACTGGAGATGCTGACCGGGGGCATCACCTTCACGGTCTACGAGGACGACGCGGGCGCCGAGCGCATCTTCCCGTTCTCGATCCTGCCGCGGGTGGTCGCCGCGGCCGAATGGCGCATGATCGAGGCCGGGCTGATCCAGCGCGTGCGCTCCCTCAACTCCTTCCTCGTCGATGTCTACTCCGCGCAGCGCTGCGTCACCGACGGCGTCATCCCCGGCGAGGTGCTCTTCTCCGCCGCCGCCTTCAACCTGCGCATGGTGAACTTCGAGCCGCCGCTGGGCGTCTACGTGCACATCGCCGGCAGCGACCTGATCCGCGACCAGCACGGCCAGTTCCGCGTCATCGAGGACAACGTGCGCACGCCGTCCGGCGTCTCCTACGTGATCGAGAACCGGCGCGTGATGCTCAACGCCGTGCCCGACCTCTTCCCGGAGGGCGCCGTCCAACCCGTCGATGACTACGCGGAGCGGCTGCTGGAGACGCTGATCGCCGTCCGCCCCGAGCATGTCTCCCATGACGAGACGCGCGTCGTCGTACTCACGCCGGGCGGCTACAACTCCGCCTACTTCGAGCACGCCTTCCTCGCGCAGGAGATGGGCGTCGAACTCGTCGAGGGCCGCGACCTGATCGTGCACGACCACACGGTCTACCTGCGCGCCACCACCGGGCTGGAGCCGGTGCACGTGATCTACCGCCGCATCGATGACGACTTCCTCGACCCGCTCGCCTTCCGGCCGGACTCCACGCTCGGCGTCGCCGGTCTCGCCGATGCCTATCGCGCGGGGCACGTCACGCTCGCGAACGCCCCGGGCGTCGGCGTCGCCGACGACAAGGTCGTCTACCGCTTCGTGCCGGACTTCATCCGCTACTACCTGGGCGAGGAGCCGATCCTCCCGAACATCGAGACCTTCGCCGCAGTCCTGCCCGAGGACCTCGAGCAGATGTGCGCGAACCTCGACCAGTTGGTGACGAAGCCGGCCGGCGAGTCCGGCGGCTACGGCCTGGTGATCGGACCGCAGGCGTCCGCCGAGGAGCTGCGCTCGCTCGAGGAGCGCGTGCGGGCCAACCCGCGTAACTGGATCGCACAGCCGCTGCAGGAGTTCAGCACCATTCCCGCGCTGCTCGATGGCAGGCTGCGGCCGCGCCGCTCGGACCTGCGGCCCTTCGTGCTCACCGGCGCCAGCAGCTGGGTGCTGCCCGGCGGCCTCACCCGCGTCGCGCTCAGGGACGGCTCATACGTCGTGAACTCCTCGCAGGGCGGGGGCAGCAAGGACACCTGGGTGCTGCGCACGCCGCTCGAAACGGGGAGCTAGCTGTAGTTCCCACGTAGGTTGTTGCAGGTGAGGGGCTCCGCCTGCTGCTGTGTGTGTGTGACGAACGCACCAGTAGCAGGAGAGGAGCCTCTCGTGGCACATCCTAACGCGCGTCTGACTCCGGCCACCCGGCTGGAGCTGGTTCTGGAGGTCGAGGCCGGCTGGTCGCAGGCGGAGGTTGCGCGGCGCTTCCGGGTTTCTCGTGCGACGGTCGCCAAGTGGTGGCGCCGCTACCGGGAGGAGGGTGCGGCCGGGCTCCGCGACCGCAGCTCCGCTCCGCGTTCCAACCCGCGCCGCACCGCAGCCGCGCTCGAGCAGCGCATCTGCGCCGTGCGCCGCAGCCAGGGGTTCGGGCCGCACCGCATTGCCTGGGCGCTCGGGATCGCCCGCTCCACCGTCTACGCCGTGCTCAGGCGCTTCGGTCTCAACCGCCTCGACCGGCTGCACCGCGTCACCCGCGCGGTGGTCCGCTACGAGCACCCCGCCCCCGGCGACCTGCTGCATATCGACGTGAAAAAGCTGGGCCGCATCCCCGAGGGCGGCGGACACCGCGTGCGCGGGCGCTCCGCCCGGACCCCGCGCACCCGCGGCCTCGACTACCTCCACGTCGCCGTCGACGACCACAGCCGCTACGCCTACGTCGCCGCCCTGCCCGACGAGCGCGGCCCCAGCTGCGCCGCCTTCCTCGAGCAGGCGCTCGCCGCCTTCGGCCGCCGCGGCGTGCGCGTGCGCGGCGTGCTCACGGACAACGCGAAGGTCTACACCGTCTCCGGCGACTTCCGCCGCGTGGCTGCCGCCGCTGGCGTGGAACTGCGGCACACCCGGCCCTACCGCCCGCAAACCAACGGCAAGGCCGAGCGCTTCATCCAGATCCTGCAGAACGAGTGGGCCTACGCCCGCCCCTACCGCTCCAACGCCGAGCGGCTGCACCAGCTCCCGCGCTGGCTCTACCGCTACAATGCTCGCCGGCCACACGGCGGTATCGGCGGGGCTGTCCCCGCCTCACGCCTGTAAACAACGTTCGTGGGAACTACAGCTAGCCGATGCTGGCCCGCGTCGCCGAGAACCTCTACTGGCTGGGCCGAAACCTCGAGCGGGTCGAGAACATCGCGCGCATGGCGGAAGTCTCCTACTACGCCTCGGTGGAGGCGGGCGGTCTGCACACGGACCCCCAGGTCTGGGATGCCGTGATCACCGCCACCGGCGGCCACGACCACTTCGACGAGGCGAGGGAGGCCGACCCGAGCGTCAGCCCCGGCGAGTTTCTGCTGCTCTCCACGGCGAACCCGCACTCGCTGCGATCCACCCTGAACCATGCCCGCAGGCTTGCTCGCGAGCTGCGCGAACAGCTCTCGCGCGACGTCTGGGAGGAGATCAACCAGCTCTACCTGGACGTGCGGCGCGCCGGCCCGGTCGGTGGGTCCGGCATGGCCGACTTCTACGACTCTGTGCGCCGCGGCATCGCGGCCGTCTTCGGCCTCTTCGACAACACCGTGCAACTCGACGACGGGCGGGACTGGTTCCGCTGCGGCATCTTCATCGAGCGCGCCGACATGACCAGCCGCATCCTCGACGCGAAGTCGTACGTGGTGCTCCCGGCCGGGCAGGACGTCGGCGGCTCGGTTGACCGCGTGCAATGGACCTCGGTGCTGCGCTCGGCGGGCGCCCGGCAGGCATTCCGGATGACGCACCGGGCGCCGCCGAGCGGACCTGCGGTCGCGACCATGCTGGTACAGAGCGAGCGCTTCCCGCGCAGCCTCCGCTTCTGCATCCGTGCCTTCCGCCGCCACTACGAGGGGGCGACCGCGCTCACCCCGCCCGCCGTCTCCGTTCACGTCTCGCGCGAAGTCGCGCTGCTGGACCTGGATCTCTCGTCGCTCGACAAGCCGCGTCTGAGCGGGGAGCACCTGCACGAGTTTCTCGACGGCTTCCAGGCGCGGCTGAGCGAGATCGACGTGCAGCTGCACAAGCAGATCTTCCGCCTCACCCCGTCGGCAATCGGTTAGGACGGCCGGGATGCATATCGCCGTGCGCTGGGAATCCTCGTATCTCTACTCGGAGGCCGTCCGGCTGCTCCACACGGAGTTGCGCGTGATCCCGGCGGACGGCTTCGGACAGCGCCGGATCGAGGCCGAACTCACACTCACGCCCCGGGCGCAGCCGCACCAGCTCGGCGATGCGTTCGGCAACGAGTACCACCACGTCGACTTCATCGAGGAGATCGACCACGTCCACGTCGCGCTCCGCGCGGAGGTGGAGACGGAGCAGCCCCTAGTGTCCTGAGTTGGGAATGCGATTGAGATATCCGGTGAGGTTGTCGAAGATTTGGTCGGCGGTCTTGTGCCAGATGAAGGGGCGCGGGTGCTCGTTCCAGTCGGCGACCCAGGCCTCCACTGCACGGATCAGGTCAGCGACGCCGTGATGAGTGCCGCGCCTGAGCCATTTGGTGGTGAGCTCCGCGAACCAGCGCTCCACGAGGTTCATCCAAGAGCTGTAGGTCGGGGTGAAATGAAACGTGAACCGGGGATGACGCCGGAGCCAGCGCTGGATCTCCGGGGTGCGGTGCGTGGCGACGTTGTCCAACACGACATCCACCGCGAGTTCGTCGGGCACGCTGCGGTCGATGAGGGTGAGGAACTGCTTGAACTCCCGGGCACGGTGTCGCGGGGTCATGTCCGCGATCACGTGGCCCGAGGCGACGTCAAGCGCCGCGTAGAGATTGGTGGTGCCGTGACGGACGTAGTCGTGGGTCTGGCGTCGCGGAACGCTCGGCATCATCGGCAGCATCGGGGCGGTGCGGTCGAGTGCCTGGATCTGGGTCTTCTCGTCAACACACAAGACGACCGCTGCCTCCGGTGGGTTGAGATAGAGTCCAGCCACGTCGCGCACCTTGTCGATGAATTGCGGGTCCGGCGACAGCTTGAAGTGCTCCACGAGGTGTGGCTTGAGGCCAAAGGCGCGCCAGATCTTGGAGATCGCCGTCTGCGACATCCCCACCGCGGCGGCCATCGATCTGGTCGACCACTGCGTCGCGTTGTGCGGTTGTTCTTCCAGTGTCTTGACGATCACCGCTTCAATCTGGGCGTCGCTGATCGTGCGCGGTGCACCGGGGCGCGGCTCATCGCTCAGTCCATCGAGCCGCCGCTGCGCAAAGCGTCTGCGCCATTTGCCCGCGGTCACCGGATGGCAACCAAGCGCCGCGGCGATCTCGGTATTCGGGGTCCCTTCTGCCGCAGCGAGCACGATCCGGCAGCGCAGCGCCAACGCCTGAGCCGATGTCGGTCGGCGCGCCCACCGTTCCAGCGTCTCACGCTCATCGTCGCTCAGTACAACCGCCACCGTCGGCCGGCCAAGTCGGGTACTCATGGACACTCCAGCGTCTGCCCCACACGGGCAACACCCCGCTGTACCAACATCATACCCGCTTGTTTATCGCGTTAACAACTCAGGACGCTAGCAGGGTGCTGAAGAAACGCCTTCCGGGGGTTTGGAGCGGTGCCGGGCTGCTTGAAGCGGCCTCCGGGTTCGTGATCGTGGCCTCCTGACCTGCCCCCGGGCGCCTCTGAGGGCTCCCTGGCGGGGCGGAGGGCGCACTGCGCCTACGCCGCGGCGGTCTCAAGCGTGGCCATGCGCACCAGGTTGTAGGCGGCAGCGGTGAGCTCCAGCCAGCCGCGGTTGCGCTCGCGGCCCACGAAACGCAGCTTGCGCCCGCCGCCCACGGTCTTCAGCCAGCCGAAGACCTGCTCCACGATCTTGCGTCGCTTCTGACTCTGCCTGTAGCCGCGATGCCGCGTGGTGCGCCCGTCCACGGCGCTGCGGCGGCGGCGGTCGTGCTGCGCCACGTGCGGCGTCACGCCGCGAGCGCGCAGCGCCGCCACGAAGTCGCGCGTGTCGTAGCCGCGGTCGGCGCCCAGCGTCCCGCAGCCGCTCACGCTGCGCTCCAGCATCGTGACCGCCGCCTCGCGCTCGGCGTACCCGTTCGCCTCGGTCAGCTCCACATCCAGCACCAGGCCGTGACGGTTCTCGGTGAGCAGGTGGCCCATGTAGCTCAGTTTCGCCGTCTGCCCCGACCCCTTCGTGTACAGCCGCGCCTGCGGGTCGGTGGCGGAACTATGCGTATCGCGGCTGCGCCGCCGGCCCCGGAAGTCGACATCCGGGTTGCACCCGCCCGGGGGTGGCTCCTGCTCGTCGCGCGGGCGGTAGCTCTTGAGCGAGGCCCAGGCCTCCAGCAGCGTCCCGTCCACGGTGAAGTGCTCGGCCGAGAGCAGCCGGCGGCGCTTCGCCTCGGCCACCACCTCGGCGAAGAAGGCGCGCGCGACATCGGCGGCGAGCAGGCGCTCGCGGTTCTTGGAGAAGGTCGAGGCGTCGAACGGCGCGTCTGAGATGTTGAGGTCGAGGAACCACTTGAAGAGCAGGTCGTAGCGCAGCCGCTCGCAGAACTGGCGCTCGCTGCGGATCGAGTAGAGCGCGATCAGCAGGCTCGCCTTGAGCAGGTGCTCGGGCGGGATCGAGGGCCGGCCGCTCGTTGAGTACATCGTGTCGAACAGCCCCGAGAGCTGCTGCAGCGCGGAATCGACGATCGGTTTGATGCGGCGGATCGGGTGGTCGTCCGGGATGAAGGAGTCCGGCGTGACCGCGAGCATGATGTTGGCCTGACGCTCGGCGTCACCGCGCATGGGGCAGCCTCCAGGCTATGCCCCCGCCGCCAGTCCTATCCTGCCAGACGACCGCCCCTTTTTCATCACCCTGCTAGAGCCGGACGAGCCTTCGCCGCTGATGCGCCACCTCTACCTCAGCCCCACGGTTCGCTCGCCCTTCGAACCGGCAGTGACGGAGCTGTGCGAGGGGATCCGGCAGGACCTCGACCCCGCGGCCACCGGCGCAGCGCTCTCCTCGCTCCTGCACGGGCGCTTCGGCTTCCGGGTCGGGAGCACGGACGTCGGCTCGACGGCGCTCGATCTGCTGAGCGTCGGGCACGGTGTCTGCCAGGACTTCACGCACCTCATGCTCGCCGCCTTGCGCATGCGCGGCATTCCGGCCCGCTACGTGAGCGGCTACCTCGCTCCCCACGTCGGCGAGGAAGCGGCGCAGGCCAGCCACGCCTGGGTGCAGCTGCTGGCGCCCGATGGCTGGCATGGCCTCGATCCCGCCAACGACTCTCCCCAGGACGGCCGCTATGTAGTCACAGCCGTGGGCCGCGACTACGATGACGTTCCGCCGATCCGTGGCGCCTTCACCGGCTCGGCTGCCGAGCACTGGAGCACCATGGTTCGGGTGCGCACGGAGTCCCCGGAGCAGCAGTAGCCGTCCGGGGGACGGATCCCCGGAACCCGGAAAGGGCCTACGCGTGACGTTCTGCCTCGGGATGAAGTGCGAGGAGGGCCTGCTCGCGATCGCCGACACCCGCATCACGAGCGGCACCGAGACCTCGATCGCGAGGAAGATCGCCGTCCACCAGGGCGACGAGCACTGCCTCTTCATCCTCACCAGCGGCCTGCGCTCGATCCGCGACAAGGCCCTCACCTACTTCGAGGAACGCCTCGACGACGAGGAGTCCAGCCTCACGAAGCTCTACGAGGCCGCGAACGTCCTCGCCGACGAGCTGCGGCGCGTGCGCGAGGAGGACGCCCGCTGGCTGATCGACAGCGGCCTCGCCTTCGACCTGCACTGCATCGTCGGCGGGCAGCTGAGCCGCGACACCGAGCCGCACCTCTACCTGCTCTATCCCGAGGGCAACTGGGTAGAGGTGCGATCGGGAACGCCCTACGTGATCATCGGCGAGTCGCGCTACGGGAAGCCGATCCTGGACCGTGCATGGAGCCACGACCAGCCGCTGCTGCACGCCCTCCGTGACGGCTTGCTCGCCTTCGACGCGACCGTTACAAGCGCGTCCGACGTCGACCCTCCCGTCGACTGCGCGCTCTACCTCCGCGACAGCTTCCGCGTACACGAGCAGCGCTTCGACGCCGCGGACCTCGAGGCCGTGAGCAGCTACTGGAGCGCGGCCCTGCGAGCCGCGGTGGACGACGCGGTGCCGCTGGTGCAGCCGCTCATGCAGCAGCTCAGGGATGCTGAGCCCTCCCCCGACCGCATCTGTTCGTTCGCACCAGAGGAGTAGCGCATCGACCTCGCCTCAGCCGGGTGAGTGCTACGCCGGGGCGTATTCGCTGATTGAGCGCACAAAGGGCGCGCGCTGCGAGGCGGCGCGAACCAGCCGCTCGTCGGCCGACCAGCACTCGACTCCGAGTTCGGCTGCCAGCGCGACGTAGGAGGCGTCGTACCCGCTGATGCCCAGCTCGCGAGCGAACTGCAGCGCGGCGAGCGGCGCCGGCTCGTGCAGCTCGATGCCGGACGCCATCAGGTTGGCAAGCGCTTCCGTGGTGAGCTCGGGCGAGAGACGGAAGCGCCGCTCGGCGGTCCGGAGGGCGTTCGTCAACTCGTATGCGAGCATCATCGGGGCGTGCAGTTCGACATCGCCCGAGACGAGGCAGGCGTCACGCAGCGCGAGCGCCTGCGGGACGTCGTCCTCGTCGTCGAGCTGCCACTTCAGCACGACCGAGGTATCGACCACGTAGCGCCGGGGCCCGACACGGTACGTCACCTCGGCAGCACCGCGCCGGCGAGCCCGCCGGTGGCCCGGATCGGCGCCATCAGAAGCGGCGCCCCTCCTCGATCAGCTCGCGCGCGGTGGCGTCCACGCGCCCGATGCGCGCGCGCAAGGCGTCCATGCGGCGCGCCAACTCACTGCCGCCGCCTTCGCCGCCACCGCCGATGCGCTCCAGATAGTCGCGAATGGTCACGATTGTCCCGTCCTGTTCCTCGTGCGGGTAGACATCAACCGGGCGTCCGTCCTCCAGCACAACCAGCGCCGGAACCGCCCCCCCGAAGCGCTGTCCGGAGTACTTGTTCGTCCCGAAGACGCGCCGCACGCGGTAGCGCTTGCTGACCGAAGGCCGCACGGCGCGGCTGATGTACGCCTCCTCGCGCTCCTGCTGCGTCAGCCCGCCCACCACACGATATTCGACCCCCGCCTCCCGGACTTGTCGTTCCAGGCGGGGCAGGTCATTGGCAGACAGCCCGGCGTTTGCCGGATCCCCTTCCTGCACCTCACCGGCGCTGTAGTAGACCTCGATCTCCGACATGGTACCCCATACCGCTACTGGTACCCCTCCCAGTAGCTGGTAGCAGCCTAGCGCATCCTCGTTCGCACAACAACCCGGTAGGTCCCACGCGACGGGTCGTCGGCGCATGGCAGTACGCAGGTACCCTGACTCTTGCAGACGGAGCCGCCCACCGGCGGATGGCCGGACCTACGGCGCTCCTGCGGCGAGCGAGCGAACTCGCTCCTCTACCCGCCTCCGAGCGCAGGCAGGATGTGCACTTCGGAGCCCTCGGGCACCTTGCCCATCAGCCCCGTGGCGGAGAGCACGCCGTCGACCGCCAGCTGCAGCCCGGGTCGCACGCGCCCGTCCTCGACGATCAACGCCTTGATCCCCGGGTACTCCGCATCGAGGTTGTCGACCACCTGTCGCAGCGTGGCGCCCGCAACCTCGACGGTCTCGCGGTCGTCCGTCATCTTGCGCATCAGCGAGGGAATGAAGACGGTCGCCATTGCTGTTATGTCTCCTCTGAGAGCAGCTCGGCCAGGACCGCGCGCGGCGAGGCCGGGAGCTTCTGCATCCGTACGCCCGCCGCGTCGTGGATCGCGTTCGTGATCGCCGCCAGTGGCGGGACGATCGGCACCTCGCCCACGCCCCGCACCCCGTAGGGGTGCCCGGGATTCGGGACCTCCACCAGGACCGCGTCAATCATCGGCGTGTCGAGGGCGGTCGGCATCCGGTAGTCGAGCAGGCTCGAGTTCCGCATCACGCCGTCCTCGTCGTAGAAGTACTCCTCGCTCAGCGCCATGCCGATGCCCTGCAGCGCCCCGCCCTGCAGCTGGCCCTCGACGTACGAGGGGTGGATTGCCCGTCCCACATCCTGCACGGCGGTGTAGCGCAGGATGTCGACCTTGCCGGTCTCCGGGTCCACCTCCACGTCCACGATGTGTCCTGCGAAGGCGGGGCCGACCGTGGTCGGGTTCACGTCCGCGCGCGCCTGGATCATGCCGCCGCTGCCGGCGAGCTGTCCCGCCAGCTGCTTGAACGTCAGTGAGCGCTCCGCGCCGTCATCGTCCTCCGGTCCGCGCAGCACGGCGTCGTCGCCGTAGGAGACGGCGCTGCGCTCGACTCCCCAGATCTCCGAGGCGCGGGTCACGAGTTGCTCGCGCAGATCCTGCGCCAGCTCGTGCATCGCCCAGCCGCCGGCGAAGGTGCTGCGGCTGCCGCCGGTGACCGAGCTGCGGCCCACGCCGCCGGTGTCGACGACCAGGGGGCGAATGTCGTCGTACTCGAGGCCGAGCGCCTCGGCGAGCTGCATCGAGTGCGTGGCGCGCAGCCCGCCGATGTCCACCGTACCGACCACCAGGTTGATGGTGCCGTCGGCGTTGACGACGGCGTAGGCGCTGGTCTCCATGCCGGCGTTACGCCAGTAGCCCATCGCCACGCCGCGGCCGCTGTGCTCGCCCTGCAACTCGGAGCGGTAGTGCTCGCTGTCGCGGATGCTCTCCATCACCTCGACGTTGCCGATCACGCCAAGCGGCGTGCCATCGGACAGGCGAGTGCCCTCGCGCGCGGCGTTCTGCAGGCGCAGGTCCATCGGATCGCGATCGAGGAGCGCGGCCAGTTCGTCAACGAGAGACTCGACGGCGAACGCGGTCGCGGGGGCGCCCGGCGCGCGGTAGGCGGCGACCTTCGGCTTGTTGACGCAGACGTCCCAGCCCTCGACGCGCTGGTTCTCGATGTCGTACGGGCCGAGCGCGCAAAGCGCGCCCGCGGAGAACGGCGATCCGGGGAACGCGCCCGCCTCGAAGGCCAGCTCCACCTCCGCGGCGACGATGCGCCCGTCGCGCCGGACCCCCAGCCGCGCTCGCACCCAGGTGCCGGAGGTCGGGCCGGTCGCCTCGAGCACTTCCTGGCGCGTCATGATCATCTTGACCGGCCGTCCGGTCTTCTTCGAGAGGATCGCGGCCATCGGCTCCATGTAGACGGGGATCTTGCCGCCGAAGCCGCCACCGATCTCCATCGGCACGACCTTCACCTTCGAGAGCGGCAGATCGAGCAGCACGTGCAACTGCTCGCGCACCACGAACGGACCCTGTGAGCTGTTCCAGACGGTCAGCTCGTCGTCCTCGCTCCACATCGCCGTCCCGTTGTGCGGCTCGAGGTAGCCCTGATGGGCCATCGAGGTCTCGAACTCGCGCTCGACGACGATGTCGGCTTCGGCGAAGCCGGCGTCGATGTCGCCGCGGCGGAGCTCAAGGTGCTTGCCGATGTTCGTCGGCGCCTCGCTGCCGGGTCCGCCGCTCAGGTCCTCGGTGTAGAGATCGTCGTGCAGCAACGGCGCGTTCGGGTCCATCGCCTCGCGCACGTCGAGCACCGGCGGCAGCGGCTCGTACTCCACCTCGATCAGGCCGAGTGCGTCCTCGGCGATGTGCGGGTCGGTGGCGCAGACGGCGGCGACCGCGTGGCCCTTGTAGAGCGTCTTGTCGCTGGCGAAGACGTTGCGAGCCATCCAGCGCGACGCAGCAGCGCCCTCACCGAGGTCGGCGACCTTGCTCCAGTCGCGCGGCGGCAGATCGTCCCAGCTGGCGACGGCGCGAACTCCGTCGAGTGCCTCGGCCTTCGAGGTGTCGATGCTGAGGATGCGCGCGTGGGCGTACGGGCTGCGCAGCACGCGGCCGTAGAGCATCCCGGGCAACAGGATGTCCGCGCCGTAGCGAGCGCGCCCGGTGACCTTGTCTACGCCGTCGGGGCGGACCGGCCGGCTGCCGATGACGCGGTACCCCGCTGCGCCACCTGATGCCGCAGGCTTCTCCGTCGCAACCATCGCACCCTCCTCGCACGCCTCCGGGCTCATTCGCCCCGGTCGTCACGGATTGTATACGCCAGCGGGCCCGCTGCTGGCGCCTGCCGCCGCAACCCCGTGACTCCCGGCCCCGGACGCAGCAGCGGCGCCCCTGAGGGCGCCGCCGGTTGGTCGCTTGCTTGCTGCCCTGTGGGGCGGCTCGTTACTCGTCCTCGGGAAGCAGCTCCTCGAGCATCGCGCGCGGCGACATCGGCAGCTGGCGCATCCGCGTGCCGATCGCATCCGCGATGGCGTTCGCGATCGCCGGTGCGGGCGGGATGATCGGCACCTCGCCGACGCCACGCACGCCGTAGGGGTGCCCGGGGTTGGGCACCTCGACGATGTGCGTCTCGATCATCGGCAGATCGAGCGCCGTCGGCATGCGGTAGTCGAGCAGGCTCGAGTTCAGCAGCCGGCCATCGGCGGCGTAGAAGTACTCCTCCGTCAGCGCCATGCCGACGCCCTGGGCGACGCCGCCCTGGATCTGGCCCTCGACGTACGAGGGGTGGATCGCGGTGCCGGCGTCCTGGACGGCCGTGTAGCGCAGGATGTCGACCTTGCCCGTCTCCGGGTCCACCTCGACATCGACGATGTGCCCGGCGAAGGCCGGTCCGGCCTCCATGCTGTTCACATCGGCGCGGCCCTGGATCATGCCGCCGCTGCCGGCGAGCTGGCCCGCCAGCTCCTTGAACGTCATCGAGCGCTCGTTCCCGTCATCGTCGGCGGGGCCGTGGACGCCGCCGTCGCTGTAGGAGACCTGGTCGCGGTCCACGTCCCAGATCGCGGCGGCGCGCTCCTCCATCTGGCGTCGGATGTCCATCGCCGACTCGTAGGCGGCCCAGCCGCCGGCGAAGGTCGTGCGGCTGCCGCCGGTGACCATCGTGTAGCCGACCGAGTCCGTATCCACCACCTGCGGCTTCACGTCCTCGGCGGCGATGCCGAGCGTCTCGGCGAGCTGCATCGCGATCGAGGCGCGCGTGCCGCCGATGTCGGTCGATCCGAGCGAGAGGCTGACGGTGCCGTCGGCCTGCACGCTGGCGTAGGCGCTGGACTCCATGCCGATGTTGAACCAGAAGCCCATGGCGACGCCGCGGCCGCGGTTCTCGCCCTGCAACTCGGAGCGGTAGTGGTCGCTGCTCTTGACAACGTCCATCACTTCCACGTTGCCGATTACGCCGAAGACGGCGCCGTCGGCGCGCCGCGATCCCTCGACCGCGGCGTTCTTGAGACGGAAGTCCATCGGGTCCATCTCAAGCTGCTGTGCGATCTCGTCGATCACGGTCTCGACCGCGTACTCCGAGGCCGGCGCGCCGGGGGCGCGGTAGGCCGCGACCTTCGGCTTGTTGACGACGACGTCGTAGCCCTCGACGTGGGCGTTCGCGATCTGGTAGGGCGCGAGGGCGCACATCGCGCCTGCCCCCATCGGCGAGCCCGGGAAGGCCCCGGCCTCGTAGACGAGGTAGCAGTAGGCAGAAACGATCGTGCCGTCGTTCTTCGCGCCGATCTTCACCCGCATGTACGTCCCGGAGGTGGGGCCGGTTGCTTGCAGCACCGCCTCGCGGGTCATCGTGAACTTGACGGGCTTGCCCGTCTTCTTGGAGAGCAGGGCCGCGAGCGGCTCCAGGTAGATGCCGATCTTGCCGCCGAAGCCGCCGCCGATCTCCACCGGCTCGCACGTCACCTGCGAGACAGGCACCTGGAGCAGGCCGGCCGTCATGTCACGCACGCCGAAGAGGCCCTGCGTGGAACTCCAGATCGTGATGTGCCCGTCCTTGTTGTAGAAGGCACTGCCGTTGTGCGGCTCGATGTAGCCCTGGTGCGCCATCGTGGTCGTGAACTCGCGGTCGACGATCACGTCCGCCTCTTCGAAGCCGGCGTCGGTGTCGCCGGCCTTGAACTCGAGGCGCTTGGCGACGTTGGTCGGCTGGGTCCCGACCATGGAGCCGGGCATGAAGGCGCCGGCGATCTCCTCCATGCGGAGGAACTCGTGCAGCACCGGCGCGTTCTCGTCCATTGCCTCGCGCACGTCCAGCACAGGCTCAAGGACCTCGTACTCGACCTCGATCAGGTCGAGCGCGTCCTCGGCGATGTGCGGATCCGTGGCGGCGACGGCGGCCACGGCGTGGCCGCTGTAGAGCACCTTCTCACCGGCGAGCACGTTGTCGAGCATCCAGCGGGCGCTCGTCGTCGCGCCCTCGCCGATGTCGACCCGTGAGTCGTCGGGCTGAGGGAAGTCGGCGTTGGTGATGACGCCGCGCACGCCCTCGATGGCCTCCGCCTTCGAGGTGTCGATGCTCTTGATGCGGGCGTGGGCGTGGGGGCTGCGCAGCACGCGGCCGAACAGCATCCCCACGGCCTGGTAGTCGCCGCCGTAGCCCGCGCGACCGGTGACCTTGTCCGTCCCGTCATGGCGGATTGGGCGGGTGCCGACGACCTGGTAATTGCCGGGCTTCTCAGTGGCGACCATGTGGTTCTCCTGCCTGCTCTCCGAGTGCCTGCGTTCCGCGTGCCCTAGGCCTCTGCGGCCTTGAGGACCGCGCGGATGATCTTGTCGTAGCCCGTGCAGCGGCAGAGGTTGCCGGCCAGCCAGTAGCGGGCCTCGTACTCCGTCGGGCTCGGGTTGGAGTCGAGCAGCGCCTTCGAGGCAATGAGGAAGCCGGGGGTGCAGATCCCGCACTGCAGCGCCGCCTCCTCCAGGAAGATCTGCTGCAGCGGAATCAACCCGTCCTCGTTGGCCAGGCCCTCGACGGTGGTGACGTCGGCGCCCTCGACCTCGGCTGCCATGACCAGGCAGGAGTTGACGAGGCGGCCGTCCATGAGCACGGAGCAGGCGCCGCAGTTGCCGTCGTTGCAGCCCTCCTTCGTGCCGGTCAGGCCGATGCGCTCGCGCAGCGCCTCCAGGAGGCTGTCACGCTGGTCGGCGAGGAACTCAAGCGGCTCGCCGTTGATGGTGGCCGAAACGATCATGCGATCCGTCACGTTAGTGTCCTCCCACCGACGGGATGTCCTCGCCGCGCGCGCGCCGCGCTGCCTGCTGCAGCGTCCGCCTGGTCAGCACCGCGGAGAGGTGCTTGCGCTGCTTGATCGAGCCCCGCATGTCGTCGATCGGCGTCGCGGCGGCCTTGGCGGCTTCCGCGGCGGCCTCGATCGTCTCATCCGTGAGCGCCTTCCCGACGAGCGCCTCGGCTGCGCCGTCCACGAGCAACGGAATCGGCGCCACGGCCCCGATCGAGACGCGCGCCCAGCGCACGGTGTCGCCGTCCAGCTTCACCGCCGAGGCGGCGTTGCAGACCGCGATGTCCATCTCGTTGCGCGGGATGAAGCGCAGGAAGCGCGCACCGCCGTTGGCGTCCGGCGCCGGGAAAAAGATCGAGACCACGAACTCGCCCTGCTCCAGCACGTTGCGGCCCGGCCCGGTGCAGAAGTCCTCGACCGGCACCGAGCGCTCTCCGTTGGGGCCGGCGATGTTCGCGACGGCCTCGAGCACGATCTGCGTCGGGATCGTGTCGCCCGACGGCGAGGAGTTGCAGAGGTTCCCGCCGAAGCTGGCGCGACCCTGGATCGCCGTCCCGCCGATCAGCGTCGCGCAGTCGATGATCGCCGGGTAGTTCGCCACGATGTCGGCGTTGCCGTAGATCTCGTAGCACGGCGTCGCCGCGCCGATCGTGAGGCCCGTACCCGGATCCCACTCGATCGCCATCAACTCCGGAATCTGCTTGATGTCGACCAGTACGTCGATGTTCCGGACACGCGCCCGGGCGATGACGATCACGTCAGTCCCACCCGCGAGCGGACGGGCGCTGTCGCCTCCCTCGTTCAGTTGTTCGATGGCCTCCTGGACGGTGGTAGGCCGGACCACCTTTAACGCCTGCAAATGCGTATCCCTCCTGCGCTGGCGAGCGAATGCACGCCGCCGCGCAGCATACCGCAAGGTGGCGGAAGTGGGCAGTACGCCATCGCGAAACGAGCCAGCTCGAGCGCAGCGAGGGCAGCCCGCTTGCTGTACCCGCTCCCACACGGGCCGTACGATGACCGCAGGCCAGTCGCACGGAGGGCGCATGAGCGAGAAGCAGCAGTTCGGCCTCGCCGCCGCCGCGTTTGTCGCGGGCGTCGCCTGGGGCACGTTCCGGCATCGCCAGAACGGCCACGCCGGGGCGCTGGCGCTGCTGCAGGGCTGCGAGTGGTTCATCGCCTACGGCGGCGCGGCCGTGCTGATCGGCTGGCTGCGCTCCGCCCTCGACCCGGCCGGCGAGGACGGCCCGGACGATCTCGTCGACGAGCGCGTCACGCGAATCCGCCGGGTCGTCAGCGAACAATCCAGCGCGGACTGATGGCGGCGGCCCGGCGCGCACGATGACGCGAATCCTGCTCGTCTACGACAGCCGCGCCGGCCTCGTGCAGCAGCTCGCGGACGCCGTCGGCGAGGGCGTCCGCAGCATCGAGGGCGCGGAGTTGCGCAGCCGTCGCATCGGCTACGTCGACCCGTCCGAGCTGCTGGACTGCGATGCGTTGATCCTCGGATCTCCGAACTGGACCGGCATGACGGGCGAGTTGAAGCTCTGGCTCGATCAGTCGGGAGACCTCTGGGAGTCGGGCGAGCTGGCCGGCAAGCCCGGCGCGGCGTTCGCCGCGGGCTGGTCGCCGCACGGCGGGCTGGAGGCGACACTGCTGCAGTTGATGCACCTGCTGGTCGGGCACGGCATGATCTTCGTGGGCATCCCCTGGAGCGAGCGCATGCGCCGATCCGGTTCCTACTACGGCGCGACCGCCGCGGGCGCCGTCAGCGACGATGACCGCGAGCAGGCGCGCGCCCTCGGTCGGCGCGTCGCCCGCCTGGCGGTCCGCCTCGCGGACGCCTCGTGAGCGATCGCGCCGACGAGGGCGAGGCGACCGAAGGCGCCGAGTCCACGCTGCCGATGGCGGCACGCGTCCGCGCGCTGCTCCAGGGGCCGCCCTGGAACGACCGGCCGTACGCGCTCACCCTGCTCGCCGTGGAGCCGCCCGAGGGCGTTCCGGCGACCCCGCACCGGCTCTGGCTGGTCCTCGACGCTGCCGACACGCGCGATCTGGACGACGAGTGGCGCGAACCGCTGCTGCGGCACCGCCTGCGACGCGTGCGCGACGAGGAGATCGAGACCACCGTCGCCACCACGGACGGTGTCGAGGCGCTCCTGGAGGGTGTTTCGCGCCGCGCGCTGGAGGTCCGCTGGGAGTTCCGCCACGCCGCCGCGCTGCACGATCCGAGCGGACGCGGGGAACGCCTCACCGCAATTGCCCGGCGCTTCCCGGACGACGCGCTGGAGCGCCTGGCGCGCCCGCTCTACCTGCAGGCCGGGCGCGCACTGGAGGCGCTGCAGCGCGCTCATGCTGCCTCCGCCGCGGCGCCCGGCGGAGCAACCGCGGCGATCGCCGCCGGCGAGGCGGCGAGCACGCTCACGCGGCTGGCCTGCATCCTGGAGGAGGGCGCGCACCCGACGGCGGACTGGCTCGACGCCGCGGCGCGGCAGACCGCGCTGGGACGCCGCATCGCTCCCTGGCTGGACGCGCGCACCCCTGCCGTCGCCGACTCCGTCCTCGGCGAGGCGGCGCGGGCGCTGCGAGCCTACTTCGCGGACCGGGAGTGGCTGCGCGAGCCGGAGATCTACGCCCTGCGGCCGCCGCCGAGGCGCTAAGAGCCCGGCTACTGCTCCCGATCGACCACGTACTCTTCACGGACCCACGAGGCGACATCGTCCGCCTGAGCGAGCAACCAGCCCTCGCAACGCCCGCTTCCAATCTCGATGACCTCAATGTTCTGGCCTTCCGGCCAGCCCCCGCCGGCGACGGAGATGCGCGCGCCATCCTCGCAGTCGTCGCGGATGGAGACGCCATCGCCGTCTGAGTTCCCGATTGCCCGTTCGAGCGACAGGGTGGTTCCGGGCGTCTCGGTCGGCGTCGCTGTCGGCGTCGGCGTGGGCGTGGGCGTCGGAGTCGCCGTAGGCGTGGGAGTCCGCGTTGCCGCCGCTGTCGGCGA
This sequence comes from Dehalococcoidia bacterium, assembly GCA_965247895.1. Lineage (GTDB taxonomy): Bacteria > Chloroflexota > Dehalococcoidia > UBA2979 > UBA2979 > VXMT01. The sequence continues at coordinate 128,668 of OZ252046.1, read as the reverse complement.
GGGGGTCGCCGTCGGCGTGCCTGGTGCGGGGGTGCTTGTCGCGGTGGCGACCGGGGTGGCCGTCGCTTCCGGCGGCGCCGTGCCACTGATCCCGTCCACGAAGTCGCCGACCGCCCCGGCGGCGGCGCTCGAGGCGTCCAGCGCCCGATCCACGGGCCAGGTCCGGACACCGAGCACGGCGAGGCCGACCAGGACGACCGCGATGGCGACCGCCCCGACGAAGGCGACCACGACCCCGCAGGTGAAGTAGTCGCCCACGCTGACCCGGCGGCCCCGTGGCTCCTCCGGGGCGGACTCCGGCTCATCGAGTCCGGCTGCCTCCGAGTCCGGGGCCGGCTCGAACAACGCGTCGACGGCGTCCGCGACTGTATCGAGTGCCTCCTGCAGCCACTCGGACGCCTCGTCGACATAGGAGTCCGGGAACTCGCCGCTCGCGGGGTGCTCCCAGTTGCGCCGCACCCGGAGCACCGTGCGCAGCAGCCCGCGCTCGTGGCCGCTGAGATCGCAGTGGTCCAGCACCATGGCCGTGAAGTCGGCCGGGTCGAGCAGCCCGATCAGCTCATCGGGCGTCAGCTGCGCTGCGTCGCCGAGGTATTGCTCGGCCGCTGCGCGCCGCTGCTCTCCGACACGGTGCTCCCACCACTCCTCGGGCGACTCGCGTTCGGCCCAGTCGAGGAAGATGCGGCGCAGACCTTCGCTGTAGTCCTTGAGTTGGTCGCTCAGCCGGACGTAGGCGCTCGCCGGGACGTCGCCGCTCTCGCGCAGCGCCTCGAGTTCGGCGGCGGCCGGCAGCTGGTAGTAGGCCAGCGTCTCCTGCATCGCGGCGAGTGCGCTGTCGACCTCCTCCGCGTCGAGATCGCCCTCCGGGGGGTCGGCCCAGCGCTCCTGCGCCTCCTGCACCTGGCGCATCAACTGCGCGGTGCGCTCGCCGGCCCGGAAGCGCTCGCTGAAGATCGCTGCAAAGTGACGCGCATCGAGGAACTCGACGCCTGTCTTCGGCAGCGCGCCCTCGCGCTCCTCGTCGATGTCGCTCGCGTGCTGTCTGCGTTCCCGATCGAGGACCGCGACCTGCTCGGCGGGGAGGCTCGTGCGGACGTACTCCTCCCACCAGTCCTCGCGGACGCGCCGCTCGATGTAGCGGCGCAGCGAGTCCGTGTAGCGCTTCAGCCCGTAGCCGAGCCGGGCGTAATTGGCGGCGGGGCTCACGCGCGGCTCCTGTCCGACATGGCGCTCGCTACCGCTCGCCTCGCGCCTGCTCCAGCAGGCGGCGTGCGATGACGAGACGCTGCACCTCGTTCGTGCCCTCGCCGACGATCAAGAGCGGCGCGTCGCGGAGGTAGCGCTCGACCGGCAGGTCCTGCATGTAGCCGGCGCCGCCGTGGATGCGCAGGCCCTCCAGCGCGCACATCTGCGCCGCCTCCGTGGCGAAGAGCTTGGCCTGCCCGGCCTCGAGGTCCACGCGCTGCCCGGCGTCCTTCAGTCGCGCCGCCCGCTGCGTGAGCAGGCGCGCCGCCTCGACCGCCACGGACATGTCGGCGAGCTTGATCTGGATCGCCTGGTGCTCGGCGATCGGCACGCCGAAGCTGTGGCGCTGCTGCGCATAGGCGAAGGCGTCCTCGAAAGCCGCGCGCGCCAGCCCGACGCCGCGCGAGGCGACGTTGAGGCGGCCCAGTTCGAGGCCCGCCATCACCTGCTGGAAGCCGCGCCCCTCGCCTCCGACGAGATTGCCGGCAGGCACGGCGCAGTCCTCGAAGAACAGTTCCGATGTCTCGATGCCGCGGTAGCCGAGTTTCTGGAAGTCGCGGCCGACACTGAAGCCCGGCGTGCCGCGCTCGACGACCAAGACCGCCATCCCTCGATGCGGCGGCTGGGCGGCCGGGTCCGTCTTGGCGAGCACGGCGACGTAGCGGGCGCGCCTGCCGTTGGTGATGAACTGCTTCTGGCCGTTGATCACGTAGACGTCGCCGTCGCGGCGCGCCGTCGTCGCGATCGCCTGCACGTCGCTGCCCGCGCCCGGCTCGGTCAGCGCGAGTGCGCCCTGCGCCTCGCCGGAGGCGAGGCCGGGCAGGAAGCGCGCCCGCTGATCGTCGGTCCCGAAGCGCTCGATGATGTGCGCGAGGATCAGGTGCGAGTTGAAGACCCCGGCGAGCGTCATCCAGCCGCGCGAGATCTCCTCGACGGCGGCGACGTAGGTCTCGTAGCTCAGGCCCGCGCCGCCGTTGGCAGGGTCGAGGACGGCGCCGAACAGGCCCATATCGCGCATGTCCTGAATGAGTTCGGTCGGGTACTCGTCGCGCAGCTCGTACTCGCGGGCGACGGGCAGCACGCGCTGCCGCACCCAGTCACGCAGGTTCGCGACCAGCAGGTCGCGGGCCTCGTCGGTCGAGGGCGTCGCGGTCATCGGGCGGGCGTCCTCTCAGGGCCGGCGACGACGCCGCCCGCTCGCAACTCGGCGATGCGCGCCGCATCGTAGCCCAGCACCGAGGCGAGCACCTCGTCGCTGTCCTCGCCAAGCGCCGGGGCCTGCCGGTACTCGGGCTCGTCGCCCACGAAGCGGAACGGCGTCGCGATCTGCTGCAGTGTTCCGAAGCTGTCGTGCTCGACCTCGATGATGTCCCCACGCTCGCGCAGGAAGTCGTCGGCGAGCGCCTCCGGCAGCTCGCGCGGCACGGCGACGGGCACGATCCCGCGCAGCGCCTCCATCCAGGCCTCGGTCGGGCGCTGCTCGAATACCTCGGCGAGCAGCGCGACGAGCGTCTCACGGTGCTCAAGCCGGGCGGCGGCGTTCGCGAAGCGGGGATCCGAGGCGAGGTCGGGGCGCTCGATCACCTCGCAGAGCGCGCCGTAGAAGGACTCCTTGTTGCACATCACGAAGATGTGTCCGTCCGCCGTCGCGAACACCTGCGAGGGCACGAGGCTGGGGTGCGCCGAGCCCGGCAGCCGCTCCGGCTGGTAGCCGCGCGTGAGGTGCCAGGACGCGACGTAGTTCAGCATCCCCAGCCCGATCTCGTAGAGCGAAAGGTCGATGTCGGCGCCTCGGCCCGTTCGCTGCGCCTGCTGCACTCCGGCCAGCAGCGCGAACGCCGCCGCGTAGCCCGCCGACCAGTCGACGACGGAGACGCCGGAGCGCGTCGGCGGGCTGCCCGGCTCGCCGGTGATCGCCATGTAGCCGAGCTCCGCCTGGATCAGGTAGTCGAAGGCCGGCTCGCTCGCCCGCGATCCGCTCGTCCCGTAGCCGCTCAGCGAGCAACAGACGATGCGCGGGTTGCGGTCGTGCAACTGCTCGTAGGTGAGCCCCAGCCGCGCCGGGCCATCGCCGCGAAGGTTGCAGAACAGCGCGTCCGAGACCTCGACGAGGTCGCCGAGGACCGCAGCGCCCTCGGGCGATCGCAGGTCGAGGGCGAGGCTGCGCTTGCCACGGTTGAGCGCCTGGAAGAAGAGGCTGTCCTGCTCCGAGGTGTAGGGCGGCACGTAGCGGCCCATGTCGCCGCCGGCAGCGGGGTCCTCGATCTTGATCACGTCCGCGCCGAGGTCGGCGAGATGCAGCGTCGCGAACGGGCCCGCGCCGTATTGCGAGACCGCGATCACTCGCAGCCCCTCGAGCGGCCGTCCCGGCGCCTGGTCCGCGCTCACGCCGCCTCCCCATCCGGAGGGCGACGCGGCAGCAGCACGGATCGCCGGAACGACAGCACCGGCTCGCCGCGCTGGTTCTCGGCCACCGTCTCGGCCTCGAGGACGCCGCGGTCTGGGCGGCGCTCGCTCGGGCGCACGTCGAGCACGGTCGAGCGCGCGTAGATGGTGTCGCCGTGGAAGGCCGGGCCCAGGTGACGCACCTCGTCGTACTGCAGGTTCGCGATCGCGCGGCCGGAGATGTCGCGCACGGTCATGCCGACGACGAGGCTGAAGACGAGCGTCCCGACGACAAGGCGCTGCCCGTGCTGCGTGCCCTCGGCGTAGGCCGCGTCGCTATGCAAGGGGTGCTGGTTCATCGTCAGCGCCGCGAAGAGCGTGTTGTCGTATTCGGTGATCGTGCGGCCCGGCCAGTGCGCGAACTCGTCGCCCGTCACGAAGTCGTCGAGGTAGCGTCCGAAGGCATCACGGCCGTCGTGGCGCTGCGGATCGCGCGTCTCCGACGGTCTGGCTGTGTCGGCCATCGTGCTCCTGTTGCCGCGAGCCTCGCGAGTCCGCCCCGCGAACGACCGCTGTGAGGATAACGCCGTCGCCGCCCCTGGGGTTGCGGAACCCGCGATCAGCGGGACGCGGCCAGCGCTATCGCGGGCGGGCGCTCGCCGAAGAGATCGAGCACCAGGCGCTCGCGCAGCGCGTCGATGCCCCAGCCGCGCAGTGCCGAGACGACGAGCGTCCCGGCGTGTGGCAGATCCTTGTGCGCCAGCGCGGACTCGTGCGCCGGGTTCTCGCAATCGAGGCGCGCGAGGTCGCACTCGGCGCCCGGCTGCGAGCCGTCGGGCAACTCCAGTTCGTCGGCCTTGTTGAGCACGGTCAGCACCGGCCGCCCCGCCAGATTGAGGCCGACGAGCGTGTCGAGCACGGTCTCGCCCTGCGCCGCCGCCGCCGGCGAACTCGCGTCGACGACGTGGAGCAGCAGATCGGCGGACTCCAGCTCCTCGAGCGTGGCGCGGAAGGCCGAGATGAGCTGCGTCGGCAGCTTCTGGATGAAGCCCACGGTGTCGGTCAGCAGGAACGCCTGGCCGCCCGGCACGCCGACGCGCCGCGTCAGCGGGTCGAGCGTCGCGAAGGGCGCGTCGGCGGTGAACGCCTCGGCGCCCGCGAGCGCCTGGAGCAGCGAGGACTTGCCCGCGTTGGTGTAGCCGACGAGCGCGACGACCGGGACGCCGTCGCGCTCGCGGCGGCGGCGGTGCAGCGCGCGCTGCTTGCGGACGGCCTCGATCAAGCGCTTGAGGTGGCTGATGCGTGCGCCGATCAGCCGCCGGTCGGTCTCGAGCTGCGTCTCGCCCGGTCCGCGTGCGCCGATTGCACCCTCGGTGCGTTCGAGGTGCTGCCACTGCCCGCGCAGGCGCGGCAGCAGGTACTCGTGCTGCGCCAGCTCCACCTGCAGCGACGCCTCGCGGGTGCGTGCGCGGCTCGCGAAGATGTCGAGGATCAACGCGCTGCGGTCCAGCACCTTGACGTCGAGTGCCGATTCGAGGTGCAGCTGCTGCGCGGGCGAAAGCTGCTCGTCGAAGATCACGAGCGAGTAACCCGTGGTCTCGCGCGCGGCCTGGATCTCCTCAAGCTTGCCCGCGCCGATCCAGGTCGCCGGGTCGGGACGGGCGCGCCGTTGCAGCGCCTGCCCGACGACGGTCGCGCCCGCGGTGCGCGCGAGCCGCGCCAGCTCGCGCAGCGACTCCCGAGGTGGCATCAGCGGCCGGCGCTGGTAGTCCAGGCCCACGAGGAAGGCGCGCTCCTGCACCGGAGCGGTCGCGTGCCCGCGGCCGTTCCTGCGTGCACCGTCGGCTCCGCCGTTGCGGCCGTTGCGAGTGCGCTTCCTCGGGATACGGTCCTCCTCGTCGCCCATGCAGGATACGGGCTGCGAGGGCCGCCGTGTCCGCCGAGGGATCGAAGGGGCTTGCCTCAGCGCCCGCTGGTCATCTGGAAGCGGATGCTCGCCTCGGGCGCCTTGAACTGGCGGCTGAGCTGCACGCCCTGCCGCTGGAAGTGCGAACCCAGCTCGCTGCTGCCGTAGAGGACCGGGGGCGGCTCGGCCATCCGCTCGAAGCCGAGGCGGGCGATTGGCTGGCCGTCCTCGAGCATGAACGGCACGTCGTGCGCCCGCACCTCGAATACGGCCTGCGTGCCGCGCAACTCCGCGCCGTAGCCGAAGCCGGGGTCGCAGAACCCGGCGTAGTGCGTCCGCAGCTCGCCGTTCGTCGGGTCGTAGGCGATCATCTCCGCCGCGACGTCCGGCGGGATGCTCACGAACTCCTTCGAGATCAGCAGGTGGAAGTCGTCCGGCTGGATCACCAGCCGCCCGCCCGGCTCCGCGAAGACCGGCTCCCAGTAGTCGAACGGGTCGTAGGCGGCGGTCTTCGCGAGGTCGAGGAGCGCGCTGTTGCGCTTCGCCCGCCAGCCGCAGAACACGCCACCGGGCAGATCGACGCTCAGCAGCAGTCCGCGCTGGCCGATCGTCGGCGCCTCGATCTGCGCGCGTGGCGCGCTGTCGCTCGCCCCGCGCGCGAAGACGAGGCCATCGCGCTCGTGCAGCTCGCGGATGGCGGCCGCGTCCAGCCAGGAGTCGGACGAGGAGATGCGCAGCTGCGTCAGGGCGAGCCCCTGCCGCGCGTTCACGGTGAAGGTGTTCGAGTAGATCTCGAGCCAGAGTGGGCCCGCGTAGCCCGGCTCGATCTCGTCGAACTGCGTCCCGCGGTCGCTGATCACGCGGGTGAAGACATCGAGCCGTCCGGTGGAGCTGCGCGGGTTGGTGCGCCCGACGGCGTCCGGCGGCAGCCGCACGCTCTCCATCAGCCGCACGAGGTAGGGCCGCCCCGGCTCGAGGACGACGCCCTCCGGGTCCGCGAGGTCGAGCGGCGCGCCCATCTGCAGCTCCGGAAGGCGATCGCGCACGCGGGCCGTCGGCCCCGGCAGGAAGCTGCTGCGCAGCCGGTACGCCTTGCCGCCCAGCCGCAGATCGATACTGGCCGGCTGGATCTGCGCCGCCGCGATCCGCTTCGGCGAGATGCGCCCGGCCTCGATCGCCTCGCGCAGCATCCGCGAGGAGTAGACGCCCCGACCGGGCGCCGGCGTCTCGGTGCTCGCAGTGCCGGGGGCGGCTGTGGTCGTGGCCATCGCTGCCGTTCCAGGGGGGAGAGAGGCGATGATAGCGCGTGCGGCGCGGGGGCGCTGCGCTGCCGCGGGCTAGCTCTTGCGGCTGGGGGTGTGCGCCATCTTCATGTAGGCGCCGCCCTGCTCCAGCTCGTCGAGCATCTGCGCGAGGCGTCGCTCGCGCGTCTCCTCGCGCTTCGCGCGGGCGATCCACGCGAGGTAGTCGTTGCGCTGGTAGAACGGGCGCGCCTCGTAGTCCGCGATCACGCCCCGCGCCTCGAGGGCGTCGAGCACCGCCTTCGGCATCGGCTGCGGCGGGCGGCGCGGCATCGGCGGCTCCGGGCGCTGCTTACCCCTGTCGCGCCCTCGCGAACGCGCTGAGGCGCGAGAGCGCCTCCTCGAGGCGCTCGTCGGCGAGCGTGAGCGAGATGCGGATGTAGCCCTCGCCCGCGTCGCCGTAGCTCACGCCCGGCGTGACGACGACGCCGGTCTCCTCGACCAGCCGCTGCGCGTACTCCGCCGAGGAGTTCTCCCCGTCAGGCAACCGCGCCCAGACGTAGAGCGAGGCCTTTGGCGGATCGAGGTGCAGGCCCAGCTCGCGGAGCACCTCGACGACGCGGTCGCGGCGGCGCTGGTAGATCTCGTTATGTCGCTCGATCGAGTCGCGCGGGTCGTCCAGCGCGGTGATCGCCATCTGCTGCACGGCCTGCGGCACGCCGCTGTCGAGGTTCGACTTGACGCGCCGCAGCACGCCGACGAGCTCGGCGTTGCCGACCGCCATGCCGACTCGCCAGCCGGTCATGTTGAAGGTCTTGGACAGCGAGTTGAACTCGATCGCGACCTCGCGCGCGCCGTCCATCTCGAGGATCGAGGGCGCGCGGTAGCCGTCGAAGTAGACGTCCGAGTAGGCGAGGTCGTGCGCGATCACGACGTCGTTGTCGCGCGCCCAGGCGATCGCGCGGGCGAAGAAGGCCTCGTCGGCGATCGCGCCGGTGGGGTTGTTCGGGTAGTTGAGCCAGACCAGCCGTGCGCGCTCCGCCTCGGCGGCCGGCACGTCCTCGAGGCGCGGTAGCCAGCCGTCCTCCTCGCGCAGCGGCAGCGCGAGCGTCTCGCCGCCGGCGAACATCGTCGCGATCTCGTAGACGGGGTAGCCGGGGGAGGTGCCAATCGCGAGGTCACCTGGGTCGATCAGGCAGAGCGGCAGGTGGCCGAGCCCCTCCTTCGAGCCGATCAGCGAGACGACCTCGGTCTCCGGGTCCAGCGTGACGCCGTGCCGCGTCTGGTACCAGCGGGCGACGGCTGCACGGAACTCCGGCAGGCCCTCGGTCTCCGGGTAGCGGTGGTTGGCGGGGTCCCCGGCGGCCTCGCGCAGCGAGTCGAGGATGTGGGGCGGCGTCGGCAGATCGGGGTCGCCGATGCCGAGCGAGATCACGTCGACACCGGCGGCCTGCTGTGCGGCGATCAGCTCCGAGATGCGGGCGAAGAGGTAGGGCGGGAGTTGCTCGACGCGGCGCGCCAGTCTCATGCCGCTACCGCCAGTTGCCGAAGCGGACCTTCATCCCGCGCACGCGCGCGTCGTCACGCACCTTCTGCAGCATGGCCTCGTCGGAATCGCGCCGCAGCTCGATGCCGCGCCGCCCCACGAGGTAGCCGAGCGCCGTGGCGGTACGGGCCGCCGTGGGGATGTCCGGCCGCACGCGCACGGCGGCCTCGCGCCCGTCCGAGGCGGCGAGCTGGTAGGTGGCGGCTCCGAGGATCACCTTGCCGAGGCCGTCGCCCTGGGCGTCCGGCGCCACCGCGCAGGACATCACCTCACCGCGCCCGTCCTCGACGGCTGTGTTGATCGCGTAGGCGATCACCTCGCCGTCGCGCTCGAGCACGCCGGTCCAGGCGGCCTCCTCGATGCGTGCGAGGGTGGCCGCCTCGCCGTCGGTCCAGTCGCCGTAGGCGGCGCCTTCGATCGCGGCGATCGCGGCGCTGTCGTCGGGCTGGGCGCGGCGCATCGTCAGGCCCTCGGGGATCTCGGGCGGGACGACGTCGCGCAGGCCGGGGTGCACGAGCTCGAGCCACTCGCCCATCGCCTGGAAGTCGCACTCGGCGAGCAGGTTCTCGATCCAGCGCCGGTTGATGTGCTCAACGAGGTCGATCGTCACGTAGGGGAAGCCGGAGCCGGAAATGCTTGGGCGCAGCGCGTCGAAGCAGGGATGCCACGCGGCGGTCATCGCCGCGAGGTCGTCGAAGGCGTAGTGCAGGTGGAGCTGGCCGCGCTCGCGCGCGAGCACCATCTCACCCACGTCGGTCTCCACCACATCCGCCGTGTCGCTGTCGAGCAGCGCCTCCCAGTCGTCGATGCTGCGAGGCGCGTTGCGCGTCTGCAGCGCGTCGCCGAGTTGGCTGCCGGTCCGTGCTTGCGTCATGGCTGTGTCTCCTCTGGAACTATCGAAGTCTCATACTGACGTGTTGCTTCACTACGGGCCCGGCTCACGCCAGGCCGACTCGAACACCTTGACGGCCGGGCCCTCAAGCGTCACCTCGCCCTCGCCGTCCCACTCGATGCCGAGCGTGCCGCCCGGCAGCGCGACGGCGACGCGGTCGTCGGCGAGGCCGTGCAGCCTCGAGGCGACAACGGCGGCACAGGCGCCGGAGCCGCAGGCGAGCGTCTCGCCCACCCCGCGCTCCCAGACGCGCATCTCGATCGCTCCTCGATCGCGCACGCGCACGATCTCGACGTTCGTGCGGTTCGCGAACAGCGGGTGATGCTCGATCGCCGGCCCGATCCGCTCGAGCTCGAACGACTCGACCGGGTCGCTGCCGAACATCACGGCGTGCGGGTTGCCCATCGAGACCAGCGTCACGCGGTGCTCCCCGCCCGCCGCCTCGAGCGGCAGGTCGAGCACCGGCGGCGCCTGCTCGACGAGCGCGCCGAGCGCCTCCGGCTCGAAGCGCGGCGCGCCCATGCCGACGCGCACCCGCTCGACCGCGCCGTCCGCGCCGAGTGTCGCGACGGCGTCGAGCACGCCCGCGAGCGTCTCGACGCGCAGCTTGCCGCGCGAGCGCAGCGAGGCGTCCTGGTCGAGCGTGAACTTGACGAGGCAGCGGATGCCGTTCCCGCACATTTCCGACTCGGAGCCGTCGACGTTGAAGATGCGCATCCGCCGGTCCGCGACGTCCGAGGGCAGCACGGCGATCAGCCCGTCCCCACCGACGCCGAAGCGCCGGTCGCAGACGCGCTGCGCGAGCGCGCCCCACTGCTCCGTGGTGCGTGTCGCGTCGTCCTCGGCGGCGAGCACGACGAAGTCGTTCCCCGCGCCGTGCATCTTCCAGAACGGCCACTCGTTCATCCAGCCATCGTACGGTCGCCCGCGCGGCGGGCTCAACCACCTGGCCCGGCGGGAACGCCGACCTGACCTGACCGGATCGGGGGACGAGTAAGTGCTCGCTGAGCCGGCTCCACCTATCCTGTGGCGTGCGGGAGGTTGGGCGTGAGCGGTAGCCGTGCGACGACGGAACGCAGAATCCGCAAGGCGCTTAGAACCTTGGCGCAAGACCTGCGCGGTCCTGAATCCACAGATTCTGAATCGTCACGCATGTGGAAGACGATACCGCGGCACCTACACAGTCTGGTGCCAGACGACGTTTCCCAACTCGGCACCCCTCAGTTGCATCTCTTTGGGCGAGCACACCAATCCTATCAGAGCGTACTTCGTCTGCTGCTCTCAGACCGAGCAAGTAGATATCTTTCGGAAGTCAGTTCTGATAGAGAGCTCACAGATGCGCTTTGGTCGTTCTGCTGCGAGATCGCATTGGACGACAGCTTTAGGTCTACGTCCGTGCGGAATGACAGAGTCCAAACCCTTATGGACGACATTGAGATCCCAGACTTGGATTACGAAGCAATAGTCCAGCTGCAGGGGATTTCTATTCCACAGCGAACATCCCTTGGAGACGTTGAACTGATCCGCGGATCACCCACCCTGCTGCGTGAATGGGGTCTTTGGGATTCCCCGCCGCGTCCGCAGTGGCGAGGCCAGACCGTGGCTCGTATGACCGTGCCCGGAGGAACGATCCAGGCTGCAAGACATCGGGCGCTCGACCGATCATCAATGATCTCTGATGAGCTCCGGATCGCCTTGACATCCGTAATCCATGCACCCGTTGAGGAAACTCATGTTGCGTTCAGGACTGGTTGGAATGCCGTTCGCGGTGACGGCTCCCGACTATTTCAGCGGGCGCGACCTGCGAGGCCAACTAGGTGGAGCGCAGCTTCCTTGAGTGCTGCTTTCGCTTATCTCGCGCCACTGGATGAAGTGCGCTGGACCGAGCGGATCCGCATACAGGAGAGAATCGACCTGGCGATCCGGTGGTTTGGGATGTCTTGGAATGCCGAAACTCCGTGGCCGATGCGGGTAATCGCGTTGTTCGCTGGCATGGAGGCGATTCTGGTGAAGTGACCGGACCCCCTTCGCGAGACCACCGCCTATGAGAGTCCAGCGTGTTGCTGAGCCTCCCAGCGCTCGGCGTAGGCAGCCGGGGCAAGCCAGCCCAGGCTGCTATGCGGGCGCTTCGTGTTGTACTCGATCCTCCAGTCCTCGATCAGCACCTGCGCTTCGAGCAGGCTGTCGAACTGCTCGACCGCCAGGAACTCGTCGCGCAGCCGGCCGTTGAACGACTCCACGTACGGGTTCTCCCACGGCGCGCCGGGCTCGATGTAGCTGCTGCCGGTGCCGCTGAACCGGCACCAGTCGCGCAAGGCGTTGGCCGTGAGCTCGGGCCCGTTGTCACAGCGGATGTAGCCGGGCGCTGTCCCGCGCCAGGCGACGATCCCCTCGAGCGTGGCGGCGGTGGCGTCGGCGTTGATGCGCCTGGCGGCCACCACCGCCAGCGCCTCCCGCGTGTGTTCGTCGACGATGTTGAGCAGCTTCAGGATCCGCCCGTCCGCGGTCTGGTCGAACTGGAAGTCCAGCGCCCAGACGTGGTTCGGCCGCTCGGCACGCAGCCGCCTGGCGGGCTGCGCCGAGTCCCCCAGGCGCTGACGCTTGCGTCGCTTCAGCGGGACGCGCAGCCCCTCCTCGCGCCAGAGCCGTTGCACCCGCTTGCGGTTCACGCCCCAGCCCTCCTCGCGCAACGTCGCCCAGGCCCGGCGGTAGCCCCAGCGGGGGTGGCCACGCGAGAAGGCGTGTAGTTCCGTCCTGAGCGCCTCGTCGCCGCGGCCGCGCGCCGGGAGGCGGCGCTGCGTGGAGCGGTGCTGGCCGGTGACCCGGCATGCCCGCCGTTCCGACAACTCGAGGCGGTCCTGCAACATGCAGACCGCCTCGCGCCGGCGCGACGGGCTTACCAGTTTCCCTTCGCGATCTCCTTGAGCGCGTCGATCTCGAGTTCCTTGTCGGCGACGATCCGCTTCAGCCGCGCGTTCTCGCGCTCCAGCTCGCGCAGCCGTTTGGCGTCGTCGGCCTTCATCCCGCCGTACTGGTTGCGCCAGCGGTGGTAGGTCTGCTCCGAGATCTCGACCTGCTTCGCCGCCTCGGCGATCGTCTGCCCTTCGCCGAGCAGCCGCTCCACCTCGCGCAGCTTGCGCACGATCTGCTCAGGCGTGTGCCTGCGTCGTTTCACCGTGATGTCCTCCTCCGCCCACCTTCGCGGGCCAAAGGACTCTCATCAACGGCGGTCCCGTTTCAAGGGGTCAGGTCAGAAGGGCCGAACCGAGGCGAAGAAGGGTGCGGTCATGGCCCTCAGGAACGCGCTCCTTTCTATTGCAGTCGAAGGGAGCTTTCGAGACCCAGCAGTTGCCCTCTCGCTATATGAGGAGCTGCGCTCGAATCTCGTCCACGGTGCGCGGACGACCGCAGCCGAGCGCGATTACTACCGCGTCTTCGAGTTGGCGTCCGATGCGCTCCGCAACTACATCGCGGTAGCTAACCTGCACTCAACCGTTCGACGACACAGTAGGCTGCTGGACGTAATCGCTGAGACTCAGACACTGGTCGATCTCCGGCGCTGGATCGAGAATCACAGGCCATCGGGGGACAAGAAACTACTCGACGAGATCGATCGATTGATGAAGTGAGGCCCGACCTCCCGCTCCTCACCCCTGCCCCAGCCGCACGCCGGTGCTACGCTCGCGGCGATGTATCCGAAGAATGAACGGCAGGCTGGCCTGCTCGCGCTCGCGCGGGGGCTCGCGGCCGCGTTCGCGGAGCGCGCGGGGGAGCACGACCGCAAGGGGTCGTTCCCGTTCGAGAACTTCGAGGAGCTGCGGCGCAGCGGGTATACGGCGGCGTCCGTGCCCGAGGAGTACGGCGGCGGCGGCTACGGGCTGGACGATGTCGCGCTCGCCCACCTCGCACTCGCGAAGGGCGACGGCTCGACCGCGATCGGGCTGGCGATGCACCTCATGCTCTGCGGCGGCGAGGGCCAGTCGCGCGCCTGGCCGGAGGCCGCCCGCGCTCTCATCTTCGATGAGGTCGTGCGCGACGGCGCGCTGCTCAACAACGCCGCCGCCGAGCCCGAACTCGGCTCGCCGCAGGGCGGCGGCCGGCCTCGCTCGAACGTCACGCCCGACGGGCCGGGCCGCTGGCGGCTGAGCGGACACAAGGTCTTCACCACGGCCGCGCCCGCGCTCACGTACTTCATCAGCTACGTCGCGGTCGAGGACGGCTCGGGCGAGACCGCGCGCGTGGCCGTGCACCGCGATCTGCCCGGCGTGCGCGTCGAGGAGACGTGGGACGCGCTCGGCATGCGCGCCAGCGGCTCCGACGATGTCCACTTCGACCGCGTCTCCGTCGGCGACGCCGACTTCCTCTCGCGCAGCGATCCCGCCGCCCGTCGCGAGGCCACCCCGGCCGCCTGGTTCCCGATCCTCGTCGGAGCAACCAGCCTCGGCGTCGCCGAGGCCGCGCGCGATTATGCCGTGCGCTTCGCGCGCGAGCGCCGCCCGCTCGGCGCGGCGGGCCCGATCGCGACCATCCCCCACGTCCGCGAGCAGATCGGCCGCATCGACGCGACCGTGATGGCCGCCCGCGCCCTGCTGCTGCAAACGGCCGAGGACTGGGAACAGCACCCCGGCGATCGCGGCCGGATGGGCCCGCAGATCGCGGCCACGAAGCGTCTGGCCACCAACAGCGCCGTCGAGGTCGTCGAGATCGCGATGCGCGTCGTGGGCGGTGTCGCGCTGCACCGCTCGGAGCCGCTCGAGCGCTACTTCCGCGATGTGCGCAGCGGCCTCGTCAACCCGCCGATCGAGGCGCGCGCCCTCGAAACGATCGCGCGCGCCGCGCTGGATGGTCCGGAGGGCGACCCGGAGTAGGGACGCGCCCCCTACCCTCGCAGGTCCGCGACCGCCGCCTCCACCGCCGACACGACGCCCTCGAGGTCCGCGCCGTCGCGCCAGTCGATGCGCCGGTCGGCGGGGCGGAACCAGGCGGCCTGGCGGCGGATCAGGCGGCGCGTCGCCGCCTGCGTCCGGCCGATCGCCTCCGCCTCGTCCCACGTGCCGTGCAACACCCCCAGCGCCTCGGCGTAGCCGATCGAGCTCAGCGCCTCGAAGTCCTCGCCGCAGCGGGCGACCAGCGCGCGCGTCTCCTCGACCAGGCCCGCCTCGTACATGCGCACGGCGCGCCCGTCGGCGCGGCGACGGAGCGCGCTGCGTGACCACGCGAGGCCGACCGCGCGCCACGGCCAGGGCGGTGGCACGCGCGGCAGCGGGGCGATCGGCTCGCCGGTCGCCTCGATGATTTCGAGCGCGCGGATCAGGCGCCGCCGGTTGCGCCGGTCGATGCGCTCCGCGGAACGCGGATCGAGCGAGGCGAGCTGCGCGTGCAGCGCCTCGGGGCCATGTTCACGCCACTCCTCCTCGAGGCGCGCGCGCAGCGCCGGGTCGGGCGCGACGGCGGGTGGCTGCCAGCCTTCGAGCAGCGCCCAGACGTACTGCCCCGCGCCGCCGACGAGCAGCGGCAGCTGCCCGCGCGCGTGGATACCCTCGATCGCCGCGTGCGCGCCCTCGAGGAAGTCGGCAAGCGTCCACGGCGCGTCCGGCTCGACGACGCCGACCAGGTGGTGCGGGACGGCGGCGAGCTCCTCGTCGCTGGGCGCGGCCGTGCCAATGCGCATCCCGCGCCGGATCTGGCGCGAGTCGGCGGAGACGACCTCGATCGGCAGCCGTTGCGCGATGGCGACGGCGGCCGCCGTCTTGCCCGAGGCGGTGGGCCCGACCAGCGCGACGACGCCGGGCGCGCTCAGCGGCCTACTCCCCGGCCGCGGCGACGGCGCGGCAGATCGTGGCGAACGCCGAGGCGTCGAGCGAGGCCCCGCCGACGAGCGCGCCGTCGATGTCCGGCCGGCTCGCGAGGTCGGCGACGTTCCCGGCGTTGACGGAGCCGCCGTACTGGATGCGGCAGGCCTCGGCAGCCGCCTCGCCGAAGCGGTCGCCGACCATGCGGCGGATCTCGGCGACGGTCGCCTGCGCGATCTCCGGTGTCGCGGTCAGCCCCGTGCCGATCGCCCAGACCGGCTCGTAGGCGATCGTGAAGCCCTCGGGCAGCCGGTCGACGCCGGCGAAGGCCGCGTCGAGCTGGCGCTGCAGCACCTCGGCGGTGCGCCCGCCCTCGCGCTCCTCCTGCTGCTCGCCGACGGCGAGGATCGGCTGGAGCGCGAGCCCGAGGACTGCGTCGAGCTTGCGGCCGCTGTCCTCGTCGCTCTCGCCGAAGACGTGGCGACGTTCGGAGTGGCCGACGAGCACGTAGTCGGCGGTGCCGACGAGCATCGCCGCGCCCACCTCGCCGGTGTAGGCCCCGTGCGGCAGCCAGTAGGCGTTCTGCGCGCCGACGCGCAGCGTGCTGCCCTCGAGCGCGTCGGCGGCATCGCCGAGCCAGGGCGCGGGCGGGAAGATCACGACGTCGACGCCCTCGAGGCCATCGAGCTGCTCGCGCAGTTCGCGCAGCAGATCGCGCGCGCCGCTGCGGTCGAGGTGCATCTTCCAGTTGCCGCCGACGATCGGCGTTCGCTGCGCGCTCATCGCGCTCCTCTCAGGCGCCGAACTTGGTGAGTCGCATGGCGTGGGCGAAGGCGAGCGGGAGCAGCTCCTTCGCGGGCATCGTGCCGAGGCCGCCGACCGCGCACTCGTCCTCGTCGAAGTGGTGCGAGGCGTCCGTCCGGACGTTGTCCCCCCAGAGGAGCAATGGGACCGGGTGCCAGGAATGCGCCGCCATCATCGCGGGCGTCGAGTGGTCGCCCGCGATGATCAGCACGTTCGGGCTAAGGGCCAGCAGCTCCGGCAGGCAGGCGTCGAAGTCGTGCAGCGCCTGCCGCTTGCGCGCGAAGTCGCCGTCCTCGCCGGCGGCGTCGGTCGGCTTGAAGTGCAGGAAGAAGAAGTCGTAGTCGTCCCAGGCGCCGCGCAGCGTGGCGATCGCCGTCTCGAACGACTCGCCGGCGTCGAGCACGTCCATGCCGACGAGCCGCGCGAGTCCTCGATACATCGGGTAGACGGCGATGGCGGCGGCACGCAGCTTCCAGAGCTCCGGCAGTTGCGGCAGATCGGGCAGGCTCGACCAGCCGCGCAGCAGCACGTCGTTCGCCGTCTCGCGGCTGGCGAGGCGCGCCCGCGCCTCCCGCGCGAACTGGTTGACGAGCGTGGCGGTGTGTTCGCCCTCGGGGGCAGTAGCGACGGCATCGAGCGGCGGGACGCCCTCGGCCTGCGGGTCGGTCTCGCTGATCTGGTCGCTGAGCGGCGGGCTGCCCTCGCCGGCGCGCAGCACCAGCACGAAGCGGTGCTCGCGCACCGCGTGGACGGCGACCTCGCAGCCGGGCAGCTCGATCTTCGAGAGCTCGGCCGCGATCCCCGTGGTGACCTCGGTGGCCACGCGCCCTGCGCGGCGATCGGTGATGCGCCCGCCAGAGTCGACGGTGCAGAGATTGCCGCGGGCGGCCAGGTCCGAGGGCCGCAGCGCGATGTCGATGCCGGTCGCCTCGAGGACGCCGCGTCCGACCTCGTAGACGAGCGGGTCGTAGCCGAAGAGTGCGAGGTGGCCGGGGCCGGAGCCGGGCGTGATGCCGTAGCCGACGGGGATCGTCAGGCCGAGCGCGCCGTCGGTGGCGAGGCGGTCGAGGTGCCGGCTATCGGCGGACTCCAGCTCGCTGCGTCCGACCGGTCCCGGCAGCCCGCCCAGTCCGTCGAGGACGCAGAGCAGCACCTTGCTCTCGCCCGGAATCGACAGCCGCCGGATCAGATCGGGGTCCATGGCTACATGCTATCGGGCGCGCTGCTATCGCGCGCGGGCTCGCGCTCCTCGGAGCCCCCGAGGCGTCCCTCCGGGCGCGAATGTCCGCCGCCTACTCGAGCCAGTTCTCGACGGCGAGGCCGGGGACGCGCTGGAAGTGGCGCACGTTGCCGGTGACGACGGTCAGGTCGTTCGCGAGCGCAATCGCCGCGATCTGCGTGTCTTCGTGACCAATCGGCGTCCCTTGAGCCTCGAGGTAGGCGCGCAGCCTTCCGTACTCCTCGGCGGCGGCTTCATCGAATGGCACCAGTGGGGCGGCGGGCAACGCGCCGTGGATGCGCTCCAGGAACTCTGCCGATCGCCGACCGGTCCGGTGCGCGCCGAACAGCAGTTCAGCCAGCGTGACGCTGGATGTGGTTCGGTCCTCGGGCGCCGTCATCGCCATCCGCATCAGCAGCTCCGGGGACGGTGACGGCTTCGTGAGCGCGCTGAGCGTGTCGGTGTCCAGCAGATACCTCAATCGAGCAGGTCACTGAAATCCACGCGCGCAGGCGAGTCGCGGTCGCGCTCGCGACCGGCGTAGATGGTCTCGACCATCTCATCGATCTCCTCGTCGGTGAGCAGACCCGCGAACAAGCCGATGAAGCCGCTCAGGCCGTCGTTCCGCCGCTCCGGCGGCTGGTCGGAACCGAGGCGTTCGAGTTCCTCGACGCTGACGAGGGCGGCGGCGGGCTTGCCGTGGCGCTCGATGACGTAGCGCTCCGAGCGGTGCTGGACGCCCTCGATCAGCGCCGAGAAGGTCGCCTTCGCCTCGGCGACGCCGACGTGCCTCGGGCCGGACTCGGCATCTTGCTCGTTCGCTGCCTGGCGATCGTTGGTACTTCCGGATCGCGCCGGGTCGTCAGTCATCACTTTGCCCCTCACCGCGCCCAGGGCCACCCGCGGCCGCGCGCAGACTCCAGCGGGCGAGTCCACGTTCTGTGCTCTCTGACCACTATGACCTGTCTGACCTGATTTCTGCAAGACGTGGAGCGGGCAGGAGTGGCGGAGGGCCTGGCAGGGGAAATCTGAGCTGCGGCTCCTCGACGGTGAAGCGGCAGGCGCCGCGTGCCGGGCTAGCGGTACGGGAGGGCGTAGAGGAGCCCGCCCTGCCCTGGCGGGCAGTCAACTGAATCGTCGATGGCCAGCGCGTTGGGCGTGCAGGCGCGGGGGATCGCGTCGCCGATGGTTCGGTCATAGATCTCGCCGTAGTTCCCAACGGCAGCAATCGCGCGCTGCATGAAGTGCGCGTCGAGTGCGACGAAGCCGGGCGTCCACAGTTCGCCACGCTCGTAGTGGACGCCGAGCAGGCGCCTGATCTGCGAGTTCGAGCCGGGGTCGCCCGCCATGGAGGTGACGCTGGCCTGCGTGATGCCAAGTTCCTCCGCCGCGATCAAGCCCTGGATGACCCAGTTGATCACGTCCTTCCACAGGCTGTCGTCCTCGCGGACGGCTGGCGCCAGCGGCTCTCTGGAGATGACCTCCGGCAGGATCTTGTACTCGTCGGCATCGTCACGCATTGCGATTCGCTGGCCGAGGCTCGCGAAGTCCGCCACCATCACATCGCAGCGTCCCCAGAAGAATGGCATCACATTGTGTGCCGGCCTGTGCACGCCCAGTCGGAGGTGGATCCCGATGCCGGCGAAGTAGTCCACGACACTCAGCGCAGCCGGAAAGTCCAGCGCTACACAGACTCTGCGGTAATCCACGTCGGACATGTCGGACGCCGAGTTGTAGCCGGAGTCCGTGCGTACGAGGAACCCCTGGCCGCTGTAGAAGATCGGTTGGGCGAAGTCGATCCGCAACCCGACATCGAGCGAGGCGGTGATCGGGGCCGCGACCATCAGCACGTCGATCTCGGCATCGTCGAGCAGCTCATATCGTGTACGCGGGCCGGAGGCGTCGACGTATTCGATCTTCTCCGGGTCGCCGAGCACCGCGGCGGCGATGGCCTTGCAGAATTCGATCTCGAAGCCCGTGACGGTGTCGTTGTCCGCCTTGAATCCGAAGAGCGGCTGCTGCTGACTCACGCCACACCTGAGTTCGTCGCGCTCTCTCACCTCGTAGAGGGTGCTCCCGCCTGGCGGCTCCGGCAGGCTCTTCCAGGGGTTGCCCATCACCACAGCGGCAACGATCAACAGGATTGCAAGGCCAACGACGCCAGCGAGGATGCGCATGATGCTCCCTCAGGGGTGCGGCCACCGACCACTCTCGCCGGCGGATCGCATCCAGCATTCGCAAGATCTGGCCGCTGCCCGAAGATGCCAACCGCTACGATGCAGATGTGGGACCACGACTGATCAAGGCATTGACCCGGCTGCAGCAGCCGCTGTTCACGTTGATGCGTGGGCGCTGGCAGGGGCCGCCGACGCTGCGGCTGTGGACGAGGGGACGGAAGTCGGGCCGCGAGCGGTCGGTGCTGCTGCTGTACCTCGACGATGGGCATCGGGTGGTCGTGGTGGCGTCGTACGGGGGGCACTCGGAGCATCCGCAATGGTGGAAGAACCTGTTGGTTGAGCCAGACTGCCGGACCTGGTCGGCGAAGCGAGGCGCCGAGGTGTTGGTGGCGTCGGAGTTGGAGGGGGCAGAGCGGGAGGAGGTCTGGGAGCGTCTGATTGCGATGTACTCACCGTATGAGGCCTATCAGCAGAAGATCTCCCGACGGATCCCCCTGGTCGCGTTGTCGCCGGCGGAACGAGACGCTACCGCACCCGGGTAGAGAACTCGCGGAGCCGCGGCGATTCGTACCGATGGGAACGGCGCCGATCGGCCACGCCAGAGGGGCGCTCAGGCGTCGTCCAACGCCGTCTCGGCCGGCAGCGGCTTGCCCTGCAACATCGCCAGCGAGGCCGCGCCACCCGTCGAGACGTGGCTGATGCGATCGGCTACGCCGGCCCGCTGAACGACGGCGGCCGTTTCGCCTCCGCCGACCACCACGGTGGCATCGAGGTCGGCGAGCATCTCCGCCATCGCCAGCGATCCGTGGTCGAACGGCTCGCGCTCGAACCAGCCGAGCGGCCCGTTCCACACGACCGTGCGCAGCGGCGCGAGGGCGCTGCGGAACAGCTCGATCGTCGCCGGGCCGATGTCCAGGATGCGCCAGCCCGACGGCACATGGTCGACCGGCGCCCGGCGTACGTGATCGCGGTCGGCGGCGCCGAAGCCAACGATCGCGTCGACCGGCAGGTAGAGCCGCAGATCGGGACGCGCATCCACCTGCTCGAACACGCGCTTCGCGTCCGGGACGCCCTCGGCGTCCCAGAGTGAGTCGGCGATGTCGATGCCCTGCGTGCTGAGGAAGGTGTTCGCTACGCCGCCGCCGACGCAGATCACGTTCGCCTGGCCACAGAGGTGGTTGAGGATGCCAATCTTGTCGGCCACCTTCGCGCCGCCGAGCACCAGCCCGAAGGGGTGCTCCGGATTCGTGGAGAGCTTCTTCAGGTACTCGAGCTCGCGCTCCATCAGCAGCCCCGCCACGGCCGGGAGGTGCTTCGGCACGCCGACGATCGAGGCGTGCGCACGGTGTGCCGTGCCGAAGGCGTCGCCGACGTAGATGTCGGCGAACGAGGCGAGCTGGCGGGCGAACTCGGGGTCGTTCTCCTCTTCGCCGGCGTGGAAGCGCACGTTCTCCAGCAGCAGCATGTCGCCGGGCGCGAGCGCATCCACGGCCGCCTGGACCTCGGGGCCGATGCAGTCACTTGCCGATGCGACCGGAGCGCCGATCAGGCCGCTGAGGTGCCTGGCGACCGGCGCGTTGCGCAGCGCCTCGACGGCCTCCCCACGAGGGCGTCCGCGGTGCGAGCAGATCGCGATCCGGGCGCCGGCTTTCCGCAGGTACTCGATCGTCGGCAACGACTCGCGCAGCCGCAGGTCATCGAAGACGAAGCCGTGTTCGTCGAGCTGCACGTTGTAGTCGACACGGAGGAAGACCCGGCGCCCCTGAAGGTCGATGTCGCGGACCGTGCGCTTCGAGTGTGCCGGGCTCACGGCCGGGATGATAGGTGCGGTGTCCGGGGCGGGCAATCGGACCGGCTATGCATCGCGTGCCGAGAGCAGCTCCGCCAGCTCTGCGAACAGCGCCCGGTCGTCCCCGAGCGAGAGCGGCGCCAGAGCGCTCATCGCCGCCTCGACCTGCTCGGCGGCGAGCTGCTCCGTGGCGGTCCGCGCGCCTGTCGCCTCGATCTCGTCGGCAAGCGCGGCGACATCGATCGCGCCGCCCGAGCGGTCCCGGTAGGCCGCATCGAGCGCCGGCGCCTTGCCGCTCTCGATGGCGGCGATCACGGGGTAGGTCTGCTTGCGCGAGATCAGATCGTCGCCGACGGGCTTGCCCGTGACTGCCGGGTCGCCCCAGATGCCGAGCAGGTCGTCCGCGGCCTGGAAGGCGAGCCCGGCGCACCGGCCGAACTCGCGCATCGCGTCCACCGAGGCATCCGGTGCGCCGGCTACCCGCGCCCCGATCGCAAAGCAGGCGGCGAGCAGGGCCGCTGTCTTGCCTTCGATCATCGCGAGGTACTCGTCGCGGGTGACGGACGCGCGGTCCTCGAAGGAGATGTCGAGCTGCTGGCCCTCGATCAGCCGCAGGCAGGCGTGCTCCAGCTCCGTGATCACCTCGAGCGTCCGCTGCGCGTCCAGGCCGCGATCGCGGAGCCGCAGCAGGGCGAGGCGGGAGAGCGTGTACATGCCGTCCCCGGCGTTGATCGCCTGCGCGATGCCGGTGATCGTCCACAGCGTGGCGCGGCCGCGGCGAGTCTCGCTCTCATCCTCGATGTCGTCGTGGAGCAGCGAGAAGTCGTGCACGAGCTGCACGGCGGCGGCGGCCGGGAGCGCCTGATCGAACTTGCCGCCCAGCGCCTCAGCGGCGAGCAGCAGCGACGCCGGGCGCAACAGCTTGCCCGGCGAGGTTTCGGCAGGGCGTCCCTGCGTGTCCTCCCACCCGAGGTGGTAGCGCATCCATGAGTAGAGCCGGGCAGGGTCGTCGCCAACGATCTCGCGCATCTCAGCAACGATGTGCGGGCGGTAGATCGCCAGCCGATCGTTGATCGCCTTCATCGCTCCGCTCCCCCCGTCGTCGCCGCCAGCTGGAGCAGCAAGTGGTGCTCCGCGTGGGCCTCGACGGCCTCGCGAGAGTACAGCAGCGGCCGTTGCCGTCCGGCACGGAACTCCTCGATGGAGTCGTCGTAACGGGGGTGGCCGGGAATGCCCGAGGCGCCCGTCGGCAGCTGGAACGTGGAGCGGTCCCAGCGCCCGAGGTCCAGCACCTGGCGGTAGCCGGGGCTGAAGCCGGCGGGCGTGGTTCCACCATCGCCGGCGTATGCGCCCTGCCAGACCGTGTTCACGTCGCCGCCCGCCGGGTACGGGCCTCGCGAGAAGGCGCGGCCGATGACCGGCACGACAGCGAGCATGTGCGGCACGAACTGGCGGTTCAGCGCTCCCCAACTCCAGGCGCCCGGATCTTGTCCTAGTCGCTCGCGCAACTCGCCGAGGGCGCTCCACCAGGCCGCGCGCAGCACGCGGTCGCGGTCCTCTTCGCCGTCGAACCAGGGCGATGCGGCGCGCTCGCAGGCCTCCACCGCGAGACCCTGCAGGCGGTAGGAGAAGCGGCTCTCGGGTGTGAAGACCCCAGCGGGTCCCTCCACCTTCTCTCCCAGCACGAGCGGTGCGAGTGGCCCGACGATGCGACCCGCCATGCGACGCGCGAGCTGCCGGTAGGCCACCTCCAGCATCGCCGCCCCTGCGCTGCCGGCGCTCGCCTGCCCATCCCAGCCCGCCGCGACGCGTGCGGCGTTCGCATCGCCGATCACGCCGCGGGCAATCGAGAGGTCGCGCAGGCGGCGCAGCGGCTCGCTGTGGAAGTCGTTCTGGATCGCCTGCGTCGAGGCGACCGTGTGCGGGCCGCCTTCCGCGAGCAGTTCCGCGATGCGGATGGCGCGCCAGGGCTCGGTGAACTCCTCGCCCAACTCGAGCTCGCCGCCCGGGTGCTGGTTCGCCGAGACGACGACGCCGCCCGCGGGATCGAGTAGGCCCGGAAGCTCGTCGCCGGGGATCGGCGGCGGCGGGTCGTCTGCCGTGTCCCCGTCGGCGGGGAACAGCCCCTCGCCGCGCCCGCGCGCGGGGACGGCACCGGCGAGGCGGTAGCCGATCCGTCCCGCGTCCCCGCCCTCGCGCGAGGCGAAGACGAAGTTGAACGTCGCGCCCGGCCAGCGCGCGAGCGCCGCCTCGAGCTCCTCGATGTCGCGCGCGCGGGCCAGGGCGAGCATCGCCGCCAGCGTCTCGGATGCTTCGAGGGCCGTCGAGCGCAACGCGATCGCGCGCTCGCCGTCCGGCGCGGGGCCGATCACCGGCCCGTGGCGGGTCTCCAGCACGCGCTCCTCGACAGGCTCGGCATCGCGCACGGCGATGCGCTCGATGCGCACACGGCCGCGCGCCCAGCCGTCGGGCGTGCGGTAGCGGCCGGGGTCGGACGGATCGATGGTCGTGAGGTAGCAGTCGCTGACGTCGGCCATGCCGGCGGTGAGGCCCCAGGCGAGATCGCGGTTGTGCCCGGCGATCACCCCCGGCAGGCCCGGCACGGCCGCCCCGATCACATCGAGCCCGCCACCGCTGAGGTGTGAGACGTGGAAGAGGCCGGGAATCGCGGGCCGCAGGTGAGGATCGCACGCCAGCAGTGGGGCGCCCGAGGCGGTGTGCTCGCCCGTGACCGCCCAGGCATTCGATCCGCCGCCCGCCGGAGCGCCCGCCTCGATCGCGCGCCCGTACGCCTCGAGCAGCCGTGTGGCCGCGTCGAGGACGCGTGCGCCGGTCGCGGTGGGCGCATCCTCGGGGTAGGGAACGTCGACGAGGGCGGCGCGCGCGGGGCCAACCGCCTCAAGCAGTTGGAGGCGCTGCAACTCCGCGTCCCAGTTCGGGGCGAAGCTGAACATCAGGAGGCGACCCAGCAGCAGCGTGTGTTCTGGATGCCACGGCTCGGGCCGCGTCTGCAGCAGCGTGTACTCCGGCGGTAGCGCCCGCAGGCTGCGTATTCCGGCGTTGACGCCGGCCGTGTAGGCGAACAGCAACTCGCGGTCGTCCGGATCGAGCGAAGGAAGGTCGCGCGCGGCGCGGTCGGCGAAGCCGAGGCGCCGCATCAGCCGGTCGGTCTCTACGCCGCGCTCGCCGACCGTCTCGGCAAGCCGCCCCGCGGCAACCCGCCGCTGGACATCGATCTGGAAGAGGCGGTCCTGGGCGTGGACGAAGCCCTGCCCGTAGATCGCGCCCGCCTCGGTCGCCGCGTACACGTGAGCCACGCCGAAGCGGTCGCGCACGATGCGCGCCGGCTCGCGCAGCCCCCGCGCCGCGACGCGCCCATCGAGGCGCGGATGCGCCCGCCCGCCGCTGGCCACGGCGAGCGACCGCGCGGCGGCGGCCGCCTGCCCGGGGAGTGAGCGCAGATTCTCGAGGCGAATCACAGTCGATCGAGGGTACCCCAGCGGGCACGGGAGGTTCGGCGGCGGCGGGCGACTCCGTTTGTTGATCAAGGCCTTGCTAGAATCCTGTCGGTGGCTGAGCAGCTCGACGACATGCGTCTCGATGATCCGACAGTCGGAGACGGCGCGGCGTGCATCGCCGGTGGTTGTGATGCGACGCCAACCCTCTTCTACCGAGGCACGGGCCGGGGTTCCCGCGAGTGGGCGCACTTGCGTGCGGGGACTCTTGTGCGCGCCTGCGAAGTCCACCGTTCTCACGTGGTGCTCGCGCGCGCTGCCGGAGCCCTGATCCCGCCGCTTGGCGTCGGGTACCAGCACGCCCGCGACCTCGCTACACGGGCGATGGCAGTACTGGCGGGGGAGGCAGACAACGCCGAGGTGGCCGAAGCGGCACGCGTGGCGGGTTGGCCGGCGCTCGCCGAGGCGTTGGACGACTACGCCGGCTGCTTTGCGCGCGCTGCCGAACTTTCACGTATCGCCGAGGAGGCGCTCCGCGAGTCTCGCGAGGCCGCCGCTGCACTGCGTGCCGCCGCCGCGGAGCAGGCGCTCGGCGGCGATGCGATCAGCTTGCGCAAGAGAGCGGCGTGCCTCTACGTAGTGCGTTGCGACGACTGCCACCAAACCGGAGGTGAGCACTACGCGGCTGATGATTGGATAGCCCACTGGGACAGGCGGGACGCGACGGGCTCTGCAGACAGTGCTCTGGCTTTCGACAGCATGGAGGAGGCGAAAGCCCGCGCGGCTTACCTGCGGGGGTCCGGTCTGTGCTACCCGACGTGGGAGCCCGAGTACGCAGGCGGTGGTGTCGTGTGGCGGCAGGGCTTGGATAGGCGGTGCACTCAGTGGCAGGCCATGCCGCTGCCGGAGGAGGTCGCCGCGACGTGGCCGGACAGACCCGGCGGTACGATCATCTGCCGCACACTGCCTGATGGACGAGAACTTGAGATACAGGTGTTCGGCAGGCACCTGGTCGCCAAGCTCGACGGCCAGCAAGTCAGTCCGTTGTTCGGGGACGAAGGCCGGCCAGGCTGGACTGCGGATGTCGACGCTGAGGCGTTGGCCCACGACCGTGGCGGCGAGTCTGCTGACTACGCGCGCCGCATTGGCGGAATGCACTTCCCGCTTTCCGACGGCTGGATAGTTGATGCTGCACAAGCGGCTGCAGGCAAGGATCCTCGCACGATGGAAGAAGTCGCCTATTCCATCGGCTACTGGCGTGGCGCCGAAGCGGACGCCCGCGTCGGCGAGGAAGCCGAGTCCGAACGATTCATCCCTCGTACCCTGCGTCGCCTGAGCGTGGGCCTTCGCCTCACCCGGCGCGGGCGCTCCGCAAGCGATCGGCAAGTCGAGGCCGCCGTAAAGCTTGCGGAGTGTCTCGCGGAGCGTCGCTACCGGCTGGCGCACGGCGATCGAGGGGGCGCGCTCATTGGTAGCGATGGCTGCGGCGCCGAGAGTTGCGAGGTCGCTCCTACCCTCACTTACCGGGGCACAGGCCGAGGCTCCGGCGAGTGGATGAACGTTCTCGCGGATGTGCCTGTGCGAGTCTGCGAGTCGCACCGCTCTGAGGTGACGGCCGCTCGGGTTGCGGGTGCTCTGATCCCACCGATGGGCGCCGGATACTATCGGGCCGCTGATCTCACTTCGTCAGTGGAGATGGTGCTAGCGGGCGAGGCGAGTCCACACGAGGTAGCGGAAGCCGCGCGTGTCGCGGTGTGGCCCGCGCTAGCTGAAGCACTCAGTGCCTATGCTGAATCGAACGCGCGATACGTGCTTCTCGCTCGAGAGGCCAAGGATGCGCGCGCATCGGCGACCGAGGCTGCCGATATCGTTCTTGCGAGCGTCGGCATCCCCTCCTGATCGCGGGTAGAGGCTGGGGTGACGGTTGCGGGCCATCACGGCCGAACGCGGCGACGGACGGCGGCCCTCGGGAGGCGGGCTGCGCTCCCGGGCCGCTCAGGCGTCGAGGGTGCGGGCGTCCTCCTCGGTGGCCACGCGGGCGCCTTCCGCGACGTCAACCCACCTCAGTACGATCGTGCCGGCGATGATGATCAGGAGGATCGAGGTCACCGCGACGCGCGTGTCGAACACCGCGGTCGCGACGATGTAGATCGTTGGGCCGAGCACCGACGACGCTCTGCTGATGAAGCCGAAGAAGGAGAAGAACTCGCCGCTCCGGCGCTCCGGCGTGATCTGTGCGTAGAGGCTCCGCGCCAGCGCCTGGCTGCCGCCGATGATGCACCCCACCAGCACGCCGAGCAGCAGCCACTGGTAGCCGACATCGATGCCGAGTGGGCTCCACAGCACGCCGCGCACCAGCGACGGCCACCAGTCGATCGGGCCCGCGCCCAGCTCCGAGGGGTGAGCGGGGCCGATGGCGGACTGGCCGTCCATGCCCCCTCCGAGGATCGAGAGGCTGTACTCGACGTCCTCGGACTCGCGTATCGCCTCCGGCAGGTTGCGGAGCGCGCCGACGCTGAGGGCGGCGCCCTCCTCGATGGACCAGTACTCGCCCTCCCAGCGCAGCTCGTAGGCCTCGTCGAGGTCCGGGGCTGCCTCGACGACGTAGTCAGAGGACGCCTCGCGGTAGCTGAGCTGGAAGTCGTGGTCGGCGTGCTCGCCCGGGGGCAGCGGCGCCAGCGCGACGCCGAAGAGGACGATGCCGATCCAGCCGACCAGCGAGACGATCAGCGCGGCCTTGGTCGCGATGCGGTCCGCCAGCCAGCCGAAGGCGAGCGCGCCTGGCACGGCGACGAACTGGATGATCGCGATCGTCGCCATGTTGAAGGCGAGCGGGATGCCCAGCGTGTCGGCGGCGAACGCGCCGGCAATCGCCAGCACCGTCTGCACACCGTCGTTGAACAGCAGGTAGGCGGCGAGGAAGACGAGCACGACGCGGAAGCGCCTCAGTTCGCGGAACGTCTGCCCGAGCTCCCGAAAGGCGGTCGTAACCGCCGAGGCGGCCGTCAGCCCGCTGGCGGGCCGCCGGACCGGCGGCTCCGGCAACACCCGCAGCGTCCAGATCGCCCACGCGAACCACCAGAAGCCAACGGATGCGATCGCGATGCGGGTGGCGAGGTCCTCGAAGTCCGTGCCTCGGGCCGCGAGGATCAGCGCGAGGTGCACGACCAGGAGCAGCCCGCCGCCCGCGTAGCCGTAGGCGAATCCGCGGCTGCTGATGTCATCGAGCAGATGCCTCGGTCCAAGGTGGGGCAGGAACGAGTTATAGAAGACCAGGCCCCCGGCGAACCCGATGTTGGCGATCGTGAACATGGAAAACACCCAGAGCCACGGCTCGGGCGTGTAGGCGGAGAAGAACGCGAGCAGCGTGAAGAACGAGCCGATGATCGTGTACGTCCAGAGCAGCGCCCGCCTGATCGGAGCGCGGTCTGCGATCACGCCGATCAGCGGGCTGGAGAAGGCGACGATCGCGGTCGATAGCGCGACCCCGAGGCTCCACATCGAGCTGCCGGTGAAGGTGATCCCGAGGAACACCTCGCTCTCGCCGAGCGAGTCATTGAAGAGGTGGACGAAGTAGACGGGCACGATCGCGACGAGGCTGGTGGCGAACGCCGAGTTGGCCCAATCGTACATGCACCAGGCGCGGATGATCCTGCGCTGCGCGGCGGGCAGGTCGCTGATCGAGGGCAGGCTCATGCCGCTACCCCTCCAGCGCCGCGAGTACCGTCGCCGACTCGATCGGGCCCTCGCGCAGGACGGCGGGCGGGCGCACGGTGAGGTCGATGACCGTCGAGGGCGGGCGGCGGCGCGGGCCGCCGTCGAGCACGGGCAGCTCCTCGCCGAACATCGCGGTCGCCTCGGAGGCTTCCTCGGCCGGCGGCTCGCCGCTGCGGTTCGCGCTCGTGACCGCGAGTGCGCCGCCGCACGCGCGGATCACGGCGAGGGCGATCGCGTCGTCCGGCATGCGCAGGCCGATCGTGCCCTGCGGCGTGACGGC
Organism: Dehalococcoidia bacterium; assembly: GCA_965247895.1. GTDB lineage: Bacteria > Chloroflexota > Dehalococcoidia > UBA2979 > UBA2979 > VXMT01. The sequence continues at coordinate 100,220 of OZ252046.1, read as the reverse complement.
GGGCTCGACGAAGGCGTGCGCCGACGAGGAGGCCACGCGCACGACCGCCGTCAGTGGCCCCGGCCAGAACGGATCGAGCGCGTCGAGGGCGTCCGGTTCCTCGACCGCCGCGCGGATCGCCTCGATGTTGTCGAAGAGCACGGCGAAGGGCTGTGCCTCCGGGCGTCCCTTGAGCGCCGCAAGGCGGCGCAGCGCCGCCTCGTCGTCCGGCAGCGCGGCGAGGCCGTAGACGGTGTCCGTGGGGATCGCGGCGACTTCGCCCGCGCGGATCGCGCTGGCGATCTCCTCGATGCGCTCGCCGAGGCGCCCGGACTCGTCCGAAGGCGTCACAGACCGGGCTAGTGCGCGTGCGCGTAGTGCTGCGCGAGGATGTCCGCGCCGAAGTCACCCTCCGGGTCGCGCCACACCGAGTGGATGTGGTTCACGTCGCTCTGCACGTTGTCGAACTCGATCAGGAAGCGCGGCGCCTGCAGCCGGTAGTAGTGCGGCTTGTGCGGCTCGCCGGGGCCCGCCCAGGCAAAGTGGATCGCGTCGAACGTCGGACCGTCGATCTTCGCCCACTCAAGCTCCGCGATCTCCTCGGGCATGCGGTCGACGTACTGGCGCACGAGCGCCGTCAGCAGCTCGCGCTGCGGCGCGCCCATCGCCGAGACGACGAGGCCGCGCGGGTCCGTCGCGGAGTAGCGCAGCACTTCCTCCATCTCCGCGGTCAGGCCGAGTGCGGCGCGCTGCCGCGCCTCGCGCTCGATCGCCTCGGTGCGGGCGGGCTCCGTGCGGTCCATCAGCCGGGCGAGCGGGATGTTCATCGCGCCGTCGAGCACGCGCGGGCGGTTCGACTGGACGATGTCGGTGGGCGCGGCGGGCGAGATCACGGCGGTCGCGCGCTGCTCCTCGTCGAGCGCGTGCAGCAGCTCACGCGCGAGGTCCTCCTCGCCCGCGAGCGGGCGCAGCGAGTGCGCGCCGACCTGCCGCGCCTCGGCCGGGTGCGCGCCGAAGAACGTGGGGGTCGGGCTGACGATCTGGCCCCCGGCGATCGTGTACTGCAGCGCGACGTGGTGGCCGCCGATGCGCCAGCCCCACGGCGCCTCGCCGCCCGGCTCGCCGAAGACGGCGGCGTAGTACATCCCCGGGTCGCGGAAGGGCACGTCCGGCCGCGTCTCCGCGTAGGGCCGCGACGGCCAGCCGTCGAGGCCCTCGAGCGTGGCCTCGATGCCGATGATCGTGCTGGCGGTGACGAAGCCGCCCCTGCTCAGCCCGGAGCCCATGAGCCGCATCGCGAGGCGGCGCTGCTGCGGGCGCATCTCGTTCAGCGTGAGGCCGCAGCGCTCGATCGGCGTGTAGTGCCAGGTCTGGCGCTCCGCCTCGTCGTCGAAGGGCAGCGTCGCGAGCGCCCGCTGCCCCTCGTCGAGGGCCTCGAGGAAGTCCGTCGCCGCCTCGGTCATGCGCTCAGCGGTCTGCGGCGCCGTGCTCGCCATCCTCGTCACCCTCTCGCTCGCCACCCTCGTCCGTGCGGCGAGTATAGGGCCGCCGGACGCGCGTGCGTTGACCCGGCGCGGGCGCGCCGATACGATCGCGCCCTGAGGGACTCCCCACCCAGCTAAGGGCTCGATGGTCGACACGAGCGAAGCGTCCGCGACGGTCGCAGGGTCCGGTGATCGCATCCGCGCCTCGGGCGACAGCGAGGTCAGTACCTACCTCGAGATCGCCGAGGCGCGCGCGCCCGGCCAACTCCTGACGCCCGCACCCGAGGCGCCCGAAGCGATCGTCGTCCTCGACTACGGCTCGCAGTTCTCAATGCTGATCACGCGCCGCATCCGCGAGGCTGGCGTCTACGCCGAGCTCGCGCCCTGGGACACGCCCTCCGAGAAGCTGTCGCACCTCAAGGTGAAGGGCTTCGTCCTCTCCGGCGGCCCCGCCTCCGTCTATGACGAGGGCGCGCCGACGCTTCCGCCGTATGTCGTGGCCTCGGGACTGCCGGTGCTCGGCATCTGCTACGGGATGCAGTTGCTGGCGCAGTCGCTCGGCGGGCGCGTCGCTCCCGCCTCGCGGCGCGAGTACGGGCACGCCGTGATCACGCTCTCCGAACCGGCCAACGGGCTGCTGCGCGAGCTGCCCGCGACGATGCCCGTCTGGATGTCGCACTCCGACCGCATCGTCGAGCTGCCGCCCGGCTTCCGCTCCGTCGCCTACTCGGACGACTCGCCGATCGCGGCGATGTCGAACGACGCGGGCTGCCTCGGCATCCAGTTCCACCCGGAGGTGGTGCACACGCCGCAGGGCAGCCAGCTGCTGCGCAACTTCCTCTTCGAGGTCGCCGGCTGCGCGGGCGACTGGACGGCGGCCAACTTCGTCGAGGAGTCGATCCGCACCACGCGCGAGCAGGTCGGCAGCGGCCAGGTGATCTGCGCGCTCTCCGGTGGCGTCGACTCTGCAGTAGCGGCCGCGCTGGTGCACGCCGCCGTCGGCGACCAGTTGACCTGCATCTTCGTCGACAACGGGCTGCTGCGCGCCGAGGAGCCCGCGCGCGTGGTCAACACCTTCCGCGGCCACATGTCGATCAACCTGCGTCACGTCGACGCCGCCGATCGCTTCCTCGCCGACCTTACTGAGATCACGAACCCCGAGAGCAAGCGGATGCGCATCGGCGAGACGTTCATCCGCGTCTTCGAGGAGCACGCGCGCGGCATCGGCGACGTCAACTACATCGTCCAGGGCACCACCTACCCCGACGTGATCGAGTCCGCCTCGAGCGGCACGGACGCGACGGCGAAGATCAAGACGCACCACAACGTGGGCGGCCTGCCGAAGGACATGGAGCTGTCGCTGATCGAGCCGCTGCGCAACCTCTTCAAGGACGAGGTCCGCCGCGTCGGCAAGGAGCTGGGCCTGCCGGACGAGATGGTCTACCGCCAGCCGTTCCCCGGTCCCGGCCTCGCGATCCGCGTGATCGGCGAGGTGACGAGCGACAAGCTCGACATCCTGCGCCGGGCCGACTGGATCGTGATGGACGAGATCAAGAACGCGGCGGTGTACTACGACCTCTGGCAGTCGTTCGCCGTGCTGACGGACACGCGCACGGTCGGCGTCCAGGGCGACGGGCGGACCTACGGCTACTGCGTCGCGCTGCGCTGCGTCACCGCCGAGGACGCGATGACGGCGGACTGGGCGCGTCTCCCCTACGAGCTGCTGGCGGTGATCTCGCGCCGCATCGTCAACGAGGTCCCCGAGGTCAACCGCGTCGTCTACGACATCACCTCGAAGCCTCCGGGCACGATCGAGTGGGAGTAGGCGGACGTGAGCGCCGACGGTAGTTCGCTAGGTCAGGTGCGTTGATGACAGCCCCAGGACCGGAAGTGAAGGATCTGTTCGAACTCGAACTTGTTGCCGCCGAGGGCTTCCGCGAACGACACGGTGAGGCTAGCGAGCTCCTCACAGACTTGCTGAACCGGTCAGCCGCTCTGGTGGCGACCACAAGCGGCAGAACCACAACCCGCGCCGAGCAGTTTCGTATCTTCATTCTCTCTCAGTCTTGGCTCGCTGCCTTCGGAGCCGTGCAGAATCTACATCGAGGCCTCCCGAGATCGACACTACTCGCAATGAGATTTGTGTCCGAAGGCGTCTTGGCATCGATTTGGGCATGGGAGAACCAGGATTGTGCTAGGCAGTGTTTGGAGAGTTGCCTAGCCGAGGAGCATTGGCCTAAGGGAATCTGGCCGAGCCGTAAGAAGATGGCCAAGAGCCTACCTTCCAGGATGTTCGACGAGACCATGTGCGAGATTCTGTCGCTGCTCCACGACACGGAGAACAAGCTCTACTCACACGCAGTGTCCGACCTCGGCGTTGTATCCGCGTTCGACGGAGACCAAAACTTCACTCTGGAGCTTGTGCCGCGGACGACGCAATTGTCAGACATTGCAAGTCGGCATGCGATGCCGGTGATAGCTGCCCTCTTCCTCGAGACCCTGCAGCTATCCGAGGACATCACAAAGGAAAAGCCCGATACGTCGTACACGGACATCTTCAACGAAGCGGTCAAATGGATGGTGAGTCATCCAGCAGAAGTCCTGAAGGCGAGCTAGGAGCAGTTGTGCCCCGGCCCACATCGGCTATCGGGTGCATGCTCTCCCGGCTGAGGCGGGAGGCGCGATGAGCAGCAACGTCCTCCTGCTCGGCGGCGGCGGGCGCGAGCACGCGATCGCCTGGAAGCTTGCACAGTCACCGCGCCTCGGCAGCCTCAGCAGCGCGCCGGGGAACGCCGGCACGGCGCTGTACGGCGAGAACCTCGCGAGCCTCGATGAGAACGACGGGGCCGCCGTCGTCGCGGCGGCGGCGCGGCTGCGCGCCGACCTCGTCGTCATTGGGCCGGAGGCGCCGCTCGCCGCCGGCGTCGCGGACGCGCTACGCGCCGAGGGCGTCCCGGTGTTCGGGCCCTCGCGCGCGGGGGCGGAGATCGAGTTCTCGAAGTCGTTCGCGAAGGAGCTGATGAGGGACGCCGGCATCGAGACCGGCCACGCCGCGACGTTCGACGACCCCGAGGCGGCCATGCACTACGTGCGCCGCTTCGGCGGCGAGCATGTCGTCAAGGCCGACGGCCTCGCCGCCGGCAAGGGCGTCACCGTCTGCGACACGCCCGCCGAGGCCCTCGCGGCGATCGAGGAGGCGATGCTGGCGCGCGCGTTCGGCGAGTCCGGGGCGCGAGTGCTGATCGAGCAGCGGCTGCGCGGCCCGGAGGTCTCGGCGCACGCCTTCACGGACGGCACGGCCGTCGTGCACATGCCGTTCAGCTGCGACCACAAGCCGGTGTTCGACGGCGACCGCGGCCCCAACACCGGCGGCATGGGCGTCTACTCGCCGCCCGGCTGGCTCGCCGACGCCGACGCGCGCCGCATCGAGCGCGAGGTGACCGAGCGCACCGTTGCCGCCCTCGCCGCCTCCGGCCGCGAGTACCGCGGCGTGCTCTACCCCGGCATGATGATGACCTCGGACGGCCCGAAGGTGATCGAGTTCAACTGCCGCTTCGGCGACCCGGAGACGGAGGCGCTGCTGCCGCGCCTGCGCTCCGACCTGCTCGAGATCTGCGAGGCCGTCGCGCACGGCCGCCTCGCGGACATCGATGTCGAGTGGTCGGACGAGGCCACGGTCGGGGTGATGATGGCCTCGGGCGGCTATCCCGGCAGCTACGAGACCGGCCTCCCGATCAGCGGCGTCGAGGGTACCGAGGACGGCGTCCACGTCTTCTTCGCCGGCGCGCAGCGCGACGCGGCGGGCGTGCTGCGCACCGCGGGCGGCCGCGTGCTCTGCGTGGTCGCCAGCGGGGCGAGCCTCAGCGAGGCGCGCGAACGCGCCTACGACCGCGTGCGCGGCATCAGCTTCCAGGGCGCGCACTACCGCACCGACATCGGAGCGCGCGCGAGCGAACCCGCCCGGAGCAGCGCATGACGACGCGCGACCCGAGCCCGCTGCGCTGCCCGATGCGCGAGTGCCGTCGCGCCCTCGAATCCGAGTTCTGGTCGACGACGGGCACGCGCACGAGCGAGCCATGCATCCACTACGTCGCGATCTGGCCCGAGGGCGCCGGGAGCGAGTCGACGATGGTCGAGGCGGTCTTCCAGAGCCTCGCCGGCGATCGCGAGTTCGTGATCCGCAACGTGCGCGCGGGCGACGAGGAGGTGCACCGCCGGCTGCGCGACGCCGACGCGGAGGCGCTCGCCGCCATCGTGCGGCAGCGCCTGCACGTCGTGATCGAGGACGGCGGGCGGCTGGGGGCTGCCTTCGGCGACCGCCACGAGCGCTCCGCGGCAAGCCGCGAGCTGGCGCAGATCATCGCGGGCCCCGACCCGATGCTCGGCGGCGGCGCGATGCGGCCGGCCTGAGGCGCGCGTGAGGGATTGCGGATGAAGACAATCGGGGCAAACACTGCGGGACGAGGGACGGTGTGATGGCTGAGCGCGCGCTGGTTGCGATCCTGATGGGTTCGCAGTCCGACGAAGAGACGATGTCGGGCTGCGGCCAGCTGCTGGAGCGCCTCGGCATCCCCTACGAGCAGCACATCATGTCGGCGCACCGCACGCCCGACGTGGTGCGCGAGTACACCCTCGGCGCCGCCGACGCGGGCATCGAGGTGATCATCGCGGGCGCGGGCGGAGCGGCGGCGCTGCCCGGCGTCGCCGCCGCCTACAGCCCGCTGCCGGTGATCGGCGTGCCGATTGCGTCCTCCGAGCTGAAGGGCGTCGACGCGCTCTACGCGATCGCGCAGATGCCGCCGGGCGTGCCCGTGGCGGCGATGGGCATCGGCAGCTGGGGGGCGCGCAACGCCGCCGTCTACGCGGCGCGCATCCTCGCGCTCTCGCATCCGGAGATCGCAACGGCGCTGGCGTCGTATCGTGAGGAGCAGGCGCGGCGCTAGCCGCGCGCGAGGGCGGGAGCAACGCGATGAGCGAGATCCGGATCCGCAGCTACGAGAACCTCAACCCGATCGCCCAGTTTCCGGGCGTGACGCGCCGCACGCTCGTCTCCGGCGACCGCCTCACCTTCGTCGAGATCCAGCTGGAACCGGACGCCGAGGTGCCCGAGCACACGCACCCGCACGAGCAGGCCGGGCACGTCGCCGCGGGGCGCGTCCGCTTCCGCATCGGCGCCGTCGAGTCCGAACTCGGCCCCGGCGCCTCGTACCTGATCCCCGGCGATATCCCGCACCACGTCGTCGCCCTCGAGGACGCGACGCTGATCGAGGTCTTTTCGCCCGTTCGCGAGGACTTCGCCGATGACTGATCCGGCCACCCGTCGCGGACTCGCCCGATGATCCCCCGCTACAGCCTGCCCGAGATCGCCTCGATCTGGTCCGACGCGTTCAAGTTCGAGCGCTGGCTGGAGGTCGAGATCGCGGTCACCGAGGCGTGGGCCGACATCGGCGTCGTGCCGCGGGAGGACGCCGAGCGGATCGCACGGGACGCCGCCATCGATGTCGAAGCAATCGGTCGCTACATCGAGGAGACACACCACGACGTGACCGCGTTCCTGCGCTCGGTCGCCGACTCGCTCGGCGAGGAGTCGCGCTGGGTGCACTACGGGCTGACCTCGAACGATGTGTGGGACACCGCCACCTCGCTGCAGCTCGCCGCAGCCGCCGACGTGATCGCGGGCCTGCTGGGCGAACTGCGCGAGGCTGTCGCCCGCCGCGCGGTGGAGCACAAGGGGACGGTCTGCGCCGGACGCACGCACGGCATGCACGCCGAGCCGACGACCTTCGGCCTCAAGCTTGCCGTCTGGGTCGCCGAGATTGATCGCCAGGCCGAACGCCTGCAGGCGGCGCGCGACACGATCGCCGTCGGCCAGATGTCCGGCCCGGTCGGCACGCACGCGACCGTGCCCCCCGAGGTCGAGGACGCCGCCTGCCGCCGCCTCGGCCTGCGCGTGGCCGAGGTGACCACGCAGATCATCCAGCGCGACCGCCACGCCCACTACCTCTCGGCGCTGGCCGGCATCGGCGCCTCGCTGGAGAAGTTCGCGACCGAGATCCGCGGGCTCCAGCGCACCGAGATCGGCGAGGTCGCCGAGCCGTTCGAGGCGGGCCAGACGGGCTCCTCGTCGATGCCGCACAAGCGCAACCCGGAGCTCTGCGAGCGCGTCGCCGGCCTCGCGCGCACGCTGCGCGGCTACGCCTCCGCCGGCCTCGAGAACGTCGCGCTCTGGCACGAGCGCGACATCTCGCACTCCTCGGTGGAGCGCATCGTGCTGCCGGACGCGACGGGCCTGCTGGCCTACATGCTGCGCATCTTCAGCGGCGTGATCGCCGGCCTCGATGTCTACCCGGAGCGGATGCGCCGCAACCTCGACGCCACGCAGGGCCTCGTCTTCTCGCAGAAGGTGCTGCTCGCGCTGATCGAGGCAGGCCTGAGCCGCGAGGCGGCCTACGCAATCGTGCAGCGCCACTCGCTGACCGCACAGGACGAGGGCGTCCCGCTGCTCGGCCTGCTGCTCGGCGACGCCGAGGTGAGCGCGCGCATCGACGAGTCCGCGCTGGCGGCGATCTTCGATGCCTCGGCGTACCTGGTGCACGTCGATGAGTCGTTCCGCCGGATCGGGCTACTGGACACGGAGTAAGGGAAACGAGGCAGCGAATGACAGCGGCTCCACTGCTGGGGACGGACCTGCCGGGCAAGGTCCACGAGGGCAAGGTGCGGGAGCTCTACGACCTCCCGGACGACCGCCTGCTGATGGTCGCGACGGACCGCATCTCCGCCTACGACGTGGTGATGCCGAACGGCATCCCGCACAAGGGCGAGGTGCTGACGCGGCTCTCGGCGCACTGGTTCGAACGCACCGCCGCCGTCGTCCCCAACCACATGGTCGCGGTCCTCGAGGCAGGCGAGGCGGCGGCCTACGGCGCCCCCGACGACCCGCGGCTCGTGGGACGCTCGATGGTGGTGCGCAAGGCCGAGCCGATCCTCGTCGAGTGCGTCGTGCGCGGCTACCTCGTGGGCTCCGGCTGGGCCGAGTACCAGCGCTCCGGCTCCGTCTGCGGCATCGAGCTGCCGGAGGGGCTGCAGGAGGCGCAGCAACTGGTCGATCCGCTCTTCACCCCCACCACCAAGGCGGAGGAAGGTCACGACGAGCCGATGACCTACGAGGAGGTCGAGGCGCTCGTGGGCGTGGAGACGGCCAACGTGCTCAAGCTGCGATCGCTGGCGCTCTACGGCTACGCCGCTGGCGTCGCGCGCGAGCGCGGCGTGATCATCGCGGACACGAAGTTCGAGTTCGGCTGGCTCGACGGCGAGATCGCGCTAATCGACGAGGCGCTGACGCCTGACTCCTCGCGCTTCTGGCCCGCCTCGGAGTACCGGCTCGGGCGCGACCAGCCCTCGTTCGACAAGCAGTACGTGCGCAACTGGCTGACCGGCGCCGGCTGGAACCGTGAGCCGCCCGCGCCCGAGCTGCCGCCCGAGGTCGTCGCCGCCAGCTCCGAGCGCTACACCGAGGCCTACCGCCTGCTCACCGGCGAGACGCTGCCGGGAGTGAGCTAGCGATGCCGGCGTACCTCGCGCGCATCGACGTGATGCTGAAGCCGCTGGTCAACGACCCACAGGGTCTCGCCGTCGCCGACGGCCTGCGCAACCTCGACTTCGACGGCGTCCGCGAGGTCCGCGTCGGCAAGCGCATCGAGGTCACCCTCGAGGCCGCCGACGCCGCTGCCGCCGAGGCCGCCGCCCGCGAGATGTGCGAGCGGCTGTTGGCGAACCCCGTCATCGAGGACTTCGCCCTCGAGGTCACGGAGGCGGCGCCGGCCGGATAGCAGCTTCAGGCGGACTGCTCGCCCGGGCGTTGACGCCAGTCGCCGGTGGCATCATAATAGTATCATTACGATATCGTACCGAGGAGGCAGAGCGTGCCCAACGTAGCGCTACGCGGCATCCCGGAGGATCTGCACCGCGACCTCAAGTCGGCCGCGAGCCGGAACCATCGCAGCCTTAACGGCGAGATCCTGGCCAGGCTGACGGCCTCGGTCCGCGGCACCACGGTGGACACCGCCGAACTCATGGAGCGAGTCCGGCGGCGCTGGGAAGGCATCGGCGAGATCGATGTCAGTGACGAAACGATCAACGAGTTGAAGAACGCAGGGCGTCATTGATCGTCGTCGACACCAACGTCTTCATCCGGCTCGCGGTCGGACACGACGCTGGCGACGACGCCGCCCTGCTGCATCAACTGGACCCCGAGTGGGCGGCACCACCGATCTTCATGAGCGAGTTGCGCAACGTTCTGCTGGGATACATACGCCGAGGCGACATCGACTCCGACCGGGCCATGGCGACATGTTACGAGGCTGTCAGCGTGCTTGGCGATCGCATCGACGGTGTGCCTCACGACCGGGTGATTGAGACGGCGCTCGAATGCGGACTCTCGGCGTACGACGCGGAGTTCGTCGTTCGGGCCAGAACCCTCGGCGTGCCGTTGGCAACATCGGACCGCGAGATCCTCGAAGGCGCCCCGGACGTCGCTGTCTCGGTGCGAGACGCCCTTCCCCCGGCCAGACGACCTTAGGCGCTCGTCCCCGGGGCCTCAGGCGGGGTGCGAGGCGGGCTCAGGCTCGAGAACCGCTCTCAGCTTCGCGATGTCGAGCTTCTTCGAGGCCCACTCGATCTCGATACCGACGACGTGCTCGTCCGCGTCCAGATCGATGACGATCCCGTCGCACAACTCGAAGGACTCAAGGCTGGGGCGTTCCTCGAACTTTATGTACAGCATGTCCGTTTCGGGATCGTGGCTGACTCTCACTGCGCGTCGACCCTTCGGAAGCTCCTGTCGAGGAACGCGTTGTGGAGGGTTTCACCATCCTCCAGCGTCACCACCCTCAGGATACGTGGTTTCTGCTCCCCCGGCAGCATGACCTCTCCCCAGTGGCGGACGCGCCCGTCCTCCTGCACCTCCGTGTGAAGCGGCGCGGCGACCACGCCGAGGCACCACGCCGGATCAATCTCCGGCCGCTCGGTGAGGACCCGCTGATCGAAGTACATCGTGGTCTTCATTTCGAACTCCCGAACCGCTGGCCCGGCAGCGCAGCCGGTCTGGAGGCGTTAAGGCCCACCGGGAGATCTCCCGCTGGCGCACGGGCGGCTGGGTTGCCCGGAGCGTGTAATCGAATGTCGCGGCGTCCTGAATCAAGTCAAATTCGCGTAGCACCCGGTCGACCAACCGGGGTGTGCGCCCGTGGAGGCGCGGTGTGTCTGCTGGCCAGCGTCGGGCCTTCTGATGCCACGTTCCCCCTGACACGCCGATTTGGCACCGGGAATCATGGGCGCAGCATAGCACACAGGTGTCATGCTGGCGGCAGCAGTCTCCGGACCCGCTACTCCGTGACGGCGCGCACGGCGGCGCCGATCGCGCCAACGATCTGGTCGATCTCCTCGGGCTGCACCACCAGCGGCGGGGCAACGACGATCTCGTCGACGACGAAGCGGGTGATGACGGAGCCCTCCTCGCGCATGTGGCGCGCGACGCGGCCGCCCGTGCCCTCGCCCGGGTCGAAGCGCTCGCCGCTGGCGCGGTCGCGCACCAGCGAGAGCCCGGCCATCAGGCCGAGGCGCCTGATGTTGTCGACGTGCGGGTGGTCGCCCAGCTCCGAGGTCAGACCCGCGCCGAGGCGCTCGCCCATCGCGGCGGCGTGCTCGATCAGGCCCTCGTCCTCGATGATCTGCAGGTTGCGTAGCGCGACCGCGCAGGCCGTGGGGTGGGCGCTGTTGGTGTAGGCGTGCATGAAGCGCGCGTCCGGCGGCAGATCCTGCAGCGCGTCCATGATCTCGCTGCTCACGAGGAAGCCGCCGAGCGGCACGTAGCCGGAGGTGATCGCCTTCGACATCGTCATGATGTCCGGCTGCACGCCCCAGCGCTCGAGGGCGAACCAGTAGCCCGTGCGGCCGTAGCCCGTGATCACCTCGTCGGCGATGAACAGCACCTCGTTGCGGTCGCAGATCTCGCGCACCTGCGCGAAGTAGTCGTCCGAGGGCGTCCAGACGCCGCCGGCGCCCTTGACCGGCTCGGCAATGAACGCCGCCACGGTCTCCGCGCCCTCGCGCTCGATTGCCGCTTCCAGCCAGCAGGCGCACTCGCCGTCGGCGTTGGGCATGCACTCGCAGCTCGCGTCGGGCTGGGCAGTGTGGACGACCTCGGCCGGCAGCGGGCCGAAGTACTTCCAGAACGGCGCCAGGCCTGTCATCGCCGTCGTCAGCAGCGTGCCGCCGTGGTAGGCGCGAGGCCGGGCGATGATCTTCACCTTGTCCGGCCGGCCGCGCAGGTTCCAGTAGAAGCGCGCCGTCTTGGCCGCGCCTTCGTTCGCCTCGGATCCCGAGTTGGTGAAGAAGACGCCCTGCAGGTTGTCGTAGGCGAGGCCGCTGAGCTTCTCCGCCAGCTCGATGGCGGGGACGTTGGAGTAGCCGGTGTAGTTGTTGACGAAGGCCGCCTTGCGCATCTGCTCCGCCGCCGCGTCGGCGAGCTCGGCGCGGCCGTGGCCGACGGCGACGTTCCAGAGCGAGGCGAGCGCGTCGATGTAGCGGCGGCCGCGCACGTCGGTCAGCCACACGCCCTCGCCGTGGTCGTAGATGACGGGGTGCGTGTGATCCGGCGCAAAGTACTGCGGGTGGAGCAAGTGCGCGAGGTCGGTCGCCTCGAGGCCGGCGATCGTCTGGTCGTCGAGACTGCCCGCCCCGGAGTGCGTTCCCGTGGTCATCGCGTGCGCTCCCTTCGCGCAGCCCGTGCGAGCGTGCGCCCGCGAGCCGGTACGAGACTGTATGAGCCTATGGTCAATCGGCGGGCTCGGCAAAGCGCTCGCGCAATGCGGCGCGCGCCGCCTCGACGTCGTCCCAGGGGTGCGAGCCGTCGGCGCGCTCGATCGTCGGCTCGTGGCCCTTGCCGGCGATGAGCACGACGTCCCCCTGCTCGGCCAGCGCGATCGCGCGCGCGATCGCCGAGGCGCGGTCGGGGACGCGCTCGAAGCGCCGCCCCTCCGCCGCGCCGGCGGCGATCATCGCACGTGCGATCTCGTCGAGAATCTCGTCGGTCGGCTCGGAGCGGGAGTCCTCCTCGGTGATCACGGCGTAGTCGGCGTGGCGCGCGGCGGCCTCGGCCATGCCGGTGCGTCGCTCGTGGGGGCGCTCGCCGGCCGCGCCGAAGACGGCGATCAGCCGCCCGTCGGTGAGCCCGCGCAGCAGTTCGAGGACGTGCGTGAGCGCGTCGCCGGTGTGCGCGTAGTCCACCACGACGCCGATCGGGCTGGTCAGCACGCGCTCCATCCGCCCCGGCACGCCGGGCGTCTGCGAGATGCCGACGCTGGCCATGTAGGGATCGACGCCGAGCGCGATCACCGCGCCGAACGCAGCCAGCGCATTCGCGACGTTGAAGCGGCCGGGCAGGCGCAGCTGCGCCTGCAGCGAGACGTCCGGCGTCACCAGCTCGAAGCTCGATCCGTCGCCGACGTTGTCGATCCGCCGCGCGTGCAGGTCGGCGCCGGCGGCGTCGAGGGCGTAGCTGAGCACTGGCGCGCTGCTCGCCTCGGCGAAGCGCGCGTACTCGGGGTCGTCGGCATTGAGGACGGCCATTCGCGTGAGGCCCTCGAAGAGCCGCAGCTTCGCGGCACGGTAGGCCTCGATGCTGCCGTGGAAGTCGAGGTGATCCTCGGCCAGCTGCGTGAGCACGCCGACGTCGAAGGCGACGTCCGCCAGCCGGTCGAGCGCGAGCCCGTGCGAGGTCGCCTCGACGACGGCATAGTCGCACCCGGCCTCGACCATCTCTGCGAGCAGGCGCTGGATGGCGGGCGCCTCCGGCGTGCTCATGCGGTTGTCGTTCATCGACTGACGCGTTCCGATCCGCGTCTCTACGGTGTTGATCAGCCCGGCCTCCTCGCCGGCGGCCTCGAGGGCGGCGTGGGTCAGCAGCGAGGTCGTGGTCTTGCCGTTCGTGCCGGTCACGCCGACGACGGTCAGACGCTGCGAGGGGTTGCCCTCGTGCGCCGCGGCGATCGAGGAGAGCGCGCGGCGCGCGTCCGGCACGGCGACCGCGGGCACGGCGAGGCCGGCGACGGCGGCCTCGTGACCCTGCTCGATGACGAGCGCGGCGGCGCCCGCGGCGGCGGCGGCCGGCGCGAAGTCGTGCCCGTCGAAACGCTGGCCGGGGACGCAGACGAAGAGATCGCCGGGCTGCACCTCGCGGGAGTCGAGGCGCACGGCGTCCACGGGAGGCAGAGCCGCCCGATCGCCCGCCTCGGGAGGCAGTCCGGTCCGCCAGTCGCCGCGTGCACTCATCAAGGCCCTCCGCGATCCCGTCGCCGCGCCTGCGTTAGACTACCGCGCCCACGGCCTGGCGCCCGCCACTCCCGCCGAAACGAGGTGCCTCGATGATCGTGCTGACCGGCGAGATGCGCCTCGCCGTCGATAACGCACTCGACGACGGCTGCCCCGTCATCTCGAGCAGCGTCGACGACGATGGGCAGCCGAGCCTTTCCTTCTACGGCAGTACGCAGGTGCACGGCGACGATCAGCTCGCGATCTGGGTGCGGAACCCGGCCGGCGCCATCCTGCGCCGCATCGCCACCAACCCGCACGTCGCCTTCCTCTACCGCAACCCCGATCAGCGCCAGATGTGGCAGTTCCACGGCCGCGCACGAGTCGTCGAGGACCAGGACTCGCGCGACACGATCTACGAGTGCTCGAACAAGCTCGAGCGCGACCGCGACCCGGAGCGCATGGGCGTCGCCGTCGTCGTCGACCTGGACCGCGTGATGGAGCGGGGCGCGCTGGTGATGGAGCGCTGACGGCGCGCCGTCGCTACTGCGTCGCGCGCTCGCGCCGGCGCGGCAGCGAGACCTCGACGGCGAGGCCGCCCCCGGGCAGCGATCGCGCCGTCGCCTCGCCGCGGTGGGCGCGCACGATCGCGCGCACGATCGAGAGGCCGAGGCCGTAGCCACCGCGGCCGCGTGTGCGGGAGGCGTCCAGCCTCGCGAAGCGCTCGAACAGGCGCGGCGCCTCCTCCTCCGCGATCAGCGGGCCGCCGTTGGAGACGCGCAGCGTCGCCGCCTCCTCGTCCTGCGCGCTGGCGATCTCGATCCAGCCGTCGCGCTCGTTGTGCTCGAAGGCGTTGTCGACGAGGTTGCCCGCGAGCCGGTCGAGCAGCATCGGATCGCCCTCGACGCTCGCCTCGCCGAGGTCGAGCGTGACGCGCAGGCGGAGTTCGTCGATCTCCGCCGCGCGGGCGTCGAGGGCGCGACGTACGGCGTCGGCCAGGTCGCTCTCCTCGCCGCGCTGCAGCGGCTCCTCGGCGCGGGCGAGCACGAGCAGGCGATCGATCAGGCCCTCGGTGCGGGTGATGGCGCGGCGGACGACCTCGGCGGTGCTCGCCAGCTGCTCGCGTCCGGCGTCCGGGTCGTCGAGCGTGACGTCGATCTCGGTGCGGATGATCGTGAGCGGGGTGCGCAGCTCGTGCGAGGCGTTGGCGACGAACTCGCGCTGCGCCACGAACGCCGACTGAAGGCGGTCGAGCATCGCGTCGAACTGGTCGGCGAGATCTTTGAGCTCGTCGGACGGCCCTGCGAGGGCGATCCGCTCCTCGAGGCGCTCGTCGCTGATGCGGCGCGCGGTGGCGGCGATCTCGTGGACGGGCCGCAGCATCCGCCCGGCGACGAACCAGCCGAGGCCAATCGAGACGACGGCCATCAGCGCGAGCGCGATGCTCGATTGCCAGACGATCTGCTGCAGCGTGTCCGTCTTGATGTGCGAGACGACGCTGTTGAAGAGCGGCGTTGCGGCCACGCCGCGCAGCCTGCCGCTGTTGGGTTGGCGCTGCACCAGGAAGACGAACTGGCCGCGCAACTCGCCCGGCTCCAGCTCGAGGCGGTGCTCGAGGGTTTCCCGCAGGTCGGCGCCGTCCGAGGGGAAGTTGCGCGCGACGAGCGCGAAGTTGAGCGCCAGCAGCACCGTCCCGGCCAGCAGGAAGAGCGCGCCGTACCAGAGCGTAAGGCGCAGCCGGATCGAAGGCTTCGGGACCGCGGCCCGCGGCAGACGCATCAGGGGATGCGGTAGCCGACGCCGCGCAGCGTCTCGATCAGCGGCGGCTCGCCGAGGCTCCTGCGCAGCTTCATGATCGTCACTCGCACCACGTTTGTGAACGGGTCCGTGTGCTCGTCCCAGGCGCGGTCCAGCAGCTCCTCGGGACTGACGACCGCGCCCGCGGCCTCGAGCAGCACCTGGAGCACGGCGAACTCCTTGCGCGTCAGGTCGAGCGCCCAACCGTCGCGGCTGGCGCTGCGCCGCGCCGCGTCGAGTTTCACGCCGCCGCGCTCGAGCACCGGCAGCGCCGCCGGGCGCGAGCGCCGCCCGAGCGCGCGGATGCGCGCGCGCAGCTCGCCGAAGTCGAACGGCTTCGCGAGGTAGTCGTCCGCACCGAGGTCGAGACCCTCGATGCGGTCGTGGACGGCGGCGGCGGCGGTGAGCATGAGGATGCGGCAATCGCCCTCGGCGGCGACGATCTCGCGGCAGACTTCGTCGCCGTGGACGCGCGGCAGATCGCGATCGAGCACGACGACGTCGTAGGGGTGGACCGTCACCTTCTCGATCGCCGAGGCGCCGTCGAAGGCGACGTCGACGGCGAGGCCGTCGCGCCGCAGCCCCCTCGCGATTGCGTTCGCGAGGTCTCGCTCGTCCTCGACCAGCAGCACGCGCATTGGGTCTCCTCGTTCCGGCCGCCGTGCGTCAAGGTACGCCGTCGATCCTAACGCGAACGTAACCCACGCGGCTCGCGAGGTTACGGCAGCGTTATCCGCTCTCCCGCACCGTGCGCGCATCCCTGGCCGTACCCACCGGATGAGAGACGAGCATGAGTGATGTTGACATTGACCTGCTGATCCGAGGCCGCAGCTCACGCAGGCGCTGGCTGCTACTTGGAACCGCGGCGGTGCTGGTCGCCGCAGCGGCAGCCGGCTACGTGCTGCTGGGTTCGGACGAGTCCGATGTGGTGGTCGAGCCACAGCGCGCCGAGGCCGTCACGGGCCAGCTGAGCACGACCATCGATCTCTCCGGCTCGGCGGCCGCGGAGCGCAGCGCCAACCTCAGCTTCGAGAGCGCAGGCGTGGTCGCCTCGGTCGAGGTCGAGAGCGGCGACGCGGTGCGTACGGGCGATGCGCTCGCCACGCTCGATGACGCCGAGGCGCAGCGGCGGGTCGAGACCGCCGAGGTGCAGCTGCGCGTCGCGCAGTTGCGGCTCGACGCGCTGCTGGCCGACCCCGGGGCGTCGGATGTCGCCTCCGCCAGGCAGTCGATCGAGTCCGCGGAGTCGCAGGTGCTGAGCGCCGAGCAGGCGCTGGCGCGGCTCTCGGAGCCGCCCGGCGCGAGCGACCTGGCGAGCGCGGAGCAGGCGCTGGCGAACGCCCTCGGCCAGCTGTCGAGCGCGGAAGAGGCGCTGGCGCGGCTCTCCGAACCGCCGGGCGCGAGCGAGCTGGCCAGCGCCGAGCAGGCCATCGCGAACGCCCTCGGTCAGCTCTCGAGCGCGGAGCAGGCGCTGGCGCGGCTCTCCGAGCCGCCGGGCGTGAGCGAGCTGGCCAGCGCGGAGCAGGCCGTGGCGAACGCCCTCGGCCAGCGCTCGAGCGCGGAGGAGGCGCTGGCGCGGCTCTCGGAGCCGCCGGGCGCGAGCGATCTGGCGAGCGCGGAGCAGGCCGTGGCGAACGCCCTCGGCCAGCTCTCGAGCGCCGAAGAGGCGCTGGCGCGGCTCTCGGAGCCGCCCGGTGCGAGCGAGCTGGCGAGCGCCGAGCAGGCGCTGGCGAACGCCCTCGGCCAGCTCTCGAGCGCGGAGGAGGCGCTGGCGGCGCTGATCGCGGGCCCGAGCGAGGCGGAGATCGCCTCGTCGCGCTCGGCCGTGACGCAGGCACGGGCGCAGCTCAGCAGCGCGACGAACCAGGAGGGCGCGTCCCGCGACGCCCTCACGGATGCGTTCGATGAGTTCTGCGAGCGCTACGACCACCTTGAGGATGTCAGGGAGGAGACCTGCGCCGCCGAACTGCCGCTGTCCGACGAGCAGATCGCCGCGCTCCGCGACTCGTTCGAGGACAGATCGGCGAACTACCAGCGGTATGCGAACGGGCTGATCAACGCCAACGTCGCCTTCATCGGCGCCGCAGCCAGCCGGGAGTCCGCTGCCAGTGCGCTCGTATCGGCGGAGGAGTGGCTCGCCAATCTGCTGGCGCCGATCTCCGCCGAGGATCGCCGGCAGGCGGAGCTGGCCGTGGAGGCGGCGCGCGCGAACCACGCCGCGGCGGTCGCTCGCCTCGATGACCTGCGCGCCGAGCCGAGCGAGGAGGATGTGCGCCAGGCGGAGCTGGCGGTCGAGGCGGCGCGGGCGAACCACGCCGCGGCCGCCGCGCGCCTCAATGACTTGCGCGCCGAGCCGAGCGAGGAAGACGTGCGCCAGGCGGAGCTGGCGGTCGAGGCGGCACGCGCGAATCACGCCGCCGCGGTCGCGCGCCTCGATGACCTGCGCGCCGAGCCGAGCGAGGAAGACGTACGCCAGGCGGAGCTGGCGGTCGAGGCGGCACGCGCGAATCACGCCGCCGCGGTCGCGCGCCTCGAGGACCTGCGCGCCGAGCCGAGTGCGGAGGACGTGCGCCGGGCGGAGCTGGCGGTCGAGGCGGCGCAGGCGAGTCACGCCGCGGCCGCCGCGCGCCTCGAGGACCTGCGCGCGCCCGCAGACGAGGGCGACGTCGAGCAGGCGCGTTCCTCGCTTGAGAGCGCGCGCGCAGCCCTCGCCAGCGCCCAGGCCCGCTACGACGAGCTGTCGGCGGGCGCGAGCGCGAACGCGATCGCGCAGCAGGAGCAGAGCGTGCGGCTTTCCGAGATCTCGCTCGAGGAGGCGCGTGCCGCACTCGCCGACCTGACCGTGCTGGCGCCCTTCGACGGCGTCGTCGAGGCCGTGAACGTGCAGCCGGGCGACCGCGTGACGGCGAACCTCGCCGCGTTCTCCCTCGGCACGCCCGACCGGATGCTGATCGAGGTGACGGTGACGGAGGCGGACCTGCTCAGCCTCGAGGTCGGGCAGGCCGGGCTCGCCTCGTTCGATGCGATCGAGGACGTCGAGTATCCCGTGCGCATCGCCTCGATCAGCCGCGTGCCCAACGCGGCGCAGGGCGTGGTGACCTACGACGTGGAGGCGCGCATCCTCATCGGCGCCGAGATCGCCGAGGTCGCAAGCGAGATCGCCGCGCTCGGCGGTCAGACCGGAGGCGTCGCGGCGCTCCTCGACGCCGCGGGAGCCGCGGGGGGCTTCGGCGGCGGAGCAGGCGCCGCCGGTGACGGGGCAGGCGGCAGGGCAGGCGCGGGCGGAGCGGCTCGCGGCCCGCTCGCCGGGCTCCAGCTCCCCGAAGGCGTGACGATTCAGCAGCTGCTGCAAGCGCTCGCCAACGGCGAGCCGCTGCCCGAGGGCGTCACCCTGCCCGAGGGCTTCGAGATCCCGCCGCAGCTGCTCCAGCGCCTCGCGGCAGGCGCCCTGGGCCAGGCCGGCGCGCAAGGCGCCGCCGGGCCGGCGGGCGCAGCCGCACGGCCGCTGCCGGCGCCCGGCATGAGCGCCAGCGTCACGATCCTCACGGAGCTGCGCGAGCAGGCGGTGCTCGTGCCAGTCTCGGCCGTCCGCCAGCTCGACGGCGCATGGTTCGTCACCGTCCCGGCAGCGGACGACAGCTCCGGAATCACCTTCGAGCGCGTCACCGTCGAGGTCGGCGGGTCCGACGGCGTGAACGTCGAGATCACGAGTGGCCTCGAGGCCGACGCGGTGCTGCTGATCGGCGCCGACAGCGCGGGCGTCGCCTTCAGCGCAACCCAGCAGCAACAGCAGCAGCTTCCCGCGTTTGGCCCGGGGCGCTTCTTTGGGGGCGGCGGGGGTGGCGGGGGTGGCCAGTGATCCGCCTCCGTGACCTGACCCGCGTCTACGCGACCGGCGGAACCGAGGTGCACGCCCTGGCCGGCGTGAGCCTCGAGATCGGGCGCGGGGAGTTCGTCGCGATCATGGGGCAGTCCGGCTCGGGCAAGACGACGATGATGAACATCATCGGCCTGCTCGACCGCCCCAGCGGCGGTGAGTACGCCTTCGGCGGACGCGACGTCTCACAGCTTTCGGAGGACGCGCGTGCGCGACTGCGCGGCAACGCCTTCGGCTTCGTCTTCCAGTCCTACAACCTGCTGCCGCGCATGAGCGCCCTCGAACAGGTCGAGCTGCCGCTGATCTACCAGGGCGTGCGCGACCGCAGGCGGCGCGCCGCCGAGGCGCTCGTGCGCGTCGGACTGCGTGACCGTATCACGCACCAGCCGACCGAGCTCTCCGGCGGCGAGCAGCAGCGCGTCGCGATCGCGCGATCGCTCGTCGTCGACCCGCTCGTGCTGCTCGCCGATGAGCCGACGGGCGCCCTCGATACGGCGACGGGTCACGAGCTGATGACGCTGCTCGCGGAGCTGGTGGATCAGCAGGGCCTGACCGTGGTGCTGGTGACGCACGAGCCGGAGGTCGCCGCCTACGCGCGCCGCACCGTGCGCATGCGCGACGGCCGGATCATCGAGGACAGCGGCGCCGCCGAGGCCTGCGGTACGTCCGAAGGCGGCGACCCGCAGGGCGCGCCCGTGGCGGCGGCGGAGCTGGCGCAGTGAGTCCGCTCGACGCCTTCCGCATCGCGCTGCGCGCGATCTTCGCGAACCGGTTGCGCAGCGCGCTCACCTCGCTCGGACTGATCATCGGCGTCAGTTCGGTGATCGTGCTGATCGCCGTCGGACAGGGCACGCAGAAGGGCGTCACCGACCGCATCCGGGGGCTCGGCACGGATCTGATCTTCGTGGAGTCGAGCGCGGCGGCGACGACCTCACAGGGCGGCGGCCTCGCCGGCCTCGCCCAGTCCACGCTCGTGCAAGGCGACGCGGTGGCGATCGCCGCCGACGCGATCCCCGGCGTCGTCGCGGTCACCTCGCGGTTGGCGGTCGACGCGCAGGCAGTCGCCGGTGCGAACAACGTCGGCGCGAGCATCGTCGGCACCTCGAGCTCGTACGCCGAGGTGCGCGATCTGGCGATCCGCTCGGGCTCGTTCATCACGCCGCTTCACGACGAGGACCGCTCGCTGGTCGCCGTGCTCGGCGCGCGCGTCGCGGAGACGCTCTACCCCGGCCTCGACCCCGTCGGGCAGGAGGTGCGCATCTCCTTCCTCGGCGGGCGGATCACACTCGCCTTCGTCGTCGTCGGCGTACTCGAGGAGCAGGGCGGCGCGAGCGAGGCGAACGACCAGGTCTTCGTGCCGCTGAGCGGCGTGGCCGGCCGCCTGCGCTTCCTCTTCACGCCCAGCGGCGACCTGCGCGTCACGCAGATCGACATCCAGACCGCGAACGGCGCCGACGAGGAGCGCGTCAAGCAGGAAGTCAGCGAATTGCTGCTCTTCCTCCACGAGACGCCTGAGCCGGACTTCGTGATCCAGAGCCAGGACGACCTGATCGACGCCGCTACCGAGGTCAGCAACACCCTCTCGATCCTGCTCGGCAGCATCGCCGGCATCTCGCTGCTGGTGGGCGGGATCGGGGTGATGAACATCATGCTCGTCTCCGTCACGGAGCGGACGCGCGAGATCGGTATCCGCCGCGCCGTGGGCGCGACGGCGGGCGACATCGTGAAGCAGTTCGTGACCGAGGCGCTGACGCTCAGCCTCTTCGGCGGCATCGTCGGGATCGCGATCGGCATCGGCGGCTCGCTCGCCCTCGATGGGCGCGAGCTGGGCGGCCAGGAGATGACGACGCTTGTCCAGCCCTGGAGCATCGCCGCGGCGTTCCTGGTGGCGGCGGTCGTGGGCTTCGCGAGCGGCAGCTACCCGGCCTATCGCGCCACGACCGTCGACCCGATCGCCGCGCTCCGCAACGAGTAGTCCGGCTCCCGTCCGAGGGGCGACGAACCTTTAGCGGAAAGTCAACAGAGGGCTTACGGAGACCTTACGCGGTCCTCGCTAGCCTCCTTGCATGCCCCTGGAGCAGCAGGCTCCGCCGGACGGAAGGAACCACCGCATGAGACGAAAGAGAGTCATCGCCACACTCGTCGGAGGGGCCGCCGCGCTGCTGCTCGTCGGCAGTGCCATGGCACACCCCGGCTTCGGGATCATCGACCGCGTCGACGTGCTCGCGGAGGCGCTCGGCATCACCACCGAGGAGGTCGAGACCGCGAAGGAAGACGGCACGCTGAAGGACCTGCTCGCCGACATCTCGAAGGACGACCTGAAGGACGCCTACGAAACCGCCGCGGGCGAGGTCGTCGACACTGCATCCGGGTCCGGAGACATCACGGCGACGCAGGCCGAGCGCCTGAAGGAGGTCGTCTCCGCGGGCAACAGCGACCTCGACGAGAGCGACATCGAGGAACTGAAGAGCCTGCGCGGCGTCATCGAGGTCGACGTGATCGCCGTCTACGCCTCGCTGCTCGACATGACCAGCGAGGAAGTCGAGGCGGCGAAGGACGACGGCACGCTGCGCGACCTGCTGGCCGGCGTGAACCGCGTCGCCCTCGCCGCGGCGCTGGTCGATGCGCGAGACGCGGCGATCGATCAGGCCGAGGAGGACGGCGAGATCACGGAGGCGCAGGCGGAGCTGTTGCGCGACACCGGCGCGAAGTTCGGCGGCGGACACAAGGGCCGCGGTCACGGCGGCGACCGTGCGCACTGGGGCCGGCGCGGTCACGGCTGCGACGACTCCGACGGCGGCGGCAAGAAGGATGCGACGGACATCGCCACCGGCGGGTCCGCGTAGGCAGTCATCCCCTCGGACTGCCATCGCAGAGGGGCGCCCAGTGGGCGCCCCTCTTGCCGTCTCCGGCGTCTCGCTCCCGGGGCGCCGGCGCCCTCGGGGTAGCGCGCTCGCGACTGGCTACGACTCGTTCCAGAGCCGGATGCCCAGCGGCACGAAGAGCAGCGGCAGCACGACATCGATGAACACCCAGACCTGGCCGTCCGGCGTCTGGTCTCCGGCAGCCCAGCCGATCTGCACGCCGTTCCAGAGGAGCAGGAGCATCAGCGCCGCCGCGACGTAGAACTTGATGTTCGCCGAGATGTACTCGCGCACATCCGACCCGCCGTCGAGCCCGCGCTTCGCCTCGAAGGTGACGAGCAGGGCGACTGCCAGGCCGACGACCATCAGCCAGTCGAGGATGAGCCAGAGCATAGGCGTGCCGTCGCCCTCGGCCCACCCGTAGATCAGCGGGTCAATCACGAAGTGGACGGCCACGGCCGCCCCCACGATCGCGAGGTACAACCCCGCCAGGCGCTTCACCATCTCCACGATCAGCTCTCCTCACACTCGCGGCTGCGAACCGCTGATACCCGGTCGCCAGTCTACAGGCGATCCTTGCTGATTCGTTGGCGCACCCTCGGCGGCTTCGCCAGCACTGCCGCGGTGTGCTAGCGTGCGCTCAGGCGCAGAGATCGGGGAAGCCGGTGCAAGTCCGGCGCTGTCCCGCAACTGTGAGCCGCGCAACAGCCCCCGAGGCGAGGCGCGGTGAGCCAGAGCACCGGCCTGTGCCATGTCGGGACCCTGCGAGGACAGGCGTCGGCATGCTGCACGAACCGCCTGCCGATGGGCGACCCCCGCTGTAGCATCGTCACACTGCCTGCCCCCTCGCACGGAGGGGGCTTCTGCGTTGTACGACGCGCGCCCCCTCAAGTGCCGGGAGGCGTGCGCGCATGCTGGATCGAACGGAACACAGACCCCCTGCGAGTCCATGGCAGCGCTGGCTCCTGCCGGCGCTGCTCACCGGGCTCGCGCTCCTCGCCGCAGCCTGCGACGGCGGCGACGACCCGCCCGCTGCGACACCCACCGCGACCACGACGGCCACCGTGGCGCCTGCTGCAACCCCGACGCCTACCGCGACCCCGACGCCGACTCCGGCGACATCCGCGCCCACCTCGACACCCGCTGCGGCAACGCCAACCGCGACTTCGGCGCCGGTTCCGGCGACGTCAACGGCGACTCCGACCGTGGCCGCCTTCCCGCTGACCATCGGGGACTCCGCCGGGACCATGGTGACGCTGGAGGCGGCGCCCGAGCGGATCATCTCCTACTCGCCGGGCGCAACCGAGATCCTCTTCGCCATCGGGGCCGGCGAGCGCGTGGTCGCGACCGACGAGTTCTCCGACTTCCCCGCCGAGGCGGAGGCGTTGCCGAAGCTCCCCTACTCCAGCCCGGATCCGGAGCGCGCGCTCGTGCTCGAACCGGACTTGCTGCTCATGGCCACGCAGCAGCGCGAGCAGGTCGAGCAGTTCCGTAGCCTCGGCATGACGGTGCTGTTCCTCGACTCGGCGCAGGACATCGGCAGCGTATTCGGGATGATCGCGCTGCTGGGCGAGGTCACGGGCAATCACCGGCAGGCTGCCGAGCTGACCGCATTGATGATCGAGCGGATCGGGGCGGTCACGGCAGCTCTCGACAATGTCGAGCAGGGGCCGCTCGTCTTCTTCGAGCTGACGGCGGACCTCTACACCGTCGGCGAGGACACGTTCGTCGGCGAGCTGCTGGAGCTCGCGAAGGCGCGCAACATCGCCGCCGGGGCGGCTTCCTCGTACCCGCAGCTGACCGCCGAGGCGATCATCGCCGCCGCGCCGGACGTGGTGCTGCTGGCCGACGGCGAGTGGGGCGAGAGCTACGAGACGGTCTGCGCACGCCCCGGCTGGGACGCGATCCCGGCCTGCATCGACGGGCGCGTCCACCCGGTGGACGGCGATCTCAGCGGCCGGCCCGGCCCGCGCATCGTCGACGGCCTCGAGCAGATCGCGCGGCTGCTCTACCCGGATCGCTTCGAGTGAGCCGCGAACCGGTCGGCGCGCGCGCCGTCGAGGGCGCCCTGGACCCGATCGCCCGGACGGGCGGGACGGGCTCGAGACTCGTGGCGCGGGTCCTCGCGGCCGTGCGCGGGCTCGGACCGGCCTCGGCCGCGGGGGCGCTGCTCGCGGTGGTCGCGCTCGTCGCGCTGACGCGAGGCGCGGCCGAGATCCCGGCGGAGGTCGTGCTGCGAATCCTGCTCGACAGCCTCCCGCTGATCGAGGTCGACGTGAACGCACCGCTGACATGGGAGCGGATCGTCGTGGACATCCGCTTGCCGCGGGTGATCGCCGCGGGGGCGGTCGGCTCGGCGCTGGCCTACTCGGGCGCCTCATACCAGGGGGTGTTCCGCAACCCGCTCGCCGGGCCGTTCCTGCTGGGGGTCGCCTCCGGCGCGGCGCTCGGCGCGGCGATCGCGATCGTCTCGCCGCTGCGGGTCGATGCCTACGGCTTCGGCTGGGTGCCGGTCTTCGCCTTCGCCGGTGCGCTGCTCACGGTGGTGCTCGTCTACCTGCTCGCGACCGGCAGCGGGAGGCTGGACAACGTGACGCTGATCCTCGCCGGAGTCGCACTGTCCGCCGTGTTCGGCGCGGCGACCGCGTTCATCATGCTCACCGGCGGGGAGCAGGCGCGGCCGATCTTCGCGTTCCTCTTCGGGGGCTTCAACACCGCGAGCTGGGAGCGCGTCGCCTGGGCGGCGCCCTACCTGGCCGTCGGGGCGCTGATCGTCGCCGTCCACGCGCGCACGATGAACGTGCTCCAACTCGACGAGGAGCAGGCCGCGCACCTCGGCGTGGACGTGACGCGGACGAAGCTGATCGTGCTGGCGGGGGCCTCGCTGATGGCGGCGACGGCGGTGGCGGTCGCGGGCGTGATCGGCTTCGTCGGGCTGCTCGTGCCGCACGCCGTGCGGCTGGTCTTCGGGACCGACCACCGGCGGCTGCTTCCGCTCTCCGCGCTCTTCGGCGCCTCGTTCCTGATCGCGGTGGACACGTTCGCACGCACCGTGCTCGCGCCGCAGGAGCTGCCGGTCGGCGTGATGACGGCGCTGATCGGCGGGCCGTTCTTCCTCTGGCTGCTGCGCACTCGCCGCGCCGAGGTGCTCTGATGGCCGCCACCGCTCCCGCCCGCTACGCCGCCCGCACGCCCGCCGCACCGGCGCCGCTCCTCGAGGCGCGCGGCATCGAGGTCGAGATCGGCGGCAACGCCGTGCTGGACGGCGTGAGTGTCGAGGTCGGCGCGGGCGAGATCGTCGGCCTCGTCGGGCCGAACGGGGCCGGCAAGAGCACGCTGCTGCGCGCCGCTACCGGCCTCGTACCGCTGCGCAACGGCCGGATCCGCGTTGGAGGCGACGCCCTCGACTCACTCTCGCGCCGCGAGCTCGCGAAGCGCGTGGCCGTCGTGCAGCAGCTGCCCGAGGCGCCCGCGACGCTGCGCGTCCGGCAGCTCGCCCTGCTCGGCCGCCACCCGCACCTGGGGCTGTTCGCGCGCGAGTCCGCCCGCGACCTCTCGATCGTCGAGGGCGCGCTGCGCCAGGCAGGCTGCCTCGAGCTCGCCGGGCGCGAGCTTGGCACCCTCTCCGGTGGCGAGCGCCGCCGCGCCTTCATCGCGCGCTCGCTCGCGCAGCAGGCCCCGCTGCTGCTGCTCGACGAGCCGACCGCCAACCTCGACGCCGGCGCGCAGCACGAGGTGCTCGAACTGGTCTCGGAGCTCGCGGGGCGCGGGACGGGCGTGCTGCTCGTGGTCCACGATCTGACGCTCGCGATCGCCTACTGCGATCGCCTCGCGCTGCTCGATCGCGGACGGGTCGTCGCCGCCGGAGCGCCCGCCGAGGTGATCACGCCCGAGATCGTCCGCCGCGTCTACGGGGAGTCGGTCTCGGTGGTGGCGCACCCGCTGACGGGCGCGCCGCTCGTGCTACCCGCAAGGCTGGCGAGCCTGAGATGACGGTCGAACAGCCTCGAGGGCGCCACGAGGGCCTGGTCCGCAAGCGCGAGCCGCTGGTGCTGCTCTACACCGGGCACGGCAAGGGCAAGACCAGCTCCGCCCTCGGCGTCACGATGCGCGCCTGGGGCCGCGGCTGGAAGGTCTGCTGGCTGCAGTTCATCAAGTCGAAGACCGCGAACTACGGCGAGACGCGCGCGGCGGCGCGCATGGGCATCGAGATGATCCCGCTCGGCGACGGCTTCACCTGGCTTTCGAAGGACATCGAGCACGACATCGCGCTCGCCCGCGAGTGCTGGGCGCTGGCGCGCGAGAAGATCGAGTCCGGCGCCTACGACCTCGTGGTCCTCGACGAGATCACGTACCCCATCACCTACGGCTGGCTCGACGTGGACGAGGTGATCGCGGCGCTGCGCGAGCGCCCCGCCGACGTGCACGTCATCCTCACGGGCCGCGACGCCACCGAGGAGCTGGTCGAGTTCGCCGACCTCGTGACGGAGATGACCGAGGTCAAGCACCCCTTCCAACGAGGCCTCAAGGCCCAGCCCGGCCTCGACTTCTGACGCCTCGCGCCCGCCACCGGCCGGCGGGTCCCGGACCAGTCTGCCCGATACACCGGGCTGCTGGTCGAACCCCATTAGGGCAGGGGTGAGGGGTCCGCCGCGCCCCGGCGCGGCAATCGAGGGCGGTCCGGGGCCAGCGGCCGGGTGACAGCGCATCCGCCGGCGTGCTGGAATGCCGGCATGACCGACGACCAGCGCTTCGAGGACGCCGTCCGCGAATTCGCACCATCGCGGCCAACTTCGCGCTGCCGGTTGTGGCGCAGCCCGAGGACCAACTCAAGGCCCCCGTCCGCGAGCTGCTGAGGGTCTGTGGTAGGGCATCGAGACTGCGTCGCGCAGCGAGGCGCGCGCCGAGGGCGACATCGGTCGTCCGGACCTCGGCGTCACCGCCGGCGGGCTGCTCTGCGGCTACGTCGAACTGAAAGCGCCGGGACGCGGCGCGAGGCCGGAGCGCTTCCGGGGCCGTGACCGCGAGCAGTGGCAGCGCTTCCAGGCGTTACCCAACCTGATCTACACCGACGGCTCCGAGTGGAGCCTCTACCTCGACGGCAAGACGCCGCCCGCGGCGCGCGTCCGCATAGCCGACGACGTGAGCGGGGAGGGCGCATCCGGTCTCGATGCCGCTGCGCTCCCAAAGCTCGCGATGCTGCTGCGCGACTTCCTGATGCATGAGCCGGTCACGCCGAACACGGCGCGGGGGCTTGCGGAGTTCCTCGCCCCCCTCGCGCGCCTGCTCCGCGACGAGGTTCGCGAGGCGCTCGACCGCGAGGGCAGCGCCGTACGGCAGATCGCCAACGAGTGGCGAGGCGTGCTCTTCGGCGACGCCGATGCGGCCCAGTTCGCCGACGCGTACGCGCAGACGGTGACCTACGCGCTGCTGCTCGCCCGCTTTGAGGGCGCGGAGAACCTCCGCCAGGCGTTCGCCGTCGACGCGCTGCGTGAGAGCCAGCACGACCTGCTGGCGACGGCGCTCGACCTGCTCGAGAACAGGCCCGCGCGCGAGGAACTCTCGATGCCGATCGATCTGCTGGAGCGGGCAATCCGCGCTGTGGATGCGACGGCGTTGCTTGCGAACCGCGGACGGCAGGGAGCCTTCAATCCCTCGCAGGAGATCGATCGGGATCCGTGACTCTATTTCTACGAGCACTTCCTCGGCGCGTACGACGCCGCTCTCCGTAAGAACCGCGGCGTCTACTTCACACCCGTCGAGGTCGTGCGTGCACAGGTGCGATTCGCGGGGGAACTGCTGCGCGAGCGGTTTGGTAAGACGATGGGATTTGCCGACGACGGCGTGGAGGTGCTCGACCCGGCCTGCGGTACAGGCACCTACCCGCTCGCGGTGCTCCAACACGCCTCGGAGGCGGTGCGCGAGCGGCTTGGACCGGGTGCTGTCCCGGAGCGGCTGCGTGACCTCGCGGGGCGTCTCCACGCCTTCGAGATCCTGGTCGGGCCGCACGCGGTCGCACAACTTCGCCTCACGCAGCGGCTGCGCGAGTTTGGAGTGACCGACCGCAACCCGCTTGTCTACCTCGCCGACACCCTGGAATCGCCGAATCTACAGTCGAGATTGCAGCAAGGTGTCTTCTACGAGGACCTCACGAGGGAGCATGAGCGAGCGCGGCGGGTGAAGCGCGAGTCGCGGATCTTCGTATGTCTCGGCAATCCGCCGTACGACCGCGAGCAGCATGACCCGGACGACGAAGTCGACCGACGCAAGGGGGGTTGGGTCCGCTACGGCGACGAATCTGAGGCGGCCACGCCGCTACTGGAGGTATTCCTCGCTCCGGTGCGCGAGGCAGGCGCCGGTGTCCACGCACACAACCTGTACAACGACTACGTCTACTTCTGGCGCTGGGCGCTCTGGAAGGTCTTTGACTCGACCGACGATGGCGGGATCGTCACTTTCATCACGGCGTCCTCGTACCTGCGCGGCCCTGCTTTCGCGGGCATGCGCCGGAAGATGCGCCAAGTCTTCGACGAGTTGTGGATCATCGATCTCGAAGGCGACAGCCTCGGCGCCCGCAAGACGGAGAACGTCTTCGCGATCCGCACGCCGGTCGCGATCGCGGTTGGCGTGCGTCGCGGTGAGTCTGACCCGGAGCATCCCGCGCGAGTTTGGAAGGCGAGACTCACGGGTACCGATCAGCAGAAGCTCGACGCGCTGGACGCTGCCGAGGCCCTCGCTGACCTCAGCTGGCGCGAATGCGCGGCGGAATGGCAGGCTCCTTTCTTCGGCAGTGGAGTCGGAGCGTACTTCGACTGGCCGACTGTGACCGACGTATTCCCATGGCAGCAATCCGGGGTGAAGGCGGGGCGGACCTGGCCGATCGGACTGGATCGCCAGATCCTCGAGCGCCGCTGGCATGATTTGGTCGTGGCGGCGGGGCCGCGCAGGCGAACTCTATTCGTCGATCGGCCGACCGGGCGGAAGGTGACGGACTCACCACCGCCACTATTGCCGACCAGCGCAGAGCCAACTCCTGTCTCCGCCCTGACGGCTGACACGCGATGTCCGACGATCACGTACTACCCGTATCGCTCACTTGATCGCCAGCACGTGATTGCGGACGCTCGCGTACTCGACCGGCCCGGACCATCGCTGTGGCGGGCGCATAGCGAGCGGCAGGTCTACATCACAAGTCTCCTCACTAAGGTGCTGGGCGTGGGCCCGGCTGCAATAGCAACAGCTGCGGTCCCAGACCTCGACTACTTCTGCGGTCGCGGTGCAAAGGACGTCATCCCCCTCTACCGCGATGCCTATGCGACCGAGCCCAACGTGACCGGCGGACTTCGTGAACGCATCGCCGGGGAACACGGTGCTGATGTGACGCCGGAACGGCTCTTCGCGTACGCCTACGGCATCCTCGCGCAGCCGGCCTACGTCGAGCGGTTCTGGGACGAGTTGGAGCAACCGCCGCCGCGCCTGCCGATTACGAAAGACGCTGATTTGTTCGGACGCGTCGCGGACCTCGGCGAGCGGCTGCTGAACCTGCACACCTACGGTGAGCGTTTCCGCGGCCCCGGCCGCGGGGACACTCCGCAGGGCGCGGCACGCTGCACAAAGTCCGTCGGCGACGAGTTGCCTGATGGGCACCTGTACGACCCCGATGAGCACGTGCTGCACGTCGACGAAGGCGAGTTCGCGCCTGTCAGCCCAGAGGTCTACGGCTACTCGATCTCCGGCCTTCACGTCGTCAAGTCGTGGCTGGATCGGCGGAAGCGCGACCGCTCGGGACGCAAGTCGTCACCGCTCGACGACATCCGCCCGGAACGCTGGGAGTTCACCGGGGAGTTGCTCCAACTGCTCTGGATCCTCGAGGAGACGATTCGCCTGCAGCCGGAGGGCGTGGCGCTGCTCGACGAGGTCTGCGCCTCGGAGCTCTTCACGGCCGACGAACTGCCGACGCCGACGGACGCCGAGCGCCAGCCTCCGGGCGCGGCGCGGCAGGCCTCGCTTCGCCTCTGACGCCACGCCACGCCCCGCCCGCACACTCGACCGCGGGCGCGCGCTGGCCGACGATGTGGCGGCGACGGAGCGCGGGCCCACGCACACCTGGCAGCGGGAGGGCCGAACGATCAGCAGCGACGAAGGCGCCGGGCGGCGCTTCTACCTCGATCTGCACTCGCACTCGACCGACGCCTCCGACGACGCCGGCGGCACGGTCGAGGGCTATCTGAAGTGGATCGCCGCGCGCCGCAAGCGCGGCTACCGCGTCGACGGCTTCGTGCTCACGGAGCATCGCCAGTTCGACCACGCCGTCTCCTACGACGCGCTCGCCGAGCAGTACGAGGTCGTCGTGCTGCGCGGCGCGGAGCTGGAAACCGAGGTCGGCCATGTGCTGGTCTACGGCATCAGCGAGGAGTTCTCGCGGCGCTTCGATCTCTCCTCGGTGTTCCTGCCCTCCGCCGAGATCTTCCGCGTGGCGCGCGACACCGGCGGCTTCGCCGTCGGCGCGCACGCGGGGCGGGCGAGCATCGGACTCTCGGAGCACGTCGCGGCAGGCTACCGCCTCGACGGCGTCGAGGCGGTGGAGACGCTCAACGGCGGCAGCTCGGACGCCGAGAACGCGCTCGGCCTGCAGTTGGCGGAGGAGCACGGCCTCGGTTGCGTGGGCGGCAGCGACGCGCACTACGTGAGCGCGATCGGCCGCTGTCTGACCGCCTTCGCCCGCCCCATCCCCACGATCGAGGCGCTGGTCGCGGAGCTCGCCTCGGGCGACTACTACCCCGTCACCATCGAGGAGACGCGGGAGGACGGCGGCGGGTAATCGGGGCCGGGCGGCAAGCCCCGGACGCGCAATATGGTCTAGACTAGACTAGACCACTACGCCACCGGGGGAACCATGACCACACCACGAACCGAACCTGACCGTGTCTGGACCGTCGCCGAGGCGAAGGCGCGGCTGTCCGAGATCCTGCGGCTCGCCGAGGAGGAGGGGCCCCAGCGGATCGGGGCGAAGAAGCCGTTCGTCGTCGTGCCCGAGCACGTGTGGCGCGAACGCACGGAGCCGCGCAAGCCCCTCGGTCAGTGGCTGGTCGAGAACATGCCGCGCGGCATTGAGCTCGAGATTCCCAGCCGTCGCGAGCCGGACCGTGAGATTCCCTTCATTGATGACGACGACGATGAGACCGCATGAGCGGCGCGCTCCTGGACACCAATGTGGTCTCGGAGATCATGCGGCCCGTGCCTGACCCTCGAGTTCTTACGTTCCTGACGGAGGAGCCGGATCTGTGGCTCTCCGCAATCGTTATCCATGAGCTAGAATTCGGTCTGGCCCGGCTCCCTCCCGGCGGTCGCCGTGATCGAATGCGCGCCGTTATGGTGGGCTTCACGAACATGTACGAGGATCGTGTGCTTCCCCTCCAGCGCACGGAGGCTGAGCAAGCTGCCCTGCTTCGGGTGAAGGCCCGCCAGTCGGGCCGCACGCTGCTCCTCGCGGATGCCCTTATCGCCGGCACGGCTGTGGTCAATGGTCTCTCGGTAGCCACGCGCAACATTGCCGACTTCGAGTACCTCGATGTCGGGGTGATCAACCCATGGGAGGGGCTCTGACCGCTCACAACGTTGCGTGCGGTCTCTCGTTGGTAAAGGTTACGACGTAGCCTTTACTTCACGAGCACCCTGAAGGGCTCCAATCCGAGCCCGACGCCCTCCCGGCGCGTACGGCATGACCCCCTCTGCCTCAGTTGAACACCAGCAGACTGCGCGCGCCGTCGCCCTCGTCCATGGCGCGGAAGGCGTCGTTGATGCCGTCCAGCGGGATGCGGCGGCTGATCATCTCGTCGAGGCGGAGGCGGCCCTGGCCGTACAGCTCGAGGTAGTTGGGGATGTCGAAGCGGAAGGCGTTCGACCCCATCCTCGAGGTCTGCAGGCGGCACTCCGGGCGCAGCGCCTCCCACGGGAACTCGATGTTCGCGCCCGCCGGCAGCACACCGACGACCGTCGCCGTCCCGTGGATCGCGAGGCTGCGTACGGCCTGGCTGACGAGCATCGGGAGGCCGACGGCCTCGAAGGCGTGGTCCACGCCTCGGCCTCCCGTCAGCTCGCGGATCGCGGCGACGGGGTCGGTCGCGGTGGCGTTGACCGTGTCGGTCGCGCCCAGCTCGCGCGCGAGTTCGAGCTTCGCGTCGAACTTGTCGACGGCGATGATGCGCCTTGCGCCGGCCACGCGCGCGCCCTGCACGATCGAGAGTCCGACGCCGCCACAGCCGTAGATCGCCGCGGTCTCGCCCGGCTTGAGGCCGGATGTGCGGATCGCCGCGCCGAAGCCCGTGGTGACGGCGCAGCCGACGATGGCGGCCGTCTGCAGCGGGTAGCGCTTGTCGATCTTCACCAGCGAGTTCTCGTGCAGCAGCATCGCCTCGGAGTGACTGGCGATCTCGGAGCCCTGGCGGACGGGCTCGCCGCCCATCGAAAGCCTCGGGGGCTCCCCGTGGGCGCGCGTCACCACGTCCAGCTTGCCGGTGCAGAGGTTCGGCCGCCCGCGCAGGCACTGCTCGCAGCCCCCACAGAACCCGGAGAGACAGGCCACGATGTGGTCGCCCGGCTCGACGTAGGTCACGTCCGGGCCCACCGCCTCGACGACGCCCGAGCCCTCGTGGCCGAGGATGACGCGGGAGGAGCCGCTCCAGCGCTCGCCGACGAGGCCGTCGAGCGAGTGCTTGTCGCTGTGGCAGACGCCGGAGGCGGCGGTGCGGACGAGCACCTCCTTGCCGATCGGGTCGGCGATCTCGACTGCCTCGATCGTCAGCGGCTCGTGCGGCTTCCGGAAGATCGCTGCGCGCATCTGCATCTTCGCCATCCCTCCGATTCGCTCCCGTCCGCAGCATATCCCGCGCGCCGCCCGCATCGGGGCGCCCGCGCAGGCGCTATCATGACTGCGGTACGCACTCGCGGACGCAGCACAGGCACGGGGAGCACGTCATGGACTGGAGCGACAGCGCCGAGCAAGCCGAATTCAGAGCCAGGGTACGCAGCCTCGCGACCGAGGGCCTCCCCCCGCTCTACCGCCGCCTGGCCGAGGAAGGCCGGAACGAGGCGAACTGGCAGTCGGACCGCGGCTCCGACAATCCGGTGCGCCGCGAGGCCGCCGCGGGGTGGGCGAGCGCCCTCGCCGGGAACGGCTGGATCGCACCGCACTGGCCGAAGGAGTACGGCGGCGCCGGCCTCGGCCCGATGGAGCAGTTCATCTTCAAGCAGGAACTCGCGATGGCCGGAGCGCCCGAGGTCGGCGGCCACGGCGTGATGACGTTCGGCCCGACGCTGATCGTGCACGGCAGCGAGGAGCAGAAGGCGCGCTACCTGCCTCCAATCCTCGCCGGCGATGTCGCCTGGGCGCAGGGCTATTCGGAGCCGAGCGCCGGTTCCGACCTCGCCTCGCTCCAGACCTCGGCGGATCGCGACGGCGACGAGTATGTGATCAACGGGCAGAAGATCTGGACCTCCGGCGCGCACGTCTCGGACTCGCTGTTCCTGCTCGCGCGCACCGACCGCCACGCACCGAAGCACCGCGGCATCTCCTTCATGATCGTCGACGACATCCACACCAACGGCCTGCAGGTCCGCCCGCTCGTCGACATGGGCTGGCGTCACGAGTTCAACGAGACCTTCTTCGAGGCGGTGCGCACGCCGGCAACGCACGTCGTCGGCGAGGTCAACCGCGGCTGGTACGTCGGCATGACGCTGATGGACTTCGAGCGCTCCGGGGTGGCCGGCGCAGTACGCCTGCGCGCCGACCTCGATCGCTTCGTCAGCGAGCTGCGCGGCGAGGAGCGCTGGCGGTCACGCCTCGAGCGCTACCCGGTGCTGCGCTCCGCCGTCGCCGAGCGCTTCGCGGAGACCGAGGTCGGCTTCAACTTCTCGGCGCGGATCGCCTCGATGCAAGACCAGGGCATCGTGCCCAACTACGAGGCCTCGATCGCGAAGGTCTTCGTGAGCGAGACCGGGCAGCGCATCGCGCAGACAGCGTCGCGCGCCTTCGGCCTCTACGCCAACCTCTGGGATCCCGACGACGAGCGCGCCCCGCTGCACGCCGGACCGACGCAGGAGTACGTGCGCAGGGTCGCCACGACGATCTACAGCGGCACGTCCGAGATCCAGCGCAACATCATCGCGACGCGCGGCCTCGGCCTGCCGCGCTCGTAGCCGACGCGGCGCCTCGCAGCACGTGAGTCCGCCGCGCACCGTCCGCCTGCTCGGCGTCGATGTCGGCGGCACGTTCACCGACTTCCTTTACTGGGACGGCGAGGCGCTGCGCATCGCCAAGCGCCCCTCGACGCCCGACGACCCCTCGCGCGCCGTGCTCGCCGGTATCGCCGAGGCCGGGTGGACGCCTCGGGAGGTGGTGCACGGCTCGACGGTGGCGACCAACACGCTGCTCACGCGCAGCGGCGCGCGCACCGCGCTGATCACCACCGAGGGCTTCCGCGACACGCTCGTGATCGGCCGCCAGGCGCGGCCCGA
Source organism: Dehalococcoidia bacterium (assembly GCA_965247895.1). Lineage (GTDB taxonomy): Bacteria > Chloroflexota > Dehalococcoidia > UBA2979 > UBA2979 > VXMT01. The sequence continues at coordinate 65,394 of OZ252046.1, read as the reverse complement.
CCTCTACGCCCTCCACCCCACCCGCCCGCCGCCCCTCGTGCCCGACGAGCTGCGTTTCGAGGTCGCCGAGCGCATCGCCGCCGACGGCGAGATCGTCGAGGCGCTCGACGAGGCCGCCGCCGAGCGCGTGCTGCGCGCGATCGCCGACGCCGGGGTGGACGCGATCGCGATCTGCACGCTCTTCTCGTTCGTGAACCCGGACCACGAGCGCCGCCTCGCCGAGCTGGCCGGCGGCCTCGCGGGAACATCCGGCCTCCACCGCTCCGTCTCGCACGAGGTGCTACCGGAGCACCGCGAGTTCGAGCGGATGAGCACCACGGTCGCCAACGCGTATGTCGCCCCGGCGATGACGCGCTACCTCAGCGCCCTCGAGGCCGGACTCGCGGACGCCGCCTCGGCGGGTGGCGCGCCGCCGCGGCTGCGCATCATGCAGTCGAACGGCGGCAGCATCAGCGCGGCGCAGGCCGGACGCGACGCCGTGCGCACGGTGCTCTCCGGGCCGGCGGGCGGCGTCGCCGGGGCCTTCGAGGCCGCCCGCGCCTCGGGCCTTGAGCACGCGATCACCTTCGACATGGGCGGGACGTCCACCGACGTGAGTCTCTGCCCCGGTCGCATCCTCGAGCGCGGCGACCACGACGTGGACGGCATGCCGATCCGCACGCCCGCCGTCGACGTGCACACCGTCGGCGCGGGCGGCGGCTCGATCGCCTGGATTGACGACGGCGGCGCGCTGCGCGTCGGGCCGCAGAGCGCGGGCGCCGACCCCGGCCCCGCCGCCTACGGCCGCGGCGAGCTACCGGCCGTCACCGATGCGCACGTCGTGCTCGGGCGGTTGCGGCCGGATCGCTTCCTCGGCGGCGACATGGCCCTCCATCCCGATCGCGCCGAGCGCGCGCTCGCGACGATCGCTCCCGCCTTCGGCGGCGACGTGCGGCGCGCCGCGCGAGCGGTGATCGAGGTCGTCAACGCCAACATGGTGAGCGCCCTGCGCCTGATCTCGGTCGAGCGCGGCTTCGACCCCGCGGACTTCGCGCTCGTCGCCTTCGGCGGCGCCGGGCCGCTCCACGCCTGCGAGGTGGCCGCCGAGCTCGGCGTCGAGACGGTGATCGTCCCCGCCGCGCCGGGCGTGCTCTCCGCCTCCGGCATGCTGCACGCCGACGTCACCAGGGACCTCGCGCGCGAGCTGATGCTGCGCGTCCCGGCGAGCGCCACCGGGGCGCTCGACCCGCTGAGCGCGGCCTTCGCGGACCTTGATGCGCAGACGCGGGCGGCGCTCGCGGCGGACGGCTACCGGCGCGGCGTGCGCATCGAGCGCAGCGTCGATCTGCGCTACGCGGGACAGTCGCACGAGCTGACCGTGCCGCTCGGACGCTCGCTCGGCGCCGCGGCGCTGCGTGGCGCCCTCGCCGAGGCGCACGAGGAGCGCTTCGGCCACGCCGACCCGGACCGCGACGTGGAGATCGTCGTCGCGCGCGTGAAGGCGCGCGCCGCCGGCTTCCGCAGCGAGGCGCAGGCGAGCCCCGAGCACGGCGACGCCCTCGACGAGGCGGTGAGCACCGTCGTCTGGGACCGGCCACGCCGCACGCGCATCCTCGACCGGCGCAGCCTCGGGAGCGCGGGTATCGAGGGGCCCGCGATCCTGACGCAGCTCGACACGACGACGCTGGTGCCGCCGGGCTGGCGCGCTCTGCCCGACCGCGAGGCCTCGGGCAATCTGATCCTGAGCGAGGTCAGCGGAGGGCGCCGATGAGCGACATCGATCCGGCGCGGCTCGCGATCTTCGACTCGCTCGTCTCCTCGGCGGCCGAGGAGATGGGCGCGACGCTGCGGCACACCGCGCTCTCGCCCAACATCAAGGAGCGGCAGGACTTCTCCTGCGCGGTCTTCGACGCCGCCGGGCAGCCGCTCGCGCAGGCCGCGCACATCCCCGTCCACCTCGGCGCGATGCCGGAGTCCGTCCGCGCGGTCGAGTCGCTCGCCCCCTGGGCCGAGGGCGACATCGCGATCCTCAACGACCCGTACCTCGGTGGGACGCACCTGCCCGACGTGACGATGGTCTCGCCCGTATTCGCGGAGCAGGGGCCGCGCGCAGCGCGTGGACGCCGCGCGAGGCCGATCGGTTTCGTCGCCAGCCGCGCGCACCAGGCGGACATCGGCGGCAGCGCGCCGGGCTCGATGCCGGTCGCGCGCGAGCTGATCCAGGAGGGCATGGTGATCCCGCCGGTCCGCATCTACCGGGCCGGCAAACTCGTCGAGGAGACGCTGGCGCTCGTGCTGAGCAACGTCCGCACCCCGGACGAGCGCCGAGGCGACTTCGCGGCGCAGGTCGCGGCGCAGCGCGTCGGCGGCGAGCGGCTGCGGGCGCTCGCCGCACGCCTCGGCCTGGCGGCGTTCCGGCGATCCGCGGCGGGCCTGCTCGACTACGGCGAGCGGCTCGCGCGCGCGACGATCGCGACGCTCCCGAACGGCAGCTACCGCTTCGAGGACGCGATGGACGACGACGGCTTCGGCGACGGGCCGCTGCCGATCGTCGTCGAGTTGACGATCTCGGATCGCGGCCTGCACCTCGACTTCAGCGGTACGGCGCCGCAGCGGCCCGCCTCGATCAACGCCGTCGCCGCCGTGACGCGCTCGGCCTCCTACTACGTGCTGCGCTGCCTGCTCCCGCCGGGCGCACCGACGAACGCCGGGCTGTTCCGCCCCTTCAGCTTCGCCCTGCCCGAGGCGAGCATCGTGAACGCTCGACCGCCCGTCGCGGTCAACGCAGGCAACGTCGAGACCTCGCAGCGCATCGTCGACACCGTCTGGGGGGCACTCAGCCAGGCGCTCCCGGAGCGGATGCCGGCCGCCTCGAGCGGCACGATGAACAACCTGACCGCGGGAGGCATCGACCCCCGCAACGGCCGGCCCTGGGCCTACTACGAGACGACCGGCGGCGGGCTCGGCGGCGGCCCGGACGGGCCGGGCCTCGCGGCGGCGCACAGCCATATGACCAACACGCTCAACACCCCCGCCGAGGCGCTCGAGCTGGCCTACCCGCTGCGTGTCGTCGAGCAGAGCGTGCGCCGCGGCAGCGGCGGCGCGGGGCGCTCCGAGGGCGGCGACGGCATGATCCGCCGCACGCAGTTCCTCGGCGCCGCGACCGTGACGATCGTCAGCGAGCGCCGCATCACGCAGCCCTGGGGCGCGCAGGGCGGTTCACCCGGCACTCCGGGTCGCAACACCCTCGAGCGCGACGGCGAGGAGCTGCCGCTCGCGGGCAAGGCGACGTTCGACGCGCTGCCGGGCGACATCGTGCGCGTCGAGACGCCGGGCGGCGGCGGCTGGGGTCCGCCAGCCGGCCTGTAGCCGCCCTCGCCGCGCGCGCGCTCCCGTTTGCTAGAAGCGCGAGTACGTGTAGCTCTGCTGCGTGATGAACTCGAGCAGCGCGGGCCTGCCCGCCTCGGTCTGCTCGATGCCGCGCTTGATCGCCGGGATGATGTCCGAGGGCTGCTCGACGCGCTCGCCGTAGCCCCCGAGCGCCGTCGCGAAGTCCGCGTAGTGCCCGGAGATGTCGGTCGAGTTGTACTTCTCCTGTGAGACCGGCATGACCGGGATCTCGATCGCCATCGAGAAGTTGTTGAACAGCACCGAGAGGATCGGGATGCGCTCGCGCACGGCGGTCTCGAAGTCCATGCCCGTCATGCCGATCGCGGCGTCGCCCCAGACGTTGATGCAGAGCTTCTCCGGCCTCGCGATCTTCGCCCCCATCGCCAGCCCGAGGCCGTAGCCGAGCTGCGTGGTCTTGCCCCAGCCGATGTAGCTGAGCGGCTCGGTCGAGCGCCAGAACGGGGAGAGCTGGTCGCGCGGGCTGCCCGCGTCGTGCGTGATGATCGTGTTCTTCTCGTCGACGGTGGCGAGCAGGTCGCGGATCACGCGGTAGGGGGAGAGCGGCACGCTCTCGTCGTCGAGCATGGGTTGCCACTGCTGCATCCACTCGGCGTGGTGCTTCTGGATCTCCGCCGCCACCGCGTCGGCGCGTCCGCGCCCGCCGCTGCCGACACGCTCGCGGACGGCCTCGATGACGGCCTGCAGCGTGAGCTGCGCGTCGCCGACGAGGGCGTGCTGGACCTCGACGGTGTTGTTGAGGTCGGCGGGGTCGAGGGTCGAGTGGATCACGGTGCGGCCGCTGGGGAACGAGATGCCGTAGCTGGTCTGCGCGAACGAGCAGCCGATGCCGAAGATCACGTCGGCGTGCTGCAGGAAGTGGTGCAGCTCCCCGCTCAGCGAGCGTCCGCCGGATCCGAGCGAGAGCCGATGGTCCTCGGGGAAGGCGCTCTTGCCCTGCAGGCTCGTGGTGACGGGCGCCTCGAGCAGCTCCGCGAGCTCTCGCAGCTCCGCCCAGGCCTCGGCGTAGTGCACGCCCTGCCCGGCGTAGATCAGCGGACGGTCGGCGTCGACCAGCACCTGCGCTACCTCGTCGACGGCCTGCGGGTCCGGCGCGGAGCGCGCGGAGACGACGGGCCGGTAGTCGAGCTCGCCGAGGTCCTCGCCGAAGAGATCGCTCGGGATCTCGACCAGCGCCGGCCGCGGGCGGCCGTTGCGCGCGGCGTTGAAGGCGCGCCGCAGCGCGGGGGCGACCGCGCCGGGCACGGTCACCTGCTCGATCGACTTCACGATGTGCTGGAAATTGACGAGGGCGCTGAAGTGCGGCGGCACATTCGTGGCGCCTCGCGGGTAGCCCGCGGGCAACACGACGATCGGCGACGAGTCGCCGAAGGCCTGGGCGACGCCGCCGAAGGAGTTCTCCGTGCCGGGCCCGGCCTGCGAGGCGAAGACGCCGATCTTGTTGCCGGAGTTGATGCGGCTGTAGCCGTCCGCGATGTGAATACCGGTCCGCTCCTGGCGCACGATGATCGTGCGGATGTCTGCTCGCGCCGCCGCCTCGATGATCGGGTTCACCGGGTAGGCGGTGATGAACTCGACCCCCTCGCGCTTGAGGATTTCCGCGATCGCGTCGTCGACCTTCATCGAAGCTGTGCTCCCCTCGCGTACCCCGTGCGGCCCGCACCGCCATCCGCGGACCGCCTGTTAGCATACGGCCATGAGCCCAACAGGCCTTGTGCAGAGTGAATGGGAGCAGGCGCATTGAGTGAGCAGATGGGAATCTTCGACGTCATCTTTCACTGCCGATCGATGCGCCGCCTCAAGCCCGACCCGGTACCCGAGGAGCTGCTGCTGCGCATTTGCGAGGCAGGCAACCAGGCCCCGACCGGCTCCAACATGCAGGGCGTGCGCTGGATCATCGTGCGCGATCCCGAGCAGCGCGCCCGCCTCGCCGCGCTCAACAAGGCGAGCGTCGAGAGCTACATCACCGTTCGCCGCGCCGACATGCCGCACCACGACCCGGAGAAGCGCCAGCGGATGCTCAACGCCGTGCTCTGGCAGGCCGAGCACCTCGGCGAGGTGCCCGCGCTGATCGTCGCCTGCCAGCAGTGGGCGGAGCCGCCTGCCGACGCGGCCGCACGCGCGGGCGCCGGCGGCTCCGTCTGGCCGGCGGTGCAGAACGCGCTGCTCGCGGCGCGCGCGCTCGACCTCGGCGCGACGGCAACCACGCTGGGGCTGGTCGACAAGCCGGCGGTGCGCGAGATCCTCGGCGTGCCGGAGACGGTCGAGCCGTACGTGCTGATCCCGGTCGGCTACCCGATGGGCAACTTCGGCCCCGTGACGCGCCTGCCCGTCGAGCAGACCGTGAGGTACGACCGTTGGTAGCCGCGACGAACGGCGGCTCGCTCGCGGGCAAGGCCGCGCTGATCACCGGCGCCGCCTCCGGCATCGGGCGTGCCACGGCCCTGCGCTTCGCCGCCGAGGGCGCCTCCGTCGCCTGCGCCGACCTCGACGGCGACGGCGCCGAGGACACCGCCGCGCGCATCGCCGAGTCGGGCGGCGCGAGCCTGGCGATCCAGCTCGACGTGACCGCGGAGCAGGAGGTGCAGGACGCGCTCGCGCGATCCGTGGCCGAGTTCGGGACGCTCGACGTGCTCTACAACAACGCCGGAATCGGCGGGGGCGGCAGCTGGGAGGAGACGCTGGGCGTGAACCTCAGCGGCGTCTACTACGGGCTGCTCCACGGCGCGCGGCTGATGGCCGAGCGCGGCGGCGGCTCGATCATCAACACCGCCTCGATCCTCGGCCTCGTCGCGTCCGTGCCGCGCCCGCACGGGCCCGAACCGGACGCCGAGGGCCCTCCGGCGGCCGGCGCCTACGTCGCCGCCAAGCACGGCGTGGTCGGCCTCACGCGCAGCTTCGCGGTGCGCTACGGTCCGCTCGGCGTGCGCATCAACGCGATCTGCCCCGGCTATATCGAGACCCCGATGACGGCGAGGATCCGCGAGACGCCCGAGGACATCGCGCACCTCGTCGCGCTGCATCCGATCGGCCGCCTCGGCCGGCCGGAGGAGATCGCCTCCGTCGCCGCCTTCCTCGCGAGCGACGCGTCCTCGTTCCTCACGGGGGTGGCGCTGCCGGTGGACGGCGGCTACACCGCTCGCTGAGCAGCCTGGCCCCGAGCCGGTGTCGAGCGCCGGGCGCACCTGTCGCGCAGTGCAGAGGTGCGCCAGACCGGGCTGTCGCATAATGCGCCGGTACGGAAGGGGGCCGCGATGAGCGGCGGCGCGCTCGACGGCATCCGCGTGCTCGAGTTCTCGCAGATCATCGCCGGGCCGGTCGTCGGGGTGAGCCTCTCCGACCTCGGCGCGGACGTGGTCAAGGTCGAGCCGCCGGGTGGCGAGCCGATCCGCAACTCCGGCTCCGTCGTCCCCGGCGAGAGCAAGGCCTTCCAGAGCTACAACCGAGGCAAGCGCGGCATCGTGCTCGACCTGCACGACCCGCGCGGCCTGCAGACCGCCTACCGCCTGATCCCGCACATGGACGTGGTGGTCACGAACTATCGCCCCGGCGTCGTGCAGCGGATCGGCATCGACTACGAGACGCTGCGCGAGCTGCGCGAGGACCTCATCTACCTCGAGGCCACGGGCTTCGGCACCACCGGTCCCGAGGCGCACCAGGGCGGCAACGACGGCGTGATCCGCGCCTACTCCGGCATCGCCGGCGGCGACGGCCAGACCGACGAGCACGGCGCGCCGATCATCATCGGCGCCTCACCGATCGCGGACTACTCGACGGCGATCGCGGGCGCGATGGGTGTCTGCGCGGCGCTCTTCCACCGCGAGCGGACCGGCAAGGGGCAGTACATCGGCGCCTCGCTGCTGCGCTCCTCGATCTTCATCCAGGGCTACACCGTGATGCGCGAGCCCGTGACCGACGCCAGCGTAGCCGACGTGATCCGCGCCAACATCGCAGAGGCGCGCGCGCGCGGCGCGCCCTGGACGGACGTGGTGGCGCTGCGCAAGGACCACTTCCGGCTGCGCGCCTCCGGACGCATCTACTACGGCTCCTACAACGCCAAGGACGGGCCGCTCGTCCTCGGTGCGCTGACCACGCAGACGCGCAACATCATGCGCGAGCTGTTCGACATGCAGGACGAGCGCTCCGACTCGCCCGACTTCGACGCCGCCGATCCCGACAACTGGGAGCGGGTCGAGCAATGGCAGCAGTACGTCCGCGACCGGCTCGCGCAGAAGACCGTCGCCGAGTGGATGGAGATCTTCGACAAGGCCGGCGTGCCGACCTCGCCGTTCTACCTGCCCGAGGAGGTCGCGGACATCCCCCACGCGCGCGCGACCGGCATGGTGGTGGAGCTGGAGCACTCGATCACCGGTCCGCAGATCCACGCGGGCCCGCTGCTCGAGATGTCGGAGACGCCGCCAACCGCCGTCCGCCCCTCGCCCGCGACGGGCGAGCACACCGCCGAGGTGCTGCTGGAGTGCGGCTTCACCGCGGACGAGGTCGCCGAACTCCTCGCGGAAGGCGTGGTCGAGTAGCGCCTCCTCCGGCTTGCGGACAGTCTTGAGGGCAGGCGCGCGTCCCCCGCGGGGGGCTGCGCCCCCCACACCCCCATCTGGACGAGCGCGCTGCGCGCGACTCGGCCCACCCACCCGCCCTCGGATGTTCTCTTCTGTGGGGGCTCCGCCCCCACGCCCCCGCCAGCTCGGCAGCCGACAGACAGCCCCGAGGGCGACCCCTCCGGCCCCCTCTCCCCTCGCGGGAGAGGGCGGGGGTGAGGGGGTCCGACACCCGCCGGGCTACAAGCCTTCGAGGGCGCACGGGCAGCGTCGCGCCGCGCCCCCGCGCGGCGCTCAAGGGCGGGCGAGGGTTTCGAGGTCCGGCGGGGACTGCGAGGGGGGCGAGGCTCCTCCCTCATCCCCTCTCGCAAGCGGGAGGGAGCGACAGGAGACGGCGCTCCCGATCCGCGGCGAACGCCAGCGACGCGCGGATGTCTTCCTGCTGCAGGTCCGGGAAATCGGAGAGAATCTCGTCCTCGGACATGCCGGACGCCAGGTACTCAAGTACGTCATAGACGGTGATGCGCAGACCGCGAATGCAGGGCTTTCCGCCGCGCTTCCCCGGTTCGACAGTGATGATCTTCGTGTAATCCTGCGCCATGGTTAGGCCGGCGCGTCGGGCAGCCGCTGCTCCTCGATGCCCGGCATCACCCACTGGCCGCGGCGCGGGGCGTACTCGTCGAAGGTCTGGCCGGGGCGGCCGGGGCCGGCGTTGAGCAGCGTGATGCGCTCCTCTTCGCTGTAGTGCACCTCGCCGCCGCTGAGGCGGAACGGGCGGTCGTGGCCGGGGTAGATCAGCGCGCCGTCACGCTCGCTCGATTGCGCGATCCGCCGCACCGAGGCGTCCGCCTGTTCGGCGTTCCAGAAGACGAGCGGGTTCTGCCCCGCCACGGCGACCCCGGCGTGGTGCACGGCGTCGCCGGTGATCAGGCAGAGGCCGTCGTCCGTCTCCACCTCGAGGCCGATGCTGCCCGGTGAGTGTCCCGGCAGCTCGATCACGCGGCAGCCGGGCATCAGCTCCGAGCCCTCAGCCACCTCCTCGATGCGCATCAGGTCGAGGATCGCGCCGGTCCAGGGCGGCGTCGCCCAGTCGTTGCGGTGCGGGTTGTGCGCGTACGCCACCTCCGAGGGGTGCGCGAGCAGCGGCGCGTGGTCGAACAGGTCGGCGTTCTGGACATGGTCCCAATGCGCGTGGCTCATCACCTGAGCGTCGATGTCGCGCGTCGTCAGCCCCCGCTCGGCGAGCTGCTCCTCCAGGTAGACGCGCCGCCCGACGTGCGCCGAGTCGAAGAGGATGCGGCGCTCGCCCTCGACCAGCACGACGGCGCAGAAGCCGACGACGCCGACATTGGTGCTGAGGCCGGAGCCGTGCATGACGACATCGATCGAGGGCATGTCTCCCCCTAGTGTCCTGAGTTGGGAATGCGATTGAGATATCCGGTGAGGTTGTCGAAGATTTGGTCGGCGGTCTTGTGCCAGATGAAGGGGCGCGGGTGCTCGTTCCAGTCGGCGACCCAGGCCTCCACTGCACGGATCAGGTCAGCGACGCCGTGATGAGTGCCGCGCCTGAGCCATTTGGTGGTGAGCTCCGCGAACCAGCGCTCCACGAGGTTCATCCAGGAGCTGTAGGTCGGGGTGAAATGAAACGTGAACCGGGGATGACGCCGGAGCCAGCGCTGGATCTCCGGGGTGCGGTGCGTGGCGACGTTGTCCAACACGACATGCACCGCGAGTTCGTCGGGCACGCTGCGGTCGATGAGGGTGAGGAACTGCTTGAACTCCCGGGCACGGTGCCTGGGGGTCATGTCCGCGATCACGTGGCCCGAGGCGACGTCAAGCGCCGCGTAGAGATTGGTGGTGCCGTGACGGACGTAGTCGTGGGTCTGGCGTCGCGGAACGCTCGGCATCATCGGCAGCATCGGGGCGGTGCGGTCGAGTGCCTGGATCTGGGTCTTCTCGTCAACACACAAGACGACCGCTGCCTCCGGTGGGTTGAGATAGAGTCCAGCCACGTCGCGCACCTTGTCCTTGAAGTGCTCCACGTCTTGAGGCCAAAGGCGCGCCAGATCTTGGAGATCGCCGTCTGCGACATCCCCACCGATCGATCTGGTCGACCACTGCCGCGTCCGGTCTTGACGATCACCGCTTGATCGTGCGCGGTGCACCGGGGCGCGGCTCATCGCTCAGTCCATCGCCGCCGCTGCGCAAAGCGTCTGCGCATTTGCCCGCGGTGGATGGCTCTCGGGCGGGGTCCCTTCTGCCGCAGTCCGGCGACGCCAGCCTGAGCCTTCCACTCTCACGCACGGATCAGGTCAGCGACGGCCACGTGATGAGTGCGCGCGCCTGAGCCATTTGATGGTGAGCTCCGCCAGTCGGCGAACCACTGCGCTCCACCGAGGTTGAGCATCTCCACGAGGTTCATCAAGAGCTGTAGGTCGGGGTGAAATGAAACGTGAACCGGGGATGACGCCGGAGCCAGCGCTGGATCTCCGGGGTGCGGTGCGTGGCGACGTTGTCCAACACGACATGCACCGCGAGTTCGTCGGGCACGCTGCGGTCGATGAGGGTGAGGAACTGCTTGAACTCCCGGGCACGGTGTCGCGGGGTCATGTCCGCGATCACGTGGCCCGAGGCGACGTCAAGCGCCGCGTAGAGATTGGTGGTGCCGTGACGGACGTAGTCGTGGGTCTGGCGTCGCGGAACGCTCGGCATCATCGGCAGCATCGGGGCGGTGCGGTCGAGTGCCTGGATCTGGGTCTTCTCGTCAACACACAAGACGACCGCTGCCTCCGGTGGGTTGAGATAGAGTCCAGCCACGTCGCGCACCTTGTCGATGAATTGCGGGTCCGGCGACAGCTTGAAGTGCTCCACGAGGTGTGGCTTGAGGCCAAAGGCGCGCCAGATCTTGGAGATCGCCGTCTGCGACATCCCCACCGCGGCGGCCATCGATCTGGTCGACCACTGCGTCGCGTTGTGCGGTTGTTCTTCCAGTGTCTTGACGATCACCGCTTCAATCTGGGCGTCGCTGATCGTGCGCGGTGCACCGGGGCGCGGCTCATCGCTCAGTCCATCGAGCCGCCGCTGCGCAAAGCGTCTGCGCCATTTGCCCGCGGTCACCGGATGGCAACCAAGCGCCGCGGCGATCTCGGTATTCGGGGTCCCTTCTGCCGCAGCGAGCACGATCCGGCAGCGCAGCGCCAACGCCTGAGCCGATGTCGGTCGGCGCGCCCACCGTTCCAGCGTCTCACGCTCATCGTCGCTCAGTACAACCGCCACCGTCGGCCGGCCAAGTCGGGTACTCATGGACACTCCAGCGTCTGCCCCACACGGGCAACACCCCGCTGTACCAACATCATACCCGCTTGTTTATCGCGTTAACAACTCAGGACACTAGGGATGGTCTGAACAACTCGCCTGAGCGGGTGAGCGGATGCGATCATGGGGCGACCCGGAGAGGGGCGCCCCATGCAGCAGCGTTCGTTCGGCAGCGTCGAGTACGAGCACAAGAAGGTCAAGACGAGGCGGCAGAGGTTTCTGGAGCGCATGGACGGGCTCGTCCCCTGGGCTGAGCTCGAGCAGCGCATCGCGCCCGTCTACCCGAAGCCGGGCCGCGGACGCCGCCCCTACCCGCTGTGCGTGATGCTGCGCATCCACTGCCTCCAGCTCTGGTTCAACCTCAGCGACCCCGGCATGGAGCAGGAACTCTACGACTCCCGCTCGATGCTCGAGTTCGCCGGTCTCAGCCTCTCCGAGCCGATCCCCGATGAGACGACGATCCTCAACTTCCGCCACCTGCTGGAGCGCCAGCAGCTGGGAACGGAGCTGTTCGCGACGATCAACGCGCATCTGGCACGGCAGGGGCTGCAGCTGTGCGAGGGCACGATCGTGGACTCCACGATCATCAGCGCGCCGTCATCGACGAAGAACCGGGAGCGAGCGCGCGACCCCGAGATGCACCAGACCAGAAAGGGCCGGCAGTGGTACTTCGGGATGAAGCTGCACAGCGGCACGGACGCGCGGACGGGGCTGGTGCACAGCCTGCACACGACGGCGGCGAACGTCTCCGACGTGACCGAGGCGCATCGCCTGTTGCACGGCGCTGAGACCGCGGTCTGGGGCGATGCCGGCTACCAGGGAGCGGAGAAGCGCCCGGAGCACGCGGGGTCGGGGGTGAGCTGGCAGGTGGCGATGCGCCCGGGGCTCAGGCGGCAGCTGCTGCCGGGGGGCGCTGAGGCGCAGGCGGAGCGGCGGAAGGCCTCGCTGCGTGCGAAGGCTGAGCATCCGTTTCTCTACGTGAAGCGGCACTTCGGGTACGCGCAGGTCCGCTACCGGGGTCTTGAGAAGAACCGCCAGCGGCTCGCGCTGCTGCTCGGCTTTGCGAACCTGCTGCGAGCCGAGCCTCAGCTCGCCTGATCGCGGGAGCGCTGCGTCCGGAATCGCTCGTGCGGGCGATCCCGCAGCGGAATGGGGGCAGGATCGCCCCCTGAACCGCGGTATCGGCCCCCACAGCGCAGCGCGGTACGCCGATCGACCCGCACCGCGCCCGATACGCCACCTGATCAGACCATCCCTAGCGCTCGAACAGCTCCGGCAGGCCCTCGCGCCGCCTGCGCCATTCGAGCAGCGTGGCGACGGCGCGCGCCGCCCGCTCCAGGGTCGGGAAGACCGCGACGCCACGCTCGTAGGCGGGCTGCCCGGCGTCCTCGATCTGTGCCTCGCGCAGAACCAGTGCGACCGGCACGTGGTACTCCTGCGCGATCCGATCGAGCTCGTCGGCGGTCAGTTCCAGCCGGCGCCGCCTCGCGTCGCGCGAGTGGTCCTGACCGTGGTGCCAGCGGGTGCCGACGGTGGTGAAGATCAGGTCCGTCGTCGGCGAGCCGGCGATCAGATCGAAGGCGCGGCGCGTGAGGCCGGTGTCGCTGCTGAAGTCCATCGGGTGGTCCCGCCCGAAGTTGGCGTCCACCGGGTTGCGCACGCTGGTCCCGGCGATCGGGATGAACTCGTGCAGCTTCTCCTGCACGTCGTCGGGCAGCGGCGGGACGGTCAGGCCCTCCATCGCCATCTGGTCGGAGGAGAGCACCGCGTAGCCCCCGCCCGCGCCGACCAGCGTGACGTTGCGCCCGCGCCCGTGGCGCAGCTCCGTGGTCGCGGCCACGGCGAGGTCGAGCAGATCGTCGAGCGTGCGCACGCGCATCGCGCCGGTCTGGCGGCAGAGCGCGTCGAAGACGTCGATCGATCCGGCGAGCGAGCCGGTGTGCGAACGCGCCGCCCGCGCGCCGTCCTCGGTAATCCCGCCCTTGAGCACGATCGTCGGCTTGACGCGGGCGAGGCGCTTCAGCGCCTCGAAGAAGGCGCGGCCGTCGCGCGGCCCCTCGATGTAGGCGACGACCAGCTCGGTCTGCGGGTCGTGCAGTGCGTAGTCGAGGAAGTCGTGGGACTTGAGGTCGGCGGCGTTGCCGTAGGAGACGCCCTTGGAGAAGCGCAGCCCGCGCGCGCCGAGCCCGGTGATGATCGAGCCGGCGTTCGCGCCCGACTGCGAGAGCAGGAAGACGTTGCCCTCCTCGGTCGGCGATTCGGAGTTGAAGGAGAGGCCGGGGCCGGGGGCGTAGAGGCCCATGCAGTTCGGGCCGATCAGCCGCATGCCGGCGGCGCGCGCGCGCTCGACGAGCTCCCGCTCCTGGCGCGCGAGGTCCTCGTCGCCGGTCTCGGACAGCCCGGCGGTGAAGAAGTGCAGCGAGCGCACGCCGCGCTGGATGCAGTGCTCGACGAGCTGCGGTACGCCCTCGGCGGGAATCTGCGAGATCACGTGGTCCAGCGGGTCCGGGATCTCGAGGACGGACGGGTAGCAGGCGACGCCGCGGACCTCGGTCATCTTCGGGTTGACGGCGTAGAGCGCGTGCTTGCGGTCGTAGCCCTGCTCCAGCAGGGCGTTGAGGAAGTTGCCACCCATGCGCCCGTCCGGGCCGGGCTGGGTGGAGACCCCGACAACGGCGACGCCGCGGGGGTGGAAGATCTCGTCGAGGGGATGCGGGTCTGGACTGGCGCCGTCGTGTCCGTCGCGGTCGCTCACGGGAATTTCGTGCTCCATTCGTAGGCTCGGCATGCGTCCGGCGACGCTGCCGCGCTGATTCTATGGCGGCTCGCGCTCACGCACGAGGCAGCCGCGCGCCCGCCGTGGCACGATGCCCCGATGCCGCGCCTCTTCTACGGCTGGTACATCGCGATCGCCGGGTCGTTCAACAACTTCCTGGTGCTCGGCTTCGTGATGATCGGAGCGAGCATCTTCATCGAGCCGATCCGCGCCGAGCTCGGCTGGAGCGTCTCGGCGATCGCCTTCGGGTTCTCGCTGCGAAGCTTCGAGCAGGGCCTGCTGGCGCCGCTCACGGGGATGGTGATCGACGTCGTTGGGGCGCGGCGGATGGCGTTCGCGGGAGCGGTCTTCATCTCGGCGGGCCTGCTGATCTTCGCGCAGTCCCAGGAGCTCTGGCACTACTACGCGGCGAGCCTCGTTATGTCGTTCGGGCTCAGCGTCGGATCGGGCGCCGCGTTCCCAGCCGCGATCATGAGGTGGTTCGAGGCCAAGCGCGGCCGGGCCACGGGCCTGATGAACGCCGGGAACGCGGCCGCCTGGCTCGCGGCTCCGGTGCTGGCGCTGCTCGTCGAATCGATCGGCTGGCGTTCAACCGTCACGCTCGGCGCCATCGCGATCTTTGTCGTCGGCATGGCCAGCGCGCTGGTGGTGCGCGATCGTCCCGAGGATCTCGGGCTGACGGTCGACGGAGTGGTCGGAAGCCGCTCGCAGTCCAGTATCGCCATCTCCCAGGGCGGACTCGGTGCGGCCGAGGCGCTGCGCACGCCCGCGCTCTACCTGCTGGCGATCGCCTCGGCGCTCGGCGTGGCGGCGCTCATCACCTGGACGATCTTCCTGATACCGCACCTCCAGTCGGTGGGCTTTTCGCTTCGCGCGGCGGCGCTCATCACGGGATTCTACGGGGCGTGCCAGTTGGTGCTGCGCGTCTCCGCAGGTTGGGTCGGCGACCGCTTTGGACGTCGCCGCGTCTTCACGCTCTCGTTCGTCTCCATGGGAATCGGGCTGCTGATCTTTGCGAACCTGAGCCCGGACCGGATCTGGCTCATACCGTTCTACTACCTGTCGTTCGGCTTCGGCCACGCCGCCTGGCTGGTGATGCAGATGGCCGTGATCGCCGACTACTTCGGGACGCGTCGCTTCGCGACGGTGCGGGGACTGGTCTCGATGCTGCAAATGCCCATCAACGTAGCCGCTCCGCTGCTCGCGGGCTGGTCGTTCGACGCGACAGGGAGCTACCACACCGCATTCACGGTCTTCGCGCTCGGCACGTTCGGAGGGATGATCGCGGTGATGCTGATCCGTCGCCCCACCTGGGCGGACCTCCCGGCCGCGCAGCGCGGTCAGCCGAGCGAAACTCAGTCCAGCGACGGCTAACGGTCTCCGGATTGCAGCTTCAGCCGCCGCACATTGCGAGGCGTGGGTCTGCGTGAAGTGGTTTGCTCTGGCCCGTCGGCGGACGGCTGGCATGAGCCGTCGGGTCAGCACGCAACAGCACCTGATCGAGAAGGGTATTCTCCCAGTGTGCGACGCCAGCCCCACGGCCGGCGAACCCGTGAGGTGAGGTCATGCCGACCAACGAGGAACTTCTCCGACGCATCACAGCTCGCCCCGACGTGTTCGGCGGGAAGCCAATCATTCGTGACTTGCGCGTGTCCGTGGAACTGGTGCTGAGCCTCCTGGCACAAGGAGTCGCGCCGGAGGACATCCTCGATGACTACCCCGGTCTCGAGGCCGAGGACATCCGTGCCTGTACGGCCTACGCGCACGCGATCATCGCGCGCGACTCGCTGGCGACAATTTCCGTCGGCGAGTAGTGAGATTCCTGGTTGATCGATGCGCCGGGCGTCGTTTGGCGGAGTGGCTTCGCGATCACGGGCATGATGTACTCGAAGCTCGCTCACTCGGCCCGGACCCCGGAGACCGGGCCCTTCCGGAACTCGCGGAGTCGGCAGGGCGAGTCCTGATCACGATAGACACCGACTTCGGTGAGCTGATCTAGCTCCACGACGTCCCGCACGCTGGCCTCGTGCGCCTCCCGGATGTTCCGGCGGAGCAGCGCATCGCCGTGATGTCCGAGGTCGTCGAACGCCACGGCCGCACATTGGAGAACCGCGCCATCGTCACGATTCGCGGCGGGCGAATCCGCATATCGGAGCCGCCGCCAGCGTGACGCGTTCTCCAGTACGCGCGGTCCGCTAGTCGAGAGGATCGGGCCCGAGGTAACCGCCCGACGGGACAGCATCTCGCGTGGCTAACCGAAGAGGATCCCTCTGTCCGCCAGCATGCCTACCAACACCGGGCAACCGTCGAACATTTCTCCCCAGGGCAGTTCGCTCTTCGCGAACCAGGCGAGTTCGCTCAACTCTGAGCCAGGTCGAGGCTCGCCGGTAGCTGAGCCGAAATAGGCGACTTCGACCCCACTCGCTGTGGTGTACACGGAGATCAGTCCGGCGATTTCTCCGGCCAGTGATGTCTCCTCGAGCAGTTCGCGCTTCGCTGAGTCCTCGACCGACTCGCCAAGTTCTGTGTACCCGGCCGGCCCCGCCCACAGCCCAAAGCCGGGTCTCGACTGTCTCGCACGCCTTCCAAGCAGTACGCGGCCGCCATGAACGACGAGGAAGCTGGCGGCAACAGCCGGGACATCCTTACGGGGTCTGCCACAATCCACGCATCGCTTCCAAGCCCTTCCGTCCCCGCTCACCGGGTACAGAAGGCCCCCGCAGTCACGACAGTGACGAATCTCCGGATCCGTGGGCGGGAGAGAGTCTGGACCAGGCTCAGCCTCATGGGGGTGGGCTGGCGGATTCTCAATGCCCTCATCCAGGAGACGGCGTAGAGCGACACTCGTTGCTGGGGCCAACCGAGCCCAGGGAATTCGGTCCGCTGGGAACCAGCCCAGAGAAGCCGGGTTGGCCGCCAGCATGCCAGGATCCTTGAGTTCGCCCCTGAAGGAGATCGTGACAGTCGTCCGGTCCGAGGACGACTGTGGCCATCCCACGATGCCGGTCACTCTGGCTTCGAGACCGCAGGTCTCTTGAACAGCCCTGGCCGCAGCAGCCTCTGCCATCTCTCCCAGTTCGACACGGCTCGCGGGGAGTACCCAGAGCCCAGCGCCACCATCGGGACGAGGCCGACGAGCTAGCAGGACTGAATCGCCTGCCGTGACCAGCATTCCCGCTACGGGCTCCGGATTGCGCCACTCCATTCGGCCACATGCTGGACACGCACCGTGATCGCCGCCTGCAGTCTCGGATGGGTGCAGACGGGTGCCGCAGTTGGAACAGAATCCGAGTGCCAAGTCCCACCTCGGGCGAGCCGTCAGTCCAGGGGATCAGGCCCGAGGTCGTAGTCGACGAGCAGATCGGCGAGCTGCCGCCGGTGGTAGCGAGGGCTCCCCAACTGGTGGTAGAGCGATCGCGAGAGCGTCGTGTAGAGCGTGAGTCCGTACTCGTGCATCACACCCACGCCGGCGTGCACCTCGTGCGAGTAGTTGACCGCGTGCACGAAGCCCTCGCTCGTCACCGCCTTCGCGAGGTGCGAGGCGACCTCCGCGCCGGACTTGCCGGAGTCGAAGCGCCACAGCGCCTCGTAAGTGGTCCAGCGCGAGGCGTCGACGTGGTTGACGAGCTGGATGATGTGGTTCTGAACGTGCTGGAAGCGACCGATCGGCTGCCCGAACTGGTGGCGCTCGCGGCTGTAGTCGACGGCCATGTCGAACACCGCCTGCCCCCCGCCGACCTGGTAGGCGGACAGCACCGGCGCCGCCTTCGTCAGCGCCCGCACCAGCGGCGCCTCCGCCGCTCCCGCCTCGCCGAGCGCTGCTGAGACCGGCACGCGCACGCCGTCGAAGCGCACGACGCACTCGGAACCGGTGAACCCCCGCAGCCGGCGCACGGAGACGCCCGGAGCGGACGCGTCGACGACCAGTAGCGTCAGTCCGCCGTCGTCACCCGTGCGGACGGCGGTGATGAAGTGCGTCGCGCCGATCGCGTCGTGCACGAAGAGCTTGACGCCGTCCAGCACGTAGTCGCCGTTGCTCGCCGCGGCGCGCAGGTGGACGCCCTCCGGGCCCCAGCTATAGCCGGGCTCGGTGAGCGCGAGCACGGCGATCGCCTGGCCGCTCGCGATGCGCGGCAGCAGCTCGGCGCGCTGCTCCTCGCTGCCCGCTCCCTCGACGATCTGCGCCGAGACGACGCCCGAGGAGATGAACGGGCCCGGCAGCGCCGCGTAGCCGAAGGCCTCGAACAGCACGGCGGCGTCAGTCAAGCCGAGGCCCGCGCCGCCGTAGCGCTCCGGGATGGCCGCGCCCAGCCAGCCGAGCTCGGCGACGCGCGCGTAGTGCTCCGGCGAGTAGCCGAGATCGCTCTCCGAGAGCTCGATCACGGCCTCGCGCGGCGCCTCGCGCGCGACGAAGTCCTCGACGCCCTGCTTGAGAAGTTGCTGCTCTTCGCTGAGGGAGAGATCCACCGTGCGCCGCCTATTCGACCGTGCGGCCGGCGCGTTCGCGCTCGCCGCGCCCGATGCCGATGCGGCGGGCCATGATCACCTTCTGGATGTCCGCCGTCCCGCCCGGATGCAGCGAGACGATCGCGTTGCGCAGGTAGGAGTCGAAGCGCCCGCCGGTCGGGTCGAACTCGGCGTCGTTGAGCAGCGCGTAGGGGCCGAGCAGCTCAAGCATGATCTGCGAGGCGCGGAGGCCGCTCATCTTGCGGTAGTACGAAGCCTGCGGACCCTCGTAGCTCATCTCCTGGTGCGTGCGGTTCATCCAGAAGTTGCGCAGCTCGAACAGCCGCTGCACCTCGGTCTCCATGAACAGGTCGGCGAGCAACCCGCGCGTCTCGTCGTCCTCGAGCGGGTGGGCGCCGTTGGCGGGCAGCGAGCGCAGACGATCGCGCGTGCGCTCGAACCAGACGTTGCGGGCGATGCGCCCTCCCGAGCCGTGCTCCAGTTCGAGGTGGGTGCTGGCCACCCGCCAGCCGTTGTTCTCGCCGCCCACGAGGTTCTCCGCAGGCACGCGCACGTTGTCGAAGTAGATCGTGTTCTTGTAGCCGCGGCCGATGCCCTCGCGGCCGTCGCTGAGCAGGTACATGCGCTCGACGGTGATGCCCGGCAGATCCGAGGGGATCATGAACCAGCTCACGTTCTGGTGGCGCGCCCCCTCGCGGTCGGTGCGCACGATCGTCCAGAACGAGTCGGCCCCGTGCGAGCCGCCGATGAAGATCTTGGTGCCGTTGATCACGTACTCGTCGCCGTCGCGCACGGCGTCGGTCTGGGTCGAGGCGAGATCGGAGCCGGCCTCGGGGCCGGTCAGCAGCTGCCAGGTGACGGTTTCGCCGCGGAAGATCGGAGGCAGCAGGCGGCGCTTCTGCTCCTCGCTGCCCCAGACGAGGATGCTCGCGCCGCCGAGGCTGCCGCCGCTGTCGTAGTAGGGCGGGCTCGTCAGGTCGTGGCGGTCCATCTCCTCGGCGAGCACGATCGCGTGGTCGACGGAGAGTCCGCCGCCGCCGTACTCCAGCGGCGCGGTCGGGCGCAGCCAGCCTTGCCCGCCGAGGTCGCGGCCGAGCTGGCGGTACTTCGCGTAGTTCTCGTCCGAGTCCTGGTCGCCCTCGACCTTCGGGACGTGCTCATCGAGCCACTCGCGCACCTCGGTGCGGAAGGCGCGCTGCTCCGGCGTGTAGGCAGGTTCGAAGTCCACGCGTCGCCTCCTTGCAGCGCCGCGAGCGTAGGCACGGGCGCGGCGACGGTCAACGCGAGGTGCGAGTCAGCCGGCAGCCGCAACGACGGCAACAGCCACGGCAGCGATGGCGCTCAGGGCCACGACGATCGCAGCCCCGTGGATCCAGAGCGCCCGATGCAAGTCCGACCGGAACTCCTGCAACGTCAGACGGAGGATGTCACGCGTCACGAGTGGGCTTGCCGACTCGGTACCTCCCGGTGGGCAGCTCACCCGATGAGAGCCGCAACGGCCACCGCCGCTGCAGTGAGGCCACTCATGACAGCTACGATTCCAGCCCCGAGAATCCAGAGCGCCCGGTACAGCTCCGAACCAAACTCGTGCAATTCCGAACGAAGCTCGCCAAGCTCCAGGCGGAGGATGTCGCGCGTGACGAGCGGGCTCGTGGCATCGCCTACGACCTCCACGATGCCCTCGGCGGCCTCTTCGTCGACACCCGCGCCACGAAGCTTGCGGACTGCGTCGTGCGTGTCGAAGGTCGGCGCTGCCATCGCGAACCGTCGCTTCCCAGGGCCGCGTCGAGCCCGTCGAAGCACATCATAACACGAACATGTCAGAGCGAAGCGACTGTCACCAGCCTTCCCGCGTCCGCACCGCCTCAGTGGTACCGTGACCTCGATGACCAACCCCGCCCCCGCACCCGACGAGGCACGCCGCACGCTGCGCCCGACCGAGGCGGAGGCGCTCGACGCCTGGCGCGCGCTCCAGCGCGCCGCCGCCGAGCAGGGCGAGCGGATGCGCGAGCAGGCGCCGCCCGCCGACGAGTGGGGGGCGATGGCCGACATCTTCGCGCCCGGCCCGGACGCCTACCCCGCGCCCGAGCTGCCGCTGCTGGAGGCGCTGGCGAGGCCCGACGACCACTGGCTCGAGGTCGGCGCGGGGGCGGGACGGCTCGCGATCCCGCTCGCCCGGCGCGTCCGCCGCATGAGCGCCCTCGACCGCTCGCCCGGCATGACGGCGCGGCTGCGCGAGGAGGCCGCCGCCTCCGGCCTCGACAACATCGAGGTGCTGCCAGCCACGGGCTGGCCGCCGCCGGGCGCGCCCGGCGAGGCCGCGCCGGTCGTCGATGTGGCGCTGACGGCGAGCGTGCTCTTCTTCATCGAGGAGATCGGAGCCTTCCTCGACGCGCTCGAGGCGCACGCGAGGCGGCTCTGCGTCGTCGTGCTGATGGATCGGATGCCGGGGACGCCGCTGGAGCCGCTCTGGTCGGGGCTGTACGACGAGCCGGCCGCCGAACTGCCCGCGCTGCGCGAGTTCCTCGCGGTGCTCGGCGCGCGCGGACGCGCCTTCGACGTGCGCACGACGCCGCCCCCGCCCGAGCCGCCGCTCTCCCTCGACGAGGTCATCGACTCGAACCGCCGCCGCTACTTCGTCGGCCGCGGAACGGCGCGCGAGGGGCGCATGCGCGAGCTGCTCGCTGAGCGCTACGCAGGCGCCGACGGCCTCGTGGCGCTGCCGCTGCCGTTCAGCCAGACCGCCGTGGTCAGCTGGGCGCCGCCGTCGCGCTGACGCCTCCGTTGCTGCGCTATGCGCCTCGCCGCCGATGCGTCACGATGCGCGGGTGACGCAGACGCGCGAACGCGCCGGGACACCCCAGAACCCCATCCCTGTCGACGAAGCGGTCGCCGGGGGCGGGCGACGCGTTCGCACCTTCGAATCGTTCAGCATCGTCAGTTTCCGCTGGTTCTTCGGATCGATGTTCGCGGGCTTCGCGGCGATCGGCGTGCAGATGTTCCTGGCCGGCTGGCTCGCATTCGAGCTCACCGGATCGTTCGCCGCGCTCGGCGTGCTGCACCTCGCCGGGGGCATCTCCAGCCTGCTCGCCTCGGTACCGGCGGGCGTGCTCGCCGACAAGATCCGGCACCGCAAGCGATTCATCCAGACGGGGCAGGCCGCGGGCGCGCTCGCCTCGCTCGTGATGGGACTGCTCGTCACGAGCGGCAACCTGCAGTTCTGGCAGGTCGCCGCCGGCGCCTCGATGATCTCCGCGGCGCACTCGCTCACGATGCCGACGCGGCAGGCGGTGACGCCCTCGGTCGTGGGGATGAAGCACCTGACGAACGCGATGGCGCTCTACACCACCGGACAGAACGCCTCGTTCCTGCTGATGCCGGCGCTCGCCGGCTGGATGATCGGCGCGCTCGGTCCCGCCGGCAGCATCGACGGCACCCAGTACGTCTACTACCTGATGGCCGCGTTCTACGTCGGCGCGCTGCTCCTGCTCGTCCCGGTAAAGATCGGCCCGAGGGCGGCTGCGGCGCCGGCGCGCGCGATCGGCCAACTCGCCGACGGGCTGCGCTACGTGTGGCGCGACCCGGTGATGCGACCGCTGCTGGTCTACAACGCCTCCGTCGCGCTGTTCTGGATGACCTACATGACGCTGCTGCCCGGCTACGCCAAAGAGGTGCTGGGCGCCGGCGCGAGCGCGCTCGGGGTGATGCTCAGCGTGGGCGGCCTCGGCGCGGTCGCCGGCTCGCTGATCGTCGCCTCGATCCCGGCGAGGCAGCGCGGGCGCGTCTGGATCCTCAGCGTGACGGTGATCGGCGCCGCGATGCTCGTCTTCTCGCTGAACACGGCCTACTGGGTCGCCCTCGTGTGCGCGGTGTTTATCGGCCTCGGGCAGGCGGGCTACCTCGCACTTGGCAGCGTGCTGCTGCAGGCCTACGTGGACGACGAATACCGGGGCCGCGTGCTGAGCGTGTACCTGATGCAGTACGGGCTGATGTCGCTCGGTACGCTGCTCGTCAGCCTCGTCGCGAACGCGATCGGACCGCAGATCGCCGTCGGCCTCGCCTCCCTGGCGCTGCTCGCGATCACCGCCGCCCAGTTCATCGCACGCACGCCGATCAGCCGCCTGCGCTGACGGCAGGGAGGACAACGTCATGCCGCCGCCTGCTGACTCCGAGGCCCCCGAGCGCCAGCCCTGGGATCTGACGATCGCCGAGGCAGCCGCGGCGCTGCGCGACGGCTCGCTGAGCGCGCTCGCACTGACCGAGTCCGTCCTCGCGCGCATCGAGGAGACCGAGCCGGCGCTCAACGCCTACATGCTCGTCACCGCCGACCTCGCGCGCGAGCAGGCCGCCCGCGCCGACGAGGAGCTGGCGAACGGCCTCGATCGCGGCTCGCTGCACGGCATTCCGTTCGCGCTCAAGGACCTCTTCGACACCGCCGGCATCGTGACGACGGGCGGCTCCGGCTTCCTGCGCGAGCGCGTGCCGGAGGAGGACGCGTTCGTCGTCGCGAAGCTGCACGAGGCGGGCATCGCGCTCACGGGCAAGCTCGGTATGCACGAGTTCGCCTTCGGCACCACCAGCGACAACGCCCACTTCGGCGCGATCCGCAATCCGTGGAACCCGGACTACACGCCGGGCGGCAGCAGCGGCGGCAGCGGGGCGGCGGCGGCGGCCGGGTCCGCCCTCGGCACGCTCGGCAGCGACACCGGCGGCTCGATCCGCATGCCCGCCGCGATCTGCGGCGTCGCCGGGCTGAAGCCGACGCGCGGCCTCGTCAGCCGCAGCGGCGTCGTGCCCCTCTCGACCACGCTCGACCACGCCGGCCCGCTCACGAAGACCGTCGAGGACTCCGCGCTGATCCTCAACGCGATCGCCGGATACGACCCCACCGACCCGCAATCGGTGGACCGCCCGCCCGAGGACTTCACGCGCGAGCTCGGCCGCGATCTCGCCGGACTGCGCCTCGGCGTGCCGCGCCACCCGCTCTGGGCGGACTGCGACGACGAGGTCGCCGCGGCCTGCGAGGCCGCCCTCGAGGAGCTGCGCGCGCTCGGCGGCGAGACGGTCGAGGTCGAGTTGCCGCAGTACGCCGCCGCCGGGCGGCTGCTGATCAGCCAGGTCGAGGGCGCCGCCTTCCACGAGCAGTGGCTGCGCGATCATCCCGAGCGCTACAGCGACGAGATCCGAGGCAAGGTCGAGCCCGGCCTCACCCGCCTGGCGATCGACTACATCCGCGATCTGGAGAAGCGCCTCGCCATCGAGCGGGAGGCGTTGGCCGTCCTCGGGACGGTCGACCTGCTGGTCTCGCCGACGCTGCCGCGCACCGTGCCGACTGTCGCCGAGGGCGACCCCGGCTCGCGCCTCGCGAGCTACACGCGCGCGTACAACATCAGCGGCCTGCCGGCGATCAGCGTGCCCTGCGGCCTCGATGGCAAGGGGCTGCCGATCGGGCTGATGATCGCCGGTCGCCCCTTCGCCGAGGCGACCGTCTGCCGCGCCGCCCACGCCTACGAGCGGGCGGCGGGCTGGCCGCGCCGGCCGCCGCTGTAGCGCGCAGCGAGGCTCAGGCCGGCAGCGGCTCGCCTGCGAGGATCGCTCGCGCCTCGGCGACCATGTCGGCGATCACCTGGCTGGTCGGGCGGATCTCGTCGATCAGGCCAACGCCCTGGCCGGCGGCGACGTTCATGAACTCCTCGACGTGGTGGTCGTCGACCGCCTGCATGAGCTTGGCCATGAGCATCGGCTGGAGCGGCATGCCTAGGGGCTCGGGCGCGTCGGGCTGCTCCCAGGCGTCGATCATCTTCGAGCGCAAGCGAGCCGCCGGCTTGCCGGTCAGCGCGCGGCTCTTGGTCGAGTCCTCGGTCGCGGCCCTGACCAGCTTCTCCTTGAGGTAGGGATCGATGTGCGACTCGGTGGTCGCCTGCCAGATCGTGCCGCACCAGACGCCCACCGCACCGAGGGCAAGCGCGGCGACGAGGTGCTCGCCGCGCGTCACGCCGCCCGCCGCGAGGACCGGCGTGTCGTACTCCCGCGCCATCCTCGTCACCGCCGGGACGAGCGAGAAGGTGCCGATGCGCCCGGAGTGGGCGCCCGAGTCGCCGCCCTGCGCGATTACGAGGTCGACGCCTGCCTCGAACTCGCGGCGCGCCTGCCGCGTCATGCCGATCAGTCCCCAGACCTTCGTGCCGGCCGCGTGCGCGCGATCGAGGATCACGGCGGGGTTGCCGAGGCCCGAGGCGAAGATCGGCACGCGCTCCTCGAGCGTCACGTCGATGTGGTCGCGGGCGCGCTGCAGCAGGTCCGCGCCGACCGAGGGCTGCCACGGCGGCGGCGTGCTCGGGTCCGGGATCTCGTTATCGAGCTGCAGCCGCTCGACGAAGTCGCGGTGCTCCCGCGGGATCATCGCCTCGAGGTCCTCGACGTTGCCCTCCTGGAAGGTGGCGGGCAGCAGCGTGTCGATGCCGAATGGCTTGTCGCCGACCTGGTCGCGGATCCAGCGCACGTCGCGGCGGAACTCGTCCTTCAAGAGCTGGGTGGTGCCGAGCACGCCGATGCCTCCGGCGTTCGTCACGGCGGCGACGACCTCCTTTGTGTGGCAGAAGGCGACGATCGGGTATTCGCAGCCGTACTCCTCGCAGAGCCGCGTGCGCAGCGCGTCCTCGTTCATCGCTCACATCCGATCACTACAAGGCTGGCGTCCGCTCTGCCGCGCAGGATACGGCCCGGCGCGGGTGCTATTCCACCGAGGCACGGGACACCCCCCGGACTGGCGCTCAGTCCTCGAACTCGAACAGCACGGGTGCGTGGTCGGACGGCTTCGGGCCCTTGCGGAAGTCGCGATCGATCCCGGCGGACCGCAGCCTCGACGCCAGGTCCGGGCTCACGAGCGCGAGGTCGATGCGCATGCCCATGCCGCGGTGGAAGTGTCCTTGCCGGTAATCCCACCAGGTGTGCTGCACGGTCTCCGGCTCGACGACGCGGAAGGCGTCCGCCAGCCCCGTCCCGAGCAGCGCGCCGAGGCGCTCCCGCTCCGGCGCGCTCGCGTGCGTCGCGCCCTCGAGGGTAGCCGGGTCCCAGATGTCGATGTCCGCGGGCGCGATGTTGTAGTCGCCGGCGATCACGAGCGGCCGGCCCGCGAGCTGCGACGCGCGCTCCGCCATCGCGTCGAGGAAGATGAGCTTCGCCTCGTACATCGGATCGTCGAGCGCGCGGCCGTTGACGACGTAGACGCTGACCGCGCGCAGCCCGGCGACGGTCGCCTCGATCCAGCGCGCGTCCTCCGGGAGCGGGCTGCCCGGCAGCCCGTGCGCGACATCCTCGATGGCGTGGTCCTCGCGGGCGAGGATCGCGACGCCGGCCCAGCGCCCGCCGGACTCGTCCGCCGCGGCGTAGCCCGCCTCGCGCAAGGCCCCGGCGGGGAAGTCGCCGGCGGCGGTCTTCGTCTCCTGGAGGCAGACGACGTCCGGTCGGTGGACGGCGAGGAACTCAAGCAGGCGCGGCATCCGGGCCCGCAGCGAGTTCACGTTCCAGGTCGCGAGTTTCATGCGCGCTTCGCGGCCGCCGCCCGCTGTGCGGGCGTCGGGAACTCGATGCCGGGCGGGGGCGGCCAGTAGCGCCAGCGTACGCGCCCGAGCAGCGCCTGCGGCGGGAACGCGCCGAGCGTGCGGCTGTCCGTACTGGCCTCCGCGTTGTCCCCGAGCAGGAAGAACTCGCCGCCGGGCTCGCAGGCACCGATGCGTTTGACCAGCGTGCGTCGCGGATCGCGGGGATCGCGCACGAGCGCGATCTCGCCCTCGCGCGGCTCTCGATACGCGTAGGCACGCCGGTCGACGAGCACCCAGTCGCGCGGGCGCAACGCCGGCAGCATGCTCTCGCCCGCGATCTCGTAGCGCGCGAAGCGCCGCCCGAGGCGCAGCGCGAGCCAGGCGATCGCACCCGCCGCTACGCAGCAGGCGAGGACTCGCACGAGGCCGCTCGCGAGCGGCCTGCCGGCCGTCGGGTTGCCGGGCCGGCTAGCCGGCCCGGTAGAACGGGACGTCGGCGCGGCCCTTGGAGGCCCAGAAGACGTTGTGGATCTCCTCGATCGTGGTAAGCAGTGCCTCACCGGCCTCGACGCTCAGTTCCGTCTTGTTGCGGGAGCAGAGCTTGGCGGCGTTCCAGAACGTCTGCCAGAGATCCGGGGTGGCCGCGGTGCGCTCCGGGTTGAAGTAGTCCGTCCAGAGGATGTTGAGCTCGCGCTTGGCCAGCTCCGCCTGCTCCTCCTTGATCGCGGTGAAGCGCGAGCGCGTGTTGTTCGTCGCCGCGTCGTCGGCGTCACCGAGGGCGACAATCTTCTGCGCCATCGAGAGCACCGCCTCGGCGGCGATGCGCGCCGACGCGGGGTCGTAGATGCCGCACGGGCCATCGCAGTGGGCCTCGGCGACGCGCCGAGGGCGCAACAGGGCGGACAGGAGGTGCATGTGGGGGGCTCCCTTCACGGGCGCACCGTGTGTGCGCCCAACAGCTTCCGTACATGTGGCCGAGCGGCGTTCGCCGTCGCAGACCGGCGCTGCCTATTGTCGGCACCACCGCGAATAACGCAAGCGCCGTCCCCGGCTCCGCCCCACAAGGGAACGATGTGCTAGAGTCCGCCCAGCCAACAACGACCGGAACATCGAGGAGCCAACCTTGGACCTGCAGCACGTCATTACCGAGAAGCTCGGCCACATCTACCACATCCGCCTGAACCGGCCGGAGCGCCTCAACGCGATCGGCGCGCAGATCCGCCACGACCTCGGCCAGGCCTGGTACGAGTTCGAGAACGACCCTGAGTTGCGCATCGCCGTCGTCAGCGGCGAGGGCCGCATCTTCTCCGCGGGCCGCGACATCCGGGAGCAGGCCGGGGGCCGCCCCGACATCAGCGACCCCGACGCTCCCGTTGCCAAGACGGGCTTCTACGGCGTCCCCGACACCGACAAGCCGATCATCACCGCCGTCCAGGGCGGCGCCTGGGGGGCCGGCTTCTACATCGTCTGCGGCTCCGACATCTGCGTCGCCGCCGAGGGCGCGCGCTTCGCTATGTCGGAGATTCCGACGGGCATCATCGGCCCGGCGCTGTTCGTCATCCTGCAGAACCTCTACTGGCTGCCGGGCTCCGAGATCGTGATCCGCGGCCACCAGTTCGACGCGCAGCGCGCATACGAGCTGGGCATCATCAACCACGTCGTGCCGGCCGAGCAGTTGATGTCGACGGCGATGGACATCGCCGAAGAGATCGCCGCGCTTCCCCCGGTGCACGTTCAGGTCACGAAGCAGCAGCTGATGATGGCTCGGCCGCGACCGACTGCCTACCAGTCCGAGATCGCCTTCCCGCAGGCGCTCAGTGGGCTCATGGATCTCGAGGACACACGCGAGGCGGCGATGGCCTTCGCCGAGAAGCGCACCCCGATCTTCAAGGGCCGCTAGCAATCCGGAGCACGCGAGCACCAAAGGGCCGGCCCAGTGGCCGGCCCTTTGCTATGCGCCGATCCGGCCCCGGCGGCCACTGCCACCACCGCCGCGGGCGCTGTTTGACACTCACGGAGTTCGTCGGGATGCTGGCCTGCGGCACACGCCTCGCCGCCGCAGTTGCGCCCACCGAGGGTGCCCGGTCGGCGATTGCGAGAGGGAAAGGGAAGAGGAGCAGCTTGTGAAGGTCGACATCTTCTCGGAGATGCAGCAACCGAAGGAGCTTTGGGGCCCGGACGTCGAGAACCACGAGCACCGGCTGTTCGAGGAGACCCTCGCGCAGGCGAAGCTCGCCGACGAGATGGGCTACGGGATCTGGTGGGAGGTGGAGCACCACACCGCCGTCGAGTTCAGCTACAGCTCGGCGCCGGAGATCATGCTCACCAACATCGCCGCCAACACGAAGAACCTGCGCGTCGGCCACTCCGCCGTGCTCTCCCCCTACCGCTTCAACCACCCGATCCGGGTCGCGGAGCGCGCCGCCTTCCTGGACCACGTCAGCAACGGCCGCCTCGAACTCGGCCTCGCCCGGTCCACCATCCCTGAGTGGCGCACCTTCAACATCGACGCGGACGAGACGCGCGACCAGATGCAGCAAGCCTTCGAGATGATCCCGAAGATGTGGACCAGCGACGACTTCTCCTGGAAGAGCGACTTTTACGACATCAACAACATCTCCGTGATCCCGAAGCCCTACCAGAAGCCGCACCCGAAGCTCTGGCAGGCCTGCTCCAGCCCCACCTCGTTCGAGCAGGCGGGCCGCAACGGCGTCGGCGCCCTCGGCGTCACGCTCTGGGCCTCGCTCGACCAGGTCGCCGAGTGGATCGGCCTCTACCGCGATGCGATCAAGGAGTGCGACCCGGTGGGCGAGGAGGTCAACGACCAGGTTGCCTTCTTCACCTTCGTGCACGCCGCCGAGAGCGAGCAGCAGGCGATGATGAACGGCGCCGCCGACGCGGCTGCCTGGTACACCAACGGCGCCTTCACCTTCTTCGAGGCGAAGGAGGCCTTCGTGCTCACCGCCAGGGAGCTGGAGGCGGCGGCGTCCGACCCCGCAGGCGGTGGCCTCACCGGCCAGTTCCTGCGCGAGCACGCCGACGACACGGTGACCGAGGCGCAGCTGATCGTCGCCAAGGTCATGGAGGGTGAGGAAGTCACCCCCGAGGAGGTCTGGGAGGTGCTCTCCAAGCAGCACTCCCTGATCGTCGGCAGCCAGGACCAGGTGCGCGAGGGCATGAAGGTCTATCAGGAGGCCGGGATCGACCGTCTGATGTCCTTCCACCAGGTCGGCGCGATCCCGCACGACGCGATCATGGAGAGCATCCGCCTCACCGGCGAGCTCATCCCCGAGTTCGACCCCGACGCGCGCTAGACCCCCTCGCAGACTCGCAATGAAGGCCGCCCGATGGGCGGCCTTCTTGCTGTCCGGGGTCCGCGGCCAGGCGCGCCCGGCCGCCTCGTGGCCGGCTACGTCAGCGCGTCGAGGAACGGCGAGACCGCGTCGAGGAAGCCGGGAGTGTTCTGCGAGTGGACGTTATGTCCACAGTCCGGCACCGTCCGCAACTGGCCCTGCGGCATCGCCGCGGCGAAGTCATCCGCCCCCTGCTCGGTGAGCACGCTCGAGTCGCCGCCGCGGATCACGAGCGCGGGCAGGTCGAAGCCGCGCACCACATCGAGGCCGATGCTGAGCGGGACGCCGTCGTTGTCGCGCGCGCGGCGGAAGCCGGGGTCATGCAGGATGCGGTCTGATTTCGTGATGTACTTGCCGTCGGAACGCTGGATCAGGTTGTAGCGCACGGTCCGTGAGATGTGCTCGCGCGTGCGGTACGGGTCGTACTCCGCGACCCGCTCGATGAACGCCTCAAGGTCGTCAAACTCGATGTTGCGCTGGATGAAGTCGCGGATCGCGCGCGTGCCCTCGCCGCTAATCTCCGGGCCGACATCGACGAAGACGGCGGCGCGCGCGATGCCCGGCCGGCGCTTCAGCACCTCCATCGTGACCCGCCCGCCCATCGAGTGCCCCATCACGATCGGGCGCTCGAGGCCCTGCTGCGCGATGAAGGCGATCGCGTCCTCGGCCATCTCGCCGATGCCGTATGAGGCGTCGCGCGCCCACTCGCTGTCGCCGTGCCCGCGCTGGTCGAGCGCCAGCACGCGGTAGCGGCCCGCCAGGTGAAGACTGACCAGGTCCCAGGAGTGCCCGGACTGGTTGCCGCCGTGCAGCAGCAGCAGCGGCGGCGCGGCGGGATCGCCCCACTCGAGGAAGTGGAAGCGCTGCCGCTGCACCACGGTATTGCGCGAGACGTAGCGCACGCCCGGCTGGTGCGCGATGCCGAGGTCGCTCGCGCTCTGCAGCAGGCTGCCGAACTCCTCGGCATCCGTCATGTCGAGGGCGTCGAGGTCCTGCGCGAACTCGTTCAGATACATCGCAACTCCCGCCGGTCGGCTTCCGCCGACGTTGGCTCGTCGCGGCCGCGACCGGCGGCCGGGCGGCTATTCCTCCGGGTACAGCTCGGCGAGGATCGTCTCCGGCGTGGCGGGCAGCTTGCGCATGCGCACGCCGATCGCGTCCTCGATTGCGTTCGCGACCGCCGCCAGCGGCGGCACGATCGGCACCTCGCCGACGCCGCGCACGCCGTAGGGGTGACCCGGGTTGGGCACCTCGACGAGGATCGTCTCGATCATCGGCAGGTCGAGCGCCGTCGGCATGCGGTAGTCGAGCAGGCTCGAGTTGCGCATGCGGCCGGTCTGGTCGAAGTCGTAGCCCTCGCTGAGCGCCATGCCGACGCCCTGCTGGACGCCGCCCTGGATCTGACCCTCGACGTACGAGGGGTGCACGGCCGTGCCCACGTCCTGCACCGCGGTGTAGCGCAGCACGTCGACCTTGCCGGTCTCGGGGTCGATCTCGACGTCGACGATGTGGCCGGCGAAGGCGGGGCCGACGGTGGTCGGCTTGACGTTGGCGCGGCCCTGGATCATGCCGCCGGTCCGCCCGAGCTGGCCGGCGATCTCCTTGAAGCCAATCGCGCGCTCGTTGCCGTCGTCGTCCGCGGGGCCGTGGAGCATGCCGTCGTCGCCGTAGCTCACGTCGTCGCGCTCGCACTCCCAGATCGCTGCGGCGCGCTCCTCCAGCTGGCGGCGAATGTCCATCGCCGCCTCGTAGGCGGCCCAGCCGGTGGCGAAGGTCGTGCGGCTGCCGCCGGTGTTGCCGGTGAAGCCGATCGAGTCGGTGTCCGACGCCACCGAGGGGTGCACGTCCGTGGCCTCGAGGCCGAGCGTCTCCGCGAGCGTCATCGCCAGCGCCGCCCGCTGCCCGCCGATGTCGACCGAGCCGGTGACGAGGCTGACCGTGCCGTCCGCGTTGACGTTGGCGTAGGCGCTGGACTCGTTGCCGCCGTTGAACCAGAAGCCCATCGCGACGCCGCGTCCGCGGTTCTCGCCCTGCAGCTCGGAGCGGTAGTGCTCGCTGTTGCGAATCTCCTCCATCACGTCTTTCGCGCCGATCGAGCCGAAGGCGGCGCCGTCCGTGCGGCGCGTGCCCTCGACAGCGCTGTTCATGAGCCGCAGGTCCATCGGGTCCATCTCGAGCCGCGCGGCCAGCTCGTCCACCAGCGACTCGACCGCGAACTCCGAGGACGGCGCGCCGGGCGCGCGGTAGGCGGAGACCTGCGGCTTGTTGAGCACGACGTCCCAGGCCTCGACGAACTGGTTCGGGATGTCGTACGGGCCGAAGGCACAACGCGCGCCGGCGACGTAGGGGGAGCCGGGATAGGCGCCCGCCTCGTAGGCGAAGTGGCCCTCCGCCGCGACGATTGTGCCGTCGTTCTTCGCGCCGATCTTGACGCGGTGGTGCGTCCCGGAGGTGGGGCCGCTCGCCTCCAGCACCTCCGTGCGCGTCATCTGCATCTTCACCGGGTGGCCGGTCTTGCGTGAGAACAGCGCCGCCAGCGGCTCGTAGTAGAGCTTCAGCTTGCCGCCGAAGCCGCCCCCGATCTCCGTCGGGATCACCTTGATCTGCGAGACCGGCAGCTCGAGGATCATCGCCAGGTTGTCGCGGATGCCGAACGCGCCCTGTGTCGAGGTCCAGACGATCAGCTCGCCGTCCTGCTGCCACATCGCCGTCGAGGCGTGCGGCTCGATGTAGCCCTGGTGCGCCATCGTCGTGCCGAACTCGCCCTCGACGATGATGTCCGCCTCGGCGAAGCCCGCCTCGGTGTCGCCGAGCGCCATCTCCAGGTGCTTGGCGATGTTGGTCTGCTGGTCCGCCGGCTTGTCGCCCTGGGCGTTGTAGGCGGCTTGCGCCAACTCCTCGGTGCGCAGGTCGGGGTGCAGCACCGGGGCAGCGTCGGACATCGCCTCCTGCACGTCGAGCACCGGGGGCAGCTCCTCGTACTCGACCTCGATCAGGTCGAGGGCGTCCTCGGCGATGTGCGGGTCGGTCGCGCAGACGGCGGCGATCGGGTGGCCGCGGTAGAGCAGCTTCTCGTTGGCGAGCAGGAAGCCGCGCAGCCAGCGCAGCGGCGTCAGGCCGCGGATCGTCGGGACGACGCGGTCGCCGGGGTCCGGCAGGTCCGCCGCCGTGAGCACGGCGAGGACGCCCTCGAGCGCCTCCGCCTTCGAGGTGTCGACGCTGATCAGGCGCGCGTGGGCGACGGGGCTGCGCTTGACGCGTCCGTAGAGCATCCGCGGCAGCCGCACGTCGGCGCCGTACTGTGCTCGTCCGGTCACCTTGTCGGCTCCGTCGTGGCGGACGGGGCGGGTTCCGATCACCTTGTAGGGCTTGTCCGTGGCGACCATGCGCGGCACTCCTTCTTCGGGCGTTGGCGTTCGCGGCGTCTGCGGCGCGATCCGCCGTGCATTGTAGCGAATCCGCCCGCAGCGACGATGCCCGCCCGCGCCCGGACACCCGGAACGCGACAGGCTATCTCCGCTTGTGCTAAGTCTGGCCCCGGAGACGACCAGCGACGCGCGCCGGATCAGCCTCGATCGCGGTGCGGAAGGAGCACGCCATGACGTCACCACTCGAGGGGATTCGCATCCTAGACTTCACCCGCTACCAGAACGGCCCGCACGGCACGCAGATGCTCGCCGACATGGGCGCCGAGGTGCTGAAGGTGGAACTGCCCGGCGACGGCGACCCGGGCCGCTCGGTCATGCGGCTGCCCGACGGCTTCTCCGCCTACTTCGAGGCGCTCAACCGCGGCAAGCGCAGCATCACGCTCGAACTGCGCAGCGACGAGGGGCGCGAGGTCATCCGCAAGCTCGTGCCGGAGATCGACGTGATGGTGGAGAACTTCCGCCCCGGCGTCATGGACAGGCTCGGCATCGGCTACGACGAGTCCGTGAAGCTGAATCCGAAGCTGATCTACGCGGTCAACAGCGGCTTCGGGCCGGAGGGCGAGTGGAGCACGCGCGGCTCCTTCGATCACGTCGCGCAGGGCATGAGCGGGGCGCTCGTCGGGCAGGGCGGCGGACCGGGCGGCATGCCCACCTCCGTCGCCTGGGGGCTCGCCGACCAGGTCGGCGGGATCACCCTCGCCTACGGCGTGATGACGGCGCTGCTCGCCCGCGAGCGCTTCGGCGTGGGCCAGAAGGTCGACGTCTCCCAGCTCGGCGCGATGATCTCGCTCCAGGGCTTCTCGCTGCTGACCTACCTGCACACGGGCAAGCAGGAGCGCCGCGATCCCGGGGTCTCGCGCAACGCAGCCTTCAGCTGGTACGAGGCTTCCGACGGCGAGTGGTTCACGATCGCGGGCCTCGACCCGAAGTTCTGGCCGCGAATCTGCCGCGTGCTGGAGCGCGAGGACCTGATCGATGACCCGCGCTCGGCCGAGCCCTTCGCGCGCTTCGACAACGGGCCGTGGCTGCTCGAGGAGTTCCGCGCGGTCTTCGCCACGAAGACGCGCGAGGAGTGGCTGAGCGCCCTCGTCGAGGCGGAGGTCCCGTGCGGGCCGGTCTACGACTACGCAGGTGTGGCCGCCGAGCCGCAGCACTGGCAGAACGGCTACCTGATCGACCTCGAGCACCCGACCTTCCCCGGCCACCGCACGATCGGCATGCCGGTGCAGCTCAGCGAGACGCCGGGCGGCGTGCGCGGACCCGCGCCGGAGCTGGGACAGCACACCGAGGAGATCCTGCTCGACCTCGGCTACGACTGGTCCGACATCGAGCAGTTGCACGACCGCGGCGTCACCGCCGCACGCTGAGCGCAGCGCGGCGGCGACGGCCCCGCGACCAGGAGAGGACAGAGCGATGGAAAAGCTGATCATCGAAGCCTCGATCAACGAGTCGGCGCGCAAGGAGGACAATCCGAACGTCCCCTACGGCCCCGAGGAAGGCGCGCGCGACGGCATCGCCGCCGCGAAAGCGGGCGCGGCGATCATCCACTACCACCCGCGCGACGAGCAGGGCGAGAACCTGTGGCAGCACGGCACGGAGATGTACCTCGAGTGCTACCGGCTGATCCGCGCGGAGTGCCCGGACGTGCTCGTCTACCCGACGCAGCGCGGCGCCCACAAGGAGAACACGTCGCACCTCTTCGAGCTGGCGCACAACGAGGAAGAGGGCCTCGAACTCGCGACCGTCGACATCTTCCCGGAGGAAGGCATCACCGGACACGACGGCAGCTTCGTGGCGAAGCTGCTCGAGGACCTGCGAGCGCTCAACGTCAAGTACAGCATCGGCGTGCGGCACACCGGGCACATGCGGCACCTCGCCCGCTTCCATGAGCAGGGGCTGATCGGCGACACGCTGATCATGAAGATCTTCTGGAACGAGTTCTCGCTGGGGCCGCCGCCCGGCATGGACGGCCTGAAGATGTACCTCGACCTGCTGCCGCCGGGCCTGAACTGCCAGTGGTTCAACACCGTCTACGACGGCACCCCCGGGGAGCCGACGCTGCGCCGCAGCAGCATGCTCGCCGCCGCCACCGGCGGCCACATCCGCACCGGCATCGGCGAGAACCCGATGCTCGACGGCAAGCGCGGCAGCGACGCCTACACGAACGTCGACCACGTCGAAATGGCCGTCGAGCTGGCCCACCACGCCGGCCGCGAGGTCGCGACACCCGACGAGGCACGCGCGATCCTCGGCATGCCGCCTCGGGAGATCGGGAAGCGCACGGAAGCCTGACGGCGGGTTAGCGGGCCCTCGGCGCTACTCGTCCAGCAGCCAGACCTGCAGCGCCGAGGGGTGCTCGGCGTCGTGCAGCACCTGCTGCACCGCCGCGCGCGTCTCGACGGCGCTCCACGAGGGCTCGCCCGTGTTCGGGTTCGCGTCGAAGCGCGGGAAGTTCGAGCTCGAGACCTGCAGCCGCAGCCGCTGGCCGACGCCGAAACGGTAGGCCGTGCTGCCGAGCTCGATCTCGTAGCGGTAGGCCTCACCGGGCGTCACCGGCGAGGGCTCGGTCAATGACTCGCGGAAGCTGGCGCGGCGGATGCCGTCGCAGAGCGAGATCGCGCGCCCGTCCGGATCGACGGCGACCAGCTTCGCCGTCCAGTCCGTGTCCGGAGCGTCGGTGACCGCCCACAGCTCGACCGTGACCGGACCGGCGACCGTCAGCGGCTGCTCGAACGGCGCGGTCGTGTAGCAGAGCACGTCGTCGCGCGCCTCGATCGCTGACTGCTCGCGCGGGCCGGGCTGCCCGACCGACTGCTGGAGCAGCGAGCCGCCCTCGGTCGGCACGGGCCGCTCCGGGTCGAAGAGGTAGCGATCGGCCGGCTCGTCGCCCTCGGGCGCGGCGTCCTTGAGGCGGCCGTCGCCGCGCGCGCTGTGCGCCCCGCCGCTGGAGCGCAGGTAGAGGGACTGCGGGCGCGCCTCCGGAGGCGGCCAGGCCGAGGCGTCGCGCCACTCGTTCTGCCCCATCAGGAAGTAGCGCACGGTCGGCTGCGGCTGCTCGGGCTCCCGCCCGCGCAGGTACTCGTCGAAGAACGCGAGGTAGGCGTCCGCGATCCCGCAGAGCCCCACGGGCGCCGTCCCGCCGAAGTCGACATCGCCGTGGTAGCGCTCGTACGAGGTGTGCGACCAGGGACCCATCCAGAGCCGCTGCGGGGCGACGCCTGCCGCATGCATGCCCTGGAAGTTGCGCACGGTCCCGAGCGTGAAGAGGTCGAACCAGCCGCCGACGTGCATCACGGGGACCTGGAAGTCCGCGTAGTCCCTCGAGAGGCGCAGCGTCTCCCAGTGCTCGTCGCGGCGGTCGTGCTCCAGCCACTCCGCCCAGAAGGGCGCGACGCCCGGCAGCGACATGCCGGGCAGCTCGCTCAGCGGGCGGTGGCGCAGCGTCTCCAGCGGCGAGGCCATCGCGAGGGCGAGTACCCCGGCGTGCTCCTCCGCGATGCCGTGGTCCTCGCGCAGCAGCTGCGCGGCGGCAAGGCCCATGCCCCAGGTGCCGCTGAAGCCGAGCTGCAGCGCCCCGCCGTAGTGCGTCCAGTCGTCGAAGTAGTCGCTGGCGGTGATGGCCGCCACCGCGCAGCGCAGCGAGGGCGGGCGCTCGCGCGTCGCCAGCCGCGTGGTCGCCCCGTAGTAGGAGAGCCCGAAGATGCCGACCTCGCCGTTGCAGAACGGCTGCGCGGCCATCCACTCGACCGTGTCATAGCCGTCGCGGCCCTCGTTGTGGAAGGGCGCGAACGCGCCGTCGGAGGAGTAGCGGCCGCGCACGTCGACGACGAGCACGGCGTAGCCCGCCTCGGCGAGCTTCAGCGGCGAGGGCAGCACCCGGGTCGCGCCGATCGCCTCCTTGTCGTAGGGAGTGCGGCAGACGATGCCGGGGACGGGCGGCCCCTCGGCGGGCCGGTAGAGGTCGCCACGGGTCTCGACGCCGTCGCGCAGCGTCACCGTGACGTGCTTTTCGACCAGCACTCGCTCGACCGCCATCTGGACCCTCCCGCAAGATTCGCGCCGAGAGCATATCCTGACGCTGCCGCCGCGAAGGCGCACGCGGCGCCAGGGCGCCGCAGCATGTGGCGGGGAATCGGAGGACGCGATGGCGCAGGTCGAGACCGCACTTGGACCAATCGACGGGAGCGAGCTGGGGTTCACGCTCAGCCACGAGCACGTCTTCACCTGTAACAGCGCGGACAACCACTGGTATCCGTGGCTGTACGACTTCGACGCCAGCCGCCGGGTGATCCTCGAGCGGCTCGCCGCGGCGCGGGCGGTCGGCGTGCAGACGCTGATCGACCTCACGACGCCGGACCTCGGGCGCGACTCGGAGCTGGTGCGCGAGATGTCGGAGCAGTCCGGCATGCACGTGATCTGCGCGACAGGCATGTGGCGCATCGCCCCGATGTCGTTCACCAACCGCGACCCGGACGAGATCGCCGACATCTTCGTGCGCGAGATCGAGGTCGGCATCGGCGACACCGGCATCAAGGCCGGCGCGATCAAGGTCGCCAACGATATGGAGGGCGTCACCGAGGCGTACGACTCGACGATCCGCGGCGCCGCGCGCGCCTGCAAGCGCACCGGCACGCCGATCTCGACGCACCACTGGGCGCTCCTCGAGGTCGGCCGCCGCCAGGTCGAGATCTTCCAGGAGGAGGACGCGCCGATGGACCGCATCGCGATCGGCCACTCCGCCGACACGGCGGACGTCGAGTACCTCGAGGATCTGTTGAAGGCGGGCGTGTACCTCTCGATGGACCGCTACCCGGGCCGCCCGGGGCGGGCGAGCTGGCAGGAGCGCAACGCCAGCGTGAAGACGCTGATCGAGCGCGGCTGGGCGGACAAGATCATGCTCGGCCACGACGGCACGACGCCGCTGCTGCGCGTCGGCCAGACGGAGGTCCCGGACGACCCGACGGGCCCCAACGGCTACGCCTTCCTCTCCACCACCGCGATCCCCGCGATGCTGGAGGACGGCATCCCGCAGGAGACCATCGACCTGATGACGATCGAGGTGCCTCGGAGGTTCCTGACCGGCGAGCCGTAGCGCGCGGGGGCGCTCGGGCTCAGGCACAGATTGGCGGCGCGGGCCACTGGTCGCCCGCGCTGCCGGATGCCTGTTGCACCCGTCGGTCAGTACGCGCCCCAGCAGACGACGGAGCCGTCGGCCCTCACGCCGCAGGTCTGGGAGTCCCCGGCGCTGACGGACGTGAACGAACCGGCGGGCGGCGAGGACTGACCGTAAGCGGCCCAGCCCCAACAGAGAACCGATCCATCCGTGAGCACTCCGCAGGCATGTATGAAGCCCGTACTGATGGAGCTAAAGGAACCAGCGGTCGGGGTGTCGCGAGCGCGGAACTCATTGCCCCGGCACGCGACCGAGCCATCCGCCCTCAGTGCGCAGGCGAGCTCGTCACCGGCGCTGACGGAGAGGAATGAACCGGAGGGTGGCGCGGTCAAAGGGGAGTCGTCGGAACCCCAGCACACGATCGCCCCGTCGTGCTTCAGTCCACAGGAGTATCCGCGGCCGGTGCTGACCGATGCGAACGAGCCGGTGGGTGGCGAGGCTTCGCCATGTCTGTCAAAGCCCCAACACGCGAGTGAGCCGTCGGCCTTCACTCCACAGGCATGGTAGGACGCCACACTGACTGATGTGAACGAGCCGGCAGGCGGCGAGGCCTGTCCGTAGCAATTCTGGTCACGTCCCGCAAATTGGTGTAGATGTACGACATCCTGATCATTTGCTAGCTGGCAGCCTGCAGCAGCACCTCCTCTGCTGAAGTGACCTCGCGTCCCGGCGGGGGCAGCAGCGTCACCATCGTCATGTAGCGCCTCGCCACCGCCCACTCGTCGTGCTGCTCGGCGAGCACCGCGCCGACCAACCGGACGACCGCGGCGCTGTTGGGGAAGATGCCGACCACGTCGGTACGCCGGCGGATCTCGCGGTTGAGGCGTTCCTGCGGGTTGTTCGACCAGACCTGCCGCCAGTGCGCGACCGGGCAGGCCGTGAAGGCCAGGACCTCTGGTGCGGCGTCTGCGAGCATCGCCGCAGCCTCGGGAAGCGAGCCTCGAGCTGCTCCACAACCCGGGCGTGCTGGGCGTGCACCGCCTCCGCCGACGGCTGCTGGAAGATGGTGCGCACGGTCGTCGCCACCAGCGCCTCGGCGCTCTTCGGCACCCGCGTGAGCAGGTTCCGCATGAAGTGCGTCCTGCAGCGCACCCGCGGATGCGGGGATACCCCGCAGGGCTGCCAGGAGGCGCCGCCGAAGACGGTCGCGATCGCCGCACGGAGCCCTTGGTGGGCGTCGGAGGTCACGAGTTCCACGCCGGAGAGCCCGCGCGCCACCAGGCCGCGGAGAAATGAGAGCCAGAAGGCCCCGTCCTCGCTCGTGCCGATGTCGATGCCCAGCACCTCACGCTTGCCGTCGGCGGTGGCGACGACCCTTCCCGCGTACGCGGGGATACCCCGCAGGGCTGACCTGGGCGATGCGGCCCTCCTCGCGTACGCGCTTCTATGAGGGACGGTCTTTCCGCAAGGCCGACGTGGCGGCCTCTCTGGCGCGGCGGTGCCGCCTAGTGTCCTGAGTTGGGAATGCGATTGAGATATCCGGTGAGGTTGTCGAAGATTTGGTCGGCGGTCTTGTGCCAGATGAAGGGGCGCGGGTGCTCGTTCCAGTCGGCGACCCAGGCCTCCACTGCACGGATCAGGTCAGCGACGCCGTGATGAGTGCCGCGCCTGAGCCATTTGGTGGTGAGCTCCGCGAACCAGCGCTCCACGAGGTTCATCCAAGAGCTGTAGGTCGGGGTGAAATGAAACGTGAACCGGGGATGACGCCGGAGCCAGCGCTGGATCTCCGGGGTGCGGTGCGTGGCGACGTTGTCCAACACGACATGCACCGCGAGTTCGTCGGGCACGCTGCGGTCGATGAGGGTGAGGAACTGCTTGAACTCCCGGGCACGGTGTCGCGGGGTCATGTCCGCGATCACGTGGCCCGAGGCGACGTCAAGCGCCGCGTAGAGATTGGTGGTGCCGTGACGGACGTAGTCGTGGGTCTGGCGTCGCGGAACGCTCGGCATCATCGGCAGCATCGGGGCGGTGCGGTCGAGTGCCTGGATCTGGGTCTTCTCGTCAACACACAAGACGACCGCTGCCTCCGGTGGGTTGAGATAGAGTCCAGCCACGTCGCGCACCTTGTCGATGAATTGCGGGTCCGGCGACAGCTTGAAGTGCTCCACGAGGTGTGGCTTGAGGCCAAAGGCGCGCCAGATTGAGGCCAAAGGCGCGCCAGATCTCGGTATTCGGGGTCCGGTGCACCGGGGCGCGGCTTCTGCCGCAGCGAGCCATTTGCCCGATCCGGCAGCGCAGCGCCAACGCCTGAGCCGATGTCGGTCGGCGCGCCCACCGTTCCAGCGTCTCACGCTCATCGTCGCTCAGTACAACCGCCACCGTCGGCCGGCCAAGTCGGGTACTCATGACACTCCAGCGTCTGCCCCACACGGGCAACACCCCGCTGTACCAACATCATACCCGCTTGTTTATCGCGTTAACAACTCAGGACACTAGCAGGCCGATGAAAAAGTCCGCGGCGGCGCTCTTGGGCTGAAATCGCGCTGGCCGCGACATCAAAAAGCCCAATGTTTCTGGGCTCTACGCCAGCCCACCGAATGGCCAGTGAGACCCTGCGGCTCAGGATCAGGGGTTTTTCAGCAGCCTGCTAGTCGATGCTGGGCCGCTCGTGATGTCCGGTAGCGGAGCCTGTGCCGAGCTTCTGACTTGTTTGGATGTCCACAGCGCGCCTCGCCACGATTCGTGGTTGGGTGACCGCAGGGCACGGCCGGCAGGCTCCCTGCTTCTTGCCCACCGAGGACGGTGTGGCTCTCGCATAGCCTGCCCGCCGGCCGTGCCCGCACACGGCGTAGCTCGATAGAGGCCTGGTCATCCCTGAATTCAGGTTGCTCGCCGTGTCCGGCATGCACGAGGCACAGGAGGCAACGTTGGTCACCAGCGGCATCGATCCACACAAGCGCACCCACACGGCGGTCGCGGTCGACGAGCACCGGCAGCAGCTCGGCGAACTCCAGGTGGTCGCCTCCCCGGCGATGACCCGGACGCTGCTCCGCTGGGCCTCCGCATGGCCGGCCCGGCGCTGGGCGATCGAGGGCAGCGACGGGCTCGGACGGCTGCTGGCGCAGCAGCTCGTCGCTGCCCGCGAGACGGTCGTGGACGTGCCGCCCACCCTGGCGTCGCAGGTCCGCCTGCTGCGCACCGGTCACGGCCGCAAGACGGACCGGCTCGACGCGCTGAGCGTCGCCGAGATCGCCGCATCGCGCGGGGACCTGCGCCAGGTCGTCAGCGACGGGGAGACGACGCTGCTGCGGCTGCTGGCCGACCGCCGTGATGAACTGTCCCAGCAGCGCCGCCAGGCGGTCAACCGGCTCCACCGCCATCTGCGGGACCTCGTACCCGGAGGTGCACCGACCTCGCTGACCGCAGACGGCGCCGCCCAGGTCTTGTCACGGCTCCGGCCGCGCGACCCCGTCGCCATCGAAGGCAAGCATGTCGCGCGGCAGCTCATCGCCGAGATCCGTCGGCTCGACAAGGAACTCAAGGACAACCGGCAGCGCACCTGCGAGGTGGTGGAGGCCTGCGGGACGACGCTGACCGACGTCTTCGGGATCAGTTACGTCCTGGCCGCCAAGATCCTCGGGCACACCGGCCCGATCGGACGGTTCGCCACTGCCGACGCCTTCGCCAGCTACACCGGCACAGCCCCGATCGAGGTATCCAGCGGAGATGCCGTCAGACACCGGCTGTCGCGTGCGGGCAACCGGAAACTCAACACCGCACTGCACCTGGTGGCCCACGTGCAGCGCATGCACCCAGGCCCCGGGCACGACTACTATCGCCGCAAGATCGACGAGGGGAAGAGTCCCAGGGAGGCCATGCGCTGCCTGAAACGACAACTCGCCAAGGTCATCTACCGCCGGCTCCGTGATGACGCCGACCGCGCCGAACACGCCCAGCTCGCGGCCGCCGTTTGACATAGAGGCGCTGACCGCACTCGTCGAGGGGCCGCTCCGGGCCCGGTGCATGATGATCAGCCTGTCTCCAGGGTGTGGGCGCTGCCATCTACTCGCCGTCCTCTGTGGGACCGGAGCGCGCCGCAGTCGCCCGGGTGTCGGCATCTGTCGCATCCTCCGCAGCCCACCGGCCGCCCGGTCGCCTCGCTCCTCGGGTGCTGCCTGCTACGCCGCCTCGGCCGCGCGCGTCTGGCGCAACGGCTCGTAGACCTCACCGCTCTTCCACAGCGCGAGCATCAGCACCGCCAGTCGCCTCGCGACCGCGACGACGGCACGCTTCTTCGCATTGCCGGCACCCGACTCCGCGTAGCGCAGCCCCCACCTGCGGAGGTCGCTGTCGGGACCGAACGGGCCCAGGACGTAGTGCGCGGCCTGGTTCAGCACCCGGCGCAGCGCCACGTCCCCGTCCTTCGTGATCCGCAGCTGGGGTTGCCGGTCACCGGAATAGCGGTTCCGGGGCACCAGCCCGAGGTAGGGCCCCACTTCCCTGTTCTTCGGGAAGCGGGTCGGGTCCTCGATGGTGAGGACGAAGGTGAGCGAGGTGAGCGGGCCGACGCCCACGATCTGCCGGAGCGCACCGGTCTCCGCGTAGCGCGCGCACATCGCGGCGATCTGCTTGTCGGCCTGGCGCATCTCCCCGGTCAGCTGCTCGATCTGCCGCAGCACCGGCAGCAGCGCCGCCCCCGAGCACGCAGAGCTGACTGTAGCGGTCGCTCACGTCGATACCGACGGTCACGAACTCCGCATCCCCCACCTTCCTGCTCTCTCTGACATCTGATGTACCCTGTGCCACGGTCGGTCTCCTACCTCTCTCGGCTCGCCTGAGCCGTTCTCCTGGGCCACCACGTGAGCCCGTGCTTGGAGGGGAAGTATCCCCTCTGAGGAGGGGGCCGACCCTCATGTCATCTTGTTCGCCGCCTTCATCGCTACTATGTCCCCGTCAGACTGCTCCGTATCGTGCGCCATCGGCTACGGTTGCCTCCCTCCCCGATGCGGTCCCGGCGTACGACACGCCGGGACGACGCGGAGCCCTCCCAGGTCCCAACGAAGGTCTTACGTACGTGCCTGAGTTCCATCGACACCGTGGAGCCCGACTGCGTCTCGCCCATTTCGTCGCAGCCGATCTCGCCTTCGACCATCCACACAGTCTCGGCGCTCCAGAAAACCCGATTTCGGTGCTCTATAGCTCCGCCCGCACGCGCCACTGTCAACGCTTCACGAGCCACCTCACAATGACCCGCGCATGACTCGTGGAGTGTTGTGGTTGGCTCCTTCTTCAACACGAGGGACTTACACCCCCGGACCTTCGCCAGTTAGCCTGGCCGTTCGTGGATCAGGGCTTAGGGATGGTCTGAACAACTCGCCTGAGCGGGTGAGCGGATGCGATCATGGGGCGACCCGGAGAGGGGCGCCCCATGCAGCAGCGTTCGTTCGGCAGCGTCGAGTACGAGCACAAGAAGGTCAAGACGAGGCGGCAGAGGTTTCTGGAGCGCATGGACGGGCTCGTCCCCTGGGCTGAGCTCGAGCAGCGCATCGCGCCCGTCTACCCGAAGCCGGGCCGCGGACGCCGCCCCTACCCGCTGTGCGTGATGCTGCGCATCCACTGCCTCCAGCTCTGGTTCAACCTCAGCGACCCCGGCATGGAGCAGGAACTCTACGACTCCCGCTCGATGCTCGAGTTCGCCGGTCTCAGCCTCTCCGAGCCGATCCCCGATGAGACGACGATCCTCAACTTCCGCCACCTGCTGGAGCGCCAGCAGCTGGGAACGGAGCTGTTCGCGACGATCAACGCGCATCTGGCACGGCAGGGGCTGCAGCTGTGCGAGGGCACGATCGTGGACTCCACGATCATCAGCGCGCCGTCATCGACGAAGAACCGGGAGCGA
Organism: Dehalococcoidia bacterium; assembly: GCA_965247895.1. Taxonomy (GTDB): domain Bacteria; phylum Chloroflexota; class Dehalococcoidia; order UBA2979; family UBA2979; genus VXMT01. The sequence goes on along the minus strand of OZ252046.1, from coordinate 21,556 downwards.
GCGCGCGACCCCGAGATGCACCAGACCAGAAAGGGCCGGCAGTGGTACTTCGGGATGAAGCTGCACAGCGGCACGGACGCGCGGACGGGGCTGGTGCACAGCCTGCACACGACGGCGGCGAACGTCTCCGACGTGACCGAGGCGCATCGCCTGTTGCACGGCGCTGAGACCGCGGTCTGGGGCGATGCCGGCTACCAGGGAGCGGAGAAGCGCCCGGAGCACGCGGGGTCGGGGGTGAGCTGGCAGGTGGCGATGCGCCCGGGGCTCAGGCGGCAGCTGCTGCCGGGGGGCGCTGAGGCGCAGGCGGAGCGGCGGAAGGCCTCGCTGCGTGCGAAGGCTGAGCATCCGTTTCTCTACGTGAAGCGGCACTTCGGGTACGCGCAGGTCCGCTACCGGGGTCTTGAGAAGAACCGCCAGCGGCTCGCGCTGCTGCTCGGCTTTGCGAACCTGCTGCGAGCCGAGCCTCAGCTCGCCTGATCGCGGGAGCGCTGCGTCCGGAATCGCTCGTGCGGGCGATCCCGCAGCGGAATGGGGGCAGGATCGCCCCCTGAACCGCGGTATCGGCCCCCACAGCGCAGCGCGGTACGCCGATCGACCCGCACCGCGCCCGATACGCCACCTGATCAGACCATCCTTAGGGATCTTTACGTGGGCCCACGCGCTTCTTCCCGCTTTCCTGCTCTGGCTGCTGGTTGTAGCGGAGTTCTATCGGAAAGCCAGTGATCGAGCCGAAGCCATCGCGATGGGTGCCGGCCTCGGGTTCGTGGCCGGCGGCATCTGGCTCGTCGCGTTGACCCGCTGAGAGGCACCGGTACCCGTCACCCCTGCTCGGGAGTGGGACAGGTTAGGGTGAGGCGGCGCGGCGAGGAGAAGCCATGAAGCCAATCGACGAAGCGGGCGAGCTCTTCCGCCACCAGCGCGCCGTCCGCGCCTGGTCCGATCGCGAGGTCAGCGAGGAGCACGTGCGCGCGGTGCTGCAGGCCGCGATCCACGCGCCCTCCGGGTCCAACACGCAGCCCTGGCGCTTCATCGTCGTGCGCGACGCGGAGCAGAAGGCGCGGATCCGCGAGGTCTACGATCGCGCGCGCGCCGACATCTACCGCATCGCGCAGGTCGCGCAGGTCTCGCCCGACGACGAGCGCATGCCAATGGACCAGGCCCCGGTGCTGATCGTCGCCTGCGTCTCGACGCCGCCCTCCGGAAGCGCGGGCTTCCAGACGGGAGCCTCGATCTATCCCGCCTGCCAGAACCTGATGCTCGCCGCGCGAGCGCTTGGCCTCGGCACGGTGCTGACCACGCTGCACCGCCGGCGCAAGGACGAGCTGCACGAGGTGCTCGGCATCCCCGACGGCATCGAGAGCGCCGCGATCATCCCGCTCGGCTGGCCCACCCGCGACTACGGCCCGAACCGCCGGGCAGCCCTCGACGACGTCGTCATGCAGGATCGCTGGACCGAGGCGCCGGCCTAGTCGGGGGGTCCTTCGGGTCCGGCTTGTCGATCCAGAAGCGCTGACCACAGCCGCGCAGGCAGATCAGCATCGAGCCGTAGCCCTGCGGATCGTGCATTCCCTGGAGCGCGCCCCGCTCGCAGGCAGGGCACACCATGTAGGGGTTTCCCCACGCCCCGATCTCGATGCGATCGGGCATCGCCCTGAGGTAGACGATTGGTTGACGTACGTGCTCACCGGGCATCCGCGCCGTCCCACGCGCACACTGGCCCGCGCCCGGCGATCTCGTCAAGACGGCGCTCCGCTATCATCCGCAACGCCTCGGCACGCTGCCGGGCCGCGCGGGAACGGAGCAGACGATGGCCGACGGGCGCTTTGTCATCTACGAGACGCTGCACGAGGGCCGCATCGCCCGCATCTGGCTCAACCGCCCGGATGCGCGCAACGCCCAGAACTACGGCCTGCTCGGCGAGCTGGACGAGGCGTTCCTGCGCGCCGAGGCCGACGAGGATGTGCGCGTCGTGATCCTCGGCGGGCTCGGCCCCGCCTTCTCCGCCGGTCACGACCTCGGGACGCCGGAGCGCCTCGCGGAGAACGAGGCGATGCGCGCGGCCACCGACCGGCGAGGCACCGAGGAGCGCTGGCTGCGCGAGTTCCGGCACTACTTCGAGAACACGCGCCGCTGGCGCGACCTGCGCAAGATCACGATCGCGCAGGTGCACGGCTACTGCATCTCCGCCGGGCTGATGCTCGCCTGGTGCTGCGACCTGATCTGCGCCTCGGACGACGCGGTGTTCGTGGATGTGGTCGGGGCGCGGCTCGGCATGTGCGGCCTCGAGTACTTCGCGCACCCCTGGGAGCTGGGACCGCGCAAGGCGAAGGAGCTGCTGCTGACCGGCGACTCGATCGACGCCAACGAGGCCTACCGGCTCGGCATGGTGAACAAGGTCTTCGACCGCGCTGCGCTCGATGACGAGACACTGAACCTCGCGAAGCGGATCGCCGAGGTGCCCTCGTTCGCCGCGCTGCTGATCAAGGAGTCGGTCAACCAGACGCAGGACGCGCAGGGCTTCTACACCGCGCTCAAGGCCTGCTTCAGCATCCACGAGGCGAACCACGCGCACTGGGCCGAGGTGACGAACGGCGCCGCCGCCATCGGCACGCCCGAGTTCGGCGTGAGCAGCGAGCGCCGCCCGATCCAGCCCGCCGAGCGCACGAGCAGCGAGCTGCCCGTCTGAGCGCCGCGGGCGCCGGAGACGCCGGCGAGGAACGCCCGCCCGTCCTGCTCGCCGGGCGCACGCCCGCCATCGAGTGGGCGGCGCTGCAGCTGCGCCGCGCCGGCTTCGAGCCGCGCCCGCTCGACCGCGGGAGCGACCCGCCGCCTGCAGCCGCGCTGCTCGCCGACCTCGACGACGAGCAGTGGCGCGGACGCGATGACGAGGCGGCCCGGGCCGCGGAGGCGGCGGGCTGCCCGCTGCTGCTGCTCTCCTCGTTCGGCCGCGAGCCGGGCGCGCGCCGCGGCAGCGACCTGACTGTCTCGGCGGCCGCTGGCCTGCTGCACGTCACGGGCACGCCCTCGGACGAGGAGCAGCGGCCCGCCGTGCTCTCGCCGCAGCAGGCGGACGCCCTCGCCGGCTCGTTCGCCGCGCTCTGGATCGGCGCGCAGGCGCTGGCCGGGGCGACCTCCGGCGTGACCGAGCTGACGAAGCACGAGTGCCTGGCGATCGCGACCTCGTGGGCGGCGATCCAGTGGCTCTACGCCGGCGTCGCGCCCTCGCGGCTCGGCCTCTCCGTCTACCAGCCCTCGGGCGTGTTCGAGGCGAAGGACGGGCCCGTCTACACGATCATCGTGAGGGACGAGCAGTGGGCGCGCCTCGTGCAGGCGATGGGTGAGCCGGAGTGGGCGCGCTGGGAGATCTTCGGCAGCCAGCAGGGCCGCCTCGACGGCGTCGAGGTGCTGGCCCCGCGCGTCGCCGCCTGGCTGGCGGAACACACGCGCGAGGAGATCCTCGATCTCTCGCTGCGCCACCGCCTGCCCTTCGCGCTCGCGAACCGCCCGGAGCAGGCGGCGGCGCTGCAGGAGCAGCTCGATGGCGAGCCCGACCACGCACAGTGGCTCTACCGCACCACCCTCGCTCCGCAGACCGACGCACCGCCGCCGCGCGAGGCCACCGAGGCCGGCGCCGTCCGCGCCGCCCGCGATCCGCGCCGCCCGCTCGCGGGCATGCTTGTGGTCGACGTCAGCACCGTCTGGGCGACGCCCTACGCGGGGCAGCTGCTCGCGCAGCTCGGCGCGCGCGTAATCAAGGTCGAATCGCGCCGCCGCCTCGACGACGTGCGGCCGATCACGACCTACCTCGACCCGCACGCCGAGGGCGAAGCCGACTGGGATCGCTCCGGCGGCTTCCGCGAGGTCAACCGCGGCAAGGAGAGCGTCGTCCTCGACCTCACGACCGAGGAGGGCCGCGCGCTGCTGCACCGGCTCGTCGCGCAGGCGGACGTGCTGCTCTCCAACCTCACGCCCGGCGGCGACCGGGCACGCCGCCTCGGCCTCCACGAGGACGAGCTGTGGGCGACCAACCCGCAGCTCGTGATCGGACGGCTCTCGGCGTATCAGCCCGGCAGCCAGCTCGAGGGAATGACCGGCTACGGCTACGGGATGCTGCTGATGTGCGGCTTCGGCTATGCCGGCCCGGATCGCCCCTGGTCCGACCGCAGCATCGCCTACCCGGACCCGGTCTGCGCCGCCGCGCTCGCCCTCGGCCTGCTGCGCGCCCTCGAGGAGCGCGACCGCAGCGGACGCGGCGCACTCATCGAGTCGTCGCTGTTCGGCGTCTCGGCGGCGCTGATGCGCGAGTTCGAGAATCGCGAGCCGCAGGCCGCGTACGAGGGCTGCCTGCCCTGTGCGCACGAGGAGTGGATCGCCGTCAGCTGCCCCGACGTGCCCTCGCTCGACGCGCTCGCCGAGGTGCTCGGCGCAGCCCTCGAGGGCGGCGATACGGAGGCGGCGCTCGCCTCGCGCTCGCGGGTGTGGGAAGCGCAGTCGCTGCAGGTCGCGCTGCGGCAGCACGGCGTCATCGCCGAGCGCGTGCTCGACGCGCAAGGGATGGTGCGCGCCGGCGAGCTGACCGCCAGCGGCCAGCTCCACATCCCCGAGGGCGAGACGCACCTCCACTTCGCCTCGCCGTGGGTACTCGACGGCGAACGCGTCGACGTGCGCGGCCGCTCCCCCCGGCTCGGCGAGCACACCACCGCCGTCTTCACCGAGCTGCTGGACATCGATGCCGAGGCTATGCGAGACCTCGCGGAGCGCCAGGTCGCCTGGTAGCGAGCGGCATCCGTCGGCCCGTACAAATGCCGGTCACTCGTCCAACTCGAGAGTTTCCATCAACTCTCTCCACTCACGTGCAGAGATTCCTGACGCCTTCCGCAGCGCTTCTGCTTCGGTGCGACGGCCCTCGACCAATGCACGCACTACCGACAGGGCGCCGGCCGAGAGGAGCCCGCTGCCCATCCGATAGTCGCAAAACGCCTCGTAGGCGAGCGGCACCCAGGGCTTCACAACGCGATCGAGAATCGCATCCGCGTACACACGGATTTCGTACTGGGCATGCTCGTCCGCCCGTAGCGACAGGAAGTGCAGCAGGTTGTGGAGGTCAATCTTCCAGTACCACTGCGTGTAGAAATTGAGCGACAGGTTCATCCGGGCGAGCTCACGCGCCAGACCACTTTGCTCCTCGTCACGCGACTCTCCGGCCGGCGGCTCATTGAGCAGCTCCTGGTAGTGCCTGTACGCACGTTCGGCATCCTCGCGCAGCAGCTCCTGCACCCGCGCAGCGTCGCCTGGGGAGAGTTGCTCACCGCGGCCCTGGCGGTTGGTTTGGGATTGAGACCGTATGACTTCAGCGCCTGGCACATAGAACTCGCGATCGAGGATCGAGTAGCGGGCGGAGTATTCGTTGACGTTGGCCGTGCGGTGCCGGATCCACTGTCGCGCGACGAAGATCGGGAGTTTGACGTGCAGCTTGATCTCGCACATCTCGAAGGGAGTCGTGTGCCGGTGACGCATGAGGTAGCGGATGAGCCCACGATCATCCGACCTGCGTCGGGTGCCTCGTCCATATGAGACGCGTGCCGCCTGCACGATGGCGCCGTCGTCGCCCATGTAGTCGATAAGCCGCACGAACCCGTGGTCCAGGACCTGCACAGGCATGTACAAGAGGTCTTCAAGGGCGGGGACAGTGGCACGCTTCGTCTCGTACCGCTGCGTTCGCAAAGCCTCCAACTCGGCTCGCTGCTCTGGCGTCATGAAGTCGATCGTGGTGCCCACCTCGCCCGCTACACCGCGTAGCGGCGCCTTGGCGTTTCGCGGTTCGGGATTCGAACCGAGCCGTATACTACACCGCCTCCCTGGCCCAACCTGCGACCGCGCCGCCACCACGCGTGGGTGGGCAGACGCTCGAGGAGCCTCGGAAGCCACTGGCCGCGGCCTCTGTAACCAGCGCCCGGCGGGCCTTACGCTCACGTTACCCGCGTTCTGCGAGGCTGCCCGGCCAGCGGCGCCCGCGCGTGCAGGAGGATGACGATGCTGAGCCGGCCCCGCCTCGTGATTGCCGCAGTGCTCGCGGCCGTGCTCGTCGCCGTGGTCGCCGCGGGCGGCTGGTACTTCTTCATCCGCGACGACGCGCCGCCGCCCGTGAGCCTCGAGGGCGCCGTCGCCAGCACGCAGGCGACCGCGACGCCGACGGCCGCCTCGACCCCAACCGCCACGCCGACGCCGACCGCGACTGCGACTGCCGAGGCCACCCCGACGCGCACCGCCACGGCCGCGCCGGCGCCGACCGCCACACCCACGCCACCAGCGGCCACTCCGGCCGCCGAGGCCGCCTCGACGCGCCCGGAGGGCGAGCTGACCGGCGTATGGACACTCTCGGACCGGGGCGAGTCCTTCGCCGGCTACCGCGTCCGCGAGGAGCTCGCCACCATCGGCGCGACCACCGCCGCGGGCCGCTCCAGCGCGATCACCGCCTCGCTCCAGTTCGACGGCAGCGCGATCACCGCCGTCGATGTCGAGGTCGACATGACGCAGTTGCGGAGCGACCAGTCGCGACGCGACGGCGCCCTGCGCCAGCAGGCGATCGAGACGAACACCTACCCGACGTCGAGCTTCGCGCTCACGGAGCCGATACCGCTCGACGGCGTGCCCGCGGAGGGCGAGACGATCTCGGTCACGGCGGTCGGCGATTTGACGCTCCACGGCGTCACCCGCCAGGTAGAGATACAGCTGGAGGGCCAGCTCACTGACGGGCTGGTCGTCGTCATCGCCTCGATCGAGATCGTGTTCGCGGACTACGACATCGAGAAGCCGCGCGCGGGGATCGTCATTTCGGTCGAGGACCGCGGGATCATGGAGTTCCAGCTGGTCTTCGAATAGGCTCGGGACCGCCCGGCCGCGCCTCGGCTATCCGGCCGCCTCCGCCGTCTCCGCCTCGGCCTCGTCCGATTCGCGCCAGGCGACCCGCGCGGCGCGGTCGATGAGGTCCGAGGGGACGAGCAGCACGAGCACGAGGACGAAGCAGAGGATGCCGACGCCGAGCAGCGTGAAGGTGGCGTACCCGCCGATCCCGTCTGCGAGGATGCCGAGCGGCAGGCCCATCAGCGGCATGAAGCCGAACGTGAGCATGTAAAGGCTCATGATCCGGCCGTGGTACTGCTGCTCCGAACTGGTCATGATCATCCCGTTGTTGAGCGCCATGTAGGCCATCGAGCTGGCCCCGATCACCATCATCGCGAGGAACGCGCCCGGCACGCCGAGGGTGAACGATCCGACCCCCAGGATGACGAGGCCGATGCCCCAGCCGAGACCGAGCAGCGCCTGCGTGCGCGCCAGCCGGCCGGAGGGGTTCAGCGTGGCGATCAGCAGCGATCCCGCCAGCGCGCCGACGGCGTTCACCGCCATCAGCAGCCCGAAGCCGAGCGAGCCGAGTTCGAGATCGCCCGCCACGAACGCCGGCAGGATGGTCACGAACGGCATCCCCAGCGCGATCGGGAGCAGCGCCATCAGCATCAGCGTCCGCAGGGCCGGGTTGCCACGCACGTAGCGCAGCCCGATCGCGATCTCCCCGAACATCCCCCGCCGCTGCGCGGCGCCCTGGAGGTGTCCACGGCCGCGCGGAAGCAGCCACACGGCGCCCCAGGCGATGGCGTACATGGCGGCGGTGATGTAGTAGGTCGTGGCGAAGCCCCAGGCCGCGATGAAGATTCCGGCGGCCACCGGCGAGAAGAGGCGCGTCGCGTTCATGGCCGTGTTGTTGAGGGCGATCGCGTTCATCAGCTCGTGCCGCGGCACCAGCTCCGGGATGTAGGCCTGGCGCGCCGGCATGTTGAAGGAGAACGTGGCGCCGAGCAGGATGCCGAATGCGAACAGCACGCGCAGCGAGATCATGTCGAAGCTGATCAGCAGCGCGATCCCCAGTGCCTGCACGAACACTGCCGCCTGCGTGAACAGCAGCACCTTGCGCTTGTCCACGCGGTCCGCGATCGCGCCGCCCGGCAGCGCGAGGAAGAGTTGCGGGATGCCCCACGCCGCGGCCAGCCCGCCGACCGCGGAGAAGTTGCCCGCCAGCTCGTAGGCGAGCAGCCCGCGCGAGATCATCTGCATCTGCATGCCGACCATCGCCATCGCCATAGAGACCCAGAGCAGACGGTACTTCGGGTAGTTGAAGGCGCTGAACGTGCGGCGCAGCGGCGGACGGTATCCGCCGGCCGGACCCATTCCGTCGGCCATGCCGCCGGCCATTCCGCGCATGGGAACGCCAGGCTGAGGCAACCCGTCCCCGTTCGGACCGGCGCCTCGCTCCAGTGCGGGCGGCTCCTCGCGACCCGCATCGGCGGCTCGCGGTGTCGTGCCCTGGGCCATGCACGCTCCACCCATCGAACCCGGCGCATTTGCGCCGGCGAGGCCGCCAGCCCGGCCGCCTCGTCGACTCGTTGCCCGTTCGTGCATCGGAAGAATCTCGCGGCGGGGGACCGCCGTTGCTGCGGACTTCAGCGTAGGTTCGCCCCTCCTCCGCCGTCAACGTAGGATTAACGCCTCTGCGGCCCGGCGGCGGTACCATTCGCCGCAGAGTTGCGAGACAGCGAATGGAGCCTCAGACGATGGTCGCACTGCCCGAGTCCGCCCGCGCTCTGCTCGCCGACCGTGCCTACGGCCACCTCGTGACCACGAACCCGAGCGGGACGCCCCAGCTCTCGATGCTCTGGGTGGACGTCGATGGCGACGAGGTGCTCGTGAACACCTCGGAGGGGCGCGCCAAGGTCCGCAACATGCGCCGCGACCCGCGCGTGCTGCTCTCCGTCCAGTCCCGCGACGAGCCGCAGAGCGCCCTGCTGATCCACGGCCGGGTTACCGAGATCACCAGCGAGGGCGCCGACGAGCACGTCGACATGCTCGCCGGGCGCTTCCTGGGCGCGGACAGCTACCCCTTCCGCGCGCCCGGAGAGCAGCGGCTGCTCGTGCGCATCGCCGCCGAGCGCATCGGCGGCCTCGGCCCGTGGGCGCCGCTGCCGGGCGCGCCCGCCGAGTAACGCAGCACGCAAGTGACGGAACCGCGATGACCGCCCAGACGCCCGACGCCGACGACATCCGGCTCGACGAGCAGCTTGCGACCGAGTGCTCGAACTGGGCCGCCGAACAGCTGTCCGAGGAGTTCGGCGGCTTCATCGCCGCCGAGGTCATCGACGCCGTGCTGGAGTTCGAGGCCGACATCCGCATCGCCGAGGACGACCCGGAGATGGATCACGCCTCGATGGCCGACCGCCTGCTCGCGCGGCTCGCCGAGGAGGGCGCGCCGACCGACCAGCGTTGGGGTGTGACGACCCACCTGCTCGTCGAGATCCTCTACTGGGAGGACGAGTTCCGCACGCTCGCCGGCCGCCCGCGCCGCATTCGGCCCCACGCAGCAGGCCGCTAGCGCCGAGGCTCGCGGCTACTCGATCAGGTCCGCGCACTCCTCCTCAAGGATCTCGCGCGTCTCTGCCTCGGTCGCGCCGTGCCTGGCGTGATCCTCCAGCGGGCGATGCGCCGACCTCGATGCATGGCCACCACCCTGAGCGCTATGACTCCGCCGCCACCTCGTCGCGCAGTCGCTTCAGCCGCCGGATGTTCTCCAGATCGGGGCCGTCGCCCTCGAGGCCCGGCACCTCCAGCAGCAGCGCGCGGCCGGCGAACGCGGGCTCGGCGAGGATCGTGCGGAAGCCCTCGTAGCCGATGTGGCCGTCGCCGATGTTCTCGTGGCGGTCGCGCCCGCTGCCCAGCTCCTGCTTCGAGTCGTTCGCATGGATCACCGCCAGCAGATCGAGACCGATCTCGCGATCGAACTCCTCGAGGGTGTCCGCCATGCCCTCGGGCGTCGTGATGTCGTAGCCGGCGGCGAAGGTGTGGCAGGTGTCGAGGCAGACGCGCAGCCGCGGCGAGTCCGCAGCGCCGAGGATCGCGCCGAGCTCCCCGAAGCTGCCGCCGATCGGGCCCTGCTGGCCCGCCGCGTTCTCCAGCGCGAGCAGCGGGCCCTCCGGCGCCTCGTCGAAGATGCGCGTGAGCGCGGAGACGACCTCCGGCAGCACGGCCTCGAAGCCGCGCCCGAGGTGCGAGCCGCTATGCAGCACCACGCCGTCGGCCCCGGCCCGAGCGGCGACACTCAGCGCGTTCACGACCGAGGCGATCGACTTCTCGTGCTGCTCCTCGGAGCGCGCGGCGAGGCTGACCAGGTAGCTGCCGTGCAGCCACGCCTGGCCGATGCCGGATTCGGCGCGCAGCGCGCGAAAGCGCTCATAGGCCTCGGGCTTGTGGTTGGTCGAACGCCAGGCGCGCGGCGAGGCGCCGAAGAACTGCACCGCCTCGGCTTCGATTTCGACCGCCCGCTCGATCGTGCGCCAGAGGCCGCCCGACGCGGAGCAGTGCGCCCCGATCGCGATCCGGGGCGGCGCGTCCTCCGTTGCGGTCATGAAGCGCGGTCCCGCCCGCGCCCTCCCCACCTGAGCCCTCGAAGGCGCGTCGCCCACGCCTCGATCCTCAGCCGCCACGGGCGCGCGACGACGACGCCGTCGACCGCCGCCGCGAGTTGCGCGGGGTCGGGCGCCGCTTCGCCGTGCTCGATCCGCGCGGTCCCGCACGCGAGGTCCACGCTGGCGCTCGTCACGCCGGGGACGCTTCGCAGGGCGCGCTCGGTGCGGCTCGCGCAAACCCCGCAGACGAGGCCATCGATCGCTAGGTCGCTGCCCCCCTTGCCCCTGGAGGAGACGCGCAGCCGTGGCGCGGTCAGCAGGCGGCGAAGGTGGAGGTTGATGCGGCGCCTCATGGAACCATCGTACCAGCGTCGCGGGCGTGTTCCAGCCCGCCTTCGAGGCCGATTGAGGGGCTCCGAAAGGCGCGTCGGGCGATCGAATGCGGCCGCGGGCGTCGCCCTGTGCGTGCGGGCGTGGTAGATTCGCCGCAAGGTCGGCCAGGGGTGGCGGGAAGGCGTCCGCCGCCGCGCCGCCGAGAGCAGCCCCGACGGGAGGCAGCGTTGGCGTATTCCATCATCGAGACGTGCATCGGCTGCACGGCCTGCGTTAAGAAGTGCCCGGTCAACGCCATCACCGGCGTGCGCGACGAGTTGCACGTGATCGACCCCGATCTGTGCATCGACTGCGGCGCCTGCGGCGCGGTCTGCCCGCCCGAGTCGATCCTCGACGAGCTCGGCGACCAGTGCCGCACCTTCCCCCGCCGCGAGCTGCCGCTGGCAAAGGTGATCGACGACAACTGCATCGGCTCCGGCTGCGAGCTCTGCATCCACATCTGCCCGTTCGACGCGCTCTCCCTGACGGACGCGCCGAACAGCCACGACTTCTACGGCGTCGCCGTCGTCGACGCCAAGAAGTGCGTCGGCTGCCGCCTCTGCGAGCAGGCTTGCGGCTGGGGTTCGATCTACATCGACCCGCCGCGCGAGATGCTCAAAAGGGACGTCTACCCCATTGAGGTGCTGACGCCCAAGAAGGGCCGCGGCATCGCGCGGGCACAGGAGCGCAAGGCCGCGACACCCGGCTAGCGCGCGCCCCTCAGCGGACTCAGCGGACCCAGCGGACGCCGACGCGGCCAGCGCCATGAGCGAGACTCCCGAACCCACGGTCCTGCGTGCACGGCTGCTGCGCCCGGGCGCGCGCGTGCCCGAGCGCCAGAGCGCCCTCGCGAGCGGATTCGACCTCCACGCTTGCCTCGAAGGCGGCACGATCGAGCTGGGCCCCGCTCCCGTGCTCGTGCCGACGGGCATCGCGGTGGCCGCCCCGCAGGGCCTCGACGTGCAACTCCGGCCGCGCTCAGGACTCGCCTCGAAGGGCGTGCTGGCGGTGTTCGGCACGCTGGACGCGGACTACCGCGGCGAGCTGTTCGTGACGATGTACTGCCTGCCCGGCAGCGGTGACGGTGGCCGCTACGTGATCGAGGACGGCGAGCGCATCGCGCAGCTGGTCGTCGGCCGCCTCGCGCCCGCGGCGTTCGAGGTCGTCGCGGACCTCGATGCAACGGAGCGCGGCGCGGGCGGCCACGGCTCCACCGGACGCTAGCCTGTTCGCATTCTGATCCCGGCAGTTTTCTCCGGACATGCAGAGGGCGGGCCCGAAGGCCCGCCCTCTCACCAGCATCTGCCGTGCGGCGGGGGTGATTGGTTTCGCGGCAGATGTTGGCTGCTAAGGAAGGTGCGGCGTCAGGTGGGAACCCCTCCCGCCCGACGCTCGTCCGGAAGGGAGACGGCGTGCGTCCCTCCCCCGAAGTTGCGAGGCCTATGCATCGCTCATCTCCATCTCCTCCTCGGCGAAGAGGTAGTGGTAGACCAGCGCGGCGACCACCGCGCCGATGATCGGGCCGATCCAGTAGACGAGGTGGTTGCTCCACTCCCCGCCGACAAGGGCCGGACCGAAGCTGCGCGCCGGGTTCATCGCCGCGCCGGTCAGGGTGCCGATCGCGAGGATGTCCATCGTGAGGATCAGCCCGATGCCGAAGCCGCCCAGCTTCGGCCCGCGCGAGTCGAGCGCGGTGCCGAACACGGCCAGCATCAGGAAGAAGGTGGCGATCGCCTCAAGGATGACACCCTGGGCGAAGTCGATGCCGCGGCCGAGCAGCGGCGTGCCGAGGCTGACGGCGTCGCGCAGCGCCTCAGGGAAGAGCAGCAGCAGCGCGAGCGCGGCGACGACGGCGCCGAGCAACTGAGCGATGATGTAGGCCACGGTCGAGATCGTATCGAGGCGGCGGGTAGCCCACAGGCCGATCGTGAGCGCAGGATTGAAGAGCCCACCGGAGATGTGGCCGAGCGAGGAGACCAGCAGCGCGATGGCAAGGCCGTGGGCGATGGCGATGGCGACCAGGTTCTGTCCGCCGGTCTGGATGATGGCGGCCGCGCCAATGAAGATGAGGGCGAAGGCTCCGATGAATTCGGCGGCGAGTTTGCGTCCGTGCTCCTTCGTATCGAAATCGCCCATTGGAACCTCCCCACCCGCACAGCCTTCACCGGGGGCGCCCGAGGCGCCGCTGGATCGGCGGCGTAGAGGGCATTCAAACAGGCATCCGCTAAAAAGTCAACACGGATACTCAATTTGATCTCGAAGTTTTTCCACAAACCGCCACCGAGTACCAAGATGGCCCGATCCCGTAGAGCAGTTGTCGTCGTGATCCTCTCCGCGCTCGCCCTCTTCGCCGCCTCATGCGGCGACGGCGGCGATGTGCGGGTCGTCGCGCTGACCCCGACGCCGGCGTCGGAACAGACGCCGGTGCGCAGCATCGACGGGCCCGCGACGATCATCACCGCGACTCCCACCGCGGGCCCGATCGAGGGGACGGCGACGCCGACGGCGACCGTGACCGCGTCCGCCGACGAGCCTCCCGAACCGCCCAAGCGGCCGGAGCAGCCACTGGCGAGCGCCCTGCTGCTACGGGACTACCTCGCGACCGGGGAGGCGAACCTGCCCGGCTGCCTGCCGGAGTTGGTCTCCGCCTGGGAGCTCGCCCCTACCAGCGGCGCGCGCTGCCTCTTTGCCGATTTCGACGGGGACGGCGCGAGCGAGTTCGCCTTCGCCGTCACGCTGGCCGACGGCGGGGGCGATATCTGGTTCTACGAGAGCGCCGAGGACGAGTACCGCCTGCTCACTTCCGCACGCGTGTTGCTGAACGCCACCCTCGACGGCGTCACGATCGACGCCATCGCCGACCTGACCGGCGACCGCTTCCCGGACCTGGTGATCTCGGCCCTGCGCTGCGGCGACGCTGGCTGCGAGCGACAATTGCTGATCGTCAGCACGCACCGCGGAAGGCTGGAGAACCTGGCGCCCGCCGGGCTGGAGATCAGTCCCAACGCCGGGTTGAGCGTCGAAGAGGTGGACGCCGCGTCGGCAGGGGCGACGGGCCCGGAAACACCTCCACGGCTGGTGATCATGGACGACGCCGTGTCCAACTCCCCCACGGGACCGGTGCGCTCCACGAATCTCGTGCTGAGCTGGGCCGGGGCGGGGTTCCTCTCGGAGGAGGAGCCCGGTCCCACACGCTACCTCTTCCACGCGATCGTGGACGCCGACGAGGCGTTCAGGCGCGGGGAGTACGGGTTGGCGCGCGCGCTCTACGAAGCGGCGGCTGCCACGGACACCTCGCTGGTCGATTGGCGCGTCGAACAGGGACAGGGATCGGGGCGCGCTGAGTTGTCCGCCTACGCGCTCTTCCGTGCCGCGCTGTCGGCGCAGCGCATGCAGGATGAAGCAGGAATGCTCACGCTGCTCAATCAGGCGGTGGACAATTTCGGCGCGGCACTGCACGGCGAGGTGGCGGCGATCTACCGCCAGGGGGTCGAGACGGAGGTCGCACCGGGCCTGATCTGCTCGGAGATCGGGCGGTTCCTGCGCACCCGGGAACGGACCTTTCGCTCGATCTGGAACTATGGCCCGCACAATCCGAGCCCCGGCATAGGCGAACTCTGCTCGTAGCGCGTCGTCTCCCCGACGCGCTCCCAGCGAGGTCTATCCCGGCCCTGTGCGCCGCCCCGCGGTCAACTCGGGCGGCGCCGGGTAGCTGGCGGCGGCGAGCGCGCCGGCCGCGACCAGGAAGAAGGCGATAATCAGCGCGAACGGGCCCTCGTAGCCACCGGCGCGATCGAACCAGATCCCGAGCACGAGCGGACCCGCGGCGTTGAAGGCAAGCGCCACCGGCTGGAACGAGCCGCGGATCAGGCCGAGCTGCCAGCGCCCGAAGTAATCGGCGTAGATCACGTGCAACTGCGTCACCATCATCCCGAAGAACAGGCCGTACCAGAGCGCATAGAGCAGCGCCATGCCAAAGCTGTCGACGGCGAGCAGCAGCAGCACGCCGGTGCATTGCAACAGCAGCGCACCGACCATGGTCCAGCGCGAGCGCAAGCGGGTGGCGATCACCCCGCTGATCAGCCCGCCGGCGGCGCCTGCAATCGACATCACGGTGAGGATCAGCGCGGCCTGGGTCGTCGAGAGTCCTTGATCGACCAGGTGCGGGATCTGGTGGAAGTTGATCGCGCCGTTGCCGAAGATCGCGAGGGCGAAGGCCGCGCCGACCAGCCAGTAGGCGCGAGTGCGGACGGCAGCGCGCAGCGTCCAGGCGGGATCGAGCAGTGCGGCGCTGCGGCGTTCCGCGGGCGTGACCGGGGGATCGCCGTCCGGGCGCAATCCCATGTCCTCGGGGCGGCGACGCATCAGCAGCAGCGCCGGCACGATCCCGAAGACGAGGAACACGACACCCAGCGAGCGGAAGCCGTCCGGCCAGCCGCGGGCCGCGATCACGAGCGCCACGATCAACGGCACCACGGCGTTGCCGGCACGTATGCCCAGCGTGCCGATCGCAATCGCCAGTGAGCGTCGCCGGATGAACCAGTTGGAGACGGCGACGACTACCGCCGCCATCATCGCCGAAATCGCCAGCGCTCTCCCCGCGGCGAAGATCAGATAGAACTGCCACAGCTCGCGCTGCTCGGCGAGCAACAGGCAGCCGGCGGCCAGCGCCAGCGCCGGGCCGGCGATCATCCAGCGCGCCCCGTGGCGATCGATGATCACGCCGAAGAACGGGGCAAGCAGGCCGGCGGCGAGGCTACCGATCGTCAGCGCGCCGGCGATCTCCGCACGGCTCCACCCGAATTCCTCGTGCAGCGCCGGCTGGAAGATGCCGAGCACCGAGTTGAGGTACCCGACGTGGGCGAACGTGGTGAGGAAGGCGACGCCGACGATGGTCCAGCCGTAGAACCAGCGCCCGAAGCGCGGCTGCGGGCGGTCTGCCGGGACGTCGACCGGCCGCGAGCGTCGAGGACCGGCGGACATCGGCGCCCTTCTCCAGGCAGCAGGGGGCACGCGCCGGCCATGCGGACGTTGACCGCGTCGGGCGCGCCCTCGTACCGTCTGAGACCTTAGCGCAGCCCGCCGCCAGCGGCTGCGGGCGCGGGTGGCGCAGCGCGCTCCGCAGCAAGGGGACGGACGATGTTTGGATGGCTGCGCTCGGTCATACTGACCGTGATCTTCGCGCTGCTGGGCGCCGCCGTCGGGCGCGCGTTCGCCGAACAGCGGCGGCGCGTCGAGGCGGGCGAGCCCGATCTGATGGACGAAGGCCCCGCCGCCTGCCTCGATGTCGCGATGAGGCAGCCGACTCCCAGGGAGATCGTACCAGGGCTCGTGGCGGCGCTGCGGGTGCGGGATCGCCCCTGGTCCTTTCTCGGCATCCCACCCTGGGCGGCTGCCTTCCTGGTGAACTTCCTCGTCACGGCCATGGGCCCCAGCCTCGGCGAGGCCCTCGAGCGAGCGGGCTTCGCGCTGCCGCGCATGCCCGACGCCGCGACGGTGATCGAGGACTGGCCCGAGGACGGGGACGCGGCCCGCTGGGCTCCGCCGCCACCACCGGACGCTCCGGCGGGCGAGGGCTTCACGCCGTTCGCGGAGTGAGCCGCCCCGCCCTCGTGGCAACACCCGGAGGCGGCGGCAGCGACGCGACGGGCCGCGGCGCCGGGCGGAGGCATCGATGAGCGACCGCGAGTTCACGCTGGACGAGGCGCGCGAGGCGCTGGCAGCCGCGCGGCCACCCTTCGAGACGCTGCGCGAGGTGCAGGGGGAGATCAACTCGCTCGGCCGCGAACTTACGCAGCTCCGCGAGCGGCTCCGCGGCAACGGCCGCTCGCACGGCTCTCACGAGCGCGAGCTGGCCGGACGCCTCGCCGTGCTCGGCGAGCGCGCCCGGCGGCTGCTCGCCGAGATCGAGGAGACGGGCGCGGAGTTGAAGGGCCTGGAGCAGGGCCTGCTCGACTTCCCGACCACCATCGAGGGGCAACCGGCCTACTGGTGCTGGCAGGCGGGCGAGCCTGAGATCGCCTGGTGGCACCCGCGCGACAGCGGCTTCGCGGGCCGCCGCCCGATCGACCCAGGCACGCCGCCGGGGGCCAGCCGCGAGTAGTCGCACGGCCGGGCGCTTGCCCGCCTGCGCATGCCCTCGGTAACCTCAGCAGGGGGACCGGCCCGGAGGGCACCATGCAACTCGCGCTCGTACTGGGCGCCGCCTACCTCCTCGGCTCCTTGCCGAGCGCCTACCTCGTCGTCCGCCGCCTCACCGGCGAGGACATCCGCAGCATCGGCAGCGGCAACCCCGGCACGATGAACGTGCGCGACAACGTCGGCTTCAAGTCCGCGCTGCTCGTCGGCGTGCTGGACGTAGGCAAGGGCGCCACCGCCGTCGCCCTCGCCTACGCCGTCGGCCTCAGCGAGGTCGCCGCGGTCCTGGCCGGCTTCGCGGCCGTCTCGGGCCACGCCTGGCCCATCTTCCTGCGGCTGCACGGAGGCAACGGCACCGGGCCGACGGTGGGCGCGATCCTCGTGCTCTTGCCCGCAGCCGGCCTGATTGCCGCGTGCGTCTCGTTCATCGTCTGGCGGATCGGCGGATCGCGGCGGCTCGGCGGCCTCACGGGCCTGCTCTCCGTGATCCCGATCGCCTACGTGCTGGACTCGCCGCAGACTCCGATGGTCGGCGTGGCCGCGCTCGTCGCCCTGCTCTTCGTCAAGCTCTGGCGCGTCGAAGGGGTGGCGATCGCATGAGCGCCGCAATGAGCGATGCCTTCGCGGATCTGCTCGAGCGCTTCCGCGTCACCGTCGCCGGCAGGCCCGACGAGATCCCGCTGGCGCGCGCCGCGTTGCTCGTCGCCGAGGCCGAGACGCCCGGCCTCGACATCGACCGCTACGAGGCGCAGCTCGACCTGTGGGGGCGCGAACTCGCGGCGCGGGCGCTTCCGGCCGGCAGCCCCGAGGCGCGACTCGACGCCGCGAACGAGCTGCTCTTCAACGAACTCGGCTTCGGCGGCAACGAGGAGCACTACGCCGACCCTCGCAACTTGCTGCTGCACGAGGTGATGGAGCGGCGCAGCGGCATCCCCGTCTCGCTCGCCATCCTGGCCGTCGACATCTGCCAGCGGGCCGGCCTCCAGGTGCGCGCCGTCGGGCTGCCCGGGCACGTCGTCACCCGACTGGAGGTCGAGGACAAAGAGCCGCTGTTCAGCGACGTGTTCCGCGGCGGCGAGCGCCGATCGGTCGAGCAACTGCAGCAGATCGTCCGCTCCATCTACGGCGCCCGCACGCCCTTCCGGGAGCACTTCCTGGACCCGCTCACGCCTCGACAGGTGCTGCAGCGGCTGCTGCACAACCTCAAGGGCCGCGCGCTCCAGCGCGGCGACGAGGAGCAGGCGGAGCGCGCGATCGAGCTGCTGCTGACGCTCTTCCCCTGGGACCTCGACGAGGTGCGCGACCGCGGCCGCTTGCAGGAACGCGCTGGCAACTACGCCGTCGCACTCCCCGACCTCGAGGCCTACGTGCGCTTCCGGCCGGAGGCGCCGGACGCCGCGACGATCACCGAGGCCGTGCACTCGCTGCGCCGCCACATCGCCGCGGAGACGGCCTGATCACGCATTCGCCGGCGGTCGTCTGCCCCGAGGGCGACTGCTACGTTGCCGCCGGGACGGCCGGGCAGGACGGAACGAGGTAGCAATGGCGCAGACCTCGCACCCCTCGCGGGCGCTCAAGCGCGAGCTGCTCTCCTCGGTGACCGCGCCCGCGAGCGAGTTCGTCATCACCAGCGAGCGCTTCGAGTACGCCACGCAGCACTCCTCGGAGTTCATCGACGTGACCGCGGACGTGCGGGCGGTGATCGAGCGCTCCGGCGTCGCCTTCGGGCAGGTGCTGATCGCCTCGGCGCACACGACGGCGGCCGTGACCGTGCAGGAGCACGAGCCGCTGCTGCTGCGCGACCTGGCGCGCGTGCTGGACCGCATCGTCCCCGCCGACGACTACTACGAGCACAACGACTTCACGATCCGCACCGAAGTACCGGAGGGCGAGCCGGAGAACGGCCACTCGCACTGCCAGCACCTGCTGATCGGCTCAAGCGAGACGCTGCCGGTGCAGAACGGCGAGCTGCGGCTCGGCGTCTGGCAGAGCGTCTTCCTCGTCGAGCTGGACTTCCCGCCGGGCCGCTTCGAGGGCGAGCAACTGCGCAGCATCACCGTGCAGGTGATGGGCCTCCGCGCCGGGGGCGCGTCCGGCTAGCGCCGAGCCCAGGCGAGCGCCTCCAGTTCATCTCCGTTCCCCCAACCCCGCTCGCCGCTACGATGGCGCCGTGAGCACGCAGCCGGCAGCCGATGACTTCGCCCTCGCGGAGGGCGCGACACCCCTCGCGGCGGTGATCGAGGGCGAGATCGCCGCCACCGGGCGGATCACGTTCGCGCGCTTCATGGAGCTCGCCCTCGGCCACCCGGAGCACGGCTACTACGCCCGCCCCGGCCTCGCCTGGGGCCGCGACGGCGACTACGAGACCTCGCCCGAGGTGCACCCGATCTTCGGCTACCTCTGGGCGCGCCAGATCGCCGAGTGCTGGGAACGCCTCGGCTCACCCGCCGCCTTCGACCTCGTCGAGCCGGGCGCGGGATCGGGCGCCTTCGCCTCGGCGCTGCTCGACTGGCTGCGGGCGCGCGCGCCGGAGTGCCATGCCGCCGCGCGCGTCACCCTGCTCGACGGCCACCCGCGGCGCAGCGAGGAGCAGCGAGCCGCCCTCGCCGCGCGCGGCCACGACGTGCGCACCGCGCTGCTCGGCGACTGGCTCGCCGAGCCCGCACCCCTCGAGGGCATCGCGATCAGCAACGAGCTGTTCGACGCCTTCCCCGTCCACCTCGTGGAGCGTCGCGGCGACGAGCTGCGCGAGTGGTGGGTGACGAGCGAAGGCGGCGCGCTGCGCCTCGAGCTGGGCAAGGCGAGCGACCCGGCGATCGCGGCGCACTTCGCGCGGCTCGGCATCGAGCCCGGTGACGGCTGCCGCGCCGAGCTCTCGCCCGCCGCGATCGAGGCGATGCGCGCGCTCGCCTCGCGCTTCCGTCGCGGCTACCTGCTGACGATCGACTACGGCTACGAGGCGGAGCGGCTGTACGCGCCGTGGCGGCGCATGGGCACGCTGATGGCGTTCCGCCGCCACAGCCCGCAGCCGGACCCGCTGGCCCAGCCCGGCCTCACCGACCTCACCGCCCACGTCGACCTCACCTCGCTGGCCGCGGCGGCCGCGGACGCCGGCTTCGAGTCCGCCCCCTCCGTCTCCCAGAGCGAGGCCCTGATCGCCCTCGGCATCGGCGAACAGCTCGAAGCCGCCCGCTCCCGAGCCGCCGGCGACCTCGCCGCCTACGCCACCGCCCGCCGCGCCGCCGACACCCTGCTCGACCCCGCCGGGCTGGGGCGGGTGCGTGTGTTGGCGCAGGCGAGGGGGGCGCGGCTCGGCGGGCTGCTGTGTTTGCGTGGGGTGGGTTGACAGGCTTGTTCTAGTAGGCTGGTACCACGTCGGACGGCCCTCCAGCACCCTCAATGTGTGGCGGCCGACCTGAACACCGGGAGACGAGACACGATGGCAGTCGAGAGAGCTGAAGTCGGCGTGGCCGTCGATCACGCGACACTCGCTGCTGCGCGTCTTCGCGTTGGGCTGACCCACGATGAGGCAGCCGAACGCGCGTCGAAGGCGCTCAAGCGGCACCGGGCCGATTCGCCGATGACCGCGGACGACATCAAGTCGATAGAGCAAGGTGAGCGTCTGCCGAGCGTCATGGAGGCCGAGGCGCTAGCGAGCATATGCCTGGTGCGCTATGTGGACCTCTTCGCCCCTGACCTGCCACCGTGGCCGCTGCGGGACTTTCGTCGGCCGCCGGGAACCGCGAGCAACTTGAGCTACACCGCACACGAGCGCATCGAGTTGTTTGACCGCCTGTACGAGGTAACGCGGCGGGTGCTTGCACGCCTCGCAGATGACGAGCCCGCCGCACTGCCCGCAGCGCGCAGCCACGCTCCCGGCTCCTTCGACATCCCATCGCTCGCCTCGGAGACGCGCGCAGCCTTAGGGATCGGAACCGCGGAGCAGGCTGCCTGGGACAGCGAGGAAGACGCGCTGTCCGGATGGATCGGGGCTGTCGAGAGTGCCGGAGTGTCCGTCTTCCGCATCCCGATGCCAATCGACGAAATACGCGGAATGTCTCGCTGGGACCGGGGCGGCCCCCCGGTGATCGCGCTCAATTCGGCCGACACCACGGCGGGCAGAATGTTCACTCTGCACCATGAGGTCGGGCACCTCATCATGAACACGGGCCTCGGAGCACTGTGCGATCCTCAGGTGCCTCCGCGGATGGATGAGGAACGCAGGGCCAACGCCTTCGCTGCGGAGGTATTGGTACCCTCCGCCGACTTGCTAGCAGCCGTCCCCGACGAAGTTCTTCCATCGAGCTTCCGCGATTGGCCCGGGGCCATCCGCCGGGATCTGCGGCGGCGCTTCCACGTAAGCGGCGCGGTGATCGGGATCCGTCTGAGAGATCTGGGTGTCGTCGCAGACAGCGGATACAAGCCGTTCTGGGGCACCCAGTCGGGCCGTCCACGCGGAGGAGGCACTTCCAAGCACGCGAGGTATCGCAAGTATCTGGGCGACCGCTCCGCCAAACTCATCGGGCAGGCGCTCCGCTGACCGGACCCCCTTCGCGAGACCACCGCCTATGAGAGTCCAGCGTGTTGCTGAGCCT